>CAVUYV010000010.1:0-200238 GCA_963745785.1 uncultured Alphaproteobacteria bacterium | reverse complement strand
TTTCATGGCGCAGCCCCCTTTAGGTCGAAAAACACGGCGAGTTAACCTCGCAGTCTTCATCCAAGTACAACTCTACTTTACTGCAACAGCTTCGGTAGCAGCTTTTAGCCCTTGCCGTCGCATCAACCGAAATCCCTTTTTGTTTCAAAGCCATAACAATGCCCATTTCCGGAGTGCCGACATGCCCGGCCCGCTCGTCTCTTCACCATCAAGGCGATTGCTCTCGCCGATGGCCACCCCTCCCCCGCCTCGCCGCAGCGCACGGCACTGGAACGGCGTGGTTACGATTGACAGCGGCGACAGCATGCGCCAGCCTACTGATCGCGGAGTCCTGCGGCGATAATTTTTCCGACGTTGGATTTGGGTAAAGCGTCGGTGAACTGAACAATCTTTGGCGCCTTGTAGGCAGTCATCTCCTTGCGGTCGGGCCTGATAGACGCGGTCCGTCACCTTGAGAGTTCGTGGATGGCGTTGAGCCGCATTCGCGCACACGATTGATCACCGCGCGTTCCCGGTCATTGAGTTCGCGATCTTATAGAAGTGGCCATCAACCGGGGGCGGTGCGGCTTGTTGGCCGACGCCATCTGTGGGCTTGCCATGTGTTCCTCCCGCTCGGCCTCCTTGTCGGCGGCTCGGCGCAGTCACGCATGAACCTCTGCGCCGAGGCCTCTATCGGCGATCGCTAGAACGTTGCGACGTCAGGCGGACTTGTTCCGGCTGATGCTTGCGCGGATCTCTTCAAAGCTTTCCTTCAGGCGATCCTGGACGATTCTTCGCCGCCTCGCTGGTCGATTGCTTTGCGGTTGTCGCGCTCTCCTGCGCTCCCTTGACTGCAATCTCGAAGACTTTCCTTGCAAATTCGGTCTGCACAGCGAGGTTATCCTGAATCTCGCCGAGTGGCTGGTAGCCACGGGCCAGGTTCGCTGCTTCCCGTAACCCCGCTTCGAGCACCTCACGTTGCTTCTCCGCCACCGATTGAGCGCCTTGCGCCGCCACCCGGCGCTCCGGCCGAGGGCGTCGATGTTCTTCTTCTGGGCCTCGATCAGCTTTTCGACGTCCAGCTTCGGCAAGCCGAGATCACTGCCGAACTTCCTCAGCATTTCGATGTAAGAGATGGTGTTCCTGCCGATGAAATCTCCCTTTGGTTTTGCTGGACTTGAGTTCAGTGATGCGGGCGGTCCTATATTGGAAACAGACGCCTGGCTTGACTGACCGCTCGCGATAGCAGACCGGATTGCGGCTTGAGACTGGCGCCTTCGCCGGCCAGAAATTCCTCGATGATAGCCGCGGTTTCCGCCGGCCGCGTCACCATGAAGAGGTGTCCGTCATCAATCATCCGAAGCTGAGCGTTCGGAATAAGAAGCGCCAGGATGCGGCCGTTGATCGAAGGAACCAGCGGGTCATCACTTCCCATCAGGATCAGCGTCGGTTGCGGCAGCGACCAAAGCCACGGCAAACTCGTCCATCCGGTCATGGCAAGAAGCTGATAAAGATACCCGACATTGTGTGCACCCGCATCGCGCTCGCGTGGGCACCGATCAATGAGGACTTCGTGAAAATTGCCGCCGTAGATCTGGCAGAGTCTTCATGTAGTCCTTGTCCGTATACCGCCGCGGCGTCGCCATTTTCCACAGCACTGAAGGAGCCGCGGGCACCATGATGGCGCCCGGCGAGGTCGCAGCCAGCACCAGCCGCCGGCACAATCTCGGATATTGATGCGCTAATTGCTGGGCGACGCCGCCACCCCAGGAGACGCCGGCCACATCGATCTCGCTGTAGCCGAGCTTGGCAACCAGATCGGCGGCAAGCCGCGCCAGCGTCGATGGCCGGTATGGAAGCGACGGCGGGGGATAGCTACCGACCCCGGGCACGTCGAAGATGATCCCCGTCGTATGTGTGAGTGCTTCAAGGAAGGGTTTTGCCAGCTCCCAGTTGGCGCCAATTCCATTGAACAACAGCAGCGGGGCTGATCGCCGGGACCACGCCGATCGCGACCTGAAGCGATTGCCCGCCGAGCAAGATTTCGATGCACCTCGATGTCGCCTGGCTTCGCGGCTCCCGCAACTCCTTGGGGACCGGTTGATCCCCCATTCGCGCGATCTCCACTGGTGGGGCTATCAGTCAAAGACGTAAGTCCCTGGGGCTGAAGCGATAACTGGATGGCGTGCGCTGCCGAGTGACGTAGGCGCTGCGATTTCTTCCCCGGAGCGCGCGTGGAGCCAATCGCGCCAATCGAGCCACCAGCTTCCTTTGCGTTTCTCGGCCGCGGTGAGGAACGCATCCGGCCCCCCCGGATCGACCGGTCCGATCGCAAATGACGCTTTCGGGTTGGTCGGCGGGTTGAGGAGGCTCTGAAGGTGCCCGCTGTTCGACAGCACGAAAGTAGTGCCTTCGCCCATGATCTGAGCCGTCTTGTAAACGCCCTTCCACGGCGTGATGTGATCAGTCACCCCCGCAACGACATAGCTGTCGGCCTTGACCTTGCTCATGTCGATGGTCTTTTCGTTCAGCGTTAGCTTGCGGGAATTGACGAACGGATTCGGGAAATAGAGGTCGAGGTAGTCCGCCGTGCAGGCGAGCCGGAAGCCGGGTCGTATCGGCATTCCAGTAGAGAATATCGAATGCCGGCGGCTGGTTGCCGAGCAGATAGTTGTTCACCCAATAGTTCCAGATCAGGTCGTTGGGCCGCATCCAGGCAAACATCCGCGCCAGATCCTGGCCATCGACGATGCCGCGCAGACGGGAGGCCTCCTTGGCCGCGCATCGTCTCCGGCGTGATCAGACAACCGAAGGCGCTGTCGTCAGCGGAATTAGGATCGAGCAGACACACTGCCAATACCATGTTCCTAATCTTTTTCGTTGCGCTGCCGAGCGTTGCGAAGTAGGCCGTCGACGTGATACCCCCCGAAGCAAGATCCCATCATCGAGATGTCGTCTACTCGCAACTTCGCGCGCGGCGTCAACGGCTTCATCAAGCGCGGCCACATAAGTGTCCAGGCCCCACTCACGGTGGGCCGCGGTCGGATTGCGCCAGCTCACGGCGAACGTCTGATTCTGCTCTTCGAGCAGCAGAAGCGGACCATGCTTTTGTCCGCCGAGAGATCGAGCGCATAGTATTTGTTGATCTGTGGCGGCGTGACAACCAACGGTCGCTTCCAGACCTTCGCCGTCGTTGGCGCATACTGGATCAGCTCAAGGAGTTCGTTACGGAAGATGACCGCGCCAGGTGTCGTCGCGAGATTCTCGCCGACCTTGAAGGCGCTCGTGTCCACCATGGATGGCATCCCGCCGTTCCTGGTCAAATCCTCGAAATAGTTCTTCAGTCCGTGCCACAGGCTTTGGCCGCCGGTATCGACGAACTTGCGCACAGCCGCCGGATTGCTGAAGATTGAATTGGTCGGAGCGACGGCATCGACCAGAATTTCCGTGATTAAACGCGCTCGCGCCTTGTCGATTGGGCTGAGGCTCGTCTTGTCGACGAACCCGTTGAGCGCCTCGCCCCAGGCAAGATATGCCTTGAGCAACCCGCTGTGCAGTCCGCTCTCCTTCCATGTCGGATCGGAAAACCGCCGGTCGCCCGCCTTCGGCGCGCGCTCGGACTTGCCGCCGACGATGGCCCCCAGTTCGCCCAGGAATAACAACCATTGCTCAGCCGCGACCTTCGGCTGGTTGACGACCGCTTTAAGGAGGACGTCTGCGCTGTCGACGAAATCCTGGCCACGGAGGCCGACAAGCGGGTTGAGCGCCAATGTATTTCGAAGCTTGCTCCGGATATGCCGTCGGACGACGGCATCTGGACGCGATTCTCGGTATTCATGACTTTTGTACTCCGTCCACGGTAATTAGAAGCGCGAGAGTTTCGGCAATCAGGGCGGGCTTCTGCAATCCCTCCACTTCCAGCGTGTTCTGCGTCTTCATGATCACCTGTCCGCCGTCCCTGCGCTCAACGCCGGCAAGAACGACGCGCAGCCGCACGCGGGCGCCCGCAGGCGACCGGTGCAAGGAAGCGAACCTTGTCGATCCCGTAATTCAGGCCGGCCGCGGCATCTCTGGGGATGACACCGATCTGCATGGCAAGGGGCGCGACCATAGCAAGCGTCAGGTAGCCGTGCGCGACCGGGCCACGAAAAGGGCTCTCCCGCTTCGCGCGCTCAACATCGACATGAATCCACTGACGATCGCCTGTGCAGGACGCAAACGTATCGATGCGTGCCTGGTCGATGGCCACCCAATCGGAGACACCAAGCTCTGCTGATTGGTCGTTCCAGCCAGCCAGCGGATAAAGTTGATCAGCGTGTTTCGCCCCCTGAAATTCGACCCCCAAGAAGGTCAAACAGCTATTGTGGCCTTATTTCTTTGCGCAGTTATTGTCTGATCGAAGGTCTCGCCTCGCCGAGTTATTTTTACGGAACGAGATCTGGTTTCTTGAGGAAAAGCCTGGTCACGCAATTCGCGCCGCAGAATTTTGCCGACTTGGAATCGGCAGCGCATCGATGAACTGAACAACCTTTGGCGTCTTGTACGCAGTCATCTCCTTACGGCAAGTGCGATCAGATCCTCATGTGGTCAGCGTAGGCGTTCGGCGCCTTGACAACAAACAGTTTGACCGCTTCACCGGTCTTGTCGTCGGGCACGCCGATGCAGGCGCATTCCATAACGCCCGGGCAAGCGGTCGCGACGGCTTCCACTTCATTGGGGTAGACGTTGAAGCCGGAGACGATGATCATGTCCTTCTTTCGGTCGACGATCTTCAGAAAGCCCTTGTCGTCCAATACTCCGACATCGCCGGTGCGGAAGTAACCATCGGTGGTGAACGCCGCGGCATTAGCTTCCGGCTTTTCCCAATACCCGCTCATGACCTGCGGCCCCTTGGCGCAGATTTCGCCCGCCTCGCCGATTTCGACCTCACGGCCGTCATCATCCAAAAGCTTGATATCCGTTGAGGGCATCGGTAATGCCCGTGGTCCCAGAGAATTCCGTCAGGTACATCGGATTGAATGACAGCACGGGGCTGGTTTCCGAGAGGCCATAGCCCTCACGGATGATTTGACCTGTGATCTCCCGCCACTTTGCAGATGTAGCGGCAATCACTGCGGCACCGCCGCCGCCTGACAAGCGGAGATTAGAAAAGTCCACCTCTGTGATTTTTGGGCGCGCGACCAACCCCGCATACAGCGTGTTTACGCCCATGAATACGGTAGGTTTGGCTTGGTTCAACGTTTGAATAAAACCATCCATGTCGCGCGGGTTGGCGACCAGCCAATTGTCCGCGCCGACCGAAAAATAGGTGATGAAATTCACCATCAGCGCGAAGATGTGATAGAGCGGAATCGCAGTGACGATCACGTCATCAACAGAAGGCGGGGCGCTACCCATTGCGGCCTTGAACTGCTCGGTATTGGCAACCAGATTGCGATGCGACAGCGACGGCGCCCTTGGAGAGCCCCGTCGTTCCACCCGTATATTGCAGGAACAAGAGATCGTCGCCGTTTAGATCCACCGGATCAAAGGCGAGCTTGGCGCCCTCAGCAAGAGCGTCGGCAAATGCAAGTGGCGGCACTCAGACCGCGCATCCACCGGCGGGCTGGGAAGCTTGGCCGCGCTGCCATCTCCAGGCCCGACCGTGATGACCGTCTCAAGCGGGGTTGAGGCCATAACCTCCGCTACCGTCGCCGAGGACCCGGCGAACACGACCATAACCTTGACGCCTGCGTCCTTGAGCTGGTGTTCAAGTTCACGCGGCGTATACAGCGGATTGACATTGACCTGTGCGGCGCCAGCCCGAATGATGCCCAGGAAGGCTATCGGAAATGCAAGCAGGTTGGGCATCATCACCGCGATGCGATCGCCCTTCTTCACACCGAGCTTTTTCTGCAGATAGGCCGCAAAATTGCGCGACTGCCGATCGACGTCGGCGTAGGTCAAAGTCTGTCCGAAGGATCTGAATGCAGGCTTATCTGCGTAGTTCTTCATCGCCAGTTCGAGCATATGAACGACTGAGCGGTGCGCATTCGGATTAATTTCAGCGGGGATGCCGCATTCACGGTATGTTGCAAGCCATGGTCTGTGCGTCATTTCGAAACCCTTTCATGAAACACTTGGTCGTCGATCGATATCGACCCCATCACTGAAAATGCCAGCCATCGATTTCCGAGGAAGCTCGTGGGGCTTTAGGCATCCTCGCGAATCATGTCGGCGGCTCGTTCCCCGATCATGATCGCCGGCGCATTGGTATTACCCCCTACCACCGTAGGCATGATCGAGGCATCCGCTACTCGCAGACAGTCGATGCCCTTGACCCGCAGACGGGCATCGACCACCGCCATCGGATCGCTCTGTGGGCCCATCTTGCAGGTTCCGACCGGGTGGTACTGAGTATCAGCACGGTTACGAATATCCCTTTCCATACCGGCGGGATCGTCGATTCGCGTCGGGTACAGCATCTTGCCGCGCATCGAATCGAACGGTTTGGATTCCATGATGCGCTGCTGAACTTGCGCTCCCTTGAGTAATAGCTTCATATCGCGCTCGTCGGACAAGAATTGCGGATCGATTATAGGCGTATCGCGCGGATCGTTGCTGTTCAGCCTCACAGTCCCTCGGCTATAGGGTCGCAACACTTCGACATGGCATGAGATGCCATGACCCATGTGGAGCTTGCGTGCATGATCGTCGACGAGGGCGATTACGAACACCAATTGCAGATCGGGCACCAAGACATCCGGCGATGACCGAAAAAACGCACCGGCAGTGGCATAGGTGGTGGTGATGAGGCCGGAACGTTTGTTCCTCCATTCGAACATCGCGCTTGTGATCTTTGCAGCCCCTCGGAGCGACGCGCCAACCGTTTCGGTGTTGCTGGGCACGCGCCACGATTGAACATAGTCGATGTGATCCTGGAGATTTTTTCCGACGCCCGGAAGTTCATTCACGACCGGAATGCCAAGCTTTTTCAGATCCTCGCCAGCGCCAATGCCGGAAAGTTGCAGAAGCTGCGGTGAACCAAAAGCGCCGCCCGCCAAGATCACTTCTCGTCGAGCTCGCACTTCCTTCAACTCGTCCCCTTGGTAGTAAGACACGCCGCATGCACGACGATTTTCGATCACTACCTTTGCCGAGACGGCATGGATCAGAATCTCGAGATTTTTGCGCGACAGGTTGGGGGTGAGGTACGCTTTGGCTGCGCTGCAGCGTTCGCCGTTCTTGTGGGTGACCTGGTATTCGAAGGCACCCTCTTGTTCGGCTCCATTGTAATCGGGATTTAGCCGAATCTGATGCAGGGCCGCGGCCTCGAGGAACAGTTTGGTGCACGGGCTCTCGTGACGCGGATAGGTAACGTTCAATGGGCCGCCCTGCCCGTGGAATCCATCCTTGAACTGTTCGTTGTTTTCAGCGCGCTTAAACAGCGGCAACACGTCATCGTAGGACCAGCCAGGATTACCCAGCGAGGCCCAGTGGTCGTAATCCCACTTGTTTCCTCGCACATAAAGCATCGCATTGATCGAGCTCGAGCCACCAAGGGTCTTGCCGCGCGGTTGATATCCGCGGCGGCCATTCAGGCCGGGCTGCGGCACCGTTTGGTACGCATAGTTATTGATTTTGGTCGGCACCATCGCGACGACGCCCGCCGGCGCATGAATCAGAACGCTCTTGTCCCGCCCGCCGGCTTCCAGCAGACAGACGGTGACCTTCGGGTCTTCTGTCAGACGAGACGCCACCACGCACCCGGCGGAGCCTGCACCGACCACGATATAGTCGAATTCTCGATCGCTCATGGGAAACCCTCGATAGGTCGGGTGATGGGTCTTTATTTCAGCGAGCGATCACCCGTTCCAAGGAACATCCTTAGCGACAACTGCTGAGCAAGATTGCCGTAGGGAGGATAGAAAAGGCTGATGGGAAAGAAACGGTGACGCTTGAACACGGTCTTGGCGTGCGACAGTTCGCGGAAGCCTTCCACCCCGTGATAAGTACCCATGCCGGAATTGCCTACGCCACCAAAGGGCGCGTCATGGTTTACGACATGCCATCCCCAGTCGTTGACAGTCACGCCGCCCGCGTGGGTACGGCGCAGCAGCGATTGGCGTTCGGCGGCGTCATGGCTGAAGCAATACATTGCAAGCGGGCGGTCGCCGGCATTCACGAACCGGATAGCGTCCTCCAAACTGTCGTAGGGTACCACCGGCAGAATCGGACCGAAGAGTTCCTCGTTCATGATCCGCATTTCAGAAGTGCAATCGGTGACGATGTGAAGCGGCATCTGCCGACTGTTGCGGCTGACATCATAGTCTGCGCAGGGCACAACCGTGGCGCCCTTTTCGCGAGCGTCCGCCAACAACCCGCTGACGCGGGCGCAGTGACGGTCGTTCACGATCCAGGAATAGTCGGGACTGTCACTGACATCGGAACCAAACATCTTGAGGAAGCATGATTTTACTGCGGTGACGAAATCGCCGACGCTCTCGCGCGGTACCAGCGCATAGTCGGGTGAAACACAAATCTGTCCGCAATTGGTCGTCTTGCCGTGGGTGATCCGCTTGGCTGCATCGGCCAGTGGATAGTCGCGCATAACAATGGCTGGCGATTTTCCACCCAGTTCCAACGTTACTGGCGTCAGATTTTCCGAAGCGGTTCGCATGACAATCTTGCCGACGTTGGGCGAGCCCGTGAAAACAATGTGATCGAAGGGCAGCGAAGTGAAAACGTTAGGGTCAGTCAGTTCTTCTCCCGTCACCGCTACTTCATCCTCTTGGAAGATTTCGCCAAGCAAGCGCGTCAACGCAGCGTTGGTGGCCGGCGTGATCTCCGACATCTTGATCATCACTCGATTGCCTGCCGCCAGAGCCGCGATGAGGGGACCGACAGCGAGATAAATCGGAAAATTCCAGGGCACGATGACGCCGACAACGCCTTTCGGCTGGTAGGTTACCGACAGACTGTTGGTGAGAAACAGCAACTCGGTCGCACGCCTGCTCGGCTTCATCCAGCGCTTGAGATGAGCTATGGCGTGGTTGGCCTCAAGCATTGATCCGAGCAAGTCGAGCATTTTCGACTCAGTCGGTGCTCGAAAGCCGAAATCCTTGCTCATGGCGTCGGCCAGCACATCCTGATAACGGCTGATCTGCCGTTTGAGCGCCTTGATTTTCTCTCGGCGCCGGTCGGCCAACGGGTAGGGATCAGCCTCGAAAGCCGCGCGCTGCGATGCAAACACCTTCCTGACGCGAAGTGCGGCACCGTCCATGGAGTTTCCGGACAAATTCATCCAAGCACTCCTCCCGCGGACTTTTTTTGATTCCCTTCAGCCCGATCAAGGTCACGAACAAACCGGACCGCTTTGGGCTGGGGTACAATACGTTTTCCCAACCGTACTGTTGCTTGCTACGGCGTCACGATGTTGAACCAGAAATACTGGTTCAGATCGACGAGGTAGCTCATGAACTCCACGAACTTCGCCGGGTTACCGGTGAACTTGACCAGCCCGGTCTTGACCGCGTCCTCGAACGACAATTGCTTGGTCAGGACCTTGGTCAAGGTAGCTCGTTCAACGGTTACAGTGACATCGGCTTTGGAGTCGGTGTAATCGGGCCAGTCATTGAGCACAGAGTTCTCGAGGAAGAGCGCGTGCTTCTCGTTGATGTCCGGGAATATCCAGTTGATCGCAAGCGTCTTGCCATCCGCCTTCTTGGCGTCTAGCTGCACGCCCATGTAACCGAACAGCAAATCCGTCGACATGTTGGCAATAATGTCGGCACTCGCGGGAATGCCTGTCGCCAGCTTTCTGACGCCGTGTCGGAGCTCGTCGGCGCCGGTCAAATAGAAGCCGCGCCAAGGGCCGGATTCCGCCTGATAACCCATCTGTTCCAGGATATCCGCCTGAAGGTTTTTCGCCTCCTGATTTTCAGGCTGAGCGAACACCAGATGGTTCACTACTTCGGCGCCCCAGCGGTAGTCACCCTTCTGGAGTGCCTCGCGGCCCAGCTTCATGACAGCGTCGGGACCGCCCATGGCTGCCACATACTTGCTTCCGATTTCAACAGGTGGCAACGGGTTCAAAGTCGCAGGGTTGCCGTCGAAATATCCCAGGTAGAAGTTGTAAACTGCCCGCACGTCGTGGCTCTGGGTGCCGTAATAGCCTCGGCTCGCCCACTGGCTTGCAAGCGACTGCGGAAGCGTCACGAGGCCTGGCAGTTCGTCCATGGTGTAACCCATATTCGCGTAGTGCAGGGTTTGGTCATGCATGAACTTATAGGTATCGCGCTGCACCTTGATCAGCTGGGTAATCTCGGCATTTCCCCAGGTAGGCCAGTGGTGCATCGTGATCTGCACCGCGTAATTGTCGCCCCACATCTGAATGGCCTGGTTCAGGTACATCGGCCACAAGCGCGCGTCGCGAGTCTTGGCGCCGCGCAACGTGTAGAGATTGTGCATCGTATGCGTGGCGTCCTCGGCCGTATTGATCAGCTTGAATTTCGGCAGATACCACATCATCTCGGATGGAGCCTCCGATCCCGGCGCCATCAGGAACTCGTATTCGATGCCGTCGATGACCCGTTTCTCACCCGTTTTGGTGATGAGGTCGGTCGGCGGAATGAGGGTGACCGTACCGTCGGACGTCGTGACCCCGAGACCAGCGGTAACCGTGCCCTGCGGGCCTGGAGCAAGCAGATTGCCGTACATGTAGGCGGCACGGCGACCCATTGCGGTGCCTGCGAAGACATTCTCGGCGATGAAGTTCTCGAGAAAACCCTCCGGCGCATAAATTTTGACCTTGCCCGACTTCACGTCCGCCTCGTCCACGACGCCTCGGACGCCGCCGGCATGATCGAGGTGCGAGTGCGTATAGATCACGGCCACGACCGGTTTCCTCGGCCGGTTCTGGTAGTACAGATCGAGCGCGGCGCGAGCTGTTTCCGCTGATATCAACGGGTCGTAGACGGTAATACCCTGCTCACCCTCGACGATGGTCAGGTTGGACAAGTCCGCACCACGCACCTGATAGACACCCGGGACCACTTCATAGAGGCCGGCGTCCATTAGCAGCTGCGCCATACGCCAGAGGCTCGGGTTGACGGTGTCGGGCGCGGACACATTATCCTTGATGAAACCGGTGTACCTTGACAGGTCCCACACCACCTTGCCGCTCTTGTCCTTGATCACGCCGCTGTCTGGCAGAGGCGCGATTAGGCCGCGCCTGGCGTTTACGAAGTCCGCTTTGTCCGACCATGGCAGTGAGGACGTTGAGTTCTTGTTGAACTCAAGGGTGAACGGCGATGCCGGTTTGGGTTCGGCGGCAGTCTGCGCTTCGACGACCGCCGCCCCCAGCGCCCAAGTGAACCCTGCCGCAATGATGTGGAGCGAGCACCGCGTGGCTGCGCCCAAAAGCGACCACCGCCTTGTCAGAATGAGATGTACCATCGTGCACTCCTTCAGTACCCTGCCATTCCAACGCAACTGGAACGCAACCGGTGAGGCTGGTATTGCTGCTGTTGAAAAGGCTTGCACCATCTGCGACGACGGTGGTCGCGCGACTGACCCAACTTCAATTCGCGAACTCCATGCACCTCTTTGATCTAGATCAATCCTGGAAGGCCCCGCAACGATTTGCGCCAAGGGAATGATCAGGGACGTCTTCGCTTGCCCACGACGAGGTTGCAATTTCTCTTAAGGTAGATTCCGCGCGAGGGGTATTGCCCCTGAGGCCAATGTGCCTCGTGCGACGCTGTGTACAACGCGCACACCGACCATGGATCTACATCGACCCACAACGCGGACATTGGTTGCCGCGGTCGTGTTTGCTTGATCTTGCATGGTCATACTCCCCGGCTCGGTTAACGAGGCGAGAGGCGTGTGCCACCGCAAGATGTCGTGGTTCTCGGGCAACCGCGGACGTTCGGCGACGTCACGATTGACGCAAGCGGCAGCTGACCTGTAGCGATTTGACCAAAACGGTCATTGGCTTGATCGCTTCTGAACAACACTTGACAGGCGTCTGAACATCCATATACCTTCCATGGAGATGTTCTTTGGATGGTAGAAATCATGGCCAACAATGTCCACGAACTCCGGCCAAAGCCCCCTGACACCGAAAAAATCACGATCAATCTCGGTTTCGTCGACCTTGGTCACGTCGATTTAATGGTGCAGGAAGGGTTCTACTCGAACCGTACCGATTTCATCCGAACCGCAATCCGCAACCAACTCGAGCGTCACGCCGACGTAGTCAAGCAGTCCACGGCTCGAAAAAGTCTGGACCTCGGTCTGCGGAGCTACAGCCGCGAGGATCTCGAAGCGGCGCGGCGAGCCGGTGAGATGCTGCACCTCAACGTTCTGGGCCTTGCCAGCATCGCCCAAGACGTCACGCCCGAGCTTGCCCGGGCCACCATTGCGTCAGTGTCCGTGTTGGGAGCTTTGCATGCCAGTCCGGCGGTCAAGGCCGCTCTCGCTGACAGGATGCGGTGAAGGCGATGCTGAAACTGGACATCGTTCGCGAAGCGACACGCCTCACGCGGGCGGGTCAACTCGTCGAGGCCACCGTGCTCCTTCAGCGCATGCTTCGCGATGAGGGCCGCGCCAGAGGCGACATCGCGGCACCACCGGTCGCATCGCTCTTGCAGGACGCGAGCCGCCAATCATTGACGCGAGAGCCAATACCATTGAGGAGACGGATAGTCCGCACTCAGCGCAGGCCACATCCGCTCCACCGCGCATGCTCCACCCGTTGCTTGATCGCACGAAGGAACCCTCTGGGCTCGGACTGCGAGGTGCGGTTAAGCGCGCTCCGCCGTCCAGGCAGGACATCGTGCCGGAGGGCGCAAGGTTCATCGACAGGTACCTACAGCAATCCGACGGGAAGCCGTGCCTACAGGCTCTTCATCCCCAGCCGTTATCAGGGGCAACCGCTTCCTTTGGTCGTCATGCTACACGGCTGCACCCAGTCGCCAGACGATTTCGCCGCCGGTACCAGGATGAACTTTATCGCAGAAGAACAAACTTGCTTTGTGGTCTATCCTGCACAGCGCAGCGAGGCAAACCAGGCGAAATGCTGGAACTGGTTTCGCACAGCCGACCAGCAGCGGGAACGCAGGTGAACCTTCGCTTATCGCGGGCATCACTCGCCAAATCATGCGTGACTATTCGGTTGATTCAAAACGCGTCTACGTTGGTGGACTGTCTGCCGGAGCAGCCGCTGCTGCTATCATGGGAGCAACGTACAACGATCTGTACGCGGCAATCGGCGTACATTCTGGCCTCGCCTGCGGAGCCGCCGTTGACCTTCCCTCTGCCTTTGTCGCCATGCGACAAGGTATCCGGTCCGATGAGGTAATTCTAGGTGAAGGGTCACCTGTCCCGACCATTGTTTTTCACGGCGATCGCGACACCACGGTGCATCC
The DNA here is from genome assembly GCA_963745785.1 of uncultured Alphaproteobacteria bacterium. Lineage (GTDB taxonomy): Bacteria > Pseudomonadota > Alphaproteobacteria > Rhizobiales > Xanthobacteraceae > Bradyrhizobium. The sequence continues at coordinate 186,847 of CAVUYV010000010.1, read as the reverse complement.
AAACAATGGCGATCAAATTCTTGAGCAGTCTATCAGAACGACGAGCACGCAAAAGAAGGTGCATCGCGGGCGGGCACCTGGAGGGCATGCCTATACCCGCACGATCCATACCGACGCGAGTGGGTGCGGAATCTTTGAGCACTGGAACATCCACGGAGCTGGACACGCATGGTCGGGAGGTAGTTCTGCGGGCTCCTACACCGATCCGCGAGGACCGGACGCAACCAGGGAAATGATGCGTTTCTTCCTCGAGCATTCGCTCCCGCAGCAGTCAGGTTAGAGTTAATCCGTTCGTCGCACGTTGGAGACATCCCGCAGGCCTGCAAAATACCAAGTTACGAAATGTCGCCTTCGGATAGAGTAAAGAGCAGCAACGAACCACATTTGTTTTCGCCAGATCTAACTACTTGATCGATCTGAGCGCTGGAGGCGACCCGCGGCGTAGCAGAGTGCGCGGTGCGAACTTGTCGCCAAAGGAGGTGAAATTTGGCTAGTTGGCAGGCGTTTGCCATACGCACCATCCTTCGCTTCACGATGAAGCGGGCAGGGCGAAGCGGGATAGACATCGACAAGACGCGCGCGTCTGTCGGAACGCCTCGGCCGCAGGTGCTGAAAATTTGGCCAGGGTGGAACGTGGGACCACGCGTGGTCGAAGGCCTGACATTCGAGGCCTACGATCGCGCGGATCCGCCGCCGCTGCGCGACGATCTCGTCGTACTTTATCTCCACGGTGGTGGATATTTCTTTGGGTCGCCGCAGACGCACCGTCAACTGGCGCTCAATATGGCCAAGCACTGCGATGCGCCGGTGTTCTCGCTGGACTACCGCCTTGCGCCCAAGCACCGCTTCCCGGCTGCACTTGATGACGCCATCGCCGCCTACCAATGGCTAGTCAAAACATATCCGCAGCGACACTTCATCATTGCCGGCGACTCCGCCGGCGGCGGGCTCGCCATTAATACAGCGCTCGAAGCGCGCAGCCACGGCCTACCGAGGCCGGCGGCAGTCATTACGTTCTCGCCCTGGACCGACATGGCGGTGACCGGCGAGTCCGTCGATTCCAACAATCGGAGTTGCGCCATGCTCACTGCCAAGGGCGTGCGCGAGGCCGCGCAATACTATCTCGGCAATGCCGATCCGCGTGATCCGCGCCATTCCCCTCTCTACGCCGATCTCACGGGATTGCCGCCGCAACTGATCTTCGCGAGCACCGACGAGGTCCTGCGCGACGATTCAACCCGCTTCGCCGCCAAGGCGCGGGAGCAAGGCGTCGAGGTGGAACTGCACCTCGTGCGCGGCGTGCCGCACGTCTGGCCGATCTTCGCGCGCATCGTGCCGGAGGGGCGCGAGAGCCTACGGCAGGTGCAAGCGTTCGTGGTGCGGACGGTGCCGCCCGCGCAATCACGAGCCGCGTGATGAGCCAGAAGCCTTACATAGCCTCTGACCGCTGACGGCCGCCTAGAACGTGAACAGGAAATTCTACGCCATCAAAAGTTTGCGCAAATTCCGGAACCAGCGGGCTACCGGATTGTGCCGAATTCGCATAGACAACTTTTTAGGTGCGGATAACCTTAACACGGATCCAGCTTTGCGAGGGCAGCAACATGAAATCCGATATGGTCTATTTCGCGTTTACCGCAGCCGCCCTGCTCGTTTTTGCGGATGTCGCCACAGCGCAAGGCACCTCCGGCGGCAATGGAGCAGTCGCGTCGAATTCCCGGCAGCGTGGTGAGAGGTCACGAACAAGGCCCGGGGCTAATAAGCATCCTCAGCGGTTCAACCCCTCCAAATTACAGTTCGGCTTCGACGCAAAGGACCCGCGGTCTTCAAAGTGGCGCCTCCTCTCAGAAGACTGGCAAATGATCCGGTTATCCTTCTTGGATTGCTCGTAACGGCTGGACATTTGACCGCCACGTCTGCTTCGGCCTGCGGTCGATGGCCAACCGCCAAGCACGCCGCCTGCAGCGACGCCGAGATCAAGACCGACGGTATTGAGCGCACCCTCATAGGCCATGCCGGCAATGGTGGGGTTCCGAGATTTGCCCCAAAGGGCAATATCGCACCGACCCCGTGCTGTGGTGTCGTGTCCTCGCTGAAGCTGTTTCGCCGGGCTCACGACGAGGAGGCTTTCGATGACCATCCATTGCTGGATCGGATCTGTGGCTGAAAGGTCCGGCCGGCCGGCGAGTAGATCCTGCCGTGATCTCGTTGATCGGGCCGAGGCGCTGGCTCTCGCCGAACCGGATGAGCCGCTTCACATTGCTAGCCTTTGCTGCGCCCTGGCCGTAAGCGAACGAACGCTCCGCAAGGCATTCCACAAGATTTACGGTCTGCCGCCGTATCGGCATTTGCGATTTTTGCGACTGGCTCAGGCGAGAGGAGCGCTTTTGGCGGCGGACGGTCAAGTCGTCACTGTCACCGAAATTGCGACCGGCTTCGGATTCGTCGAACTTGGACGATTTTCGGTCGAATACCGCAAAATGTTCGGCGAAAGCCCTTCCAAGACACTTCAACGGTCATCCAGTCCCAAGCTGTGCAATCAGGTTACGTCTCGTCCTGGTCTCTTCATGGGAGGTGGCATCTAATGAAACTGTCGTTTGGAAGGCACCGGCAACGGTATCTCTGGCTTCTTGCAGCGGTGATCGCGACCTATGTCGTCGTCAGCTACTTGATTTTGCCTGCAACCTGGTCCCGGATCGAGCATGAGCCAGGTCTGGCAAAGCGGACAATGGTGACGTCGACGGCGCAGGGAATACCGGGCGGGCCGATCAATGTCGGCCTGATCGGAGCGCGGGAGGATGTCGTTGCCGCATTTCATGCCGCCGGCTGGTATCCTGCCGATCCGGTTACGTTGCGGACCAGCCTCGAAATCATCGGAAGTGTGCTGCTCGATCGCTCCTACAAGGACGCGCCCGTCAGTCCACTGTATTTCGACGGACGGCGTGAGGATCTGGCGTTCGAAAAGCCCGAGGGAATAAGCGCGGACCGCCGGCAGCACGTCCGGCTATGGCTGGTGCTGCAGAGCGGCGCCGATAGCAGTCCCGTCTGGCTCGGGTCTGCAAGCTTCGATAGCGGGGTAACCCTGAGCCGCGATACCGGACAGGTCACGCACAAGATCGCACCAAATATCGACGAAGAGCGCGACCGCCTGATCACCGGACTGGATCTCGCCCGCATGGTTCTTGACATCTATCAGATGAGGGGAATTGGCCCTACCCTGAACGGTCGCAACGGCGAGGGCGACCCCTATTACACCGACGGCGAGATATGGATGGCAAGACTCGTCGCGCGAGGCGAGAAAGCAAGCAAACCCGCGAAAATTCTGCCGGCTCCGGCGTTGATTCAGATGAAAGACAAGATGTTTTCCTGGGCCTCCTTCGTCGGGCTGAGATTTACCGGGCTCCCACAGTGAAGCTGAATTGCGGCCCGACGATCTTGGCACAGGATACAGCAGCCGGGCCAGTCAGCGAGCCCATTGACCCAATTGCAGGCATGTCAAAAGACTGACGTAGCTTGGTGTGCCGCCGATGCTCTCCTGCGGGACGCACTCGGCCTTGCTGGAGGCCGAAAACTTGGACCATTGGCTCGCCAACTGCTGCCGCGCTCTCTTTTCATCGTTTACGCAGCTCTTTGCGGTCTGATCAACCGAGAGCCCGGCGGTTGCAGCAAGGTCGAGTCTGCAGCTCCGGTTGATATCGAACGCTGGCACCCGATCGGCGACTGCGACGACTAGCTGCGAACTCACGAGCGATCATGGAAATTGAAATAGGCATCCCTGCACTCCTGCTCGTAATTTGCTCCGCTCGCCAAGCGGATGTCCGAGAATCATTTTCTACTGAAGTAACAACGTCCGTCTATGCGAAAACCGACCAGATAGCCCGGCAGCGGCTGGTTTCTTGCGCGGACGGTCCTGCTCCAACACTACCCGCTGCCACGGCGAGGCGCCGATCGCCTTATCGATAGCGGCAAACAAGGAGCTCTCCTGCAGGGGTTTCAAAAGGAAAGCCACCAGACCAGCTTGCTCGTGACGCCCGCGTAAGGCAGCCTCGCCGTGAGCTGTAATCATAATGGTGGGGATTGGAATGCCGTTACGTGCCAAATGCTGTTGAAGGTCCAAACCGCTCATCCCGGGCATCTGGAGATCGACGATCAGGCACTCCGGAAGACCATGCGGCAGTGCCGCAAGAAAATCTCGTCCCGATTCGAATGTCTGTACACGGAAGGCGCGAGACCGAAGCAGCCGACTCAAAGCCTTGAGCACGGCCGGATCATCGTCAACTACGGCAATCCAGGGGGAAGTTTCCGCCATGAAAGACTATGGCGGCGGAATTGGTCGTCCGTCGAGTTGACCGTTGGTCCAATAAGGCCCGACCTCTATTTCGAGATTTGGGCCCTCTCCGCCATGCGGACGAGATCCGCCACCGTGCGCAGGCCCAGTTTCTCCATCATCCGGCTGCGATGGACCTTGATGGTCTTTTCGACCGTACCCAGATCGCAGGCAATCTGCTTGTTGAGTCGGCCCGCGACAACGTGGGTAAGTACTTGCCGCTCGCGCGGGGTCAAGGTTCTGAGTTTCGCCTGGACTAATTCCAGTTCGGAGAGACGCCGACGAGCCTCGGCGTCACGTTCTTCGGCACGCCGTATGGCTTCGAGCAGATCAGTGTCCTTCGTGGGTTTCGTGAGGAAATCTATGGCGCCTGCCTTCATGGCGCGCACACTCGTGGGAACGTCACCTTTGCCGGTAATGAAAACGATCGGCCGATGAGAGCCTCCGGCGGTCAGCGCCTGCTGGAGTTCTAGGCCATCGAGGCCCGGCATCGAAACATCCAGCACGGCACAGCCAGAAACAGTCGGATCGTGTTGTTCGAGAAATTCCTGCGGGCTCACGTATGATTTGACCTCATAACCCTTGGCACGGAGCAATCGCGACAGCGCCTTGAGTACGCCAGCATCATCATCGACGAGATAGACAGTGAATTTGTCCATCACATCATCATGGCTTCTGTCTCCTGAACTGGCAACGAGAATCCGGCTATTGCGCCGCCGTTCTGGTCGTTGACCAGGGTCAGCTTGCCGCCATGCGCCTGTATAATCGTTGAACAGATCGTCAGTCCAAGACCGAGGCCATGCTCCTTGGTAGTGTAGAATGGTTCGAACAAGTGTCCATTTGCCAATGCAGGGATGCCGTGTCCTCGATCTTTGACCAGAACGTCAACGCTTACGGTTGGCTTTCCTCGGGTCGAAATCAGAATAGACCGCTCAGCCATCGGGGTCTTGGCCATTGCGTCCATCGCATTCATGACAAGATTGAGTAAGACCTGTTGCAATTGGATGGGATCGCCTGACGTCACGGGCAGGTTGTCTGCCAGTTCGAGCTTCACGTTGATATCCCGCCTGATCAGCTCGCTATTGAGCAAGCCCACCGTCGAATTGATAAGGTCCATTGAGTTTGACGCTTTCCGCTGTCCGTTCACCTTTCTTTAACAGGCTACGGAGCCGATGAATGACCTCACCGGCCCGGTTGTCTTCGTGAACGATATCCTCAAGGGCATCACGCACTTCGGCGAGGTCCGGCGCTTTTTGTGCCAACAGATGGAGCGCCGCCTGCGCATTCGAAAGTATCGCGGTAAGTGGTTGATTGATCTCGTGGGCAATCGAACCGGAGAGCTCGCCGAGCACGGACACGCGCGTCAGGTGCTCCACCTCCCGACGCTGAAGGGCAGACTCAGCCTCGGCCTGTCGGCGCCGTCGGCTCTGAAAGAGGACGTAGCTGATAAGGATCGACTGTAGCAGAATGATCCCCGTGATGGCTATGATCAGCCAGCGATACTGCTCCCAAATAGTCGGTTGACGAAAGTGAACGATACTGCCGGGCGGCAGCCGGGCTTCGCTGATGCCCCACCGTTGTAGTTCTCGGCTGTCATACGCTGGCGATCCGAACAACACGGATGGGGGATTGAGGGCGCTTGGCTTCTCCCCCTTCAATATCCGCAGGCCGGCATCCGCCCCTTGCTGGCCCAGAACCTTGGTTTGCATCAAAGGGCCACCAACCACGCCGCGGCCCATTTGATAATCACCTATCCCGAAAATTGGCACGGCTGACACTTCACGCATCGCCTCCAATGCGCGGTCTTCCGAATACGGAACTCCAGCCGCGTCTTCCGAGAGCAGAAACCAGAAAATAACGGATTGCGGCGACATCCGGGCGGCCCGCTCTTGCATTTCGCCGAACGTCAAATCATTGAACCAGGTGATGTTCACGCGATCCGTAAATGGCTCAAAGGCACGACGGAGCTCCGACGTCCAGAATCTTTCAACCGGAGAATTGCCCACCACCACGGCTATATCGGTCGTTTGAGGCCGTAGCTGCAGAATATTCGTCAGATAGGCGGGAAGATCGAGATCCAGCAGCACACCGGTATCGTATTCCGAGCGTGTTGCACCGGGAATGCGACGCACGTCGGCGCCAAGGATCAACATCGGCGACGCGGGAAACAGCTGTGACCGATTCCGTTGTACGAAGAAAGCTGCCGGAGCACCAACCGGGACGATCAAATCGGGCGAGCGTCTGGAAAGCAAAGCGCGAATGTATTCGACGAACGGTGCATCATCCTTGGGATCCTGGACGCGGGCTGTGTCAAGCGAAACCTCATAGAGTTCGATCGGCTCTGGAGATCTCCTAATGATTTCTGCGCGGAAGCTTGCTGCCATATCGCTCCACGGCGAATAGGCGTGACCGAATGCGTGCAGCATCAGCACGCGCCGGGGCTCCGCGGCGTGGGCTTCCACCGCGAGTACGAAGAGGAGAACCAAACTCCACCAAACTGTGTGCGTCCTTGTCATTCCGGAAAAGGCCGCCATTGCAAAAACAACAGTACAAATTCACAAGACGACTCGCTTGGCAAGCCGTGGCTTCGGGTCACCATACAATCGTAGCATGCTTTTTGTGACGGTTGTCGCTTCACGCGGGAAGCATTTTGTCAGCAAAATCAATGGGCAAATGTTTTGCTTAAATTTTGTGCTCGTGCTTGCATTGCAATCTCGCTCGGCACGGCATTGACCGAGCCGTTTGCATAGCGCTTCCCGGTCGGCACACGCGGCCGGACTGAAGCACCTCAAGCAACAAGCGGTGTCACGATTTATCGCGAACGAATACAACATCGAATTTCTGCTTTACGACCACCTGGTCGTAGACGCCCATTAGCCGATCGTTTGCCGCATCATAGCTGAGCGTATAGGTTGAACCGTTGTAGCCGGCGGCGCGTAACTCAAAGAACAGCTTGAGGCTGTTGCCATCGCTGGTAGCCACGGCCGTGTGAAAAGGCAGCGGTCGCGGGTTGGCATAGCTGGCGTCAAGCCGGCCATCGGCATCTACGGAGTTGATCGTGATCACATAGCCTCCCTGAATCCGCACCCAGCGGCCAGGCAGAACACCAAACGCCGCCTTGGTTGTAGATTCCGTCGCAGGAGGCACGGATGTTGCCTGCGAAGCCCGCGTCTGTGCCAATGCCGGGCTCATCAACAACGAAAGGCCAAGGATGGCAAACAGTGTTCGGTTCATGACTTTACTCCAATCAGGCTAAGGTTTTCGCTCGGATTCTGAGCCCTTACTTCTGCTCAAGGCGCCAGGAGCCATCCCAGTCTTCACCAGGCGGATGCAGGGTAAATTTATCGAGGCGATTGATGAAGGTTATCGACGGGCCATCATTGGGGACGATGGCGAGCGCCGCGTCAAATGCCCGACGCGATGCGTCCCATTGCCGACGCCGGTAGCAGGCCAGTCCTTCCGAGAAACGATCGCGCAGCTCAATCTGCGCCGGCGAGAGTTCACCCTTGCGCGCCATGATCTCAAACACCGCCTGCGCCCGGTTCTGCCCCAACATGGCGACGCGGTCGATCTCACGCGCCTCTACGGCGTCGGAGGCTGCGGCGAGGGTTGCCTCTGACACCAGAATGCGGCCGCCATATTCCTTGTTGGCACCCTCCAGGCGCGACGCAAGGTTAACAGTGTCGCCCATCACCGTGTAGTTCATCATGAACTCGGAGCCGATGCTGCCGACCAGCACCTCACCGGTTGCAATGCCTATCCGCAGATCGAATGAATGGGGAAGACTGCGAATGCCGAGCAATTCGGGAAGCTCGGTTCTGAGCTGCGGAACAAGCTCGAGCATCTTCAGCGCCGCCAGGCTGGCGAGCCGCGCTTGCGCCGCATCGTCCGTAAACGGCGGGCCCCAATATGCCATGATGGCATCGCCGATATATTTGTCGATGATCCCCTCATGATCGCGAATGGGCGAAGACATGGTCGAGAAGTAGCGGTTCATGACCTTCACGAGCCCCTGGGGTGTCATCCCCTCGCTGGTGCCGGTAAATCCCCTGAGGTCGCAGAACAGCACGGTCATGACGCGCCGCTGCCCTTCAGCCGCCAGCATCGGCCGGTCGATCAGTCCTTCAACGATGCGCGGATCGACATACTTCCCGAAGGTTTCGCGAATTCGCTCCTTGAGGCGCAGCTGCTCCACCATCTGATTGAACGCCGTGGTCAAATGTCCGATTTCGTCTTTCGACGTAATTGGAACCTTTCCATCGAGATCGCCGGCCGCCACCGCCTTTGCGCCTTCGAGTAGCCGGCGGACCGGCCGCGTGACTCCCGCGCTGACCAACAGCGAGAACACCAGTCCAAGGATCGCGGCAAGCAGCGTCAGGAATGCGGCTATCAACGTCACGCGACGTTGCTTTTGGGTGGTCAGATCCGCATCCGCGCGCAGAGCGCCAGCATGTCTGCCCGGATCCCGTCCAGCTTGCTGTTGAGTTCATCGCGGAGCGCATCCACGCGGGTTAGGCTTTCGTCAACCGCCTGTGGCATTACCGCTTTCCAGCAGGTTCAGCAGGCGGTTCGACTTCATCGTTCAGATGTCGCCGGGAATCGTCAACGGCCGCATCGAGACGGGTCTGAAGCCGCACCAGCGAGACGCGTATCGCCGGACGCCACCTTCTTTTCTATCAGCCCGCCAATAAGCTTGCGCGCCGACTCGATCTCGCTCTCGAATTCACCGCCTTTTGCGTCAAACCTCGCGCGAATGGCAGCCACGTCATTCGATGGCGATTGGAGTTTCTCGATCACGAGCCGCCGCAGCTCGAGCGCCCGCTCCACCGAACGAATGTTGGCTCGCGCCAGATTGCCGTAGGCAGGAATGTAGCTTTGCGTAAGCTCATCCAGCTGCCTGCCTACCTGTATGACGGATGCCATCGACAGAAAGGCGGTAACGGCCATCAGCACAATCAATACGACCGCGATCCCCATGATCTTCCGCCGAATGGACAGGCTGATCATGTTCTGACCCCCTTCAAGGTGTGAGCTGCAATTTGCAAGCTGGCAGTATTCTGTCAGCAAAATCAACAGCGTAACATTGGCCCTGAGGACAAGGCCTGTGTCTCGCGCGCCGCCGCGAAACCAACAACGCGGACCGATGGTGATCGCACAGATCCGTCTCGATGTTGGCCCACGGTCCAATAGCGTTCGAGGATTCTCCCGCGTAGCGTATTCCCACTCAGATGCATGTCGATCATCGGTGGAGGTAACGCTTTGATGACAGCGCACCCTGCGGCTAAGCTCACGTCCGATGTCACCATTTGTGACAATCCTTCAGATATCGATAAAATGATCTGGATACCCGGCGGCACTTTTCGCATGGGATCGGACAAGCATTATCCGGAAGAAGCCCCGGCGCATCGCGTCACCGTGGACGGCTTCTGGCTGGACCGTCATCCCGTGACGAACCGGCAATTCAGCGCAGTTCGTCAAGGCGACCGGTCACGTCACCGTGGCCGAGATCGTGCCCGATCCCAAGGACTATCCCGGAATGCTCCCGCACATGGTCTATGCGGGCTCGCTGATGTTCTCGCCGCCCAACCATCCGGTCAGCCTGCGCGACTTCAGCCAATGGTGGACGTTCGCCAAGGGCGCCAACTGGCGACACCCCTACGGCCCCGGAAGCAGCATCCGTGGATTGGATGACCACCCTGTCGTGCATGTCGCCTTCAGCGACGCGCTCGCCTACGCGAAATGGGCTGGCAAGGATTTGCCGACCGAAGCGGAATGGGAGTTTGCGGCGCGCGGCGGGCTCGACGGCGCCGAATTTGCGTGGGGCGATGAGTTCACGCCGGATGGCCGTCACATGGCCAATACCTGGCAGGGTGAATTTCCTCGCCAGAACACCAAGGCGGACGGCTTCGAGCGCACGTCGCCGGTCACCGCATTCCCGCCGAACGGTTACGGGCTGTACGACATGATCGGCAACGTCTGGGAATGGACGGCCGACTGGTATTCGCCACGGCACGAAGCCGATGCGCCGAAGGCCTGCTGCATTCCGCAGAACCCGCGCGGCGGGCGCGAGGACGGCAGCTACGACCCCCGAACGACCAACGTCAAGATTCCACAAAAGGTCATCAAAGGCGGCTCGCATTTGTGCGCGCCGAACTACTGCCGACGCTACCGGCCGGCAGCGCGCCATGCGGAGCCGGTCGATACCTCTACAAGCCATCTTGGATTTCGATGCGTCAAGCGGGCACGTCACTGACGCATCGTCAATAATCAACAGAGGAGAGCGACGCCATGGCTAACCGCAGGCTGAACGACAAACCCCCTGGTACTCAAACCGTGTCCCACAACACAGCGGGCTGGCACAAGCGGTCCTGCGCCTCGCTGCTAGGCGCGACGATGTTGATGTCGCTGTCGTTGTGCGGACCGGCCAGCACGCCGGCGGCCGCGCAACAGCCGCAAAGCCCAACATCCTCTTCATCATGGGCGACGACATCGGCTGGATGCAGCCGAGCATCTATCACCGCGGCCTGATGGTCGGCGAAACGCCGAACATCGACCGCATCGGAAACGAGGGCGCGATCTTCATGGACTATGTCGCCATGCAGAGCTGCACCTCCGGGCGCAATGCCTTCTTCACCGGCATGTATCCGCTGCGCACCGGCATGATCCCGCCGCAACTGCCGGGCAGCCCGTCCTACCTGCGGCCCGGCACCCCGGCGCTCGCCAAGTTCCTGCTCGATCTCGGCTACAACACCGGCGAGTTCGGCAAGAACCATCTCGGCGACCACACCGACGGCCCTGCCGACGGCGCACGGCTTCCAGGAATACTGGGGCTACCTCTATCACCTCGACGCGATGCAGCAGGTGAGCTTCCCCGACATCAACAAGACCCCGCTCGTGCAGGGTGTCGCTCCGCCGTGCCAGAACACGCCGATCCCGGGTGTCCCCGAGGTTCCCGGCGCCGTGGATCCGAAGACAACGATTTGCCTGACGCCGCCGCGTCCGGTGCTCGCGTGCAAGTCCTCCGACGGCACGGAGAAGAACCAGACGTGCAAGGACGAGGGCCCGCTGACGCTGGAACGGTCGAAGACGGTAGACGAGGAAATCTCGGCCAAGGTCATCGACTTCCTCGACCGCAACGACCCGAAGAAGACCAACAAGCCGTTCTTCGTCTGGTACAACCCGGCGCGCATGCACGTCACCACCGTGCTGTCGGACAAGTACATGGCCATGGTCGGAGAGCCCGGCGGCAAGGACTGGGGCGTCAACGAAGCCGGCATGAAGCAGATGGACGACAACATCGGCCATCGTGCTCAAGAAGCTGGAAGACATCGGCCAGCTCGACAACACCATCGTCGTGTTCACCACCGACAACGGCGCCGAGGCGATCACGCTTCCCCGACGGCGGCGTCACCCCGTTCAAGGGCCAGAAGGGCGAGGCCTGGGAAGGCGGCTACCGCGCGCCGATGGTCGTGCGCTGGCCGGGCCACATCAAGCCGGGCACGGTCAAGAACCAGCTGTTCGCCGCGCTCGACTGGGTGCCGACGCTGGTCGATATCGCCGGCGGGCCCAAGGGCGACGCGCTGAAGAAGCAGATCGAGGCCGGAAGCTACCCCGGCATCGTCAAGACCACGCTCGACGGCTTCGACCAGCGCGCCTATCTCGAAGGCTCATCGGAAAAGTCGGCGCGCGACTTCTTCTTCTACTTCTCGGGCGCGACGCCGTCGGCGGTGCGCTACAAGAACTGGAAGATGTACTACACGATGTCGCAGCCCGGGCCGGCCGGCTGGATCCTGCCGCTCATCCCGTTCCACTTCACCTTGGTCGCAGAACATCAAGCGCGATCCGTTCGAGCAGGCGGTCGGCATCGACCAGAAGACGGCGCATGAGCCTGGGCGGTGCGCTCGGCGGCCCGGTGACCGCCTTCCATTACGACTGGAACATGCTGCCGATCGGCCAGCAGCTGTGGCTGGAGCACTCTGCTGTCGTACGAGAAGTTCCCGCCGCTGCAGGCGCCGGAGACCTACAACCTCAGTGGCATCCTGGAGCAGGTCAAGAAGGCGAACGCCAGTCACGCGAGCGACTAGCCGCCTGAAACGAGCGTGATGCGACGGAGCGGGCGCCCGAAGCGGGCGCCCGCCGACGACGGCGCGCCCGGCCGCAATCGATGCGAGTTCCAGCCGACCACCGCGGACAAGTCCGCGAGTCGAGCGTATACCGATGGAGATTCGACGAATGAACATGTGAGCTCAGGAATACTTCGCTCGGCCTGACTGGCTCGCTCGCTTCCCCGACAGTGCGCGCCAGCGTCGGCGCAGCAGCGCAAAAGCCCAACATCCTCGTCATCATGGGCGATGACATCGGCTACTGGAACATCAGCGCCTACAACCGCGGCATGATGGGCTACCGCACGCCCAACATCGATCGCATCGCCAACGAGGGCGCGATCTTCACCGACTATTACGGCCAGCAATCCTGCACCGCGGGCCGCGCCGCCTTCATCACCGGGCAGAGCCCGCTGCGCACCGGACTTCTGAAAGTGGGACTGCCGGCGGCGAAGGAGGGATTGTCGGAGAAAGACCCGACGATTGCCGAACTGCTCAAGCCGCAGGGCTACGCGACCGGACAATTCGGCAAGAACCATCTCGGCGACCGCAACGAATTCCTGCCGACGGTGCACGGCTTCGATGAGTTCTTCGGCAACCTCTATCACCTGAATGCCGAGGACGAGCCGGAGAATCCGGACTACCCGAAAAATCCGTCGTTCAAGGCGCAATTCGGTCCGCGCGGCGTGATGAAGTGCGTCGCGACCACCACCGACACGCCGGGCGACGATCCTCGTTTCGGCACCTGGGGCAAACAGAAATGCGAAGACACCGGGCCGCTCACCAAGAAGCGCATGGAGACGATCGACGAAGAATTCCTGAAGGCCTCCGATGGACTTCATCGATCGCGCCAATCGCGACAAGAAGCCGTTCTTCGTCTGGTTCAATCCGAGCCGCATGCACATCTGGACCCGTCTCAAGCTCGAATCCCAGGACAAGACCGGTCTTGGCATCTATCCGGACGGCATGGTGGAGCATGACGGGCAAGTCGGCCAGCTGCTGAAGAAACTCGACGATCTCGGCATCGCCAACAACACCATCGTGATCTACACCACCGACAACGGCGCCGAGACGTTCTCCTGGCCCGACGGCGGCACGACGCCGTTCCGCGGCGAGAAGAACACCAACTGGGAGGGCGGCTATCGCGTCCCGGCGATGATACGCTGGCCCGGACTGGTGCCGCCGCGCACCGAGATCAACGACATCTTCTCTGCGGAGGACTGGGCGACGACGCTGGTCGCGGCGGCCGGCGAGCCCGACATCAAGGAACAAGCTGCTGCAGGGCTACGACGCGGCGGGCAAGAACTTCAAGGTTCATCTCGACGGCTACGACCAGCGCGACCTTCTCTCCGGCAAGGGTCCGGACAAGCGCCGCGAATTCTTCTACTGGACCGACGACGGCAACCTTGCCGGCCTTCGCTACGAGCAGTGGAAGGCGGTGTTCCTGGAGCAGAAGGCCGAAGGCTTCAGTGTCTGGCAGCAGCCGATGATTCAACTGCGCCTGCCGATGCTGTTCAACCTGCGCTCGGACCCGTTCGAGCGGGCGCAGCACGAGTCCGGCGACTACGTCCGATGGTTCATCGAGCACGCCTTCGTGCTCGTGCCGGCGCAGGCGATCGTGGCGCAGCATCTCGCGAGCTTCGTGCAGTTTCCGCCGCGCCAAAGGCCCGGCTCCTTCTCGGTCGAACAGGCCATGGAGAAGCTCAGGACTCCGCCGGCGAATAACTAGCCATATTGCGTCATCTGAAGGAGGTGACTCATGACCGACCATTTCCTCCTAGGTATCGACCGCCGCACGCTCCTGTCGGCGTTAGCGCGTGCTTCCGGCCTTGTCCGGACGTCCTGCTTACCGCCTCCGCGCAGGCGCAAACCGCAACATCGGGTGACGCTCTGCCATCGTGGAACGACGGTCCGGCAAAGCAGGCAATCCTCGACTTCGTGCGCGTCACCACGGAACAGGGAAGCCCGAACTTTGTTGCGCCGGAGGAGCGCATTGCCACCTTCGATCAGGACGGCACGCTATGGGTCGAGCATCCGATCTATTCGCAGGTCGTGTATTGCCTGGACCGCGTGCCCGCCGTGGTGGCGAAAGAAGCCGGAACTAAAGAACGTCGAGCCGTTCAAGACGGTCCTCTCCGGTAATCGAGAGGCGATTGCCAAGCTGTCGATGAAGGATCTTGAAAAGATCCTCGTCGCCACGCTTACCGGCATGTCGGTGGACGAGTTCAATGCCGAAGTGAAGAAATGGCTTGAAACCGCCAAGGACCCGCGCTGGAAGCGACCCTACACCGACCTCATCTACCAACCGATGCTCGAGGTGATGCGCTACCTCCGCGCAACGGCTACAAGACCTACATTGTGACCGGCGGTGGCCAGGATTTTGTGCGCGTGTACTCCGAGCGTGTGTACGGCATCCCGCCCGAGCAGGTCGTCGGCACCGCTGGTCGGAACCAAGCTTCGGCTACGACAAGGACGGCAAGCCGTTCCTGACCAAAGAGCCGAAGCTCCTGCTGAACGATGACAACGCCGGCAAGCCCGAGGGCATTCACCTGATGATCGGTCGGCGGCCGTACGCGCGCGTTCGGCAATTCGACCGGCGACCGGCAGATGCTGGAATACACCGGGTGCCGGCGATGGTGCGCGGCTGATGATGCTGGTGCTGCACGACGATGCGACACGTGAATACGCCTATGGCCCGGCGCAAGGCCTGCCGGACACCAAGGTCGGCACCTTCACCCAGGCGCTCTACGACGAAGCAAAGAAGAAAGACTGGACGGTGATCAGCATGAAGAACGACTGGAAGCGGATTTTCGCCTTCGACTAGCGGTACCCGGAGATTTTTATCTGAGCCATCCCATCAGGGTGGTTTCCGCCATGACCGACACTGCGTTAGCCTCATCATTGACAAGCAATGCGAAGCCCCCGCTTATCGTTTCAACGTTGCTTCGGTCGTTCGCTTTCTTAGTGTTCCTGATTGTCTTATAACCCGTCCCGTGTCGACCTTCGCCAAAGCCCGAAAAGTGCAACGCGTGTGAGACAAGGCAGCTTATCGAACGATTGGGCGCTTCAGACAGGATCTGTCGACGCCACCCAATGCCTTATTGACCAAGGTGGTCCACCACGCGATCGCAGATTCACCTATTTGTCTCGGATAGAAGTATTGGGAGCGGCAATCGTTTTGCTCTCAAACTTTGTCCTCTTGGCACCGAACTTCGCACAGGCCGATGATACGGTGAAAACGACTTATGTGGGAGTTGAGGTTTGCGCCGGCTGCCACCAGATGCAGGCGGAGCGCTGGAAGACTTCTCATCATGCGTTGGCAATGGAGAAGGCCACGCCCGAAACGGTACGCGGCGATTTTTCGGGTGTTTCGGTCGAAAACTTTGGCGTGGTCACCACGTTTTCGCGCGTTGGCAATAAATTTATGGTCCGTACCGACGGTCCCGACGGGTCGTTGCACGACTACGAAATTGTCTATACGTTCGGCATTGATCCGCTGCAGCAATACTTGATCGGGTTTCCCGACGGTCGCTATCAGATGCTCGGTCTCGCATGGGATACACGCCCCAAGGACAACGGCGGCCAGCGCTGGTTTCACCTCTACCCCAATCAAAAGCTCGAGCCGGGGTCGCTCCTGCATTGGACCAGCCGCGACCAAACCTGGAATTACCAATGCGCCGATTGCCATACCACGGATTTGAAAAAAAACTTCGATCTGTCGGCCAACAAATACGTGACCACCTGGGCCAGCCTCGGTGTGGCCTGCGAGTCCTGCCATGGGCCTGGGTCGCGCCATGTGGCATGGGCCAAGACCAATCCTGGCCCGGCGTCCCAAGACAAATCCGGCCAATATGGCAAAGCCGTGATGGGCTTGCAGGCGTGGCTTAAGGCGACTGATCGCGGCCAGTGGGAAATGAACCCGTGACCGGCACTGCCCGTCGAACCGAGCCGTTGGTTTCAACGCAGCTCAATGCTTGCGCCCCCTGTCATTCACGGCGACATCTGCTTGTTAAGGGATTGGCGCCCGACGCTCCGTTCCTCGATGCAGCCTTGCCAAGTCTCTTAGTACCGGGGCAATTCCATGCGGACGGTCAAATAGATGGAGAGGTGTTCGAATATGACTTCCTTCCTTCAGAGCGCCATGCATAAAGCCGGTGTCGTCTGCTCGAACTGCCATGAGCCGCATGCCGCAAAATTAAGGTTGGAGGGCAACGCGCTGTGCGCCCAGTGCCATTTGCCGGAAAAGTTCGACGTCACCGCGCATCATAAGCATTTGCCTGACAGCCGGGGAGCGCAATGCGTTAACTGCCACATGCCAACCAAGAATTACATGGTCGTGCACGATCGGCGCGATCACAGTATCCGGGTCCCGCGCCCCGATCTTTCGGTCTTGATCGGTACACCTAATGCGTGCACACAATGTCATACCGACCGCTCGGCGGAATGGGCCGCGAAGGCAGTTGCGGAATGGTATCCGAACGGCCGTCAGACCACACTGCACTACGGCACTGCACTCCATGCCGGCCGGACCGGAGCCGTTCATGCGGAACGCCAACTTGATCAATTAATCCTGGACAAGAACCAGCCCGCGATTGCACGCCCTGCAGCGGCTACTCCTCCTGCCTCAGTATGTGTCGGCGGCTTCCGAACCCGCCATCAAGGCGGCAATCGCGGACCCGGATCCAATGGTCCGTATGGTGGCTGCGCAAGCATTGCCCACCGCCCCGCCCCGCGCGTTGATGACGCAATTTTGCCGCTTCTCAGCGACCCTGTGCGCGCGGTGCGCGTAGAGACTGCACGAGTGATTTCTGGAATCGACCTGCAGACGATGACGCCCGAACAACGCGGCGCATTTGCTAACGCCTACCAGGAGCTGGTTAGCGCCGAAATGATCGACGCTGATCGGCCGGAAGCGCATCTCAACCTCGGTCTCCTGAAAACCAGGCGCCAGCAACACAAGGAAGCAGAAGCCGAATATCGCACCGCGCTTCGTCTCGATCCCAAATTTGTCCCCGCCCTGGTAAACCTTGCCGACGTTGATCGCCAGCAAGGCTTGGACCAGGAGGGAGCAGAGCTACTTCGAACGGCAATGGCAATTGAGCCCAACAACGCTGCCATCAAGCACTCGCTCGGCCTATTGCTGGTGCGCCAACGTAACCTTGGAGAAGCGCTGCCGCTACTGCGCGACGCGGCCGCGCTCGACCCCAACAACGCTCGGGTCGCTCACGTTTACGCGGTCGCACTCAATTCCACTGGATCTGCCGCTGAGGCGAAGACACTCCTCGAGCGCACCCACCAGCAACATCCGACTGACAGGAACGTTCTCTTCGTGTTTGATCGCGTTCGAGCGCGACAGCGGCGACGTCGCGGCGGCTATTACACATGCCCAAGCTGCAGCTGTGCTAGACCCCCAAAATCCGCAAGTTCGCTCGCTGCTCGATGATCTTCGAAGACGCTTGGGACGCTAACATCCCTAGCAGCCAAACTAGTGGCCGAACTGGAAGCGCTTCGTTATTTGGTATCAAGAGGAGAAATTGAAATGCGCGAGACCATTGGAGCCGCAGCGTTTGTCAGCCGTGGAGCGCGTTCACAGCGTTGCCGGCACCTCGCTCAACCGGACGGATCCCTCCGGTTATCCCTACTGCCTGCAAGGCAAAGACTACGGCCTCCCGGGGTTGTGTCAGCTTCACAAGCTACCTGCAGTGCCAGGCTACGGCCTACCGGGACGTTTTCGTATTGCGTCGCCCAGAATCCTCGACTTTGCGTACGGATGGCAAGCCGCGCGGCCGAACGACCTTATCAAGTGCGGTGATCGTTCGGCACAATTCAAACGTGGCGCTGGAGGTGGGATGGCGCCAAACGGATCTGCTGGATCGCGCGTCGAGGGACGAACAGCCCACGAGCTCGATTGCAGCTTCACCCAAAAATCCGACGGGCGGCCTTCGCAGACCGCCCGCATTTACTTCTCTAGCGCCTAGTGCGCTCCGACGGTCTTCGGCACCTTGATCGGATCGTAGGGCAGCGGATTCGCCGGGTTCTGCAGATTCGGGATCATGTCGTTCGAAGCTCCGCCCGGGAAACGCGTCTTGTTCGGATACTGGACGATGGACTTGTTGAACTCCGAAAGCGGAATGTCCAACAGCGAGATGGCCCAGCCATTGTCCATGCCCGCGTAGCGGCCCGGCGAAGTGGTCGGGTTGCGCGTCGCGACAGCCCCGTTGAACGTCATGTCGTATTTCTCATACGGGTCCATCGTGAGGTTGTAGGTGGAACCGATGGCACCGACGTTCAGCTGTCGGCCCCAGCCACGTGTCTTTCGAAGTGTAAAGCATCTTCCACGCGATCTTCAGATCGGGATTCGCCGGGTCACCACCGACGTCGTAACGCATGCCCAGGAACTTCTCGCCGTCGGTATAGATCCACCCGTCGCGCGCCGAATGCCGCGCCTTGCCGGTGACGTAGGCGCTGTTGTCGATGCCGTCGAAGTAGATCGGCTTGCCGTTGTTGTCCTTCATCTCGCCGTGTGGCGGCGGGGTGAGGCCGACCATCGTGGCGGTGGTGGGCCACACGTCCATGTGCGACATCATTTCGGTGAGCACCTGCCCTGCCGGAATTCTGCCCGGCGACCACATGATGCCCGGCACCCGGAAGGCCCCTTCGAAGCCCGTGCCCTTCTCGCCGCGGTACGGATTGGTGCCGGCGTCGGGCCACGCGTCCTGCCAGGCGCCGTTGTCCGCCGTGTGGATGACGATGGTGTCCGGCGCCTCGGCGCGGATGGCGTCCATGATGCGGCCGATGTTGGCGTCCATTTCCATCATCTTGTCGGAGTAGTTGCCGAGGTGCGACTTGCCCTGGAACGCCTTGTTCGGGCTGGTCGGCTGGTGCATGCCCATGAAGTTCACGCTCATGAAGAACGGCTTGCCGTCCTTCGCGTGCTGCTTGATGTATGCGACCGCCGAATCCGTCTGCCGGACATCGAAATCGGCATTCTTCGGCATCTTTTTTGCCAGCTGTTGTCCTTGGAGGCATGTCAACAAGTCAACGTAACTGGGCGGCGCTCCAGGGACATCAGTCTCATTGCTAGTACACATATTGCGATCGGAGGGAGCAAACTGCGACCATTGTGCTTGAAGCTGATCTCGAGCTACTTGCTCGTCATGGATGCAGCCCTTCGTTCGAATTCATTCGATCCAACGCTAAGGCCGGAGGTATTCGTATTGTCGGCTCGGCAGCCCCGAGCAATATCAAATTTTGGAATGTCGTCCGCGACCGTCATCAACAATTGTGATGCGAGCGCCAAGGTCGAAAATGAAATTAGCATCTTGTCCTCCACGGAAGTTAGCAATACCGATCACAATATTTGATACCCTCAGCCGAATTGCCCAACTATTGATTGATCTAAGTCAACCCTCGCCATTGCTGAGACTGGAATCAGCATCGGCAGCGCCGGAAGCAGTCAGCATCGCGCGGCGGTTAGCCTTCAAGAATCTATCGGTCGATTTCATCGACGGGCTCCTTTGCAAAAATCCGCGCTGGAAGCGCGCGTCGGAAAGGATGGCGCATCGGTTTTAAGTTGACCCCATCACGAACTAATGCTGGTTGATCGAAATCAAGACGACTTCCGAAATGAGTCCATTGGCGTCGATTTTGCCATGTCTGGGGCGTGTCCGGTTGAGGGAAATACCGGCGCGTTGGCAGAGGCGTGATCAAGCTCCCAAACTGGAGTTCGAATAGTGCGCTACGAACTCACGGATTATGCATCGGCAGCCTCTGGCGAACAAGACGCGAGGCGTGTCCCGCGTGGACAATTGACGTGTCCTTTTCTGGATCGTATCCAGCGAACAATGAGTTTCCAGGAGGACCATGCGTCGAGCCCCGGCCACACCACCAGTCAACCCATCGGCATGACCGAATCAAAACGTAAGCGAAGTTTCGTGGCAAAAAAATCCGCCACCCGGACCCTTGGGTACGCTGAGCCGGTTAATCCGCTATCAGCATCCGAAAGAATCCCTCGTATCGAATACTTCGGTCGCCGACGAGTGCTGTAAGACCTATTACGGCACTCTCATCGGTATATGTGCCGCTGAATCCGAGACTGACGACCCTTCCTGCCATCGGTCGCCAGGCAGGAGCCGGAGTGTGTTCCTGCATGGTCACTTCACCCTTCCAATTACCATCGGAACAACTGTAGGTGCCAAAGGCATAAAAAAACGAGCTGCCACCACGGATCGTGCCGTCGCGCAGCACCACGACGCCGAGTTCGCCGCCTTCAAAGCCGTCCAGAGCCTTCGTCTGAGCTGCGTAAAGCCCGTTCCTAATCATCTTGTCGCGCCTCTGTTTCTGGCTGGATTGGGACTGCGCGGCGTGAAAATGAAAAACCTCATGAACCGCATGCGGGGCGAGTTGCTGGGAAGAAGGTCAGCATACACCGCCGATCAGGATCAAGTACCAGGCATTCGCAGCTCAGGGTAGTGGGCGGGTGACTCGGTTTTTATCGAAAACTGCTTGCCCCGGGGCGCGCTGCTGTTTGCCCCGATTTTCGAGGCCCTCTCCCGGGGGCGAAGAGCTATCGCTTTGGCTGGGATGGGACCGGCCGCTACACGGTATTGACAAGAATTAGGTTCAAGATGAAAAAGGCCGGCTTCGTGTCGGCCTTTTTGCTGCCGAACGCATCCCGCGTCGGAACCCGATATGCGTCGGTTAAGGCCTCGCGAAATTCGGAATTGTACAAACAACAGAGCGGCTGCGATACTCGGCACCGGCGGCACGAGCACCACGATAAACGCTAGCATGAAGCAGTTGAGGAGCATCACCTTGCCGATCACTCGGCCCGGACCGAAAAGAGACGATTGCCTATCGTGCTGATATCGACGGCCTGCGCGCGGTGTCCATTCTGCTGGTGGTCGGATATCACGCGCATCTCCGGCCTGATTCCAGAGCGGATTTGTCGGGGTCGATATCTTCTTCGTTATTTCCGGCTTCCTGATCACCCGTATCATTCTCGCGCAGATCAAGGCCGGCGCTTTCTCACCGGCCGAATTTTACGCGCGGCGGATTCGGCGAATATTTCCGGCGCTCCTCGTCGTGCTGGCCGTCACCTATCTGATCGGTTGGTTTGTTCTTCTGCCGGCCGGCTTCTCCTTGCTCGGTGAGAGCATTGCAGCGGGCGTTGCGTTCGTATCCAACCTGTTTCAACTCGAACCAGGTCGGCTATTTCGCGCCGGACGCAGCCGAAAATCCGCTCCTCCACCTTGTGGTCGCTCGGCATCGAGGAACAGTTCTATATTTTCTGGCCGCCGCATCATCCTGATGATGTTCGGATCGGAGCGTCGACGATTCTGGATGGTCGGATCGCGATCGCATCGTTCGCGCGTCAGCCTGGCTGATTTTCTTCGGCTACAAGGAATGGTCGTTCTACTCGCCGATATCGAGAGCGTGGGAGTTATTGGCCGGCGGCATTGTCAGCCAATCACTACGTGGAAGCCCCGGAGCGTGAAGAACGACGGCATCCGCAGCTGGACAATGTGTTGGCCACTGTCGGCCTGGCGGCAATCGCCGGTGCTGCGATCGGGCTCGACAAGAACAGCATATTTCCCGGCCTGTATGCCGGTGCTTGGCGCGGTGCTGATTCTGCTGTGCTGCCTCGCCAAATTCATGGCTGAACAGGATTTTGCTGTCGAACCGGCCGATGGTGCTGATCGGATTGATCAGCTATCCGCTTTATCTCTGGCACTGGCCGCTTTTGTCCTATCTGGCGATCATGCGGAATGGCAACCCAAACCTCCTGGACAGTTGGGCCGCTGTCATTGTTAGTATTGTTCTTTCGTGGCTAACATTCCACTTCGTCGAAATGCCGCTTCGTCGAAAGCCATATGTCGTGCCGAAGCTATCTTTCGGGTTGATTGCCGTCGGCATTATTGGGATTGTAACGGCAGCAGCATCAGGCTTTGGCTTTCGCTTCTCGCCGGAAATCCGCGATATCGCGCAGCTTGCCTCACAGAACAACGCCGGATTCCGCGATAAGTGCTTTTTGGAAGCGCCTGGCGCTCAATTCAATGCGAACTGCATTGACCAGGGCGACAACCCCCTGTTGTTTCTGTGGGGCGATTCCACTGCCGCGGCGCTCTATCCGGGATTGAGAAAAGCCCAGGAGACTGTCCCGTTTCGCCTCGCTCGCTTTTCGGCACCGGGCTGCGCACCAATTCTGGAGACTGGATCCATTGCCTGGTGCGACCAGGCCAGTGATCTCGTGTTTGGCTTCATCAAATCGTCAGTCCCCGAGATCGTCCTGCTTCATGCGATGTGGGGCAAGAATAATGATCTCGACAAGCTGCGGGAAACGATCAGACGGATCAAGGCCGTCAATGTCAGGCGGATTGTGATCCTGGGCCCGGTGCCGGTGTGGAAACGCACCCTTCCTCATTCGCTGGTGAACTTCTATCGATTTCGACACAGCATTCCCGAAAAATCGCTGCTGGCGTGTCAGGCCCCGAGGCCGATCAGCAAATGGAAGCCTTCAGCAAGGCCGCCGGTGTGGAATATATTTCGGCGTGGCATGTGCTGTGCAATTCAGAAGGGTGCCTGACGCGGATCGGACCGACGGCAAATGACGTGATAGCCACCGATATCGTACATCTGTCGGATGCCGGTTCAAACTTTCTCGTCGAAGCAATAGGGAAAAGCCTGTTCCGCTGGCCCGGCTGACTTGTCCAATCGCCGGACCCGGGTGGAATT
This sequence comes from uncultured Alphaproteobacteria bacterium, assembly GCA_963745785.1. GTDB lineage: Bacteria > Pseudomonadota > Alphaproteobacteria > Rhizobiales > Xanthobacteraceae > Bradyrhizobium. Next base: position 163,684 of record CAVUYV010000010.1, on the reverse strand, counting down.
TGCCATCCCCCTATTGCGACATTCCGGATCCCTCGGCACTGCATTTCCTAACGAAAAAACCCCCGTCGGTTTCCCGCCGGAGGTTCTTTAGAGAGTGTCGTCAGACGATCGAGATCAGAGGTTGCGCTGAACGCGAACGTTGAGAACCACCGTGTCCTGGTCCTTGTACTCGTAGACCGATTTAATTCCTGAGAATTAGACACAGTTGGCCAAGGGCACAACGCACAATTCGGAATCGCAGGGATTCCGTTTTGCATCACGAAACTTCCGAAGAGGTCGAGGGTATCCACCCGGTCACATTGCCGGAAAGCGCCATACGAAAAACCCCCGGCAGTTTCCCGCCGGAGGTTCTCTTGGAGGTCAGTCGTCAGACGATCGGGATCAGAAGTTGCGCTGAACGCGGACGTTCAGAGCCACCGTGTTCTGGTCCTTGAACTCGTAGACGGCGATCGGCTTCGGAGCCGCAGGCGTCAGCGTCGCAGCACCAGTGAAATTCTGGTTGAGGTGGAACCACATTACTTCGGCCGAGAACGTCAGGTTCTTGACAGGAGTCCAGCGGGTGACAAAACCGAGCTGCGAGACGTCGAAGTTCGGATTGCAGTGAAATCCACAGACCTGGCGGCACCGAGCGCTCAACCCGCCCTGACGGTAGCGCAAAACTGGCCCTTGGCAGTGGTGAGGTCAAATTCGCTGCCGTCATAACGGACAGCGGACCAGCTGCCGAACAGGCTCGACGACCAGTATGGATCCCAGTTGTGGTTGTACGCACCACGGAAACCATAGGCAGTCGTCAGCTTCAGATCGCCAGTGCCACCAGCAAAGACCGGAAGATAGACCGCATCCGTGGTCGCGCCGAAGCCAACGCTCTGGTACGCCGGCCAGGAGCCCGCCGCCCTGCCTGGCAAACACACTGCTGCCGCTGCCGAACATCGCGAAGCTGGGCGAACCTGAGTCAGTGGCGATCACCTGCTTCGTCATACCCTTTGAAAAGGACGCATCCATCTTGATGTCGTCGCCGGCACCCCACGGGATGTTCTTGATCTGCAAGGCCGTCATCACCGCCCAGCCCCACTTGTCGGTCGGGTGACCGCTGAGTTCCGAGTTGTTGTTCGGTACGACAAATCCGCCAACGAGGCCCGGCGACAGACAATTGTACGACGCATTCACTGACATGCGACGCTGCCGAAAGCTGCCACAGACCCCAGGCCTGATCGACGCGGATGTTGCCGGCGATGTCAGGAACATGGTCGCCGCCGTAAGCGCTGCCGTTAATACCAGTCGCACTGAGGCCATTCGCCAGGTTGAAGATACTGGTACGCTCGAACGCGACCGAGTCTTCCACACCAAGGGTGGCGGACACGCCGTTACCGAACTGCCATGAGTACTGGATATTGTTGATGCCGGTGACGGTGGTATGGCCGCCGAGCAGGAACGAGGAGTTGTTGCCCGGATAACCATGCCAAGGTGTCGCATAGGCCGAGGCCGATTTACCGAAGGTGAAACCGGCGAACTGCAGGAACACGAACTCGACCGCGACATAGCCTTCGCCGACGTTGCCCAGCAGACCGCTGAGGCCATTACCGGCGGCGTTGGTAACGAAAGAGTTGGGGTTAAGGTTGTTGCTGTTAAAGGTGGTGAACTGGAAGTCGGCCTGGGCGAAGGTGCGGACCACGCCGTATTCGGTGGCGGTGCGGGTATCAACCGTCAGCGCCATACGGGAACGGGCGGCGAAGTAGTCGCGATAGCGGTTCTGCTGACCGAGGTCACCGGACCACGCCGGCTGATCGTAGATGCTGCCGTTGAACGTGGTGTCGACGCGCAGATAACCACCCAGCTTGATGCAGGTATCGGTGCCCGGGATGTAGAAGAATCCGGCACCATACAGGGAGCAAATCTTCACGTACTCGACCGGTGCGGCCTTGACGGGAAGATCGGCTGCCTGTGCCCCACTCATGGCGACCAGACCCGCCGCTGAGCCGAGGATAAGGCTCTTAACCATCTTCATGTTAACCTCCAAGTTGCTCTGTAGGGAAGGTTCCGGATCCGCCGGGTGAAGAAGCACCCCAAGGTTGGTTCCCTTAATCCCTTGAAAACCGCTCAGTCGTTTCGCGTCTTCGGACACACCCGCATGAACGCGAGGGACAAAAGCGAACCACTTAACGGGGCGACCTCGGGATGCCCCCCTCCGTCGCATCACGACAATTACCGATCGAATTTGCACAGGCAACAAAGGAACTGCTCCAAAGCTCTTCCGACTGATTGTTTTCCGCGACGTGTTGCACAAATAACACGCAACCAAATTGGTGATCTTGGCCTAAATCATTGATCTAGTGAGATATTTGCCGAAGAGGGCGTAATCGGCCCAGCGACCTAACAGCACCTCGTCTGCGCAAGTTCTCCCAGCCAAACGTGGGATTGGAGCGACTCATCGATGATACGGTTGAAGCAGGAAGTCGACAGGGCAAGTGAGATGAGAAATCAAGCGCTCGGGTTCAAAGGCGCCTTGCGCTACGTAACGCCCGGTACAAATCAAAAATCGGGAAGGCGAAAAAAGCGTTATTTATCAGCGCTGACTGAGGGTCCGGTGGACTTAAGCGAACCACCTAGAACGGGACGACTTCGGGATGCCCCCCTCCGTCGCAACGTCACAAGGCTGGCGTCGTCCCGCCTTATCCCGGCTCCTGCTACCGAGTTGGGTAGCAAAATGGTAGCAGGTCGTTCCGCTAACGTTCGGTGCCAGCAAATCGATTGCCAGGTGCTTTCAGCCTATGTTGCTACTCTTTGCAGCAGACCGGCGAGGCATTTGCGCAAAGCGTTTCCGGGCAAATGGTGGTCCGAAAGGGCAAGGACGGCCACGTTTTTGTCACCGATGGCGGCCACTGGATTGTCGATGCCCGTCTCGGACGGATACCCGATGCCCGCGCCTGGCCGGATTACTGGCCTTGATACCGGGTGTGGTCGAGCAGGGGCTGTTCATTGGTCTTGCCAGCACGGCAATCCTGGCGGGCTCCGAGGGAATTCGCGTAGTTGAACGGCGGTGACGCCGCAATCTTAGGAGAATTGAATGAATCGCCTTTCAAGAATGTTGTCGGCCGCAAGCCTTGCGTTGGGACTGGCCGTCGCCGGCGCCCCGGCGGTTGCCCAGCAAGCGCCTGCGGCTGCGCCTCCGCTCAAACAGGCTTCTCCGGCAGCGATCGCCGCGGCAAAGGAGATTCTGACGATGAAAAACGCCGCCGCCATGTACGCCAGCGCGGTCCCCAACATCGTCGAGCAGACCAAGAATCAGTTGATGCAGAGCAACCTCAACTATCAAAAGGATCTCAATGAGGTTGCCGTCATCGTCGCCCAGAAGCTTGCCGGCCGCGAGAAGGAAATCGGCGAGGGGATGGCGAAGGTCTACGCCAACGAGTTTTCCGAGCAGGAGCTGAAGGACCTGGTCACGTTCTACAAGTCGCCGCTCGGCCAGAAATTGCTCTCCACTGAGCCACGGGCAATTCAATTCAGCATGTCCTATATGAATCAGTGGGCGCAGGTCTTTGCCGAGGCCGTCAATGGCGAATTCCGCGCCGAGATGCGCAAACGCGGCAAGGAGATATGATTTCCATAGCGTTTTCGAGCGAAGTGGATGCCGGTTCGCGCGAAGGAACTAGCCACCAAGGCGAAGCGACAAAATTATCGATCCCTCGGCACCGCCCGAAGAACGAGCGCAGCGGCGCCGCCGCCTAGCCGGCAGAGTTTCGTGAGGCTCGCGTCGACCTGCCGAAGGCGAAGGGGAAATGGCGCCCACTTGATTTGCTGAATTTTCAATTGCCAATTCCCCGCTGTGGGGAAATCGGCTTGCGTTCGCCTCGGGATTGCGAAACACTTCCTCGACTAGGCGGCGCAAATGCGACTGGCGGGAATTATCATCAGCCTTGCATTGCTGATCGTGGCCAGCGAAGCGCGTGATCGCGGTCAGTTCGCGAAATCAACTCCGGAAATGAAGGCGTGGTTCGACAGCTTGAAGAGCGGCAAGGGTTTTCTGTGTTGCTCCGACGCGGATGGAACCGCCGTTAGCGACGTCGATTGGGAAATCAAAGGACGGCCATTACCGCGTCCGTCTTGGCGGCCGATGGATCGATGTTCCAGATGATGCCTTAGTCACGGTGCCGAATCGCGCAGGTCGAACGATGGTCTGGCCTATGCCTATGATTGAAGGTGATACCATCAAGATCAGATGCTTTATGCCGGGCAGTATGATCTAAAACCGAACAGCCTAAAATTCACGAGCACGAGCCGACACCGCGGGAACGAATTGCCAAGCCCTCACGGGGCGGCTTTTCGCGTGTCCTCTATTGCATTCGCCTTCCGGTTGCGGAACATTCGCCGGCTAGTCGAACTGGGCCTGAAGGCTGGGGTTTCTCTCGCCGGCTTTGTTTGGAATGTCTGGTCAAAGTTCATCTATCCGAAGCCAGCTGTCCGCATTTCCTTCGCGATGGCGCAAGTTGTTGAGCAGGGATCAGATTACATCCCAAGTGTTCTGCGATTGAGCGCAACGAACTTGGGCCCTGGCGAGGTTTCGCTGACCCAGGCGCTAGTCGAATTCAAGGGCCATTTTTATCAGTCCAAAGGCTTCGGGCTACTTTCGACATTGGATAATTACCCTATTCATCAGGATACCTCGCGGGGGCACTTGGGAGCCGGCCTCCCCGCAAAACTTGCCGTCGGAGAGCAATACTCAGCATATCTGGTGCCGGCTCACGAAAGGCTCGCAAAAGGTGATTTATCAACGAATTGGATTCACCGACACGTTTGGAAGATCTCATTGGGCCGCCCGTCAGGACATTTTGAGGGCGCTGCCGTACATTCGCGAAGAGTGCGACAAGGCAGGAAAGGATTGGCGATCCTCCGTGTTGCGCCACGCTGGCTCTGCCGCCGCCGACTTGTAGAGCTGGGGCTGAAGGCGAAGGGGAACCATGACGCGCATCAAGGCTGCCGCAATGGCGCTGGCTACCGCATATCTTCTCGTGGGTTGTTCCGCGACGGCCCAGCAGGTTCCCCGCACAGAGCCCCAGGAGGAGTACAACGTGGGACAGGGGGGCATCGAAGCCTGCACTGCGCCCGGCAGGCAGGGCGAATGCTCGATGGTAAAGAACGTGAGACTGATGCTCCTTAGCCGAACCTGGGTCGACGGCATCGGAAGCTTTTGCAAGGTGGCTCTCCCAGATCAGACGGAGGTCTGGGTTAGAGGTGTGGACCTACTGGGCCTGAAGGGGAAATAGCCGGTCCCAGATTAGAATTGGTCTGAAGACGAAGGGGAAATGGCGTGTTCTCCGAGATGGAATATCCGCATTGGATGATGGTAGCCGGGGCCTGGTTGGTGGTGGCGGGCTTTATCGGACTTGGATTTAGCTGGTACATGAACCGTGCGCCGGCCGAAGACAATCTGCAGCCGGCGCCGGCGCCGAACCCCTCGGTTGAAGATGAAGAAATGAGCGCACGCCATTCGAGCGCCGGGCTATGGAAACCGGAGGACGATGATCAGTTGCGAGAGATGGCAGCATCGGACAAGAGCCCTTCCGAGATTGCACGGCTACTCCATCGCAGTCCTTCGGCCGTCCGAAAGCGCGCCTCGCTTCTCGGAATAACGGTTCAGGACTGAAGGCAAAGGGGAAGAGGGCGAACCACCATCTGCCTCTTGCCCTTTAATGAACGGGCATGGTTGCGTGCATCCTTGTTGATATCGCGAGCGATCTTCTTGAACGGTGCGCGCGTGCATCGTTGCCGCCAGGGGCCGTTTCTTCCCTCGCGCCTATTTTTCCGGAAAGTGACCAATATTGACCACAACCACGGAACCCGGAGGCGCATGAGGCTACTTGAACATCGCCTTGATCGGCCTGCCAGAACGATAGGCTCTTCTCGGTGTTGATGCTCAGCGGTTAGCGCAGGCTGAATGGCGCTCACTGGATCGATTAAACCTGCTTCCAATCGCGCATGCTTCTCAAGTCGAGCCTCTCGGCCTCTTCGGCCCCCGCGCTGGGGCCGTTTCTTTGGACCATGACGTCCTCCGATCAAGACAGCTCACTGAGCGATTTTTATTTTGGCGGCTGTAGGTCGCCAAGGAACCAACCAACAGCATCGGATTTCATTGGATCATCCGACGGTACGGCGATTTGTTCGACGTGATCGCATTCGGAACAGTCGAACCTCTTGAGTTCAAATCCTGTAGGCCCCGGCGAGGTGCGCGCAAGCTTCAGTGCGCGCGGCATTTTGGGCAGCGGAGCTGCTGAATTGCGAACATTGGGATTGCGGCTGGGTAATCTCTCATTGCATTCCACCTTGCTTCAGGCGGGAGCGCAACACTCTCAGTCACCGGTAGAAGCCGATGAGAGGCGGTGATGGGATCAGTAGAATTCCCCTTACGTCCGGGAGTCGACTTAAAAAACATTAAAAACGGGCGGCACACAGAAAACGCACAACGCCGCCAACTGGACCGTCCATCTCCAGGAGTTAGCCTTGCGCAATGGTGTAGTGCTTGCCGCGATACTACGGCCCGCGCCTCCCGGCATTGATTACCGGAACGAATCCCTACATCTCCCGGTTCTGTTGTGCGTGACAGCGATGAATTGAGGAGGCGAGAATGGTCCTGATTGGGCTTGGCGCGCTGCTCGTTTTCGGTGGAATCTTGTACATGGTGCGGAGTGCTATTTGGCGGGGGCCGCTTAGCGGCCGGGATTCCTCCCGGCCGGTTCGCGGCACTCTGGAGCCGCCACGGCGCGGCCTGGGGTTCTTGGGGTTCGGAACGAACTGGCCGGGCATTCTCCTTATGGCAATCGGTGCAGTTCTGTTGATGTCGGGGGCCAGTTTCTAACCTCCGGTTCGGAGCTCTGATTCTAACTTGGGCCCGCCCCTTTCGACTATCCGGTACCGACGCCAAAGGCAGACGCTTGCGGCCTACATCATGGCGCTCCCGAAGAAAGAAGCAACCACGGCTCATTGAGCACGTATTGAGCACGCCGCAAGCTGGCGCGGGCAGCCGACCTTGCGGCACTATGCAACGCCACTAGGATTTGAGGCCCGGAGCGGCCCCGCGACCCTACAGGTTTGGTCAATGTGCAATCTCTACAGCATCACCACAAATCAGGCCGCCATCATTGCCCTGTTCCGGGTGATCAACCGCTATGTCGGCAACCTGCCGCCGATCCCCGGGGTGTATCCCGATTTTCCGGCGCCCGTGGTGCGCAACACCGAAGCAGGCCGCGAGCTTTCGATGATGCGCTGGGGAATGCCGCCTCCGCCGCGCGCCGGTGGCGCCCCCGTCACCAACATCCGCAATACCTCATCGCCGCACTGGCGCGGCTGGCTCAGGTCCGAGGACCGCTGCCTGGTGCCGGCCAACAGCTTTGCCGAATTTGCGCCGGAGCGGAATCCCGACACCGGCAAGAAGGACATCGTCTGGTTTGCGCGGGGCGAGGCCCGGCCGCTGTTTTCCTTTGCCGGCATCTGGACCGAATTTCGAGGCGACCGCGGCCCCAAGTCAAAGCCGATCCCCGGGCCTCATCTGGTCTATGGCTTCCTGACCACGGCCGCGAACGCCATCGTCGAGCCTGTTCATCCAAAGGCGATGCCGGTGATCCTGACCACGGACGAAGAATACGAGGCTTGGATGCGCGCGCCCTGGGACGAGGCCAAAGCGCTGCAGCGCTCGCTGCCGGACGACGCGCTGCAGATCGTCGCGCGCGGCGATTTGAAGGAAGATCCGGCGCAGGCCGCATGATATGTCGTCTCGCGGTTGGGCCTCTAAGCGCCCGCATCGCGATTGCCGAGCTGCGCGCGTGGCGGCTGCGACAGTCCGAGGAGCTCTTGCGGCTTGGCGTCCGCCTTACCGAGGATACGTTTGTTTGTGCCCGGGAGGATGGCTCCCCGATCCAGCCCAACAGCATCGGCCACGCGTGGGATCGGTTCATCGCCAGCACCGATCTGCCCCGGATTCGCTTCCATGATCTCCGGCACGGACACGCCACGGCGTTGCTGGCGAACGGCGTACATCCCAAGGTCGCCAGCGAGCAACTCGGCCACATCCGCGTGGCGTTGACGTTGGATACCTACAGCCACGTGATCCCCGGGATGCAGGAGGATGCCGTGGCCCGCATTGACGCCGCGTTCGGCAGCGCGGTAATGAAGCCGAGCGGCTGATGCCGTGGGGGAAATGGTAGCAAAATGGTAGCAGAGGCTTGGTATTGTCTCTGCCACCCAGCCAAAACCCTAACAAAATCAATATCGGAGCTGTGGCCGAGAGGCTGAAGGCGGCGGTTTGCTAAACCGTTATAGGGTTGTAAAGCCCTATCGAGGGTTCGAATCCCTCCGGCTCCGCCAACATCATACATAATGTCGCTAGTCGGCGGTCATGGAGCAGGACGTGACGTCCAGTGAAGATAATGCGATGACGCTGACATTCCGCTGCCCGGCGGAACTCGAAGGCCTGTTGCCGCCGCCGGTGCCGGCGGCGCTCGGTCTGCCGGACTGGTTCAAGGCGATGCCGCCGCAGGCGTTCAACGCGGTCAACTCCTCGGACGGACGACACGGTCAAGCGCTGCCCGCCATTTATCGACGCCATGACGTACGGCTTCCTGATCCCGCTGATCTGCGACCTCAAGGTCGAGAACGGCGAGTTCACCTGGGACAACGATCTGCCGCCCGGCGGCGCAGTCAACTTCGTGCGCTCGCCGATCGGCTTCCACGATGCCAGCCAGGTGACCGGCACGCCGCTGTTCGAAGACGACCGCTTCCTGATCAAATTCCACAATCTCTGGACCATCGAGGCGCCGGATGGCTACGCGCTGTTGTTCACGCATCCGGTCAACCGCTTCGACCTGCCGTTCACCACACTGACCGGTCTGGTCGATTGCGACCGCTACCACGACAACTGGATCCACTTTCCGGCGCACTGGCACGACCTGAATTTCAGCGGCGTGCTGCCGAAGGGCACGCCGGTCGCGCAATGCCTGCCGGTCAAGCGCGAGAAGCTGGGTGGCGCGCACCGCGGCCTTCACCAACGAAGAGACGCAGCGGGCGCACGATCTCATGACCGCCATCGACCGCGAGACCGGCGTCTACCGGCGGCAGTTCCGGGCCTGAAGCGTCAGGTCTTTCGACGCGCAGGAACTTCGCCGCTGCGCTGGGCCGCAGGAAAAAACGGCCGTGCGAGGCGGTGGCAAGCGACGTGATCGCCAGCCCGGCCATCTGCGGCGCGCCGCGCGCGGCCGCACGCAGGCTCGCTTCTCCCGCGTCGCGCTCACCCATTTCCAGCAGGCACAGGCCGAGACTATTGCGCGTCACGGCATCGTCGGGCCGCAGCGCCGAGCGCCCGCCGATAGAGATCGGCGGCGGCGGCATAGTCGCCATCGAGCGCCATCACCTTGGCCAGCGCAGCCAGAACATCGGATCGTTCCGGCGCCGCCGCGAGCACCTGCAACAACGTCGCCCGCGCCTTGGCGCGGTCGTTGCGCTTGAGATGAAGGAAGCCGAGCTCGATTCGCAGCTCGACGACGTCGGGCGCGAACGCAAGTCCGTTTTCGAGTACCGCGATAGCCTCGTCAAAGCGCCCGATCTTGGCGAGCTGGCCGGCCAGTTCGAGAAACGCCGGCGGGAACGGCGGCCGCCGCGCCGTGGTCCGGCGCAATTGGTCGAGCGCCTCGTCGCGGCGTCCGGCCGCGGCCAAGCGCCGCGGCAAGCAGGGTTTCGATCGCCGGATCGCCGCTGCGGCGCGCCGCCCTTTCCAGCGGTACGATCGCCTCGGCCGGGCGGTTCTGCATCAGCAGCGCCTGCCCGAGAATCCGCGCCGCGCGGGCGTTGCCGCGGTTCGCCTTCAGCACCTCGGCGGCAAGGCGCTCGGCCTCGTCCGGACGCTGCATCCGCAACGCCAGGATCGCGCGTTCGAGCGCCTGATCAATGGCGTTCGACCATCCGGCGCTGGAAGGAAATGGCGGGCGCTTCGACATCGACCACGACGATAGACAAAAAACCGGATTACGCCAACCGGAGGGTTCGCCCGCGATGTGCCCCTGAAACATCCGTCATCTCCTTTTTTGATTTTGCCGCACCTTTCCCGAGCGCGGCCCCTGCTCCGCTTGTCAACGCCCCGTGACCCCCGCGCCGTTTGCCGGCTTGCTGGGATGATCATCACCGACCAGATTTGAAAGGGGGTTTAATGATCGCGATGAATCCGGCGTAAACGCGTTTCGGGACCCGAACGCTGCGGTATCGCAAAAGGGATTTTGGGAAAATCAGCGCGCCGGGCATCGACAGCGGCGGCACTGGGAACGAGGGCGTCGGCGAACACGTCAGGACCAGATTTCACTTGGGCTTAAAGATCGCCGGTGAAATTGCGGAGTTAGAAGGATCCGCACCGAACGAAGAAAACTGGTTTCTTCTGCCGGACCGGTTTCGAGCTCTTCGAAAGGTCGGTCCAGCCGTTTGACCTGATGTCTCGCCGACACCCTCTTTCGTCGACCAGAGCCGTCCGATTTAATCAGCTTCGAAAAGCAAATTGTCCTGAAGGCTCTCGTGACGTGCCGGCATCAAGCCGCCGGCAATTTCTTCAAAGCGAGATTTACTTCTTCTTCTTGACCCGGCGGGTCTTCCTCGCAGTCTTCTTCACTGCGCTCTTCGCTTTCTTTGCCTTCTTAGCTTTCTTGGCCATGTTGCCCTCCTAATATAGTGAGATGGCTTAATCGCTGCGTGCACTCGGGAATCGAATGCACTGCATCCCGAATACACCAACACATTGAAAAAAACAGCGTCCTGCTTAAGGAAGTGTTGACGTGCCCAGCGCAGACTTGCTGTGCGGATTCATCGACAACACCACAATTCATTCGCCCGGCGATGCGAGATGAGCGTGAAAATCCGACACCGCCTGCTCTCAATATCGCAAGAAGCGCCTGTGCCGCAGGCATTTCCGTCATCGATTCATTGAACGATCGCGCGCAGCCGATGTCATCGCGACTGATCGGGGCTGGCTAAAAGCACGTTGCGTGGACTCTGAGTCGCGGTTTTTGGCAATAAAAAAATTTTCATGGTCAACGGCTTCGCGCCGCATCGCCGTTCGCCAAACCCGGCTTTTTGCGCGAATCGCGTGCGGCTGATTCGCAGGTGCGATTTCGTCTCGCGATGCACCGTGAGCTTATGATGAACGATCGATGCACGCGCGCTTCAACCGAGGCGCCAGCGCGATGCCGCGCCGACGTCAGACGCCGAGTTTGGCCTTGAGCAGATCGTTGACGGCTTGCGGATTGGCCTTGCCGCCGGACGACTTCATCACCTGGCCGACGAACCAGCCAATCAGTTGTGGTTTGGCACGCGCCTGTTCGACCTTGTCGGGATTGGCGGCAATAATGTCGTCGACCACCTTCTCGATCGCGCCCAGGTCGGTGACCTGCTTCATGCCGCGCGCCTCTACTAGCGCGCGGGGGTCGCCGCCCTCCTGCCAGACCATCTCGAACAGGTCCTTTGCGATCTTGCCGGAGATCGTGCCCTCCCCGATCAGATCGACGATGGTGCCGAGTTGTTCGGCCGACACCGGCGACCCCGAGATGTCCCGGCCTTCCTTGTTGAGCCGCCCGAACAATTCGTTGATCACCCAATTGGCGGCGAGCTTGCCGTCGCGAACCTTGTCCCGAATCCCTGCCAGCACGGTCTCGTAGAAGTCCGCGCTCTCGCGTTCGGCCACCAGGACTCCCGCGTCATAGAGCGACAGGCCGAAGTCGGCGATGAAGCGGGCTTTCTTCTGGTCCGGCAATTCGGGCAGCTTGGCCTTCAGTTCGGCGACATAGGCTTCGCTGAACTCCAGCGGCAGCAGGTCAGGATCGGGAAAATAGCGGTAGTCATGCGCCTCTTCCTTGGAGCGCATCGAGCGGGTCTCGCCCCTGTTCGGATCGAACAGCCGGGTTTCCTGATCAATGGTGCCGCCGTCTTCGAGAATGCCAATCTGGCGCCGTGCCTCGTATTCGATGGCCTCGCTGATGAAGGCGATCGAGTTCATGTTCTTGATCTCGCAGCGGGTGCCGAGCGGCTCTCCCGGCCTGCGCACGGAGACGTTGACGTCGGCGCGTAAGGAACCCTTCTCCATGTCGCCGTCGCAGGTGCCGAGATAGCGCAGGATCGAACGCAGCTTCGTCAAATAGGCCTTGGCCTGCTCGGACGACCGTATGTCCGGCTTGGAGACGATCTCCATCAAGGCGACGCCCGAACGGTTGAGGTCGACATAAGACATGGTCGGACTGCGGTCATGCAGCAACTTGCCCGCATCCTGCTCCAGATGCAGCCGCTCGATGCCGACGGTGAAGCTTTCGCCGCTGGAAAGCTCGACGATCAACTTCGCCCTCGCCCACGATCGGCGACTTGTACTGGCTGATCTGGTAGCCTTGCGGCGAATCCGGATAGAAATAATTCTTGCGGTCGAACACCGAACGCAGGTTGATCTGCGCGTTCAGCCCGAGCCCGGTGCGAACCGCCTGCTCGACGCAAAACTCATTGATAACCGGCAGCATGCCCGGCATCGCCGCATCGACCAGCGAAACATGGCTGTTGGGCTCGCCGCCGAATTCGGTCGAGGCGCCGGAAAACAGTTTTGCGTTGGAGGTGACCTGGGCGTGGATTTCCATGCCAATGACGACTTCCCAGTCGCCGGTGGCGCCTCTTATCAGTTTTGGACTTGCCGCACTCATGTTCGATCCACCGGCCTCAAGTAGCGCCGAAACAATTCCGTCCCATTCGGTTTCGAGCGGCCCGGTCGCAACCGGCTTATTGGCCTGCCGGTACCAATAGCCGGCATTGCCGAGATCGCCTTCGACACGGTGCAGATAGGCATGGACCCAGGCTGCATCAGCGGTCTCTTCATCCTGAACGATCTTGTGCGCCTCGTCCCAATCGGCCCTTGGCGGCCCACCACAGCGCGGCAAGCGGCGCGTCGAGGTCGGGCGCAGGGGCTGCGCCCGAAAGACTGGCTTTGAAATCGGCCATGCTCACCACCACCTCGGCGGCGTGAACCGCCCCGCCGCCTGCTCGATCACCTCGCCGAGCGAGAACAGCGTCTCCTCGTCGAACGGGCGGCCGATCAGCTGCAGACCGAGCGGCAAACCTTGCGAATCCTTGCCGGCGGGAACGGCGATCCCGGGTAGCCCCGCCATGTTCACCGTCACCGTGAAGATGTCGTTGAGATACATCTCGATGGGGTCGGCGCCCTTCTCGCCAACGCCGAACGCCGCCGACGGCGTCGCCGGCGTCAGGATCGCGTGAACGCCGCTGGCAAAACAGTCCTCAAAATCCTTCTTGATCAGGGTGCGGACTTTCTGCGCGCGCAGATAATAAGCGTCGTAATAACCGGCGGAGAGCACGTAGGTGCCGATCATGACGCGGCGGCGGACTTCGGCGCCAAAACCTTCGCCACGGGTGTTTTCATACATCTCGCCAACGCTGCGGCCGGGATGCCCGCAAGCCGTAGCGCACGCCATCGTAGCGCGCGAGGTTCGACGAGGCCTCCGCAGGTGCCACAATGTAATATGCCGGAAGCGCATATTTGGTGTGAGGCAGCGAAACGTCGACCAGTTCGGCGCCCGCGGCCTTGAGCCAGGCCGCGCCCTCGCTCCAGAGCTTTTCGATTTCCGCGGGCATGCCGTCGAGACGATATTCTCTGGGTATGCCGATCCTCATGCCGTTTACGGATTTTCCGATCGCGGCCTCGTAATCCGGCACCGCGCGATCGACCGACGTGGTGTCTTTCGGGTCGTGACCCGCCATCGAGCGCATCAGGATCGCCGCATCCCGCACCGTACGCGCGATCGGCCCGGCCTGATCGAGCGAGGATGCGAACGCGACGATGCCCCAGCGCGAACAGCGGCCATAGGTCGGCTTCATGCCGACGGTCGCGGTGAACGCCGCGGGCTGGCGGATCGAGCCGCCGGTGTCGGTCGCGGTCGCGCCCATGCACAACAGCGCCGCTACCGCCGACGCCGAGCCGCCGGATGAGCCGCCCGGCACCAGCGCGGTATTGGCGCCGTCGCGCCGCCACGGATTGACCACCGGACCGAAGCACGAGGTCTCGTTCGACGAGCCCATCGCGAACTCGTCATTGTTGAGCTTTCCCAGCATCACCGCGCCGTCACGCCAGAGCTGCGAAGTGACGGTGGATTCGTAGGTCGGCACGAAATTGCCGAGGATTTTCGAGCACGCCGTGGTGCGCACGTCCTTGGTGGCGAACAGGTCCTTGATCCCGAGCGGAATGCCGGCGAGCGGACCGCCCTCGCCCCTGACAATCCTGGCGTCGGCCTCACGCGCCATGGCGCGGGCCTGATCCGGCGTTTCCATGACAAAGGCATTGAGCACGCGTGCGGCCTCGATCGCCTTGAGGTGCGCGTCGGTCAGTTCCAGGGAGGTAAAGGATTTGCTCGCCAGGCCCCTTCGAGCCTCGGCGAGCGTCAGCGATGTCAAATCGGTCATTTATTAACCGGACTGCAGAAGAACGGAGACAGCGTCTTGTCGTTGGCCGGGTCGTCTTGCTTGATGCGGGCTTGGTCGGCCGCTTCGAGCGCATCGAGCACGGCGTCCATCGCCTTGTCGGGATCGGCGGCCTTGCCCTGCCGCTCCATCGCGTCGAGATAATTCATATAGGCCTGGTAGGCCTTCTCATCGTCGCAGAGCAGACACATCGGATTTCCCAAGACTCTCTCGTTTGACGCGTTTTCTTCGCGCGATCCCGTATCCGCTTCGCTCGAAAACGCCACGAAACCTATTCGACGACTTTCGGCACCAGGAAGAAATGATCGTCGGTGGCCGGCGCGTTCCTGATTATGTCGTCCGGGATCTCGCCATCATTGACCACGTCCGGGCGCTTCTTCATTTCCATCGGCGTTACCGAGGTCATCGGTTCGACGCCATCAATGTTCACTTCGCTTAGCTGCTCGACGAAAGCCAGCATCGCGTTCAGCTCGCCCTGGAGATGCGGAACCTCGGTCTCAGCGACCGCAATCCGCGCGAGCTGCGCGATACGGCGAACGGTGGCGGCATCGACGGACATTATATATGGCCTCTGGCGGCAAATTCAGCCCGCCGTATAGCAGAGGGGGCTTTTGCGCCGCAACCGCGGGCGGCGGCCTCAGCGAGCCATCTGGCTCAGCCGCGCCAGCGCCGCGCCCGCCAGCGCCCGGGTCAGCTCGGCTGCCGGCATCTCGCGGCCAAGCCGCACCGCCTGGCCGGCCCAGAGATTGGTGAAATCGACCTTGCCGAGCTTCTCCGCCGCCGCCTTCAGCGGCGCCAGGCCCGTCGCGGCATGGGGAAACGCCGGCGCGTCGGGCGAAATCGGCCCGACCTCGCGCATCACGCGGTTAACCACCCCCCGCGCGGGACGTCCGGTCATGACATTGGTGATGACGGTGGAATCATCGCGAGCCTGACCGAGCGCTGACCGAGCCGGTGCGATCACCCTGGATTCCGGACAGCGCAAATAGGCGGTGCCGATCTGCACGCCGGCCGCACCCAGCGCGAACGCCGCCGCGATGCCTCGCCCGTCCGCAATGCCGCCTGCCGCAATCACCGGGACTTTCACCGCGTCGACCACCTGCGGCACCAATGCAAACGTACCCGGCTGCTCGGCAATATTGTCGGTCAGGAACATGCCGCGATGGCCGCCGGCCTCGGCGCCCTGCGCGATGATGGCATCGGCGCCGTTCTCCTCGAGCCAGATCGCCTCCTTCACGATGGTCGCCGACGAGATCACGACGCAGCCGGCCGCCTTGACGCGCTTCAGTAGCGCCTCGTCCGGCAGGCCGAAATGGAAGCTCACGATTTCCGGCTTCAATTCCTCGACCAGTTCGCACATTGCGGCATCGAACGGGGCGCGGTTGGCGGCGTTGACCGGCGCCGCCGGATCGAGCCCCAATTCCTTGTAGTAAGGCGCGAGCCGCTGCTTCCACTGAGCCTCGCGCTTGGGGTCGGCGTCGACCGGCTTGTGGCAAAAGAAATTCATATTGACCGGCGCCGACACCCGCTGCCGGATGATATTGACCTGCTCGCGCGCCTTCTCCGTCGACAATAGCGCACACGGCAGTGAACCCAGCGCGCCGCCCTGAGCCGCCGCGATGACGAGGTCGGCATCCATCGCCCCCGCCATCGGCGCCAGAACGATCGGAAATTCGGTCTTGAAAAGATCGATAAGTCGGCGGTCCGGCCACATGGTCTGCTCGTTCAGGTGAAAAGGGGCTTTGGCGTGGGCGTCGTTGCCGCGGGACAGAGTTGAGATTAGCACCCGCCACGCCGGCGAGCTATGCATTCACGCCCCGCCTGACGTTCCAGCGCCGCAGCGCGACCGCCGCCCAGACCGCCTCAACAAGGCCAAATGGCCATGCGCCCTGCAGAAATCCGTAAACCGAACCCAGCGCGCAGGCGGCCGCGAACGCGAGGATGAACACAGCGGATCGCGATCCTCCAGCGCGTAGCACACCAGCATCGCTGTCACCGCGAACAGGCCGAATGATGTCAGCCGATCCATTGTCATTTGCCTTTCCCGCTTTGCGCGCACTGCAGCCCGCGTGTTATGCGAACGCCATGCCTGCCCTCATTCTACCGTTGATCGACGCCAGCGCGCACTGGCCTGAACGCGGCGCGCTGGTCGGGCTTGATCTCGGCACCAGGACCATTGGAGTAGCGGTATCCGATCCCGATCGCAGGCTCGCGACCGGGGTCGAGACCATCCAGCGCAGCGCCTTCAAGGCCGATGCGGCGCGCCTGCTCGCCATCGCCGGCGAACGCAACGCGGTTGGCTTCGTGCTCGGCCTGCCCATCAACATGGACGGCAGCGAGGGACCGCGCGCGCAATCCACCCGCGCCTTCGCCCGCAATTTTTCGAAACTCACCGATCTGACGATCGGCCTGTGGGACGAGCGGCTTTCCACCGCAGCGGTCGAACGCGAATTGATCGGCATGGACATGAGCCGGGCCCGGCGCGCGAAGGTGATCGACGAACACGCCGCGATCTTCATCCTGCAGGGCGCGCTCGATCGGCTGGCAAACCCGCGCGAAATGCCGACCTGAAAACCTTCACCCCTGCCCGGTGAGCAAGATGGTCTGCGCCACCGCGGCCAGATTATTGAGGCCGTGCACGATCACCGTCAGCCAGGTCGAATTAAAGCGATAGCGGAGATATCCGAGCAGCAGGCCGATCGAAAACACTTCGCCGAAAAAGAACCAGTCGTATTGCAGATGCAGCGCGGTCCACACCAGCGACGACAGCATGATGCCGCCAGCCGGGCCGAGAAACGATTCCGACCAGCCACGGTAGAGAAAGCCGCGCGCAAAAAATTCCTCCGAGATCGGCGCGGCGACGACGAATGCGATCACCAGCAGCCATAGCGATCCATCGGCGCGCGCCGAATTCAGCACCTCACCCATGAAACCGGGCGCAATCTCGCGTCCCGCCGCGCGCGACAGCAGGTCCCACCCCATGACCACAACAATCAGGGCGACGACACCGATCGCAAGATTGGTCCATGACGGCCAGCGCAGCGCGAGGTAATCGGCAAACGGCGTACGCGAGATGCGGATCGCGATCCACAGCGCCGCGAGCACCGCGGGCAAACCCATGATCACGGAGAGCGAAATCGTCAGTCCGCCGCCGACCACGTGGACTGCGGCGGCGATATCGATCGGCCCTCCCTGCCGCAGGACAAACCAGGCCACCACCCCGATCTGGCCAACGAACATCGCCGCGAAGATGAACAGGCCCCACAATGCCGTGCCCCAGAATTTCCAGATGCGGGGCGGCGTTGGGGCGGATGGCCGGAGTGAGCGCGCTGGTCCGCAGGAATTTCGACAGAATCCATCAACTGACTTTCACAGTTTCGCTGTCGTCATGCCCGGACTTGATCCGGGCATCCACGTCTTTTTTCCGACGCGGGATCTAAAGACGTGGATGGCCGGGCACAGAGCCCGGCCATGACGGGACAAACCGCCGATCACGGCAGCGCCCGTTCCAGCAGGCTCCTGATGTCCTCGTTGGCGAGATCGACGGCGCCGTACATGCTGGCGTGATTGTTGGCAAGCCGGCTCGCCGCGAACAGTTCCGCCTGAGGTGGCGACACCTTGTTGAGCGCAGCCGCCGCCGCGAGCAGCGCCAGCTTCTCGACCGCCAACCGCGCCACACGCTCCGAGTCCGGCCTGCGGAATGCCTTGCCGATGAACATGACCGCCTCGCCGGCGCCCGGCAGCCCCTTCGCTTGCTCGGCGAGATCCTGCAAGACCGCGCCGGCCGCATCCGCTTCTCGCGACAACGCCCGCAGCACGTCCAGGCACATCACATTGCCCGAGCCTTCCCAGATCGCATTGACAGGGGATTCGCGGTAGTGCCGCGCCAGAATGCCCTCCTCCACATAGCCGTTGCCGCCGAGGCACTCCATCGCCTCGTAGAGAAATCCCGGCGCGCTCTTGCAGACCCAGTATTTTATCGCAGGCGTAAGGAGCCGCATGAACGCCGCCTCGTTTGCATCATCAGGCGCGCGGTCGAATGAACGGCACAGCCGCATCACCAGCGCGATCGAGGCTTCGACATGCAGCGCCATGTCTGAAAGCACCGCCTGCATCAGCGGCTGGTCGGCGAGATGCTTTTGGAACACGCTGCGATGCCTGGCGTGATGCAGCGCGTGGGCGAGCCCGGATCGCATCAGCCCCGCTGAGGCAATCGCACAATCCTGCCGCGTCAGCTGCACCATCTGGATGATGGTGCGAATGCCCTTGCCCTCGTCGCCAACCCGCTCGGCATAGGTGTCGTTGAACTCGACCTCGGAGGATGCGTTGGAACGGTTGCCGAGCTTGTCCTTCAGACGCTGAAACTGGATCGCATTGACCGATCCGTCCGGCTTGAAGCGCGGCATGAAGAAGCAGGTGAGTCCTCCCTCGGCCTGCGCCAGCACCAGAAACGCGTCGCACATCGGCGCCGACATGAACCATTTATGGCCGGTGATACGGTAGGCGTCGTGGTCGCGTTCCGCGCGCGTCGTGTTGGAGCGCACGTCGGTGCCACCCTGCTTCTCGGTCATGCCCATGCCCAGCGTCATGCCGCGCTTGGTCCACCACGGCGCGAAACCCGGGTCGTAGGCCCGGGTCGCGATCACGGGCATGGTCTTTGCCAAAAGCTCCGGCTGCACCGCCAATGCCGCCACCGAGGCGCGCGTCATGGTGATCGGACACAAATGTCCGGTCTCGACCTGGGCGGCGATGTAGAATTTCGCGGCGCGCACGACTTCGGCCGCGCCTCCGGCCGGCTTGCCCTGGGCGGTCCAGGTCGAATTGTGCACGCCGGCGTGGGCGCTGTGCGCCATCAACTCGTGATAGGCCGGATGAAACTCGACTTCGTCGCGCCGGTTGCCGCGGGAGTCGAAGGTCCGCAGCTTTGGCGTGTTCTCGTTGGCGACGCGCCCTCGCGCCGCCATCGCCGCCGAACCCCAATGCTTGCCGAACTCGGACAATTCCTTTGCGGCCGAAGCGCCGCCATTGGCCGCAACCGCATCTACCAGGGGACGGTCCATCGCAAACAGATCGACGTCCTCGAACGGCGGCGACTGGTTGAGCACGTCATGGGTGGAAAATGTGGCTTGCGTCATGGCCGGTCCTGACGGTCAGGGATTTGGGAATCAGTCTATGCCGGAATGGGCCCGCTTTCACGCCGACAGCCTCAATTGCGCCGCGCTGTGATCGGAAAATCATAGGCTGCTCCGCCCGCGCCCGGCAGCGAAAAGTGCCACCACTCCTTCCAATAGTTCACGAAACCTTGCTTCGCCATGGCCGCAACCAGCAGGTTCCGCCATCGGCGTTGCTCTGAAGTGATCGATGGCGCCTTCGTATGCGCCTTGAGGTCGGCGCAATCGTAGCCGGTGCCCATATCGATGCTTCCTTCGGGGGCGCGGGTGTCCGCCCCGGCGGTGCAATCGGCGTAGCTCTTGTTGGCAACGAACTGCGCTGGGTTATCGGCCGCAAGATCGACCAGCGTCAGGTCGACCGCGGCACCGGTGGAATGGCCGGAATGCGTCGCGATGTAGCCAAGCCGGAACATGTCGTTCTTGCTGAATGCAGGATGATACCGTCGCTCGGCAGATGTTTCCCGGCGATCCCGCCCCCAACCGATCATATCTTGCACGGCGCGCACCGGCCGGTAGCAATCGAGCATCTTCAACGACAGTTTTTGTGGCGCGAGTTCCTGCTGGACTCGCTTCAGCGCCATTCCGACATTGCGCTTCACCACGCATTCGGCCAGCGCCGTAACCGGCGAGCGGCTGGCCGACGAAATTATTCGACCCGGCATACCGGATATCCTGAATGATGGTCGGATCGATGTCGCGCAGGAACACAAAACCGCCGGGCAAGGTCTGCGCGGAAGCCGACGAAGCAATCAGGGCGACAGCCAGAACCATCACAGTTTTCACGAGAGCCGATCCCTCTGTCGTCATGGCTGGACTTGTTCCGGCCATCCACGTCTTTTTTACGGTTAATCCAATGAAAACGTGGATGCCTGCGACATCTGGCGCGAAGACGCGCTTTCGCGCTTTAGCGTGAGCATGACGGGAAAAGGTCAGACCGGGGGAAAACTTGCGAGCCCCCTATTCGCCCTTGCCCCGCCGTGCATCTCTGCCTATAGCTCTCGTTTTAATGACCCCTTCATCGAAATCGACCTTCGTCCTCGGTCACCGGCACCTGCTGGGTATCGAGGGGCTTTCGGCTGACGATATCACCGGCCTGCTCGACCTCTCCGAGGAATATGTCGAGCTCAACCGCCAGGTCGACAAGAAGCGCACCTCCTTGCGCGGACGCACCCAGGTCAACCTGTTCTTCGAGGCCTCGACCCGCACCCAGTCCTCGTTCGAAATCGCGGGAAAAAGGCTCGGCGCCGACGTCATGAACATGTCGGTGTCCTCCTCCTCGATGCGCAAGGGAGAAACCCTGATCGATACCGCGGTGACGCTGAACGCCATGCACCCGGACATTCTGGTGGTCAGGCACCATGCCTCGGGCGCGGTCGAGTTGCTGGCGCGCAAGGTTGACGGTTCCGTGATCAACGCCGGCGACGGCGCCCACGAACATCCGACCCAGGCGCTGCTCGATGCCCTGACCATTCGCCGCAACAAGGGCCGGCTCGAGGGGCTGGTGATTGCGATCTGCGGCGACGTGATGCATTCGCGCGTGGCGCGCTCCAATATCCTGTTGCTCAACATCATGGGCGCCCGCGTCCGCGTGGTCGCGCCCTCCACGCTGTTGCCGCGCGGCATCGAGCGGATGGGCGTCGAGGTCGCACGCGACATGCGCGAGGGCCTGGACGGCGCCGATATCGTCATGATGCTGCGGCTGCAGCGCGAGCGCATGAACGGTTCGTTCGTGCCCTCGAGCCAGGAATACTTCCACTATTTCGGGCTCGACCAGAAGAAGCTGGCCTACGCCAAGCAAGATGCGCTGGTGATGCATCCGGGACCGATGAACCGCGGCGTCGAGATCGACTCGATCGTGGCCGACGGCGCGCAATCGCTGATCCGCGAACAGGTGGAAATGGGAGTGGCGGTGCGGATGGCGGTGCTCGAGGCGCTCGCCCGCAACCTGCCGAACGCCTGATGTTGACCGACCGCCGCCCGATCCTGCTCGCCAACGCGCGCCTGATCGATCCGTCGCGCGATTTCGACGGCGTCGGCGACGTTTTGATCGCCGACGGCGTCATCCGCGAAGTCCCGGCGCGGCATCGGCGCCGCCGGCGTGCCGGAAGGTACCGACATCGTCAATTGCGGCGGCAAGATCGTCGCCCCCGGGCTGATCGACATGCGCGCCTTTGTCGGCGAGCCCGGCGCCAGCCATCGCGAAACCTTTGCGTCCGCAAGCCAGGCGGCGGCGACCGGCGGCATCACCACCATCATCTGCCAGCCCGACACCTCGCCCGTGATCGACAACTCGGCGACGGTGGATTTTGTGCTGCGCCGCGCGCGCGACACCGCCATCGTCAACATTCACCCCATGGCGGCGCTGACAAAAGGCCTGCGCGGCGAGGAGATGACCGAGATCGGCCTGTTGAAGGCCGCGGGCGCGGTCGCTTTCACCGACGGCGACAGGAGCGTCACCAATGCGCAGGTGATGCGGCGGGCGCTGACCTATGCGCGGGATTTCGACGCCCTGATCGTGCATCACACCGAAGATCCCGACCTGGTCGGCGAAGGCGTCATGAACGAGGGCGAATTCGCCGCGCGGCTGGGCCTCGCCGGCATCCCCAATGCCGCCGAGGCGGTGATGCTGGAGCGCGACATGCGGCTCGCGGCACTGACCGGCGGGCGCTACCACGCGGCATCGCTGAGCTGCATCGAATCGCTGGAAATTCTCAAGCGCGCGCGCGATGCGGGGCTGGCGGTCTCAGCCTCGGTCTCGATCAATCACGTGACGCTGAACGAAAACGACATCGGCCCCTACCGGACCTTCCTGAAACTGTCGCCGCCGCTGCGCACCGAGGACGACCGCGTGGCATTGGTCGCGGCCGTCGCCTCCGGATTGATCGACGTCATCATGTCCGACCACAATCCGCAGGACGTCGAAGTGAAGCGGCTGCCGTTTGCGGAAGCAGCCGCGGGCGCGATCGGCCTGCAGACCATGCTGCCCGCGGCGCTGCGACTCATTCATAATGGCGAGATGGATTTCAGGACGCTGATCCGGGCGATGTCGACGCGCCCCGCCGAACTGTTGGGCCTGCCGGGCGGAACGCTGCGCGCCGGCTCGCCTGCCGACGTGATCGTGATCGATGCCGATACGCCGTGGGTGCTCGACCCCGCCGATCTGCAATCGCAATGCAAGAACACGCCGTTCGACGAAGCGCGGTTCTCGGGCCGCGTCGTGCGCACCATCGTCGGCGGACGTACCGTGTATGAACATGTCTGATGCGTGCGGGCTATGTCATCAAGGGAGGAACGGCGATGTCACCTGAAGCATGGCTGCCGGTGGCATTTGTCCTCGGCTATCTGCTCGGCTCGATTCCGTTCGGGCTGATCCTCACCAGACTTGCGGGAACCGCAGGACCTGCGCTCGATCGGCTCCGGCAATATCGGCGCCACCAATGTGCTGCGCACCGGGCACAAGGGCCTCGCCGCGGCGACGCTGATCTGCGACATGCTGAAGGGCACGGTCGCGGTGGTCATCGCCGGCTATTTCGGCGGCCCCAACGCCGCGATGCTGGCGGCGCTTGGCGCCTTCCTCGGCCACCTGTTCCCGGTATGGCTGAAATTCAAGGGCGGCAAAGGCGTCGCCGTCTATATCGGCGTCCTGATCGGATTGTTCTGGCCGGCCGCTATCGTGTTCTGCGTGGTGTGGCTCGCGACCGCGGCGACCTCGCGCTACTCGTCGCTTTCGGCGCTGGTGGCGAGTTTCGTCACGCCGATTTTCCTGTGGTGGTTCGGCCATTCCGCACTGGCCTCGCTGTTCGCCGTACTGACGCTATTGTTGTTCTACGTGCACCGCGACAACATCAGGCGATTGCAGGCCGGGACCGAAGGACGGATCGGGGAGAAGTAGGCGGCTTTCACGCGTCATTCCGGGGCGCGCGAAGCGCGAACCTCAGATGCGCAATTGCGCATCGGGACATCTCGTGCCAACAACTTCTGGATTCCGGGTGCTCACGCGAAGGCGCGTGTCCCGGAATGACGGAATCCTTTATGCCCGCGCCAGCGCTTCTTCAACGAACCGTGCCGCGGCCAGTGCTCCCGCGTCGTCGCCAAATCGGGCGATCACCTGCACGCCTACCGGCAATCCGCCGTCCGCGACGATTGCGGGAATGTTGACGCAGGGCACGCCCATCAGCGTCCAGAGCCGGTTGAAGCGCGGATCGCCGGTCCAGTCTAACCCCTTCGGGGCCGCGCCCGGCGCGGAGAACGTCAGCAAGACGTCGACGTTATCGAAGGTCTCAGCCAATGCGCCTCTCGCCCGTCTCGCGATCCCGCGCGCCTCGTCGTATTCGGCAGGCAATATGCCGATGGTTTCGTCGAGCTTGGCGCGCAGCAGCGGCGGCATGGCTTGGTGATGCGTCCGGTATTCCCAGGCCAGCGCCTGATGTGCCTCGAACTCCTGGATGGTCGGCTGTATCCGCCACGCCTCCGCCAAAATCTCCGGCAGCTCGAGCGGACGCGCGGAGGCGCCCGCGCGCTTCCGCTGCCTCGGTCGCGACCCGCAACGCTTCCTCGCTGGTCGGGTCCGGCGCGTCCGCGAAATCCTGCGTCACGATACCGATCCGCGGCGCCTGCGCCGCAGCACCCGTCAGCAATTCGGGCCGGTGGGTCATCGCCGAAAGTCCGTGCGCGAGATCCTCGACCCCGGCCGCGAACAGGCCAACGGTGTCCAGCGTCCACGAATAACACTTGACGCCGACCGTCGGCAGCAGAGGGAATGACGGTTTTATGGCGGCGACGCCGCAGAACGACGCCGGCCGGATCACCGAACCGCCGGTCTGCGTTCCCAGCGCGAGCGGAATCATTCCGGCGGCAACGGCCGCCGCCGAGCCCGACGACGATCCGCCCGGCGTATGATTGGGGTTGCGCGGATTGAGCGTCGCCGTCGGATCGCGCGATGCGAACGCCGTCGTCGCTGTCTTGCCGACGATGGTCGCTCCTGCCTGCTTCAGCATCTGAACGACAGGCGCATCCGCGCGCGGCCGCCAGCTCCTGTAGATCGGCGAGCCCATTTCAGTCGGAAAATCCGATGTATCGATGATGTCCTTGATGCCGACCGCGATACCGCGCAGCGGACCGGGGCCTGCCGCGTCGACGGCTTTGGCACGACAGGCAAAGGCGCCGATGGTTTTGTCATGGGCGCCGATCGCTTCGAGCGACTGGTCGATCGCCGCATCGGCCGAAAGATCGCCGGAGTTGATACGGCGCTGGAGTTCCGCGAGCGAGATCATTGGCATCGTTCCCTTGCAAAGACCGTACAGCTTTTACGGACCGGTCGGGATCGGGCAAGCGTAGCAATACCCTCGGCCGTCATGCCCGGCCTTGCCGCCTTCGCTAAAGCTACGGCGGCCTGGCACCGAAACAGCCCGTCGAAGCCTCGGCGTAGACGGGTGCCGGGCATCCACGTCTTAGCAGCATTTAGGCAAGAAAGAACGTGGATGGCCGGACGAAGCCCGGCCATGACGGTTGGGAAACCGTGTAGGCCCCCGTATGCAGACCCCCTTCCCCACTCCTTCAGGTTGTTCCATGCTGCCGCAGGGGGCCGCATGGACATCAAGACCTCGAACACGACGCACCTGACCGACGAGCAGCGCGTCGACTGGCTGCGGCTGATCCGCTCCGACAATGTCGGGCCGCGCACGTTTCGTTCGCTGATCAATCATTTCGGCAGCGCGCGCACCGCGCTGCAGCGGCTGCCGGACCTGGCGCGGCGCGGCGGCGCGGCGCGCCCGGGACGTATCTGCAGCGAGGAGGATGCGCGAACCGAGCTGGCGGCCAGTGAAAAGCTCGGCGTCGGTCTTGTTGCACCGGGCGAAGCCGGGTATCCGCCGCGGCTCGCCGTGCTTGACGATGCGCCTCCGCTGCTCGGCGTGCGCGGCGCGCATGATGTGCTGATGCGGCCCGTCATCGCGATCGTCGGCTCGCGCAACGCCTCCGGGGCCGGCCTGAAATTCGCAGGCACACTGGCGCGCGATCTTGGGGAAGCCGGTTTCGTGATTGCCTCGGGACTGGCGCGCGGCATCGATCAGGCGGCGCATCGCGCCAGCATCGACAGCGGCACCGTGGCGGTGCTGGCCGGCGGGCACGACAAGGTCTATCCGCCCGAGCACGAGGATTTGCTGGCGGCGATACTGGAAGCCGGCGGGGCTGCGATTTCCGAAATGCCGCTCGGCCATGTGCCGCGCGCCCGCGATTTTCCCCGCCGCAACCGGCTGATCTCAGGCGTGGCGCTCGGCGTCGTCGTGGTGGAGGCCGCGCATCGCTCGGGATCGCTGATCACGGCGCGGATTGCCGCCGAGCAGGGCCGCGAGGTGTTCGCGGTGCCCGGCTCGCCGCTCGATCCGCGCGCCGCCGGCACCAACGATCTCATAAAGCAGGGCGCGACGCTGACCACCGAGGCATCCGATGTCATCAACGCGGTCGAGCCGATCATGGGACGGCCGATCGAGTTGGGCGAGCCTGATGAGGAGCCGCTGGCTCCCGAGCCCGAGGCAGGCGATCGCGCGCGCATCGTCAGCCTGCTCGGGCCAAGCCCCGTCCTGCTCGACGACCTGATCCGAATGGCCGGAACATCGCCTTCGGTCGTGCGCACCGTGCTGCTCGAGCTTGAACTCGCAGGCCGGCTCGAACGTCACGGCGGCGGGCTGGTGTCGCTGATCTAGCCCGCCACCCGATCGGAGCCGGCGTCGTTGCGCCGATCGAACCGCGCCCGCGCGTCCTCGATCTCGGTCTGATGATCGTGGGCCCATTTGCCCAGCGCTTCCACCGGCTGCCACAGCCCGCGGCCGAGATCGGTCAGTTCGTAATCGACCCGCGGCGGAATGGTCGGGAACACGGTTCGCGTGACCAGGCCATCGCGCTCAAGTCCGCGCAGCGTCAGCGTCAGCATCCGCTGCGAGATGCCGCCGACCATGCGCTTGATCTCGTTGAAACGCCGCGGCCCGTCGCCGAGCAGCATGATGACGAACACGCTCCATTTGTCGCCGACCCGCGCCAATATCGACGCAACCCCGCGGCAATCGCTGTCGAGGTGCGGCTGAGGCGGCAGGACAGGCACTTTTTTGTGCTCGGGTTTCAATGCTGTGCTCGGGTTTCAAAAATGTGCGTTCTTGCGGGGTTTGCGGACAGTCACTCATATAGCGTCAGTTACAAACTTATACCAAGGGTGAATGACATGAAACTCCTGCAGATCAACTCCAGCGTGCTCGGCCCCCACTCCGTCAGCCGCCAGGTTTCCGCGGCCATCGTGGATCGCCTGCGCAAGACAACGCCCGGGTCTCGAGATCGTCTACCGCGACCTGTCTTTGACACCGCTGGCGCATCTTTCGGGTTGGCATCTTGCCGCCGCCCAAGGGGCCGTGCCCGAGGCCGCGCTACAGCAAGACCTCGCCGCCGGTCAGGCCGTGCTGGACGAGTTTCTGGCCGCCGATATCGTGGTGCTCGGCGCTCCCATGTACAATTTTACGATCCCGAGCCAGCTCAAGGCCTGGATCGACCGCATCCTGGTCGCGGGCAAGACCTTCAAATACGGCCCGCAGGGCGCGGAGGGCCTCGCCGGCAACAAGCGGGTGATCGTCGCGATCTCGCGTGGCGGATTCTATGGCGCCGGCACGCCGGCGGCGGTGGGCGAACATCTGGAGACGTATTTGCGCTGGGTGTTCGGCTTTATCGGCGTCACCAACCTCGAATTTATTTCCGCCGACGGTGTCCAGGTCGGACCGGAGCACCGCGAGAAGGCGCTGGCCGGCGCCCTGCAAGCTGCAACCAACCTGCAGGCGGCCTGACAACACATGCGACACCGCCTGCCGCGCTCGAACGGGGCGGCAGGCCGGTGGAAAGCTAGGACCAGACGACGGATACGCCCAGGATGACCGCGACCAGAGAAATCAGGAGGCCAATCCCCGAGAACAACCCAATTGCGACAAGCTGGTGACTAGTCGGATTTCTCCGACTGCAGCGGCGGATGCATTGATCGGGGTGGGAACACGAATGGCATTCGGCATGAGAGCTTCCCCAATTCATAAGTGGTGAAAAAAATCCCGGCCCTTCGATCGGTCTTTGCACCTACCCCCGGGGTTCAATGCTGTCTACGCACAATTACGAACATCCCTTTGGATGAGGGAACCGAACAGCGCAACTGCGATGCGAATTTTCGTCGAATTGTATTGATTGGATTATCGATCTCGAAGGGAGCCCGGGAGCGGGAGGGCTTTTCTTCGTATCTTCATCCCGCCCTATGTTTTTGTTTGAGCATGATTTCCGCGCAAACGCGTTTCCGCGTTTGTCGCGAGGGAAACCGGTATCCACTTTTCCGGTCATGCTCTAGCCGCGATAGATCGGCGCGCCCGCGGGAGATGACGGTGGCGCCGCCATCGACGAAAATCTCTGCGCCTTGAACGTTGGATGCGTCGTCGGAGGCGAGGAACAGCACGGTTTTTGCGACCTGTTCCGGTTTGCCGAACCGTCCGAGCGGGATGGCTTTCGAGATGCGCGCTTCCAGCGCCACGATCGCCTCCGGCGTCGGCGCGGTGCGATTCCAGATCGGCGTGCTGGTGCCGCCGGGGGAGACGACATTGACCCGGATGCCGCGGGGCGACAGTTCCGAGGCCATCACGCGCGCCATCGCCCGCACGCCGGCCTTGCTGGCGGCATAGGCGGCGTAGCCGGGATTGCCGAGCACGGAGATGACAGAGCCGTTGAGGATGATCGAGGCATCGTCATTGAGATGTGGCGCTGCCGCCTGCACCGTAAAGAAAACCGCGGTGATGTTGGTCTTGAGAACGACTTCGAATGTTTCGAGCGTGGTACCGCCGATCGGCGTGTTGGCGCTAATGCCGGCATTGGCAAAGACAATGTCGAGCTTGCCGAACTTTTCGACCGCTTGCTTGACTGCCTTTTCGGTCGCCGCGATGTCGGTCGCGTCGGCCACGATCGCGAGCGCGTTCGGCCCCAGCTCTTTCGCAGCCGCCTCGAGCGTCGCCTGATTTCGCCCGGTGATCGCCACCCGCGCGCCCTCGGCCACGAACAGCCGTGCCGTCACAAGCCCGATGCCGCTGTTGCCGCCTGTAATCAATGCCGTCTTGTTTGCCAGTCGCATGGTAGCCTCCAGTGGTTGCATTATTAAACTAGATTGCCATCTAGAGCATCTGGTTTCATAATGCAACTACACAAGGATGTGACCTGGGGATTGTCCTGGTTCGATGTAAGAGGACGCCATGGTGAAACGGACGAGCCTGGAAACCGCCGAATGCCCGATCGCCCGATCGCTGGATGCACTCGGCGACTGGTGGTCGCTGCTGATCATCCGCGACGCCTTGCTGGGGATCCGCCGCTTCAGCGAATTCCAGAAGAGCATCGGCCTGGCGAAAAACATCCTGACCGTGCGGCTGCGCTGCGCTGGTGGACCACGGCATCCTGAAGACGGCGCCGGCCTCCGACGGCAGCGCCTATCAGGAATATGTGCTGACCCCGAAGGGACGCGGGGTTTTTCCGGTGCTGGTCGCGCTGCGGCAGTGGAGCGAGGAATTTTCCTGCGAGGGCGGTGGCTTCGATACCCTGCTGGTCGATCGCAACAAAGGCCGGCCGGTGCGGAAGCTCGAACTGCGTGCCGAGGACGGCCGGTTGCTCGCGCGATGGCGATACGGAGCTCAAGCCAAATCCGGCCATTAAGCGGCGCCGGCGTCTCTCGGCCTGAGCGGTCCGAATGCGCCCTCGAAGCGCAACTTCAGCGCGTATTTTACAACTTTTCTGATAGTCTGTCGGGCCGGTTGGGCACCCTTTCAACATCTGTCGATTTGACAGGGACCCCCTCACCACCCATGTTCGCTGCGAAACGGCCGATGCGAATCTCGCGGAACCGGCCGCTATTCTCCCCGTAAGCCATTGGAATGACATGAATATCGTCATTGTCGAGTCGCCGGCCAAGGCCAAGACGATCAATAAGTATTTGGGTTCGTCCTATGAGGTTCTGGCCTCGTTCGGCCATGTCCGCGATCTCCCGGCCAAGAACGGATCGGTCGATCCGGAGGCCAATTTCCAGATGATCTGGGAGATCGACCCCAAGGCGTCCGGCCGGCTCAACGACATCGCCAAGGCGCTGAAGGGCGCCGACCGGCTGATTCTGGCCACCGACCCCGATCGCGAGGGCGAGGCGATTTCCTGGCACGTGCTGGAGGTCCTGAAAGAGAAGCGCGCGCTGAAAGACCACAAGATCGAGCGCGTGGTGTTCAACGCCATCACCAAGCAGGCGGTCTCGGAAGCCATGAAGCACCCGCGCCAGATCGATGGCGCGCTGGTGGATGCCTATATGGCGCGCCGCGCGCTGGATTATCTGGTCGGCTTCACGCTCTCGCCGGTGCTGTGGCGCAAGCTGCCGGGCGCCCGCTCCGCCGGCCGGGTGCAGTCGGTGGCGCTGCGGCTGGTATGCGACCGCGAGCTCGAGATCGAGAAATTCGTCCCCCGCGAATACTGGTCGCTGGTGGCGACCTTGACGACGCCGCGCGGCGAGGCATTCGAGGCGCGCCTCGTCGGCGCCGACGGCAAGAAGATTCAACGGCTCGACATCGGCACCGGCGCGGAAGCCGAGGATTTCAGGAAGGCGATCGAGGCCGCCAGCTTCGCCGTTTCCACGGTCGAGGCAAAGCCGGCGCGGCGCAATCCGCAGGCCCCCTTCACCACCTCGACGCTGCAGCAGGAAGCCAGCCGCAAGCTCGGCTTTGCGCCGGCACACACCATGCGCATCGCGCAGCGGCTCTACGAGGGCATCGATATCGGCGGCGAGACCACCGGCCTCATTACCTATATGCGAACCGACGGCGTGCAGATCGACAATTCGGCGATTACGCAGGCGCGCAAGGTGATCGGCGAGGATTATGGCAACGCCTATGTGCCGGACGCGCCGCGGCAGTACCAGGCCAAGGCCAAGAACGCGCAGGAAGCCCACGAGGCCATCCGCCCCACCGATCTGTCGCGCCGGCCGGCCGAGATGCGCCGCCGCCTCGATACCGATCAGGCCAAGCTCTATGAACTGATCTGGATCCGCACCATCGCGAGCCAGATGGAGTCGGCCGAACTCGAACGCACCACCGTTGACATCACGGCAAAAGCCGGCGCCCGCGTGCTGGAACTGCGCGCCACGGGGCAAGTGGTAAAATTCGACGGCTTTCTCGCGCTCTATCAGGAGGGGCGCGACGACGATGGCGACGACGAAGACAGCCGCCGCCTTCCCGCCATGAGCGAAGGCGAAGCGCTGAAGCGCAAGGACCTCGCCGTCACCCAGCATTTTACCGAGCCGCCGCCGCGATTTTCCGAAGCCTCGCTGGTC
The DNA here is from genome assembly GCA_963745785.1 of uncultured Alphaproteobacteria bacterium. Classification (GTDB taxonomy): domain Bacteria; phylum Pseudomonadota; class Alphaproteobacteria; order Rhizobiales; family Xanthobacteraceae; genus Bradyrhizobium. The sequence continues at coordinate 132,655 of CAVUYV010000010.1, read as the reverse complement.
AAGCGCATGGAAGAGCTCGGTATCGGCCGTCCCTCGACCTATGCCTCGATCCTGCAGGTGCTGAAAGACCGCGGCTACGTCAGGCTGGAGAAGAAGCGCCTGCACGGCGAGGACAAGGGCCGCGTCGTCATCGCCTTCCTGGAAAACTTCTTCAGGCGCTACGTCGAATATGATTTCACCGCCGATCTGGAAGAACAGCTCGACCGCATCTCCAATAACGAGATTTCCTGGCAGCAGGTGCTGAAGGATTTCTGGCGCGACTTCATCGGCGCCGTCAATGACATCAAGGATCTCCGCGTCACCGAGGTGCTCGATGCGCTCGACGACATGCTGGGGCCGCACATCTATGCGCCGCGCGAGGATGGCGGCGACCCCCGGCAGTGCCCGAGCTGCGGGACGGGACGGCTCAACCTCAAGGCCGGAAAGTTCGGCGCCTTCGTCGGCTGCTCGAATTATCCGGAGTGCCGCTACACCCGCCCGCTCGCGGCCGACAGCGAAGCCAGCGCCGATCGCATCCTGGGCAAAGAGCCGGAAACCGGTCTCGACGTTGTGGTGAAGGCTGGACGGTTCGGTCCCTATATCCAGCTCGGCGAGCCCAAGGATTACGCCGAGGGCGAGAAGCCGAAGCGCGCGGGCATTCCGAAGAACATGTCGCCTTCCGATATCGAGCTCGATCTGGCGCTAAAACTGTTGTCGCTGCCGCGCGAAATCGGCAGGCATCCGGAGACCGGCGAGCCGATCACCGCGGGCCTCGGCCGCTTCGGGCCGTTCGTGCGTCATGGGAAAACCTACGCCAGCCTGGAAGCCGGTGACGAGGTGTTCGATATCGGATTGAACCGGGCCGTCACGCTGATTGCCGAAAAAGTTGCAAAAGGCCCGAGCGGCCGTCGCTTCGGCGCCGACCCCGGCAAGCCGCTGGGCGATCATCCGACCCTTGGCGGCATCGCGGTCAAGAACGGACGCTATGGCGCCTATGTCACCGCCGACGGCGTCAACGCCACGATCCCGAGCGACAAGACGCCGGACACCATCACGTTACCGGAAGCCATCGCGTTGATCGACGAACGCGTGGCCAAGGCCGGCAGCAGGCCGAGGCGCGGCGCCAGGCGGACCAAGGCGGCGAAAACGCCCAAGGCGGAAGCCGATGCAAAGCCGCCGAAGCCGGTCAAAAAGGCGGTTGCAAAAAAATCCGCGGCTAAGCCGAAATCGGAAGCCGTCAGCAAGGCGCGCGCTCCGGTGACGCCGACAGCCAAAACGTCACCCTCGAAGGCCGCAAAGCCGGTAGCGAAGAAGAGCGTTGGCAAGGCAAGCGGATAAAGTGGCAAAACAACGCGACAAGGTCTTTCCAACTCCGGACGCCATCGTCGCCTTTATCCGTGCGCAACCAGGAAAAGTCGGAACCCGCGAGATTGCGCGGGAATTCGGCCTGAAGAACGCCGACCGCGCCGAATTGAAACGCATCCTGCGCGAGCTCGCCGACGAAGGCGTGATCGCCAGGCGCGGCAAGAAAATAAGCGAAACCGCAAGCCTGCCGGCGACCATGATGGCCGACATCACCGGACGCGACAGCGACGGCGAATTGATCGCGACCCCCACCGAGTGGGATGAGGTCGAAAACGGCGAGCCGCCGAAGATCCGCATCCATGTTCCCAGACGTCCGCAACCGGGCACGGCCGCTGGCGTGGGCGACCGCGCGCTGCTGCGCATCGAGAAGCTGGATGAGGGCGACGGCGGCGCCTATCGCGGGCGCGTCATCAAGGTCGTCGATCACGCCAAGACCCGTGTCCTCGGAATCTTCCGCAGCCTGCCCGACGGCGGCGGACGGCTGGTGCCAGTCGACAAGAAGCAGGCCGGCCGCGAGTTGAACATTGCCAAGAGCGATACCGGCGGCGCCGAGGACGGCGACCTCGTCAGCGTGGACCTGGTGCGTTCGCGCGGTTTCGGGCTTGCCTCCGGCAAGGTCAGGGAGCGGCTCGGCTCGCTGGCGACCGAAAAAGCGATCAGCCTGATCGCGATTCATGCCCATGAAATTCCGCAGGCGTTTTCACCGGCCGCGTTGCGCGAGGCGGAAGAGGCAAGGCCCGCGGCCTTGAGAGGCCGCGAGGACTGGCGCGACATGCCGCTGGTCACCATCGATCCGCCTGACGCCAAGGACCACGACGACGCGGTCCATGCGCAAGCCGATCCCGATCCGAACAATAAAGGCGGCTACATCGTCACGGTCGCCATCGCCGATGTCGCGTTTTATGTGCGGCCGGGCTCGGCGCTGGACCGCGACGCACTGACGCGCGGCAATTCGGTGTATTTTCCGGATCGGGTGGTGCCGATGCTGCCCGAGCGCATCTCGAACGATCTCTGCTCGCTGGTGCCGGGCGAGCCGCGCGGCGCGCTGGCGGTTCGGCTGGTGATCGGCGCCGACGGCCGCAAACGCTCGCACAGCTTTCATCGCATCCTGATGCGCTCGGCCGCCAAATTGCACTACGCGCAGGCGCAGGCGGCGATCGACGGAAGGCCGGATGACGGCACCGGTCCCCTGCTCGCTTCCGTTCTCAAGCCGCTGTACGACGCCTACGCGGTCGTGAAGCGCGCCCGCGACGAACGCGATCCGCTCGATCTCGACATTCCCGAGCGCAAGATTCTGTTGAAGCCCGACGGCACGGTGGACCGCGTCATCGTGCCGGAACGGCTGGATGCGCATAAATTGATCGAAGAATTCATGATCCTTGCCAATGTCGCCGCGGCCGAAATGCTTGAACAGAAGGCGCTGCCGCTTATCTACCGGGTGCACGACGAACCGGCGCTCGAAAAGGTTCATGCCTTGCAGGAATTCCTCAAGACGCTCGATCTGCCGTTCGCCAAAAGCGGTGCGTTACGGCCGTCCTTGTTCAATCGCGTACTGATGCAGGTCAAGGGGCACGATTCCGAACTGCTGGTGAATGAAGTGGTGTTGCGCTCGCAGGCCCAGGCCGAATACGCCGCCGAGAATTACGGGCATTTCGGCCTGAACCTGCGGCGCTACGCGCATTTCACCTCACCGATCAGGCGATATGCTGATTTGATCGTGCATCGCGCCTTGATCCGTGGCCTCGGGCTCGGCGAAGGTGCGTTGCCGGATTCGGCGACGCCGGAAAGCTTGAGCGAGATTGCAGCCCAGATTTCGGTCGCCGAGCGCCGCGCCATGAAGGCGGAGCGCGAAACCGCCGATCGTCTGATCGCGCATTTTCTCGCCGACCGCATCGGAGCCAGTTTTCAGGGCCGCATCTCCGGCGTTACCCGCGCCGGACTGTTCGTCAAGCTGACCGACACCGGCGCCGACGGTTTCATACCGATCCGCACGTTGGGATCAGAGTATTTCAATTACGACGAGGCACGTCATGCCCTGATCGGATCGCGCAGCGGTGCCATGCACCGGCTGGGCGACGTTGTCGACGTCCGCCTGGTGGAAGCAGCACCGATCGCCGGCGCGCTGCGCTTCGAACTCCTGTCGGAGGGCCGCGCCGCGCCGCGCAGAAGGCGCGACGGCATCCGCCAGGTATCCGGGAGCGAGGTGAGAGCCCATCCCGGCCGCAGCCCGCGCAAAAACGATCGCAAGCCGGCCAAAGGCAAGCGCGGCAAGTCGAACAAGGGCGAGCCTTCAAAGGACAGATCATGGAAACCGTGAGCGAGCAGCCTAAAGTCTGGACGCGGGATTCCGCATCGGGCGAAAAACGCGACGTCTGGACGGCGCTGAGACGCGGATTTCGCGGCCGCTGCCCCCGCTGCGGCCAGGGCAAATTGTTCCGCGCATTCCTGAAGGTGGCCGATCATTGTTCGGTTTGCGCGCTGGATTTCACGCCGCACCGCGCCGACGACCTGCCGGCCTATCTGGTCATCGTCATCGTCGGCCACATCGTGGTGCCGACCATCCTGTGGATCGAGACCGATTATTCGCCTTCGGTGCCGCTACAGCTTGCAATCTATCTGCCGTTCACGCTGATTGCATCTTTACTGTTGCTGCAACCGGTTAAGGGCGCCGTGGTGGGGGTGCAATGGGCGTTGCGCATGCACGGATTTGACGACCAAAATCCTGAAGACGCGTCCAAACAAGACTAAAAAGAGACGGCAGCGAAATGAGCGAAACCGAAGGGATCGAGAAGGAGGCCGATCACCATCCTTATTATCGCCCCAGGGATGCCGCCACCCTGATCCTGGTCGATCGCAGCGCTGCCACCCCGAAAGTTCTGGTCGGCAAACGCCACGACAAGGTGGTGTTCATGCCCGGCAAGTTCGTTTTTCCCGGCGGTCGCGTCGATAAGTCCGATAACCGCGTTCCCGTTGCCGCGCCGATACCGAGGGCGCTTGAGGCCAATCTGTTGAAGGGCAGTCCCAGGATCACGCCGACGCGCGCCCGCGCCTTGGCGATCGCGGCGATCCGCGAGGCCTGCGAAGAAACCGGCCTCTGTCTTGGACGCAAGAGCAATGGCGCGGCGCCGGCGCTCGAAGGCGCATGGAAGCCGTTTACCGACGCTGGCCTGCTGCCCGACCCCTCCGGACTGTTTCTGATTGCCCGCGCGATCACCCCGCCCGGCCGGGTGCGGCGCTTCGATACGCGCTTCTTTACCGCGGATGCCTCGGCCATCGCCCATCGGGTCGAGGGGGTTATTCATGCCGATGCCGAACTGGTTGAGCTGGTCTGGGTCGAGATCGGATCAAAACCGCTCGCCGAGCTACATGCCATGACCAAGAATGTTCTGGGCGAACTCGAAAAACGCCTCGCCACCGGACCCCTGAGCCATGACGCGGCGGTGCCGTTCTTCCATTTCCACGGCGGCAGGATGCACCGGGATGTTCTGGGCGCTTGAGCGCTGAGCTACCCAAACTCGTGTCATTCCGGGGCGTGCGAAGCACGAGCCCGGAATCCATAACCACAATCGGGAGTATGGATTCCGGGCCCGCGCCAAGAGGCGCGTCCCGGAATGACGGTCGTGTTGGAGACCGGCGGAAAACAAAACAATCTTCTGTGCCTCCTACGATGACGCAACTCTGCTTCATGCCTATCTCCAGCCCAGCGACGTCAAACACGAGATCAGCCAATGACAAAACGGCAACTCAAGCTAGGCGCGTTCATGCGGCCGGTCAGTATCCACACCGGTGCGTGGCGCTATCCCGGCGCATGGCCGGACGCCAATTTCAATTTCGCGCATCTGAAACGCCTGATCCGGAAACTGGAGAGCGGAAAATTCGACGCCTTCTTCATGGCCGACCATCTGGCCGTGCTCAACATGCCGGTCAATGCGCTCAAGCGCAGCCACACCGTCACCTCATTCGAGCCGTTCACGCTGTTGTCGGCGCTATCGGCCGTCACCGAACATATCGGCCTGATCGCCACCGGTTCCACCACTTTTGACGAGCCCTATCACCTCGCCCGGCGCTTTGCTTCGCTCGACCACATCAGCGGCGGCCGCGCGGGCTGGAACATCGTCACCACGTCCAATCCGGACGCGGCGCTGAATTTCGGGCTTGAGGATCATATGGAGCATGCCGAGCGCTACAAGCGGGCGCGCGAATTCTACGATGTGGTCACGGGTCTGTGGGATTCCTTCGCCGACGACGCCTTCGTGCGCGACGTCGAGCAAGGCCTCTATTTCGATCCCGCCAGAATGCATGTGCTCGACCACAAGGGAAGATATCTCTCGGTGCGCGGTCCCCTCAACATCGCCCGCCCGGTGCAGGGCTGGCCGCTGATCGTGCAGGCCGGCGCATCGGACGACGGCAGGCAGTTAGCTGCAGAAACGGCGGAGGCCGTGTTCACCGGCGGCGGCAGTCTCCCCGACAGCCAGAAACTCTATGCCGACATCAAGGGCCGTGCCGCAAAGGCCGGCCGCGACCCCGAGCATCTGAAGATCCTGCCCGGCGCCTTCGTCGTGGTCGGCGACAGCGTCGAGGAAGCCAGGCAGAAGCGCGCGCTGCTCGACAGCCGCGTGCATTACGACAGCGCGATCGCCTCGCTTTCGGTGCAGCTCGGCACCGATGCCTCCGGCTTCGATCCCGACGGGCAATTGCCGCCGATCCCGGAGACCAATGCCTCCAAGAGCGGCCGGCAGCGGCTGATCGATCTCGCCGCGCGCGACAAGCTGACCGTGCGCCAGCTCGCGCAGCGCGTCGGCGGCTATGGCGGGTTATCTTTCGTTGGCACGGCCAAAACCATCGCCGACCAGATGGAGGAATGGCTGACGAGTTTTGGCTGCGACGGTTTCAACATCATGTTCCCGTACCTGCCGCAGGAACTCGACGACTTCGTCGACAAGGTGGTGCCCGAATTGCAGCAGCGTGGGATTTTCCGGCGCGAATATGAAGGCAAGACGTTGCGGGAAAATCTCGGCCTGCCGCGGCCGAAAAACCGCTTCTTCGAGGCTTAACCCTGTTCGTTCCGCCGTGAGAGACACGCCGCCCAGGGCATGTGGTCATAAGTCCAGGCCGCCGATGGGCTTCGCGCGCTTCACTTGCCCTCGGAAGCGGACATTTGGGCTAGCCTTCAGCACGTCTGCTTTGTGGCCAAGACCGGAAGACTTAAAAATCAGGACTAGTCTTCAGGCATCGTCTCGGCTTTTATGGCGTGCCGTCGATATGGAGACGCCCATGGCCGAGGAACTGAGCTACGAGGGTAAAGCGGCGGCCGGGTACGACGATGCGTTCGCGCAAGTCACGACCCATTTCGCACCTTTCTTGCTGCGTGCGGCTCATATAACTCCGGGGATGCGCGTCCTCGATATTGCCACAGGCACCGCGCTCGCGGCCGAAGCGGCCCTTAGCGTCGTCGGCTTGGCGGGCCACGTCACTGCCGCCGACCTCTCGCCGGCAATGGCCGAGAAGGCGCGTGCGCGCCTTGGCCAAGCAAGAAACGCATCGGTCGCAGTTGAGGATGGGCAGGCGCTTTCATTTTTGGATGGAAGCTTCGATGCGGTAGTGTGCAGTCTCGGACTAATGTTTTTCCCCAACCCACAGCGCGGCCTCACCGAATTCCATCGCGTACTTCGCCCCGGCGGGCGCGCCGCTGTTTCAGTGAACACGGTGCCAGAACGGTCCTACAACACTCGCATTAACCTCGCCATTGCACGCTATTTGCCATCGTTAGCGGAGGCTGCCGCTCGCGTATTTTCACTTGGCGACGAGATGAAATTGAAATCGCTATTTGAGGCCGCAAATTTCCGAGATGTCGAGATTACCACGGAAACTCGTCGCTTCGCGCTGCCTTCCTTTGACGCTTACTTCGCGCCCATCGAGCAAGGTGCAGGGTCACCCGGACAGGCATTCGTCTCACTCCCTGACACAGCCCGCCGCGCCGTGCGCGAGGAAGTACGGCGCGATCTCCGCGATACTGGCGGAGCAATCGAGATAGAAGTGGAGTACAGGTTCGGAAGCGGGCGGCGATGACCCGACACGCTTTGCCCTGGCGCAAGTCCGCTCTGGGTCCAAAAGGCGACATTGCGGTGTGACGAGCGCTTGCTGCTTTACTCCCCAAAAGCGGGCATCGCGTTTGTGAGTACACACCCTACGCCGCAGGCCGATGTGCCCGCAGGAAGGAACGTATCTGGCGTATCGCCAGCGGTATCCGCTCCTTCGGCTCCTTCCACGGAAACATGCTCACTTCGGCCTTTGGCGCCAGCATCGCGGCTTCCATGGCCACCGCGTAGGGATGCGCCGGGATATCATCCGGCAGGATCAATACCGGCGTCTGGCAATTGCGCACGAAATCGCGCGTCACCGTGAAGACGAAGTCGGGATTGGTCCGATACATTTTGGTCAGGAATTTATCGACCCTCTCCATGGTGATGTCGGGACGCCGCGCGACGAGCTCCGGGCCCCAGCCCTTCATGTTGTTGTCGTAGAACAGCTCGCGCATCTCCGGACGCGATCCGCTGGGCTGTGCCAGCACGGCCGCCACGATCCGCTCCGGCGCCCGCCGCAACAGGTTCCAGATCAAGGGACCACCGATGCAAAATCCCAGCACCATGAACTTGTCGATACCCAGATGATCCATCAGGCCAAGCTGATCATCGGTGTGGGAATCCCAGGGCCGCTCGATGTCAAGCGGGCCTGAGGACTGACCGGCGTTGGCGTTGCGCAGGTCGAAAGCGATGCAGCGGTGTTCGCCCTTGAACTCCTCGATCGCGTTGAAGGGCGGATAACTGCCGGTGATGCCTGAGATCGTCGAGTTCAGCCCACCGCCGGCGATCAGCAACAACGGGAAGCCGGAACCGGCCTCCTCAAAATGGATGCGAACGGCGCCTTTTTCGAAAATGCCCATGGCTGCTTCCCCTTGCTGGCTCGCGGAGGAAATTTGCGCCCGCCGCGGCCGAAAAACCGTTTCCCCGGGTGCTGGTTACCCGAAAATGCGCGGGTTTTGGCCCGCAAAACCTTGACTTTGAGCCGTCAGAAGCTAGGTTGCGCCGCAAATGCGCCCCCTGACGGGCCGGCGCCAGATTCCCTGATATCAAAGGTTTTGCAAATGGCCAAAGCGGTCACCATCAAGGTCAAGCTCGTTTCCACGGCGGATACCGGCTTCTATTATGTCGCCAAGAAGAATTCGCGCACCATGACCGACAAGCTGGTCAAGAAGAAGTACGACCCGGTCGCGCGCAAGCACGTCGAATTCAAGGAATCCAAGATCAAGTAGGATTTCGGTTCGTTATTGAGCGGATGAAAGGGGGGCTTGCGCCCCCGTTTTTATTCTGCGGCCTGTCGAAGACGTATCAGGTGGGGCTCGGTCGGCCGTAGCAGCCCGTAGGATGGGTTGAGCCCTTGCGAAACCCATCACCTTGCTGCACATCCTACAGGAAGAAGAAGCTGTCCCCGGCAGTGAAGTTGCGACGATAGCCGGTCATGCGGGCACGCTCGCATGTTGACGCGACGACGTGATGGGTATCGCTGCGCTCCACCCGTCCTGCGGGCTGAGTTAGTGTAAGCAACGGAGCTGCCATCGGGCAGCATTCGTGTCATCAGGTAATTCGGAGCAAAATGATGCTTCAACTATATGGTAACTCCAGATCTCGAGCGATGCGATGCTTGTGGATGCTCGAGGAGGTAGGCGAGCCATATCAGTTGATTGAGAAGAGTACCCGAGCGGACGATCTGCAAAGCGCCGAATATCTAGGACTCAATCCGAATGCTCGGATTCCGACCCTCGTGGATGGTGAGGTGGTGTTGTGGGAGTCGATGGCCATCAACCTCTATCTCGCCCAAAAGTACGAAGGGCCAATGCACTGCGCCGGCCCCGAAGTCTTGGGTCTGGCTGCTCAATGGAGCTTTTGGGCCGTTTTGGAGACGGAGGCGCTGCTACTTGATTTGCTGCACCATCGCGCAGTGCTGCCGGAGCATGCGCGGGATGCCTCGTACGCGGAATGTGACGAGTTGCTGCTAAGAAAGCCACTAGGAGTCCTCAACGACGCTTTGGCTGGGCGCGAGTATTTGGTGGGCAAGAGCTTTACCGTCGCCGACTTGAACGTGGCCAGCATTCTCACGTGGGGCAAAATGGCCCGCTTGGATATGTCGGCTCATCCGGAGGCGAAACGATGGCTTGACGGCTGCTTCGCTCGTTCCGCCTGCGGCCGCGTGCGTAATCGGACCAGCCGCAAATAATGAGCTCTCGCGTCGAGACCTCCCATTTGCGGACGTTGGTTGGCGCATGTGGCATGACCGCTTAGGGTCCGACTTCCGCTCTACCTCCGAAAGCGGATTCAACTCGGACATCGGGTCATGTCCGAAGAGTGCCAAAAGCTGAAGTCGCGAGTTCACTTCGTCGGCATTGGCACGGGAGGAAAGTGTGACCTACCTCACAGAGCTCGGCGAAGGGATCCAATATCTGCAACGGGATCGTTTCATGGATTGGAAGCACTCCCGTGAAGAACCATTTTCCCCTGCTGGATCCGCTGCGTTTCGGGACCGCTCTCGGAGTCGCCATTTTTCACCAGATGTTCTGGTCCTGGGCCTGGGTTTCGATTGGCGTCCCAGGTTTCGAGCGCTACGTCGCCGCCGATGTTCTATACCCGTCCGCCGCGCCCTTCACATGGTTCGGCTGGGTGGGTGTTGAAATATTCTTTGTTATTTCCGGCTTCGTCATAGCAAATTCCGCGAGCAAGTCTTCGCCGACAGAGTTTCTTCTTGGCCGCGCTCTCAGGCTTTATCCGGCGGTCTGGGTTTGCGCCACCGCGACCCTCCTCGTTCTGGTTCTCTTTGGCAGTGGACCAGCATCCGAATTCATCCTGCCCTACATCCACGCCATGCTGCTCGTTCCCAAGGGAGTCACTGGTCAATGGCTCGACGGCGTCTATTGGACACTGGCGGCCGAGACGGCGTTTTATGGGCTCGTGTTTTGCGCGATGCTCACGAAGAAAATCACCCTGCGGCACCTGGCCTGGGGCCTCACCATCTACAGCGCGGTGTTCAACGCTGTCGCGTTGCTGGTGCTGTCATGCACGACGCCATCCGACTTGCCCTATCTCGTTATTCTGATGTTTCGGGTGCCGTGCGCAGCATTCTTGTTGACCCATGGCTGCTTTTTTGCGCTGGGCATCTGGCTTTTCATTTCTGCAAACAGAAAATTGACGGCGCTCGAACGGGTCGCCGTCGCCGTCACGTGTCTTTCGGGTGCCGCAGAAATCTACTTTTTTGCCTCTTTCTTTTTGACATGCATACCCGCCATCTCGGGTCAATCAGCCCTTGTGCCGATCATGGTTTGGGCAGCGGCGGTGGGCCTCATTGCCTATTGCGCGAACAGGAACAGGCGTTCTGCAGCCACCGCTTCGCCTGAAGCGCCGGCTTATTGGAGAACGCTCGGGCTGATCACCTATCCGCTCTATCTCACCCACAACGTCATTGGCACAGAGATTATTCGTGTCCTGGTCGATGCTGGCCTGGATGCCACCTCGGCCGTATGGGTCGCGCTGGCCATGCTTGTCCTGGTCTGCTGGTTTATTTGCGCGAAGATCGAGCCAACCGTCAGAGGTGCGATGACGCAAACCATTTCATATTTCGGACAGCTTCCGGAAAGACTGCCAGCATCGAGGCGCCCGGCGTTTTCTCGGGGGCTGGGCCTTCGGCTGCCCGTCCCGGCAAAGATGACCGCCACGTTGCGATAGCCGGTGCCCTGCTAGACTAGCTTCCTGAACTTGTTGCATTGCTTTGGGTTATAAGCGGACTTCGGCCGACACCCATCAGATGGAAGAGGTTCCGCGACTTAAGGCAGGAAGTATCGGATGAAGGTCACCAGAGACATGGTGGATAAAGACTTGCGTGGCAGATATGCCGCTGGGCGGATTATCGCACGCTTTTTCCACACGAGATGGTTCTCTCTGCTCGTGCTCCGTTTTAGTGGGGCCGTCCTGCGGGGAAAAAACATTAGAGGACTTGTCTGCCGAGAGCGGCATATTCCGAGCAGAAATGGTGGGGCGCCTATTCGTGTGAGAGTTTATCGGCCAACCGCGGCAGTTGGACCACTGCCGGTCATGCTGTATTTGCATGGCGGCGGTTACGTTCACGGGGTGCCCGAGCAATTCGGCTCAATCATCAAGGACTTCATCGAGACAGAACCATGCATCATAGTCGCGCCGGACTATAGAAAGGCCGTTGAATCGCCGTACCCGGCCGCATTCAACGACTGCTACGACACCCTGCTATGGATAAGGGATAATGCGGCCTCCATCGGCGGAAGAACCGACAGATTCATCGTGTCAGGCCATAGCGCGGGCGGAGGGCTTGCGGCGGCCGTCTCGCTCAAGGCTACCGATACCGACGATGCAAAAATAGCCTTTCAAATGCCGCTATATCCAATGATTGATGACCGGCAGAATAGCGCATCCGCCGTTGGAAACGACGCACCTGTATGGGATGAAGAAGCTAACAGGCTGGCGTGGTCCCGTTATCTCGATGGCGTGAAGAACATTACGCCTTACGCAGCTGCGGCACGCTGCACAGACTATACGAAATTGCCGCCGACGATCACTTATGTCGGCAGTATAGAGCCATTTCGGGATGAAACGAAAGTCTACGTTGAGAACCTTCGTCGGGCTAACGTTCCGGTTGAGTTCGAGGTATTCGACGGCGCTTTTCATGCTTTTGACGTGATGGTGCCAGACGCTCCAATCAGTAAGCGAGCAAATCAGTTTCTAATGGAAAATTTCCAAAAGTTTGCTCAGCGGTATTTCCCCTAGGACACTCAACACGGTCTGGACAGCCGCTGCACTCATTTGCACTTTCGCGAGCGGCGATGAGGGCCATCAGATCATCCGGGTGCTCGGATGACGCAGCAGTCCCGACCGAAAGCCGCCCGCGAACAGATTTCGGAACAGTCGATCGGCTAGATGAAGCTGTTGCGCCAGCAAATGTTTTCCGCTGTTCATTCGCAACGCGGTCGCCGAGTTTCGGCATGCCGTTTCGCGCCGCCAGAAGCAGAAATTAATCGAAGCTTAGCAACGACGAAAGACCGCCAGCCGCCGTGGCCCTGACAGAGAAAACTCCTTCCTGGGCTTTGGCCAATTCTTCACCGTAGGGCTTTCCTGAAGCGTCCTTGCTATCTTTTTGAACAATGCCCAGGCGCGCCGGATTTGGGTTTGCAACCATCTTGCCATCCGGACCAGCACAGGTGGGGTACAAATCCCTGTCGCTGAATTTTGGGTCGCCTTTATTGATTTGGGCGATCGTCTCGGCAGGATCTGCCTTGATACCAGCGATAACCCTTTCCAACATGGCGCGGGCCTCAACCGCGTTGCCGTACTGCTGCTGACTAATCGCTGCTTGCATGGATGCGAGGCCAATGGCGCCGGCAATAAAGAACTTGCTCATCATATTCTTACTCCCAATGGTCCGAATAGTGGGTAATCAATCACGACCGTTATCCCGCGAAGTACTGCACAAATGTTATCGATTTGTGCCTCGAAGAAGCCAGCCGACCATGGAGACTTTCAACCACCGCGGCGCTCGCGCCCCGAGCGGCATAGCAACAGCCGCACCCCAGAAGTGCGATGAACTCGCGTCGAAGCATGTGCCCTTCTTAGAACATGTCTTGTCGAATGCCTAAAGCCTAATATTTTTGCGACGGAGCGGCGTGCAATGGCGCACAAACGTTATCAAACGCCGATCAGGCCTGAGGTCCGAAATGGGTCAAAACCGGAAAAGCTCAATGCGAGCAAATGTTTTCCGCTGTTCACCCAACAACGGACATCGCCAAGATACTTCGGCATGTCCGTTTCGTGCCAACAACGGCCCAAGCTCCAGTGAAGGGGGCGATAGAGCCTAGCAATTACAGCAGGGCCAAAAGGACCATGATGATACCGCCCGTCGCCAAGTTCCAAATCAATGAGCGCACCAATGGAACGCCAAGCGCATAAAGCGCCACGTACACGATCCGCGCCCAAAAATAGAGTTGAACGCCCCCTGCCGTCAGCCAGTCGTGCCTGTTGACAATGTGGTCGGTAATTACAGCCGACGCGAAGAACGGAAACGTCTCCAGGAAATTTCGTAAGGTACGGTCAAGCCGACCTGCCACGCCGGTTAACGGCGGCGGCATCTCGTCCCGTGGGCTGGCCGTCCAATGATAGCCGAGCTGAAGGCTACCCGCATGAGATGCCAGAACGATTTGAATCAGCCCGAGCACGACGCTCAGCGCAAGCATCTTGAGTTCGATTGTCATTGGCTCACCTAGGGGCGGGCTTTGATCTCAATTCACGCAATCAGTTTAACTGCTTTGGCCCGCTTGCCGCCGCTGGGAGCGGGAGTATATTAGGTCGATGGCTGTCAGCTCGCCCGATCTGAAAGCGTTTTTGCTCGCCACACCTTTCTTCGGTGGCCTCTCAGACGCAAGCCTCGATCTCTTGGTCTCAATGCTGGTCGAGCGCCGCTTCGACGTCGGTGCCACTGTCGTAGCGGAAGGAGAACAGGGGCGCTCAATGTTCATTGTTCACTCCGGCGAGCTCGTGGTGAGCAAGCTGGGGGATTCGGGGCGCGTAATTCGCATGGCGGGCCTCGAGCCTGGTGATTTTTTCGGCGAAATGACGCTCATCGAAATGCAGAACCGATCAGCCACCGTCGTCGCGGAGAGCCCAACCGTGCTGTACGAGCTCACGGCCCGAAAACTCTACACGTACTACAAGGCCGACATTTACGCCTACGTGATGGTGATGCAGAATATCAACCGCGAGCTTTGTCGGCGGCTCCGCCGCGCCGACAATCGCATTGCCGAGCTGTCAGATACTTCACGCGAGTCAATCACGCAGATTCGCGTGCGTCATGTGGGTTGAGAAGAAACTGCGACCGGCGAAATGGGGCGCAATGGTTTAGTTTTGCGCTGCGAGAAGCCAGAGTCGCCCATGATAGGTCCGCAGGGCGAGTTGGCGAAGCCAATTTCCCGGATCAAGGCCGCGGGGTTACGCCTTCGCGCCGAACTGCGGCGGACAGGCCAACTGCTTTTGCCCGACGGGCAAATCACTTCTGATTTTCCGAAATCGTGTCAAGCCCGTTTTGCAAAAATATTTCTGTTTTCTCCCGACCCAAATCAGTTCACTGATTCGCCGTCCCGTCCCGACAAGAGGGGCGTTGCGCACGTCACCAACGTGGGGCGGGATGCGGTGGACGCGGTTGGCGCACTTGACGAATGGTGCCGACGCGGACGGCGAAGTCGTGTGGTTCTGACGCCCCAATCGTTGGCGTCAAGTCTGCGATAAGAAGCGCAGGCGACGGTGTCAAACAAGCGTGGTCACCGAGGAGAGCGCGAAGTAAGCCGTAAAACCATTGCGCGGGGAATGCCGGGTCGTTCCGGTGTGACCGTGGTGACTAACTCGTATGCTTGTTTTATTTTGCATGCGAGGCTGCGGGTGCATCGCGCGCCCGGCATTCCCTGCGCCCTCTGTTTTCTTTGGGCGAATGATTCTTGCAAAACCTCGGGCGTATCGCGCCGCGAGAACGCGGAGTCTTGTTTTGGAAATTGGGGCAACGTCATTGCGAGGAGCGGAAGCGACGAAGCAATCCATTCTTCCTTTGCGCGGCGAAATGGATTGCTTCGCGGAGCCTGTCATCGGGCGGCGCGGAGCCTGTCATCCGGCGCGCGTTCGCGCGACCCGTTGGCGCGACCCGTTGGCTTGCAATGACGGACGTTTGAAAATGCAACCGGAAATCGCGGGGCACGCAAGCGCGCTACGCCGCCGTTGCCACCACGCGATTGCGGCCGTCGTTCTTGGCGCGGTAGAGCGCGGTGTCGGCGCGCTTCAGCACGTCGCCGACGGGCTCGCCCTTGCGTTCGAGCGTCGACAACCCGATCGAGATCGTGACCTCGATGCGCGTCGTGCCCTTGTTGACCGCGAACGGCTCGCCGGCGATCGAACGCCGCAGCCGCTCCGCCACCACGCCGGCGACGTGCAGATCGGTCTCCGGCATCACGATCACAAACTCCTCGCCGCCATAGCGGCAGGCCAGATCGATGCCGCGGATCGACTTGCGGATCCGGACCGCGAATTCGCGCAACACGTCGTCACCGGCATCGTGGCCGTATTTGTCGTTGATCGATTTGAAAAAATCGATGTCGAGCATCATCAGCGCCAGCGGCTTGCCGCGGCTCGAGGCCTGCTCGGCCAGCGTGCCGAGATGGCTCTCCATGTAACGGCGGTTATGCAGGCCGGTGAGCGCGTCGGTGATCGCCATCTCGATGGAGCTCTGCACGTTGTCGCGCAGATGATCGGTATAGCGCCGCTTGCGAATTTGGGTACGGGCGCGGGCCAGCAACTCGTTCTTGTCGACCGGGCGCAGCAAATAGTCGTTGACGCCGATCTCGAGTCCGCGCAGCAGCCGCGTGTTGTTGTCGGCATCGGCAACGGCGAGAATAGGCACCTGCCGGGTCCGCTCCAGCGAGCGCAATGGCTGCAGAGCCGCAAGCCATCGAAATTGTCGAGGCCAAGCGAAACGATCAAGAGATCGTAATGGCCTTCGGCGGCATGGAACACCGCTTCCGCCGCGTCGGTTTCGACGTCGACACTGTGCTCGCTGCGCAAGACCGGCGCCAGCCGTTCAAAGGACGACGGCCGGTCGTCGACCAGGAGGATGCGCCCGCCCTTGCCGGAATCGGCCACCGCGCCGCGCTCCGGCGCCTGCACCCCGATCTCGAGCGAGGTGATGGCCCGCAGGCGCAGTTCATCGGTCATCATCTTCAGCCGTGTCAGCGAACGCACCCGCGCAATCAGCACGATGTCGGACACCGGCTTGGTCAGGAAATCGTCGGCGCCGGCCTCGAGGCCGCGCACCCGGTCGGCCGGGCTGTCCAGCGCGGTGATCATGACGACCGGAATGAAATGCGTCGCCGGGTTCGATTTCAGCCGGCGGCAAACCTCGAAACCGTCGATATCGGGCATCATCACGTCGAGCAGGATGATGTCGCATTCGGCGCGCGCGCAGATTTCAAGCGCCTCGGCGCCGTTGGCCGCGGTCAGGACATCGAAATACTCCGCCGACAGCCGCGCTTCCAGCAGCTTGACATTGGCGGGGACGTCGTCGACGACCAGGATACGCGCGGACACTCGAAATACTCCCTACCCGATAAACCGTCGAACCGTTTCAATAAACTTGCCGACCGAGATCGGCTTGGAAAGATAGGCCTCGCAGCCGCCCTCGCGGATGCGTTCCTCGTCGCCCTTCATCGCAAACGCGGTGACCGCGACCACCGGGATCGCGCGCAACTCCGGATCATCCTTGATCCAGCGGGTCACCTCGAGGCCGGAAACTTGCGGAAGCTGAATATCCATCAGCACGAGATCGGGACGAAGCTTCCGCACGAGATCAAGCGCCTCGAAACCGTTGCTGGTGCCGGACGTGGCATAGCCATGCGCCTCCAGCAGATCGCGAAAGAGCTTCATATTGAGCTCGTTGTCCTCCACGATCAGGACGGTTTTCGCCATCCCGTCCTCCAATCCCCAGGAGACAGGCCGGGCGGGCGGAGCATCAGGCGCCGTCGCCGGGCGTGTCAAAAAGTGAATTCAAACTAGCGCCAGATTCGGTCTAACCCGTTAAGCCCGAATGCCCTCTTTACGCGAAGCGGTTTCCGCTTGCTTGAACACGTTCCGCAGACTCGGGCATGATGATTCCAAAAATAGAGACCATAAGTTACGGAAAGGCAAATTTCAGCGATGACAAAAGGGACGCAGAACCCCCGCGAACTAGCTGAAATCGTGGCGATTCAGGCGCTTTCCTTCGTCGCCGGCGACCCCGAGCGTCTGGGTGTGTTTCTGGCCGAGACCGGCATCGGCCCGGAGACGCTGCGCTCGGCGGCCGCGGATCCGCATTTTCTTGCCGGGGTGCTGGACTTCGTCTTGCGCGATGACGCAACCGTGAAGGAGTTCGCCGCCGCCTCGGAACTCGATCCGGCGACCATCGCTGCCGCGCGCGAGGTGTTGGATCAAGACAGCGCCGAGCGCGATGAGCCGTGAGTTCAGCCGCACCAGAACTCGCCGGGCCAACCTGCTTTTGCCGGGATTGCCTGGTCGACCTGGAGATCACGGCCCGGCGATGCGGCATATGCGGTTCGCCTCGCCTTGTTCGTCACCGCGCGTTGCCCTCGCTCACCCTCGCCCACATCGATTGCGACGCCTTTTACGCAACCGTTGAGAAGCGCGACAATCCGGAGATCGCCGACAAGCCCGTGATCATCGGCGGCGGCAAGCGCGGCGTGGTGGCTGCGGCGTGCTACATCTCCCGAACCTTCGGCGTGCGCTCCGCCATGCCGATGTTCAAGGCGCTGGCGTTGTGCCCGTCCGCGATCGTGATCCGGCCTGACATGGCGAAATATGTCCGGGTCGGCCGCGAGGTGCGCCAGGCCATGCAGGCGCTCACCCCGCTGGTCGAGCCGCTTTCGATCGACGAGGCGTTTCTCGATCTGAGCGGCACCGAGCGCGTCCACGGCATGATCCCGGCAAAGGTGCTGGCGCGCTTCGCCCGCGAGGTCGAAACCAACATCGGCGTCACGGTTTCGGTCGGCCTGTCCTGCAACAAGTTCCTGGCCAAGATCGCCTCCGACATGGACAAGCCGCGCGGCTTTGCGGCGCTCGATCAGGACGAGGCGCGCGCGATGCTGGCGGACAAGCCGGTCGGGTTCATCTTCGGCGTCGGCCCGGCAACGCAAGAGCGGCTGTCGCAGCGCGGCTTTCGCACCATCGCCGATCTGCAGCGCGCCGACGAGATCGAACTGATGAAGCAATTTTCGACCGAGGGCCGCAGGCTGTGGCGCCTGGCGCGCGGCATCGACGACCGCCGCGTGGTGCCTGATCGCGGCGCCAAGACGATTTCCAGCGAGACCACGTTCGAGACCGACATCCGCGATTTTGCCACGCTGGAAAAGATGCTGTGGCGGCTGTCGGAGAAGGTGTCGTTGCGCCTGAAGAACGGCGAGCTCGCGGGATCGACCATCACGCTGAAACTGAAGACGGCCGACTTCCGGCAGCGCACCCGCTCGCAATCGATTCACGCCCCGACACAGCTGGCAGCGAAAATCTTCGCTGTCTGCCGCGAAATGCTGGCAAAAGAGATCGACGGCACCGCTTTCCGGCTGATGGGCACCGGCGTCAGCGCGCTTCGTCCGGGATCGCAGGCCGACGACACCGACATGCTCGACCGCCGCTCGGCGCACGCCGAACGCGCCATCGACGATCTGCGCAGGAAATTCGGCAATGCCGCCGTGATCAGGGGCATCGCCTATGACGGGCCGGCGAAGGCGGAGTGATGCTGAGTGCGAAAACGTCATCCTGCGAGGCGCGAGCACTTACGAGCCTCGAAGAATGGGCGGCGCAGATCTCGCCGTCGCCCTTCGAGACGCGCGCAAGAGCGCGCTCCTCAGGGTGACGGCTGTCCCCTACTTACACGGCTTCGAGTCCCTGACGTCGAATTTTCCCAGCGCGCCGGAAATGACGAAATCATTGTAGTCGAGCACCAACGCCCGCGAGACGCCGTTCTCGAACAGTTCGAACGACATCGCATAAATCGGCGTCTGCTCGCCGTCCCTGGCCTTGGCGTCGCGGTCGTAATAGCTCACCGTAACCGGCCATCGCGTCAGCGATTTCATCGCGTCGCTAGCGGTGGATGGGTCGGGCGCCGCGATGGTCCGATCGCCGGGAATCGGCTGCCCGATCACGGAAAGCGTATTGTAGACCTTTTCGCCGTTGTCCGATCCGTCATAGACCATCAGCTCAAGCACGGATTTTCCCTCGCGCGCGGCCGCGATGATGCGCTGGATCTGCTCGGTCGGGAATACCACAGCCCCGTCCAGCGTGAACGTCTTGGATGCCGGCTGTTTCAATTTGACATCGATATGATCGCCGGCCCGCTCCGCTATCCCGTCGACGGGGCTCGCGTCCGCGTCGTTCATCCGCGCGTCGATCTTGAACCGGTAACTCTTGCCCGCGCCATCTTCCCAGGAGGTCGAGCGCAGATCGCTCAACGTCACCTTGCCCTCGCCGCTGTCGAGTTCCGAAACCTGCCTGAATTCCGAGGTGTAGCCTTCGCAGGCACTGCCCGCGAAACTATAGAGAATGCGGCCGCGGACGCTGTTGATGGAATTGGAGCCACGCGATTTCACCAGCCTGAGCTCGTAAAGCGCCTGATGCGAGAGAAACGGGCCGCTTGCCGCGGCTTCCGCCCTGCCGCCGGCAGAACCCGAGACGAAGGCCAGCGCGGCGAGTGCCGTCAGCAGCAACGGTCGGGCATTGCGAGGCGCATTCCGGAACAAACAGGCCATGTGTTTTCCTCAAAAGGGATTCGCACATTATTCCCCGCCGTATTGCGTCGCAACTAGGGCCACTTCAAGAAAAAGTACAAATTGTCAGCCGATGCCATGTTTTTCAGCATCTCGCCTCCGATCTGCCCTCGCTTGCATGTGAGGGCGCGATGCGCGAAACAAAGCGGCCCGAGCCGGACAATGTCGGGTGCTGGTCAAATCAAACGGGGACGAAACATGGCGGGTACGATCGAGCAGAAGCTTGCGGCACAGGGCGTGGTCTTGCATGAGCCCGCAAGCCCGGTGGCGAATTACGTCGGTTTCGTGCGCACCGGCAACCTTCTGTTCGTATCCGGTCAGGTTTGCGTCAACGCCGAAGGCAAGCTGATCGCCAAGGGCAAGCTGGGCGCCGGCGTCACCGTGGAGCAAGGCAACGCCGCCGCGCGCGGTTGCGCCATCAACCTCCTGGCGCAGATCAAGGCCGCGCTCGGCGACCTCGACAAGGTGGTCCGCGTGGTGCGGCTTGGCGGTTTTGTCAATTCCGCGCCGGACTTTCTGGATGGACCGAAGGTGCTGAACGGCGCGTCCGACCTGATGGTCGCGGCTTTCGGCGACAAGGGCCGCCATGCCCGCACCACCGTCGGCGTCGCCGCCCTTCCCGCAGATGCCGCGGTGGAGGTCGAAGGGATATTCGAGGTCTCATAGCGGACCTGTGCCGTGCGCGCGCCGGACTGGCTGACCGCGCGGCCGATCGCCCATCGCGGCCTGCACGATCGCGCGCGCGGCATCATCGAAAACATGCCGGCCGCGGCTCAAGCCGCGGTGTCAGGCAAGTTCGGCATCGAATGCGATATCCAGCTCACCGCCGACGGCGAGGCGATGGTGCACCATGACGACGCGCTTGGCCGTCTCACCGAAGGCTCTGGCGCGTTGCTCGGCATGACCTCGGCCCAGCTGAGGGCGGTCGAGTTCAAGGACACCTCGGAGCGGATGATGTCGCTCGGCGATCTCTGCGCGCTGGTCGGCGGCCGGGTGCCGCTGGTGGTCGAGGTGAAGAGCCATTTTGACGGCGACCGCAAGCTGGTGAAGCGGATGTCGGAGGTGCTCGCTTCCTATTCGGGACCTGTGGCCGGGATGTCGTTCGACCCGGATCAGGTGCTGGCGTTGCGCGAAAAAATGCCGGCCGTTCCCTGCGGCATCATTGCCCAGCGCAACTATGATGACGACGATTGGAAAAAACTGACGCCGGAGCAGCGCGACAGCATGCTGCATCTCCGTCATGCCTTCCGCACCCGGCCGCATTTCGTGGCGTATCGGGTCGACGATTTACCAGCCGCGGCGCCCTGGATCGCCCGCAACATTTTCGGCTTGCCGCTGCTGAGCTGGACCGTGCGTACACCGGAGCAGCGCGCACGGGCGGCTCGCTATGCCGATCAGATGATTTTTGAAGGGTTTTTGCCGGGAACCTGATGCGCCCACTTGCTCTTGAAGTCTTTGGTGCGATGCACGATCTTGGAATTGGTCACCATGCGCGATGGCTGATCGTAACGCGTGACCGGTCCTGACAGCCGATGGCATCATCCGAAATAATTTTAGAAGCGGTGTCGTCCGTCAGCCAGATTCCGGCTGCCGATTGGGACGCCTGCGCCAACCCACGCCCCGGCCCGGGCGTCCCCAATGGCCTCGACAGGTCAGCTTCGCCCGATACCGCACAAAACTCCTGCACTGGCTTAACATTCAGCTATAACCCTTTTGTTTCACATGCATTTTTTTCGGCACTGGAAGCATCCGGATCGGCTTGCGCGCGGACCGGCTGGGGACCGCGCCATCTGCTGGCCCGGCTCGACGGCGCCATTGCCGGCATCGTGCCGTGCTATCTGAAATCGCATTCGCAGGGCGAGTATGTGTTCGACCGCGGCTGGGCCGATGCCTATGAACGCGCGGGCGGACGCTATTACCCGAAACTGCAGGTCTCTGTTCCATTTACCCCGGCGACCGGACCGCGGCTCTTGATCCGCGACGGCGTGGACCATGAGCGAATCCGCAGCGCGCTCGCGAGCGGACTCGTTGCGCTATGCGGAATGACAAAAGCCTCTTCCGTTCACGTGACGTTTGCGCGCGAAGCCGAATGGAAATTTCTGGCTTCCCAGGGATTCCTGCAGCGTAACGACCAGCAGTTTCACTGGCACAACCGGGGTTACGGATGTTTCGAGGATTTTCTCAATTCTCTCAACTCGCGTCACCGCAAGGCGATCCGGCGCGAACGGCGCGATGCGCTCACTGACGGCATTACGATTCACGCGCTCACCGGCAAAGACATCACCGAAGACGCCTGGGACGCCTTCTTCGCCTTCTACATGCAGACCGGTTCGCGGAAATGGGGCCGGCCCTACCTCACCCGCAGCTTCTTTTCGCTGATCGGCGAAGGCATGGCTGAGAACGTCGCGCTCATCATGGCCAGGCGCAACGGTCGCTGGATCGCCGGCGCTATCAATTTCATCGGCTCCGATACGCTGTTTGGCCGCAACTGGGGCGCGATCGAACATCACCCGTTTCTGCATTTCGAGGTCTGCTATTACCAGGCCATCGACTTTGCGATCCGGCGCGGCCTGAAAACCGTCGAAGCGGGCGCGCAAGGCGAGCACAAGATCGCGCGCGGATATCTCCCCCAAACGACTTATTCCGCGCATTACATCGCCGACCCCGATCTGCGCCGTGCGATATCGGATTATCTCAGGCATGAACGCGCCTATGTGGCCGAAGCCGGGCGCGAACTTGCCGAGGCCGGACCGTTTCGCAAAACCGCCGAGTAGACCATCTCGAGGAGCCGCCATGCCCGCCTACGACCCCCAAAATCCCTTCGCGAAGATCCTGCGCGGCGAGTTTCCCTGCTACAAAGTATATGAGGATGACAACATCCTTGCCTTTCTCGACATCATGCCGCGCTCATCAGGCCACACGTTGGTGATTCCCAAGGCCCCGGCTCGCAACATTCTCGACATTTCGCCTGAGGATTATGCCCATGTCGCGCGCGGCGCCCACAGGATTGCGCGCGCCGCCATGACGGCGTTCAAGGCCGACGGCATCACCGTGCAGCAATTCAACGAGCCCGCCGGCGGACAGGTGGTGTTTCATCTCCACATGCACGTGATGCCGCGCCAGAACGGCGTCGCGCTGCTGCCGCCGGCGAGCCGCAAGGAAGATGGAAAAGTGCTGGAAGAGAATGCCGCCAAGCTGATCGCGGCGCTGAAGTAACTCCCTTTGTCATTCCGGGGCGCATCGAAGATGCGAACCCGGAATCTCGAGATTCCGACTCTCGCGCTTCGCGCGATGCCGATGACGGCCGCTACTCCGTCTCGAAATCCCCGGCCTGCGGCGAGAATTCGCAGCGGTCGGGTTTTAAATCGACCAGCGGCGTCTCATCGAGGCAATCGAGGCCGCGCACCAGAACCGCGTTGCCCTCGACGCCGACCAGCTTGACGATCGAGGTGCCCAGCGGGTTCGGCCGTTGTGGCGAGCGCAGCGAAAATGTGCCGCGCGTCGATTTGTTGTTCTTCGGACTTTGCAGCACCAGATCGCGGCGCGACAGATGCAGCCAATAGATCACTTCGAGATTGGAGTAGAAGTCGATCCCCTTCAGCGCCGGCACCCACGGCTCGAAAATCTCGAGCCGGCAGACCGGGCCATCATGACGCCCCTGCCGCGGCACCTCGAGACGCGAGGTCCAGGGCGTGCGGATGCGGCCGATGAACACCAGCCCGGCATCGCGTGCCGGCGGCATCTCGACCGCCAACTCTCCTTCGCGGATTTCACTCGCTAGAACCATCTCTGCCTCGCGTCAGACCATCATGAGGTAGTTACCCGAGCCACCATTTGCCAGCAAGCATCACGAGTTCGCCGCAGACCACGCCGGCAAAAATCGACCGTCGCGTCACGACAAACGCCGCGAATCCGGCGGCCACCGCGCCGTAGCGCAGCCAGTCCGGCACACTCGCCAGCGCGCCGGGCGGCTGCACCAGGATTTGCGCGATGACGCCGGCAAGGATCGCGGTCGCGACTGCCCTCACCCAGACCAGCAGTTCGGAACCCTCGTCGACACCGCCGCCGAGCCACAAGCCGAGCATCCGCCAGACTTCATTGGGCAGGAAGCCCGCGATCACGAGCACCAGCAGCGCGTGCCAGTCACCGAGGAAATGGCTCATTGGCGCGCTCGTCTGATTCAACTGGGTTGAATCAAACTTGAGCGTCCTTTCGTTTTGAGCATGATCTTTTCGGAAAACCGGGTTCCACTTTTCCGGATCATGCTCTCGCCACCGGTGAACGCCATAGGCGATGGTGCCGGCCGACACGCCGCTGATCAGGATATCGACGCCGGTGTGCAAGGTGGCCGCGAGCGGAAACAGCGCCAATCCCAATATCAGCGCCAGGATGTCGGAAAGCTGCCGGCAGTTGCGCGCGGTCGACAGCAGAAAAGCCAGCGGCGTCAGCAGCAAGACCGCGGCAGCAAACAGTTGCGGCAGATTGGCTGCGAGGCCGTAGCCGATCGCGTTGGCAACGAGGCAGACGCAAACCAGACCTGTGCCGAGACCATGCGTGAAGGCGATCCGGCGCTCGCGCGGCACCTTTGGCAGCAGCCGAAAGCATTCGACCCACAAGGTGACCGCGATGAAATGCGTCACCAGCACCAGATGACGCCGTTTTGTCCGTGGCGTACGCATCATCGGCAGTACCGAAACCACCATGGGAAACAGCCGAATCGCGCTGACCGTCACGGCAATCGCCGCCTGCACCACCGTGGCGCCGGAACCCAGTGTCGAGATCAGGATGATTTGCGCCGGTCCCGCCCAGACCAAAGCCGTACCCGCCAGCACCCAACCCAGGCTGAAATGCGTATCGTGCGCCAGCGCG
Organism: uncultured Alphaproteobacteria bacterium; assembly: GCA_963745785.1. Taxonomy (GTDB): domain Bacteria; phylum Pseudomonadota; class Alphaproteobacteria; order Rhizobiales; family Xanthobacteraceae; genus Bradyrhizobium. Next base: position 108,024 of record CAVUYV010000010.1, on the reverse strand, counting down.
CCGATGCCGAGATAGGTCGCGAACAACACAAGCGTGAGAACCGTGGAGGCGACTGACCGCACTCCCCATGCAAACGCCCGCAGGGGACTTTGCCAACTCGGTGAATCCTGCGGAGGAAGCGGCACGGGCAACCGGACAATGTGAGTCGTGCCGCGCATAACGCTGGCGAAACCGGCCAGCGTCAAGCGAACGCGCCTTCAGGGCTGTCATGCAGCCGCTCGATCAGCCGACCCTCACACTCTGTTTCGCAGCACAAAGCAGGCGCCGCCGGCGCGGCGGATGCGGTTGCAGAGATCGTCGGCAGCGGGCCGCGTGTCGGCGCCGATCCGCACCTGGTAGAACAGGTGGCTGCCCCGGGTACGCATCACCGAGCTCAGCAGGCTCGGGTCCTGATCACCGATCACGGCACTCAGCCGCTTCATCGCCCGCGCATACATCGCCAGCGCCTTGTCGCGATCAAAACCCGCGGCAAGCTGCACGCCCCATAGCTTGGCGGCGGCCAGCGTCACATGCTGTTCGAGCTGGGTGACAAAGGGATTGGGTGCGCGCCTGAGCATTGCCATCAATTGGCGGCAACTGGTGTTCGGCGCGCGGTCGGGCGGCTTGCTGTTCTTGGCAGCAGAAGCCCAGTCATCGACGGTAGAGCCGGTGATGGCGACCACGTAGTTGCGCGTCTCCTGCGGCATCGGCCCGGTGCCGGCGAGCCATTCCTGCACCCGCCGCGGTCCGGCATTGTAGGCTGCGGCGGCGAGCCCGAGATTGCCGAACTGGCTGCGCAACTCGCTCAAGAACTCCGCGGATTTCGGTAGCGCCTGGACGGGATCGAAGGGATCGAGCAGGCGCCGCTCACTGGCGGTGCCCGGCATGAATTGCGCAATGCCCTGGGCGCGCTGGCCGCTGCGCGTGACCGGTCCCACGGCATCCGACTGAAAGCGGCTTTCCTGCCAGATCACGCGGGCGAAAAACTCAAGCGGCAGGCCGTTTGCCCGGGCCGCCGACTCGATCATCAGGCACATCGCCTCGCGGGTGTCGGTATCACGGCCGTTCTCCGCGGCCTTTTGCACCTCCTTGGGGGTAGCGAGTTCTTCGACGCTCGGCTTCGCAACCTCGCCACCGGTCGCAGGGGCCGCATCCTCGGCGATAGCCCGCGGCACCGGCAACAACAGCGCCATGACCGCAATGCAAAGCGCAGCATGCAAACCGATAGCTGTTCGCATTGGGGATGTTGTTTCCGCAAACACCATGCTTGACACACGGAACCGACTGGTTAGCTATTCTCAAGAATGATGGCGCGCATGTGGGAGCGCAAGACATGACCGCACCGTCCGAGGAACAGTCCGGCTTCGCGCCCGACGACGACGCGCCGATCCCCTATATGGCGCGGACGCGCGAATATTATCAGGCGATCGGATACGCCACGCCGTATCGCTGGGCGCACTATGTCGATGCGCCGTTCCAGCCGTTGCGAAAGCCGCTCAGCCAATCCCGGGTCACCCTCGTGACCACGGCAGCGCCGTTCGATCCCGCCAAGGGCGATCAGGGCCCGGGCGCCAAATACAATGGCGGCGCAAAGTTTTACCAGGTCTACGATGGCGACACTTCGAAGACCCATGATTTGCGGATTTCTCATGTCGCCTATGATCGCGTGCACACCTCGGCCGACGACAGCGGCACCTGGTTTCCGCTGCCGCAATTGCGGCGGCTCGCGCGGGAGCAGCGGATCGGCGAGATCGCGCCGCGCTTCTTCGGCGCACCGACCAACCGCAGCCATCGCGTCACCCTCGAAACCGATGCGCCCGACATCCTCGCGCGCTGCCGCGCCGACCAGGTAGATGCCGCGGTGCTGGTGCCGAATTGCCCGGTATGCCACCAGACCATCGGCCTGGTCGCTCGCCACCTCGAGGCCAACGGTATTGCTACCGTCGTGATAGGCTGCGCCAAGGACATCGTCGAGCACGCGGCGGTGCCAAGATTCCTGTTCAGCGATTTTCCGCTCGGCAATTCGGCTGGCAGACCGCACGACCCAGCCTCCCAGGCCTTCACGCTGGAGCTCGCGTTGCGGGTGCTGGAAACGGCGCCGGCTGCGCAAACCACCGTGCAATCGCCGTTGCGCTGGAGCGCGGATGCGTCCTGGAAGCGCGACTATAACAATGTCGCGCTGTTAAGCGCAGACGAACTGGCGCGGCGGCGGCGCGAGTTCGATGCGCAAAAGGAAATCGCCCGGGGACTGCGCGAGACTGCGGCTTAAGTGGAGCTTTCGCGCGGCTTCAAGGTTAAGGACGAGTTGATGCTGCTGGGGCACGCGCAGCAGTTCCCGCACGGGATCTCGTCACGCGTTCGACATGGTCTGTTGTGTGGCGAATTCGCAAGCCTTTGATAACCTCAAAGGCCAAAATTCCCGTAGCGCCGTTCATTCAGTAAACTAATGATATTAGGAAAACGCATGCGATTTGGTGAGGATGCCGAGTGTCAATCGAAAAATTCCTCAAACAGCGAGCCGTCAACATCGCGGTGGGCGGGAGCTATACTCTCGCAAACTGGTATGACCGGCAGGGAAAGCCGCGCACCTTCGCTTGCCGGACCACCCGGGTCTCACCGTTCCGGATGCTGGTCCAGGTGCCAGTGATCGGCAAGATCGGCAGTCCCATCACGTCTTTTTTCAGCGATTTCGGCAAGCTCGAGGGCGTCATCAGCGACACCACAAACGGCGCCTTCCTACTCGAACTCGAGATGAGCCGGTCGATGCGGGAGAAGCTCGCGAGCAAGCTCACCTGGCTGGAAAAGAAGCTGAAAGATCCCCGCGTCTCCGACGTCAGGAAAAATGCCCGCATCATTCCGGCAAATCCGCATTCAATGCTGATCCTGGCCGACGGGACCACTCACAGTTGCTTCATCATCGACATGTCGATCGCCGGCGCCGCGGTATCCGCTGAAGTGCAGCCGCCGGTTGGAATGCCGCTCGCCATTGGAGCCTGCATCGGCCGCGTTGTCAGACTTTTGCCCAATGGCTTCGCAGTCAAGTTCGTCGAAAGACAAAACCGCAACGATCTCAATCGACTGATTGGCCGACCCGCCCTGCTGCTGCCTTCCGCGAGGCGTGCAAAGGCTGCGCCCTCCTCGGGTAACACGGGCGGCGGAGACGTGGCCGCCTGAACGGCGTCGCGGGTGCATGAATAAGGGCGCAGAAACCTGGCCGAGGCGTCGCCTCCTCAAAAAAGCCGGCGGTCTTGCGACGCGCCGGCTCCTCAATTCGCGATATCGATTGCTCAGACCTTGACCAGTGGACCTCGTGAGGCCGGGCCCTTTGAGCCGCCGCTCGGACCACTCGGTTTCGGCTTGCGCGGCACGGTGCGCTTGCGTGTGCCGGGCAGCTTTTCCGGCTTTGGCGTCACCGGCCCTTCGACATATTCGAAGCCGATTTTTTCCTGGGCCGTCTCCATTGCTGCCTCGTCCTTCACCAAGACGACGCGGACGTGGCCGCCGCCCTTGAGCTTGCCGAACAGCACTTCATCCGCCAGCGGCTTCTTGATGTGCTCCTGAATCACGCGCGCCATCGGCCGTGCGCCCATCTGCTCGTCGTAACCATGCTGTATCAGCCAGGCCTTGGCAGGCTCGGACAATTCGATGGTGACGTCACGGTCGGCGAGCTGGGCCTCAAGCTGCAGCACGAACTTCTCGACCACCATGCCGATCACCTCGGCATTGAGATGGGCGAACGAAATGATGGCATCCAGCCGGTTACGGAATTCAGGCGCGAACTGGCGATTGATCGCCTCGTGATCGTCGCCTTCCCGCTTGTTGCGCGTGAACCCGAACGCCTGGCGCGCCAGATCGGCGGCGCCCGCATTGGTGGTCATGATCAGGATCACGTTGCGGAAATTGACCTGCTTGCCATTGTGGTCGGTCAACCGGCCGTGATCCATGATCTGCAACAGCACGTTGTACAGATCGGGATGCGCCTTCTCGATTTCGTCGAGCAACACCACGCAGTGCGGATGCTGGTCGACACCGTCGGTGAGCAGGCCGCCCTGATCGAAGCCAACGTAGCCGGGCGGCGCGCCGATCAGGCGCGACACCGTGTGCCGCTCCATATATTCCGACATGTCGAACCGGATCAGTTCGACGCCGAGCGACGCCGCGAGCTGCTTTGCTACTTCCGTCTTGCCGACGCCAGTCGGGCCGGAGAACAAATACGAGCCGATCGGCTTCTCGGGTTCACGCAAGCCGGCTCGCGCCAGCTTGATCGACGCCGAAAGCGCCTCAATCGCCTTGTCCTGGCCGAACACCACGCGTTTCAGCGTCTGTTCGAGATGTTTCAGGACCTCCGCATCGTTCTTGGACACGCTCTTTGGTGGAATCCGCGCCATGGTCGCGATCGTGGTCTCGATTTCCTTGATGCCGATGGTTTTCTTGCGCTTGTTCTCGGAAACCAACATCTGCGCCGCGCCGGATTCGTCGATCACATCGATCGCCTTGTCCGGCAGCTTGCGGTCGTGGATGTAGCGCGACGACAGCTGCACGGCGGCCTCGATCGCCTCGTTGGTGTATTTCAGGCGGTGGTAGTCCTCAAAATACGGTTTCAGGCCCTTGAGGATCGCAATCGCGTCCTCCACCGTCGGCTCATTGATGTCGATCTTCTGGAACCGGCGCACCAGCGCGCGATCCTTTTCGAAATGCTGGCGATATTCCTTGTAGGTGGTCGAGCCCATGCAGCGGATGGTGCCCGATGCGAGCGCCGGCTTTAATAGATTGGAAGCGTCCATCGCGCCGCCGGAGGTAGCGCCGGCGCCGATCACCGTGTGAATTTCATCAATGAAGAGGATAGCGCTCGGGTGCGCCTCGAGCTCTTTAAGGACCTGTTTCAGCCGTTCCTCGAAATCGCCGCGGTAGCGCGTGCCCGCAAGCAGCGTTCCCATGTCGAGCGAGAACACGGTCGAGGTTGCCAGTACTTCCGGAACTTCGCTGTCGACGATGCGCTTTGCCAGGCCTTCGGCAATTGCGGTCTTGCCGACGCCGGCTTCGCCGACGAACAGCGGATTGTTCTTCTGCCGGCGGCACAGCACCTGGATGGCGCGGTTGATCTCGGAATTGCGCCCGATCACCGGATCGATCTTGCCGTCGCGGGCCTTCTTGTTGAGGTTCACGCAGTAAGTCTCGAGCGCCTCGCCCTTCTTCTTGGAATCCTCGTTGCCCTTGGTCTCGGTCTCTTCGTCTACACCACGCACCGGGCGCGCTTCCGACACCCCCGGCCGCTTGGCGATGCCGTGGCTGATGTAATTGACCGCGTCATAACGCGTCATGTCCTGCTCCTGCAGGAAATAGGCGGCGTGGCTTTCGCGCTCGGCAAAGATCGCGATCAGCACGTTGGCGCCGGTAACCTCCTCGCGGCCCGATGACTGGACGTGAATCACCGCCCGCTGGATCACGCGCTGAAAGCCGGCGGTAGGCTTGGCGTCGTCGGCGCCGTCCGTGACCAAATTTTCGAACTCGGTTTCGAGATAGTTGACGAGACTGGTGCGGAGCTTGTCGAGATCGACGCTGCAGGCGCGCATCACCGCAGCCGCGTCGGAGTCATCGATCAGCGACAGCAGCAGGTGTTCAAGCGTCGCATATTGATGGTGACGCTCGTTTGCGATCGCCAGCGCGCGGTGCAGGGATTGTTCAAGGCTCTGAGAAAAAGTCGGCATTCGCGTCCTCTGTGGGCCCGGCCATCATGATCGCCGTAGCCCTGTCAGGCAACAACAACCTTTGCCATATATAGTTGCACCCGATCGTGGCGAAAGACCGGCCCCCGCTATTGGTTACGCCCGGACCGCACCGCCGCCCTGGCCAAAATTACCGTCAAAGCCGCACGCCGGCCTGCCCGTCGCATCTTTGATGCAAAACCCGTTCCTGTTTTGCCGGATTTCGTGCGACGTTACTTCTTTTCCATCACACATTGTAGGGGATGCTGATGCTTGCGCGCAAAATCCATCACCTGCGTTACCTTCGTCTCCGCGATCTCGTAGGTGAATATTCCGCACTCCCCGATTCCATGGTGATGGACGTGGAGCATGATCTTGGTCGCGGCTTCGACGTCCTTCTGGAAGAACTTCTCCAGAACGTGAACGACAAATTCCATCGGCGTGTAATCGTCGTTCAAAATCAGGACCCGATAGAGATTCGGGCGCTTTGTCTTCGGCTTGACCTTGGCGATGACGGATGTGGCCGGACCGCCGCTGCCCCCGGTGCGGTTCTCATCATTTCCCATTCGGGGAGCGGATGCGGCGAGGGCTGATGGCGCGGACGAATCTAAACTGGAAGTTAATTGCGGCATGGCACAGGCGTTCGAAATTCCCACGGGAAACCGGAAAACGACCAGGTGATGTTCTCCTGCCGGAGCCATCCTAAGAGTTCCCAGACGCGCTTTCCAGATCGCCGCTCCCGGCCGGCCCGACCCCATCAGCTGGATCAATCAACTTGCAATATGGGTCCAGCCTTGCCTCGCCGCAAGCGCGCGCAAATATTTGGCTAGTCGCGACCCGAGGCGGGCCGATTCCGGCATTGGCGATCTTGCCGAAGGTTAATCAATCCGGTCGGGTTTGACAAAGCAAAGCTGCTGGCCGGTAGCGGCTTTAATGATCGACCGGCGCGATCAAAGCGAATTGAGCGGTTCCGCAAACTTCTAATCGCTCCAGACCGCAAGCGGAGGTTACAAGAGCGTCGCGCGGTAATGCCTGCCAACCCGAAACAAGAAAAAAGCCCGGCCGCAATGGCCGGGCTTTTTTTGGGTGCCGCAATTAGTGGGCTGATGCCGGGGTGAGCTTCGCGACGAGGCCTTCGAACGGCTTGTAGGCCTGCTTGGCGAGATCGGCATAAAGCCCCGCGATCTTCTGCGCCTCGGCCACGTATGTCTCATAAGCGGACTTCGCGAATTCGGTCTGCACCTCGATCGCCTTGTCCAGCGACTTCACGCCGGACAGCTTCTCGACGAATGACTTGGTGTCTTCGAACGACTTCTTGGTGTAGTCGCCATAGGCGCTTGCGATTGCCTGAAGGCCGTTCTGAACGGTAGTTGCCGACGCAACGACCGTCTCGAGATGTTCTTTTCCGTAACTCTGAATGTCTTGAACCTTGATCATTGGGGTCCCTTCGCGGACTGGGGTGCAATTGAGCTGCCGGGAGGTCGCGGCTCCTGAGGCCGCCGCTATATAGTGCAACGCACAATAGACGTCAAGAATCTTGTGCGATGCACAAATCAATCGGCGGGTGTGGCCAAATTAGCTGGGGATGCGGCAAGGGTTCCTTAACCTTTTGGAAACTCGGGCGGCCTAACCTCACTCTTGGACTTCTCCGGTTCGGGAAAGCTGTCGAAAAAATGTTTGCCTACAGCCTGTTAGCCGGAATGGCGATACATCCGCCCATTTTGGCTGAATGTCTGCCGGGGTCGGACATCTTGAGCAGGGAAAACATCGCCGGCGGTTGGGCATAATTTGGCCTCACGAACCGGTGATCAAGACAGAAATTGGGGACGGGGAAGTTCATGCTTCGCACAACCTTGGCTTCCTCGCGTGTTCTGCGAGTTAGCGTTTTCGCGCTGTTCACGATCACCACCGCGATCATTTTCACAACCGATTCCGCCGATGCGCGCCGTTCCAGGCATCGTCATGCGCGCCAACACCAAGAGGCACGCGAAAGCTACAACCCGGCATTCTCTTCCATCATCGTAGACGGCAATTCCGGCGCGACGCTCTCCGCCAGCAATCCCGATGGGAGCCGTCATCCTGCCTCGCTCACCAAGATCATGACGCTTTATCTGCTGTTCGAGCGCCTCGACGCCGGCACGATGAAGCTCGATACCGAAATGGAAGTTTCGGCGCACGCCTCGGAGCAGGCTCCGACCAAACTCGGCCTGCGCCCCGGTCAAACCATCCGCGTAGAAGACGCTATCAAGGGATTGGTAACGCGTTCCGCCAACGACGCTGCCGTCGTGATCGCGGAGGCGATTGCCGGCGATGAAGGCGATTTCGCCAAGGCGATGACGCGCAAGGCGCGCGCGCTCGGCATGACGCGGACTGTCTATCGCAATGCCTCCGGCCTGCCCGACGACAATCAGGTTACGACGGCGCGGGACCAGGCGACGCTCGGTCGCGCCATCCAGGACCGTTTTCCGCGCTATTACCGCTACTTCTCGACGGTAGCGTTCAACTACCGCGGCCATTCGATCCGCAACCACAATCGCCTGCTTGGCAATGTCGAGGGCGTCGATGGAATCAAGACCGGCTACACGCGCGCCTCCGGCTTCAATCTCGTGACCTCGATGCACCGGGGCAACCGCCATCTGGTCGGCGTGGTGATGGGCGGCCGCAGCGGCGGTTCGCGTGACGCCACCATGCGCAGCCTGCTTGCCGAAAACCTCGAAAAGGCCGCGACCAAACGCACGGTTGCTGCGATCACCGAGCGCAATGCTTCGGACGCAAATGCAGACGTCGCGGAAGCCGAAGCCGAGTCACGGCCGACCCGGACGGTTCAGCTCCAAGGGGCCGTTCAGGTTGCGTCCGTGAGCGAGCCAGCCGCCGCACCGCCGGTGCGTCCCGCCGCACCGGCGACACGATCGGTGATCGCGCAAGCGGCAGCGGCCGTCCCGCCCGCACCAGCCAAGCCCGAGCCAGCGCCGTTGACGAGCGGGGTGATCCAGACCCAGTCGATCGCCGCCATCCCGGGTTCGTCCGAGCCCATGAAGCCCGTCAAGGTCAAGACCGTCCAGATCAAGGCCGGACAGATGAAGCTGGCCTCGGCCACTTCGGCACAGCCAGTCACGGCCATCACCAACGCCATACCGCCGGGCCGCCCGGAAGTGCCTGAGACATCAAGCGCGGTTGTGGCCAAAGCTGAAACCAACAAAGCTGAAACCAATAGAGCTGAAGCCACCAGGGCTGAAACCAACAGGGTTGAAGCCGCCCGAATGGAAATGCCGCCGCAGCCGGCAAACCATGGCACCGGAAACGGCTTGCTCGGCGTTCTTCCGGCATCCAGTGTGCCTCCCTCTCCCACCGCGCAGGCGATGGCCTACGCCGATCCGGCTCCCCGCGCGCAGCCGCTGCCCCAGATCGTCCAGCAAAACGGCGCCATCAAGCCCGCGGCCACCCATACCGGATGGATCGTTCAGGTCGGGGCCCTCGAAAGCGAAAGCGAAGCGCGCGAGCGCATCGAGGCGGCGCGCAATCAGGCCCGGGGCCTGCTCGCGAAGGCCGATCCGTTTACCGAACCGGTTGTCGCCAAAGGCGACAGGAAGCTGTTCCGGGCCCGCTTCGCCGGCCTGGACCGCGATCAGGCCGAAGCGGTATGCCGGACGTTGAAGCGCTCCGACATCTCCTGCATCGCCGTCAGAAACTGATCGAGACCCCCGCTACGGGCGAAAATCGCAAGGTAGGCTGAGACGCCTGCCCGTGCGCAAAAATCCGCGTCCTGCAAACCTTCCGTCAAGACTTTGCGGTTAGAAGCGCAAGGTGAACGATCGACCACGCCGGACAACGGCGGGCGGCAACGAGGCATCAGCCAGAAAACAGAAGCAGCTCGCCGTTCGTAGTGTTGGTAGCGTTGCCTGGAGTTAGCTGTGATGCGCGCGAAGCAAAGTATCCTTGGCCTCGTTTACACGGGTGGCGAGGTACGTCGACCCCCCCTGGTCGGGATGCAGTTTCTTCATGAGCGCGCGGTGGGCCCGGCTGATTTCGTCGCGCCCCGCTCCCGGCTGCAGGCCAAGGATCTGATAGGCCTCCTCGTCCGTCATTTTGCCGCTCGCCGCCGGGCGGCTCTGCCCCCCTGCCGCATTTCCCTGCGCGTCCTGACGCCAGGCGGGAAACCTGCGGTCCAGATAGCTTTCAAGTAGCGAGACGCTTTCCGCATCGAAGCCCGGAATCATCGCCGTCAACTGCGGCAGATCGAATTCGCCCAGGGAACGACCGGCAAACGGGCCAGCCAGGATCTGGCCGGAAAGTTCGCCGCTGTCATGATCGAGCCTCATATCGAGAAACTCCGATCGCACCCGCGACGTCTGTCCCGGCGAGCGTTGCGAACTTGCGCCGCCAAACAACCCGCCGATATTGCCGAATCCACTCGTTCCGAACGGCGACCAGCCGAGCAGCCCCGCGCCGAAGATGCCGAGCGGGATTGCCACCGCGAGTTCGCCCTTGGCACCGGTAAAGGCTGCGACCGCAAGCGCGACAACGCCGCCGCCAATCTTGATCGCGCGCGCAAGCACAACCGGGTTGGCCGCGCGAAACATCTGCAGCAGCGCGTAAAGAAGGACAACAGCGACGACGCCGGCGATCAGTGTGGGCATTTGACCAATATAGTGGCATCAGGGTCAAAAAGCATGGCGTCCTCGCTGTCTCGCGGCGGAAATGCCAAAAGCTCCTTGGCGCTGGCCCCGCCAATTCAATAATGTTCCACCCGGGCCGCAAGCGTGCGGCCCGGGCCAAGGAGCGTGCGATGGCGGCAGACGGGTTGACCACCATACCGAGCAGCTATGGGCCGAAAGATACGATGAACCGGCTCGAGGCCGCGGTGAAGGCAAAGGGCATGACGGTATTTGCCCGCATCGATCATGCCGCCGGGGCGACCGCGGTTGGGCTATCGCTGCGGCCGACCGAGGTCTTGATCTTTGGCAATGCCAAAGCCGGCACGCCGCTGATGCAATCGGTTCAAACAATCGGGCTAGACCTGCCGCTAAAGGCGCTGGTCTGGCAGGACATCTCGGGCAAGACATGGCTCTCCTACAATGATCCTGCCTGGCTTGCCAAACGCCACGGGCTGAGCGGCGAGGCGGCGGTCGGCGTCATCACTGCCGCGGTCCATGCGGTAACGACAGCGGCAACGACGGCCGGCTAGTGCTCCAACCCCACAGGCGCCGCTGCTTAACCGTGCAACAGGAGGACGAGATGACATCTTCGCTGCCTGACTTGCTTTCCCGACGACACTTCTGTCTTTGCTGCATTGGCGGCGCGGCGTTTGCCGCGAGCAGCGGCTGGCTGACACCGCGCCGGGCCTTCGCGGAGGCGCGTGGCATCGTCAGCCTGATCAAGGACGGCGCCGCCACGTCACCTATCGTCACCCATAGGCTGCGGAACAGCATCAGCGTATTCGAGGGCTCCGGGGGAAACATTGCCGTTCTCACCGGCAGCGATGGCAAAGTGCTGATCGATGCCGGCATCGGTGTGTCGCGACCTCAAATTACCGGGGCGCTGGCAGAACTCGGCGCCGAGCCCGTCACGCATCTCGTCAATACCCACTGGCATTTCGATCATGCCGACGGCAACGAATGGCTGCATTCGGCAGGCGCAAAGATTATCGCTCAAGAGAACACCCGCAAGCATCTTTCCGAGATTCAACGCGTCGAGGACTGGGATTACAATTTCCTTCCACTGCGGTCCGATGGAATTCCGAGCGAGGTTTTTGCGGGCGAGCGCAGCCTTAAGCTGAATGGCTTGTCGATCGGTCTGAAGTATTACGGTCCCGCGCACACCGACAGCGATATTTCGGCAACCTTTGCCGAGGCCAACATCGTGCATGTCGGCGATACCTATTGGAACGGCATCTATCCATTCATTGACTATTCGACCGGCGGCAGCATCGACGGGATGATTGCAGCCTCCGACGCCAATCTCGCGGCGACGACAAACGACACGATCATCATTCCGGGACACGGCCGGCCCGTCAGCAACAAAGCCGAGCTTAAAGAATTCCGCGACATGCTCGTCGCTATCCGGGAGAACGTTGCAAAGCTCAAGAAGCAAGGAAGGTCACGCGAGGAGACCGTCGCGGCGAAACCAACCGCCGCCTTCGATGCCAAGTGGGGCCAATTTGTCATCGATCCCGGGTACTTCACCCGGCTGGTCTATGAAGGCGTCTGATTGCGGACCGAGCCAGCAACGCAGAGCGGCACTTCTCTGGCCCAGCCGCTAAAACACCGGGATCATTTCATCTGGCCAAGCAGCTTGGCGGCCCCGCTCCCGGTCTTTGACATCGCCAGCAGCGCCTGACGTCCGCCCGCGGCATAGGCCGCCGCGGCGCGCAAAAGCTCGCGCAGTTGCGCCGCAGCGCCTGGATCGAACCTGCACCACGCGCCGCCGGTCAGACGGGCGATTTCCCGGAACGCCTGCTCGGCGACGAGGTCATGGCCCTCCTGGAACATGAACACCGGCACCTTGAGCAGGCCGAGCTCGCCCGCCTTGGCGCAGAGATCGTCGACCCTTTCCTCCATGGCGTCGCCGACGAAAACCACCGCGCGCACGCCGGAGGCCGTGGCCTCGCGCCGCGCCTCCGACAACACCTTGCCGATCTGCGTATTGCCGCCCCGGCAATCGATCTTGCCCATCAGCTTCGCCAGTTGCGCGCTGTCGGAAATCCACCCCGTCGCGCGGCACTCATTGAAGCCGCGGTAGTAGACGAGGCGGATATCAAGACTGCCCAGGGCAGCGGCCTCGCGAAACATGTCCGCCTGCAGCGCGCAGGCCATATCCCATGTCGGCTGCCGGCTCATGGTGGCATCGAGCGCGAACACCAGCCGACCCTTCGCGCCAGCGGTATTGGGCGACATCGCGCGCGCCTTGGCGACGAAGGCCGCAATGTCTTCCGACGCAGACGGCTTGGTCTCCGGCAACGAACCGGATTTGCCGGACCCGGCCTTTTGCGCCGAGGTCACATCGCCTGCCGGTTTCGGTTTGATAGGCTCGCTGGACATAATCGCTCGCGAATTGCAGCAAGCCTTATGTGGGCCGGGATCAGGGGACGGTCAATGCTCGGCAGGTGCGCCGATCCTTCTCGCGTCAGGCAGAGATCGAGATTTCGATAAGCGCGACGTCAGTTCTTGACTGGACCGTAAAGCGCAACCGGGCCGGGATCGATCAGTGCAGGTGGCGTCTTGGTCTCGACCGGCTTGAGCGGGCTCTCGTCGACGAGGAACTTGTCAAGCATGTCCTGGATCGATGCCTTGGCCTCATCCGGACCGGTATCGCGCATGTCATTATGCTGGAAGCCGGTATGGACGACCGTAATTCCAGCCTTCTGGCTTACTTGTTCGTCCGGAAGGACGCCGGGGTCGGTCTTGAAGACAGGGTCCTTCGAGCGGAATGAGAGGATCTTGAATTTACCGTCGGTAATGAAGGGCACGCGCAAATTGTCGAGCGTGACGAGCTTCCCGATCTGATCGGGATACATTTTGGCGAAATACATGGAGATGTCGCCGCCCATGGAATGTCCCACCATGGTCAGGTGATCATAATCGGCGTTGGGTTGAACATTCTTCATTTCATTGACGGCAAAGCGGATGTTGGCGATGCCACGGTGAATCTGCGGTAACCGGCCGACATAGGGTTCGCCGACTTTCGTGACCATCGGTGCGTCGGTCGGCAGGTCATGCTGGATGCTGACCGCCATATAGCCCCGCGCGGCAAAGATGTTCGCCAGGAAAGAGTACTCGGTGAATTTGACGGTGTTGCCGTGGTTAAGGATCGCCACCGGCAGCTTGATCATGCCGGCATTGGCCTGCATTTCCTTGTCAAACCGTACTGCGATGTCCACAGCAACCGGACGGTTATCGCGGCTCGCATCGTAGAAGGTCAGCGTCTCGTGGCGGATCGCCCATTTGCTCGTGGTGAAATAGGCGACTGTCGCCAGCACGCCAAGCGAAACCAGTATGGCAATCCCACGCTTCATGCTCGTCCTCGGCGTACCGACCCTGAGGGCCAGGTTCCATTGTTCGAGACTCTCAGGTCCCTTGTCGATGATATATGTCACGTCGACGTGAGAGAAAGAGTAAATATTGTGAATAAGGCCGCCGGAATATTGTGCGGTGCACCCAAAATGTGCAGCCGGACATTCGGTTACGAAAAACTGGGTTCCGCGGCCTCCGTTCCGCCGGAACCGCCCAAAGTTTTGCTGGCCCGGTCAAATGGCATCGAGCCCGAGGCGCAGCGGTAATATTTTACTGAAAATTAGGCGCCCAGAATGTCGTGGAGCTCGAGTGGCTTGTCGACCTGGGTGAACCATTCTGCCCGGTTGGCGGCGCGGCGGCGGCCCCGCTCATCGAGCGGCAATTTCAACTGGCGCAGCAGGCTGGTGACCTCCTCGCGCGCGGTGACGTGGCCCAGGCTCGGACGGGTACCCAAGGTTGTTTCGTCGATGTCGTCGAGCGCAGTCAGGCCGCGCGGAAAAAACTCGCGGTAAACCACGCGTTCGGCGAAACCATCGATCGAACGGAAGCCGAGCCGGAACGAGAGCTCGTGGAGGCCGTCGGCGACGAGCTGCTTGTTGCGCGATCCAATCATCGATAGTCGGTTGCGGACCACGATCCAGTCGGTAGAGGCGCCGTCGAGCTGACGGCGCTTGCGCCTGGTGTCGCGCACCATCTCCGCATAGTGGCTTTCGCCGGTCACGGCATAGGTCGCGGGGTCGACCGTCCCCAATACGTCGAAATCGAGGAAGCTGTCGTTGATCGGGGTTACCAATGTATCGGCCATCGAATGCGCCAGCCGCATCAGATAACTGTCCGACCCCGGGGTATCGATGACGATGAAATCGAATGTCCGCTCGATCGCACTGACGGCATTCATGAATTGCTGGAATTCGGACGTCTCGTTGTCGGCGATCTGCATGGTGTTGCCATGCTTGATGCAGCAATGCACCGGAAGCTCGAGGTCGAGCCCGGTGCGGCGCGCCCAGGCGCTTCGGTTGTTGATGTAGCGGGTAAAGCTTTGCTGGCGGCAATCGAGATCGATGGTGGCGACCCGCTGGCCGGCTTTCATCAGGGCAACCGCGATATGCAAAGCGGTGGTGGATTTCCCTGAACCGCCCTTCTCGTTGCCAAGCACGACGACATGCGCCGAGCCCGACTGACCCTGACTAGTCTGCACCAACATGCTTTCGTTCCTTGCCAACATCTTCAAATTAGGTGTGACCGCGGTCAAGTAAAATGCGCAAACGACGTCAAAAATGGTTGATCATCCACGCCTCGATGATGAATCGCATGCGCGGCGCGACGTGTCTGTGATTCGCTACACATTCTTTGGCGGATGCTCGTCAAGGTCGACCGGCGTAATCCGCGTGCGCCGGCTTGGCGGCGAAGCATCGGCCTTGATAAGGTCGGCGTCCCCGCCGCAAGACCGCAGCCTCCCCGATCCCAGAGACCGAGCCCAGATGTCGCAAAGCCCCATGATCGTCCGCACGGTCCCCGCGTTGCGTCGCGCCCTCGACAGGCTGAAGGCGAAAAAGGCCACGACCGCGCTGGTGCCAACCATGGGAGCACTCCATGATGGCCATGTGTCGCTGGTTCGGCTGGCGAAACGTCGCGCGACAAGGGTGATCGTTTCGATCTTCGTTAACCCCACCCAATTCGCGCCCTCGGAGGATTTCAGTTCTTACCCGCGCACCTGGAAGGCTGACGTCGCCAGACTTGCCGCCGAGGAGGTCGACCTGATCTGGAATCCTGACGTCAAGACCATGTATCCCGATGGCTTTGCGACCAGGATCCTGACCGAGGGGCCGGCCGCCGCCGGCCTGGAGGATCGGTTCCGGCCGCATTTCTTCGGCGGCGTCACCACCGTGGTCGGCAAGCTGTTCACGCAAGTCCGGCCGGATTTCGCGGTTTTCGGCGAAAAGGATTTTCAGCAATTACGGGTGGTTACGCAGATGGCCCGGGATCTCGACCTCGGCGTCAGGGTGATTGGCTCAAAAACCGTGCGCGAGCGCGACGGCCTCGCCATGTCTTCGCGGAATGTCTATTTGTCGCCGGAACAACGCCGCACGGCGCCCGGACTATACCGCGCCATGAAGGAAGCTGCGCACCGCTTGCTGGCGGGCGACAATATCGAAGCTGCGATGGCCGGTGGCGCGGAACTCGCCGCTGGCGCCGGGTTCGCGCTGGATTATTTCGAGGTCCGCCATGCCGAGACGTTGGCGCCGATCGCCTCGGTGAAGGACGGACCGATCCGGATCCTGACGGCGGCCAGAATCGGAACAACCCGGCTGATCGATAACGTTGCTGTCTAAAGCAGCCCGAGCTCACGCAGTTCGCGGCGCAAAGGTTCGGGCATCGCCGCGATGCCGGCGCCTGCGGATTTGAGATCCGGCGGAACGTCGCTGTGGACGAAATAGCGCCAGCCCTGGAACGGCCGCATCGGCCGCGGCAGCACGGCGACCACTTTGGGCTGCATCACCAGCCGGCACCGTCCGATGCCGTCGCGGTCGCGGAATGGCTCGATCGCGATAATTTTTTCACGCGCCGCGATCTCACCCCGGATTACCCAGTAGAGCGAGCCGCCGGCAAGCAATTCGTCGACGCGCTTCGGCGTCATCCGGGTGATGTGAATATGACGCTGAGGCAGGCCCTTTCTCTTCGCGGTTTGCATGCGCTCCGCGACCCAGCTCTTGAGCTCCTTTACCGATTCGCAGCCTACGGCAAGCTTGATGAGATGCAGCGCCATGAATCGAAGGTTTAACGATCAGCGCTGGCTTTTGGAAGGATCAATCATTTGCCGCCGAGGGGGCGGGTTCGGGCGCAGCCGCTGCAGGAGCCGGCGCCGCCGGTGCCAGCTGAACCGGCGCGGCCGTGCGGGCCGGTTTCGGCGCAGCCGGCTTTTTGGCTGCCGCCAGCGCCGGAGTCGGTCGTGGCGAGGGCAATGGCGCATTAGCTAGCGGTGGAGATGAGGATGGTGAAGATGATGATGCCGGCGGGCGCGCTGCAGAGGGCGTCGTCGCCGCCTGCCCCGGCTCAGGCGCCATGATGCTAATGGGCGGGGTCGAAGCTGCGGTCGGGAATTCGGCGTTGGTGGGTTTGCCCAGTGGCATCGACGGCGGAACCGCTGCGACCGGCGCTGGCGTCGCCGCGGGCATGTTCCAGGATGGCGCGTAACGCCCAACCAGGCCCTCGTAGGTCCGCTCACTCATATTGGCCACGATCTGGTTGCGGTCGGTAACTGCCCGAAACGCCGCGCAGTCCGACGGAGTACAATGGTCGCGCGCGGCGAGTACGTAAGCCATCAGCCCGTAGCGATCGCGCTCGACCGCACGACGCACCATTTGCAATTCAGGTGTCATGCTCGCATTTGCTGCGGCGACATCGCCGAACGCGGTGAGCCGTGCAATCTGGGACGCCGCATATGACAGTGCGGCGGCGGTGGACTCGGCCGAGCCAAACAAGACCTTCTCGCACGCCGTCAAGACGGTTTCTCCCGCCAGATCGTCGATGCACGACAATGCCGGCAGGGCCGCGCTCAGCGTTTGGGAGGATCGGGTCTCAACGGACGCGCTTTGGCCAGGGCCGAACCCGCGAATGGTGGCGGTGGCGGCGATGCCAATTGCCAGCAGCGTGATAACCGTCAGCGCGCCGTTGGCGACGGATTTCTCCGCGCGCAACAGCGTGATGAGAACGATAATCCCGAAGAATCCCGACGCCGCCAATGTCAGCCACATCGGAAAGGTCGGCGAACGCCAGAGTTGATCGAGCGACGTAACCCAGGCCCAATCCATGCGCGATGTCCCTCAACGCGGCATAAAACGCATTGCGCGGAAACAAATGCCTTTCCCCGCACACATCATGCGCAGAATGGTCCTCTGAACCGGGCCTTTTGACGGCGAGCGAAACGGTATCCGCTTCGCCCGGCCATGCGCAATTCCTTAGGAAATGTTGAGCTGACTTTCCTTGGCCACTCGCTCGAAAGCCTCGGTCGAGCTTTTGATCCGGTACTGGCAGTCATCCCCGTCGGTCGGAAGCAGCCGGACCACCTCATAGGTGCCGCTGGCGGCCGGACGCGCGACATTGCTGGCAGTAAAATAAACGGTCTCTCCAACGGTGAATTTGTGCTTCAACGCCTTCTCCCATCACGCAAAAAGCCGGCCGTGCTCACGGTCCCGCTGCAACGGCCAGATTGAAAACCCCGCGACTATATAGCACAGCGCCCGCCGCGTTGGCCAGTTACATCGGGACATGGCAAATACGCGGATTTTGCAGGTTTTTCAGTGCGATAAACGCGATTTTGGCGGTTCTGGACGAATCGCCCTGCCACTGGCGGAACTCAATTTTTTTCCCGAGGCCAGGACCGTATGCGCCACCTTGCGGTCCGGACCGGCGCGATCCATGGCGTTGGTGCGTCAAACCTGGGCGGTTCGGGCCTACACCGTCTCGAGCTTCTCGATCACGAGGGTCTCGGCAAGCCCCGCGCGCGTCCATTCCTGAAAGGCCGGCAACGACATCATCGTGTCCATGTAGGCCTGAACCTCGGGCGCTACTGCGATCGCGTAGGTCCGAAAGCGATGCACCACCGGCGCAAACATGGCATCGGCGCCGCCGAAGTCTCCGAACAGGAACGATCCCATCTTTCCGTAGCGCTCGCGGCATTCGGTCCAGATCTGCTGAATGCGCTCGATATTGGCGCGCGCTTCGGGCGAGAGCGCTATTGCGCGCACCGGCCGGTGCAGGTTCATGCCACATTCGTCGCGCAGCGCCGCAAAGCCCGAATGCATCTCTGCTGAGATCGAACGCGCATGCGCCCGGCGAGCCGGGTCCTCGGGCCACAGCCTGGCCTGCGGAAACCGTTCGGCGACGTATTCGATGATGGCCAGTGAATCCCAGACCGTGACGTCGCCATCTATCAGCGCCGGCACCTTGCCGGAATGCGTGAAACTCAAAATCCGTTTTTTGTCGGCTTCCCCGGTGTAGAGCGGAATGAAGACTTCGTCGAAGGGAATGTTGTTGGCCCGCAGTGCCAGCCACGGCCGCATCGACCACGAGGAATAGTTTTTGTTACCGATCACGAGCTTCAAAGCCATCTCGAAAAAATCCCTTGCTGGTTTGCTGGCGCACGCAGTTCGCCTCGAATCCCCGCCGCGCGATCGTGTCAAGAAGAGCCCGAAAAATCCTGTGGCGTGAAGCTTAAGTCGAGCACTTTCCATTCACCATAGTGGTCCGCCGGCAACATCGCGTAGGGCTGACAGGCCTGCAGCGCAGTGATGGCGCCTTGCATCAACGCCGGTCCCTTTGTCGACGCGCTGGCCTCGATCAAAATCGGTTCCGCCGCAAGCCTGCCTTCAGGCGTCATCAGCACCCGCAGCGTAACCTTGACCTTGTCGGAGGGTGCGATCGAGTCCGGCAGTTTCGAGCATGTCTTGAGATGGCGCCGAAACTCCGTGATGAGACCGGACGCAATGTCGGCGGTCTTTGACGCCGGGGCGTCGAAGTCGCCGGACTTGGCTTCAGGCGAAGGGGGTAGATCGGGGGGCAGGCCCAGCAGCACGTGGTATTTGATGGAAAGATCAGGCTCCGGAGGTCTGTAGGCAGGCAACGGCGATGTCGACGGCGGTTGCGGCTGCGCATTGGCCTGTTGAGCCTCTCGTCGATTGAGACTCGGCGCCGACAGCGTGGCCTGCTTTTGCGGCTGCGTGGCAGCCGCGGGCGCGGCAGCAGCGGCCAGTGAACTCGAAGCAGATTTCGAGGAAAGGTCGAAGGAATCGGAAGGCTCCGTTTTCGGCGTCGGAATCGGCTCCGCCTTCTTTGCCTCGTCTGGCGAGACAAGATCGACCGTGATTGGCTCGGCCGTGACCGTACCGAACGGATGCACCTCGGTGAAGATCAGGACCGCCGTCAGAATTGACAGGTGGCCGATCGCCGATGCTGCGATGCCTGAGCGTATGAACCGCCGTGGTTCCACCGTATTCAATCAACGTTTTTCGAAATCGCGCCCACCGCCAGCATAGCGGGCACCGCAGCAGTCTCAATCCCATTTCGGCGCGAAACCGAAATCGGTGAGCCGGACTTTGGCGTTTCCCATCAGGGAGATTTGGCGCATCTCGTCATCGGACAGCACGAAGTCGAAGATGTTCGCGGCAACATCCAGCTGCACGAGCCAACGCAGGCGGGCGGCGGTTGGCCTCGACGAATTGCATCGCAGCTACTCAGGCAAATCGAGCCGCATTATGTTCCCTGGGCATCGCGCTGCCAATATTACCGCCAGCAAGTTCGCAACCCGCATCAAGCGGTGGGCGCAAGCCTTTTAAAACTCACGCCCGGGCCAGCGCGGCAAACACCGTTTCCGGGGCATGGGCGATTACCGCGAGCAGTGCCCTCGCCGGTCCACGCGGCATGCGTTTGCCTTGTTCCCAATTGCGGATGGTTTCTACCGGCACCCCTAGCCGCGCGGCGAATTCCTGCTGCGTCAGGCGCGCGCGCCGGCGAAGGTCGCGAACCACCGGAGAGGCCGCCATCTCCGGCGCCGCACTTGTCCTCGCAGGGGCGACAGTTCTCGTCGCCGGTGGCGCGGATGGCATCGAGGGCACGAGCGGAAACTCCCGCCCATCGCGCAGTTCGACAATCCGTCCGTCCGCTTTCAGCCGCAAGCGCTGCATGCCGATTCCACCCTCGCGGGAATGATCCGCAATGGGCGTTAAGGTTTGATTAACGATGCCGAGGCGCGGCGAATCGGGCTATTTCAGCCCGAACCATAGCGTCGCGATGCCGAGAAACGAAAAGAAGCCGACCACGTCGGTGATCGTCGTGACGAACGTGCCCGACGCCACTGCCGGGTCGGCCCGCACCCGTTCCAACACCATCGGGATCAGAATGCCGCCGAGCGCGCCGGCAATGAGATTGCATACGATCGCCAGGCCGATCACGACGCCAAGTCCGGGGATCTTGAACCAGGCTACCGCGGCAACCCCGGTGATGATGGCAAACGCCAGTCCGTTGACCAGGCCAACCAGTACCTCGCGCATGATAACGCGAAGCGCGTTGTTGGAGCCGAGTTCGCGGGTCGCCAAAGCGCGCACCGCCACCGTCATGGTCTGGGTCGCGGCGTTGCCGCCCTGACTGGCGACGATCGGCGCCAGTACCGCCAGCGCCACCATCTTTTCCAGCTGGCCCTCGAACAGGCCAAGCACCGAGGATGCCAGGAACGCGGTGGCAAGATTGACCAATAGCCAGTTGAAGCGGCCCCTGGCGATAGTCCAGACGTTGTCGGATAATTCTTCGTCGCTGGTGACGCCGCCGAGCGCCCTCAGGTCTTCGTCGGCCTCCTCCTCGATCACGTCCACCACGTCGTCGATGGTGATGACGCCGACCAGCCGGTTTGCGGTATCGACAACGGGGGCCGCGACCAGATTGTACTTGCCGAATAGCCGCGCCACCTCCTCCTGGTCGTCCATGACCGAGATGCGGCGGCGGTCTTCGTCGATCAGATCGGAAAGCGGCACCGGCCTGCGCGACCGCAACAGCACGTCCAGCGACACCGCGCCTTGCCAGTGTTGCGCATTATCGACAGCATAAATCTCGTAAAACCGATCCGGCAAATCGGGCGTGTCGCGCATGTAGTCGATCGTTTGCCCGACGGTCCACTCCGGCGGCACGGCAATAAACTCGGTCTGCATCCGGCGGCCGGCGGAATTTTCCGGATAAAGCAGGCTGCGCTCGAGCGCGACGCGCTCGGATGGCGGCAGCTTTTCGAGGATCTCGACCTTGTCTTCTTCGTCGAGGCTTTCCAGCAATTCGACCGCGTCGTCGGATTCCAGTTCGCGAACGCCCTCGGCGACCGTCTCGGGCTCGAGTTCCTCGAGGATCTCCTCGCGGACGGTGTCGTCGACCTCGTTGAGCGCCGAAAAATCGAAGTCCGTGCCGGTCAGCTCCACGAGCTTGACGCGGTCGTCGGGTTCGAGCGCGGCGATCAGATCGCCAAGGTCGGCCTCATGCAGTTCCGCGACAATCGCCCGCAGCAATGGCGCGTCTTCGGCATGTATCGCGCGCGCGATTTCCTCGATAAATTCCTGCCGAATTTCGCCATCTTCGTCGCGCATCGGGAGGCGGTCGAGCACCGAGACGTCGGCGGGATGGGCAGCGTCGATATTTTCGGGCATGCCACGCCTCGCCGGTTTGACAGAATTGCTGAACTAGTCTGAGTTACCGCTTCACGCATTACCCAATGGGCATTACCTAGCGCAATGACAAAGATGCGCCAGCGAAAACGAGCTCGGAAGCTCACGAACCTGCTGGGGACCGCCCTCGTCGCCTCGATGGCGTGGAGCATGGCGGCCTGGGCAGCGGACTGTCCGCGCAAGGGGACGCTCGGCACCTCTCGCATTCTTGGCGTCGACGCGGCCGCCACCCCGCGGGTCGGCCTGAAAAACTTTCCACAGACGCTGCCGCTGGAAGATCACGAGGTCGTCCTCACATTCGACGACGGCCCGTGGCCTCCGACGACGCCGCGGGTTCTGGCGGCACTGGCCCAGGAATGCGTGCGGGCGACATTCTTCCTGATCGGCAAGCCGGCCTCAGAGCACCCTGCCCTGGTGCGAAGGATAGCGGCCGAGGGCCATACCATCGGACATCACACCTGGCTGCACCGCAGCCTGATGCAAATTCCGGCAAGCGAGACCCGGGAGGAAATCGACCGGGGCATTGCCGCGGATGAAATGGCGCTTCACGGTGTTGCGACCACCACCCCGAGTACGCCGTTCTTTCGTTTTCCCGGCTTTGAGACGACGCCGGCGACTCTCGAACTGCTGCAATCGCGGGGGATCACGGTGTTCGGTGCCGACCTCTGGGCCAGCGACTGGGATCCGATGACGCCGAGCCACGAATTGAAGCTGCTTACCGATCGGCTGAGAGCCGCCCGCAAGGGGATCATCCTGCTGCACGATCCGAAGGCGCAAACCGCGGCCATGCTGCCAGCTTTCCTGCGCTACCTGAAGGACCATCACTATCGCGTGGTCCATCTTGTCCCGGCTGCTCCCAGGGTTGATTTTGGGGTGTCCGGTGAACCTAAATCAGGTGAGGAAGTCAAAAACAATTAAGGCGCCGTTCATAGCGGTCTGTACAATTACCGGAAACAATTGGGAATGAAGGCTGGGCCATGGTCGGTAATGTGTTGATTGGAGTTCGGACGCCGCAATGGGCCGCCTTGTGTCTGGGAATGCTCGCCTTCATCCCGGCACAAATTGCATCGGCGGCCGATTGTCCCGGCAATCCCGGCGCAATTGGCACCTCGCGAACCCTAGTCGTCGATCCCAAAGAGCATCCCCGCATCGGCACCATGCAATACGCCGAAACGTTGCCGCTCAGGGACCACGAAGTGGTGCTGACCTTCGACGACGGGCCGCTGCCGCACAACAGCAATCAGATTCTGGACATTCTCGCCGCGCAATGCGTGAAGGCGACCTTCTTCACCATCGGCCGCATGGCCCAGGCCGCTCCGGAGGGCGTCCGCAAGCTCCGCGACGCCGGCCATAGCATCGGCACCCACACCCAAAATCATCCGTCGAGCATGAACCGGATGTCGATCGAGCGCGCCAGGCGGGAGATCGACGACGGCATCGCATCGGTGAAAACTGCGCTTGGGGATGACACCGCGCTCGCCCCATTCTTCCGGATCCCCGGTCTCTCCCGTACCGAAGCCGTCGAGGATTATGTCGCCTCCCAAGGCATCCAGATCTGGAGCGCCGATTTTCCGGCGGATGACTGGCATCATATTTCGTCCTCGCGCGTGTACGACATCGCAATGAGGCGGCTGGAGGCCAAGGGAAAAGGCATTCTGCTGCTTCACGACATCCAGGCGCGAACCGTCGCCGCATTGCCCAGGATTCTGCGTGAGCTGAAGGCGCGCGGCTATCGCATCGTCCATGTAGTGCCGGCGACGCCGGAGCAACCGGCGACGCCGACGGAGCCGCAGCAATGGCAGTTGCATCCGCCATCGGAAAACGTGGCGATCTCGCACTGGCCAAAAATTCCCAATTTCGTTTTTGCCAACGCCGAAATGCTTCCTGGCCCCGCGCTTTCGGATCTGGACTGGCGTGACGGACAGTCGATGACGCTCGCGGAGGCGTCGAATCAGCCGGCCGGCCTGGACGCCGCGTCCCGCTGCCGCGGGAAGCGCCCTGGCCCCGGCAATCATCGCTCGCGCCGGGCAACGCCGCAAATGTCCTGCCTGTCCCGGCGCAGAGCATTTTCGAAATACAGGAAAGGCCGCGCGCGGCCACGCAAGGGCTCACTTCGCCCTCCCATCACGCGGAACAACCGGTCCCGACCGAGCGTGAAACAGACGGTCTTGCAAAGCTGATTTCGGTCGAGGCCAGCGATTCCCCGGGCACTATCGCCGTGCCGATCGGGGCACGATGAGCGGCGGTTTGGCGCGCAACGGCTCAGTTCGTCATAATCTTCGAGATGCAGAGCACCACGATCAAGGTGAGAAACAGCAGATTGATATATGACTTCATTTCGCCGCCGTGACGCAGCGTAGCAACATCGTTGACGATTTGTTTGCGCACGGCCGGCGAAATCGCATTGGCTTATTTCACGTCTACGTCGATCACGGTCTCGCGAATGGACTCCTTTTCCCAGCTACGTTTTAGGACGAAACGCAGGCTGTACTGGCCCGCCTTGCTCGCGCGAAAGCGGAACACCTGCGTCGCCGGATCACCGATCTGCGCACCGGGCGTTGGCCGGTAATCACTGCCCAGCAGTTCGATATCTTCGGGCACGGCCACGGGCTGCCATTGGTAGCCCGTGCCCGGACCTGACTTCAGCTCGATTTCGAAGGGTAAACCGATCTGTGCCAGCATCATCGCAGCCGCTAGGAGAACCATTTGTGATACATGGCCGAGTCCGTCCCCTCGACGAAAGTGTCGAGGCGGCCGCTCGCCCACGAGCATACACCAACGCCCGAACTTAGCACCCCGCCGAGGTCTTCCTCGCCGCTCCAGTTCGCGCCGTCCCACCACTTGTGCATCATGTGGAAATTGACCCCGGGATAGAACACGTCGATGCGATTCGGCCCCCACGATACCGCGCCGGGGTCGCCCGCCAGATAGCCCTGCAGGTTCTCCCAGCCGCTCCATGCGGAACCGTTCCACCACTTATGGTACAGGTGGCTGTCGGTGCCTTTGACGAAGCAATCGAGCCGGTTGGCGCTCCAGGACGACACTGCGGGCGAGGAGTCGAGAATGCCGCCGAGGTTCTCCCAGCCATTCCAGTGCACACCATCCCACCACAGGTGCCACATGCCCGAGTCCATGC
The DNA here is from genome assembly GCA_963745785.1 of uncultured Alphaproteobacteria bacterium. Taxonomy (GTDB): domain Bacteria; phylum Pseudomonadota; class Alphaproteobacteria; order Rhizobiales; family Xanthobacteraceae; genus Bradyrhizobium. Next base: position 82,994 of record CAVUYV010000010.1, on the reverse strand, counting down.
CGCGTGCGAAAACGTCGATACGATTGGGTCCCCACGATACGGCACACGGGTCGGACGACAGCAAGCCCCCGAGGCTTTCCCAACCACTCCAACCACCCTGGTACCAGCGGTGATACAAGCGATGGTCCGTGCCCACCGCGAAGATGTCGAGACGCCCCGAAGCCCACGAACAGATCGCAGGGCCGCCTTGGATGATGCCGCCGAGACTCTCCCAGCCCAGCCAGTGGCTGCCGTCCCACCAGCGGTGGTAGACCGCCGAATCCGTTCCACGCGCCACCACGTCGATGCGATTACTCGCCCAAGACACAGCAGTTGGCTTGGAGGTAATGATACCGCCCAGGTTCTCCAATCCAAACCAGCCGTGAGTGACAGGTATATTCACGCCCGACGCAGTTGCGAAAGCATAGGTGTCGAAATTGCATTCGCCATAGCCGATCTTGAAGAACCCCGCCGAACCCCAGCCGGGACCCCAGGAGTTCTTGCATATCCAGCACTGCTCGGCCTCAGAATAGCCGATCACCTCCACGCAGTGGCCGCCCGCGAGCCCGCCGGTAACGTGATGATAGACACCCGAGCCGTACGCAAAGAAGTCGTCGTACACATCGAACGACGCGCCGCAAGGCCCGTTGTTGCTCAAGTAATTCTTACGATCGGTGATGTTGGACAGCAGCCCGTGCGACGCGATCTTCACTGCGGAGGCCCCGCGGTTGGCAACGTTGTTGCAGTGAGGAATCCAGTAGTGGGGCGCAACCGGATCGGATTGCGGTGGATTGGCGAAAGCCGACATGTAAGCAAACAAGCCATCGGGCACGACCCCTCGCACCTTGATCTGGTCGAGACAGGCGTCGGCGTTCCAGCCCCCGCAGGAGGCACCGTGCGATGAGCAGAAATGCGAGTCGGCCTCCGACAGGTCTAGCAGCTGTCCCTTTTCGATCGAAGCCATCAATTCGACCAATGCCGTGCAGCAGAACGAGACGCAGGACCCGCAGTTCTTCTGGTCCTTGACTGGCGTCACATGGTTGCCGTTGTGATTGCGCCAATCTACTGCAGGTGCGAATGCGGCAGGCCCTGCCGCGGCGGCAGCCGACGGCGTACCCGCCTGCGCTGCTGCGGCCGCACTGAGATCAGCCGGCGTGAAAACGACGCCGAGCAATGCCTTCTTTTCATTGTCGCTCAGGAGCGACTGCGGCGTCTGACGAGCGATCCACCGCGCCTTCACCTGCGTGAGCTGCGTGGCGAGGTTTGCAACATTAATTTGTGGCATAGGACTTCTCCCAGTTGAAAGGCGATACTTGGAGAGTTCGAAGAGACTGCTCGGCCCTAAGGCGCATTTCCCTTATCGCTTTTATTGCCGGCAGCTGCTCCTATCTCTGTCGAGCAACGACAACGCTTAGCGGGTTTGGAGCAGACGCCGGCCACAGTCATTTCTGCAGACCCTGTTCTGCTGCCAAAAATATTTTAACCCGTTGCCGGACGGGCTCTGTGGTCGGGTTCACACTTGTCGAGATATTTCCCGCAACACGGGTATCTGAGGATGGGTTCGATCTAACCGCGAAGCCGTCCCTGCCTCGTGTGCGAGGGTCGCACGATCCGAGGCGACCATGCGGGCCAAGCCGCACCCAGACGGTGGCGCTCGCCAAGTCGCTTAAGCTTCTGGAAGATCACTAATCCAAACGCTGAGAATGCGCGGCCATGAATTTTCCGCTTGAAAGCCGAATGGCAAAGCTGGAAGTAGCGGCTCGCAGAAATGTACCATTTGGGAAGACGCGCGCGCGGCGGCTCAGTTCGTCACGATCTTCGAGATGCAGATCACCCCGATCAAGGTGAGAAACAGCAAATCGACTTGCAGAATTCCGGTCGGCAACTCGGTATTACCGGCCTGAACCTGCATCTGCCGATCCACGCCAAGGTGTTACGGCAAGTCAACGATCGGCGTTAGACATTGCCACACCAGCGGCACCGCCGGCATGACGTGCTGCGGTCTAGGCTTTCGCCCGGCATGTCCTCATTGTACAATTTTCCTGGTGCGCTCGGAGGGACTCGAACCCCCACGATGTTACTCACTGCCACCTCAAGGCAGCGCGTCTACCAATTCCGCCACGAGCGCTTGGGAGATCGGCACGGAACTTGCGCCGGATCCGATCAAGACCGGATCAATGGCGCCGATGTAACAAATCAGGGATGGAGGGACAAGGCCCGCTGGTGGTTGTTGGGGCGAAGGCCGGATCAGGACCGGCCTAGCGGGTGCCCGGCAGCCGCGGCAGCATGCGCTTGACTTCAACCGCAATACGGTTGCGGTCGACAAGCACGACCCCGCTGGCGACCGGCAGGTTGTTGGCGAGGATCTTGACCTCGTCCGCCTCGGTCGCATCCAGCTCGATGATGGCGCCGCGGCTCAGCCGCATTACCTGATGGATGGGCATGGTGGTGGTGCCGAGGACCACCATCAGATCGACGCTGACGTTATCGAGGGTTGGCACCGGAAAAGACCCGAACGGACGCTTGCGAAATTGCCTAGTTCCAGATCACCACGTTATGGTTAGCCAATGGTTAATGACCGCCAAAACCTCGATTTAAAGACCTTTGCGCAGCCTGCCGGCGGCGGCGCGGTTGAATGGCGGATATCCGACACGCCGGTGCCCTATCCCGAGGCCGTCGCGGCCATGGAGGCGCGGGTTGCCGATATCGCCGCACAGAAGGCGCCCGAGCTGATCTGGCTGCTGGAACATCCCCCGCTCTACACCTCCGGGACCAGCGGCAAGCCTGCGGACCTGCTCGAGCCCCGTTTTCCTGTCTTTGCGACCGGGCGCGGCGGCCAGCTCACCTATCACGGTCCCGGCCAGCGGGTGGCCTATGTCATGCTCGACCTGAAGCGGCGGCGGCCTGACGCGCGGGCCTATGTGGCGGGCCTCGAGGAATGGATCATCCGGACGCTGGCGGCCTTTAACGTGCGCGGCGAGCGGCGCGAGGATCGCGTCGGCGTCTGGGTGAACCGCCCCGACAAGGGTTTTGGCTTCGAAGACAAGATCGCCGCCATCGGCGTGCGGCTGCGGCGCTGGGTGTCGTTTCACGGCATCGCCATCAACGTCGAGCCCGATCTGACGCATTTCGAGGCGATCGTCCCCTGCGGTGTGGCGGACCCGCGCTATGGCGTCACCTCACTCGTCGATCTCGGTCACCCCGTGACCATGGCGGACGTCGATCTCGCCCTGCGGCAGGCGTTCGAGCAAGTGTTCGGCGCAGCGAAAGCGCGGCGGCCCGAAACGATCGATTTGAGCGCCGCTGGCTCTTGCTACGCTCGCGCGTGCGCGGTCCTCGTCCTCGGCATCAATACTCCAAGTATGATCGCTATCAGGAAGAGCGCGGGCACATCTCCCAATAAATGACCGCGCTCCGCCGGCTCGCTGAACGACTGAGCGGCCATGATCGCTCCGTGCACCACGCTCGACCAGACAGTGAACCAGATAATGCTTCTGTGAGCATCGGGATCCTGTGATGCGATGAGCAAGAACACGCCCAGTGTCGCATAGACGCCGATGATCATCATCAGATAGTGCGAGTGTCCCTGTCCCCAGGTCCAGCCCGAGGGCCAGACAATGCTCAACGGATAAATACCGAATATGAAGGTCAGGCCAAACACGATCAGCGCGATACGGAGATAAAACAAACGATTTGCATCGGACATTGTTAACTCCCCCTCTCTCATTCGGACGCTTCATCCGAAATTCAGCAGAACAACTCTAGGACGACTAGACGAAAAAGGACAGCCGAGTCGCTCGGAAGCCACCGATATCCCTCGCGGCAGGTTACGATTCGGATTGCCCAACGCAGGCCTCGGGCTATACGGCCGATTGCAGATTGGGTAGCATTGGCTTGTCCTGGTGGCTTTCCCGGACCGGAGCGCAACCTCAATGGCGAAGCGCGGCAAAACGGTGCGCAAGCCTGCAGCGGCCCGCAAGGCGTCGACGACGCGCAAGCCTCCAGCGGCCCGCAAAGCGCCGACGACGCGCAAGCCTGCGCCAGCGAGCGTCGATGCAAAAAAAGAAAATTCGAGGCTTAAGCGCGAACTGGCCGAGGCGCGGGAACAGCAGGCTGCAACCAGCGAGCTCCTTAAGGTTATCGGTCGCTCCACCTTCGATCTCCAGGAAGTTTTTGAGACGCTGGCCGAGAACGCGGTCAGGCTCTGCGAGGCGGAACGATCGTTCATTTTCCGCTTCGACGGTCAGTACCTACGTGTCGTGGCCACCCACAACGCCTCCGCCGAAATCAGAGCTTTCGTCGAGCGAAATCCAATTGCGCCCGGAAGGGGCAGCGCCACTGCGCGCGCCGCCCTCGAGCGGCGCACCGTCCATGTGCTCGATGCCCAGGCCGACCCCGAATACACCTACGGGTCGCGGCAGGTGGACCCCTTTCGAACCATACTCACGGTTCCCATCCTCAAAGCGGACGAGCTGTTGGGGGTAATTCTCGTCTATCGGCACGAGGTGCGGCCATTCACTGATAGTCAAATCGCACTGTTGGAGACCTTCGCCGACCAGGCCGTGATCGCCATCGAGAACGTGCGGCTGTTCGACGAAGTGCAGGCGCGCACGCGTGATCTGACGGAGTCGCTGGAGCAGCAGACGGCGACGTCAGAAGTCCTCCAGGTCATCAGTGCCTCGCCCGGCGAACTGGAGCCGGTTTTCCAGAAGATGCTGGAGAACGCGACGCGAGTTTGCGGGGCCAAGTTTGGCACGATGCATCTGCTTGAAGGGGACATCGCTACGCGGGTAGCGCTTTACAACGTGCCCCCTGCCTACGCCGAAGCGCTCGGGACGCGGACGTTTCGACCTCATCCGGAAGGCGGCCTTGGTCAAGTGATCAGGACCAAACAAGTGGCTCAGATCGCGGATGTTCGGACCAACCCGGCATACCTGGAGGGTAATCCCGCTATCGTCGCACTATCCGATCTCGGAGGCGCTCGGACGCTTGTCAGCGTACCTATGCTTAGGGACGCCGAACTGGTCGGCATGATCGTGGTTTATCGACAAGAGGTCCGCCCGTTCACTGACAAGCAGATCGAGCTGCTGAGCAACTTCGCCAAACAGGCCGTCATCGCGATCGAGAATACGCGTCTGCTCAGGGAATTGCGCGAAATCTCTTGCAGCAGCAAACCGCGACCGCCGACGTGCTGAAGGTGATCAGTCGCTCAACCTTCGATCTGCAGAAGGTGCTGGACACGCTGACCGAGTCGGCATGTCGCCTGTGCGACGCCTTTGACGCAGTGATCTTCCTGCGAGAGGGTGACTCTGCTGGTCTTCGGCGGCTCACCACGGTCCGATCCCGGTTGATTTCACCGAATGGCCGCTCACAAGGAGCTGGACCTCCGGGCGCTCGGTCGTAGATCGCAATTCAATTCATGTGCACGATCTTCTGTCCGAGCAGATCGAGTTTCCGGACGGCTACGAGATGGCACGACGGTTGGGCCACCGGACAAGTCTTTCCGTACCTCTGCTGCGAGGCGAAGAGGCGATCGGATCCCTTTCGATCCGTCGCAGCGAAATTCGCCCCTTTACCGCAAAGCAAATCGAGTTGGCCGAAACCTTCGCCGACCAGGCCGTGATCGCCATCGAGAATGCGCGCCTGTTCGATGAGGTGCAGGCGCGCACGCGTGACCTGGCGGAATCGCTGGAGCAGCAGACGGCGACCTCGGAAGTCCTCCAGATCATCAGTGCCTCGCCCGGCGAACTGGAGCCGGTGTTTCAGAAGATGCTGGAGAACGCGACGCGAGTTTGCGGGGCAAATTTCGGCCAGATGAATCTTTACGAAGAGGGAAGCTTCCGTCCCGTTGCGTTCTACAATATGCCAACCGCCTACACCGCCTCATGGGCGCACACGTCGTTCCAACCGCACCCGCAAAGCGGTCTCGGCACCGTTGCCCGAACCCACCAAGTGGTCCACATCGAAGATATTCGAACCCTGCCGCCCTATCTGGAGGGCAATCCTTCCGTTGTTGAAATCGCCGATCTTGCCGGGGCCCGGACATATTTCGTCGTGCCGATGCTGAAGGAAAACGAATTGATCGGCGCAATCACGATTTACCGTCAGGAGGTCCGGCCATTCGCCGACAAGCAAATCGAGCTCGTCGCCAACTTCGCCAAGCAGGCGGTGATCGCCATCGAGAATACGCGACTGTTGAAAGAGCTGCGCGAATCGCTGCAGCAGCAAACTGCGACCGCCGATGTTCTCAAGGTCATCAGCCGCTCGACCTTCGATCTGCCCGACCGTGCTGCAAACGCTCGTTGAATCGGCCGCGCGGTTGTGCGAGGCCGACAAGGCTACAATCACCAGACAGAAAGACGGCGCATTCTATCGTACCGAAAGTTTTGGTCTCTCACGCGAATTCATGGATCTTCTCAGAGATATGCCAGTGCAGCCGGAGCGCGGCTCGCTGACAGGAAGGGTTTTGCTTGAGGGAAAGCCCGTGCATATTCCCGACGTGCTGGCGGACCCTGACTACACCTTCAGCGAAGCGCAGAGATTAGGAGATTACCGCACTGCGCTCGCCGTCCCTATGCTGCGCGAAGGCGTAACGATCGGCCTGATCAGCCTGGCGCGCTCCGAGGTGCGGCCGTTCACCGAGAAGCAGATCGAACTGGTCACGACGTTTGCCGACCAAGCCGCAATTGCGATCGAAAACGTTCGACTGTTCGACGAAGTGCAGGCGCGCACTCGGGACCTGGCGGAGTCGCTGGAACAGCAGATGGCGACATCCGAAGTCCTTCAGGTCATCAGCAGCACGCCCGGCGATCTGGAGCCGGTGTTCAGGAGCATGCTGGAGAACGCGACGCGCGTTTGCGGGGCCAAATTCGGGACGATGTCTCTTGTTGAAGGGGACGTCATTCGGCGGGTCGCCTCCTATAACGTGCCCTTTACGTACGCCGATGCGCCCGAGACGCAGACCTTCCGGCCTCATCCAAAAAGCGGCCTTGGTCAAGTGATCAGCACCAAGCAAGTGGCCTATATCCCGGATCTCCGGACCAGCCCGGCTTACCTGGAGCGTAACCCCGCGGTCGTTTCCTTTGTTGAAGTCGCCGGAGCGCGCACGCTCACCGTCGTACCTATGCTTAAGGAGGCCGAACTCGTCGGCATGATCTCGGTTTATCGACAAGAGGTCCGGCCGTTCAGCGACAAGCAGGTCGAGCTGCTGAGCAATTTCGCCAAGCAGGCGGTGATCGCCATCGAGAACACGCGGCTGCTCAGGGAATTGCGCGAACGTACCGAGGATTTGAGCGAATCGCTGCAGCAGCAGACCGCCACCGCCGACGTGCTGAAAGTCATAAGCCGCTCGGCGTTCGACTTGCAGGCGGTCCTCGACACGCTGGTCGAATCTGCGGCGAGGCTTTGCGATGCGCATTATGCAATGATATTCCGGCGCGAGGGTGACGTATACAAGCTGGCGGCCAACCACGGCTTCGCGGATGACTATCGCGAGTGGATGCAGCGCCAAGTCATTAAGCAAGGACGAGACACCCTCGTCGGACGAACCGTGCTCGAAGGAAGGATGGTTCATATCCCGGACGCAATTATCGATCCGGAATATACCTGGAGTGAGTCCATCAAACGCGGTGGCTTTCGCACAATGCTCGGCGTCCCCTTGTTGCGTGAGGGCTCACCAATCGGGGTCATTGCGACCTGCCGCTCGAACGTATCACCGTTCACCGACAAGCAGATCGAGCTGATCACGACCTTTGCCGACCAGGCGGTGATTGCCATCGAGAACGTTCGGCTGTTCGATGAGGTGCAGGCGCGCACGGAGGATTTGCGTGAATCGCTACAACAGCAGACGGCGACCGCCGAGGTGCTGAAGGTGATCAGCCGCTCGGCCTTCGATTTGCGGACCGTGCTGCAAACGCTCGTCGAATTGGCAGCCCGATTGTGCGAAGCCGACAAAGCCACCATTACCCGCCAAATAGACGGCGTGTTTTTTCGCGCCGAGGCGTACGGGTTCTCTGACGAATTCATGGACTATGTGAGAAGCGTTGCCGTCGTACCGGATCGAGGCTCGGCTAGCGGCCGGGCGCTGCTTGAAGGGGTCGTGGTTCACATTCCCGATGTTCAGGCAGACCCCGACTACACCTTCACTGAAGGGCAGCGATTGGGCGGTTTCCGCACCATCCTCAGCGTTCCGATGCTGCGGGAAGGCTTACCGATCGGCATAATTGTCCTGACGCGCTCTGAAGCGCGTCCTTTCACCGACAAGCAAATCGAGCTGGCCACGACCTTTGCCGACCAGGCAGCGATCGCGATCGAAAATGTCAGGCTGTTCGATGAGGTCCAGGCCAAAACCCGCGACCTTTCGGAAGCGCTGACTTATCAGACCGGGAGTGGCAACATCTTGAGGGTGATCGCCTCGTCGCCCACCGACGTCGAGCCGGTTCTCAAGGCCATTGCCGAAAGTGCCTGCGACCTCTGCGATGCCTATGATGCCGTGGTGCGCCTCAAGAATGGTGACGAGCTTCAAATCAGGGCGCATCACGGCCCGATACCAATAGATGCGGCCGTGTGGCTGATCAACCGTAACTGGACCGCAGGACGCGCGGTTCTCGACAAGAAACCGGTGCATGTGCACGACATGCTGTCCGCCGAAGGCGATGAATTTCCGGAAGCACAAAAAAGAGCGCACGAACAGGGCCATCACACCATTTTGAGCGTGCCGCTACTACGCGAGGGCGAGAGCATCGGAGCGATCGTGCTTCGCCGTAGAGAAGTGCATCCGTTCAGCGACAAGCAAATTGCGTTGCTGCAGACCTTTGCCGATCAGGCCGTGATCGCCATCGGCAATGTCCGAATGTTCGAACAAGTTCAGGAACGAACGAAAGAGCTTTCGCTTTCGCTGGAGGAGTTGCGCACGGCACAGGATCGCCTTGTTCAGACGCAGAAGCTCGCCTCGCTCGGTCAACTGACCGCCGGCATCGCGCACGAGATCAAGAACCCGCTGAATTTCGTCAACAATTTCTCCGCGCTGTCCCAGGAGTTGGTCGATGAACTGGGCGACGCCCTCAAACCGGTCGCTCTTGACGGCAAAAAGCGAGAAGAACTCGACGAGCTCACCCACATGCTGAAAGGCAATCTCGAAAAGGTGGTGCAACACGGCAAGCGCGCCGACTCGATCGTCAAGAACATGCTGCTGCATTCGCGCGAAGGATCTGGTGAGCGACGGCCAGCCGACCTCAATGCAGTTGTGGAAGACAGCCTGAATCTGGCGTATCACGGCGCCCGCGCCGAGAACCAGGAATTCAAGATTAGGCTGGAACGATCTTTCGATCCAGCCGTCGGCCAGGTCGATCTGTTCCCGCAGGAAATTACGCGGGTGCTGCTCAATCTGATTTCGAACGGGTTCTATGCCGCGACCAAACGCAAGAGGCAGATGGGAGATGGCTACGAGCCTACCCTTGCCACCGCGACCAGAGACCTCGGCGACCGCGTCGAGATCAGGATTCGCGACAACGGCAGCGGCATCCCTCCTGACGTGAAGGAAAAAATGTTCAATCCATTCTTCACGACCAAACCGCCTGGCGAAGGCACCGGCCTTGGCCTCTCCCTCAGCCACGATATTGTCGTCAAGCAACACGCCGGATCGATCGAGGTCGAGACCCGGCCCGGCGAGTTTACTGAATTCAGGGTAATTCTTCCGCGGATGGCGGCCCCGAGCAAACCCGGAGCAGATAAATGACCTTCCTTGTTCTTGTCGTTGACGACGAATCCGATGTCGAGGATCTGTTTCGCCAGCAGTTTCGGCGCGACCTCCGCGCCGGCCGCTTTACGATGGATTTTGCCCAATCCGGAGATGGCGCCCTGCAACGTATCCGCGACGCCGCGGGCGCATCGTTGATTCTGATCCTGTCCGACATCAACATGCCCGGAATGAGTGGACTTGAGCTTTTGCCGAAGGCGAAAGCGGCACGACCGGACGTTCCCGTCATCATGATCACCGCCTATGGCGACGCCGATACCAGGCGAAAGGCGCTGGAAGGCGGTGCCGAGGCACTACTGACCAAGCCGATCGATTTTGCTGCGCTTCGCAGTGAAATCGACAGCCGGGTCGGAAGCGTCGGATAGTCGCCTGAGTTGTCGGGACACCCCACTTCACTTCGATGGTGTCCCTGTCGCTTCCGCCTATCCGCCAATAGCAGCCCCAGCGCGGACACGGCGCGAACAAGCAGTGGAAAATGCCGGCTCAGCCGACGCGCAATTCAATCACATTGAAGCGTCCCGCGGGGTGAAGCGATGTCGGACGGAAACCGCTTTCCGTCAGCAGGCGGTGGTACTCATTTTCGGTACGTTCTCGACCGCCGGGGCCCCGGAGCATATTCAAGTCGCTCAAGGCATGCGCCCTGTCCTCGTCGCTGACGCCAGGCGATTCCGGCATCAGTCGCTCCACCAACAGGAGTGTCCCATCCTCTGGCAGGGCTTGGCGGCAATTCCGCAGAATGATGCAACTGCGCTCGTTGCTCCAATCGTGAATCACACTTTTCAGGATGATGGCATCCGCCCCGGCTGGAATCGATTGAAAGAAATCCCCTGCCAGGAAGCCAGCACGGTCGGAGATTCCCAATCGATCAAAATGACGGTTGGCGACCTCGGCGCATCTTGGGAGGTCGAAAACGGTTCCTCGAATATTTGGATACTTCTTTGCCACTGCACCGATGAGTTCGCCGGAGCCGCCTCCAACATCCATCAAATGCGAAATGGCGCGAAAATCGTAAGCACGCAGGACATCGGGGGTTACGAGCCGTGTCATATCCGTCATTGCCGCATTGAATATAGCGATATGTCTCCGGTGTGCGGGCCATCAGGTCGAAGCTGTTAGCGACATTTTGGATTTCCGCGGCGGTTTTGCCGGTCATGATCGTCTCCAGCATGCCGTTCCACGATTTGGCGAGCATCTCGCCTTCGAATATTGCCCAATGCCTGAAGGAATGTTCAGCATCGCCGTCCAGTGCTGCGCCCATCTCGGTGAGTGAATACCGATCCCCACCGGCGAAAGAACAAATGCCCAAGGTCGACAGCGCGGTGAGCAGACGGCCCAATGCCTCCTTATGCGCGCCTGTGGCTTTCGCCAATTCATCAGGCGATCGCGGTCCGTCCCGCAAAAGTTCAGCGAGCCCCAATTTTGCCGCTACATAAATCACTGCAGTGACGCGATGCGACTGTATGAGATCTAACAATTTAAGTATTGGGTTGGTCGGGGACATCGACATCCTCTCCGAATTGCGGATTGAAAACGATCTAAATCGTGGCGGTGGCTTCCTACCACTTTTCCGATCGGGCAAGGAGTGAGAAATGCCACAAAGTCCGGTGTGCTTACGGTCGGACCGAAGTCCGGGGTCGTGAACTACCGCAAGCGAAAATCGGGACGCCGCCAAAATTCGAATCAGAGCGCCCGGGTTCGAAAATGGCGTTTAGCGCACGGCAATTAAATTACGCCGCAGGCTCATTGCGAGCCCGACGAGCCTCACTTCTTTGGCTCGAGCGCCCTAATCGAGGTTGGACATGGCGTGGAACTGGAACCAGCAGCGGCCGATGTTCCCATCGATTCAAACCCCCGTGATCGCTGGTGTCCGCTGGAAACCACAAATCCTTCGATAAGTTTGTTCTGAGGAACTGACTGTCGCGGGAGCCGTCCATGAATCATATCAATCTGGATCGAGTGGAAAAATATTCGCCAGAGATGCTGAGCGTTGCTCGTATCGTCGTTGCCCTGCTCTTGCTGGAGCACGGCAGCGCGAAATTGTTGGGTTTCCCAACATCACCGCACGGTGAACCTGCGCTCATGACGCTGATGTGGATTCAGGGGCTGATCGAGTTGGTCGGCGGTGCGATGCTGGTGCTGGGTCTGTTCACGCGACCGGTCGCATTCATTCTGTCTGGCGACATGGCCGTGGCATATTTCATGGGTCACGCGTCAAAGGGCTTCTTTCCGCTGGTTAACGGCGGCGATGCGGCAATCCTCTATTGTTTCATCTTCCTGCTTTTCTTTGTCGCCGGACCGGGGCGGTGGAACCTCGATGCCGAACTAACGCATGATGATCGCCGCGGCGATTATCGGGTTCGCGGCGATCCTTACGGCGGGAGAACGGCCCAAGCCGCCAAAGGGCGCTGAAAGTGTTAGGTCGTCGGCAGCACCGAAAACCGCTCTCCCGGCCGCCGCAGTCCTAGCGCGTTGGTATCGGCCGGGTCTTCCTCGACGGCATCGACGCGCGCCGATGCAGGGCCGCGCCGGCATAACGCAATCATCCCGGATACGACATCTGCCGATCCCGCAAACAACGCCTCGACACTGCCGTCGCGACGGTTGCGCACCCATCCTTCGAGTCCGCGCGCCCTCGCCTGCTGCTCGACCCAGTACCTGTAGCCGACGCCCTGCACGCGACCCCTCATCGTCACCTGACGGATCGCGTCGCTCATCTATTTTCTCAGCCCGAGAAATTCGCCGCCGCGCGGCTTTACGTCGGCGTCCCGCGTGAGGCGGCCCATCAGCTCGGATGACGCAAGGCCCTTCAAGTTCTTCGGAGCGGTGCCGGCGCGCAATGCCTTCAGCGTCTCGTAGACGGCCAGCGTTGCGGCAGCGAATGGTGCGTGGCCCTGCAATGCGATGCGTACCCGCCTGTTGGCGAGGTAGTCCAGGTCGATCATTTCCTCTGGTAAACCGCCCAGCACGATCGGCAGTTTTGTCGCGGCCGAAACGGCTTCCAGCTCGCCCCGGGATCTGATGCCGGTGAGGAACAACGCATCGACGCCGGTGCCCTGATAGGACACCGTGCGTGCGATCGCATCATCGAGACCGGAGATCGATGCAGCGCCGGTGCGCGCCATGATGACCAGCCCGGGATCGCTGCGTGCATCCACGGCCGCTTTCATCTTGCCGACGCCTTCCTCGATCGAAATCAGTTGCGTGCCGGTCTGCCCAAAGGCCTGCGGCAGCGAAGTGTCCTCGATGGTGAGGCCGGCGGCGCCGGCGTTCTCCAACTCCTCCACAGTGCGGCGGACATTCAATGCGTTGCCGTAGCCATGGTCGGCATCGACCAGCACCGGCAGCGATGAAGCGCGCGACATTCTGCGCATCTGCTCGGCGAGTTCGGTCAGCGTGATCAGCGTGACGTCGGGATCCCCGAGCACCGCGAGCGAAGCCACCGATCCCCCGAACATGCCGAGCTCGAAACCGAGATCCTCGGCAATCCGGATCGAAATCGCATCGTAGACCGAGCCGGGGCGAATGCACCTCGATTCCGTCAAGATCAAACGCATGGCATCGCGGCGTTTTTGGAAGGTCATGGCGAAATCCCTGGTGTCTCATTCGAAATGCAGCAGACAGAATTAGGCATCATTGCGAGGAGCGCAGCGACGAAGCAATCCAGAGCCGTCGCACCCGCGCATGGATTGCTTCGCTGCGCTCGCAATGACGGTCTCACGCGAATTCGAGAATCAGCGCGTCCACCGCCAGCGTTGCGCCCGGGGCGGCGTGAATTTTCTTGACCGTGCCGTCGCGCTCGGCGCGCAGCACGTTCTGCATCTTCATCGCTTCGACCACGGCCAGCGTTTCGCCGGCCTTGACCTCCTGACCCTCGGCAACCGCGATCGACACCACGAGCCCCGGCATCGGGCACAGCAGTTTCTTGCCGCTATCGGCCGCGGTTAAAACCGGCATCAGCCGTGCCGCCGCGGCCTCCGATTCGGTGAAGACCTGGACCGCGACCTCAAAGCCTTGATGCGCAAGGCGGAAGCCGTTGGCGATCGGGCGCACCTGCATGGCCACCGACTGGCCGTCGATGGTCCCCTGCCACACTGCTTCGCCCGGCGTCCACGGCGAGACCAGATGATGCGGATTGCCCAACGCGCCGTCGGCACCGACAAAGCGCACCGCGATGCCGTCGGCGTCACGCGCGATATCGAGCGCGATTTCGTTGTGTCCCAGCCAGACCGCGCGGCGGCGCTCGCGCTGCACCAGCCGGCCGCTCATCTGGCCGGAAATCTGCCGCTTGCGCTCGCCGAGCACATGATCGATCGCGGCCCCCACTGCTGCGAGCCGGCGCGCGATCTCGCCTTCGGGCGCACCAACCGCAAAGCCTTTTGGAAATTCCTCCGATATGAAGCCGGTGGAAAGTTTGCCCTCGCGCCAGCGCGGGTGATGCATCAGCGCTGACAGGAATGGAATGTTGTGGCGGATGCCGTCGATGTAGAATGAATCAAGCGCGGTCGCCTGCGCCTCAATTGCCGCGGCGCGCGAAGGCGCATGCGTGACAAGCTTGGCGATCATCGGATCGTAATAGATCGAGATCTCACCGCCTTCCTGGACGCCAGTATCGTTGCGAACCGTGATGCCATCGACGCGGCTTTCGAGCGGCGGGCGATATTTTATCAGTCGCCCGATCGAGGGCAGGAAGTTGCGGAACGGGTCTTCCGCGTAGACCCGCGTCTCCACCGCCCACCCGGTCAGCGTGACGTCCTTTTGCGAAAGCGACAGCTTCTCGCCGGCCGCCACCCGGATCATCTGCTCGACCAGATCGATGCCGGTGATCAATTCGGTGACGGGGTGCTCGACCTGCAGCCGCGTGTTCATCTCGAGAAAATAAAAGCTCTTGTCCTGACCGGCGACGAATTCGACGGTGCCGGCCGAATTGTATCTCACGGCTTTCGCAAGCGCGACCGCCTGTTCGCCCATCTTGCGGCGGGTGGTCTCGTCCAATAGCGGCGACGGCGCTTCCTCGATCACCTTCTGATTGCGGCGCTGGATCGAACATTCGCGCTCGCCGAGATAGATCACGTGGCCATGCTTGTCCCCTAACACCTGAATCTCGATGTGGCGGGGATCGACGATGAATTTCTCGATAAAGACCCGGTCGTCGCCGAACGACGACTTGGCTTCGGCCTTGGCGAGACCAAAGCCTTCGGCCACTTCGGAAGTCGAATACGCGATCCGCATCCCCTTGCCGCCGCCGCCGGCGGAGGCCTTGATCATGACGGGATAGCCGATCTGTTCGGCGATCTTCACCGCATGTTTTGCGTCCTCGATCACGCCGAGGTGGCCCGGCACCGTCGAGACGTTTGCCTTCGCTGCGGCTTTTTTGGACTCGATCTTGTCGCCCATCGCGGCGATGGCGCCAGCATTGGGCCCGATGAACACGATCCCCGCCGCTTCAAGCGCGCGCGGAAACGTTTCGCGTTCGGACAGGAAACCGTAACCCGGATGCACGGCCTGCGCGCCGGTCTTGCGACAGGCCTCGATGATCCTCTCCATCGACAGATAGCTCTCAGCCGCAGCCGGCGGTCCAATCAGGACCGCGTCATCCGCCATTTCGACGTGGAGGGCATCCCGGTCGGCCTCGGAGTAGACGGCGACCGTCTCGATTCCCATCCGGCGGGCAGTCTTGATGATCCGGCAGGCGATCTCGCCCCGATTCGCGATCAGAATTCGTTTGAACATTTTCTCGCTTACTTGCAACCTTTGGGCGGGGTCCGGGACCCGCAATCTGGCATGCGGGAACGGATGTAACAATTCCGTCGTACAGCAAAACGAACGAGAGGCAACGGTCTAGATGCGTTCTTTTATCCTGATTCTGACGGTCCTCTTGTCGAGCCAAGGCTGGGCCGCCGGCGCGATCGTCAGGGATGGCGGTACGGTCCAGGTCGCCGGTGTGACCTACAGGCTCGACGGAATCGACGCGCCGGAGTTGGACCAGATATGCATCGACGAGCATGCCGACGCCTGGGCCTGCGGGGTTGAAGCCCGCGATCAACTTTCGAACCTGATCGGTAGCCGCCAGGTGCGCTGTGAGGACCTCGGTTTAGGTACAACCTACAAAAAACGACATATCGGCATTTGCACCGTCGAAGGCGAAAGCGCCAGTCTAAATCAGCTTGTTGTTCGCCAGGGTCTTGCGTTGAATTTCGAGCCCTATGCGAGAGGGCGATTCAGGGAAGACGAGGCGGCGGCGAAGAACAATCGCCGGGGACTTTGGAAGGGCTGCTTTGTAGCGCCCCAGGAATTTCGCCGGGGCCGAAAGGACGGCGCTCTATTGGGCGAATCATGCAGGACTGACAAAGATCGCGAGATCCGCGCGGTGCTCTTCCCCGATGAACCCGCCATGCCACCGGGTTGCAGCATCAAAGGCAAATTTGCCGTGCGTGCCCGCTTTACCGGCAATGTGGGCGTCTATCACCTGCAGGCATGCCGCAGTTACCCTGCTCTCACCAAGCCGGATCGCTGGTTTTGCTCGGAGGAAGATGCCCAGGCCGCGGGCTTTCGGAAAGCGTATAATTGCCGCGCAACCGACCGGGGACGGCTGTAACAAATCTGTCGTACAGCAAAACTAAACAAAGGCCACGGCTGTTAGGCCGCAATCCGCTTTCCAGGGGGAGATATTCATGCGCCGCTCAATCCTGTTGCTGTCCGCTGGCCTGATGGTGCTGTCCGTCGGAACGGCGCTTGCCCAGAACAGCACGTCCCACAATATAATCCTGTTCATTCCCGACGGGCTGCGCGCATTGAAGGTCACGCCCGAAACCGCGCCGGCCATGGCCGAGGTCCGCGACAAGGGCGTCAATTTCAAGAACCCGCATTCGCTGTTCCCGACCTTCACCATGGCCAACGCCTCGGGCATGGCGACCGGCCACTATCTCGGCGATACCGGAACGTTCAGCAACACGATCTATACCGGTTATCCCTCCGCGCCCGCCGGCGATACCGTCGTGCCCTTCATCGAGAACGATGCGGTCCTGGCCGATGTCGATGAGCATTTCGGCGGCGATTATCTCAATGAAGAAACCATACTGAAGATGGCGCGCGCCAAGGGGTTTTCGACCGCGGCCATTGGCAAGGTCGGGCCGACGCTGCTGTTCGACCACACCGACCGCGCCGATCGACCCGGTCTTCATTCAATCGTGATCGACGATTCAACCGGCGGCAAGAACGGCGTTCCGCTGTCGGAGGAGATGAAGGCCGCGCTGACCAAGGCCGGTCTTCCGCTCACGGCTCCCTCACGCGGCGACAACGGCAAATCCGGCGACGCCAAAACCCCGGGCACCCTGGTGCCCAATACCGCCCAGCAGGCCTATTTCGCCGACGTTTCCAGCAAGATTGTGCTGCCGCTGTTCAAGGAGCGCGCCAAGCCGTTCGTGCTGGTGTTCTGGTCGCGCGATCCGGACGGCACCCAGCACAACACGGGCGACAGCCTCAACACTCTGACGCCGGGCATCAACGGTCCGACTTCGCTCGCCAGCATCAAGAACGCCGACAACAACCTGGCGCAATTGCGCAAGGCGCTCGACGATCTCGGCCTTGCCGCCACCACCAACATCATGATCGCCGCCGACCACGGCTTTTCGACAATTTCGAAGGAAAGCAAGACCAGTCCTGCGGCGAAAGCCAGTTACGAGGATACGCCCAAGGATTTCCTCCCGATGGGCTTTCTCGCCATCGATCTTGCTAGAGCGCTCAACCTGCCGCTGTTCGATCCGAACGACAAGAACGCGCGCATTGCCGACAACGCTCACCCCAAGGCCGGAAACGGCGTGCTCGGTCAGGATCCCGCAAAGCCCGATCTGGTGGTCGCCACCAACGGGGGGTCGGACCTGATCTATCTGCCGAACAAGGACAAGAAGCTCGCGGAACGCACGGTCAAGGCGCTGCTCGAACAGGACTATGTCAGCGGGTTATTCGCCGACGACAAGCTCGGACGCTTCCCCGGCACGCTGCCGTTGTCGCAGCTTAACCTCAGGGGCAAGGCGGTGACGCCAACGCCTTCGATCGTGGTCAATTTTCGTTCCTTCGCAACTGGATGCGACGAGCCGGTCAACTGCACCGTCGAGGTCGCCGATACGGTATTGCGACAAGGTCAAGGCATGCACGGCAGTTTCAGCCGCGCCGATACCATGAATTTCATGGCGGCGATCGGGCCGGACTTCAAGGCGGGCTATGTCGATGCGTTGCCGGTAGGCAATGCCGACGTCGGCATGACCATCGCACAATTGATGGATTTGCGCCCGGTGCGCGAAGGCGGGTTGATCGGCCGGGTCATATCCGAAGCATTGCCGAACGGAATAACGCCGAAAGCGTTCGCCGGAACGTTCACCTCCAAGCCCGCAGCGAACGGTCTGAAGACGGTCGTGAAATATCAGCGGGTGCTGGCGCAGCGCTATTTCGATGCGGCGGGATTTCCCGGACGAACCGTCGGGCTGGACGCGGAAAGCGGCAAACAAAAAACGGCGGGGAACTGATCCCCGCTCTGCCTTGCGGTTGTGCGCTTGATCACATCCCGATGTCGAACACGTTCGGCAGCTGGACCAGCGGCAGCGCCGCCGCGCCGACGATGGTCGCGACCAGCCTCATCAGGGTACGGTTGCTGCGGCGCTTGCCGCGCATCTGGTCTGCGATCCACTGCAGCACTTCGGTATCGACGCCGACGGCTTTGGTCGGCGCCCAGCTTTCGATCGCGGTTTCCGGCGATAGCGCGACAGTACGCGGAGGCACCGGCAAACCAGACGCGGAGGCCGCGTGATGCACGACCGCCTTGGCCAGCAAATCGTCGAAACGCCCCTCGTCGCTGCGCTCGGCGGCCGCATCGTTGATCTCGAACAGCGCTTCGGCTTCCGCGCGGCTGACCGGCTGATGCTCGACCGCGGTTGCGGTCAGGATACGCGCGCACCAGGCGGCGTCATCGGCGTCCAGCGCGCGGGAAAAATGAATGCGGCCTTTGGTGGTGGGGCCTTCGCCAGTGATCACGCCGTCGCGCACAATCGCTAAGGCAAGCGCTGCGGTGTTGCGGCAGGAAATCTTCGAGGGTTCGAAGGCGCCGATCGGTTCGGTGACCTTAAGCTTAGGGGCAGACATTGGTACTCTTTTCAGTTTCTTGTTCTGGTCCAGCATTTCCATGCGGGCGTAAACGACTGGTTAACGACTCGAAACTCGCCTCGCCGGTCTTTTAATTGTTGTTGATTGGTCGCTGTGACATCCGTCACGGTTCAGGGGAATCGCAATCCGGTCCGGCAGCGGTGCGGCGTCCAAGCGGCAATATCGGGGCAATTGGGCATCTTTAGCCGTTATGGTTTTTTCCCTGTACGGGCCGGTATCAAAAGGACATGCTAGGAGTTCCCCACAGCGGAGAAGTATCTACCCTTTTGAGGGGCGCCCGTTCCCTTAAGGCGGCTTGCCCTCTATACTCACAAAAAGCGAATTCTCCTGTAACTTGAATGACATGAGGTCGTAACATGGCTCTCCAACTAGGCGCCGCGGCCCCGGATTTCGAGGCCGAAACCACCGAAGGCAAAATCAAATTCCACGACTGGATCGGCAACAACTGGGCGCTCCTGTTCTCGCACCCGAAGGATTTCACACCGGTCTGCACCACCGAGCTTGGCGCGCTGGCCAAGCTGAAACCGGAATTCGACAAGCGCGGTGTCAAGTTGATGGGGCTCAGCGTCGACCCCGTCGACAGGCACGTAAAATGGTCCGAGGACATCAAGGAAACGCAGGGCGCGGCGCCTAATTATCCAATGATCGGCGATAGCGACTTCAACGTATCGAAACTGTACGACATGCTGCCGGCCTCGACCTCCGGCGACGCCGCCACGCGCACCCCCGCCGACAACCAGACGGTCCGCAACGTCTTCGTCATCGGACCGGACAAAAAGATAAAGCTGGTGATGGTCTACCCGATGACGACGGGGCGCAATTTCCAGGAAATCCTGCGCTCGATCGATTCGCTGCAGATGACGGCGAAGCATCGCGTGGCAACACCTGCCGACTGGAAGCAGGGCGAGGACGTCATCATCGCCGGTTCGGTGACTGACGACGAGGCCAAGACGATCTATCCGCAGGGCTGGAAAGCGCCAAAGCCTTACATTCGGATCGTACCACAGCCGAAATAGTTGCTGCCATCATTGCGAACCAACGACGCGTCAAAAAGGTCAAGAAGGCAGCCAGGAAAGCCGCGAAAAAGGTGAGGCCGAAGGAGGCCAAAAAAGCGAAAAAGTCTTCGAAGAAATCCTCGGCGAAGAAATCGGCCAAAAAGAAGAAGGTCAGGAAATCGAGGCGCTGAGAGCTTACGCCCGCAGACAAAAGCCTCCGGCTTGCAGCCGAAGGCTTTTGTTTTGGGTTTCGGCCCGGCCGAACTCACGCCCGGCGGTTGACCAGGAATACTGCGGCGGCGCAGGCGACCATGCCCGCTATCGCAACCGGATCGAGCCGCTCGGCGAACAGGACATAGGCCATCACAGCCGTGACCGCCGGTACCAGGTAGAACAAGCTCGCCACCGAGGTCGCCGCCGAGCGCCGGAGCAGCCAGTACAACAGCCCGATCGATCCGATCGACAGCACCACCGCGAGCCAGGCCAGCGCCAGCACGAACTCGCTGCTCCAGTGCACCACATTGCTCTCGAACAGCCACGCGCCCGCGGCAAAGAAAATCGTGACCGCGATGTACTGCACGAGATTACCGGCGCGCCAGTCGATCTTGCCGCAATAGCGCCTTTGGTACAGCGTGCCCAAGGTAATGCTGACCAGCGACACGCCCGAAGCCAGCCACCCCCAGCCAGCCTCCCCGCTCATCGGGCGATTGTGCAGGATCAGCACCACGCCGGCGAGCCCGAGCAACAGCCCCGTCCACTGCAGCGGCGTGACGCGTTCGCCGAGCCAGCGGTTCGCGAGCGTCGAGGTCAGGATCGGCTGCAGGCCCGGAATTAGCGCCGAAAGCCCGGCGGGGATCGAAAGCGCGATCGCAACCGCGGTGCCGCCCAGATAAAATCCATGCACCAGGATGCCCGCGACCACGCTGTGGGCTATGCCAATGCCGTCAGGCCATTTCGGGCGTGCAATTGCGGCGATAAGGGCCATCAGCCCAACCACCACCGCCATGCGGATAGTGAGATAGGTCAGCGGTTCGGCATTGTGCAGGACGTATTTGGTAGCAATGAAGCCGGTACTCCAGAACACCACAAAAATCGCCGGCGCCGCGCGCGCGGCCAGATGCTCTAAATTATGATTTATTTGCCGCCCTGACTGCCCGATCATATGCTTTGCGGCAACGCCCGTTTGCGCGGGCCGGACCGCGCGGTATGACATAACGAAGCTTGAATACGAGGTATCGACATGGACGTTCGCGCCGCCATTGCTGTCGCCGCCGGAAAGCCGCTGGAGATATCAACAGTCCAGCTCGAAGGGCCGCGCGAGGGCGAAGTGCTGGTCGAAATCAAGGCCACCGGTGTCTGCCACACCGATGAATTCACGCTGTCCGGTGCCGATCCCGAAGGATTGTTTCCGGTGATCCTCGGCCATGAAGGCGCCGGCGTGGTGGTCGACATCGGGCGCGGGGTGACCAGCGTAAAGAAGGGCGATCACGTCATTCCGCTGTACACGCCGGAATGCCGGGAGTGCCCATCGTGCCTATCGCGCAAGACCAATCTCTGCACCGCGATCCGCGCCACTCAGGGCCTGGGCCTGATGCCCGATGGCACTTCGCGATTCTCGGTGGGCGGCAAACCGATCCATCACTACATGGGCACATCGACATTTTCGAACTTCACCGTGCTGCCGGAGATCGCGGTGGCAAAAATCCGGCAGGACGCGCCGTTCGACAAGGTCTGCTACATCGGTTGTGGCGTCACCACCGGCATCGGCGCCGTCATCAACACTGCCCAGGTCGAGCAAGGTGCCAAGACGATCGTCTTTGGGCTGGGTGGTATTGGGCTCAACGTGCTGCAGGGCCTGCGGCTCGCCGGCGCCGACATGATCATCGGGGTCGATATCAACAACGACCGCAAGGCGTGGGGCGAGCGTTTTGGGATGACCCACTTCGTCAATCCAAAAGAACTCGGCAAGGACCTGGTCCCGCATCTCGTCAATATGACAAAATCGGGCGCCGACCAGATCGGCGGCGCCGATTACACGTTCGACTGCACCGGCAACGTCACGGTGATGCGGCAGGCGCTGGAAGCCTGCCATCGCGGCTGGGGCCAATCGATCATCATCGGCGTGGCGCCCGCGGGCGCGGAGATTTCGACGCGGCCGTTTCAGCTGGTGACGGGACGAGTGTGGAAAGGCACCGCGTTCGGCGGCGCGCGCGGGCGCACCGACGTGCCCAAGATCGTCGAATGGTATATGCAGGGCAAGATCGAGATCGATCCGATGATCACCCATGTGATGCCGCTTGCCGAGATCAACAACGCGTTCGAGCTGATGAAGCGTGGCGAATCCATTCGCGGCGTGGTGACTTTCTAGAGAATCGTGCCGCACACGTCGCGCAGCGCGTAACACTTTGAAGTCGTCATGCCCCGCAAAAGCGGAGGATGGAGTCACGTTTGAAGTGCAACGATTGATTTGAGTTTGGAGAATGCCTCTGCGGGTGTCTTGAAGTCCAGGCATTTGCGTGGGGTGTCGTTGAGGCGCTGAACGTGCTGCTTGAGAGCGGCTGCCG
Organism: uncultured Alphaproteobacteria bacterium; assembly: GCA_963745785.1. Taxonomy (GTDB): domain Bacteria; phylum Pseudomonadota; class Alphaproteobacteria; order Rhizobiales; family Xanthobacteraceae; genus Bradyrhizobium. The sequence goes on along the minus strand of CAVUYV010000010.1, from coordinate 60,543 downwards.
TGATGAGATTGATGTCAGTTTTGCGAGGCAGCGAGCGTCGTAAGCGCCCGATGGAGTTCTCCACGCCGCCTTTTTGCCAGGGACTATGGGGATCGCAGAAGAAGGTTTGGACGCCGAGGGTTTTGTGAAGCCTGTGATGCTCGGCGAACTCGTTTCCGTTGTCGAAGCTGATGGTTTTGCGTATCGCCTGTGGAAGTTTACCGAGTTGACGGGCGATGGTCCGGGCGGTGAGGACGGCTTTTCGATCGACCGGGTGCTGAACGATGCTGAAGCGGGTTTGTCGTTCGTGGAGAACCAGCAATCCCTGGCCGCATCGGGCGAACAGCATGAAATCGGCTTCCCAATGGCCCGGCGTCCCGCGGCCTTCGACCTCGGCGGGGCGTTCGGTGATCGAGCGCCGTTGTTTGATGAGGCTGGCGGGGTTGCGTCCTGGACGGTGCCCTCGTCTTCGTTTGCGGCGCGGCAGCAGACGATGCCAGCGATCCTTTTGAGCTGCACGATGATAGATGAAACGATAGATTGACTCGTGGCTGATGATGACGCGACCATGTTCCAGCGCCAGTCGGCCAGCGATCTGCTCGGGGGAATGTCCCATCGCAAGGCTATTGCCCACGCAGTCCCGCAGGTCCGGCTGGCGCGCCAGCTTGAAGCGGCCATCCCACCGGCGTCGGCGTTCGGCCAATTGCTGGGCCCGGACAGGCTCGTAGCCCCCCGTCCAGACCTTGGTTGGCCGGGAGTTGCGCCGCAATTCCCGACTGATCGTCGATGGCGCCCGGTCGAGCGCAGAAGCAATTTCGTTTTGAGATCTACCGCCTGCATGCAGGCGGTAGATCTCAACTCGCTCTTCGAGGCTGAGCTAGCCATAACATTGTCCCATCGCCACAACACCCTAGCAGGTGTTGCACTTGTGTCGTGAACCCAAGGGGTATCCAGTACGCCGTGGCTTTTCGATTCAATCATCAGTGCCTCTGGAATACTGGATCGCCCGCGTTCGCGGCTGATGTCAGTTATGGATGTGGTGGCACTTCAGCTCACCAGCCTGCCATGAAAATCAAAACTCTTCCGGGCAGGGATCGATGATCTTCCAGAGCTCCGCGCCGTTCGTGATCTTCTTCATCTCGGTGGTCAGCCCGCCGTTGCGGCGGATCCAGTCCTTCACCGCATCAGGATAATAGGACATCAGGTCGGACGTGCCGCCTGCCGCGGTGGTGACCTTGATGCCGAAGGTAAAGGCCTTGTCGTAATAGGCCTGGTGGAAGCCGAGGCTGGCGCGTGGCGTCACGCAAATCTTGTTCACCGGAACGATGCCGAGCACCAGCGTGCAGGCCGAGTTGCAGATGCCGTCGATGATGACGCGCTCATGGCGATCGCGGACGCGCTGATACTTCGTCTTGTATTCGTCAACATAGCCGCCGTGATCGCGGGTGATATGCAGATCGGCGCGCGCCGGCGCCGCAGCCAGAAGCGAGAGCAACAGCAGAAGCGGGAGCGTGATGCGCATGGGTCGAATGGAAAACCGGGAGTAACCTGTCGGAGTCGGGGAAAAAGGGTCCCTTAAGGGGGACGACCAGACAGCACAACTCTGGCCTTACTGTGTTGGAATCTGGTTAAGTATCCTGGAGCGTCGAAATTACCCATCGTGTGGCACATTTTCCGCACCCTTCGGGCCATTCTCGCCTGCAAAGGAAACCGTCTTGACCTACAGTGTCTTGTTTCATCCCGCTTCCCGGAGAACGCCGATGACCAAACTAAAGCTCCTGCCAGCCATCGCAATTCTGGCCGCCTTGGCCATCGCGCCGAGCCTGGTCCAGGCGCGGAGCCACCACGTTCGGCTTTATATGCTGCCCTACGAAATCAGCTTCAAGCATAATTATGGGCCGGGCCTCCTGCCCGGCACCTTCGCTTACTATGATGGTCCCGCGACCGTTCATTGCGCGCAGAGTGCGGCAGCGTATCTCGGCCAGGACCGCCGCAGGCATCCCTGCAACTGATCCGGTGCTGCCGCCCATTAGCCTGCATCCAGGCGCTGATCGGCGATTTCGTCGAGCACGGATTTCCCAAGTACCGAATGAAGCAACAGCAATGGCGGTACCGTCATCGGGCGCTGGTGATAGAAAACTTTTGGGGGCCTTCGGGCCCCTTCTCCTGCGCTGGGATCGTCAGAGAACCCCAAGTTGCAGGTAAGGCCGATTCCTGAATGGTTGTTCATCTCTGTGCGTGCAGGAAATATTTTTTACAAGACGATCGGACCCGGAACTTGGGCATTTGGTTGAGGGTTAAAACAAATCCGAAATTGCCCTCTTGGAGGATAGCGTGAAGCAATCTGAAATCTTCCGCGAAAACGCCGAGCGTTGCTCGCAGCTCGCGGAGAGCGCGACCAATGAGCCGACCTATCGGCGGTACAAAAGAATGGAAGCTGCCTGGCGCGCGCTGGCTCATGAACAGGATTGGCTTGACGGCGAGATAGCGCCGACCCGTAAGCTCAGCGGAGCGACACTGCATATGAATGCGCATGGGTAGCAGAACCGCCCACCTCAAGGCGTCCGTCCATTTTTGGAAATGGCAACCGCAGCCAAGCCAGGCTTCGATCTGGGGCGCCATCCGACATCGTGACTGCAAGTTTGGTGGACCCAAACGAGCACGACCCCGCCCTTCGGGGATAGGGGGGCTTCAGGGCCAAGGCCGTGCCGGTCACGCATCCACCCGTGACCTGCGGAACCAATTCCGATTTTTAAGTCTGGTTCCCCGCCCCATGATAATTGTGCCAAGATTTCGTCGGACAAAGTCCGCATGCGTACAGACCGAAGCTCCTGATCGCGCCTATCGTTGGCTTCTGAATGTCGGGTGGTGATGAGCAATTCCATTGCTGAGCGGCCGTCGTGTCCTACCTGCAAGCACAGGATGGGATTAACTCGGATTTCGCCAGGCAACCGTGGGGTTGAGGACCGTACTTTCGAGTGCAGCACCTGCCACTGGATCCTGAAAATTTCCTTTCCCGTCGATCCCTTGAAGACTGACGCCGTGGGCTGGATGGCGAGTGAGCTAAGGCCGCCACGCTAACAATCCGCACGAAAGTGCGTGCCATACAGCGGTGGAACCGCCCCATCCGCCCCGATAGCACCTGTGAGTTACGTCACGCGAGGAAGCGGCAGTTAACAACTCCTAAAGAAATCCGTGAACATTTTAGCGGTCCTCGCCGTCCAATTGGCAGGAGCACTTAAATGACGCGCGCGAACCGTCGAGAACTGGAGCGGAAGTTGGAGCAGGCCCGGCGGCTGGCCATGGAGCCGACCGATCCTCTGACGAGGGAGCGGCTCGCCCAGCTCATTGAAGACCTGGAATTTCAGCTTGGCGACCAGCGCAAGGTCGCCTAGCCCGCGTCGGGCAAGTCTGCTATCCGAACCCAAGCAAAATCCTTCTGCCCGTCGTTTTCCATGCCTGGACAGCGCCTAACGCTTTAGGGCTCTCTGCTAAGTCATTGAAAACACTTGCGCGCTCGTAGCTCAGCTGGATAGAGCATCGGACTTCGAATCCGAGGGTCGGGAGTTCGAATCTCTCCGAGCGCGCCAATGAAATCAAGGGTTTCTTGAAAAGCTGGTACCCGCAAAAACTGAATTGGGTACCGTATGGGTACCTCCGGTAAAATAGCCCTCGCCCCGCCCCTACAGCCGCGCCCGTGCGCCCCCGCCCATATTCAACCGGGCCAACGGCAACGCCGCTGTACGGGGCACGGCTAGCCGTCTCTAAGGCTCCGCCAAAAGAAACGGCCCCAGCCAAGGGGGAGGCTGAGGCCGTCTCCGAGAGTGCCGGGGGCGGCCCGGCACGGTCCCATCAAAAGCAAAATCTGTTCCAAGCGGCAATCGCGGCGGCTCAGAGCACGGCCCCGCCTCTCAGCACTGGAGGAGCTTGAAGGCAGGACCGTGCCGGGCCATCGGGGGACGGCCCGAAATAAGAAGTGGTGTCGGCCTCACCCGCGAACAAGTTCACGATGCCCGCGCCGGTAGCCTGCCCCGCCCTACAAACGCGCCCCGATCGGCCAGCCGTTCCACAATGCGGGCTTGGCTCCGAGTCGGCTTGAGGGTCCGCCAAAAGAAACGGCCCCAGCGCGGGGGACACGCTTGGAGCTACCTATGCCGACCGGGGCAGGATCGGCACGGTCTGATAAATCGTCAAAGCCGGGATTGTTCCTCGCAAGCCACGTGGTACGATCCATTTGGCGCTTCCCTGATAGCGCCAATTGCGAGTCTCCTCGACTTCGCCCCGTCTGGACCGCCCTCCAGACGGGGCTTCTCGTTATTGGGACGGGTGCCACGTGGCACCGGTTATTCAGAACCCACCGAAGACGACTGCGACGATTGCGAGCCAGAGCAGCCGCGTTATCGATCTGCCGCCACTGGCGGCAAATTGCCCGAAATTCTTCAACAAGAACACCGGCCTGGAAGTCTTTTTCTTTCTTTTTTTGTTTTCATCTCCTCAACCGTGGCGCCTTCGGCTTAAAGTCGCCCGGCCCGGCCTAGTCATAGCTTCACACTGCCGACCCGTCCTACTGCGGATCACTACGCAGCCTTTGCGATTTTGATCCCCTCTCGGATCGCCCGCTTAACTTGATTGATGCTTTCCTCGTAATTATCGGCAGCAATGGAGAGGCTCTCTTTCGTCAGCGCCGCCATCATGTCGTTTTCCGACCAGTCCTCATTTGCCCGCTTCGCAAGCGCAAACACGGTCGCTTTTCCCACACGGAACGCCAGCAAGGTACGCGCAGCAGTCACCATGAGCTCGCGGAGATGTTCCGCGTCCGCCTGTCCCATGTATTCAGGCTCCACATCAGCCACAGTCCTATCAACAGCCTCATAGAGACCGTTCACGAATAGCACCCCAGTTTCCACGATGAAGCTTGCAGCCTTGCCCTTTAGCTTCTTGTCTTCGACATCCTCCGGCGTAGTCAACATGAGAATTTCCGGCGCCTTCTCATACATCTCATATAAAACTGTGGGCGTTGCACCTTCCGGTGTTTCATGAAGCCGTCGTCGAGGCGTATGAGGACGGGGCGTGTCGCGTCCGCCGCCACTACCCGCGCCCTCACCGCGACCACCAGCGGCATGTTGACCGGCGTCGTCGTTTGACGGCTGACCTTCAACCTCTACTCTTCGGCCTTGAATTTTGACCTTGTATTTATTCAGAAGATCCTGGAGTTGCCGCTGCAGGTCTGAGAAGTCCTCGGTCCGTCGCGGATAGGCATTCTTGACGACTTCTTTGACCCAATTAGGCATGGCCGCGACCACGAACAGCGCGTAGTCATCAGGCACCAAATCGACTCCGGTCTCCTTCGATATCAATCGTTCCCGGTACTGGCTGGGTCGCGCTTCGTCCGCGTCCAATTCGATATGCACACACAGTTCTTTCGATCCGAATGGGATACCGAAGCGGGGCGCCGCGGCCGACCATTCCTGTCCGGTCCAGACCGAATACATTTCGTTCTTGTGGACGAGGCATACCGTAGTCGTCGTGCTGCTCAGCGCGTTGCTCGACGATTTCCGCAGGCCCGACCTATCGCCGATACTGGGGTCATGGAGAAAGTGGATCGTCGCATTCCAATCTTCAACACGAACGCTCTCGAACCGCGCAAATTTCTCATACCGGTCGCCAAGAGCGGTGAATAGCTTTGTATTGTCGAAGCGGTGATAGACGAAGTCCAGGCGCAGCTTTACGCCCTCTGGGAGCCTGTAAAAGCGCCTGTATACGAGTGTTGGCAATGAACGACTTCTCTGTAGTGGGCACGGAGGCCAATGGCTTTGCTGCCGTATCTTGTTCCAGCGAATTTCCCAACAGCATTACTTCCGTCCAATCGACGGAGTTATCACGGCCCTCACTCTTAGCTATTGCAGTCACATCAATAACGGTGTCGGTCCCGCCCCCCGGCAAATCCCGCTCAAAGCGGACGTAGGTGCCGGTCTCTGGGTCCTGCCCAATGATGACCTCGCTCACTCGGCTGTTCTTGCAGGAGCGCATGCGCATCCCAAGTTTATTGTTTGGTAGCGAACTGACTTTAGCGCCGACGCCGAAATTGTCGTCGAGCCCGAGCTTCTTGCCAATCTCGCAGGCCAGGTCGGTAGCCTTCTTCAATTCTGCCGCATCCATGCCGGGGCCGGTGTTCCAAATCACCGCTTTACGATGGCCCTTGTATTTTCCTGTGGTCCAAAGAACGATCTTTTCGCCCGTCGCGCGCGATGCCGCCTCGATGGCGTTCATCGTGAGTTCTCGAATCGTTCGTCCAGTGAGGGGCCCGTCCAATCACGACGGCCCGCATCTCAGGATCGGTGATGCCGACCACAGCCGCGTTGGCGGCGGTGATTGTTTCGTAGAGCGGCGCGAATTCCTGCGCGACCGGCAAGGTCAGCTTGCTTCTCGGCGTCGCATCCAGCTTCTTCACCGTGTCGTCGGATATCTGCCCGGCGGCGTGCAACTCGCCCAGAACCCTGACGCTACTCTTGGCCCGCTCGTTGCGCTTTTGGTTGAATTCATCGACCCTCAACCTTGCATCTATTGCTTCTTGTTCGGTAACGGTGCCGACTTCGCGGCCGTCGAGGTCGAGCCGTTTGGAACCCGCGAATGTATTGTAGTCGCAGCCGACGTGAGACATGTACCACTCCACGGCGGCGGTGATCATCCCCGGCGAAACGTTAAACTCGGGGTCCGCAATAATGTCGGCAGCGATGTTATGTTTTAATGGTTTCCGCTGCCTCGGTTCTTCGAAAAAGCATTTTGGATAAGTTGCGCATAACATCCGAACAACGTTCTCGCTGTCGTTCCGATTGGGGCGGGTTTCTATCGGGTGTTTCATTTTCTTCCTTCCTTGATTTTCACACAGTGTTGGCGGCAAACGCCGAGTGCGTCTTCGGTTATTCCTCGTCAGTGCAGTATTCGATGACTTCTTCAGCCGACAGGTCGGATTCAAATCCGGCGATAGCGAAGTTGAATGCCGGATCGATCAACATAAACCCGCCGGTGCGTCTCGATTTGCGCGCTAGCAGGCCTTCGCGACGCGCCACGCGGCGCGCCTTCGCCTCTATCGCTTGTTCATTCGTCATGGCATCTCCTGTGTTATTGGAATCTTGTGTCGCGCCTTTGCCTTCTCAGCGCGAGCGCGTTGCCATTTGAGAATGGTGGAACCAAGCCAGCCGCGCGCATGCCCGCTGTCGGACAGGTCGAACGGCGGCGGGATTTCCCCGCGATCAATTTTGGTTTGCTGTTGTGTTAGCCCAAAGCCGAAATAGCGAGGCCCATCGCGGTATCTGACGATCTCATTCGGCGAGAGCGGCGGTACAGGCGGCAGAGCCGGGCGCTTATGAAGATACGGTTTATGGCTATTTGGGTCTTTGCCGGGCGCATACTTTTTGCGGCGCGCGGTCTTCTTTCGACTGGTCGTCCTCTCTCTGAGTCACAAAAACAAACACACATCCCCACCGCCATTTTCGGCGGTCGCGACCATGTTCATCGTAACTCCGGTAAGGGCTGACGATCGTCGAGCTGATCCAGGGAGCGGGGAGTTTCGCGCCGTTTCGCGAAAAGAAAAGAGCGTTTTGCCCGGTCAGAACTTTTTTTATGCCAGCTTCGGAGCGGAGTGACGCTGGCATCTCGCGCTGAGCGTTGTGTCAGAACCGCGACCAAGGCTTCCTAAGCTTCGCTGCGACTTCGCCAAGAGATCGCATCCTTTTAGGTACGCCGTCTCGGTGCTCTCGCCCAGTCCGATGCGCCGCGTCGGCCTCGCGAATCTCTCGTGGAGAGTGGTCCGCTCGGCAGGCCCGATCGCGGAACGCGGAACGCATGCCGTGGACCGTGACGCCGTCATGCCCCGTCGCGGCGAGCACTTTCGCCATCGCCATCTTGCCGATGGGACGGCCCTTTTTCGCACCGATGAAAACAAAATCACCTTCGCGCGGTAGGCCCTTCAAAATTGCGACGGCGCGATCCGAAAGCGGCACACGATGCTCGCGCCGCATCTTCATCCGCGACGATGGGACGGTCCAGACCTTCGCTGCTAGGTCAAATTCAGACCATCGCGCGCCGATGACCTCGCCACTTCGCGCGGCGGTCCAGACCAGAAATTCCATCGCCAGACGCTCGACATTCTTCCGGGTCGCCAGCGCCGCGATGAAGGCCGGCGCTCGACATAGCGCATCGCGGCATGAGCCTTGGGCTTCGCGATTTGGTTTTTGCTCGGCAGGATCGCTTCGAGGTGCCCCCTCCAAGCGGCTGGGTTTGGGCCTGAGCGATAGCCGGAAGCAATCGCCCGAATCGAGCGCGGACTCAATCCGGCCACGCACCCTCGCCGCAGTCACCGTTCGTTCGTGCCAGATCGGTTTCAGTGCTTCAAGAACCGAAGGCGTATCGACCGCCGCAATCGACATTCCGCCGATTTTCGGGAACGCGAAGGTTTCGAGCGACCCAAGAACCTGTTGTCGATGTCGGGCATTCGACCACTTCGCTTCGTGGCCCTTGAAATAATCCCGCGCGGCGGTTTCGAAGTCGATCTGCTTCGCGGCCTCTTTGGCTCTCGCGTCGCGCTCTGCTTTCCTCGCGTCCAGCGGGTCGATGCCCTTCTTCAAAAGCTTTCGGGCGGCCATCGCCTCCTCGCGGGCTTCCTCAAGCGTAAAGTCGCGAAGCGGGCCAAAGCCCATCCATCGTTCGCGGCCTCGCACCTCGTATCGAAAGACCCAGCTGCGCCCGGTCTCCGTAATTTGTACGTAGAGGTTCGCGCCGTCGGCATAGCGACCCGGCTTCGAAAGCTTGGCGACCTTCTTGACATTCAGTTTTGCCATCCGACCTAATCCCCGGTTTGGACAAGAATAATCCGGGGATTATCGGGCTGTTTCGAGACGAAGAAAAGCAGGAAACCGCTGCGGCGCAAGGGTTTCTTGCCTCTTTCCGTTGTTCTTCGAAACGCTCCGAGAGATCGAAAATCGGGACGACCGTCCCTCCCAGTGGACGGGAATCACGTCAACGCCGCAGATCCGCTCGCGCACGAGACGCGATATCGTTCTGGCCCACCATAGTGCGGGCGGTCAGGCGGTCGCTGGCGTCGATGACGAAGCCGAGCGATGCAGTCATCGCAGCGGCCGCGATACGGATTCAGGGCAGCTCGGAGACCAGCTTGACGAACTCCGCCTCGGACCAGGCGCGGGCGGTGCGCGTGCGCACGTTGCCAAGTGCGCCGAGCGCCAACGCGAATTTGGCGATGTTATCGCCGCTCGGCGTATCGACAAATAATACGAGATCGCTGTCGCCAGACGTGAGATATACTTGCTTGATCTCAACGCCCACCTTCTTGGCGAGATCCCGGGCAGCTTGCGCGCGCTTGGGCGCGTCCTTGACCGCGCGAATTCCCTGTTCGGTCCAGTTGAGCGAGAGCATGAATGTCAGCATAAGACCCTCCTCTGAGCTTGTCGGTGCGTGCGCATTAGGATCCACGGTCAAGGCAACCTGTTTGACCGTGCGCGGACACTACACTACCCAAGAGCCAGCGCCCAATGTCATAGTTGGATTTGTTGCCGAAGCCGCGCGATCGAGTTGGGGCCAGATCGAGTATCACATCTGCCCTTGAACTACTGGGGCCGTTGCAGGAAGCTTTGGATCTCGCCAGCGGGTTATTCGGCTGCTTTGTCGGAGAGAACCGAGAAGTCCTTGGATTTCTGACCATCCTGGACTTCTCCAAATCCCTCGGCAGCGAGGCCGCGCTTGAGCAACTCGCGTATTGCGGCTGCCCTGCTCGGCATCCGCTTTGCAAACCTCCATGTGTCAATGATCCGCAGCTCCTCATGCATAAGCATGATCTGCAGCCGCTCGCCTCGATTGAGATCGCCCATCTGGCACTCCCCCGTGAGTCACTAACTCCCTTAACGTAAGAACCCCATAATGAGTTCCTTACTGTTTATACTCATTAACCCCTTCTTGCGGGTTAGGCAACTAGAACTAAAAAACATGAAATGTGCCACCAACACATTGAACTTATTATTGTTTTCTTGATCGCCGCTTTTTTGAGCGCACCTTGTCACCGGACAAGGAAGCGCAAAATGTCAATTTTGATCGAACACGGGATAATCGGACTGGCTGAGGCGGACCATCGGATAGCGAACAACCTGGCCAGCCTCAGCGGCGTTATTCGGCTCCAGCGCAACGCTATTTCCAAGAGCGGCAAGACCTTTACGGCGGGGCAGGTTTGCGTGTTGCTCGACGACATCAGCGCACGCATCGAGGTCACGGCGAAACTCCACAAGTCCCTGGCGCTCTCCAACAACGGCAACGGGGTAAATCTCGGGGACTTTTTGCAAGAGATTGGCGAGATGATCGGCACGCTCGGCTCGGAAGCGAGGATGGGCCTGACCGTCGATCATTCCTGCCATGGCTACGTCGACCCGCGTCATGCACTTCATGCCGGGCTTATCACCGCCGAACTCCTGACGAACGCCGCCAAGTATGCACATCCGACGGGTTTAGCTGTGAAGGTCAATATACGCTGCGAGACGAAGGACGATGGCTCATTCATGGTGGAAGTCAGGGACGACGGTGTCGGTTTCCCCGAGAGTTTCGATCCGTCAACGGACGGAGGGCTGGGCTTTCAACTCATGCGAGCGCTGGCGAATGGGCTAAATGCTGAACTGCATTTTGAATACAACAGTCTTGGGGTTTGCGCCCGGCTTGTTAAACCAAAACACTTGGCGTCGTAATCAGCGCTGATCCGCGATCGAACACAGGGCTGCGGTAATGTGGCTTGAATGTCGGCGATGCCAAGCCTTGGGGTTGGCGCAACTTACCAAGTGTTGAAAAAGCCAAATCGCGGTTGTTGCGCGACCTGAATCATCGGCGGTGCAACGCGGCTTCTTGCAATTTTGCGTTTTCGTTGCAGCTTTGCTTCCGGCTTTTTTGACTCAGGCGGCGCGAACCGCGCAAAGGCCTCTCGCACGCGGGTCTTTGTCGAGACGTCGGCGACCGGCGTCGGGGGCGGTACAACGGCCTCTACATTGGCGGTTTGCGCAGGGAGGATGGTCGTCGGGGTGCTGGTATCGAAAACAACGCGCTCCGGCCATTTCCGATCGGAATGGATCCTGATGACAGCTTTGTCGGTGTCCGTATCGTTCCTGTCCGTAGCGGCAGCGGGCAGCTTCGGCACGACTGCATCGGCGACGAACAGCAGCGCGAGCAACACGCCGCCAACCGACAAAAAATACCGTGCCAGAAGCATTTCAATAGGCTCCGCCCACGCCCTCGTGAATCTCTAACACAACTGGGGATGGCTCTGATGGTTCCTAGGGCCGCCAGGCCGATATAACGGCGATGTTACCGCTGTGTTACCCCCCGGGCAGGTCCTGCGAACTAGACGGGGCTGGCCGCGACCAGCGAGCATTTCGCCTGATTGGCGTTGATGTTGACGAAACCGACATGCATGCGGGCAAAGGTCTTCTGGCTCCTCATGCTGACGGTGTCATGAATTACGCGTGTACGGTCGGTCAGATGGCTGCCGTCCCTGCGGGCGAAGGTACAGAAAATTTCGATATCCTTAACCGCGTATTCGTTGGCGTTGCGGAGCGTCAATGTGACCAGGGCTTTCGAGCCGAGCCCGCCCCTCCGCCAGGACTGCGACGAAATTTTGAGCCCATCGACCGGCGAGGTCTCCACGGGTGCGATCGCCTCCTCAGGTGTGGCCGGCGGATTGACGGATGATTTGTCCTGCGCCGCGTCCGTGGTAGGCGATTGTGTTGGCTCGCTAGTAGCGGCAGTCGCCAAGCGCATGGGCGCGCGCGTGGCAGTTTCTGTCTTGCTGCCAGACCCGGACAGCACCAGCCATGCGCCCGATGCGACAATCAGGACGGCCGAAAGCCAGACAAGCTTTGATGGGAAATATCTAGCGACGGTTTTCGCTGGCGCTGCCGAATAGCTACTGATGATCCCGGCGAGCCCCGGGAGTCCGGTCGTTTCAACGCGATATAGCTGAGTGCCCATTGCCATGCCATCAATAGACGGCGAACGCATATTGCCTGCTGTACCGCACCGAGCGGGTCGCGGCACAGCCGTGCCGCGACTGCCGATTGGGCGGTTCCGCCGCAGTCGGTCAATCGACGAAACCCGAAATGGTTGCATCCGAACACAACAAAATTGGAGGACAAAAGCCAGTTAGGATCAGATCAGGCATGGAGGGGATGGCAACACCAGAATGCGACCGCTAAAATCGAGGCCGTGCAACCGTTTGAAGCGGCCGGCGCAAGACCTCGCGGCAAGCGGCCGCATGGCAGGCAAAGGGAGACAACCATGCCGATAGTCACCTGGGATCATGTCCATTTGCGCAGTCCCGATCCGGAGGCGACCGCGGCCTGGCTCGAAAATATTCTCGGCGGCGTGATCATCCGTGGCCCCGGGCGGATCGACGTCAAGCTCGGCGGCGCCAACGTGTTCATCGCGCCGGTTGCGGCCGGCGACGGCGTCAACGCGCCGCCGACGACGCCCTATCAGGGGCTCGATCATTTCGGCTTGACGGTAAAAGACATCGACGCAGTGGCCGCCGAGATCAAGGCCAAGGGCGTGGAGTTCACCAAGGAGCCGACGACCATTCGGCCGGGCGTCCGCATCTGTTTCATCCGCGGGCCGCAGGGCATCTCGATCGAGCTATTGGAGCGCGACAAGAAATATGCGTAAGAAAACGGCGCACGCCGGTTGTCCAGGTGCGCATCGGGCGCCACGCCCCCGGCAAACCTGTCGCGTTGACGCCACCTGCCGCGCTTTGGCATAACAGCTGAACCGACTCCGCTGTGCCGGAGGTCGTAACCGGCCACCACGTCATGAACGGTTTGTATTCGATCCACGTCAGCCTGCAGGATGGGCGAACCGGCAAAGGTAGCGGCGTGGTCATGTTCCGGGATGGCAAGATCGTCGGCGGCGATGCCTATCTGTACTACACCGGCAGCTACACGACGAAAGGGGATACCTTCAAGGGCGAGGTGCTGGTCCAGCGCCATACCTCTAGTCCTGACGCCAACCCGCTGTTCGGCGGGCCTAGCCCGGTCGGCATCGGCGTCTCCGGCACCTTCACCGATACCGCGGCCGTGATGAACGGAACGGCGCTGGTGGGCAAGGCCAGCCAGATTTTTACCGCAACCCTGCGCAAGCTGGCCGAGATCGAATAGCGCCTATTCCGCCGCCTGCTCCAGCGGCGCCACCCGCGGCAGGATGAGCTGGATGCGCGTCCCCCCGCCCGGCTCGGAATCGAGGTCGAGCCGGCCGCCCAAACGGTTGGTCACGATACTGTAGACGATGTGCAGCCCGAGCCCGGTGCCGCCCTGATCGCGGCGCGTCGTGAAGAACGGATCGAAGGCACGGCGCCGGACGTCGAGGGACATGCCGCAACCATTGTCGGAAAAAATGATTTCAACATTATCCTTGCCGGATTCCCGTGCTCGGATATCGATCGTCCCTCGCTTGCCGTCCGGAAAGGCATGCGCCACCGAATTGAGGAACAGATTGGTGAGAACCTGCCCGTAGGGCCCGGGATAGCTGTTCATGATGAGATTGGGCTGGCAGTCGACGGTGAGTGTCAGATTGTGCTTTCGCAAGCCCGGCCGCAGGCTCATCACGACCTGCTCGGTCAGATCGCCGAGGTCGAAGGTTCGCTGATCCGAGTAGTTCCGATCGGCCGCCACCTGCTTGAACGAGGTGATCAGCTCGGCCGCGCGATTGAGATTGGCAACCAGCTGCGAGGACGCATCGCGGCTGGTCTCGAGAAATTCATTGAGGTGGGATCGCCTGATTTCGCCGCGGGCAACCTCGGCGGCGAACAATGCCGTCTTGCGCTCCAGCGATGAGGCGACCGTCAGGCTGATGCCGACCGGGTTGTTGACTTCGTGGGCGACGCCGGCCACCAGCCGCCCGAGCGCGGCGAGCTTTTCCGCCTCGATCAGCGAGTTCTGGGTCTCCCGCAGATTGCGCAACGCCGCCTCGGCGGCATCCTTGGCCTTGCGCATCTCCTGTTCGCCGCGCTTGCGCTCACCGATGTCGAGGGCGACGGTGACGATCTGTTCGATCTCGCCGTCGGCATCGAGAAGCGGCTGCTTATTCACCAGCCACTGCCGCAAATTGCCGGAAGAATCCAGATACTCCTCTTCGTAGAATCCAAGACCCCTGCCCGACGCCAACACGCGCTTGTCGTTCTCGTCGGTCTTCTGTGCCCCGTAGCGCGACATCAGGTCGGCGGTGGTGCGGCCGATCGCGTCGGCGGGCTCGACACCGAAAATGCCGGCCATATAGCGGTTCATCAAGACATAGCGCAGCTGTCTGTCCTTGACATTGATTACCGCGGGCACGGTGTCGATCACCTGTTGCAGCAGCCGCCGGCCCTCGGCGATCGCATCCTCGGCGCGCTTCTGATCGGTGATGTCGCGCACCGTGCCTTCATAGCGGATGACCTCGCCGGCGTCGTTGCGCACGGCGGTAGCGCTGTCGGAGAGCCAGAGCACCGCGTCGTCGCGCGCGCGCACCTGATACTCGAATTCGCGCACCATTCCGTCGCGCTGCATCAGCAGCTGGTATTCCGCGCGCGCCGCCGGATGAACATAGATGGTGTGCGCGATATCGCTGACGCTGTTGATCATCTGCTCCGGCGTATCGTATCCCATGATCCGTGCCAGCGCGGGATTGGCGTTGAGAAGCGCGCCGGCCGGCGTCGTCACATAAATTCCATCGACCGAGCCCTCGAACAGCTTGCGATAACTTTCCTCGGCAAGGCGCTGCTCGGCCAGGGCATGAACTGCCGCTTCACGCGCGGCGTCGGCGTCGACCAGCGTGCGGCGGAACACTTCGGCGGCGCGGGCAATGTCACCGATCTCGTTTTTGACATCGGTGGCGGGAATCGAGGCATCCTTCTCGCCACCGGCGAGCGAGCGGATGGCTCTCGCGATGGCCTTGAGCGGACGGACGGTACGGCGCACCACGAACAGCGCCGCGGCAAGCCCGATCAACACCCCGGCAATGCCGAGGAAAATGCTTTGCCACTTGTCGTGGGCAAGTGTTTTGGCAAAATCGTGGGCCAGCACGCGACCGCTGCTGGCGCTTATGCTCCGCAATAATTCGGTCACCAGTCCGATCTGCCTGCCTTCGGTGCCCAGAACTTCCCTGTCGATGCTGGCAATCTCCCCCTCGGTCGCCGCGATCGAAATAATCGCGTCGGTGTAGTCGTCGACGGCGGTGCGAAGCCCCGGTTCGCTAATCGCAAGCGCCCGCATGCGCTGGGCGGACTGTTCCGCAGCCGCGGGATCGTGCGCCAGCAACGCCTCGGTAATCTGGTTCTGCATCCGAAACAGGTTTCGCGCGGTGATCCGCTCGGGCACTTCGGCGATCGCGGCTTCGAAACGCTGGCGCACCGGCGGCAAGGCGGCGGCCAGTTCCGCCCGGCGCGCAATCAATGCGGTAACGCGCTCGATGCCGTCGCGGTAGTTCTGGAGCCGCGCGGAGACGCCGTCGATCATTTCCTGCTGATCGGGGGCAAGCTGCAGCCGGGTTTTTTTCAAAAGATTGCTCAGCGCGGAAGCCGCCTCCCAGACCTGGCTGGACGGAACCGCCGGATCGGTCACAAAGTCCCTTGCCGCGAGCCGCAGTTCGTTCATGCGGCGGTCGATCTCCTCCGCCAGGTCGCCCAGGCTCTGAAGCCGCTGCAACTCGGCAAAGGTCGCGTCGATGTGGCGGATGGAGACGACGCTGGCGACGCTCGTCATCACGATCATCGCCAGCAGCAGCATGAAACTGGCAAAGGTCAATTGACCGATCGAAAGCGAGAATGAGCGTATCCGTTGGACGATTGCGGCAAAGGGCATGGGTATCGGAACCGGCTCAGAGCAGTCCACTTTTATACGCTGGAATGGGCCCCAAGGGGAACATGCCGGCAACCCCGCAATGCCGGCGGCCGGGCCCGGTGCTGCCGCCCGGACGATGATCCGCCGTGTTCCGTTGCGTCACACCGCGCCGACTTCGAACACCTCGCCGTCGTAGCCGGCCTCAAGCGGGATGCGAAGCTGACGGCCGCCGTTGAGCCTCGTCATCACCGGCATCACGCTCACGATCGGCTTGCCTTTGCTCTCGTCGAGCGCCGCCTTGACGCTTTTTTGCTTGCCGAGCTTGATCAGGTTGCGCGTGGTCGGAAACGGCAGCTTGAACCGGCCGCTCTCACCGCCCGCCAAGGCTTCGCGCGGCGACACCCAGATCGAATTGGTTGATTCCTTGCCGTCGTGAGCGCCGGCCTGTTCCGGTGGCGCTGCGGCAAGAAAGAACCAGGTGTCGAACCGTTTTGGCATGCCCTCCGGCGTGATCCAGTGCGCGTAGGGCACGAGTTCATCGAGCGCCAGCAACAACCCGTTGTCGGTGAGCACCTTCAGAAAGCTGGTCTTGCCTTCGCACAAGGCGGCGCGATGGGCAGCTTCAATCCCGCCAGCCCGCCTCGCATCGATCAGGGCATCCGACCCGTGCGGCCGCGCCAGCAGGATACCGCTCTCCTCAAAGGTTTCGCGGATCGCGGCGATCCGGAAACTTAAAGCGCTGGCATCGAGCCCCCCGCCACCGGAATAAAGGTCAGGTCTCGCGATGATCTCCTGATCGCCCTTGTCGACACTGCCGCCGGGAAACACCAGCGCGCCGGAGTTAAAATCGATCTCATAATGGCGCACCATCATGAAGACCTCGATCTCATCCCTGCCTGCTGCGTCGCGCAGCAGCAGGATAGTGGAGGCAGGACGCGGTGTGACGGCCTTTTCCGACATGAGCTTCACTCCCTCCCTCATCCTGAAGAGCGGCCTCCTGGCCGCGTCTCGAAGGATGAAAAACGTTTCGGTCTCATGGTTCGAGACGCGCGAAGACGCGCTCCTCACCATGAGGGATCCTTGCTAACCTGCCGCGCTGGATTGCGGTTGCAGGTTCGCGCGTTTGTCGACCCGCGCGACCCGTGACAGCAGATAGTCCACTTCCGCCTTTGCCGTGGCGGTAATGTTTGACCCCGGCTTGCGTTGAGCGCTCGAGGCGATCACGCCGCGCTTCTGCAGCACATATTTCCGCACCGCCAGTCCCGCGCCGGGCTGCTGCTCGTAGCGGATCAGCGGCAGGTGCGCATCGAACAGATCGTGCGCGGCGTCGCGACGGCCTTCTTTCGACAGTCTCACCACGTCGATCAGCAATTCCGGAAAAGCGTAGCCGGTCATCGCGCCGTCGGCGCCGCGTTCCATCTCGAAATCGAGGAACAGCGCGCCATTGCCGGTCAGGATCGACAGCGGCCGCAACGAGCCGTCCCTCTGGAAGGCGCGCAACGCGGAAATCTTTTCCAGTCCCGGCCAGTCCTCGTGCTTGAGCATCACGCAGGACGGATTGTCCATCACGATTTTCCGGATCACGGCGGGGGTCATGATCACGGTCAGCGTCAGCGGATAATCCTGCAGCACCCAGGGAATGTCGGTGCCGATCGCCTCCACCGCCTGCTTGAAATATCCGGTGATCTGCTCGTCGGTACGCAGATGCGGGGGCGGTGCGATCATCACTCCGGCGGCACCCGCGTCCATCGAGGCGCGCGCCAGCGAGCGCATCGCGGCAAATCCCGGCGCCGAGATGCCGACGATGATCTGCATGTTCTTCGCCCGCTTCACAAAGCGTTTTGCGACCTGTTCGGCCTCCGAGCCTTCGAGCTTCGGCGCCTCACCCAGAATGCCAAGTACCGTGACGCCGTCGCACCCGACCTCGGCATAAAAATCCGTCAGCCGATCGATGGATTTGTCATCGATGCGGCCGTCGTCGTGGAACGGCGTCGGCGCAATGGCGAAGGTCCCTGCGGCCTTGTGGGTGAGTTTTGTCATCTGTGCCTCATTCAACCTAACTTGCCTTGTCATTCCCGATGTGCAATTGCACATCGTGGATGCGCCATCGGTCGGCAATTGCCGACCTGAGGCGCAGGCCCGGAATCCATACTCACGATCGTGGTTATGGATTCCGGGTTCGCTCGCTTCACTCGCGCCCTCAGCGACAAGCGCTACGCGCTTGCGCGGGAATGACGGCTAACGCTAAAACCGCCGCGCGCCCATTTTGATCTCTTCCTCGGAGAAGAAAATCTCCCTGGCGTGCTCGACGATATCCTGAGCCTTCCAGCCCTGATGCGGCGGCTTCCAGCCCGGCTTCTCCATCATCCGCATCTCGCGCACGCCGCGCGGACCTGAGACGCCGAGAACCTTGCCGGTCTGGTCGCCCGACAGTTCGCTGACCATGTATAGCACGGCCGGCGCGATGCCATCAGGTCCAAGGGCCGCGCCTGGATTCTCGATATAGCGCGGCAGATCGGCGGTCATGCGGGTCAGCGCGCCCGGCGCCAGCGTCCAGACCCGGATATTGTATTTGCGGCCTTCGATCGCCAGCACGTTCGAAAGCCCCCAAATGCCGCCCTTGGCGGCGCCGTAATTGGTCTGGCCGAAATTGCCGATCAGGCCTGAGGTCGATGACGTATTGACGATGACGCCGCCGCCGTTCTCGCGCATCCAGCGGAACACCGGCTGGCTGACACAGAACGTGCCCTTCAAATGCACCTTCAAGACCTTGTCCCAGGCCGCCTCGGTCGCCTTGGCAAAGGTCTGGTCGATCAGGATGCCCGCATTGTTGACGAGAATGTCGACGCGGCCGAAATGCTTGATGGCATCGTCGAACACCGACTGCCCGCCCGCCATGGTCGAGATGTCGGCACCGTTGGCGACCGCGCGGCCGCCCGCGGCCTTGATGGCGTCGACCACCTTCTGCGCCATCGAGACATCGCCGCCGGAGCCATCGCGCGGTCCGCCGAGGTCGTTGACGACGACAGCCGCGCCCTCGCGCGCGAACAATTTGGCGTAGGCCTCGCCGAGCCCGCCTCCCGCGCCGGTGATCAGCGCAACCTTGCCGTCGAGTAGTCCCATCGTTTCTTCTCCTTGTATCGCTCTTCTCTTTACCTCGCCCCGCTTGCGCGGAGAGGTCGAAGGCGAAGCCTTCGGGTGAGGGGGATTCTCCGCAGAGTCCCGATGTGGAAGCAGCCCCTCTCCCCGCAAGCGGGGCGAGGGAGCACCCCGGACTGACGGCTCTAACCCAACACCGTCTTGCCGCTCTTGATCACGGTCGCGCCGCGCGCCTTCACCTTGGCTTCGAATGAAATCACATTGCCGTCCTTCCACAGCTCCATGGTCACGGTCTCGCCGGGATAGACCGGTGAGGAAAACCGCGCGGCGTGCTGCTTGAAAGCATTCGGATCGTAATCGGCATAGGTCTGCAAGATACCGCGGCAGGTGATGCCGAAGGTGCACATGCCGTGCAGGATCGGTTTTGGAAAGCCGGCGCGCTTTGCAAATTCGGGATCCGAGTGCAGCGGATTGCGGTCGCCGCAGAGCCGATAGACCAGCGCCTGGTCCGGACGAGTTGAAATGTCGACGGTCCTGTCGGGCGCGCGCGTCGGCACGTTATGCGGTTCGGGCTGGCCCTCGGACGGCCCGCCAAAGCCGCCGTCGCCACGCGCGAAGCGAGATGCGACCAATGTGGCGAGTTTCTCGCCCTTCTCGTCCTTGAGCACCGTCTGATGCCGGATCACCGCTCCCTTGTCCTTGCCCTTGTCGAAGACGTCGAGCACGCTGGAATTGGCGGTGATGTGGGCGGCCGCGGCAAGCGGCTTGTGGAAGGTGATGTCGCGCTCGCCGTCCACCACCATGACGCGGTTGAGATTCATCTCGCCGGGCCCCGCGCCCCATGCCGCGACCGACGCAAAGGTCGGCACCACCTTCAGCGGGCGCGGCGTGGCGACGGCTTCGTTGACGAAAGCGAGCTCCTTTTCGTCCATCGGGTCGGCGCCCATGCCGATGCCATAAGCGTAGAGCATCACCTCGCGATCGGTGTAGGCGTATTTCTGGCCGAGATTTTTCAGGGCCATCAGCTCGTCGTACTTGATCGGCATTTGCGGTACGTCCTCCCGGACTTTTCTTCGCGGCGCACATTCTGGCCCTCTCCCCTGCGGAGAGCGGGCGGCCCAGTAACTCACCGGCGTGGGGTTGCTCCGGATCCCCGCTTTCGCGGGGATGACCCCTCAGCTGTTGCTTGGCGCCGCCTTCCACAAGTGGCGAAGGTCTTATTAAACCGGCGTAAAGAACGGCAGCGGCGCGCCGTCGGTCGGCTTGAACACCACCTTGACCTTCTGGCCGATCTTCAGTTTCTCCAGGTCGCAATCGACGATATTGGTCTGCAGCGACGGGCCTTCCTTCAGCGTGACGTAGGCGATCGCATAAGGCCCGGTCGCCGATTTGCGCATCAGGCTAAACGTATAGATCGTGGCCTCGCCGGAAGCTCTCCTCCCACACCGTCTTGTCGGAAAAACAGAACGGGCAGATCGAGCGCGGAAAATAATGCGGCTCGCCGCACGCCGTGCAGCGCTTGATCATGAACTTGCCTTGCCTGGCGGCTTCCCAGAACGGCGCGGTTTCCGGATTGCCCTGCGGCGTCGGATATTTTTTTGGCTCCGTCATTACACACGCTCCAGAATGCAGGTCGAGGCGGCGTGGCGCACGCCGAGCAGGCCGCCGGTGCCGTGGGCGACGGCGAGATCGCAGTTCTTGACCTGCACCTTCGGATGGGCCTCGCCGCGCAGCTGGCGCACCGCTTCGATGATTTTTGTCATGCCGCCGCGGTTGACCGGGTGATTGCTGCACAGCCCGCCGCCGTCGGTGTTGAACGGCAGCTTGCCGACGCCGGAAATCAAATTGCCGTCGGCGACGAACTTGCCGCCCTCGCCCTTCCTGCAGAAGCCCAAGTCTTCGATCTGCATCAATACCGTGATGGTGAAGCTGTCATAGATCGAGGCATATTTGATGTCCTTTGGCGTGACACCCGCCTCCTCGAACGCGCGCGGCCCGGACCAGACCCCGGCGGAATAAGTCAGATCGAGATCCTTGCCGCCGCGCGGTCCCTTCATCGCCTCGCCGTGTCCGATCAGGCGCACCAGCGGCTTCTTCAGGCTTTTGGCGATTTCCGGCGTGGTCACGATCAGCGCGCCGCCGCCGTCGCTGATGACGCAGCAGTCCAGCCGATGCAGCGGATCGGAGATCATCGGCGAATTGAGCACGTCCTCGACGGTGACGACCTCGCGCAGCATCGCGTGCGGATTGTATTGCGCGTGATGGGAGGCCGCGACCTTGATCCAGGCGAGCTGCTCGCTGGTGGTGCCGTAGTCGTGCATGTGGCGCATGGCACACATGCCGTAGGCGTTGTGGGTGGTTGCACCATAGGCCGCCTCGAAATCGGCCTCGGCGCCCGCGGCGCGCGGCGGCATCGTCCCGGTGCGCGGTTTGCCCGCCAGCGTGATCAGCGCAATCGAGCATTTGCCGGCCGCGATCGCTTCGGCGGCGTGACCGAGATGGATCAGGTACGAGCAACCGCCGGTCTCGGTGGAATCGATGTGGCGCACCTTCAGCCCGAGATAATCGACCATCGGCCAGGCACCGCCCGGAGCGTCGCCGGCGCAGAAATAGCCGTCGATATCGCCTTTCGTCAGCCCGGCGTCTTCAATCGCGCCCCTGGCGACTTCGGCATGCAACTGGGCGGTGGATTTGTCGGGTGCATGCCGGGTTGGATGCTCGTAAATCCCGGCGATGTAGGCCTTGCCCTTGATACTCAATATGGCGCTCCGCTGGCGTTTTTTCTTTTCCAGCGTTTTTCTGGCCCGTCGGAGCAGCCTTGGCAAGCCGTGAAATATTCCGTCCGGCGAGACGGCCACTAGCCCACGTTCTCGCGGCGCGAATAGCGTCCGAGTTGATCGCCGTAACCTTCGCCCCAGAAATCAGAGGGCGCAGGGAATGCCGGGCGCGCAATGCGCCCGCAGCCTCGCATGCAAAATGAAAAAAGCATACGAGTTAGTCACCACGGTCACACCGGAACGACCCGGCATTCCCCGCGCAATGGTTTTACGGCTTACTTCGCGCTCTCCTCGGTGACCACGCTTGTTTGACACCGTCGCCTGCGCTTCTTATCGCAGACTTGACGCCAACGATTGGGGCGTCAGAACCACACGACTTCGCCGTACGCAAGCAGACCGCGTTCGTCTCGCGCGCTGCCGCGTCCACCGCATCCCGCCCCGCGTTCGTGACGTGCGCACGCCCCTCGAGGGACGGGACGGCAAATCAGTAAACTGATTTGGGTCCGTTGGCAAGCGAAATTTCTGAATTTCAGAAATAATAAATCCCATGCCAATTGCAGGTGGGCACGGCGCAAAACGCGCCTTTGCCCGCCCTACGTCTAATGGCGCGTTCAACTTCGCTGTACGAAATGCCAACCTGTGGGACAGGACCAAATCGCTATAGTGCTGATTTGCCCCCGCCGTCAAGCGAAATTTCTGAAATTCCGAAACTGGCAATAACGCGGCACCAAGGCCCCGTCGAAAACTGCCCTATCGCGGTGCCTGGCTGCACCGTGCAGATTGGTCGCGATCGGAACGGCCCCTACTCTGCCGCGATCTGCCGCGGCGCCGGCGGCGGATTGGCGAGATCGGCGGCCAATTGCGCATAGCGCGCCTTGGCATCCTGCACCGATTTCTCCTTCACCGGCCCGTAGCCACGGATGCGGTCCGGCAGCGAGAGAATTTCGATCGCGGTGTCCAGGTTCTGCGGCGAAAGCACTGACAGCACGTGGGCGACGTCCTTCTCGTAGCCTGCAATCAGGTCGCGCTCGAGCCGGCGGTCGGCGCTGTAACCGAAGATATCGAATGCGGTGCCGCGCAGCCCGCGCATCTTCGCCAGCAATCGAAATACCGGCATCATCCAGGCGCCGAACGCGCGCTTCTTCGGCCGTCCCAGTGCGTCGGTGCGGCCGGGCAGCAGCGGCGGCGCCAGGTTGAAATTGAACTTGAAGTCCCCTTCAAACTGGTCGCGAAGCTGCTTTTCGAAATTGCCGTCGGTATAGAGCCGCGCGACCTCGTACTCGTCCTTGTAGGCCAAGAGCTTGGCGTAGTTGATCGCAACCGCCCGCGGCAACGCGTCGCCGAAGCCGCCATTCAATGCGGCGTCGCGGACCTGGGTCACCAGCCTGCGATAGCGCTCGGCAAGCCTTTCATCCTGATAGTTGGTCAGGAGCGCGCTGCGGTGGGCGATGATTTCGTCGAGCGACATCGATTCAAGCGTCTTCGGCGCAACCGTTTCGTCCTGGCCCTTCATCATGGCAGCCAGCCGCGCGGGATCGGCAGCCGCCAGCCGCCCGAGCTGGAACGCCTGCGTGTTCATCTTGATCGAGACGCCGTTGACCTCGATCGCCTGCTCGATCGCTTTCGCCGCTGAGCGGCAACAGTCCTTTCTGATAGGCATAGCCCATCATCATGACGTTGGTGGCGATGGAATCGCCAAGCAGGATTTCGGCGGGCTTGGTGAAATCGAAGAAGGATGAATCCTTGGTCAGCGCGTTTTCCAGAACGGCGTTGACCTTGCGGCTCTGGAAACTGAAATCGCGGTTGAGGATGAAATCGGCGGTCGGAATCACGTGGCTATTGATAACGCCATGGGTACGGCTGGATTCGCAGAGCGTGATGGTTTCCTTGGAGGCAGCCACCACCTCGTCGGCGGCGATTACGAGATCGGCGGTACCGGTCACGATGCGTGAGCAGGTGACATCGGCAGTGTGCTCGGACAGCCGGACATGGCTCAGCACCGCGCCGCCCTTTTGCGCCAGCCCCGACATGTCCAGGATCATGCTGGCCTTGCCCTCGATATGCGCGGCCATGCCGAGCAGCGCGCCGATGGTGAGCACGCCGGTGCCGCCGACGCCGCCGACCGCGATGTTATAGGGCCGCTCCAGCGAGGGCCGCGACAAGGGTTCGGGCAGATCGCCGATACTGCCGAGGTCGGGCGGGGCGCGCCGGCGCAGCTTGCCGCCGTCGATGGTGACAAAGGACGGGCAAAAGCCTTTCAGGCAGGAATAGTCCTTGTTGCAGGTCGACTGGTTGATGGTGCGCTTGCGTCCCAGTTCGGTCTCCAGCGGCTCGACCGAGATGCAGTTCGATTGCACCGAACAATCCCCGCAGCCTTCGCACACGGCAGGATTGATGATCACGCGGCGGGCCGGATCCTCCATGGTCCCGCGTTTGCGGCGGCGGCGTTTTTCGGCAGCGCAGGTCTGCACGAACACGATCGCGGAAGCACCCTTCACCTGGCGCACCGTCCTCATGACGGAGTCGAGTTCGTCGCGATGCGCGGTCTTGACGCCGGGCGCGATTTCATTGGCCGGATAGGCGGCGGGATTTTCCGAGACCAGGTAGATCTCGCGGATGCCCTCCGAGTGCAGCTGGAAGGTGACCTGCTGCGGCGACAGCTCGCCGTCGACATGCTGGCCGCCGGTCATCGCGGTCGCGTCGTTATAGAGGATCTTGTAGGTGATGTTGGCGCCGGAGGAAACGGCCTGGCGGATCGCGAGACTGCCGGAATGGAAGTAGGTGCCGTCGCCGAGATTGGCGAACACATGCTCTTCCTTGGTAAAGGGCGCCACGCCCACCCACGGCACGCCCTCGCCTCCCATATGGGTGTAGGTCTCGGTATTGCGGTCCATCCACAGCGCCATGAAATGGCAGCCGATGCCGGCGAAGGCGCGGCTGCCTTCGGGCACCTTGGTCGAGGTGTTGTGCGGACAGCCGGAGCAGAAATACGGCGTGCGGCTGATCGGCGCCACCGGCTGCATCTGGGTGGCGAGGCGGCCGTTGAACCAGTCGGCCTTGGCGCGCAGCATCGCCGCGATCTCGGGATTGAGATTGAGGCGGAGCAGCCGTTCGGTCAGCGAGCCCGCGAGCGAGGCCACGCTGAGTTCCGCCGCAAAGGTCAGGAAGCGCTTGTCGTGCTCGTCCATCTTGCCGACGATGCGCGGACGCACGTCGTCGCGCCAGTTGAACAGCTCCTGCTTGACCTGGTTCTCGACGATCTCGCGCCGCTCCTCGACGATGAAGATCTCCTCGAGCCCGACCGCGAATTGCCGGACACCTTCCGGCTCCAGCGGCCACGGCATGCCGATCTTGTAAAGCCGCAAACCGATCTTCGCCGCGACTTCCGGCGTGATGCCAAGTTCGCGCAGCGCCTGGCGGATATCCTCATAGCTCTTGCCGGACGCCATGATGCCGAAGCGTGCGTTCGGCGAATCCATGGTGACGCGGTTGATCTTGTTGGCGCGGGCAAACGCGATCGCGGCAAAGCCCTTGTAGTCCTGCAGGCGGAGGTCCTGCAGGTAACGGTCATCGGGCCACCGCAAATTGAGCCCGCCCGGCGGCATCTCAAAGTCGGTCGGAATGATGAACGGCGTCATCTCGTCGCTGAGATCGATCTCGGCCGTGGTCTCGACCGTCTCGGTGATCACCTTCATGCCGACCCAGCAGCCGGAGTAGCGCGACATCGCGATGCCGAGCAGGCCCATCTCGATCATTTCATGGATGCTGGAAGGATAGAGATAGGGCATCAGCGCGGAGATGAAGGCGTGATCGGACTGATGCGGCACGGTGGAAGACTTTGCGCCGTGGTCGTCGCCGGCGAGACAGAGCACGCCGCCATTCTTGGCCGAGCCCGCTGTGTTGCCGTGACGGAACACGTCGCCGCAGCGATCGACCCCGGGTCCCTTGCCGTACCAGATGCCGACGACGCCGTCGTATTTGGCGCCGGGGGAAAGATTGAGCTGTTGGGAACCCCAGATCGCGGTGGCCGCCAGGTCTTCGTTAACGCCGGGCTGGAATTTGATGTTGTATTGTTCGAGGTGCTTGCGGGCGGCGAATAATTGCTGGTCGTAGCCGCCGAGCGGAGAACCGCGATAGCCGGAGATAAAGCCCGCGGTATTGAGACCCGCGGCGCGGTCGCGGCGGATCTGGGCCATCGGCAGGCGGACCAGCGCCTGAATCCCCGTCAGGAAGATATGGCCGGACCCTTGGGTGTATTTCTGATCGAGACTGATCGGACCTTGGTTGATTCCCATTCGACCCTCTTAAGCCTTGGCTCCGACGGCTCTTTTTTAGCTAATCATGCCGATCGTCAAATCCAGTCTATGTCGGTTTTCGCGGGCCGCGCACTACAAATCTGGGCAATGGAGCCCCGCATTCGCAAATCGCAATTTCATGCGAGAAAGGGCGCCGGCCATTTTCGCTTTGTGTCGCCGGATGGGCTTGGGGCGAAACGACGTGGCGCTCTGGCCGACATGGTTTCGCGCTATAATGCCGCCAGGGAGCGATCAATGATGCAGGGGCGACATCACGCCATCCGGGCGATTCTCGCGCTCGTGCTTTTGTGCACCGCATTCAGCGGCAAAGCGCAGGCTCAGCCCTCGGCGGACACCATCGCGCGCGGCAAGGCGCTTGTCGAAGCGGCCGATTGCGCGAGTTGCCATACCGCCGATCCGTCAAAGCCGTTCGCCGGCGGCAAGCGCATCGACACCCCGTTCGGGGCGATTTATACGCCCAACCTGACGCCGGATCGCGAAACCGGCCTCGGTGCATGGAGCGATGACGAATTCTCCCGCGCGCTGCGTTACGGCGTGCGGCGCGACGGTTCGCGCTATTACCCGGCATTTCCCTATCCCAACTTCACGAAATTGACCCGCGACGACCTGCTGGCGATCCGCGCCTATCTCGCGACGCTGACGCCGGTTTCCAACAGCCCGCCGCCGCCGGAACTGCGCTGGCCGCTGAATTACCGCGTCATCATGCGCGCCTGGAATTTCCTGTTCTTCCGGCCCGGCATATTCGAACCGAACCAGCAGAAAACCACGGAATGGAATCGCGGCGCTTATCTCGTCACGGGCGCGGCGCATTGCGGCGCCTGCCACACGCCCAAGAACCTGTTCGGCGCCGACAGGAGCGGCCGCGCCTTTGGCGGCGGGCTGGTGCAGGGCTGGTTCGCGCCGCGGCTCGACGGCGCCGAGCGCAGCGGGCTGAAATCCTGGAGCGTTGCTGACATCGTCGAATATCTGCAGAGCGGCCGCAACGCGCGCAGCCATGCCGGCGGACTGATGGCCGAGGTTGTGGCCAATTCGACCTCGAAGATGAGCGACGCCGACATTCGCGCCATCGCGGTCTACCTCAAGGACCTTCCGGCGGGAAAGTCTGACCCCGTGGTGACCCCGCCGCCGCCGGCCGAGATGGCGGCGGGTAAAGCGATCTACGCCCACGCCTGTGTCGCCTGCCACGAAGCCGATGGCAGCGGCGCCCCGCGGATCTATCCGCCGCTACCCGGCAATGCCAATTTGCAGTCGGTCGACCCCTCCAGCACGCTGCGTATCATCCTCGACGGTGCACAGACCGTGACGACGCCGCGCGCACCCAATCCGGGATCGATGCCGGCTTACGCCAAACAATTGTCGGATCAAGAGATCGCCGATGTCACAAACTACATCCGCCATTCCTGGGGCAACGCCGCGCCGCTGGTGACGCCGGCGCAGGTGAAGAGGGCGCGGACGCAGCAAGCGCCGGCGCAAAGTCAATGATGTTGACGCGGAATGACGCTGCGGTTCCCCAAGTTCCCTCGGAACCCCGCCCAATCCCAGCCATTGGTACGGGGTAACGGAGGAACGCAATCATGGCCATTGAACGCAATCCGGACGATCCCTATCGTCGCAATCCCGCCGACGACGAATATCGCTGGCCGCCCAATCTCGACAATGAGTTGCAGCCCGACCCCGAACTCGCCGAGGGTCCCGCCAGCGGGGCCAAGGTCGCGATGTTCGCCGTCGCCATCGCGGTCGTGCTTGGTGCGATTTTCTACGGCCTGAACAACACCACGATCAATCAGGCCGGCACGTCCTCGACCGCTCAGAACAGCTCGCAGACGTCGCCTGCTGCAGCCCCTCGCACCAACACCGGCCCGGGCATGACCACCGGTGCTGCGCCGGCGCGTCCGCAGGCACCCTCGTCATCGGCCCCGACGGGCCAGGAGATCGACCGCTCCGCCAATCCGCCGGCCAATAGCGCGCCGGAAAACAAGTAACGCGGCAGTCCGCGGTCCAAACGCAACGCGCGGCGGGTACTTGCCCGCCGCGCATTTGCGTGCGCGTCAGCTGAACATCTTGTTCAATTCGCCGCCCGGATAGCCGTTGCCCAGCTCGGTGAACGTTCCCTTCTCCGCGATCTCGCGCGCCGCGCGCATGAAGCCGGCCCACGCGGTGCGCGCCAGCGAACCGCCGACGCTGATGCGGCGGACACCGAGATCGGCAGCTTCCGCCACCGACAGGCCCGACGCGCCGATCAGAAGATTGACGGGCCTGGGATGCACGGCCTTCACGACGGCTGATATCTGTTCCCTGGTCTTGATGCCCGGCGCGTAAAGGCAATCCGCGCCGGCTTCCGCATAGGCCTGCAGCCGATCGATCACCATGTTCAGATCGGTCTGCCCGACCAGAAAGCCCTCGCAGCGGCCGACCAGCAATACGCCGCTATTGTCGGCATCGATCGCCGAGCGCGCCGCCTTGATGCGCTCGATCGCGAACGCGCGCTCGTAAAGCGGATTTGCGGCGTCTCCGGTGGAATCCTCGATCGACAACCCGGCAATGCCGGTCTTGACCGCGCGCGCGACGTTGGCGGCGACCTTTTCCGGCTTGTGCGCAAAGCCGCCCTCGAAATCGGCGTTGACGGGCAGATCGACCGCAGTGCACAGCGCGGTGAGATGTTCGCAGACCTCATCCAGCGTGACGTGATTGTCGGCCTTTCCGATCGACCAGGCAAAGCCCGCACTGGTGGAAGCGATCGCCTTGAAACCGAGACGCTGCAGCGCCTTGGCGCTGCCGACATCCCAGGGGTTCGGAAGCACGAAGCAGCCGGCTTCGTGCAGCTTGCGGAATGTGGCGCGCTTGTCTGCTGTCGTTGCTGGCATGACACCTCCCTGTCTTCGCTGACAAGATGCGACGATATCCGCGCCAGGCAGCCGCGCGCTAGTGCGCGTCGTGAACGGCGCGGCTGTCCTTCGGGGCTTGCGCACGATCGTTCATGCCGTAGTCGCGGATTACGCCGGCAATGCGCAGCCGGTAGTTCTGGAAGATTTTCGCCCGGCCCTTGGCCTGGTCCTTGCGATGCTGCGGCACATTGCGCCATGCCGCAAGCGCCGCTTCATCGCGGAAAAACGACAGCGACAGGATCTTGCCCTTCTCGGTCAGGCTCTCGAAGCGTTCGATCGAGATAAATCCGTCGATGGTTTCCAGAATGGGCCTCAGCTCGGCCGCCAGATCGAAATATTCCTGCCTGTGCTCAGGCTTCGGCCAGACTTCGAAGATCACGGCTATCATTTACATCTCCCTTCCCGCGTTCGAGATGACTCATAATGTCACCTTGCGCAAGAATGTTCGTTCCTCCGCCAGTATGAATTTGTTCTGCTCGGCGAAATCAAAATTGGCCATGCCTTCAGCGTCGGCGCGAAGCCGCGCGCGATAATTCTCGTAAGCCGCGAGATTTTCGAAGGAGATCAGCGCGAACGCGATGTTGTTGGTGCCTTCATGCGGCATCCAGTAGCCGACGAGATCGCCGCCGCATCGGGGAATGATGGCGAGCCACCGTCTGGCATATTGCTCGAACATCGCGCGCTTGAACGGATCGAGCTGGTAACGGATGAAAACGGTGACGGCCATGGGTGCCTCCCGGGAGTTCGAACCATCCCAAAATAGCCGCTTGATCGGCGTCGATGCTTCGGTTATCATCGAACTATGAAAGCAGGACCCGATATCGCCATGGTCGCCGCACTGGTCGGCGATCCCGCCCGCGCCAACATGCTCACCGCGCTGATGACCGGCCGCGCGCTGACCGCGAGCGAACTGGCGCACCAGGCCGGCGTCACGCCGCAGACCGCGAGTTCGCATCTGGCGAAGCTCGAAGCCGGCGGCCTGATCGAGCCGGAGAAGCAGGGCCGCCACCGCTACTACCGCCTCACCGGCCCCGATATCGCCGGCGTGCTCGAAGGCCTTGCGGGGCTGGCGGCGCGCGCGGGCCACATGCGCGTGCGCACCGGGCCGAAGGATCCGGCGCTGCGGCGCGCGCGGATTTGCTACGATCATCTCGCCGGCGATCTCGGCGTGCAGATGCTCGACAGCATGAAAAATCAACGGCTGGTGCGGCAGCGGAAACAGGACATCGAGCTGACCGCCGAAGGCGAGCGGTTCCTGGCCAACTCCCTGCAGATATCGGCTGAAGCGCTTGCCCATCCGCGCCGTCCGGTGTGCAAGGCCTGTCTTGACTGGAGCGAGCGGCGCCATCATCTCGCCGGCACGCTCGGTGCTGCGATGATGACGAGGTTCACCGAACTGAAATGGGCGGCGCGCGATCCCACCCCCGGCAGCCGCGTCGTCAATTTCACCCGCAACGGCGAGAAGCGGTTCGCGGCGCTGTTCGGCAATGGCTGATGGGGGCGCCTCGCGTCCTCGAAGCAACGAGGGCGGGAATTCCCGCCCTCTGCGCTCATCCTATCAGTAATAACGGCGGCGCCAGTAGCGGCGGTGCCAGCGACGACGGCGGCCCCAATGGCGGCGATGCCAGCCCCAGTAGTGACGGCGGCGCCAGTAGCGACGATGCCAGCGACGGCGGCGGCGCCAATAGCGGCGGTGCCAGCCCCAGTGACGGCGCCAGCGCACCTCTTCCGGCTTCAGATGGTCCACCTCGTCGCCGGTGGTGACGGCGGGACGGGCATCCTCGTTCGACGGCGGCAGCGGCCCGTCCTCTGCGAGCGGATGCGGCATCAGCGGTGCGGCCCGCGCGCTTGCGGCCAGCGCTGCGGCACCGGCGGCAAATCCAAAGGCGAGTTTCAGAAAATCGCGGCGTTCCATGACATCTCCCTCTTGGCTTCCTCTTGGTCCAACGTGAGTGATGCCAAAAGAGTTTCGCCGCGCCGAGATGAATGATCGCTGAACCGCGAACTTCGTTTACAGCGCGCCCAATAGCGCCGAACAGTCCCCGCGAGCGCGAGGACCCGTACGCCGGGGAGTTTCAGTGCAAGCCTTTGCTAGCCACCCGCATAACGATGGCCGGCGATGGGTCCGGCTTGCGCAAGAGAAAAGACTCCACCGTAAATCACGAACGCCTTCACCCCGCGCCGAGTTCCTCCGCCAGCACGAAAATCTCGCGCGTGCGCTTGACCTCGGGCCAGCGGCGGTCCCATTCGGCGACCAGCGGCTTCAGCGCTTCCCCGCTCGTGGCGCGTTCGAGCGCGGCCTGATCGGCGAATTCATATGTCGCCTGATGGACCGAGGGATCGCTGACGCTCCAGAACCGCCAGGCTTTCTTCACGCCAAACGCCTTCACCGCGTCGGGCAGGTGCTCGCGGCGATACCACTCGTCAAACGCCTTGCGCTTGGCGGCATCGGCAACGGTGGCGCGGACGACGAAAAAGGTTGCTGGCATTGGCGTTTCTCCAAGTGGATTTTCACTCCGTCATTCCGGGGCAGCCCGTCAGGGCTGAACCCGGAATCCGGAGATTGTATGCTCGAGATTCCGGGTTCGCGCTGGCGCGCGCCCCGGAATGACGATTTGAAAGATCCCCAACACGAAACCTAAACCCACCCGCCGCGCGCCATGATGGCGGCGCAAAGCAGGATGATGACGATGGCGAAAAGCTCGCCGTGAATGACCGCGGTGACGAGCCTTCGGTTCTTCGCGCTGATGGTCGGGGACCTGTCCGGCCTTCACCGCCCCGCGCCACGACAGAAATTCCACCGTCGGGATGATCGACAATATCCCGACCACGATAAAGACCGATAATTTTGTCAGGAAGGCGTGGCTGTGGAAATAATAGTCCGCACCCTTTTCGAAAAGCGCCACCCGCAACAGCCCGATAACGAGCAGCGCGCCCGCCGCGATGCCGAGCACCCTGTCGGTGGCCGCAAGCCTCCGCGCCGACGAAAGCGTCAGCTCCTGACGGATCAGCGCGAACTCGATGGCGACAGCCGACACCAGCGTGAAAGCGCAGAGGTGGTGCAGGAAGGCGAACAGCGTGGACATGGCGCGGGCTCCCTTTGCCCGTGGAATGTAGACGACGGTGGAACGAGCGCAACTTCCGACCGGCCCGCGACCACGACGTTTTATGCGAGTTGCATGGGCGATGGGCGATGAGGCGCGCAAAAGGTAGAAGTTCGACCCGGTTCGCCGAATTGCAGCGCAGGCGGAGGAAGACTATCGTGGCGCGGCATCGCCACGCGATGGAGCAGATGGTCTGAAGGAGGCCGACATGAACCAGCCGCAGCCAGTCAAGGACGCCAGCCACCTTTACGAAGTCGAGCGTCGCGCCGAGCACGCCGCGCGCCCCGGCTTTCGTATTTCGGAGTTGCAGCTCTCCCCGACCCAGAAGGTGCCGTGGCACACCCACACCAATGTCTCCGATACTTTCTACGTTCTGGAAGGCCAGATGAGGCTGTTTTTGCAGGACCCGAAAGAGGAAGTGAATTCTGAAGCCCGGCGAAGTCTATGTCGTCAGGCCCACGCGGCCGCATTTGGTGACCAACGGCGGCACGACGTCGCTCACCTTCCTGGTTCTGCAAGGTGTGGGCGAATACGATTTTGTTCCCCTGGTGCCGCGTCAAGCCGAGCCTTCATGACATTGAACCATCCCCAGCAGGAGCTGCAGCAGCGTGCGCGTGCGCTGGCGCGCGAGACCATCGCGCCGCGTGCCGCCGAGGTCGACCGATCAGAGCAATATCCCTGGGAGAACGTGAAGGCACTGAATGACGCCGGATTTTTCGGGATGACCATCCCGAAGGCATATGGCGGTGCCGGCCTCGGCTTTCTCGAGGCGTGTCTCGTGGTCGATGAAGTCGCGCAGGTCTGCGGCGTCAGCGGGCGGATCGTCGTCGAGGCCAACATGGGCGCCATTTCCGCCGTCATGCACTACGGCAGCGAGCCGCAGAAGAAGCTCGCGGCGGAGCTGGTGCTCTCCGGCGACAAGCCCGCCATCTGCATCACCGAACCATCAGCGGGATCGGCCGCAAGCGAGATGACCACACGCGCCGACCGCAAGGGCAACGGCTACGTCATCAACGGCGGCAAGCACTGGATCACCGGCGGCGGCGTATCGCGGCTGCATCTGGTATTCGCCCGCGTCTTCGATGCAGCCGGCGAGGAGCAAGGCATCGGCGGATTTCTCGCGATCCGCGACAAGACCAAAGGGCTTGTGATCGGAAAGCGTGAGCCGACCATGGGGCTGCGCGGCATCCCGGAAACCGAAATCCTGTTCAGGGATATGGAGGTCGGCGACGACATGGTGGTGCTTCCGCCATCCGGCTTCCGGCGCGGATTTGCCGATCTCATGAACGCCTACAATTCGCAGCGCGTCGGCGCGGCCACCGTGGCGCTGGGCCTCGCCGACGGCGCCTACCAGCATGCGCTGGACTACGCCAATTCCCGAAACCAGTTCGGACGCCCGATCGCCGAATTCCAGGGGCTGCAATGGATGCTGGCCGACATGTCGGTGCAGATTTCTGCCGCGCGCGAACTCATCTACAAGGCCGCGCGGTCCTCCTCTCCATTTCCCGATCCGCTGTTTGCCGCGCAGGCGAAGATTTTCGCCGCTGATGCGGCCATCAAGGTGACGAACGACGCGCTGCAGGTTTTCGGAGCCGCTGGCTATTCGCGGAACAGGCCGCTGGAGCGCATGGTCCGCGACGCCCGCATGTTCACGATCGGCGGCGGCACCGCGCAGATCCTGCGCACCGTGGTGGCCAGCCGCATCCTGGGGCGCAAATTGCCGCAGACGCGGGATGGATATCTGGAGGATGAGCGGGCGGAAAGGCGGAGCAATTTCTAGCCCTCGCAGGACGGTTGCGATTCCCTCACAACGGCAAATTGTCGTGCTTCTTCGCGGGCACTTCGACATGCTTGTCCCGCAGCATCGCCAGCGCGCGCGCGATCCGGCGCCGCGTCGAGTGCGGCATGATGACGTCGTCGATATAGCCGCGTTCGGCGGCGATGAAGGGTGACAGGAAGCGGTCTTCGTATTCCCTGGTGCGCGCGGCGATCTTGTCGGTATCGCCGATGTCGGAGCGGAAGATGATCTCGACTGCGCCCTTGGCGCCCATCACCGCGATCTGCGCGGTCGGCCAGGCGTAATTCATGTCGGCGCCGATTTCCTTCGAGGCCATCACGTCGAACGCGCCGCCATAGGCTTTTCGCGTGATGATCGTGACCAATGGCACCGTGCATTGCGAATAGGCGAACAGCAGTTTCGCGCCGTGCTTGATCAGCCCGCCATATTCCTGCGCGGTGCCCGGCAGAAATCCGGGAACGTCGACGAAGGTGACGATCGGAATGTTGAAGGCGTCGCAGAACCGGACAAAGCGCGCGGCCTTGCGCGATGCGTCGCTATCGAGCACGCCCGCCAGCACCATCGGCTGATTGGCGACGAAGCCGACCGTGCGGCCGGCGATGCGGCCGAAACCGGTGACGATGTTTTTGGCGAACGCTTCCGAGATCTCAAAGAAGTCGCCCTCGTCCACGACCTTCAGGATCAATTCCTTCATGTCGTATGGCTTGTTCGGATTGTCGGGGATCAGTGTGTCGAGCGACATCTCGACCCGCCCGATGTCGTCAAAGCTCGGCCATTCCGGCACGCCGTCGGCGTTGTTCGAGGGCAGGAAGTCGATCAGCCGCCGCATCTGCAACAGCGCCTCGACGTCGTTCTCGAAAGCGCCATCCGCGATCGAGGAGCGCGTGGCGTGCACCGAGGCGCCGCCGAGTTCTTCGGCGGTGACGACCTCGTTGGTGACGGTCTTCACCACGTCGGGGCCGGTGACGAACATGTAGCTGGTGTTCTTCACCATGAAGATGAAGTCGGTCATGGCGGGCGAATAGACGTCGCCGCCGGCGCATGGCCCCATGATGACCGAGATCTGCGGGATCACGCCGGAGGCGATGACGTTGCGGCGGAACACATAGGAATAGCCGGCGAGCGCCGCGACGCCTTCCTGGATCCGCGCGCCGCCGGCGTCGTAGAGCCCGATGATCGGCGCCCTCGCCTTCATCGCCATGTCCTGTATCTTGACGATTTTTTGCGCATGAGTTTCCGACAGCGAGCCGCCGAACACGGTAAAATCCTTGGCAAAGACAAAGGTCTTGCGGCCGTTCACGGTGCCCCAGCCGGTAACGACGCCGTCGCCGGGCACCCTGGTCTTTTCCATGCCGAACTCCAGTCGAGCGGTGCTCGACGAACATGTCGAATTCCTCGAACGAGCCCTTGTCGAGCAAAAGCTCGATGCGCTCCCGCGCGGTCAGCTTGCCGCGGGCGTGCTGCGCCTCGATGCGCTTCTCGCCGCCGCCGAGCTTTGCCGCGGCGCGCCGTTCCTCGAGGGTATCCAAAATCTCTTTCATGGGTGCTTTCCCGCCAGATTTGTTCGCCTTCTAACACGGCATTTTGCTAACCGGAAACGCCTGCGGGCATCTGGCACCCCTGCCCGGCGAACGATATATCCGCACCCTCAACGGAGGCGAAGCCCATGGCCGATATCGCATGCAAGGAGAACGCCGGCGCCGTGACCGGCGGAGTGCGAACGCTGCTCCGGCTGGAGGGGCTGACGCTGTTTGCCGGTATGACGCTGCTTTACGCGGTCTGGGATGGATCGTGGCTGGTTTACGCCATCCTGTTTCTGGCGCCCGATCTGAGTTTTGCGGCCTATCTCGCGGGCCCGAAGCCAGGCGCCATCGTCTACAACGCCGCGCACAGCTACATGGCGCCGGTGAGCCTGATGGTTGCCGGATTTGCGCTTCCCTCGCCACTCCCCCTTTCCATCGCGATGATCTGGATGGCGCATATCGGCATCGACCGCGCGCTCGGCTACGGCCTGAAATACTCAGCCGGATTTGGCTTCACCCATCTCGGGCGGATCGGGAAGGACGCGGCCAAGACGGCTGACGTTGCGGCGGGCTAGGGGCACTCGATGAGTTTAGGTTCGCAAGTGGTGGACCGCTTGCCCCTCGCCCCGCTTGCGGGGAGAGGGTCGGGGTGAGTGCGGACTTTCCACAGACTCCGCGCCTCGCGGAGAGTCCCGCTCACCCGGATTGCTTCGACGACTCGCCGCCGCTGCTGCGAGGCCTGCGTTGATAACGCCTTCACGCCGCGCGTCCGCTCGCGAAAATTTTCTTCCTGTTCACCCCAACACCAAGACTTCTGCATCCGTTTCTGCCAATAGGCGACATCGACTATGCAGTGAATTTACTATCGGCTGACCATGTAGGGAACTTCAGCGGCGCTCGGCTCACTCAGCTCGCTCCCTTCATCCGAAGTTGTTTCATCGGAAGAATTTCATACGTCGCACCGACATCATCTAGAATTATCGGATCGGCGGCTGTCAGACGCTCTACCTCCGTTTGGTCCTTTGCAGAAAAGATCGACAGCCCCCACCCACCTTTAGGATCATCTACGGGGCCGTGACATACGATCGAACCAACTTCGGCCAGGCTCTGAAGGTAGTCGCCGTGAGCCTTCATGATATTTCTTTCGCTGTCGGTCATCGTTTGGATGAAGTCTGAGCGCGGCAGGATCATTTTGCAAAAGAAGTAGGTCATTTGTTGCCTCCCTAGAGCTGAGGTTCAATTGGATGATCGTGACTAGAACTCGCGCCTTCGGCATATCGTCATCATTGCGCAGAGCGAATTCAATCTCGTCGGCAGCCCTCTGTACGGCGGTCGCCCTCAAGCGCCATACCGTCTCGGAGCCACAGGCGCTTGAGCGTTTGAGGCGGACCGTCCGCGCTAAACGCGCGAGAGCCGCCGGGATGTCCCCAGCGGCTCGCGCGTTGCGTAGCGATGTGGTGCGACGCGCAGCGTCGCGTGGTGGAACGTTGCGATGCGCCTAGGCGCGCCGCGTTGCCTACCGTGATGTCGATAAGTCCTACGCGTCTCATCGACTGAGCTAACATGGCTGGTCGCGAGGCGACTTCAAGACAGCCCTGCTGCCATAAAGCGTGCGCCATCTGTCTATGATGTCCGGAGGTTATCTGATGTTCACGCAGGCCGGGGCGGTCCTGCGTGGTCAATGTCCGCTTTTGAGCGCATTGCCGACTTAAGTCAGACATCGCGCTAGGTCCGAAAAGTGCCATGAACAGACACGGCCTTTATTCGATCACCTCGTCGGCGCGGCCGAGCAGTGGCAGCGGCACTTCGATGCCAAGCGTTCGGCGTCGCGCTCGGGGAAGTCTCTCACTAGTCAGCTGTACCGCGAACAGCAGACATTCATGGGTGCAGTCGCAACACCCTGAATGAGGCTGATCCGGTCGCCGCCCGCCGTGCCGGATCGTTCCACTTGCCCAGACTGCACTGCAGCGTGCTCGCTGAGAATTGCTTTGCTTACTTTTTTAGATGCGAATAATTTTTTTGCGCTACGCGTGTACCTTTGTAGTTTCATGGGAGAGAAAAATGTCAGTAGCTGTTCAATATGTAGTCAGGCCGAACCCCGGAACTGATCCCGCCAAGATTACCGAACTCGCCAAAGAAGGCGCTGTCCTCTGGCGCAAACACGGCGGAAAAGTAACCTATTGGACTGTCGCCGTTGGTGAGGTTGGAAATAGGGTGTTGTCGATAACGTTCGAGAACTTTGCAGCATACGGCGCGGCCGTTGATAAGATGGGTGAAGACAAAGAAGTTCGAGCTTGGCAAGCTAAGAGGATGAAGGCGGGCTACACTACGTGGGTGCGTTCTAACATGGCGACTGAGATTGAAATCTGACGACAAGCTGTGATTGAGAGAGGCCGGGCCTAGTAGCCCGGCCTATTCCATTTCAGGTGTTCACGCACGGAGATATTTCTAGTAACGCTTAATTAAGCTCGAATGCCCTTGCCGTGCTTTTCTCCGCTCGTGCGGTTTTGCAGTCCGGCCGGATAGGCTGAGGCAATGCGAAATCCTTGAGATAGGCGGCCTTTAATAGATCGGTCTCTTGGTCAGGTGACAGCATCGTAGCGGCTCAATTGCTCCACGGAAGGAGTTCAAAGGGATCTACGAGCGTCGTATATCGCGCGAGCAGCAAGAGTTCGGTCTGGGTCAAAACCGGAAAAGCTCAATGCGAGCAGATGTGTTCCGCTTTACCCCTGAAAGCAGACATCCGATCTGCGCATTTATGAGTACACGCCCTAGTTCTCGCCGTCCTTGAATGGCGGCTCCTTGCCGGGAGGCACGGTTTCTTCCGCCATGGCCAGCATCATGGCCACCATGACGTAGTTGCCGGCGACCGCCGTCAAATCCACGATCTGCTGATCGCTGAAAAGCTTCTTCGCCCGCGCAAAGGTTTCGTCGGAAATCTTTTTCGCGGTCGTGAGCTCGGTGACGAAATCGTAAACGACGGCCTCATCCTCGGCCATGCTGGACGGACGCTTGCCGGCTTTCAGCTCGGCAATGATCTCAGGGGAAAGGCCGGCCTTCGCCGCCAGCGGCGCATGCGCATGCCACTCGACCTGGGAGCGCCATTGCCGTCCGACGATCAGGATCGCGAACTCGTTGAGCTTTGCTCGGTACCGAGGTTTCCCAGCGCAGATAGTGAAACAGGTCGAACAGCCGCTGGCCCAGCACCGGGCTGCGCAGCATCGGGTTATACGGTCCGGCAATGCCGATGCTGGAAACCTTCATGATCTGCTCGCCGAGCGGCTTCTGCTTCTCGTCGAGCTGATCCATGGTGAGTTGGGGAAAGCGCCGTTCCTTGCCGGTCACAGGCCTGCCGAACGTCTCGGCCGCGAGCCGGGTATTCGGCAGAGGCGCCTGCTCGATGCGGGATTCTTCCGGCAGCTTCTCCCCGTGCACGGCCAGCGGCGGTCCAATCCACAGGGGATCCGCAAGATGATCCCTGCGCGGATTTGTCGTGTTGGGGTGGACCAGAATGCTCAGCCGCCCGTGGTTCAGCATCAGCCAGGGCACCAGCACGGGAAATACGTCCGCGGCAAAGGCCACTTGAAACATCGCCTGATCGTGCGGACCTACCTTGGCGTCATGCCAGCGGCCCAGGGTGACGGAAAAGCGCTCGTCGATCCATGTTCGCAGCCGCTCGGCCTCCAGCCGCGTGGTCGCCGGATCGTAATAGATGTGAGCATGGAAGCTCGCGATTTCGCTGGTCGATCGCGGGGCGGGAACTCTCTGGCAAGCCGGTCATTTCTGTTGCCTCGGATCAGATCGCGCCGATATCGGCAAGGCACGCTTGCGTCAGCGTCATGCGAGCGGCGATGTGGCGGGGCTCGCGTACATCCATGTTGAGCGCAAACACGGTATTCGCGCTACCCTTTTCGGCCCAGCCCACCATCCAGCCGAGCGACGGCTTGCCGAGTTCGGCGCCCAAAAGGCCGCTCTTGGCGCGGATGATGGCATCGCCTGATTTCGTAACGGGGAGGATGTCGCGCACCAGTTCCTGGCTGCGTTTTGA
Organism: uncultured Alphaproteobacteria bacterium; assembly: GCA_963745785.1. Classification (GTDB taxonomy): domain Bacteria; phylum Pseudomonadota; class Alphaproteobacteria; order Rhizobiales; family Xanthobacteraceae; genus Bradyrhizobium. The sequence goes on along the minus strand of CAVUYV010000010.1, from coordinate 21,160 downwards.
GACCGGCAGCGCGCCGCGCCGCAGCCGGTCGACGAAATCGATCTGCTCGACCGGGTCGATGCGCAGATTGCCGGTCAGCCAGAACTGGTCGATGCCGCCGCCGATGTCGCGGTTGCCGTATTCGAACAGATCGACATATTTCTGCATTCGCTCCTGCCCGATGCGGCGCGCGATCTCCTGATAGACCGGCACCGCCGAGGCGGCGATCGCCGAGCGCATGGTGTGGTCGCGATTCCAGGCCTCGATGCTTCTGACAACGCCGTCCCACTTGAACACATCCTTGTCGGGATCGCCGACCACGCCGGTCTCCAGCGCAATGATCGAATTCGGAATCTTGAAGGTCGAGGCGGGCAGCATCGCCTCACCGGAACGATCCTTGTCGCTGGCGATCACGAGATAATCGTCGGTCTTGTAGCCGACGAAGGTGCCGACCGTTCCCGCGTCGGCAAATCGCCTGGCCAGATCCTCGCGGATCTCGCTGCGCTGGGGCGCGACATGGGCAAAGCCGCGCGACGGCAGCAAGCTCGCGGCGGCCAGGAGACCGAGTGCATGGCGGCGATTGATCACGGCAATATCCGATGCAGGTGAGGAGACGGCGGCGACGATGCAGATGACATCGTGGTAAAACAATGACAATCGGAAAGCGGAGCTTAGCGAATTCGCCCCGACAGCCGCAACACAAAGACCAGCACTTCGGCGACCGCCTTGTAAAGCTCCGGCGGAATTTCATCGCCGAGCTCGACCTTGGAAAGTGCGCCTGCGAGCACTTCGTTCTCCTCGATCGGGATGTCATTGGCCCGAGCGATCTCGATGATCTTCTCGCCGATGCTTCCCCTGCCCTTGGCGACGACCCGCGGCGCGCCTTTCTTGTCGTAATGCAGGGCGACCGCGAGCTGGTCTCGTGCTTCCGCGCTCATAGCGCGCGATTGAGAAAATGTCCGGCGGGCGCCGGCGCGGGTTGCGGGGGCGCACCATCCCGGATCACGATGTCGCCGGGCTGAAGCTCGGCCTCGCTCAGCGCCTGGCTGAGGCGGCTTACGCCGGCGCGCAATTGCGCCGCAGTCACCGGGCGTTCCGCCCAGATTCGCACCGACGTTCGCTCGCCGCTGAGCGATACCAGCGCATGGACCGGACCGGCAGGCTCGATGTCGAGCGAGAACCGCGCCCGCCAAACCCGTCTTGCCGCCTCGACTTCGCTGCCGCCGCCGTCGCGCGAAATCTCAAACTGCGCAATCGCGGTCCCCTGCAGCGTCGCGAACGGGATCTCGAAATTCCATCGTGGCGCCGTTGGATCGAGACGTGCGCTGGCAATATCGACATGGTCCGGCAGCGACGCCACCTGCAACAATGTCTGGCGCGCAATCGCGGCGTCGGTGTCGCTGAGCAAATGATGCGCAATCGTTGGCAGCGGCGCGTCAGGCGCGATCGATGGCGAGGCCACCGGTTGCGCCGAGGGCAGCGCGGCGCGAAACGGCGGAGGCGGCGTGTTGGTATGGACGGTTACGTCGTCGTTGTGTCCGTCTTTCAACGTTGCCGTGCGGTGATGCGTTACGCGATTTCCGGTGGACTTTCCGGCAGCACCTCCTGCAGCAGGGTAAATGCAGCACCGGTTGCCGCCGCGCGTCGGCCGGCATCAGGCGTTTCAGGGAGCACGATGCGGATCGGCGCTGCCAAGCTCAAAAGTGTCATACGCAACCGGCACGCGCGCCTGCGGCAGCAGAATTTCCTGCACCTCGATTTCGGGAGACGATGCGGCAAGCGTTGCTGCCGCCGCAGCATGCGGCGGAGTTGCTGCTTCAGCGGCCGACAACTCAGCAGCCGCCGGCGAGACCGGTTGCGGCGCGACCGCCCCCGACGCGGCATCCACGGTGGGAATGACGGGAGCCCCCGGCAAAACAGGCTGCTGCGAGGCCGTCGCGTTCGCGGCAGGGTTTTCGGCAGCTCGCGGTTGCGCCGAGCGAGGACAACAGCGTCTGACGAAGCACGATCAGTGCGGCCTTGAGATCGGGCATGCCGGCCGGCGACGAAATGGCTCCCGACGCCAGCGAAGCCTCCAGGAAAAGTCCGGATTTTTGAAAGGCATTCTTGACGTCGCTGCCGCTCAGGGTTTGATCGAGGCTGGTGCGCTGCGCCAGCACTTGCATCACGGCCTGCTGCAGCTTTCGGCGGCAGCGCATTCGACGCAGCCACCGCGTCCAGATTTGCAAACAGTGGCGCAAGACTCTCCTGCCGCGTGGCCGCGCTCTCCACCGCCGCCGCGACCGCCGCCCGCTCGAGCGGCGTCAGCTCATTTCTTGAAGGCTGATTTATTGGCGGCGGCGCCCCAACCGGCGGGGTCGCCACGACATCGACAATCGTATCCGGCGCCAGCGTTGCGGCATCAGCTGATACGACGGCCCTGGTCCCGGACTCCTGTCCCACCACCGCGAGCCTGATACCATCCGGCGTCTGCGATACCGCAAGCTGCAACGCTTGCCCGACCTGAAGCGGAATTTCCGAGAAAACCTCGATCGAAAGACCTGAAATCGCGATCCGCACCAGATCGTCGGAAAGAAGCTTGAGCACCTCGGCGTCGATCACCGTCCCCGGCTGCAGCACCACATCCGGCGCCGCGCCCTGGGCGGCGATCACGGGAAAGATCGGATTGATGGAGATCGACATTTTGAGGTCTCGGCTCGACCAGCAAAGCTAGCCCAAGCGTCGTAAACCTCTCGTTAATCCTGCCATGCGGTAATTGATCTTTCATCGGGAAATACGGGCGCTGGTACATTCAGCCGATCCGACGGCTGCGTCGGCAGCTGGATCGCGATCAAGCGGTAGATTTGAGAATGGTTGCGGCGGCCCGGAAATCGACCAGCCGTGCCGCGCGGCGCGCGGCAACCTCTTCATCCCCGCCCCATTGTTCGATGTTCCAGTCCTCATCGACGTGGGCGGCCGCCCAGGCCTGGTCCTGATCGATGACCCCGCGCATCAGCGCCAAAGCAAGCAGCGCCGAACCGGTCAACGTCGTGACCACGTGCAGGGCCGCGATCGACCAGGGATTAGTCGGTAGCGCCGCGCGCGACGGCTGCTATCGCCGAATCGGGCTGGCGGACATGCACAATGCCTTCGGCCAGAATAAAATGCGCGCCGAGCGCATCCGCCGCCCAAAACACGATGGGATCCCAATGCGCCGCTTCCCGCGCAACCAGCGCCTCCGGATGGCCGGCGCGATAGAACAAGAGATCGGTCCGGAAATATTTCGCGATGTCGTCGGTGACGGCTTCGACCCGGTCGACCACGGCATCGACGACACTGTTTGCGAATCGGGTCAGCGGCATCGTCAAGGGATCGATGGTCTCCTGCTGCGCATCCCATTCTGCAACGATGCCATCGGCGATCTCCCGGTTCGGCGCAACCAAGGCACGGCCGGAAGGCGTGCGGACCGGCTTGTCGTCGAGCACGATGGCAAAGCCATCCGGAGCTTCGACCACGCCGGCATGGGCGTAAAAGCGCCGGCGGCGCGGCGCGCGCGTCGCACGCCGCACCGCCTCCTGCGGATCGAGCGGAGATTTTCCGGCCACTTCATCGAACAAGTCGCGCATCTCTTGTTTTCGGCCGCCTATCCGTCAGTGCTCATTGATGGGCCAAGAATATGATAAGGCTGCGCGTAAATAAAGCGAGCGGCGATGGCAAAGATAGTTGGAACGATTCTGCGTTTTTGTGATTGCCGTGCTCGAAACCTCGGCCGCGGCGGCCGGATTCCGCTCGCCGGAATCGCTGGTCAGAAATGTCTACGCCCACTACGGCGATGGTTCATCCGATCTCTCCAACGGGCTGCCGCATGACACTGCCACGGCGCGCCAGTTCTTTGATCCGAGTTTGCGGGCCGCATGGATTTCGCTGAAGAACAAGCCCTACGATTTCCTTGTCCAGAGCACGACATGGAAGCTTGGCGCCATCTCGATATCGATCCTGCGCAAGCAATTCGACAAGACCTATGTCGCCGTCGCCTTTGACAATAATGGCCGGGCGGTCACGCTGAATTTCATCGTCGTCAATGGTCCCGACGGCTGGGTGATCGCGGACGTCGAGAGCCCGCATGATTCATTGCGCATGTTTCTCAGCCACTATCGAAACTAAAACGGGTTTCCGATTATTGATTGGCGCAGGCGCGCGAATAGGCCGCGCGCGCGCTCGGGCCAAGCCCGTTGGCTGCGGCTTCATCGAGACAGCTGGTGATCCGGTCGCTGAAAGACGGCTGCGGCGCCGGCGCATAGTTCTGCGTTACCGGCGCGTCCATCTGCGGGATGACCGGCGCCTCGATCCTGGGCGGTGGCGGCGCTGCCGGCAGCGGTGGATTAAGAGGTGACCCACCGGGGGGAATAACAACCTGCGCGACGGCCGCATTCGCCGCGAACAGCGCCGCTATCGTCGCGCAGACAAGGATCGATGATCGTTTCATGAGGAATCATGTCGTGATCATCAGGAGAACCGCAAGTAAATTATTCTTCAGGTGCGTTCTCGATCGGGTCGAACCTGTCGGCCTCGAGGCCGAGCAGATTCCACGATTGCAGCATATGCGGGGGCAGCGGTGCAGTCACGTCGATCACGCCGCCGCGAGGATGCGGAATCACGATCCGGCGCGCCAAAAGATGCAGCCGGTTCTGCAGGCCGCCCGGCAGCTGCCAGTTTTCCTTGGTGAAATATTTCGGATCGCCCACGATCGCGTGATCGATATGCGCCATGTGCGCGCGCAACTGATGGGTTCGCCCGGTGACCGGCTTCAGCGATACCCATGCGAGCTTCTGCGCCGAGGTCTCCACCACGGCATAATAGGTCACGGCATGGCTGGCGCCCTCGTCGCCATGGGCTGCGATGCGCATGATGGTATCCTCCTCACCCTCTTCCCTGGCGAGATAGGTCGAAATGCGGCCCTGCTTCGGCTTCGGCACGCCCGCCACCAGCGCCCAGTAGATCTTGCGCGCCGAGCGATGGCGGAACGATCCGGTCAGCGCGGTCGCGGCAAAACGGGTCTTTGCGACCAGCAGGCAGCCCGCGGTGTCCTTGTCGAGCCGGTGAACCAGCCGCGGTTTTTGCCCCTTGGCATCGCGCATCGCTTCCAGCATTTGATCGATGTGACGCGTGGTGCCGGAACCGCCCTGCACCGCAAGCCCGGCCGGCTTGTTCAGCACCATGACGTCGGCATCCTCGTACAGGATCATGTCCTTCAGCGCCTGAAGCGTCTTCGTCGCCGCTTCCGAGAGGGGTCCCGCGGCCCTGGGCACATCGAGTTTCAGCGGCGGAATTCGGATGCTCTGCCCTTCCTGCAGCCGGTCCTTGCTGTCGGCGCGCTTGCCGTTCACGCGCAACTCGCCTTTGCGGACGATGCGCTGGATGTGCGAGAATGACAGGCCGGGAAAGCGCGCCTCGAGAAAGCGGTCGACCCGCATGTTGTTCTCATCCGCCGACACGACGACGGTCTGAACTTTTGTCGGCAGCGGCGGTGGCTCGGCGACGGACTTTGGAGGAGCTTCGGCAACGAAAGCAGCCCGCTTCTCGGCGCGCGGCGCAGAAAAGCGCGCCAGGCTTGCCGCCCGGACGATGCGCCGGCGAGCGCTCGGCATGCGAGCCCCGATACGGTCGCGCGCCCTTCGGGCGATCGCCCGGCGCGCGGGATTTTGCCAGTGGTCTCCTGACGCGACGGCTCATGGTGACGCTAGCTCCGAATTTGTCGCGAGGCCGGCCGCTGGCCCGCACGGCGGGGTAATGCAGCGATCTTCGCGCCAACCTCGCTTTCAGCGAGACGCAGCTCGTAGAGCTGCTGCAAGTTCATCCAGAATTGCGGACTGGTGCCGAACCAATGCCCAAGACGCAACGCCGTGTCGGCGGTGATTCCGCGTCGGCCATGAATGATGCTCCCAACCCTCCGTGATCCCGCGTTGGCCATGAATGATACCCGTGATGCGATTTACGGGCACATCGATCTGGCGCGACAGTTCCGCGGCGCTGATGCCAAGCTCGCGCAATTCTTCGGCAAGATGTTCGCCGGGGTGAATGGGGGTACGAGGCATGATAATATTCCCTCAGTGATAATCGACGATCTCGACGTCAACAGGCCTGCTTCTCTCGTCGCCAACGTCGAGGCTATTTCGCTTGCTCCCTGCGCAATTTCGCCCAGTACTCCAGCCGCTTGCGAATCTCGCGCTCGAAGCCGCGATCGGGCGGATCGTAAAAAGTCTGGCGGCCCAGGGCGTCGGGGAAATAGTCTTGTCCGGAAAAGGCCTCCGGCGTGTCGTGATCGTATTCGTAGCCTGAGCCATAGCCTTCCGACTTCATCAGCCCAGTCGGCGAGTTCAGGATATGCTTTGGCGGCAGCAGCGAACCGCCTTCCCGTGCGGCGCGCATCGCCGCGCCAAACGCCTTGTAGGCGGCGTTGGATTTCGGCGCGGCGGCGAGATAGATCACGGCTTGCGCGATTGCGAGCTCGCCCTCGGGGTGGCCGAGGAAGTCAAACGCATCCTTCGCCGCGTTGGCGATAACCAGCGCCTGCGGGTCGGCGAGACCGATGTCCTCGACCGCCATGCGGACCACGCGCCGCGCCAGAAACAGGGGATCTTCGCCGGCGTCCATCATGCGCGCGAGATAGTACAGTGCAGCGTCGGGATCGGAGCCGCGCACCGATTTATGCAGCGCCGAGATCAGATTGTAATGTCCATCGGCGGATTTGTCGTAGATCGGCGCGCGGCGCTGCAGAATTTCCTGCAGCTGCTGCGCATTGAAGGTCTCGCCCTGGCGCGCGGCACGCCACACTTCCTCGGCTAGCGTCAGCGCGGCGCGGCCATCGCCGTCTGCCATGCGCACCAGCACGGCGCGGGCTTCGTCGTCGAGCGGCAGCTTTTTGCCCTCGATCTTCTCGGCATGAACCAACAGCTTTTCGATCGCCGCCGCATCGAGCGGATTAAACACCAGAACGCGCGCGCGCGACAACAGCGCGGCATTGAGCTCGAAGGAGGGATTTTCGGTGGTGGCGCCGACCAGCACCACGGTGCCGTCTTCCATCACGGGCAGAAACGAATCCTGCTGCGCGCGATTGAACCGATGCACCTCGTCGACGAACAATAACGTCCCCTTGCCCATCTCGCGGCGCGCCCGCGCCGCGTCGAAAACCTTCTTCAGGTCCGCCACCCCGGAAAACACCGCGGAAATCTGCTCGAAATGCAGTTCGGTGGCATCCGCCAGCAGCCGCGCCACCGTGGTCTTGCCGGTGCCCGGCGGTCCCCAGAAGATCAGCGAACCCAGCGTGCGCGTCGCCAGCATGCGCGTCAGCGCCCCGTCCGGCCCGAGGATGTGATCCTGTCCGACCACGTCCGATAGCGTGCGCGGGCGCAATTTGTCCGGCAGCGGATGCGGCGCGTCCTGCTCCATCCCCGCGGCAGCGAACAGGGTTGCACCCTGGTGTGGTCGCTTCGGACTCATCCGCCGAGCGTGACCTGGATTTGCTGGCCGCCGCGCACCACGGTGATACGCCACAGCCGCGCCTGACTCGCGCGTCGCCTTCTCGAGGTCGCTGGTCTTGGTGATCTTCTGGTTATTGACCGCGGTGATGATATCGCCCTTCTGGAATCCGACATTGGCGGCGGTAGTGTCGCTCACCCAGGTCGGTCACCACGACGCCTTCGGTGTCCGCATCCAGATGCAGCTCGTCGGCGACCGCAGGCGAGATATTCGCAACCTTCGCGCCCTGGAACGGCGAGCGCGTCGTCAAGACGATTTCGTTGCGGCCGGTATCGGGCGCGGTCTCCAGCGGCACGGTCAGCCTGATCGCCTTTCCGGCGCGCTGCACATCGATCTGCGAAGCGCCACCCAGCGGACGCGTCGCAAAGCGGTAGTCGAAGGCATTGGGATCGTCGACCGTCTGGCCGTCGATCGCGACGATCAGATCGGACAGCTTCAGCCCCGCGCGGGCCGCCGGACTATTCGGAACAACATTCGCGACCAGCGCACCCGATGGAAGACGAAGCCCGAGAGTTTCGGCGATCTCCGGCGTCACCGCCTGCAATCGCGCCCCAAGCCACGGCCGTTTCACGGCCTTGCCGCCGCTCTTGGCGGAAGCGACGACGACGCGCACCATGTTGGCGGGAATGGCAAAGCCGATGCCCTGCGATCCACCGGAGCGCGAGAAGATCGCGGTATTGACGCCCGCCAGCCTGCCGGTCATGTCGACCAGCGCGCCGCCCGAATTGCCCGGGTTGATCGCGGCATCGGTCTGAATAAAGAACTGATAGTCGGTGATGCCGACTTGCGTGCGCGCCAGCGCGGAGATGATTCCGTGGGTAACGGTCTGCCCGACGCCAAAGGGATTGCCGATCGCAAGCACGACGTCGCCGACCTGCAATTCATCGGAATTGGCAAAATCGAGCGTCGTGGAATTTCTCGCGGGAATCTTTCAGGCGCAGCACGGCGAGATCGGTACGGCTGTCCTTGAGGACGATTTCGGCCTCGAACTCGCGCTTGTCGGAGAGCGAAACCTTGACCTGATCGGCGCCTTCGATGACATGGTTGTTGGTCACGACCAGGCCGGACGAATCCACCATCACGCCCGAACCTAGCGAACGCTGCATCTGCTCGGGCTGCTGGCCGGGCACGCCGAAGAAGCGGCGGAAGATCGGATCATCGAGCAGCGGGTTGCGATTTTGCACGACCTTGGCGGCGTAGACGTTGACCACGGCCGGCTGCACCCGCTGCACGATCGGCGCATAGGACAGCCGGATGTCCGCGGGCGACGCCGGAACGCGGCGATCCTGCGCGGCCGCGCGGTCGGGGGTACCTGCCAAAGCAACAACGCCTAGCAGGGTGATCGCAACAACAAGTGATCTCAGCATCCAAACCTCTCAGGGAAGCCGCCGGAATATAATGCTCCGATCCATCCAATAGAAGGCCGGTTTCCTCATTTCGTCCTGCATTCGGCATGGAATTGAGGCTGATTCGATGCCCCTTTGCTCGACCCGTCTTTCATGACGATGGCAATTGCACCCGTCACATGACGTTCGTCATATCGAAGCATGTGGCAGCAATACAACATGTCGAACTTCTCGTGTGGGCGAGTTTGCGCGCTGGCTTTGCCACGACCTGGGCCCGTCGTAGGCTATTGCCGGCTTTGCCGAGAAATTCGAATTGGCACGGGGGCCTTGGTGTCACGGTTGGAAATTTGCCGCGACGGCTTTGGCGCAAATCGAAAAGACCACCTTCGTGCAGGGTGCGCGCGACTGAAATCTTAACGGGGTAGCAAGGGGCGACGTCATGTCTAAAGCACAACTCACGGCAGTCGCCGCGATCAGCCTGATCGGGGCGCTCACAACATCGCAAGCACGCGCGCAGTCCGCCGGCGCAGACGCCGAGATTGCCGCGTTGAAGCAGCAGCTGCGCCTGATGGAGCAGAAGCTCGACAAACTGCAAAAGCAGACTGCGGCCAATACCGCGGCGGCTGCGAGCGCCAAGGCAAAGGCCGACGCCAATGTGAGCGTCGCGAGCGCCAATGCGGCCTACCCGGTCAAGGGCCCGGTTGCGCCCTCTGACGTGGTCGTGAAAATGCCGAACAACCGGCCGACCATCTGCACCGCAGACGATCAGAATTGCATTGCGATTACTAGCCGCATCCATTTCGATGGCGGTGGTTACGACTATCATCCCAACACTCCCGCGACCATGCCGCAGCGGCTCGACGACGGGGTCAATCTGCGCCGCGCGCGCATCGGCGTCTTGGGAAAATTCGGGGGCGACTGGAATTACGCGCTGATCTACGACTTCGGCGGTTCTTCGGACGGCTTTGCCAGCACCGCCTCGGTTGGCGGCGTGCCGGTCGGATTTCTTCCGGGCGGCGCGCTGTCCGGTGTCGAGAACGCCTATCTGAGCTACACCGGCATCAAGCCTTTTGGCGGCACGCTTGCCATCGAAGGCGGCATCATGGATCTGCCTATTACGCTCGACGAGGCCTCAAGTTCGAACGATATCCCGTTCATGGAGCGCGCCGCGGCCGGCGTCGTCTCGCGTTTCGCAACCGACGATTTCCGCGCGGCATTTGGCGCGCGCTGGTTCAACGACGTGTTCTGGGCGGGCGGCTATGTCACGGGTCCGACCACAGGCGCGATCCATTCGGCGTCCAGCGTGAACCCCAACGGCACCACCGAGCAGCTCGGCGCCGCCGCTCGCGTCGCCGGCCAGGTCGTGAGCGGCAAGGATTATTCACTGCACCTCGGTGCGGACGCGCAGTTCTTGATCGATCCGCCGCACAACCTGGTTACGAAAGCACAAACGCTGACGTTCAGTGAACGCGGCGAGCTGCGGATCGACCCGACCACCCTGATATCGACCGGCGCCATCGCGAACGTTTCTGGCGCACAGGTCTACAGCGTCGAGGCTGCCGCGACTTATGGACCGCTATTCTTCCAGGGTGAATATTTCTGGTTCAATGTCGATCGCAACGCGGCCACGGGACTTCCGCCGTTTGGAGCGCCAAGCCTGAAGTTCGAGGGCGGCTATGCAGAGGCGAGCTTTATCCTGACCGGCGAAACCCGCAAGTACAATCCTGCCGCGGCAGCCTATCTGGGCGTGGTACCGGAGCATCCGTTCTCGCTGGCGGGCGGCGGCTGGGGCGCTTGGGAGATTGCCGGCCGTGTCAGCACGATAGACCTCAACGATCAGCTTGCCACCGCGACCGGTATCGCCGGTGGCCGCCAGACGATCTACACCGCGGCCCTGAACTGGTATGTCAATCGAAACGTCCGATTCCTGTTCGACTACCTGCACGGCAACGTTGCCAAGCAGGTCAGCCCGACTAACTTCGGCGATGCCGGCGCGAAGTTCGATGCCTTCGCGATGCGAACCCAGGTGGCGTTCTAGGCGAGCATGCCGTTCCTTAACAGGAGCAGCCGCGGCTGCTCCTGGTTCGTTTAACAAAAGACAAGGGCCTGACCCTTGCCAAAATTGCGCTGGAGCGACAATTACGCCAAAGGGGATTGCACCCTATGGAGACAACGGGCATGAAGGCCGTCGGATACAAGAAGTCGCTTCCCATTGACGACGCGAACTCCCTCATCGATTTCGAAACCGCAAAGCCGGAGCCCGGAGACCGCGACATCCGCGTCGCCGTGAAGGCGATTTCCGCCAATCCGGTCGATTACAAGGTCCGCAAGCGCGCCGCGCCGCCCGAGGGGGAGACCAAAATCCTGGGCTTCGACGCCGCCGGCGTCGTCGATGCCGTCGGTTCCGATGTCACGCTGTTTAGGGTTGGCGATGAGGTTTTCTATGCCGGCTCAATCCAGCGCCAGGGCACCAATTCGGAATTTCACCTGGTCGATGAGCGCATCGTCGGCCGCAAGCCGAAGACGCTTTCATTCGCGCAAGCCGCGGCGCTGCCGCTGACGTCGATCACCGCCTGGGAATTGCTGTTCGATCGTCTCGGCGCGGTGCCCGGCAAGAGCTTCGATCCGCGCACGCTATTGATCGTCGGTGGCGCCGGCGGCGTCGGCTCGATCCTGATCCAGCTCGCGCGCCGCCTTACCGGCTTGACGGTGGTGGCAACCGCGTCGCGGCCGGAATCGCAAAAATGGTGCCTCGATCTCGGCGCCCACGCGGTCGTCGATCATGCGAAGCCTATCAAGGAGCAGATCGAACGGCTCAAACTCCCGCCTGTTGCGCTGATCGCAAGCCTCACCAACACCGACCAGCATTACAAGGCGCTGGCCGAGATCATTGCGCCGCAGGGAAAATATGGATTGATCGACGATCCCCCGGAATTCAATGTCAGCGTTTTCAAGGGCAAGGCGGTGTCCGTTCACTGGGAATTGATGTTCACCCGGAGCTCGTTCCAGACACCGGACATGATCGCCCAGCATTATCTGCTCAACGACGTCGCCGACCTGATCGACAAGGGCGTGCTGCGCACCACGCTCGATCAGACCTTTGGCACCATCAATGCCGCCAACCTCAGGCGTGCCCACGCGCTGCTTGAATCCGGCAAGTCGCGCGGCAAGATCGTGCTGGAGGGATGGTAGGCGTCTTACCCTTCACGCAATGGTTTGCACGATGCCGCCCTCGGCGCGAAGTGCGGCGCCATTGGTGGCCGAGGCCTGCTTCGAGCTGATATAGACCACCATGTTGGCGATCTCGTCGACGCTGGCAAAGCGCTGCAGCAGCGAGGTCGGACGAAACTGCTTGACGAATTGCGACGCCGCCTCTTCCACCGACTGGCCGTTTTGCCTAGCGAGATCCTTGACGAATGTTTCCACCCCCTCCGACATCGTCGGCCCCGGCAGTACCGAATTGACGGTCACCGCGGTGCCGCGCGTCATCTCCGCGAGCCCGCGGGACAGAGCGAGTTGCGCTGTCTTGGTGACGCCGTAGTGGATCATTTCCTTCGGAGTATTCAGCGCGGACTCCGACGAGATGAAAACGATGCGGCCCCAATTGCGCTTGAGCATGCCCGGGAAATAAGCGCGCGAGAGCCGCACGCCCGACATCACGTTGACTTCAAAAAAACGGGTCCAGTCCTCATCGGGAATGTCGAAGAACCCCTTGGGTTCGAAGATGCCGGCATTGTTGATGAGAATGTCCACCTCCGGCAGCGCGGCCACCAGCGTCGTTGCAGCCGGCCGCCGTCGAGACATCGGCGGCAACGCCGCGGACCTTGGCGCCGGGCGCCCCCTTCGCGATCGCCGCGACCGCGGCGTCCACCTTGGCCTGGGTGCGGCCGTTGACCGCGACAGTCGCGCCCGCCGAGGCAAGTCCCTTGGCGACGGCATGGCCGATGCCGGAGGTCGAGCCTGTCACCAGCGCCGTCTTTCCCGTGAGATCGATTTTCATGAGATATCTCCGTCATTGATGACGGAGATATCGGGAACGATGCGCGTAAGTGCAATCGCCGGTCACTCGCCGGTGATGCACAAGAAAAAGGCGGCGCAAACCGCGCCGCCTTTCATGTTTGCTTATTTTCGTCGCCGCAGTGTACGCCGCTTCGGCGGCCGCCTTTTCCTGCTCCGGACCCGAGTCCAGCCCCTTGGCCTCGACATCGCGATCGACGAATTCGATCACCGCCATCGGCGCGTTATCGCCGTAGCGAAAGCCGGCCTTGATGATGCGGGTGTAGCCGCCCTGCCGGTCCTTGTAGCGGGCGGCGAGGACATCGAACAATTTCCTGGTCTGCTCGAGATCGCGCATCTCGCTGATCGCCTGGCGGCGCATGGCGAGGCCGCCCTTCTTGCCGAGCGTCACCAGCTTTTCCACGATCGGGCGCAGCTCCTTGGCCTTCGGCAGCGTGGTGACGATCTGCTCGTGCTTGATCAGCGCCGCGCACATATTGGCAAACATCGCGCGCCGATGTTCGGCGGTGCGATTGAGCTTGCGATGAACCTTGCCGTGACGCATGGCGTCCTCTCCTGCCCTTTCCTGGCCTCATCCTTCGAGACGCGGCCAAGAGGCCGCTCCTCAGGATGAGGAATAGACCTCATGGTGAGGAGCGCGTCAGCGCGTCTCGAACCATGAGGTTCGTGAACTCAATAATGATCCTCGAAGCGCTTGGCCAGCTCGTCGATATTTTCCGGCGGCCAGCCCGGCACTTCCATGCCGAGATGCAGTCCCATCTGGGCCAGCACTTCCTTGATCTCGTTCAGCGACTTGCGGCCGAAGTTCGGAGTACGCAGCATTTCCGCTTCCGACTTCTGCACGAGGTCGCCGATGTAGACGATGTTGTCGTTCTTCAGGCAGTTTGCCGAACGCACCGACAGTTCGAGTTCGTCGACCTTCTTGAGGAATGCCGGGTTGAAGGCAAGATCGGGAATGATCTCCTGCGCCACTTCCTTGCGCGGTTCCTCGAAGTTCACGAACACGTTGAGCTGATCCTGCAGGATGCGCGCGGCATAGGCCACCGCGTCGTCCGGCGAGATCGCGCCGTTGGTCTCGATGGTCATCGTCAGCTTGTCGTAGTCGAGGATCTGGCCCTCGCGGGTGTTCTCGACCTTGTAGGACACCTTGCGCACCGGGGAGAACAGGCTGTCCACCGGGATCAGGCCGATCGGCGCGTCCTCGGGACGGTTACGCTCGGCGGCGACGTAGCCCTTGCCTGACGCGACCGTGAATTCCATGCGGATCTCCGCGCCCTCGTCGAGCGTGCAAATCTGCAGCTCCGGATTGAGCACCACGATGTCGCCCACCGTCTGGATATCGCCGGCGGTGACAACGCCCGGGCCCTGCTTCTTCACGACCATGCGCTTGGGGCCCTCGCCCTGCATCTTGATCGAGATGTCCTTGATGTTGAGCACGATGTCGGTGACATCCTCGCGAACGCCTGCGATCGAGGAGAACTCGTGCAGCACGCCGTCAATATGCACCGACTGCACCGCGGCGCCTTGCAGCGATGACAACAGGATGCGACGCAAGGCGTTGCCGAGCGTCTGGCCAAAGCCGCGTTCGAGCGGTTCTGCGACCAGCGTCGCAAAACGGGTCGCGTCAGTCCCCGGAGCTACCTGGAGCTTGTTGGGGCGGATAAGTTCTTGCCAATTTTTCTGGATCGTCACTGTTTCACCCATACCTACCAGCTAATTTGCCATTTAAATTACTGGCGTTGGAGATCGCGGAGTCAGTCCGCGGCTTGCAAAATTTCTCAAAACCATCGCAGGCAGCACGGCCGCCCGCGGTCGATGCATCAAACCCGCCGACGCTTGCGCGGACGGCAACCATTGTGCGGGATCGTCGTCACGTCACGGATCGATGTGACGGTGAAGCCCGCAGCCTGCAGCGCACGAAGCGCCAATTCGCGGCCCGAACCCGGACCGGCAACTTCCACCTCCAGCGTGCGCATGCCGTGTTCCTGCGCCTTCTTGGAGACGTCTTCCGCCGCGACCTGCGCGGCATAGGGAGTCGATTTACGCGAACCTTTGAAACCCATCGTTCCGGCCGACGACCAGGCAATGGTGTTGCCCTGCGCGTCGGTGATGGTGATGGTCGTGTTGTTGAACGACGAATTCACGTGCGCGATGCCGGACGCGATGTTCTTGCGCTCGCGGCGGCGGACGCGGGTGGCTTCCTTGCCCATTCCGAAAACCTTTCTCAACGATCTCAACGCCGCCGTAATGCCAGCGGCTACACCTGACGAGCGAGCAGTTGTTGGCGAATGGCGAACAGTAGGCGCAATCCCTACTCGCTATTCGCTACTCCCTGTTCGCCAAATTACTTCTTCTTGCCGGCGATCGACTTGGCCGGACCCTTGCGCGTACGCGCGTTGGTATGGGTGCGCTGACCACGCACCGGCAATCCGCGGCGATGACGCAGGCCGCGATAGCAGCCGAGATCCATCAGACGCTTGATATTCATGCCGGTCTCGCGCCGCAGGTCGCCTTCGACCATATAGTCGCGGTCGATCACCTCACGGATTTGCAGCACTTCCTGATCGCTCAACTGCGAGACCCGACGGTCATCGGGAATCTTGACCTTCTCCAGGATCTCGGCCGCATTCTTCTGGCCGATGCCATGGATGTACTGGAGCGCGATCAGCACGCGCTTGTTGGTCGGAATGTTCACGCCGGCAATACGGGCCACGGAATTCTCTCCTGTCGCCGATCCCTCGCGGAGCGGCAGTTTTTAGCTGTCTCGGGCAGGTGTCCGCAAACGCGAACACGACGCCCTTCCCCTTGGATGTCCCGGGGGCCCGGCATCGTCTGAAAACTATCCGACTTGGATACGGGGCTTATTAAATGATTGAACTTGGTTTCGTCAACCGTTTCTATGCCTTAGCTCGCTTTTTCGTGACCTTTTTGGGGGCTTTCACCGCTTTCCCGGCACCGCGCGCCCTGGAACTCGCGGCAGCCTTCCGAAGCGGCTTTTTGGCCCCTTTGGAGGCCGGTTTCCCGGCCTTCCGGGAGGCCTTGGCGCCCTTACCCGCGGCTCTGGCGCTTCTGGCCTGTGGATTTGGACGCCTTTCCAGCGCCGGTCCGGGCGGTCCGCTTGGCGGCACCCGGCTTCCTGGACGCTTTGGCCTCCACCGCGCCGATCGCGGCAAGGATGCGGCCAATCTCCCGCGTGACGTGTTCGATGGTCATCATGCCATCGACGGTCAGCAGCTTGCGCCGTTCGGAATAGTAGTGAATCAGAGGCTCGGTCTGCGAACGGTAGCTCGCGAGCCGCCTGGTCAATACCTCCGGAGTGTCGTCGATGCGCACTTCCTCGCCGCGCGAGCGCATCTCCGCGACCCGGCTTTCGACCCGCTCCAGCAGCGCGCTCTCGTTGACGCGAAGCTCGATCACGGCGTCCAGTTTCATGTGCTTCTTTTTCAGTAGTTCATCCAGCGCTTGCGCCTGCGGCACGGTGCGCGGAAAACCGTCGAGGATAAAGCCCTTCTTCGCGTCCGGCTGATCGAGACGGTCTGAGATGATGCCGATGACGATGTCGTCCGGCACCAGGCCGCCGCTGGCCATGACGTCCTTGGCCTTGAGGCCGACCGGCGTCTGCGCCGCCACCGCGGCACGCAGCAATTCGCCGGTCGAGAGCTGGACAATGCCGTAGCGCTTGACCAGGCGTTGCGCCTGGGTTCCCTTGCCCGACCCCGGCGGCCCGAGAAGTATCAGTCTCATCCCTATTCGCCCCCCGGCTCGGTGAGCGATTGACCGCGCACCTTCATTTCGAAATCCGCAAACCAGCGCCAACCAATCAGCGCCGAGCGCAGATGGCGAAAGCGATGCAACGCGTCAATGGCCTCGATTTGATTGAATCAGAATCGAGGCTCTAAATTCCTGTGTTACGCGTTTTCTTCCCGAAAACGCTTTCGGCGTCAGCGGCGACGTCCCCTCAACTTCGACTTCCTGATCAGCCCCTCATACTGGTGGGCAAGCAGATAACCCTGAACCTGCGCCACCGTATCCATGGTCACGCTGACCACGATCAACAGCGAGGTGCCGCCAAAGTAGAACGGCACCGAGGCATAGGAAATCAGAATTTCAGGTATGAGGCAGACAATCGCCAGATAGATCGCGCCCAATACCGTGATGCGCGACAGCACGTAGTCGATGTATTCCGCGGTGCGCTCGCCGGGGCGAATGCCCGGAATGAAGCCGCCATGCTTCTTGAGATTGTCGGCGGTCTCGGTCGGGTTGAACACGATCGCGGTATAGAAGAAGGCGAAGAATACGATCAGCCCCAGATAAAGAATCAGAAACAGCGGGCGGCCGTGGCCGAGCTGCGTGGTAATCCACTGAAACCATTCGGGGCCACGGCCGGCGTTGAAATTCGCAACCGTGGTGGGCAACAGCAGCAGCGAGGACGCGAAGATCGGCGGGATCACGCCTGACGTATTGAGCTTCAGCGGCAGATGCGAGGACTGGCCTTCGAACATCTTGTTGCCGACCTGGCGCTTCGGATACTGAATCAAAAGCCGCCGCTGCGCGCGCTCCATGAACACGATGAAGGCGATCACCGCAACCGCCATCACGATCACGACCAGAATGAGCCCGGTGGACAGCGCGCCCTGACGGCCGAGTTCCAGCATGCTGGCGAGCGCCGAGGGCAGTTCCGCGACGATGCCCGCGAGAATGATCAGCGAGATGCCGTTGCCGATGCCGCGCGAGGTGATCTGCTCGCCAAGCCACATCAGGAACATGGTGCCGCCGGTCAGCGTGATCGCGGTCGAGAGCCGGAAGAACATGCCGGGATCGCTGACGACATTGCCGGCGCCCTCGAGCCCGACCGCGATGCCATAGGACTGGAACGCCGCCAACAGCACCGTGAGATAGCGGGTGTACTGGTTCAGCGTCTTGCGGCCGGCCTCACCTTCCTTCTTCAGCGCCTCGAGCTGCGGCGACACCGTGGTCAAGAGCTGAATGATGATCGAGGCCGAAATATACGGCATGATGTTCAGCGCAAAGATCGCCATGCGATGAATGCCGCCGCCCGCGAACATGTTGAACATGCCAAGAATGCCGCCGGCCTGGGAGCGGAACACCTGTTCCCAGATATTGGGATCGATGCCGGGCAGCGGAATGTAGGTGCCGAGCCGATACACCAGCAGCGCCCCCAGTGTGAACCAGATGCGCTTCTTCAGTTCGTCGGCCTTGGCGAACGCCGAGAAGTTGAGATTTGCCGCCAGTTGTTCCGCTGCTGAGACCATGTTTGGCTTTCTCCCGGGCGCCGCTTGCGCTGTGATGCCCTAAAAGACTTCAGGCATTCAGCAGACGCCGGACATTATTTGGTGCTCGGCTTCGATAAGTCCATCGTCCTGTCGTGCGGATTGCCCGCATCAAGCGGGCAATGACGCAGATGTTACGCCGCCTCGCCTTCGTCCTTCTTTGCCGGCGCCAGGATTTTCACCGTGCCGCCCGCCTTCTCGACCGCCGCAATGGCGGATTTCGACGCGCCGTGAACCTCGATATTGAGCTTGGCTTTCAGTTCACCACGGCCGAGCAGCCGCACGCCATCCTTGGAGCGCCGGATAACGCGGGATTTCACCAGCGATTCGGCGTTGATGGTGCCGTTGGCATCGAGCAGCTTGGCGTCGATTGCCTGCTGGATGCGGTCGAGGTTGATCTCGGCGAATTCGAGCCGGAAAATATTGTTGAAGCCGCGCTTCGGCAGGCGCCGATGGATCGGCATCTGGCCGCCCTCGAAGCCTTTGATGCGCACGCCGGAACGCGCGGTCTGGCCCTTGCCGCCGCGGCCGGCGGTCTTGCCCTTGCCCGAACCAATGCCGCGGCCGACGCGCATGCGCTTCTTGCGCGAGCCGGCATTGTCGGCGATATCGCTGAGCTTCATCGTTCGCTTCCTTTACCTCTGAAGCATGATCCCGGCCGAAAAGTGGTTGCCACTTTCCGGAATCATGCTCCCAATCTATTTCTCGTCGACGACGCGGACGAGGTGTTGAACCTTTGCGATCATGCCGCGGACCGCAGGCGTGTCCTGCAGCTCGGTGACCCGGCCGATCTTGTTGAGCTTCAGCCCGATCAGCGTCGCACGCTGCGAGTGGTGGCGGCGGATCGCGCTGTGGGTCTGCTCGACCTTGATCGTCTTTGCGGCCTTGGCCATCGTCGTCAACTCCGAAAAGCGCGCTGATTCGCGCGCGTATGTTTATTCAGCAACCGCTTCGGCGTCGCCGCCGACCCGGCGCGACTGCAGCGCCGACACCTTGATGTTGCGGCGCGCCGCGACCGAACGCGGCGAATCCTGATGCTTCAGCGCATCGAAGGTCGCGCGAACCATGTTGTACGGATTCGACGAGCCGATCGATTTCGCCACCACGTCCTGGATGCCGAGCGTCTCGAACACCGCGCGCATCGGGCCGCCGGCGATGATGCCGGTACCAGCCGGCGCCGCGCGCAGGTAAACCCGCCCCGCGCCGTGACGGCCGGCGATATCGTGATGCAGCGTGCGGCCTTCGCGCAGCGCCACGCGCGTCAGGTTGCGCTTGGCCAATTCGGTCGCCTTGCGGATCGCCTCGGGGACCTCGCGCGCCTTGCCGTGGCCGAAACCGACCCGGCCCTTCTGATCGCCGATCACGACCAGCGCCGCAAAGCCGAAGCGCTTGCCGCCCTTGACGACCTTCGCCACACGATTGATGTGGACGAGCTTGTCGACGAACTCGCTGTCGCGCTCTTCCCGGCCGCCCCTGTGGCCGCCACCGCGTTCGCGTTCACCTGCCATGGTGTTTTCCGATCCTTAAAAGACTTGCCTCGAGAGGCCCGTGTGCCAGTTCAATCCGCCTAGAAACTCAATCCGCTCTCGCGCGCCGCATCGGCGAGCGCCTTGACGCGGCCGTGATAAAGATAGCCGCCGCGATCGAACACCACCTCGGTGACGCCGTTCTTCACGGCGCGCTCCGCCAGCAGCTTGCCGACCGCCTTGGCCGCGTCGATGTTCGCGCCGGTGTTGCCGCTTTCGCGCATCGCCTTCTCCAGCGAAGACGCCGACGCCAGGGTCTCGCCCTTGAGATCGTCGATGACCTGCGCGTAGATGTGCTTCGACGAGCGGAACACCGACAAACGCGGGCGACCGCCGGCGGAGCGGCGCAACGACAGCCTCACGCGTTGCTTGCGCCGGGCATTCGTAATCTTCAGTCTCGACATGACCGGCTCCGTTACTTCTTCTTGCCTTCCTTGCGGAAGATGAATTCGTTGGCGTATTTCACGCCCTTGCCCTTGTAGGGCTCCGGCGGACGGTAGTTGCGGATCTCGGCTGCGACCTGGCCGACCCGCTGGGAATCGCTGCCGTTGACGACGATCTCGGTCGGCTTCGGCACCGTGATCGCAATGCCTTCCGGGATCGCGTAAACGACGTCGTGGCTGTAGCCCAGCGCGAGCTGCAGGTTCTTGCCCTGCAGCGCGGCGCGGTAGCCGACGCCGGTGATCTCCAGCTTCTTCTCAAAACCCTTGGTGACGCCAGCCACCAGGTTCGCAATCTGCGCCCGCGCCGTGCCATACATCGCCTGCGCCCGGTTGGTCTTGACCCGGGGCGCGACCTTGACCGTGCCGTTTTCGAACTTCACCTCGACGTCGTCATGCACGACGAACTGAAGCTGGCCTTTCGGCCCCTTCATTTTGACGGTCTGGCCTTCGACGGTCGCCGTAACGCCCGAGGGGACCGTCACCGGCCGCTTGCCAATACGTGACATGGCTCAATCCCTTCCTCAGAACACCGTGAAGAGAATTTCGCCGCCCACATTCGCGTCGCGCGCGTCGTGGTCGGCCATGATTCCCTTCGGCGTCGACAACACCGAAATTCCGAGCCCGTTGTTGACGCGCGGCAGGCTCTTCACCGAGGCGTAAACCCGCCGCCCCGGCTTCGATACCCGCTCGATCTCGCGTATGACCGGCTCGCCGTCGAAATACTTCAACTCGATCTCAAGCTCGCTGCGGCCGGAAGCATGCTCGACGCTGGCGTAGCCGCGGATGTAGCCTTCCGCCTTCAGCACCTCGAGCACGTTGGCGCGCATCTTCGAGCCCGGGGTCGAGACCTTGGGCTTGGCGCGCATCTGCGCATTGCGGATGCGGGTGATGAGATCGCTGATCGGATCGTGCGTTGACATGTTCCGACCCTCCTTACCAGCTCGACTTCACGAGCCCGGGAACCAGGCCCTTGGAGCCGAGTTCGCGCAGCGCGATGCGGCTGAGCTTGTTCTTGCGATAGACCGAGCGCGGACGTCCGG
>CAVUYV010000009.1:0-282570 GCA_963745785.1 uncultured Alphaproteobacteria bacterium | reverse complement strand
GCTAGGAGCCTGTCCAGATAGGCATTGCGACGGGCATTTGTTGCAGGTTAACCGGCTCAGGCTGCCTTTGCGAGGGTGAACAGCTTCAGGAGGTTGTGGGTGGTGCAGATCAAGGCCCATTCGGCACGCACTTTCTCTACGCCCCGCAACAGGAACTGGCGGAAGCCGCGCGCCTGTTTGATCTGTCCGAACACAGGTTCCACCACTTGCTTTCGCAATCGGTAGGGTGTTTCGAAGCCGCCGTCGTCGATCTTCTTTCGCATCCGTTGGGTCAACGGTCCGCCGATTTTTCCGTTCGCTGCTGTCGGGTGCTTGGCGCGTCCGGGCGCGACATAGCCGTCGACGCCGTGTGCTTCGAGCGCTTCGAGATTGGATTCGCTGCAGTAGCCGGAGTTCCGCTGAGGCCTGCTCCGGCTTGCGGCCGAGATTGGTCTCGATGGCCTCGATCAGGGGCACCAGCTGGCCCTGATCGTTGCCGCACTGCGTCAGTTCGTGCGCGACAATGATCTGGGCGCCTGCGTCGACCGCGGCCTGTGCATTGTAGGCCTGAACGAAGCCATCCTTCGACTTCATGATGCGGCTTTCCGGATCGGTGAAGTTGCGTTGCGACTTGGGATCGGGCTGGTCCGACGGCGGCGCCGCCGGTTTGCCCGGCTTCTTGCGGCCTTCGGCTTGGCGCTGCTGTTCCTTTTCGGCCTCGATACGACGCTCTTCCTCCGCCGCCAGCCTGGCGTCCGCCTCCAGCGCCGCCATCGCTTGCTGGATCTTCGCCAGCCGTTTCTGCTTGTCGCCGGCCCAATCCGGCATCTCGTCGCCGCGCTTGTCTTTGCCGAACGTCTCGTCCTCTTCGGAATCCGCCGCCTCGGCGGCTGCCAGCATGCGAGCGACCTCGGCTTTCAGTTCTGCCTCGCGTTTCTTCATGCGCTCATAACTCATCGCTTTATGTTTCGACGCGTTCGCCTTGATCTTCGTGCCATCAAGCGCGACATGGCCAAGTTTGACCAGCCCTGCCGTCTCGCACAACTTCAGAACCTGCAGGAACAGCGCGCCGAGCGCCTTCAAATGCCGCTTGCGGAAGTCGCTGATCGTGCGAAAATCCGGCGGATCCAGCGCCACAATCATCACAAAATCGTTCCGTTCGCGGCAGGCCTTCGCGATCCGCCGCGACGAATACAGCCCACTCGCATAGCCGTGCAGCAGAAGCGCCACCATCATCCGCGGGTCAAACGGCGGTTGCCCGAGCCCGCTCACATAGCTGCCCGTGATCTCCTTGAGATCAAGGCTCTCCCGCACCAGCTCAACGATAAACCGCGAGACATGGCCTTTCGGCACGAAGTCCTGCACATTCGGCGGCAGCAGCAGTGTCTGATCGATATTCCAGGGGCGAAAATACTTGCTCATAGCCCAAGGTTGAATCAAACTCGCTCAGAATTGAACAGCGACTATTCGGACAGGCTCCTAGGCAAAGAAACGCCGATTTGATTGCGTTCGCGGCACGGCTCAGCTCGGATTTTATGCCGTCGGATTGTGGCGCCCGGCGGACGTCGCGGTGCTGTGCGGCGGTTTCCAGTCCGGCATCCGCTCGCCATCCCGCTGATCGCGCTAAGCTTGAAAGTCGGCCTCGACTCGTTTCGACGAACAAAGGGGGAGCGGGGCTGCCCCCTCCGCTGGTGACGGAGTTGTCGTCACGGGTCCCGCGTGACGATGCTCGCATGGAACTATGCGGCGCGGGTTTTGCTTTTTCCGGATCGGGCGACCTTTGCCTCTTTAGCGAATTTCGTCGCAACCAATCCCGTGTCGGTGGGAGCTGTGGCGGCAGCGTTGCTGCCTGAACTTTCAACTGAGGTCGTGATAATTTCGCGTTGAGCATTGAGCCAATAGATGTCCGCCTGGCCCTCGGGTTGACCATCGGCGATCCAGAGGTGGTAGGCACGTTCGCGAATGGCCTCTTCCAGATTTGGCATGGGATTCTCCTTTCATGAAGCGCCCAGCCCCAGCAGGCAAAGTCTTGCTACCGTAAGGTTAACGAAATCTTAACCGCTGGTGTCGGTTGGATTGCCAGATCGGAGCGCGATCGTGCCCACGCACACGTCACCGTAAAAGAACGTGCCAGCATTCATCGGGGGCGTCGGGAGAGCGGCGGCGGGTGAGGGCGGGCATAGTGAACTGCTTCACACTGGCAATATAGCTTCCGTTGTATTTTCTACGGATGCGCGAGCTCGCAATCCTATTTGCTATGTTCGCGGTGCTCCTGATGGTCCGGGGACAACACATTGACTTCGAGCCGCGAGCTACCGCACCAATGCCGGCGGTCAACGTACCCTAATCGCCGAGGGCGGCATGCGCCCATGATTCCGCAGATTTGACCGATCGTGAAGCCGCTACAGCTTGGGGCCGTGGCCCCCAGTGCGCACATGATGGCTTGGTCGGTAGACTGAATGGAGCAAATACGGTGCGATCTGTTTTGGCCCTGGGCCTATTGATCACTTTGTGTGCTTCTGCCGACGCCGCGACAGTGCATCGCTCTAAACCGCACGAACACCACTTACGCCCGACCCAAGGTGTTACCGTCCCCAATGTCACTAAGGGCTTCGCGGTTCCTGGATGGACCGACGAACAGACCCGGCATTGGCTGTATAATGGCAGTGCCGCCGCTGGCTTAGGCTGACAGAGACGCGCGACATCACTCCCTATGTTTGGGTGCATCCGGACGAGGAGAGGTAATGGAACGCTCCAAGAACAAAGTCCGCAGTTTCTCCGCAGTTGCTACACGGAGGTTTCCGTCACGTTCTGCCTGAAACTGCTGACTGGATTTTTGACCCGATGCAAAAGGCCCTTATTTCATGGGCTTAAATGGTGGACGCACAAGGGATCGAACCTTGGACCTCTCCCGTGTGAAGGGAACGCTCTCCCGCTGAGCTATGCGTCCGGGATTCTCGTGCACGATCAAAGGCCGGCAAGCGGGCGCTCGATCGGAAAATACAGGTCACTCACGGCGATTTACGAAGGGCAGGCCATGGGTGTCAAGCTGTCAGCGCGAAACCACGCCGAACCATCAGGTCGGTTGCTGCTGGCGGGCGCGGGAGGCATGGGATTGCAGCGCCCGGATGCGCTCGGCCAGCGTCCCGCCGCCTTCGCCGTCGCCACCGCTGGCCGCCGCGCCACTCGCTACGGCGCCATTGGCCGGTCGTGCCGCCATTGACGGGATCGCCGGTTCCGCTGCCAGCATGGCCTCGATCGGCGAATTCGGCCCCTCAAGCTGCATCGCGAGTTTTGCGACTTCGGCGGCGATATCGTTGATGCGTTCGCGCAACAGCGCATTTTCCATGCGCTCGGTCGCCCATGAGCTTTCGGCCTGCTGCTGGATGGCGTTGATGTCGCGCTGCAGCTTGCTCCGTTCGTCGCGCGCGATGCGGAGTTGTTCCTCGACCGCTGCCTTTTCGGTCCGCAGTTTTTCGAGCGCCGGCGATTTGCCGCTGCCGCCCAGTGCGGCGATTTCGTTGCGCAACTCGCCTGCCGTGCGTTCGGCGGCCTCATGGGCCTGGCGCAGCTGCCTGTTCTCATAGTCGCGCTCGGCCAGCAGTTTGCCTTGGGTGGCAAGCCGGCCTTCCAGGTCGTTGACCCGGTTGGCGAGCATTTCGGCTTCCTTGACCTGCAGGATCAGCTGGCGATCGAGATCGGTGACGCGCTGGCTCAGGTTTTCGACGCGGCTGCGCGCCTCGCCAACCTCGCGTGTTGCCTTCTCGGATTCGCCGCGCTCCTGCTGCAGCCGCGTCTGGGTCGTGGAAAATTCCTTTTCGGCATCAGTGACGCGGTTCTTGAGCTCGTCGATCTGGGCGCGCACCGCGATCAGTTCGACCTGGCGGCTCTCCGCCATCATCGACCGGTCGGACAATTCCGCATTGAGTTTGCCGAGCTCGTTTTGCTTGTCCTTTAGCGCCTGCTCTGCGGTGCGCAGCGCTGCGGTCTTGGCGGTGAATTCCTCTTCGGTGGCGCGCAGCTGTTCCCTCATCGCCTTGTCGCGCGCCTCAAGCGAAAAGATGGTGGCGTTCTTCTCGCCAAGCTCGAGCTTCATGCGATTGATCGCGTCGGATTTCTTGCCGAGCTCGGCGAGCTGGCTGGTGGTCTTGCTCTTGAGCTGATCGACGCTCATCTCGAGCCGCCGCGCCGACATCGCGAATTCCGCGCGCAATTGATCCTTGTCAGCCTGGATTTCGGCCATCGACAACGGCGTCGCCGCCTCCATGCGCCTGGTCGTCAGCCGCACTGCGCGGTTATGCACCAGCGGCACGATCATCAGCCCGAACAGCATCGAGACCAGAAAACCGATCGCCAGATACATGATCGGTTCGACCATGGATGCTACTCCTCGCGAGAAATGTGTTGATCACAATGCCATGGGCAACAGGGTAAACGCCAGCCTGATGCCGCGTTTGCGTGGATCTGTACCCTGGCGTTTGCAGGCTTTGGGAAATCCGTAACCCGGTGCGATCAGAACGGGTTCCAGGTCGCGCGCGGGGTATATTTGAGATAGCCGATATTGGCGCCAAGGCGCAGGCCGAGACCGGAGCGGATCGGCACCAGCACGATGCCGTTGGCGGTCAGCGCGGTCATCCCGAAGCCGCCAATGATATAGGCGGAGCCATCGATGCCGACAAAACGCTGGTAGATCGCATTGGTGGCGGGGAGATTGTAGACCAGCGTCATGGTACGCGCGCCGTCGCCGCCCCAGTCGAAGCCGACCGACGGCCCTTGCCAATAGACCCGCAAATCGCCGGCATTCTTGGTATAGAGCGTGCCCTCGCCATATCTCAGTCCGGCGACAAAGGCGCCAGAACCTTCCTCGCCAAGGACATAGCCGTTCGGCAGGCCCCATTGGCTGACCGCGCGCTCGATCACCGAGGCCAAGCCGCGCGATACATTGCCGAAAAACCGGTGTCCGGCGCCGACCAATTCGTCCGGTCCGTAGGTGTTGCCGCCGGGCTGGTACTGCGGCGGAGGCGGTTGCGGCGGCGGCGCTTGCTGGGAGGAAGCGGGCACGGTCCAGCACAGCAGCGCGGCGAGCGTGCCCGCGGCAAGGCGTGATGCGAAATTCATCAAAGAACCCCTGGTATCGAAATCCTGGCCGCCGCCTTAACCTGATGCCAACGAGCACCGCTCTAGGTTGCGTCCAGGTGTCCCCCGACTCGGATGTTATCGGTACCAACTATGACGGCACAACGGCAGGAAAGAAACGGCAGTCGCTCCGGAATGGAATTTCGCCCCGGATTAGCCTTTTTCCTTTTGCTGGCAAGCCTCGGCTCGCAGGCCTTCCCGCCATTCGCGGCCCGCGCCGCGACCACGGAGCGGGTGGTCGTGAACCGCTACTCGGGTGTCGCGATCGAGGGTTTCGACCCGGTCGCCTACTTCGTCGACGCCCGGCCCCTGGTCGGTCTGCCGGCGTTCGAGGCCTCCGACGCCGGCGCCGTCTGGCGCTTCCGCAACGAGGGCAATCGCGCGTCTTTTGTCGCCCATCCCGATATTTACGGCCCCCAGTTCGGGGGCTACGACCCGATCGATCTGGCGCGCGGCGTCACCTTTGCCGGCAACCCCCGGTTTTGGCTGATCTCGGGACAGCGGCTTTATCTATTCGGCCGCGAGGATAACCGCGATACATTCGCCGCCGCTCCGGCGCGCTTCCTGCAGCAGGCGAAGCTGCGCTGGCCGGTGCTGGAGCAGGATCTGGCGCAGTAGCGCCTGAGCCAGAGGATGGCCGGGACGAGCCCGGCCATGACGAAGAGTAAGTCATCCCGCCGCGTCAGGATCGCCCCAGGCGATGAATTCCGGCACGATAAAGCCTTTGCGGCCTCTCCCGAATTGCACGTCATTGCCTTCGGCATCGGTGACCTTGCCGCCGGCCGCGGTGACGAGCGCGTGTCCCGCCGCGACGTCCCATTCGCTGGTCGGGGCGAGGCGGGGATAGATATCGGCCTTCCCCTCCGCCACGCGGCCGAATTTGACCGCGGAGCCAACCACCTGCCGGATCGCGCCGGGCCTGCCATCGATAAAGGCTTCGGTCCTGATATCTGCATGCGAGCGGCTGACCGCCACGATCCAGGGATCGCCACGTTTTGGCAGCGTGCGGGTATGAATTGGCTCGGGCACGGAACCCTCCGTGCCTAGCCGCTCGGCTCCTCGACCCACCAGCCCTCGCCAAACCAATCCAAGTGCCGGTGCGGCGATGATGCCGAGTAGCGGCGTCCCATGGGTGACCAGCGCGAGATTGATCGTAAACTCGGCGCGGCCGGCGACGAACTCCTTGGTGCCGTCCAGCGGATCGATCAGAAAGAAGCTGCCGCCATAAGGTGGCTTCGCCAGGTGAGCGCGTTCCTCCGATAATGCCGGGATATCCGGAAAAAGCCGCGCCAGGCCTTCGCCAATGATCCGGTCGGCGGCCAGATCCGCTTCTGTCACCGGCGTTCCGTCGAGCTTGCCCTCGACCTTCATCGCCGGGCGGTTGACCGCAAGAATGGCGGCGCCAGCCCGGACCACCAGCTCGGTCAACGGCTCGATCAGCGCGGCCGCGGCATCGCCATCGATCACCGGTCCCGACGAATGTGCCTCATCCATTGGCGGGCCTCATATGCTGTTCGTCTTTCCCTTAACGTTGCCGCCCTGTGCTGGCCGGGCGCGCGTCCACAGTGTATCAAACCAGAACACGCGTGATTCGCCTTGGTCCGAGGTTGTCATGGATCTCCAGGAACAGTTTATGTCCGGCACTTCGTCTCCCGCCCCCGTTCCCGATACCCTGGAACTCGCGGCGCTGTTGTGTTCGCGGGTCTGCCACGATCTCATCAGTCCGGTCGGCGCCATCGTCAATGGGCTTGAGGTGCTCGACGACAATCCCAAGCCGGAAGATCGCGAATTTGCGCTCGATTTGATCCGCAAGAGCGCCAAGACCGCGTCCGCGCGACTACAGTTCTGCCGTCTGGCGTTTGGGGCAGCGGGATCGTCGGGCGCGCAGATCGACCTCGGCGACGCACAGACGATGGCGCGCGGTCATCTCGAGGACAGCAAGACCGCGATCGCGTGGAATCTGCCGCGGCTGTTGTTGCCGAAGAACAAGGTCAAGCTGCTTTTGAACATGCTGGTGATCGCGCAGCAGACGATTCCGCGCGGCGGCGTGCTCACGGTCGATGCGGTCGGCGAAGGCGATGCAATGGGCTTTCGCGTCGCCGCCAGTGGGCTCAACGCCCGCATGCCGCAAAATATCGCCGATCTGTTGAGCTCGGGCCACGCCTCCGCGATCGATGCCCATGCGGTGCAGCCTTACTACACGCGGCTTTTGGCTCAGTCCTGCGGACTGAGAGTGGTGCTTGCGCCCGAGGGCGAAGCGGTGGTCGTGACTGCTTCTTGAAGCTCTCGCGCACTTTGCTGGAGAAAGGCGCCGGCGCGAAATTATGGTTAACCGGCGGTTTATATCCTGCTGCCGGACTCAATGAAGTCGGTCTTATCTCTTTGTTGAGCCCGTTCTTTTCCAATTACTCAACCAATATTAAACGCTTTGCATAGAAGCTGGCCGAACTTGGAAAGGCGTGTCGAAGTCGCGCGCCCCTGCGTTCGAAGGCCTGTTTCATGGACGATCTGTTGCGGGAGTTCCTGACGGAAACCCACGAAAGCCTGGATACGGTCGATAATCAGCTGGTGCGGTTCGAGCAGGATCCGAACAACGCCAGGATTCTCGATAACATCTTTCGCCTGGTTCACACCATGAAGGGCACCTGCGGCTTTCTCGGTTTGCCGCGGCTGGAAGCGCTGGCGCATGCCGGCGAGACCCTGATGGGCAAATTCCGCGACGGCATGCCGGTGACGGCAGAAGCCGTCACGCTGATCCTGAGCAGCATCGACCGCATCAAGGAAATCCTCGCAGGGCTCGAGGCGACCGAAGCCGAGCCGGAAGGCAACGATCAAGATCTGATCGTCAAGCTGCAAGCCATGGTCCAGCAGGGAATGGAAGCCATGTCGGAACCGGCTGCTGCCATGAAGCCCGCGGTCGAGCAGGGCACATTGGTGGCGCAGACGCTGCAACGGCAATTGCGCGCTGGGGAAGTGCCGCTCGATGAGCTGGAGCGCGCATTCCGCGAGACCGCAACCGAGCATGCAGCCGCGCCCGAGCAGCGCGCGGCGTCGCCGAAACAGGAAAAGCCGGGCCCGAAAAAGGCAATTGCCGAGTCCGAGGCTTCCGAGGGCGACCGGGTCGCCAACCAGTCGATCCGCGTGAATGTCGATACGCTGGAACACCTGATGACGATGGTGTCGGAGCTGGTGCTGACCCGCAACCAGTTGCTCGAGATCTCCAGGCGGCACGAGGACACCGAGTTCAAGGTGCCGCTGCAGCGGCTGTCCAACGTCACCGCCGAGCTGCAGGAAGGCGTCATGAAGACGCGGATGCAGCCGATCGGCAATGCCTGGCAGAAGCTGCCGCGGATCGTGCGCGATCTCTCCAGCGAACTCGGCAAGCAGATCGAGCTGGAGATGCATGGGGCCGACACCGAGCTCGACCGCCAGGTGCTCGACCTCATCAAGGATCCGCTGACTCATATGGTGCGCAACTCGGCCGACCACGGGCTCGAGACCCCGGCCGAGCGGCTGGCCGCCGGCAAGCCGGAGCAGGGCACCATTCGCCTATCCGCCTATCACGAAGGCGGCCACATCATCATCTGCATCGCCGACAACGGCCGCGGGCTCAATACCGAGAGGATCAAGGCCAAAGCGATCGCCAACGGTCTCGTCACCGAGGCCGAACTCGAGAAGCTGACGGAAGCCCAGATCCACAAGTTCATCTTCGCGCCAGGGTTTTCCACGGCCGCTCAGGTCACCAGCGTGTCCGGCCGCGGGGTCGGCATGGACGTGGTGCGCACCAATATCGATCAGATCGGCGGCACCATCGACGTCAAGTCGGTGGCCGGCGAGGGTTCTTCCGTCACCATCAAGATCCCGCTGACGCTTGCCATCGTCTCGGCGCTGATCGTGGAAGCCGCAGGCGACCGCTTTGCCATCCCCCAGCTGTCGGTGGTCGAACTGGTGCGGGCCCGCGCCAATTCCGAGCACCGCATCGAGCGCATCAAGGACACCGCGGTGCTTCGGCTGCGCAACAAGCTGTTGCCGCTGATGCATCTGAAGAAGCTGCTCAAGATCGACGACGGCTCCTCCTCCGATCCGGAGAACGGTTTTATCGTGGTGACCCAGGTCGGCAGCCAGACTTTTGGCATCGTGGTCGACGGCGTGTTCCACACCGAGGAAATCGTGGTCAAGCCGATGTCGACAAAACTGCGCCACATCGAAATGTTTTCCGGCAATACCATTCTCGGCGATGGCGCGGTGATCATGATCATCGATCCCAACGGCATTGCCAAGGCGCTCGGCGCCGCCGGCTCGGCCTCGCACGAGATCGCCGACGAGAACGCGGCGATGCGCGCCAGCACTGCCGAGCAATTGACCTCGCTTCTGGTGTTCCGCGCCGGCACCAATCAGCCCAAGGCAGTGCCGCTCGCGCTGGTCACCAGGCTGGAAGAGATCGCCGCCGACAAGATCGAGCTCTCCAACGGCCGCCATATGGTGCAATACCGCGACCAGCTGATGCCGCTGGTGCAGATGGAAAGCGTCACGATCGCGACCTCCGGCGCCCAGCCGATCCTGGTGTTCGCCGACGACGGCCGCTCGATGGGTCTGGTGGTCGACGAGATCATCGACATCGTCGAGGAAAAACTCGATATCGAGGTCGCCGGCGGCGAAGAAGGCATTTTGGGCTCCGCCGTGATCAAGGGCCAGGCCACCGAGGTGATCGACGTCGGCCACTTCCTCCCGATGGCGTTCGCCGACTGGTTCAGCCGCAGGGAAATGCGGCCCTCAGCCTTGGCGCAATCGGTGCTTCTGGTCGACAACTCCGCGTTCTTCCGCAACATGCTGGCGCCGGTCCTCAAGGCAGCCGGTTACCGGGTTCGGGTGGCCACCAATGCGCAAGAGGGCCTGATGGCGCTGCGCTCGGGGCAATCGTTCGACGCGGTGCTGACCGACATCGAAATGCCCGACATGAACGGGTTCGAGTTCGCCGAAACGATCCGGGCGGATGCGCATTTGAGCGCGATGCCGATCATCGCGCTGTCCTCGATGGTGTCGCCGGCGGCGATCGAGCGCGGGAGGCAGGCCGGCTTCCACGATTATGTCGCCAAGTTCGATCGCCCCGGCCTGATCGCTGCGTTGAAGGAGCAGACCGCCGAACTCAACCGGGCGGCATGAAACAAGTTCAGCCGGACGGCATGAAGGATTAAAGCATGACCAGCAGGACCGAATCCGTTGAGGGAACCGTCGCCGAATACGTCACCGCCGTGATCGGCGGCCAACTGTTCGGGCTGCCGATCTCGCGCGTCCAGGATGTGTTCATGCCCGAGCGGCTGACGCGTGTGCCACTGGCGTCGAGGGAGATCGCCGGAGTCTTGAACCTGCGCGGCCGCATCGTCACCGTGGTGGACATGCGCGCCCGTCTCGGCCTGCCGAAGAACGAAGACGGCAAGCTGCCGATGGCGGTCGGCGTCGACCTGCGCGGCGAATCCTATGGCCTGTTGATCGATCAGATCGGCGAGGTCTTGCGACTCGCCGATGACGGAAGGGAGGAAAATCCCGTCAATCTCGATCCGCGCATGGCAAAACTCGCCGGCGGCGTACATCGCCTCGAGCGCGAGCTGATGGTCGTGCTCGACGTCGATCGCGTGCTCGAAATCATACCCGACATGCTGGCGGCGTAAGATCGCCGGCAACGTGCGTAAACTTGAATTGCAATGGAAACGTCCCTTTTCTCCAAGAAGCAGAGGCTGAAATGAGAACATGTCTGGTGGTCGACGACTCGAGTGTCATTCGAAAGGTCGCAAGGCGCATTCTGGAAGGCCTGGATTTCCAGATCCTCGAAGCCGAGGACGGCGAAAAAGCGCTGGAAGTCTGCAAGCGCGGATTGCCCGATGCGATCCTGCTCGACTGGAACATGCCCGTCATGGACGGCTATGAATTCCTCGGCAATCTGCGCCGCATGCCCGGCGGCGACCAGCCCAAGGTGGTGTTCTGCACCACTGAAAACGATGTCGCGCACATCGCGCGCGCGCTTCATGCCGGCGCCAACGAATACATCATGAAGCCGTTCGACAAGGAAATCGTCACCGCGAAATTCCAGGAAGTCGGCCTGATCTGATCTGCGCCATCCGGCGGCTCAATGGCCATCGGCGTTGTCGTTTCAATGGTGCCGCTTGTGTGCCGTCTGGGTGAACAATGAGTATTGCGTTGGCGAGTACCTCGACCCCGAATGCGATGCGACAAGAGCCGCTGCGGGTAATGGTGGTCGATGACTCCGTCGTTATCCGAGGGTTGATCGCGCGCTGGGTCGAATCGGAACCGGACATGGTTGTCGCGGCATCGCTGCGCACCGGCCTTGACGCCGTCAACCAGATCGAACGCGTCAACCCCGATGTTGCCTTGCTCGATATCGAGATGCCGGAGCTCGACGGCATTTCCGCGCTGCCCTTGCTGTTGGCAAAGAAACGCGACCTGATCATCATCATGGCCTCGACGCTGACCCGCCGCAACGCGGAGATCAGCTTCAAGGCGCTCTCGCTTGGCGCATCGGATTACATTCCAAAGCCCGAAAGCACCCGCGAAGCGGGCGCGGCCGAAATCTTCCGCCACGATCTGGTCGAGAAAATTCGTCAGCTCGGCGCCAAGGTCCGCCGCGCAGCCCCGGCTTCGCCGGGCTCGGCTTTGGGGCCGGCGTTCGATCAGCCGCGCGAGCTGTTGCGCCGGCCGGTCGCGCAGCCGCAACTGATGCGCCGCGCGTTCAGCAGGCAAGCGCCGCGCGCGCTGTTGATCGGTTCATCGACGGGCGGTCCGCAGGCGTTGATGGCGATGGTCACCGAACTGGGCCCCGTGATCGATCGTTTTCCGGTGCTGATCACCCAGCATATGCCGCCGACATTCACAACGATTCTTGCGGAGCATCTGGCGCGCTCGAGCCGGCGGCCGGCGCGCGAAGCGCTCGATGGCGAGATCATCAGGGCCGGCCAGATCTATCTCGCGCCGGGCGGCCGCCATATGTGCGTCGCGCGGCATGGCCGCGATGCCGTGATCGCTCTCGACGATGGACCGCCGGTCAATTTCTGCAAGCCCGCGGTCGATCCATTGTTCACCTCCGCGATCGACGTTTGGGAGGGCGGCATTCTGGCCGTCGTGCTGACCGGCATGGGCTCGGACGGGATGCGCGGAGGCAAGGAGATCGTCGCCGCCGGCGGCAGCGTGATCGCGCAGGATGAAGCTTCGAGTGTGGTGTGGGGAATGCCGGGGGCGGCGGCGAATGCGGGCATCTGCGCCGCCGTGATGCCGCTTGATCAGATCGCGCCGAAACTGGTTCGGTTGTTTTCGGGAGATCGTTCGTGACGCCAGTGGATTATGAGTTCTTGCGCAAGCTGTTGAAAGAGCGATCCGGCCTGGATCTGTCTTCCGACAAGCAATATCTGGTCGAAAGCCGATTGACCCCGCTGGCGCGAAGGGTCGATCTCTCCGGCATCGACGAACTGGTTGCAAAAATAAGGAGCGGAGCCGAGGCGCTGACCCTGGAGGTGGTCGAGGCGATGACCACCAACGAGACGTTCTTTTTCCGCGACAAGATTCCGTTCGATCATCTGCGGCAGACGGTGCTGCCTGAGCTTGTGCAGGCGCGCGCCAACCGCCGCTCCCTGCGGATCTGGTGTGCGGCTTCCTCCACCGGGCAGGAGCCCTATTCGATCGCGATGTGCATCAAGGAATTCGCTCCGCTGACGGGGTGGCGGGTTGAAATTGTCGCGACCGATCTGTCGCAAGGCGTTCTTGAAAAATCCAAGGCCGGCATCTTCAGCCAGTTCGAGGTCCAGCGCGGCCTGCCGATTCAGATGCTGGTCAAGTATTTCACGCAAACCGGAGAGCTGTGGCAGCTCAACGCCGACATCCGCGCCATGGTGCAGCACCGGCAACTGAACCTGCTCCAGGATTTTTCCCATCTCGGTACGTTCGACGTGATTTTCTGCCGCAACGTCCTGATCTATTTTGACCAGGACACCAAGATCAATATCTTCGATCGGCTTGCAAGGGTGCTCGAACCCGATGGCGTGCTGGCGCTGGGTGCCGCCGAATCCGTGGTCGGGATATCCGACGCCTTCAGGTCCTGCCCGGAACGGCGCGGGCTTTACCGCCCGAACGTCACCCGAACTGCGCGTGCCGGTGTCACGGCGATGACGCTCTCGGCATTGAAGGACGTTTGCTGCTGCTGCGGCGCCCTGAGCGACTCCAATTCGCACGACGATCAATTGGCTGAAGCCGCGCAGGATGTTGTTCAGCGCGCGCTGTTCCGTCTCTATGTGGAAGCGTTTGACTGCTGAACAGCGCCCGCATCTCCAGCCTGGCGAGGTTCGTGAAGGCACACATGCGGTCCGGTGCCGAATGCCAG
This sequence comes from uncultured Alphaproteobacteria bacterium, assembly GCA_963745785.1. Classification (GTDB taxonomy): domain Bacteria; phylum Pseudomonadota; class Alphaproteobacteria; order Rhizobiales; family Xanthobacteraceae; genus Bradyrhizobium. The sequence continues at coordinate 269,069 of CAVUYV010000009.1, read as the reverse complement.
GTGACGCCCGGCATTGTCGCGGCCCCAAAACAAAAACCCCGCCATTTGCGGCGGGGTCCAGTCGGGAGGCGCGAGCTGTACAAGCTCGCCGAAACTCTTGATCAGGCGGGAATGCGTTCCTCGACCTCGTGCGGCTCGCGCAGCACGTAGCCGCGGCCCCAGACGGTCTCGATGAAGTTGCGCCCCTCGGAGGCGTTGGCGAGCTTCTTGCGCAGCTTGCAGATGAAGACGTCGATGATCTTCAATTCCGGCTCATCCATGCCGCCGTAGAGATGGTTGAGGAACATTTCCTTGGTCAGCGTGGTGCCCTTGCGGAGCGAGAGCAGCTCCAGCATCTGGTATTCCTTGCCGGTCAGATGCACGCGCTGGCCGCCGACTTCCACCGTTTTGGTATCGAGATTGACCACGAGATCGCCGGTCTGGATCACCGACTGGGCGTGGCCCTTGGAACGGCGCACGATCGCATGGATGCGCGCAACCAGTTCGTCCTTGTGGAAGGGTTTGGTCATGTAGTCGTCGGCGCCGACCCCGAGACCCTTGACCTTGTCCTCGATGCCGGCGAGGCCGGAGAGGATCAGAATGGGGGTTTTGATCTTCGACACCCTAAGCTGCTTGAGCACGTCGTAGCCGGACATATCAGGCAGGTTGAGGTCGAGCAGAATAATGTCGTAGTCGTAAAGTTTTCCGAGATCGACGCCTTCTTCTCCGAGATCGGTCGTGTAGACATTGAAACTCTCGGACTTGAGCATCAGCTCGATCGACTGCGCGACGGCGCTGTCATCTTCTATCAGCAATACGCGCATGCCAGTCCCCTATAGTCGCCGCTCCCGGGCGTCAGGTCGGCCGCACTTGCGGCACTCAAAACGCCTTTGAACAACTGATTCGGATCCTGACGACATATGGTTAACAAAATCTGATTCGTGTTTTCAAGCTCTATCAGTGCAATTTTTGCCGAATTGCCCTAAGATATTGCGCCGAACCAGTTTTTTGCACCCGCTCTCGTTCAAGTTCCACATTAAGAGGCGGGTTTAACCAACTCTCACGACTCGACCTTCGTTCTGACGGGCGAGCGCTCTCAGTCACCAAAGACAGTGACGTAATGATTAACGATGCGGGTAAACACGAAGTTAAGGGAAGGCCCGCAAAGCGCGGAAACTTAAGGCTTTCGCAATGAAGGCGCTCGCCGAACAGATCAGCGATATCGACGCCGTCAACATCTATGGCCGCGTGGTCGGCGTGCGCGGGCTGATGGTCGAGATCGCCGGTCCGATTCACGCGATGTCGGTCGGCGCGCGCATCGTGATCGACACCGGCGGCAACCGTTTCATCCCCTCCGAGGTCATCGGCTTCACCGGCAACAACGCCGTGGTGATGCCGTTCGCCGGCCTCGAAGGGGTCAGGCGCGGCTGCCGCGCGGTCATCGCCAATGCCGCAAGCCAGGTGCGGCCTTCGCCGCTGTGGCTCGGCCGCGTCCTCAACGCGATGGGCGATCCGATCGACGGCAAGGGGCCGTTGCCGCAGGGCCCCTCGCCGATCCCCTACCGCAACGCGCCGCCGCCGGCGCATTCGCGCAGGCGCGTCGGTGAGCCGCTCGATCTCGGCGTGCGGGCGCTCAATACGTTCGTGACCTGCTGCCGCGGCCAGCGGCTCGGCATCTTCGCCGGCTCCGGCGTCGGCAAGTCGGTCTTGTTGTCGATGCTGGCGCGCAATGTCGACGCCGATATCACCGTGATCGGCCTGGTCGGCGAGCGCGGTCGCGAGGTGCAGGAATTCCTGCAGGACGATCTTGGCGAAGAGGGGCTGGCGCGCTCGGTGGTGGTGGTGGCGACCTCCGATGAGCCCGCATTGATGCGGCGGCAGGCGGCTTACTTGACTTTGGCAATCGCCGAATATTTTCGAGATGAAGACAAGGATGTGCTGTGCCTGATGGATTCGGTCACCCGCTTCGCGATGTCCCAGCGCGAGATCGGCCTGTCGGCCGGCGAGCCGCCGACCGCCAAGGGCTATACGCCGACCGTGTTCACCGAATTGCCCAGGCTGCTTGAGCGCGCCGGTCCCGGGATCGGCGCCGGCACCATTACCGGCATCTTCACGGTGCTGGTGGACGGCGACGACCACAACGAACCGATCGCGGACGCGGTTCGGGGCATTCTGGATGGCCATGTGGTGATGGAACGGGCGATCGCCGAGCGCGGACGTTTTCCGGCGATCAACATTCTCAAGTCGGTGTCCCGGACCATGCCGAGATCGGCCGACCCGGCCTATCTACCGGTCATCACCAGGGGGCGCCAGGTGATGGCAACCTATTCCGACATGGAGGAATTGATCCGGCTGGGGGCCTATCGCGCCGGCTCGAGCGCCGAGGTCGACGAGGCGATCGCCCTGCGTGAGCCGCTCGAGGCGTTTCTGCGCCAGGACAAGGACGAAGTGACCGGCCTGAATGACGGTTACCGGCAACTTGAGCAAATCCTCGGAAGTTTGGAAACGGAACGCTAACTTTGTCAGGCCATCATCCGCGCCATACGAGTAGCGATGCCGGCGGGGCCCTTGGGGGGAGCCGGTTCCGTCCCGCTTTCAGACCGGGACTTCTGGGGAGTATGAGTCGATGAAGTCACGTGAAACGCTAATCCGCCTGAAGAAGTTTCAGGTCGACGAGAAGCGCCGAAGGGTCGCCCAGATCGAAGGCATGATCGCCGACTTCCAGCGCATGTCGGTTGACCTGGAGCGGGAAATCCACTCCGAGCAGGAGCGCGCCGGGATCAACGACCCCTCGCACTTCGCCTATCCGACCTATGCCAAGGCCGCAATCCAGCGGCGCGAAAATCTGACCCGCTCCGCCGACGAACTGCGCATTCAGCTTGAAGATGCCAAGAGCCTGCTGACGGAGGCTTTCGAGGAGCTCAAGAAAGTCGAGCTGCTGGACGAGCGCGATCAGGCGCGTGAGCGCGCCGAGGAAAGCGCCCGGGAGCAAGCCGACCTCGACAGCATCGGCCTGATGCGCGCACGCATCGGGGCGATTGCCTGAGGCGCTTCCTCACCTCACCTGTAAACATCATCGAAAGCCCGGGCCGCGAGGTCCGGGTTTTTCGCAAGCCCGCAGTCCACAGGCCGGTGATCGGTGGCTTGGTGGCACGGCTTGGCGCAAGGTATGATACGACACCTCTGGACTGCCGCCCCTGGTGCACACAAAAAGCGATTAGCGGATCGCGATTTGGAGACACTGAATGCTGACGCCAGCTGAGCTGGTCTGGCTGATTGCCGCCGTCGCAAAAGGGGACGAGGCCGCCTTTGAGCGCCTTTACGCGGCGACGCGGGCGAAACTCTTTGGCGTCGTGCTGCGTATCTTGCGCCGACAGGATCTTGCCGAGGAGGTCATCCAGGAGACTTACGTCAAGATCTGGAACAGTGCCGGACAGTTCAATCCCGGCCAGTCGTCGCCGATCACGTGGATGGCGTCGATTGCCCGAAACCGTGCCATCGACGTCGTGCGCAAGCGGGGCGAACGCTCGATCGAGGAGGAGCCGGCGGCAATGGAAGTGGCCGCCGACAGCCCGGATCCGCTGGCGCGCCGCGAGATGAGCGAAGAATTGAAGCGCTTGCTGGAATGCGTCGGCCGTCTGGAGCCGGACCGGCAAAAACTGGTGCTGCTCGCCTACTACAACGGCTGGAGCCGCGAGCAATTGGCTGCGAAGTTCGAGACGCCGGTGAACACGGTGAAGACCTGGCTGCGCCGCAGCATGATGGACATCCGGGAGTGCCTTGGACTTTAGATGATGGCCCATAGCGAAGACGATATCGCGCTCGCCGCGGAATATGCCCTCGGCACTCTCGATGCCGATGAGCGGGCCGAGGCCGAGACCAAGATGTCCGTCGACAAGGACTTCGCGGCGATGGTCGAGGCGTGGCAGCACAAGCTCGGCGTCTTGAACCAGATGGTCGGCTCGGTCGAGCCGCGGCCCGAACTCTGGAACAAGATCAAGACCGCGATAGGCCTGTCAGAAGCGCAGGCTGCACTCATGCTTCCGGCGACGCCGCCGGCCGCTTCCGAGGCCGTCGAGCCTGCCGCCGTGGCGGACACCTCCAACGTGGTTCGGCTGTCAGCGCAGGCCCGGCGCTGGCGCAATGTTGCGACCTTCGCCACGGCAATTGCAGCTGCCCTGATCGCCATGATCGCGGTCGGGGTCTATCAGCCGGACCTGCTTCCCGGGGCCATCCGTCCGAAGCCGCGGACGCAGGTGGTTGAGGTCAAGACGCCTTCGGCGCCGACACCGCGCTCCGCCCAGTACGTCGCCGTGCTGCAGAAGGAGGGCGGGGCGCCTGCCTTCATTCTCACGGTGGACGCGGCGACCAAGAGCTTCACGGTGCGCAAGGTCGGCGCCTCGGCCGAACCCGGCAAGAGTTTTGAGCTCTGGCTGATCTCGGACAAGCTGCCGCGGCCGCGCTCGCTCGGGGTCATCGGCAATAGCGACTTCACCGCGCGCCCGGTGCTGGCGTCATACGATAGTGACGTCATCAACAACGCGACCTATGCGGTGACGCTCGAGCAGGCGGGTGGATCGCCCGACGGCGTCCCGCACTCGGCGCCGGTCTTTACCGGCAAGCTGATCGAGACCGTTCCGCCGGCCCGTTGAACTCATCAGTCGACAAAAAGAAAACGCCCGTGGGGAGCGGGCGTTTTCGGTAGTCAACTTGGGGGTAGTTGGGGTCTTCTATTATCCACGTGGCGACTTTGGGGGGCTGGTAAAGAGCCGCGTGAATTCGTGAAATCCTTTGTTAGCGAACGACCGCACTGTTCGTGCTGGTGACCGTCACGGCCTTGCCGGCCTTCATGACACGCGCAGTCTGAGTGTAGTCATCCGAATTGGTGCGAGCCGAGATGCCGAAGGCCGCCACCGCGATACCAGCAACGAGCGCCACGACCACGATCTTGAGATGGGTCGAGCGATCTGCGCTGTAGATCGAATGGTTCATGGAAGCCTCCTGCCGCCTTCCCGTCTGTTGCGGATTTGTCTCTTCCGCTTGCGGACAGGTTCAACGTCTCGCGACACCAAACGTGGGGATTCGGCTTTCAGTTTCCGAAGAGGGGATCACAAGGCCGTGAAGAGATGTGAAGCGCCGCGATCCGATTCCGGCGAATTACATCTCGGCAAGGACAAATTATTCAATGATTACAATTGACTTGCTTTAGACACGCACTTTGCCGCGCAAAATGGTGCCAATTGTGCCCAGCCAAGAAATCGTTTGCCTGTGGCGGAAATGCCCTGCCGGTGCGGCGTGCGATCAGACGCTTCCGACCGTCTTCAGCCGCGCCCGCGGATGGATTTCCGCCTGCGACAAGACGATGGTTTGGGCCCGGAAACGTTCCACCAGCGACCGCACGAACGGCCGGATCGCCGCCGAGGTCACCAGCACCGGCGCCTCGCCTTCGCGCGCAGCCTGTTCGAACCGGTCGCGCACCACGGTCATGAACTCGGAAAGTTTTGACGGCTGCATCGCCAGGCTGCGGTCCTCGCCCTGGCCGATCAGCGACTTGGCAAAAGCCTGCTCCCATCTCGCGGACAGCGCGATCAACGGCAGGTAGCCGCTCTGGGAAGTATTTTGCGCGCAAATCTGCCGCGCCAGCCGGGCACGAACATGTTCGACCATCGTCGCCGGGTTGCGCGAGAACGCCAGCGCGTCGGCGATGCCTTCGAGAATGGTCGAGAGATCGCGGATCGAGATGCGCTCGGCGAGCAATAGCTGCAACACGCGCTGGATGCCTGAAATCGTAACCTGGCTCGGCACGATGTCCTTGACCAGTTCGCCTTGCTCCTTCGGCAGATCCTTCAGGAGTTTTTGCACCTCGCCGTAAGACAGCAAGTCCGACATGTTGTTCTTGAGCAATTCAGTGAGATGGGTCGAGAGCACGGTGGCGGCATCGACCACCGTATAGCCCTTCAGCGAGGCTTCCTCCTTCAGGCCGGCCTCGACCCATGTTGCCGGCAGTCCGAAGGTCGGCTCGATGGTATGAATGCCCGGCACGGCGACCTGGTTTCCGGCGGGGTCCATGACCATGAACTGGTTCGGCCAGATCTTGCCGGTGCCGGCATCCACTTCCTTGATCTTGATGACGTAGGTGTTCGCCTCCAGCTGCACATTGTCGAGAATGCGCACCGCCGGCATCACAAAGCCCATCTCGATCGCGAGCGAGCGGCGCAGCGCCTTGATCTGCTCGGTCAGGCGGTCGCTTCCGTCGGGGCCGTTTACGAGCGGCAGCAGCGCATAACCCAGCTCGATCTTGAGATCGTCGATCTTCAGCGCGGTTGCGATCGGCTCTTCCGCCGCCGCACTTGCGGCCGCGGCGGCCGCGGGAGCAGCCAGCGCGGCGGCTTCGGCGGCCGAGGCGGCGCGTTTGCGCTGGCGCGCCGACCACGCCAGCGCCGCCGCACCACTGCCCAGCCCGAGAAAGGGAAGCATCGGAATGCCCGGCAACAGCCCCAGCACCAGCATCACGGCAGCCGACATGCCGAGTGCCTGCGGATAGCCGGAAAGCTGCTTCATCAGCGCCTTGTCGGCGGCGCCGCTGACGCTCGCTTTCGAGACCAACAGGCCGGCGGCGGTGGAGACGATCAGCGCCGGCACTTGCGTGACCAGGCCGTCGCCGACGGTGAGCAGCGTATAGGTGTGCGCAGCTTCGGCGAAGGAGAGGCTTTGCTGGACCACGCCGATGATGATTCCGCCGATGATGTTGATGAACACGACCAGGAGGCCCGCGACGGCGTCGCCGCGCACGAATTTCGACGCACCGTCCATCGCGCCGAAGAAGCCGCTTTCGTCTTCCAGCGCCTTGCGCCGTTCCTTCGCGGCTTTCTCGTCGATCAGGCCCGCGGACAGATCGGCGTCGATCGCCATCTGCTTGCCCGGCATGGCGTCGAGATGGAAGCGCGCTGCGACTTCCGCGATGCGCCCCGAGCCTTTGGTGATGACGACGAAATTCACGATCACCAGAATGGCGAAGACGATAATTCCGATCACGAAATTGCCGCCCATCACGAAATTGCCGAACGCTTCGATGACGTGGCCGGCGGCCGCGGTGCCCTCGTGGCCGCGCGACAGGATCAGCCGCGTCGAGGCCAGGTTGAGCGACAGCCGCAGCATGGTCGAGATCAAGAGGATGGTCGGGAACGAGGAGAATTCCAGCGGCGCCTGGATGAACAGCGCCGTCATCAGGATCAGGATCGACAGCGTGATCGAGATCGCGAGAAAGAGATCGAGCACGATCGAGGGCAGGGGAAGGATCAGCACCACCAGAATCGTGAGGATGCCGAACGCCAGCGCGAGATCGCCGCGCCTCAGCATGGTGCCGATTTCACCGATACTCGGAAATCCCGCCCCCGGCGTCGCGCCGCCCTGACCCGCCGTGACATCGACCATGGTTGCTGCTTCCCCCCGCGAATGCCGGTCGCGGGCGCCAAACGTCTGCGCGGCGGCCGAAGGACCACCGTTTCTAAAGTGAGGCACCGCACTGGCGTCCACGGGTACTCCCCCGTCTTACGCGTTCGACGACCTCGACTTCACTCGGCAATTTTTGCCCAGTTTATGGTTAGGAAAGCGTTAACGGGCCCGTCATTCCGGGGCGCCGCGCAGCGTCGAACCCGGAATCTCGCAAGTTCCGGGTCCTGGTCGACGCTGCGCATCGCCCCGGAATGACTGTTACCGCTCTGTTGCACTGCATCTGCATGCCCAATATCGCGCCATACCGGTTGACCCGGAGGCTCCGGGCGAGGAAGTTGCGGCCGTGCACGCTCCCGCCGATCCATCCCGAGATTCGCCGCTGTTCACCCCTGACTCCGGTCAGGCCTGGGTGAGGCTTGCGCTGGCGCTTTTGATCGGCTCGATCGGCAGCGTCGGCATGTGGTCGGTCGTGGTGGTGCTGCCGGTGGTCCAGGCCGAATTCGGCGCGACCCGCGGCGCGGTGTCGCTGGCCTTCACGCTGACCATGCTGGGCTTCGGTCTCGGCGGCGTCGCCACCGGCAGGGTTACCGACCGCTTCGGCATCGTGGCGGCCATGGCGCTCAGCATCAGCTTCCTCGGGCTTGCTTATGTCCTCGCCGGACTGTCGACCACGCTGTGGCAATTCATCGCGGTGCATGTCCTGATCGGGCTGGGCACCTCGGCGACGTTCGGCCCGATGATGGCGGAGGCCTCGCACTGGTTCGAACGCTATCGCGGGCTGGCGGTGACCATTGTCGCCAGCGGCAATTATGTCGGCGGCACGATCTGGCCGCCGCTGGTCAATTGGGGAATGCAGACCGCCGGCTGGCGCGCCACCCACATCGCCATCGGCATTTTCTGCGCCGTGATGATGACGATCGTGCTGCTGGTGCTTCGCGCCCAGATCGGCAGGGCGGCGATGCGCAGTCATGCCAACGCGCCGCCACCGCGGGTCGATCTCAGGCTCTCGACCAATACGCTGACGGTGATGCTGGGCATCGCCAGCATTGCCTGTTGCGTGGCGATGGCGATGCCGCAGGTTCACATCGTCGCCTATTGCGGCGATCTCGGTTACGGCGTGGCGCGCGGCGCCGAGATGCTGTCGCTGATGATGGCGTTCGGGGTCATCAGCCGCATCGGCTCGGGATTTCTCGCCGACAAGATCGGCGGCATCCGGACGCTTTTGATCGGATCGGTGGCGCAGGGCTTTGCGTTGTTGTTCTATCTGTTTTTCGACAGCCTGACTTCGCTTTACATCATCTCCGCGATGTTCGGCCTGTTCCAGGGCGGCATCGTGCCGAGCTACGCCATCATCGTCCGCGAGGCGATGCCGGCGAGCGAAGCCGCGACCCGCGTCGGCATTGTGATCCTGGCCTCGGTATTCGGCATGTCGTTCGGCGGCTGGGTCTCCGGCGTGATCTTCGACGCCACCGGCTCCTACGCCGCGGCGTTCGTGAACGGGCTGGCGTGGAATGCGCTCAACATCGTCATCGTAGTGTCGCTGTTGATCCGGGCGCGGCGGCGGCTGGCGCTGGCGTGAGCGGATCGTCAACGCGGAAGATGGCTGGCCCGCTTCGAGCGCATTCTACTTGAGATTGAGAACGCTACGGTTCACTGTGCGCCTTCCCGAACGGTAAAGGGGCATGACGATGGCCGATCAAGCATCGCGATTCGGACAGCCGGAAAAAATCTGCGATATCGTGTTGAAAGGCGGGATCACCAGCGGCGTGGTCTACCCGCTTGCACTGGTTTCTCTCGCCGAAAAGTATCGATTTTCGAACATTGGCGGAACCTCGGCCGGGGCGATCGCGGCTGCGGCTGCTGCCGCGGCGGAGTACGGACGCCACACCGAAGCTGCGGGCTTCGATCGGCTGGCGAGGATTCCCGATGAGGTAGGTTCGGGCCTTCTCTCCATGTTTCAGCCGACGCCGGCTCTGAAACCGTTGTTCGATATCTTCGTCGCTGCCTTGAAGGCGAAAACGAAGATAGGACGGATCGTCGCCATTACCGGCGCCGCCGTCGGCGGCTACTGGCCGAGCGCATTGCTCGGGCTCCTGCCAGGCGTCGTCGTCGCCTTGATCGCGCCGGCAATCGGCGGCGGCACGGGGTTTGTGGCGTTTGGCTTGCTGCTCGCGCTGACGGGCCTGGTTGCGGCAGTTATCTGGCGGCTGGTGAAGGCGGCGAATACCGACCTCGTTGAGAACGATTTTGGCCTTTGCCCCGGTATCCGCCAGCCAGATTCCTCCAAGGAGGGATTCACCGACTGGCTTGCGCGCCTGATTGACGAGGCCGCGGGAAACAAGACAGGCCGCCCGCTCACCTTTGGCGATTTGGCCACGCCGCCTAATGGCCGTCCGGCTATTCAACTGGCCATGATGACGACCAGCCTGATGGAGAAGCGCCCGTATACTTTGCCCATGCCGGAAGACCACCGCTTCGTCTTCGAAAAAAGCGAATGGGACCGAATCTTCCCCAGCGGCGTCATGGCATTTCTGAGCAGGGAATGCGAGCCGTTCACGCCTCCCGCCGGTGAGGCCGGAGAATATTATCATTTCCCCGATCCGGCGCGGCTGCCGCTCATCGTCGGCGCCCGGATGAGTCTGAGTTTTCCGTTGCTGATTTCCGCCGTGCCGCTATGGCGTCGTGATTTCACGCTCCTGGAGGAGGCCGAGCGCAACAAGCTTAGACGATGCCTGTTCAGCGACGGCGGTCTGTCGAGCAATTTTCCAATTCATTTTTTCGATCGGCTTTTGCCGAACACGCCAACCTTCGCAATATCGCTGGACGATTACGACGAGAAGCGAAATCGTGACGACGTCTGGCTGCCGTCGAGCAGCGGCAGCGGAAGCCAGTTGCCGGTTCAGCCGTTCGACGGCCTCGGTGGATTTCTGATGCGGCTGCTTATGTCGGCCAAGGATTGGCAGGACAATCTGCAAAGCACGCTTCCCGGATACCGGGAGCGGATCGCGCATGTCGTGCTCAAGCCGGAGGAGGGCGGACTGAATCTCGCCATGGACGAAGCGACCATCCGCAAGCTCGTGAGCTACGGCGAGCAGGCCGGCGAGACGCTGCGCGACGAATTCGACCTCGATGGACATCGATGGCGTCGTTTTCTGGTCGCGATGGCCAGGATGGAGGAAACGCTCGACGAGGTCGCGAAGGCTTATGAGGGACTGCCCGGCGGCCCCGAAGCATTTGGCGATTTCCTCAAGCGCTATTCGGGCGAGACCGCGTCTTACAAGCAGGACGCAACCAGACTGCCGGAGATGTTGAAGCGGGGGGCGGAGCTGGCCGCCAACGGAGCTGCCTGGCGTACGAAGCCCACGATACGCGAGGGCAATATACCGAAGCCAGCGACAAACCTGCGGATTACGCCGAAACCATGAAGTGACCGGGCGCGCGCATGAAGGGCTCCTCCGGCTGATGGTTCTCCTTGCACTGCCGCTAGCCTGGCAGAAAAACAGTGAGCAGGCAGGGTTCGGACCTGCACGCTCCTGGCCCGCTCACCGGTTCGATCCGCCGAGATGTCGATGTCGGGCAAGCGGCGCGCCGGAAACAGACACGCCGTCGATGAATTCGTCTAATCCGCTGATATTTGGCTGGTCCCCAATCCCCATACTGTCCCCGCGCTTTTTAGGTCGTCGCTTCCGCGATCCACGTTCAGCCACTTTCCCGTGACTTCCGCGTGATTCGGAAAATGCCGGCTCATTGAGCGGCGGCATTGCTGATTTCACCGCTCATCATGAGCAGACCCAGCAGCGCGACCAGCGCGAACACGAGCCCGGCGAAGAACGTGCCTGCCGGGCCGTAGGCATCCCACAGCGCCCCGGCGATGACGCTCGCTGCGAGCATCGCAACACCGGTCAGCAGGTTGAAATACCCGAACGCCGTTCCGCGCAACTCGGGGGGCGCGGCATCGGCAACCAGGGCGGAAAACAGGCCTTGGGTAAATCCCATGTGCAGGCCCCACAGCGCCACTCCGATCGCCACACCGCCAAGGTTCGGCATCAGGGCCAGCGCCAGATCGGCACCGGCCAGCATGACCAGCCCCGCCGCAAGCAATGCCTTGCGATTGAAGCGGTCCGACAGCACGCCGGCGGGATAGGCCGACAGCGCATAAACGACATTCATCCCGACGAGAACGATGGGCACCCACGTCAGGCTCAGCCCGACATTCTGTGCGCGCAGGATCAGGAAGGCTTCGCTGAAGCGAGCCAGCGTAAACACGACACCGACGATCACCACGCGCCAGTAGACCTGCCCGAGGCGTTTGATCGCCTCCAGGCTCAATGGATTTTCGATCCGATGGATACCGGGCGGCCGCTCCGGTTCCTCAACCGCGAACAGGATCAGCGCCAGCGACAGGAATGCCGGAACGACCGCGATCCAGAACACCGCCTTGAAATTATCCGCCGTCCACCACATCAGGCCGATCGCCAATAGCGGCCCGACAAAGGCACCCACCGTATCGAGCGACTGGCGCAGGCCGAAGCTCGCGCCCCGCACATGAACCGTCGAGATATCGGAGATCAGCGCATCGCGCGGCGCGCCGCGAATACCCTTGCCGATGCGATCGACCAGGCGCGCAGCCACCACCCAGCCCACGGTGGGGGCCAGCGGGAATACCGGCTTGGTGAAGGCGGCCAGCCCATAGCCGATGGCCGCGAGAAGCTTGCGCTTGCCGAGCCAATCGGAGAGCGCGCCGGAAAATATCTTGGTGATCGAGGCGGTGGCTTCGGCGATGCCTTCGATGAAGCCGACCGTCACCATCGAGGTGCCCAGCACCGTCACCAGGTAGACCGGCAACAGCGCGTGGATCATCTCCGAGGAGACGTCCATCAGCATCGACACGAAGCCGAGCACCCAGACGCCTCTTGGTATCCGGGTCAGTGAGTAGGTCGGCTTCGGAGTAGCTGTCACTTGCCGACCCAACTATTTCTTGGAATCTCTGGATGAAGCTTTATGGCGAAGCTCGCATGCCCGGCGCTCGGGTCCGGCTTCGCCGGCCCGAGCATATGCCGTTGTGTCGGGCATCCACGTCTACCGGTATTTAAGCAGAAAACGTGGATGGCCGGGACGAAGCCCGGCCATGACGGAAAATGAGTCATTTTCAAGCTACTTTGCAAGTCTTCTCGCCATGGTCCGGTCGCGGCTGCATCGCGTCGGTCATTCCCGGCATCGGCTGCTTTTGCGAGGCAAATGGCGGCTTCGGATAATCAGGCATCATGACCTTCTCCGTCGGATTTGGTGGGTTGCCTGCTCTCGGCAGCGGTAGCCCCGTAGCTGATCGCCTCGATCTCGGCTTGCCCGTTGCCGGCCGTGACCATGTCGCCGACGCGCTTTCCGAACATCGATTTCGCAAGCGGCGAGACGTGAGAGATCGAACCTTTGGCGGGATCGGCTTCGTCCTCGCCGACGATCCGGAACGTCTGCTCCCGGCCGTCGTCGCGCCGGATGGTCACGGAGGCTCCGAACCACACTTCCGATCTGTCTGCCGGGGCCGGCACTATTCGCGCGGTGGCGCGCCGCGCGGTCCAGTAGCGCAGCTCGCGTCGCGCCGCGGCAATGGCGGCGCGATCCGCCGAGGCTTGAGCGAGAGCGTAAGCTTCGCTTGCCTTCGCCAGGGCATCCTCGATCTGTGCGAGGCCAGCCTCGGTAACATCATTCGGATGCTCGGAGACCGGCCGATCCGGCAGTTCGAGATAGTCGGCGTCCTGGTCCTTGACGAAGGCCCTGCTCATGGCTCACTCCCAGGCGGCGGCAAGCGCCGAAAGAGGAACATTTTTTGCGCGGTTCCGTTCCTTCCCCATCAAGCCGCTTCGCAGAGAACCATGATGGCCGTCAACAAACCGAAGCCAGGCGACGGGAAGGTTCATGGACCGCAAGAAAAGCGCCGCCGCGAAACCATACGGGCCCGTACGGCGGGAACAGGGCGGACATTGAACCAGCAGTTCTCGCTATTTCCGCCGGAGGCCATCGGTCCGCCAGGTCTTCGATATTATCCCGAGATTATTACCCCGTCGATGGAGCTCGATCTCATCGAGCGGATTCGCGGACTTCCGCTGCTGCCGTTTCAGTTCGGCGCGTTCGAGGGCAAGCGGCGCGTCGCATCGTTCGGTTTCAAATACGACTACGGCCAGCAGCGGCTTCAGGAAGCCGAACAGATTCCGGAATGGCTGGTGCCGATGATCGAGAAGATCGAAGCCTATGGCGGCCCGACCGCGAAGATAAGACAGGTTCTTTGCACTGAATACGATGCCGGTGTCGGAATCGGATGGCATCGTGACAAGCCGCATTTTGACGAAGTATTCGGGTTGTCGCTTGGTTCAGCCTGCAAATTCCGCTTCCGCCGCAAGAGCGGCGGGAAATGGGAGCGCTTCACCCTGGATGCCGAGCCGCGCTCGCTCTACGTCATGACCGGGGAATCCAGGCATGTCTGGGAGCACAGCATTCCCCCGGTGGAAGAGCCGCGCTATTCGATCACGTTCCGCTCGATGGCGCGTTGACGATGCGGCTCATTGAAATCCCGCTTCTTCTCGCAGGCAGCTCCAAGAAAATTTGACTGTATTCTTCCGGTATAATCGCCCAAGATAACGGTGATTGGGCTAATTTGATGCGTCTTGTTGATTTTATCGGTGTGCTGCGGAGATATCAGGACAAGCCGTCCGGATATCTGATCGCGCTGATCGTCGTGGCTTTGGCGTTGGGCGTCCGCGAACTGCTGGATCCCCATATCAAAATCCCCTATGTCACGCTTTTCCCGGCGATGGTGATTTGCTCGGTGGTCGGCGGTCGGCTCGCGGGCATCCTGGCTGCAGTCGTTGGCGGCCTCATTGCCTGGTATTTGTGGTTGCCGCCGCGCGGAACGTTTTCGCTGGAGTGGCCCGACAGTCAGCTCACGATCATTCTTTACGTTGTAACGTCGACCATACTCCTGCTGTTGACCCGCGGACTCAATGAAACATTGAAGGAACTGGAAAGGGAGCGTGACCTGTCAGCGGAATTGTTTCGTGAGCTGCAGCACCGCACCGCCAACAACCTGCAAAATGTTTCCGCGCTGCTGCGGCAGAATCGAGAGGCGATCAGGCGCGACCCGGGCAAAGCGGTCGATGTGGTCGAATTGGCTGAACGGCGTTTTGAGATCATGAGCCGGATCAATCGGCGACTGTACAATCCCGAGGTACAGGATGTCGAAGCGACGTCACTTCTGGAGGCGCTTTGCCAGGATATTCTGGCCTTGATGGGCAACAACAACATTTTGGTTGTCGTCAGTCCCTCTTCCATCAGGCTGCGGCGGGAGAAGGCGCTGCTGCTATCCTTGATCGTCGCCGAACTGATGATGAATGCAACCAAACATGCGTTCGATCACGGACGCGCTGGTTCGGTCGTGATCCGTCTGGAAGAGAAGGGGAGCAAGTATCACCTGACCTTCGCCGACGACGGCAAGGGGCTTCCGGAAGGATCGAGCATTACAACGATTTCAGGGCTTGGAAGTGGAATTGTTCGAAGTCTGGTCGAACAGATGGCCGGGACCATTCAAAGTCAGAGCAGCCGCGCCGGCACCACGATCGAAATTGCCATTGCGGCCCGGGACTGAAGGCCTCCTTCGCCGAGGCTTCGAAGGGGTCCTGCTTCACGATTTAGGACGATGTAAATCCTGCGAAGCGCCGCGGGTGAAGCAGGATGGCTTGCCAGCCGTAGCCCGCATCGCGCGCTGCGCGGCCGCGCATCTTTACGCAGACTCGTTCTCGTCTGAGTGACTAATGCGGCACCAGTCCGTCTTCGCTTTCGTTTCACTCAAGCTACGCCGGACACGCCTCGCTCTTCGGGTCGGCGTGGCTACGCCACGCGTAGCCCGAAGGGCGAAGCGTGGTGGGCCCGGCAGCGCCCATACTCTGTGGAAATAACTAAGTTGTGTCAGTAAGTTAGACGTATATGACGGAGGCGCATACCAACATAAAGACCAACTTTAGCCCTGGATCGCCCCGGTTCTTCCCGGACCGCAAAGTGAGCATTCAGCGCATGCTCTGTAGCGGGTTATAGTCACCGCACTCGCTAGTTCACGATGGAAGAGCCAATGGCAGATACGGCACCGGACAACAACGCACCTGAAGGCGTTGATTATGAGTTTTGGAGCCGAATGTCGGGATGGACCGTTGCGGAGGCCGCTGCCCTGTTACTGGACATTGATCCTGATCGGCTCCCGGCGGAATCAGAAGAACGCGGAACGCAGGGGTGGGAATATCGTCGGCTTTTTCGCCTCCTGGATCGTGCCCGAAAGATGGAGGAGCTATCGAGTCCAATGACGCCGAGAGAATTTTTAGCTTGGGCGTCAAGCAATGGGATCAAGCCTCCCGAAAAACTGGAAGCGACTGTCCGAACAGGCAAGCCGCACCGCAATTGGAAAACGCGGTACCAATCCATGAGAAGAGAGCGCGACAGATTGCTGGCCGAGGTTGAGGCGCTTAATGAGCAAGTTTCAGACGATCTAAATCCGCGAGCGAGGCAGACGCTGCTCAAATTGGTGGGAGGAATGGCCAGAGCGAAGTTCAAACATTTCACGGGCAACCGTAATACCGGGGCATTGATTGAAAAGGCTCTGGACAATGCAGACTGGCATCTATCTGGCAATTCCATCAGAACCTACCTCAATGAGGCAGACGTCCTGTATGACCAGGATCATCCAAAAAAATCAAATGAGATTTAAAAAACTCAATTGAGCGTCAAAACCTTCTAGCGAGTGCATGAACGGACCACGGCGAATGACCGCCGATGGAGACCGAAAACATGCAAGAAAAGCCAACTGATGCGCTCGTTCGCATTGGAAAAATTGTTGGGCCGAACGGCCTGATCCCCGTCAGTCGCAGTTCCTTCTACCAAGGAATCCGCGACGGAATCTACCCAAAGGCAGTGCGGCTTGGAAAGCGCACATCCGTTTGGCGGATGTCCGAGCTGATGCGCGTCATTGAGCGTGAGGCCGAACAATGACCCTCAAATCAATCGAGGCTAGTCCCGTCCGTGAGTTGAAGAAACTGAAACAGCAATTTGGAAGGGAGCGCAAAGGATACCGGGAAGCAAAGTATCAAATTTTGGCTCAGCGCTCTGCCCGCCGTGAAAACGGAAGCGTCCCTCAACCCGGACCACGAAAGGCTACGGAAATGACGGACAACGGCTTTCGCCTGGACGAACTGGTCAAAGACCAGCAGCCAGTCTCCGTCCAGCCTGGCTTGACCGTTCTCAACTTGCGCGACATCGCGATGGTGCCCGAACTTCTCGAACGGGCGAAGCACTCAATCGAATCCGGCGTGTCCTCGCTCCGTGACGCTGCGGAGTACTTGGCCGACGCTCAAGCGCTAGGCGTTTCGCAACGGCAGCTTGCTGACGGAGTTGGCAAATCAGCCGCTTGGGTTAATGCCCTCCTCAAGTGGCGTCAACACGGATACCCGGAGGACACCCCGTTTAAGTATCGACGGCCACTGGCAAACACCGTTCAGCAAGCTGAACAGAGCCGTTGCGAAGCAATGGATACAGGCACCAGCGACGTGGTGCAGGCTGACGCATCCGGTGAACCCGCGGAGACGGCCAAGCTCGACGCTGACAACCCGGAAGAGAGCGAAGTCGTCGAGCCGGAAGATCACGCCAACGCTGATGCATTCGGTGACAACCGGACCGACACGACATTCTCAAGCGTCCGGCGAGAAAATCTCATCGAGGCTCTCGAATTTCTCGGGTCGGCGCGGCCAGGCATCCGGGCAAGGTTCGCTTTGATCGTCGAGAGGCGTCGCGCCGAGCTAGCGCTAACATGGAACGAACTGCTGATCCCGGCAAACGAGACATGAGTTTCGAGGAAAAACGGTCGCGGCTAATGAGGAGGCTTAATATCAGCGAATTCGATACGGTTGATGCTCTCGAACGACGTCAGACGAATCTGTTGAGACTACTCGAAGGTGCGTCAATTGACCCGGACCGCATTCGAGGCCTGAAAGACTGTGATCTGACGCATTGTGGGCGGCATGGCTGTTCCGAAGCATGTTGGTTTGGCATCGAGCGCCGCAAGGTCGAAGTGCTACTACCGGGCGCCTATAAGTTGCTCAAAAGCAGCAGCGAGCCCATGTATGAGGTTCGAGTGAGCCGTGGTTTCTGGGCTGTACCGACCGGCAGTCTCCACACCGTCAGCATCCCGAACGGTGAAAAGTTGGTTCGGCGTGCATTAGACAAGCTTTTCGTGCCAGGTCTCGTGTCGGTCGGCTGGTTCAAAACGTCGCTTTTGGACGAATTATGGGTCAGCGAGATGCATTTAATTATTGTTGGCGCGAAAATGGATGAACTTGAAACAGCTTTTTCAGTTTTGCAGCCCAAAAGAAAACTAGATAATACTTTTTGGATCAGGAAAGTAAAGAAACTCGGCGCTACGCTGAACGATATTTTTGACCCGCGTATTCAGCCTTGGAAACCCCTGCGTGAAAAACTAATGAAAAGCGAGTTGCCACGACGAAAAATTGAACGCGAAGGGCGTTGGCAAACCTTTGATGGAACCAGGGCAAGCCCAAGCAAGAAACAGTCGAGGGAGTACTATTTGTGGCTAATTGATCTTCCGTGGAATGAACGCCTGTTCCGGTACGGCTGCGACAAATACTTCAACAAATTAAAAAAACAGTCGAGGCCAGTAGGGACCAAGGTCCGGAAAAAGCATCCGTATCCACATTGGCTGGAACCGAACATGTTTGGCAATCATCCGCAGGGGTGCACATGTCGAGCGTGCACGGGGTAACCCTCTAATGCGGAGTATCGTGTACAAGCAGCTGAACCCGAAAAATGGGCTATTGGTATTCTGCGTGGACATTGCAAAACGTTGTTCCATTGTAACCTACGTGCAATACGATGCTTGCGGAACGTCCCGCTTGTATATAAATTCGATAACTTCTGCGTGGACACTGCAAAACGTGTTCGTACGCTGGCGAGCCTAACTCCTATTCGCCCGAATAAGCTGAAGCAGCGGCCAATTTCCAGCCTATCCCCTGTCCGACAATTCACTAATGCATCGAGGCAATATGACGACATCGTCATCGGAAAGGCGCCCAGATTTGATGGTCTTCATCACGTAGTCCGTGACATAGTCGTGTGCAGTGCGTGATCGGCTCAACAAAAATTCGAGCCAATTTTTTGCTCAGATAATCGTCTTGGTTGTTTTGAAAATACCTATCTAGCCTAGTTTTGCATCTCGAAATCGGAGGTGTGAGTGCAATTCCTCCATAATGAAGTCCATCATTAATCGAGACATCCTCAATAGATTTCTTTTGGTGTTTATAAACAGGCAGGTCTGGGAATAACATCATCCGTGGGAGACACTCAAATCCAGCTCTTGATCCTGGATCTCGATGAAACCTTGTTACCAGCTTAGAATTTACCCGATATAATTCCTGCTTCATTTGTTCTAACATGGAATTTCTTGATCCTGGTAATTGTTGGTACATGAATGATATCTCATATGGTTTCCATCCCTTATCTACATAAATTCCAACCCATTCCTGGTATCCTTTAATCAAATCTAATCTGGTTTGTTTTTGGTCCATATAGTCATAGCTCCGCCATATGCTTCTCCGCATTTTCTTCTCCTGATGAGGCAGGCAACGATCCGTTGGCTTTCCAAAGCGGTCGCCGAGCTGCAATTAAAATTAGTATTTTACCGAACGGAAAATGACCGTCGTTTCGGTGTTTTGGGACACCCGAGTTGTGTCTCGGTAGTAACTGGAGAAACCCGGTTACGGGTGATCTGCGTTATTGCTGGCTGACGAGATTATCGCAGATGTCGGCGTGACTCCCGGAAGTAAAACGTACGTCGGCTCTTAAACATTTTGTGCATCTGGCTTAGTTCTGGGAATTGGGGCTCGCGTGATGGTGCTCGTGGAATATCGGTTTGACGCTAATTTTTATCAGGAACAACGCATCGATTTGTGTGGCAGTTTTCGCCCGAGATGCATTGCTCGGAAAACAAAGAGATTTGGAAAACGCATCTGTTTTTCTGCTTCCCGTCGTTACGACCTTTTTGACGCTAGGTTTGTTGGGGCGAAAAGCAGCCAAATATGATGTCCGCGAGTGACGCTGAGAAATCCGCCAATTCGTTTTCATGCTCCGTCAAATTCATCAGGGAGCGCAATGGCTGCAACCGAGCATATTTTGGCTGTTTCGTTCGACGGTAATTTACGGTGACGAGCGCGCTGATATTTTTGTGGCTGAATTCGCCCGAGATACGGATCGGAAGGAAGGAGCTTTCAGTTATTTTTTTAAATCAGAGGATTATGCATAGCATTAGTCGCTACTTCGCCCAAAGGTAATTGAACAAAGAACAGATATTGTAAAACTGCGATCCGGTGAATTATGCCGTAAAGGCGGAAAGGCAAATTCGTCAATAACGCGAGGGAATGTACTCCGATGTCGCCAATTCTGAACGCCTCAAGCGGAACATATTCGATTGTTTGATTAATACTGATGTTTTTGTCGGCTAAAATACCAACGACATTTTTGTGGCTGAATTCGCCCGAGATGCGAAACCATTAAACAAAAGGAGTTTTTTAAATGGACAGAGATCAATCGCAAAATTATGACCCAACGAAATCGTCTGAACCAAAGTCTGGTGCAAAAATTAGGGAGAGGGCGTTAGCTCTCAAAGAATCTCGCTTTTCGTCGGAATTGGAAAGGCTAATGGCGATATCGAAGCGGACATTTTCCTCTGATGATCGAATGGCGGTTCAAACGTTGCTTGGAGCTATTTTTAATCAGGTGTCAAGATGGCAGGCCGAAGATCGCCTGGAGGAGGAGCTGTACAGGTTGCTTGATTCTTTGAAGGCTCCTGTGCCCCTGAAAATCGGGGAAGCGTTTGCTGTGGTGATCTATTGCACAGCACCGCACGTAGACCAGAAGAGACGGAGCAAGTGGGCTCGAGCGTTGCGGTTTGCGGCAGCCAATAAGCCAGATGACGAATCAATAAAAAAATTCATCAAGCGCCAGGGTGGGATCAACGCGTGTGCTTCTAATTATGCTCAGTATGTTCGACGCCTCGGTAAAGAGTAGCGGCATTTTCGCGTAATGCTGTAATTAGTTCTGCGCGCTATGCTTGGTTATTGCGCCGAAGAAGATCGCATACAGCGTCTGTAGCCCCTGGATTAGCGTCCTGCTGCAATTAGGCAACGCGCCACTGGCTACGAAAAGGATCTCAAACGTCTTGTGAAGTAAATAAACTCCCAAGAAAAGACCGCCGACTGACGCCCAACCGGACACAGTTTTCCCGCCCAATCGCTCACCAAGCCCACCCAATAGGATGGCGGTTCCGTATGGAAACACAAGGAGAAGAACAATTTGGAGCGCCAACTTCACGCATGTCGTTCCGCAATTGTTACGATCGTCTATCGTAGTTATTAAACAAAAAGGCCAAGCTTGCAATGTCGCCTAATGGCACTTTTTAGACATGGCACGATGTCCGACTTGAGTCCGTGATGCGCTCTAAAGCGGACATCGACGGAGACGGGCTGATCAACCGGTGCGAGAGATCATATTGGGCGGCCTGCACAGTGGCGCTTGAGCGGTCCGGTATCCAGACCACGAACAACGAACCTGCAGCACGGGCGAGGCTCGCGCGGCCTTGGCGATGACGCGGGTAGAGCTTCCTCAGTTTGCAGCCACTATCGTTTCTGCGTTAGGCGGGCCGGGTTGATCATCAATACTCGCTGGGCACTTGTCCAAATCGTCGAAGGATGTGCTTGGCGTCGAATTTGCCAATTTCAAAATCGGACGTGCGGCTGAATGCTATCGCACCTGCATGGCCAAAAGTTTTCCAAAGCCCCTGCGCACGCTCTATCGCGGCTGCGGGACTCGAACATCTAACAGGTTCACCAGCGACGACGCCGCCATCGACGTAATCGAACGGCACGACCATGAATTGGGTAATTTCGGCCATACGCCGTTCCTCCCTAACCGTAACGCGCGCGGAGACAGCCGCGCAGGAGGCACTTTGGCCTCTCAGCTTAATGAACGCTCCGCTTCACATGGCTGCACCGACCAACGCTGCAAAGGCGCCGTCGTTTAAGAGCAGTAGCGCTAACCCTCGTCGCTTCATTCGATCACCTCGTCGGCGCGGCCAAGCAGCGAGGCGGAATGGCGAGCCCAAGCGGGCTCATGTCATTCTGCCTCTTAGCCGTAGCTCCCCACATTCGAAAGTAGTACCATCCTTACCACAAAGACCGGCAAGCACCGACTTCCGCAATCGTCAAAGCGAGCGGAGCCGGCTCGCCATGTATAGGAGGATACCCCATGCCTACCTACATCTCTCTCATCAACTTCACGCAGAAGGGCGCTGAATCGATCAAGGACGGGCCGAAGCGGCTCGATGCGGCTAAGGAGCGTTTCCGCGCGGCCGGTGCCGAGTTGAAAGCATTTTACCTCGTCACCGGCCAGTATGACGCCGTGGCAATTTCCGAAGCACCGAATGACGAAGTGGTCGTAAAGCTCGCGATGACGACGGCGGCGCAGGGGAACATAAGGACGCAGACGTGCCGCGCGTTCACCGAGGACGAATACCGGAAGATGGCTTCGTCTTTGTAGTGGCGACCAACCCTCACGAGAGGGAACTATCGGCAGATTTCACAATCGTCTTCGCTCGATCATCTTGTCGTCGCTGGGGCGAGCAACTTCAGCGGCGCAGGGAGGCCGTCCGCCCCGCTTTGGGCGCCGGCCGTTAGTGTGTTCCATTTGAGATCCAGCGGTTGATTTGGTTGGTTGGCACTTTCCGGAAGAAATAATCGAAGCTGCTGGAGTCCGTTCCTGGGGGTAAACCGGACTCAACGCCAATATCGCAGAAACGACGCGATTGACCCGAACCGGACGTCGGGCCTGACCGGCCTGTAATGTGTAAAGAAGCGGGGACGCGCAGAGTGGCCATCCAGCACCAGCGCCTTTGGGACCGCCGCGCGGTTAAACGCTGACATGACAGTGTAGATCGCGTTGATCTTGAGCAAAGTCGCACGGCTCAAGCGGCCTACGGTGGCCAATCATGGCCAGACGTAAGGCAATCATCAATCACTGGTACGTCTCCGTTCAAGCTCCGAGCGAATGGCGGGCTAACTCGTCGCGGGCACCTTTCCCAAGGATGACGAAAGGATTTCCAACTGAGGTTGAAGCCAAACAGTTTGCAAAGGCGATGTTGTCCGAGGGATTGAAGGTCATCGCGGGCACGCTCAGTCCTCACCAACCTGCGAGACGCTATATTCCAACCTCTGAAATCGGTCAGTGGATTGAGGAATAGGATCCAGCTTGGCGGCGATAAAAGGAGGGGCCCGCAGCGATTTGCGGTATATCAAATTTCGAATCTGGGAAATTGCTACACATGTATCGTTGGACAAATCGGATCAATCATACGCCAAAGGTGGCATATGAATAATTTCTCCAAGGAGTTTGAGCTGTTGTTAGGCCACGCAGCGTTTAAACTTTGGCCAGACTTACCGCGTGATATACAGGAAAGGCTCTTTGAGGCCGCTGTTCCCGACAATCCTCTCCTGAGATATAGCGTTGCCGTATTTCTTCATGAGCATCATCCGAGAACTGCACACCCGCCTAAGCCGACTAACCTGGCGTGACTGCGAAAGCGGATTAATGGAGCCTCCCCCTGACGCCCATTGCGGGAGTTGGTTTCATGGAAGAGATACGAACTATTATTAGTGACGCTATCCGCACTGCTTTCGTTGATTACCCAACGAGAGATGACGGATCGCAATGGGATCAGACTTATAAGGAGCTGGCGGAGTGCCAAATGCTGGCGAGCGTCGTCCTGATAGCCCTCAACAAGAAAGGCTTCGCCGTAACTAAAGTAGTTTAGGTACTTCGTGCAGACTGCTTGCCAAGTAAATGCAGACCCACTTATCTACTTCCCAGCCTAACCTACGTAGTCTGACATAGCAGAGCTAGCCTTCGTCCAGCGCCGATGGCTCTTCATGGCACGAAACGGGCATGCCGCCGCAGTCCCCGCATGTCCGCTATTAGGGGATGAGCAGACCTAGACCAGACGCGCGCCGAGGTCTGAGTTTGACCTCGGACATTCGCCTGTAAATCACAGGCACGTCCGGATCGGGCGGCGGCGACGGACTTCAACGCTGCCTCAGCCCTCCCATCCGGCCTTGCGCAATCCCTCGACCAGGTGGGCGTGGTCTTCTGGCCGAAACCACGGAACGCGCTTGCGGACATACATGTCGAATGCCGCCGGTGCGCGAGAGACGGCCTTCTCCAATGCTTCCTTCGCTTCCGCTGTGCGACCGAGCTGACCGAGCGCGGCGGCGGGCCAGCGATAGATCATCGGAAAATCGGGGTACGACCGGATCAGCCGTTTCGCCGCCTCGATCGAAGCCTCGTATTCGCGGCAGAAATAAAGACCGCACGCAATGTGCAACAAACGTACTGCCAGAAACGGATCGCGCGGATCGAGCCTGATACACGTCTCGAGAGCCGCGAGCCCCTCCTTCGGCCGTCCCGCGAAGATTAGCGTCGCGCCTCTTTGGCCATGCGCGACGGCCAGATTTGGGCTCATTGCCAGAGCTCGCTCGATCTCGGCCAACGCACCGTCAGCCTCGCCGCGCGCTTGCAAGGCCCAGCCGAGACATGAACGGGCTTCCGCATCGGCGCCATCGAGCGCGACTGCCCGGCGTGCCAAGGCCTCGGCCGAGCTTTGCGCCTTGACAGACCCAGCTTCTGGTATACCGCGGCCGCTTGCAGCTGATACAAGGCGAGCGCGCTGTAGCCGCCGCCGAAGGTCGGGTCGAGATCGATTGCCTGCCGAAAGAATTTCTGTGCGATCGTATCGTCGTCTGCGGTGGCTTTGCTCAAATGCCACAGGCCGCGCTGATAGGCCGCCCAGGCATCGAGGCTCCCCGGCGGCTTGCGCATGGCGCGTCGCAGCTCGGCGTCTGCAATGGCGGGGGCCATGGCGGTCGTCAGCGCTTCGGTAATCTCGTCCTGCACGGCGAAAATGTCGGCGAGATCGCGGTCGTAGCGCTCGGCCCACACGTGGTTGCTGGTCCCCGCCTCTACCAGCTGCGCAGTGACGCGGATCCGATTGCCGGCCTTGCGCACGCTACCTTCGAGCACATAGCGCACGCCGAGCTCGCGCCCGACCTGTTTCACATCGACCGCACGCCCCTTGTAGGTGAAGGACGAGTTCCGGGCGATGACGAACAGCGAGGGATAGCGCGATAGCGCCGTGATGACGTCCTCGGCGATCCCGTCGGAGACGAACTCCTGCTCGGGGTCGCCGCTCATGTTGGTGAACGGCAGCACGGCCACCGACGGTTTGTCGGGCAACGCGAGCGCCGGAATCTCGGGTTTGGGCGTCGCAGGCCGCCGGCTGGGTTCGATGATGATACGGTAAACGTGGACAGGCCGGGCGATATTCTTCAGAGTTTGCTCGCCCGCGTCCTCAACGTCGAAAGACACCTTATCGCGCGCGTGATTGAGGACCGTCTGAGAGATGCAGATACCGCCGGGTTCGGCAACGCCCTCAAGCCGTGCCGCGATGTTGACGCCGTCCCCAAAGATGTCATGCGCCTCGACGATGACGTCGCCGATGTTGATGCCCACACGGAACGCAATGCGCCTGTCTTCCGCATCATCCATTGTAAGTTCATGGATACGGTTCTGGAACTGCATCGCAGTTCGAACCGCCTCGACCGCGCTCGGAAACTCCGCCAAGAACCCGTCGCCGGTATTCTTCACGATGTGGCCGCCGTGTTCTGCGATTACAGGCTCGACAACGTCTGCTAGGAGCGCCGTCAAACCTGCGTGCGTCGCCTCTTCGTCGTTATGCATGAGCCGCGAATAGCCGGCCACGTCGGCGGCCATTATTGCTGACAACCTACGTTCGATCCGACCTGGCCGCTCATGCGCCATGGCACGCAAACCTCTCGTGCCGCACCTTGTACGATAAATCCGACTGCCACGCCAACGCACTCTTCGACGCCTGGCCGCGGCCGGGCTTACGACCGCTTATGGCACGCTTGAGACATGCCGACGGACCGTGAAATTGTCCGGTTTGTGATGAAATGAGCACTGTTTGACCTGATTGATTACCAAACCCAGCAAATTTGGCGGATCGCGCGCGGGTGGAGACTGCAGAACAAGCTATCGCAATCGAGCAAGCGGGGGCGACACATGACGCTGGTTGCAGGCAGGCGACGATGGTGGATCGTTCTCGTGGGCGTGCTCATCGCCTACCTCCTGCTCGCCTACGTCATACTGCCCGCTCTGTGGAGCCATCACGAGCACGAGCCGGGCCTTGCTTCCTTGCCCATGGTGACGCGCACCGCCGACGGTATCCCCGGAGACGCGCTTAATGTCGGGCTTGTCGGCAGCAGGGACGATGTCCTCCGCGCCATGCACGCTGCGGGCTGGTTTCCCGCCGACCGGATTACCTTGCGCACGAGTATCGAGATCGTCGGCAGCGTGGTGCTTGACCGGCCATATCACGATGCGCCCGTCAGTCCGCTCTATTACGAAGGCAAAAAGGAACAGCTCGCATTCGAGAAACCCGAGGGCAAGAGTGCGGACCGGCGGCACCACGTCCGCTTTTGGCAAGTGCTCGACAAGGGAACGGACGGCCGTCCGGTCTGGCTCGGTTCAGTAACCTTCGACCGCGGAGTAGGCTTGAGCCACGACACGGGGCAGGTGACCCATCACATCGCGCCTGACATCGATGCCGAGCGTGACGGGCTGATGCGCGATTTGCGCGAAGCAGGCATGGTTCAAAACTTCTTCCAGATTTCCGGAACGGGCCCGACATTGTTGGGCCGAAATGGCGAAGGCGATCCTTACTACACAGATGGCGAGATCGACGTCGCCACGCTGGTGATCGATGGCATCAAGCGAACGGAGCCGCCGGTAACGCTGCCGCCGCCGCCGCTGATCGCGCTGAAGGATCAAATCTGGCACGGCGTCAGCAAGGCAATCAGCCAATAGCGATGATCGTCGGAGAGACGAGCTGGGGGTCCCGGTCGTTCAAGAGCCGCTCGCCGACGAAGTGATCGAATAGTGCGCCTGACTTCCGTTCGTGGCACGAAACGGACATGGCCTGATGTCCGACTTGAGTTCGCTTTCGGGGGTAAAGCGGAAGTCGAATTTCGGGGCTGTCAGGTCCGACTAGGCAATCGATTCCAGAGCCATCAAACGAGATCGTCCCAGCCTTTAGGATGGGCTGGCGCTGGGTGCCTTGCTTTTCGTCGAGACCTGGCATGCTTCCCTCCCGTTGAATTATTTTCTCGAGAGCAGCATTTGCCCAATCTCGCAGGCTAGCAACCTCTTTTTCATTTCGCGTTTTATTTCAGCGCCAGTTTACTGACAAACTCCACGATGCGATTTTTGACGACATCGGGTTCAACGCTGACCCCTAATATCTTCGCATCCAGGCGAACGCCTGACGGCGTGGCTTCGTGTAGGGTCACCAAGTCTTTTCCTTTTTGTAGCTCGAACGAAAGGCTAGGGCGCTCTCTTGACCCATAGACCACCATATCGCCGCGGAAAGCAGCTACTTTGAATCCCTGAGGCGTCCGTTCAATATCACAAGTCCAGCCAGCGCCCTTTAGCATCGCGACCAACGGTTCAATTGCGGGGAGAAGCACTTTCTCCACGCGAGATTCCCATTCGATCACAGCTGCCGCAATCGTGGCCTCCTGCTTTCTTTTTTCGCGCGCCTCGGCGTCTCGCAGCTCATTGTCCCGGGCCAGTATCTTGGCCAACTCTCTCTCGATATCGTTGCTCACTTAGCGATCTCCGTCGCCCTCTCGATCGGCTCGCGCAGCCGCTTAATCGTGAACTCGATATTGTCGGATTGGAGGTGCCGCCAGCTTTCAATCTCCGTGAGGTAACGGTCCTTCGGGAACCGCTCGAAGTATTCCGCGGCGAGCTTTCTGGCGGTGATGCGCAGTCTGGTGAACTTCTCGCGGATGTACGGGTCTTGGGACATGGCGCCAGTGAAGCGTAGCAGAGGCGACCAGGCAATCGCCTCGGCGCTTCAGCAGCGCCCTTGCTTCCAGAGACCAGGAGGGCAGCCCCGACCACGCCAGCCAACCTTTCGCCCCCGGCTCCATCCGGGTGGCTGGCCGACAGCGGCTCTGCCCCAGCCACCACCAACGCCACCGCCCTTGGCGAGAACGACAGAATTATCGGTCCCGGTGATGAGCTGATCTGCAGGTGCCATCGGCATAGCTGACACAGAAAAAGATGGCATGGCCGCAAATGCGCAGGCAGTAAAACCGATCAACAACAAACGCTTCATTTGGACAGTCTCTTCATGGATGCAGCGGCAAAGTGGCTCTGCAGAACAATGTCATTGTGTGGCAGTTCAATGGCGCAGCGGCGTTGGCCCACTGCGGTATTGGAAACGCCAGCAAAATTCCAAATTGTCACTGCTTCGCCGCCTCGACTGTATATCTCTTGCCGGCAAAATTCCTGGCGGCTTGGAAGGCTTGTTTCCTGGTCATCCTGCTCGAAATCGCGCGCCGGCGGGCATCATCGTCGAAGACGAACTTCCTGACGATCGAACCGTCTTCGGACCGGACCTCGAAGCAATCGTGGCGCTGGATGATTCTGCCTGGCGGCACGATCGAGGGGGAGTGATCGGAACTGCGCATGACGCAACTCGCTTTGAACCATAAGTTCGGCTGGCCGGGTCCAGCATCTTAATGACGACTTTCGACGAGAATATCCCCGGTACCCAACGGCTGGTCGCGCGCAGCGAACCATTCCGCGCGGGCGGCCGCACGGCGTCGGCCGCGATCGTTGATCGGTAGCCTCAAGATCTCCAGCAACGCCGGGACCTCGTGCCGCGCCATCGAATAGGACGGATTGGGATCGACGCCAGGCACGACGTCGCAAAGCGCGTCCAGCGCGGTGAGGCCGCACGGGAAAAGGTCCCGATAAACCGAGCGTTCATGGAAGCCGGTCGCGACCCGAAAGCCGACCCCGACCGCGAGTTCGTGCAAGCAGTCGCAGAGAACCGACTCTTTGGATGATCCTGACGGCGAAATTCGGTTGCGCACCACCACCCAGTCGGTGGGATCGCCGTCGACCGATCGGCGGTGGCGGCGCATCTCGCGCACCAACTCCGCATAGTGGCTGATGCCGGTCACTGCAAACGTCACAGGGTCGACCTTGGCGAGCACGTCGAGATCGAGGAAACTGTCGTTGAGCGGCGTAACCAGGGTATCCGTGATCGAATGTGCGAGCCGCATCAAATAGCTGTCGTGCGGGGGCGTGTCGATCACGACGAAGTCGTGGCGATGCTCGATTGCGGCGATGGCCTGGTCGAAATCGACGAACTCGGTGGCCTCGTTGTCATCCACCCTGGCGCTTTCGGCGCGTGCAATCGCCAGATGCGTTGGCAATTCGAGATCAAGATTGTACCTGCGAGCCGAGGCGCGCCGATTGTCGATGTAGTGGCTGAGGGTTCGCTGCCGGCTGTCGAGATCGATGGTGGCCAGGCGCTGGCCGCATTTCATCAGCGCAGCGGCGATATGGATCGCGATCGTGGTTTTTCCGGAACCTCCCTTCTCGTTTCCGACCACGATGACATGTGGCGAACTGCGCGATTTCACTGCGGCGTTCAGCATGGCTGCGCCTCGAAACAATCAGCTTCGCGAAGGCAACTGCCACCACCGCGCCCGGAGGACAACTCCCTCAGCAGAGATAATGTCTGGTCTGAGTGCTTAAGGTTCAATAGCGATCGCCCCAAAAAAGAAATGGCCCCAGCGCGATGGGACACGGTGAGGCCGGCGGAGGGTTGCGGTTCGGGGTGCCCCCGGAAAACTTCGTTCCTAGCCAAAGCACAACACCGCCTGAGCGGAATATGATCGCTCGGCGAGTCGCCGGGCAAATTTGGGGGGTCGATTCCATACCAAACGACCCCGTCTTGCTGGCTGCAAGGGGCGGGGCCGTTGGCGACGGGCGTGCTTAATGAGCACTTTAGGCAGATTTCCCGCCGCAATAGTAACGGGCCTGGATAGGATTGGTTGCTCCCCGTTACTCAAGTTTTAGATGAGGGCTTGGCATCAAATCTACCGGCGGGCGCTCTTTATCAGCCGGGAACCCCACGTCCTTCCATCGTGGCTCTTTTTTCCTCCTGCCTGCAAATGGTGCAAGTCGTGATCCCCCCGATCGTCCTATTGCCTTCTTTTGGGCACGTATGGGGATGAGGTTCACGGCCTTAGCAAGGACTCCCGTAACAGCCACCGCAGGGGGCGGCTATGACGGATCGATCCTACGAGATCCCGCAGGATGCGGACCTCCGCAACCTCGCCCGTCTTGTCTCAGCTTGCACATTAGGCCTCTGGGCATTTGCGGCAGGTTTGCTGATCGAAGTCTTTCTGTTTTCGTGATCGAATTTCTGCGCTCGGCCGCCGCGCGAGGCACGATGCCGGGGGGGGTCGCGGCAGTGCCGTCGGCTAGTGGATCCAGCAATGCCGCGAAGGCGCATGACGAAGCCGATCAACAAGATGCCCGAAGCTGTTGCGGTGACCAGGTCGATTGACCAGGGATGCCCGCGTCCACCGATCAGGTCGAAGTGTCGGGAGCGGCTTTCGTCCCGGTATGTATGAAGGTGCATGGCAGCCCTCCTGCGTGTTGTGGCCCTCATTCAATCAGCAATTGCCAAAACAGTTCCCTAGCCGAGTTGTTCGACTGTTCGATGGGCCCGCGCCTACGCGCCCGCCGGCTCACGTCGGCCGGTAAGGACAGACCTCAAGTCCGCCGGGTCAACGCGGCTGGTTTTTCTTTTGCTGTTGTCGGGCGCGGTGAGTTGTTGATGCTGCTGCCTTTCAAGGCGATGTTGCTCTTTGAGAGCGCGCGCGGCCGAAAAGCTGGCGGCCCACCGCTGCTCGCACCTTCTTTCAAGGTCCAGAGGGATAATGCTCATAACCAAAGCTCCGGGTTCGCGGTCGCCCCCCGGGTCGAAGGCCTCAACGCGCGCGGTCCTTTAAAGGTCCACTCGGCCTCGATAATGCTTATCGGACTTTGGGGAGGGCCGTTTGATTTAGCGCAACCGATGCCGCGAAGAACTATTGCGGCTCGAAACAGGACGCGCTCAAGCCACGCTGGCGAGCCCCGCGGCGGCCCAGGCGCAAGAAACACTCCATCGGACGCAGGCTTTGTTTTGTCGGGCCACGTTAGCCGGCTGGTCCGTGGCCCGGCACGGCACCCCGCCTTGCCCTTGTTGCCCATGTGTCGAAGGCGGGGCCGTAGGGCCGCCGACTTCCGGTTTTGGCACGAACCGGACATGGCCCGATGTCCGACTTGAGTCCGCTTTCGGGGGAAGAGCGGAAGTCGAACTTGCGGGCCGTCAGGTCCGCTGATGACCCGAACCGGACGTCGGGCCTGGCCGGCCTGCAATGTGTAAAGAAGCGGGACGTGCACAGTGGCCATCCAGCACCAGCGCCTTTGGGAACGCCGCGCGGTTAAACGCTGACATGACAGTGTAGATCGCGTTGATCTTGAGCAAAGTCGTACGGCTCAAGCGGCCCTACGGTGGCCAATCATGGCCAGACATAAGGCAATCATCAATCACTGGTACGTCTTCGTTCAAGCTCCGAGCGAATGGCGGGCTAACTCGTCGCGGGCACCTTTCCCAAGGATGACGAAAGGATTTCCAACTGAGGTTGAAGCCAAACAGTTTGCAAAGGCGATGTTGTCCGAGGGATTGAAGGTCATCGCGGGCACGCTCAGTCCTCACCAACCTGCGAGACGCTATATTCCAACCTCTGAAGTCGGTCAGTGGATTGAGGAATAGGATCCAGCTTGGCGGCAATAAAAGGAGGGGCCCGCAGCGATTTGCGGTATATCAAATTTCGAATCTGGGAAATTGCTACACATGTATCGTTGGACAAATCGGATCAATCATACGCCAAAGGTGGCATATGAATAGTTTCTCCAAGGAGTTTGAGCTGTTGTTAGGCCACGCAGCGTTTAAACTTTGGCCAGACTTACCGCGTGATATACAGGAAAGGCTCTTTGAGGCCGCTGTTCCCGACAACCCTCTCCTGAGATATAGCGTTGCCGTATTTCTTCATGAGCATCATCCGAGAACTGCACACCCGCCTAAGCCGACTAACAACGTGCGCTTGTCATAAAACCGCCTCCGGATCGTAACTTGACCCGGATGGTCGAGAGTTCAGTATTGAACGACGGCCTTTGTGGCAGTTGCCACATTTTTCACGCGAGGGTTGAAAGCGATGGAGCTGAGGGTTCGTTCGGGGATCGTGCATGTTGTCGACGACGATGCGTCCTTCCGCAAGGCGATGGAACGTCGTTTGATGCAAGCCGGTTACGAAGTCTCCACCTATCCTTCAGCCCAGCATTTGTTGGACTGCTTGCCGAGCGAAAGTGTGCCGGGCTGCATCCTCCTCGACGTGCGGATACCGGGACTGAGCGGTCCGGAGCTGCAAGAGCGGCTGAGCAAACTCGGTTCGGCGCTGCCTATCATATTCCTCACTGGGCATCCCGATATTCCCACCACGGTGCGAACCATCAAAGCGAGGTGCGGACGATTTTCTGACCAAGCCCGTAACGTCGAACGACCTTCTTCGCGCAATTGAACGGGCGCTTGCACATCATGAAGTGGCGCGTGGCCTGAAGAGCAAACTGGACGTCGTTCGCGCTCATATCGCGGCACTGACGCCGCGCGAGCGGGAAGTCTTCGCACTTATCGTTCGCGGCAACACCAACAAGCACATCGCCCGCGCATTGGGCGCAACCGAGCGCACGATCAAGGCCCATCGCCACAGGGTGATGGAGAAAATGCAGGTCCAGTCCCTGGCGGAACTCGTTTCCCTTGCTGAACGAGTTGGCGTCTTGGACAGCGCGTCCAGCAGCCGACAGACCGCCTAGCCAATTCTCAACCGTTTTCGAGTTGTTATTGTCCTATGGGACAATAGGCAATTCGTTGGGTGAAGCCTATCTGCACAAGTATGTCGAAGCCTGTCCGCCTTGCGCGGCCTCAAGGTGTTTTCGAACTGTTTTTAGTCCATAGCAAAAGCAGCGTTGGCCGATAGGCCAAGGACATCACTCTTGCCAAATCCAAATGTCGTCTTTGTCGTCGATGACGACCCCGGCATGCTTATGAGCGTGAAGCGGCTGCTTCGCACAAATGGGTACGACACCGTGCTGTTTTCCTCAGCGAAGGCATTCAAAAACCAAGTCGATTTCGAGGATGCTTGTTGCGTTGTTTTAGACATCAACCTTGAGGACGGGTCAGGCATTGAGCTGAGGTATGGTCTGAAAGCGGCTGGAAATTCTGTGCCGGTCATTTACATAACCGGGAATGACACCCCTGCCGTCCGCAAGGCTGCGCTGGACTCTGGGTGCATCGCGTTTCTAACCAAGCCGTTCTCGATGCAGGAGCTGATTGAGCCGCTCAAAAGAGCTGGCAGGCACCCCAACAGCGCGGACAGGCCCTAACGCACCAGCGACTAATTCAGAAAACGGAATGGTCGAACAAATCGTTCGATTGTCGGAATTGGTTAGGATCGCACGAGACTTGACCCGGGCAGGCGTGAGGAACGCCGTCTGCAAAGTTTCAGTGCGAGATCAACGCCGGGACCGTGAGGGTTTCGAATATGCCACGCGTAACTCCGCCCAGGACGAATTCCCGAAACTTTGAGTGACCATAGCCGCCCATCACAATTAAATCGGTGTTTTTGTCGGCAGCGAGCGACAAAATAGCATTGAAGATATTTGCAGCGTCTGCGGTAGTCCGCTGAACCTCTACAGACAGGTCGTGTCGGCCGAGGTGAGTTCTGGAGAGCTTCTGATGATGCACCACCCACGTGGCCGCTATCTTCGTTGACTGAAACGATATCAATTGCCTTCGCCTTGTGAAGAAACGGCATTGCGTCGTGGACGGCCCGCGCCGCCGGTCGGCCGCCGTCCCAGCAAATCAGAATGCGTTGAAGTTTGAGGGGACCACCATGGATGTACGGAACCATCAAAATGGGTCGTCCAGAATCGAACAGTAAGGCTTCCGGTAGAGCGTCGCGGTTCGGCTTCGAGTAATCTGGTTGAGCAACTATGCTCAGATCGTACAGCCGTGATATTTCCGTCAGAAGGGAAGTGGCGTAAGTGATATTGCTGATACATCTGGCGCCGTGTGAGATCCCGATGCGCCTCGCCGCAATTTCAAATTGGTCGAGCGCAGATGCAGCCTTGTCCGTATTGGATTGTGTTGCAGCGGTAAGAGCAGCAACATTAGCAGCCGAGGCTTCAAATGCCATCAAGGGATCAAATGTTGGATAGACACAAGCTATTCCGTCGATATGAGCGTCGAATATACTCCCGATCGAAACGGCGCAGTCGATGACAGGTTGAGCAGATTGCTCAACAGGTATATGAACAACGATATCCCTCAACATTCTACATCCCTCCGCGGTTGTAATTCGTACTCCAGCGGTTACCCAGGCCCTTTGATCTATCTCATTCTTCTCAGATCGCCTTTGGCGCGGCGCAAACATAACTTCCTCAGGCATCCGGAGAGAACGAAGGTATCTTGGTCGCATTTCGCCGGGGTCTGAAAGAGGCCAGTCGTGTCAAAGATCAAAACGCGCGCGGTCGGTTTGATGCAGCTCAAAGGATGAGTTCGGTTGGCAGTAGGTGCAGATATGGCGGCCCTGACCGGAAAAAATTAGGTTTTAGCCTCGTCGAGAGGTTAGGATTTAAGAGTGGCCCGCTCGCCTCAGGAGGTTCGACCATGACACGGCATCTTTTCTTCGCTATCACCCTCATAGGCACCGGAGTCCTCCTCAACTCACCGGCAGAAGCAGTGACAGCCGCGCGATGTGAGGATCAAGCCGCAAATTGCGTGGGCGGATGTGCCAACCCCAATGGTGGGGCGAACCAGAACAAATGCATGCGCTACTGCGACCAGCAGGTGACCAGATGTTTGATACGCGCGTATGGCGCGGCCCGACGCACCTACTCCCCGTATTACCCCGCACTGCGTTCTAGCGGTTCGTGGTGAACCTTCCGACGTTGCGATCCCCGGGTGGTGACCAGATGTATGATACGCGCCCATGGCGCGGCCAGGCGCGGTGGTAGGCGCGGCGAGACGCGCGGCGGTCGTCATGTTGATCATCTGGTTCGGCTCGGGCGGCAGCAATGTGCCGGTACGCAGGTCGACGCCGCCGCCGGGTACACCAAGCAATAGCGGGTCGACATTCGAACTAGCCAAGATCCTATTTGCCAGGACGACACGTTGCCCCGCCTGATTTGACCCAGGTCGATACGCGTGGCGCGCCCTCCTGCACCAATACGCAAAAATCATCTGGGAGGCGAACACCGATGTCCATTTCCGGCAAGGTCGATCCGGTGGTGCGGCGGATTACGGCGGCCGATATCGCCCAGGCGCTGGGGCAGGGCCTGCGCGATTTCCAGGCGGTGCCTTTCTACGGGCTCATGTTCGGCGGCCTCTATGCTGGCGGCGGCATGGTGATTCTGCTTTGCCTCACCGCGTTCGGCATGGTCTATCTGGCCTATCCGCTCGCCGCCGGCTTCGCAATGATCGGTCCGTTCGTCGCCATCGGCCTTTATGAGGTGAGCCGCCGCCGCGAGGCCGGCCAGCGGATCTCGATGGGCGAGATCTGGTCGACCGTGAAGTCGCGCAGCGAAATCGGCTGGATGGCCTTCGTCACCCTCTTCTTCTTCGTGATCTGGATGTCCCAGGTGCGCCTGTTGATCGCGCTCCTGATCGGGCTCAATGCCTCGTTCTCGAGCCTGAAGGAATTTCTTACCGTGGTGCTCACCACCAATGAGGGATTATGGTTCCTCGCCATCGGCAACGCGGTCGGCGCGGCGCTGTCGCTGATCCTGTTTTCGCTGACCGTGGTGTCGTTTCCGCTGCTACTCGACCGCGACGTCGATTTCGTCACCGCCATGATCACCAGCGTGCGCGCGGTGGTGACCAACCCGCTGCCGATGATCGGATGGGCCGCCGTCATCGTCGTGCTGCTAACGGTTTCGGCGCTGCCGTACTTTCTCGGCCTGGTGGTGACGCTGCCGGTGCTCGGGCATGCGACCTGGCATCTTTATCGTCGGATCGTGGCGCCAGTGCCGGACTAGCCGATGTCGGAACGCTCCAACCCTATCGAACGGGACACTGTACCTCGGGACACTGTGCTTCAGGACAACTGTCCCTAACTTGGTTCTTGAGTTTAGATGGCTGGGTACCAAGGCCACGCGGTACACCAAGCCCCCCCGGCCTCAGTCTCTCAGACTGGGGCCGTACCTTTTTGATAACCGCGCTGACAGATTAGGGTCAGCCCCTGATGGCGACGGCAACGAGATCAGCGTTCTGCGGAATTTACAAGCCAAGACAGCCGTCACGTGTCGCCCGGGAGATCGGATGCCGGCTCAACCGGTCGACGCAACACAGGCGTTAAATCTCTCTGCTGGGGTTTCAAATTGCAAGGTCTCACGTGGTCGTTCATTTAGCTGACGAGCCACTTTGTTCAGATAGGCTTGCGAGTGCACCGACAAGTCGGTGCCCTTTGGAAAGTGCTGTCTCAGCAGGCCATTGGTGTTCTCGTTCGACCCGCGCTGCCACGGGCTTTGCGGATCGCAAAAATAGACGTCGATTTTGGTCGCCAACGTAAAGCGACGATGATCCGTAAGTTCCTTTCCCCGGTCTAGGTCAGGGACTTATACAGTTCCTTTGGTAGCTTCTTCGCCTGCTTGATGAGCGGAGACTACCGTCTGGGTGTCCTTACCTGCCACCTTGGCCAACATCACGTAACGCGTATGACGCTCGACCAAGGTCGCGATGTAGCTGTTGTTCGGCCCCCGAAGCGATCTGTTCGAGCTGGATTCCGCTCACGTCGTGATTGTACGGAATCGAAGAATGACCACGGCCAGGATGACGATCGTGAGGCTTCCGAGCACGGGATTGCCGTACGAGCTGACCAGCACCTGAGCGCCACCAAGGATCAAAGCAGCGAGTGCTAGATTGCCGAGCGACACCCCGGCGACCAGCACTAACATGAATGCATTGATGAGCCAGGGCACGCCAAGGTTCGGATGCACGCTCACAAGCGGCGTGATCAGGGCGCCGGCCAGACTCGCCAAGCCAGCACCGAGGCAGAAGGTAACAAAGCGGACAAGCCGGGTGTTAATGCCGAGCGCCTGTGCCAACTCCTCGTTCATGATGACCGCTCGGGCCACGATGCCAATCTGGGTTCGGCGCATGACCAGCCAAACGAGCACGCCCAGCACGACTGCAACGAGGAGCAGGACGAGACGATACAGCGAATATGTCACTCCGCCGATACTCACGGCCTGTGTGATGGCACTTTCAGCGAACTGAATCTCGCGTCCGAAATAGACCGTAATGCTCTGGACAATGATGATGTTCGAGACCCCAAGTCGCGAGGATCGTGTCGAGCGGCCGGACGTAAAGGCCCCGAAGCACTCGCCACTCGGCCACGGCTCCGACCGCGACGCCGCCCGCCAGAGCGATCACCAACGCACTCCACGGATTCCAGCCAAGCCAAGTGGCAATGACTGCTGCATAGCTGCCAAGCGTGAGAAAAGCGCCGTGTGCGAGGTTGATGATCTTCAGAACACCGTAGACGATAAGAAGGCCGAGCGCCACGATATACAGCATCGCCCGCCGTCGTGATGACGTCGAAGAGTTCGATCGTGTACATGGCGATCAGCCTCCTGCCTCTCCCCGTAGTATCAGCGGGTCGTTACTTCAGCTTCGGGCACTGGTCACCCGGATCGATCAGCCCAAAGTCCTTCAGCACCTTCGTCTTGCCGTCGGCTTGGACTTGGGCCAAGTAGATCGGGAGCGGCGCGTGGTGCTGTTTGTTCATCTGAACGGACCCGCGCGGCCCCTTGAATACGACCGTGGGTAGGGCCTTGATGAACGGCATCCGCATTCGTGGTGCCAGCCTTTTCGACGGCCATCGCATACGCGTGCACCCCATCGTACTCCTGCTCGGAAAGTGCGTTCGGTGTCTTCAGCTCGGCTCCGAACTTCTTCTTCATCGCCTCGAGGAAGCGTTTGTTCTCGGGATTGTCGATGCCCGTGAAATAATCCCCCGTGTAGTACACGCCCTCGGCGGCGTTACCGCCTGCCTCGGCAGTTAGCTCATCAATGGAGAGGCTCCCGATCGGCATCGTGAGCCCGGCCGCTTTCAGCTGCTTGAGGAAGTCGATGTTGGGGCCGCCGCCAGACGTGGAGTAGATGATGCCGTCGGGATTCGCTGCTCGGATCTTGCTGATAATCGCCGTCCAGTCCGACTGTTGGAGTGGTTGGTATTCTTCGCCGAGAATCGTCCCGCCCATGTCTTTGATCGTGTTTTTTGCAGCCTCGATCATCCCGCGCCCGAACGCATAGTCACTCCCCACCGCGAACCACCGTTTGACCTTCTTCTCGTCGGTCATGAACTTGATGAGTGGAGGCACGACCTGCTCAGGGACCCAGGCATTGACGAACAGGTATTCGCCGCACGCCCGGCCCTCGTAAAATGAGGTATAGATGAACGGAACCTTCGCCCGCTCGGCTATGGGCGCGCCAGCATTGCGAGCCGCACTCGTTTCCATCGTGATGATGACATCCGCTTTGTCCTGGCGGATGCCCGTGTTGAATGCCTTGACTGCGCCGGCCGGCCCGCTCTCGTCATCAAGAGGAACAACCTTTACCGGCTGGCCGAGAATGCCACCCTTCGCGTTCAGCTCATCGGCCGCCAGCTCGGCCGACTGCACGACTGCCGGCGCGACAACGCTGTTCACCCCGCTGAGGCCGACAGGTATGGCAATCACGACCGGCTTCTTCTCCTGCGACCGCACTGGTGCGACCGCCAGAATCGATAGCATCAAGAGGAGTAGTTGGATCCCATAAACCTTGCGCATTGGATTTTCTCCCTTCTTCCAGTTCAAAAAGATTCAGCGTTCGGGACGCAAGTCTCGTTCAGCTACATCGCAAGGTGACGCTCTATGGTTTTCTGCGCCCCGTGGTCGCTCGAATTGCCGGTCTCTACGATCCTTCCAACCTTCAGGACCGCGTATCGGTCGGCCAGCGCCAAGGCAAACCCGACATTTTGCTCTACGAGTACGATGGTCGTCCCACGGGTGCGGCGTTCCTCGGCCAGGATCTCCTGAAGACGTGCGATCACTGCGGGTTGAAGGCCTTCGGTGATCTCGTCGATCAGGACCAGACGCGGCCGCGTCAGCAGCGCTCGTGCCATCAGGAGCATCTTCTGCTCGCCACCGGAAAGCGTGCCCGCTCGCTGTTGGCGTCTCGCAGTTAAGAACGGGAACCACACCGCCACTGTAGTTAATCGCTCGTCGAAACTCGAAGGTTCTCGCAACGCTAATCTGAGGTTCTCCTCCACCGAGAGATCCTGAAAAATCGGTTTTTCCTGTGGGATGTAGCTGACTCCCAGCCTCGTGATCTGGTATGGCGGCCAGCCGGTTACATTTTCACCAAGCAATTCGACTTGGCCGCGCCGAGGGGGCAGCAGCCCCATGATGGTCTTCAGCAGAGTCGTTTTGCCCATGCCGTTTTTGCCGAGAACGCCGAAGACCTCCCCAGGTCCGATGTGGAAGGTCACTCCGTGGAGCACCGGAGAGCTGCCGTAGCCGCCCTCCAAGCTCCCGACGGCGAGGCCGCGTGAGGCGACCGGTGCGATCATGCGGTTCCTCCGACGTAAATCGACCGGATGAGGTCCGAGTTCGGCAATCTCCGATAGCGGCCCTTCGAGCAGAACTTTTCCCATGTGGAGGACGACCAGTCGCGTGCTGATTTCGCGCACAAAGTCGAGGTCATGCTCGATGAGCAAAATACACAGCCGGTGGCTCTGGGCCAGCTGTGTCAGCACGCTCCCGATCGCCGCTCGCTCGTCGCGTGTGAGCCCCGCGGTCGGCTCATCGAGGAGCAGCACGGTCGGCTCTTGGGCGAGTACCATAGCGAGCTCTAACGCCTGCTTTGCGCCATGAGACAGATGGCCCGCCCGCTCGTTGAGCATAGTCGTCAGTCCCGAGACTTCCACCGCGTCAAGCGCGGGCTCAGGTAACTCGACCGTGCGTGACCGTCGCCAAGGGGATGGAGGCTTTCGATATGACCGCGCGACGCGAAGGCAGTCCAGGACCGTCAGCGCATCGAATACGTTCGGAGTTTGGAACTTCCGACTAACGCCAAAGGCCACGCAGCGTTGCGGCGGGAGCCGGTCGATGCGGTGACCATTTATCAGCACTTCGCCTGTCGAACGCTCTCGGCCATCAGCGACGCAGCGGAGGAGAGTCGTCTTTCCGGCCCCATTCGGCCCGATAATCCCCACAACCTCACCGCGGTATGCCTTGAGGGAGACTCCATAGAGCGCCACGAGGCTTCCATACTGCATGCCAACATCGTGTAGTTCCAGCACTGGCGCTTCGTCCGGCGCGCCAATCACCCTGCTCCGCTGACCTAGAGCGTCCGCCGCGCTTGAAAGGGCGACGGCGGCACCTGCTGCCCATGCTCCTGGCTGCGCGCCAGCGGCCGCCGCATTCCATCCTCGATTGAGCAGTTGCCTGATGGGGCGGACCAACATTGACAAGCCTTGGCCAATTGCCGGGACGAGTCCCTGAGGGAGATACACAACGACCAGTACGAAGGCGAACCCCACAAAGAGCAACCAGATGAATGGCAGGTTGCCCCCAAGCAGCGCCGAGACGTAGTTGACCCCCACCGTGCCGAGGATCGGGCCAATAAGTGTCCCGCGCCCACCCAAGGCGGTCCAAACGACAAGTTCGGTTCCGAAGACGAAATCCCCATACGAGTGAGCCGCGACGCTGCTAAACAGCACGTAGAAAGCGCCGGCTAGGGCCGCGATGGCGCTGCATGCGGTCATGAGACGGATCTTCAGGTGCGAGGTATTTAGACCAAGGTAGCGGCAACGCTCCTCGTTCTCGCGAATGGCGACCAGAACTCGACCGGCATCACTCGAAACGAAAACGTACGCGCCTATGGCGACAAGGAGAAGGAGCCCGCCCGCGATATAGTACCACTCCGTGATGGAGAGGAACGGCACCGGAATCGGCAGCCCGCTGCTTGATCCGGTGTAGGCTCCCCCACTCAGGATAATCTGCGTGAATACGACAGGAAGTGCGAGCGTGACGATCGCAACGTAGATGGGCGACGCGCGGTCCCAAAAAGAAAGCCAACCCACGGCAGCTCCGACCAAGGCCGCGCCGACCATGGCAGCGAAAATCACTCCTGCGGTGGCGAGCGCCCCGTCGACGTAATACGCCAAGGCAATGGCAACAGTGTAGACCCCGATGCCGAAGAAGGTCGACTGACCAAATGTCAGGACACCAGTGTAGCCCCACAGGAGATCGACCGTGATGGCGGCGATCGCGAAGAAAAATGCCTGCGAGAGATCTGTTGCGCGTATTCCCCAAGCACCATCGGGCTCGCCAGGAGGAAGGCAACGAGCAGGACGGAGGCGCCGAAGATCGTCAGACACCTACCGGCCGGCCTCAAGAAAGAAGTGATCTGCTCTGCGAGAGTCCTGCTCGCTGTCATGAGCACGTCCGTCTTCTGATGATGAGCCTTCGGACCGCCACGATGAGCAAGCCGCGATCCCGAACGAGATCGGAGAATTCGCAAAAGAGGCTTGCTTCCCTTGGAGCGAATGGTTGAACTCCCATTTGCCGTTCTCAATCCGTTGAAAAGCGATCAGTACTAGCTCAGTACCAGCCCCGCTTGATCTCCGACCCGAGCATCTCTTCATAGACGTCGGTGCGGCGATCCCGCAGAACTTGATTGAATTCGTTCCAGTTGCGCTTGCGTCGGGCGTCCGCCAGATCGACGCGCCCGTAGATGATTTCTTCGCAGTCGCGGCTCGCGGGGCCCGCCACGAACCAGCCGGTGCAGCTCACGATGACGCTCTGGCCTTCAAAAAGCTGTTCGCGTTCCGTGCCGACTCGGTCGGCGCAGGCAATGAACATGGAGTTCGTGTGGGCCGCCGCCTGGTGCAGGATGTTGGCCATCGCGGGTCGGCCAGGTTCTTGGCCGGGGATTGGCACCCAGTTGGTGGGGACGCAGACGATGTCTGCGCCCTGGAGCGCTTGCAACCGAAAAGTCTCGGGAAACCAGCCATCGTAACAGATAGCGATGCCGAGGCGGCCGATCGGCGTCTTGAAGACTGGAAAGCCGAGATCACCTGGTTCGAAGAACAGATTCTCGGCGGCCCACAGATGCATTTTGCGGAAGGTGCCGATGTAGCCCGACGGCCCGAGCAGGACTGCAGAATTGTAGAGTGTGGTCCCAGCTCGTTCGGCGATGCCGGCGACGATATAGACGTCGTGGCGGCGGGCTGCCTCGACCCAGGCGGCAGTGGTTTCGCCGGTGGGCACTTCCTCGGCGAGCGCGAAAGCTTCGGCCCGGTCACGAAAAACGTAACCCGAGTTGGCGAGCTCCGGGAGCACGATCAGGCGAGCGCCGTTGAGTGCCGCCTGTCCGATCCATTCCAAGCTTTTGGCGACGTTGGCCTGCTTGGCGCCCACGATCGGCTCCATTTGAATGCAGGCGATCGTGATCTCGCTTTGCGAGCCCGAAGTGTCGCTCATAGGCCGTTCCCAGAAAACAAAAACCCCCGGGGCTGCCGCCATTTAAGCGAAGAACCGGAGGCTACACGCGGCTTATCTGCCGCAGCGGTCACCATCGACGGCAACTTAATTCAATTGAGTTCGGATGGAGGAGTCAAGCCCGCGACGCGGGCAAACCGGCAGAAGTGCCGTTTTGACGCGGCGCAGGACGTATCTCCTGAGCTCCCGGATGAG
Organism: uncultured Alphaproteobacteria bacterium; assembly: GCA_963745785.1. Classification (GTDB taxonomy): domain Bacteria; phylum Pseudomonadota; class Alphaproteobacteria; order Rhizobiales; family Xanthobacteraceae; genus Bradyrhizobium. The sequence goes on along the minus strand of CAVUYV010000009.1, from coordinate 226,760 downwards.
CGTCCCAAGTCGGAACGCGCCCGGACCAGGTGATGCGCTGCATGTAGGGCATGGGGGCAGCGCTATAAATATTTGAATTTTCCTTTTTGTAGCTCGAACGAGAGGCTAGGGTGCTCTCTTGACCCATAGACCACCATATCGCCGCGGAAAGCAGCTACTTTGAATCCCTGAGGCGTCCGTTCAACATCACAAGTCCAGCCAGCGGCCTTTAGCATCGCGGCCAACGGTTCGATTGCGGGGAGAAGCACTTTCTCCACGCGAGATTCCCATTCGATCACAGCTGCCGCAACCGCCGCCTCCTGCTTTCTTTTTTCGCTCGCCTCGGCGTCTCGCAGCTCATTGTCCCGGGCCAGTATCTTGGCCAACTCTCTCTCGATATCGTTGCTCACTTAGCGATCTCCGTCGCCCTCTCGATCGGTTCGCGCAGCCTGTGTGTACCGAAAACCCTATCCCAGTTTATCGAGCGATAGAATCGGCTAAATTGGCGCGATGATTGCGCTGGTCTGCTTCGTTCTGGCCGCACTGGCTTCACCATTCAAGTCGAAGAGCCGGCTTGAAGCGGAGAATGCGGCGCTTCGGCATCAACTTATTGTCTTGCGACGCAGGGTAAGGGGGAGGGCCCAGCTTACAAACAGCGATCGCTGGTTCTTCGTCCAGGTCTATCGCTGGTTCCCGTCGATCCTGCAGGTTCTCACGATCATCCGCCCCGAGACCCTGGTGCGTTGGCATCGGGCCGGCTTTCGCCGCTATTGGCGTTGGAAATCACAGAGGCGGGGAGGGCGACCGCAGATTGATGCAGAGCTACGTGGGTTGATCCGGCAGATGAGCATGGAGAATCTACTTTGGGGTGCGCCGCGTATCCATGGCGAATTGCTCAAGCTCGGGTTTGAATTGGCGCAGTCGAGTGTCGCCAAGTACATGGTCAAGCGCCGCGGGCCTCCAAGTCAGGGATGGCGGATCTTTCTGCGAAACCACGCGCCGGACATCGCCGCTATGGATTTGTTCGTGGTCCCGACCATTGGCTTTAAGCTGCTGTATGGTTTCGTGATTGTAAGGCTCTCTCGCAGAGACCTCGTCTGGATCAATGTCACAACCAACCCGACAGCGGAGTGGATTGCCCACCAAATAACGGAGGCATTCCCTTGGAATGAGGGTCCGCGCTACCTCGTCCGAGACAGGGATCGTATCTATGGTGCCGTCGTCACGCGCCGATTGCGCGCCATGGGCATCCCGGGACAAGCCTACCGCACCGGCTTCACCTTGGCAGAATGGCTTTGCTGAACGGCTGATCGGATCGATCCGGCGCGAGTGTTTGGACCACATCATTGTCTTGGGCGAGGAACATCTGCGCCAGATTCTGAAAAATGAACGTTTGACGATTTCAATGTCGAGATGCGGCAGAACCTTTGCAAGCGCTTTCGCAAATTTCGGTCCTTGATAGCCGCTGTCGGCGAACAGCGTCTTCAAAAATGGAAACATGCCGAACAGTGTCGCCATGACGAGAACGCCTCCATCGCGATCCTGAATGTCGGCGGCATGAACGATGGCGTGGAGCAGCAGGCCTTGCGTATCGACGAGAATGTGCCGCTTCTTGCCCTTGATCTTCTTTCCCGCATCGTAGCCCGTGCGGATCAATGCACGCCCCCCTTATATGGGACGTTTGAAGTCAAGTGCTAATTTCATGGTGCTTCCTTTTTTCGTGCCATTCGTATTGGCGATTGGTGGTGATCGGCCGACGCCGATCGACCCCCACGAGTCAGGCGGCGGCGGCCGATCACTTGACTTAAAGACAACAAAGCGACACGAGGCGGAGCCCGCTTCAAGTTGACGATGGTTGTAAAAAACCGACCGCCACATCCTTATATACGGTGGATCCGTTGGATCCGAACCATGATGCAACTATGCGCATCGAAGGCGAGGCTCCGAAGCAGCAGCAGCCCATTCTTTTTCCCGGTGCAGAAACCATGGGGGGACGGCGGGCTACCGCTACCTCGGATCGTTTTTTGGCCGTTTCGTCGCTATGCGCGCCGAGGTGCCAAAATTTCTTCTTCCTTCCTGTTGCCGATTACGCCGCTGAATGCAGCCTGAAGCCTTCCGGTATGACGCCGTCATTCGCATAGCGCCACAGGGCAATGATGAGCTTGCGGGCAAGCGCTACAATCATCGGCTTGCGTGATCCCTTTGCATTCTCGGTGCGTTGTTTGAACCATTGTACCAGAGCACTGTCGGGCTGGAACTTCACCATGCGCCAGGCCAGCTGGATCATGATTTTACGTACCCGCGCGTTGCCCGAGCGGGAAAGGCCCTTTTCTCGTCGCTTCGAACCGCTTTCATCCGGTGAGCCGGTCAATCCGGCATAACGGGCTACAGCTTTGCGGTCGCGTAATGTTCGGGACAGAAGCTCATGCACCAAAAGATCGGCCGTCTCCCAACCAAGCCCGTAAATCCGTACCAGCAGATAAACCATCCTGTTCGCAAGAGCCTCCGGCTTTTGTTCAAACTGCTGCAGCCGGGTCTGCTCGATTGCCTTGATTTGTTCCTTGATGATCTTCAACCGCTCCATGTCCCGTCGAAGGGCGGCGATCGTGTTGGGCGGCAAGGACTTGCCCTCTGGTGTGCGAACAGTTTCCAGCTTCACCCTTGCCTTGCGTAGCTTGGGATTGAAGTTACGGACGCCAAACTGGATCAAGGCTGATTTCATGCGATTGACCACACGGGTTTGTTCATGGACCAATCCCTCGCGCTCACGATGCGGGCGTTTGGCATCCTCTTCCTCCATGGTCGGGACAATCGCCACGGTGCAATGGCCACGCTCACCACGTAGCCAACCAAGGAAGCCGCGCTTCAACATCGCCGTATCGAGCCGATCCGTTTTAGCTCGCCGATGTTCGCGGGATACGGCCACGCTGGTGGCGTGGATGACATGCGCATCTATGCCGCGTTCCCGCAGCCAGCGAGCCAGCCAGAAGCTATCGCGCCCAGTCTCGTACGCCACGGCAATCCGGGTGATCGGCCTTCCGGCCTTAATTGCTTCGTCCCGCCAGCCATGCAGCAGTTTCAGCAGGTCTTCCGGGTTCGGCTCCAATTTCTTCAGCGGTTCCCGGCTAACACCAGGTATCAGCCCGGCGACCAGCCAGTTTGATAGACCGAGTTCAATGACCGCGATCAGTGTGTTATCCTGCATGAAGGCGGCGGGACTGGCTTTACTGTTGTCGTGGGGTTTCTGCATTCGGAGCTCCGTCAATTGCAAGTTGATCGAAGCGACGATTTTACAGCTGTCTCGCCGCTTGCCCCATAGCATCTTTTTCAGCGCTTTTCACGCTCTGGCTGTCGATGATGGCGGCGGTCGGACTGGCTTCCCGCTGCCATCGCTTCGCGACACTGTTCATAGAGCGCGTGATGGATGCGATCGAACGTGCCATCCCATACGTCCACAGATCGAAATAGTCGTAGACGCGAGCTTCGGCGGCAGGTCTTTCGGGATCGCGCGCCACTGACAACCGGTCGAGAGAATGTACATGAGGCCGTTCACCACCTCGCGCATGATCACTGTGCGTTTGTCGCCGCCACGCTTGCCTGGCGGGATCAGCGGTTCGACCAGTCCCCATTCGTCGTCGGTCAGATCGCTCGGATATCGCAACTTGCTGCGGTCATAACGCGCGCGGTTCTTGCTCGTCCACATCGGTGACCCCTCCTCGAATCAGGCCACCTCTCTTGAATCACAGATGATTCATATGATTCAAGAACTCTTCGGACAGACACTAAGAGGTTCAACGGTAGCGCGGATCCTTACAGTTGCTCGCGTCTGAGAACCCCGCCGGTTCGCGCTCCTTGCGCCATATCTTGTTGCCTGCTTTGCGAGGAGACTGCCTGAAGTGTGCGTTACGCTCTTTGAAGTATGTATTGATGGCGGTCTTTGCGTCGTCGACAGTCTGGTAGTCGCTGTTGTGAATGATCGCGCGGGCCATGCCGCTGAACACGGACTCGATTACATTAAGGAACTGAGCACCAGACGGCAACGGCGCGGTTTCAATGGCAGGCCTTTCCGCAGTGGCGTTATGTAGGTCGATACATTTGTATAGTTGCTTGGAGATATGCCACGACGCGGCATCCCAGGAGAGATAAATCTTTTGCCGGCCGCGATATCGATCGATCAGCATTTCCATCATGCGTATCATCTCAGCGGTATTCTTTTTGGTGCTAAAAAAGTGGTGGACTTGGTTCCCCGACAGTTCCAGCGCTGCCGTTAGGATCAAGCAGCCTCGAGATTTCTGCCATTGTGGTACGACGCGCTGCTCGTTCGGAGCGGCAAGCGCAAGGCCCAATTTTGCTTTCACCTGCAAATGGGCCAAATTCGTCGATGGAGAAGAATGCTTCGTCCGGACGAAGGCCCGCGAGGATCGACCGAACCCGATCGAGTTTCTCGGAGAAGGCCGGGTCGTTCGAGGTCAACACCATACGAGCTTTACGCCACCGGTACCCTGCCAACTTGGTGATCTTTCGGATCACGCCAGGACCGACCGGGTACCCCGTCTCTCGCAGAACGCGTGACAAGTGACCCATGGTCCACGTCGTGTGCTGATTGGGTCCGCGATCCACTGGCCGGATCGCGATGAGTGACGAAGTTAGAGCAGAAGTTCGGGCCTCGTCCAGCGACCGAGGTTCGATGATCGCAGTGTGCTCTGCGAAGATCTGGTCTCCACCGCGCGGTTCAATTTTCCTCGCGGGTAGCATGCTGACCGGGCAACGGCGACGCCACGGTTACCACCGGCCGCTTCACGATGGCGCGCCTGTCCTTCACATAGGCGATGGGAACGCCGAATTGTTCTACCGTGGCGACGATGTCGCCGTCGAGATCGCGGTCGCAGTTCATCTGCGTCGGCGCGATGAAGAACTCGGACTCGTCCCACTCGGACCTGAAGTCAAAATGCAATTGCGTAAGAGTGACGGTCTGATCAAAGGGCAAACGTTCTCCGCATACCGCGACGGAGTAGATCATCGGCGCCTTGAGCGCTTCGGCGGGCGCCTCGTTGCGTACAAACGTCTCGAGCATACGGATCGCCTCGGGCATGCTGTTGAACCAGTAATCCAGGTCGTAGCGGCGGAATGCCCCCGGGAGACCTCCAACGAGCGCATTGTAGGACAGGTTCTCGTAGGGATGCAGCCGGACGAGGGTCGCGCCCTCCCACAAGAAGCATGCACCGACCAGAGCGATGGCGCCGGCGGCCAACCGCCGGCCGTTCATTTCGAGCGTGTCAACCAACTCACTGAAACCAACGCCCGCCAGTACCGCGAGCGGAGGAAGCAGGAACAGAAAATGCCGCATGCCAGTAAAGGCGGGTCCGTGAAACAGCACCTGGCTTGCCAGCGGAACAATGATCGTCAATGACACCAAAGCGAGATCGCGGCGCCGCTGCTGCTCGAGGGTTTGCCGAACAAGCGAGATCATCGCCAGGGCCGCGCCGGCCAGGGTGATCAACGGCACCCGGATCAAGAGATAATCCGGAACATAGATCCGTGGCACATCGGCCATCTGATAGACGCGTCCCGCAAAGACGGTGCGGATCGCGTAGTGAAATTCCGAGAAGGCAAACAGGCCGCGGATCGGATTGAGCGGCGACAGCGCAGCCCATGGCCAGACGGCGATCATGATGAGATAGGCCGATACCGCGGCTGGAAATGTCTTGAGCGCGGAGCTCGCCGCAAAGCGCATGCGCGCTCCGCCGCGCTCGTCCCAGGGCAGATAGATGAGCATTGCAAGACCAAGATAGACAAACAGCAGCAACCCAAGGCTCCGCACCCCCAGCGCCGCGCCGGCCAGAAGGCCGAAGGCCGCAACGTCGGTGGCGCGAGGCGACGGCAATCGGCGGGCCAAGCGGACGAGGAACAGCGTCGCTCCCGTCATTGCCGCGGCGAACGGAATATCCTTGGTGTGGTTGAACATGGCGCCGTACCACGCACCGCAAAGCGTGAGCGCGACCGCCGCGATCAGACCTGCGCGCGGTCCCGCGATCAATCGCGCGGTCGCCGCACTGGCGGCGATCCCGCCAATCCCCAGCATCGCGCAGAGGATGTGACGCAGTTGATAAGGATCCATGGGAATAACATGGCTGAGCGCTACGGCGATCACGTCGAACAGGCCGCCGTAAAGGTAAAGGTTTTCGAAGGTGAATAAATCGCGAACCCTGAATCCGCTCCGATAGTAGGCGATGATCAGTTCGCCATAGTGATGCTGCACTCCTTCATCGTTGGAGATCGCGTAATCCTTGAAGGTGCACAGCACGATGACGACGAGCGCAGCGATCAGCGCGACGGTGGCGATATCACAGGCGCCGAAGCGCGCGATCGATCGTATCGCCCTGCTCCAGGGCAAGGCTTTCTCCGCAATGCCCGGAAGGTGCTCCCCGGTCAGCTGCGCCTTGGTCTTGATCATCCCGCACCATCACACCTAGCGCGCCGGCTGCCGCAGCAGCTCGGTCAAACGCGCGCGCAGAGCCTCGGTCGCCTTGCGCCCGGTTTCCTGGCCCACCTGTGCGGTCTGCTGCGCAATAGCTTGCGACTTTTCCAGAAGCTTTTTTCCGGCTGGCCGACTATAGAACGCCTCTATCTCGCGCAGCTCGTCCACCGTAAAATTGTTGGCGTAAACGGAAGCGGCGGCGTCGACCATCGCGGTGTAATATGGAGCATAGGCTTCCGCCATCTTCGGAAGCACCGCATCGAATTCGCGTTCGATTTCCGGCCTTTCCTGTGTCAGCACGGGCTTGAGGCCTAGTAGAATGACCGGCAGGCGCGCCTTGTACTGATCGGACAGCCCCAGCGTAGTAACCAGGCTGCGCGCGGCGGTCATAGCCTCGGGGGATGGCATTTGCGCCGGTGCGGCGCAAGTCGAAAACAGAAGTATGCTACAGATGATCAATAGGCGTCTGGACATGGACTGACTCCTCTGACGAAGACCGAATGGACGATGACGCTCAAAATTGAGCCCTTCCGGGCGCCGGTGGTAATCACGCCGTGCCCGGCCCGGTCGCAGCCTTGGGTGTCTCGAGATCGGTTACCTCGACGAACAAGTCGGGGACCTTCTGGCTCTGATCCAAAGCCCATCCGATTGCTATCATGATCAGGAAGCCGGCGACGCTGACGCCGATCTGCGTCAAGATTCCCGAGTCATACTGCACCAGGATCCAATGCGCCCCAAAGGACAGGAATACGCCAATGCAGAAAATCGGCAGCGAATGCCGGCCGCACAGCCTGAGCGGATAAGTCCAATTGGCGGTGAGCGGCCCCCAGTTGTGCGGGACATATCGCGACACCAAGACCGCCACAGCGAGGAAGTGCGTAAAACGCAACATGTCGAGATCGGTCTTGTCGATCGGATAGATAGCCTTCATCATCCATTTCGGAATCAGCGATGCCAGGAAGTCGTTGTGCCAGGTCATCACGATCATGAAGGCAAAGGCAATCCACGCAAGGCATATCGCAAACACTATGCGCGATTGAATCAGATGCCAGTATTTGGCGGCGCCCCCGACGCTGCACCATGCGGCGAAAAAAAACAGCAATTGCCAGGCAAACGGATTGAAGTACCAGGTTGTGCCCGGTGGATATGAAGGGAAATTCCAGTCGAACAAGCGAGCCAAAACGTACAGGACCGCCGAGCCGAGCAAGGTCAGGTTCGGGCGGCGTACCAGGCACCACAGGACCAGCGGCGAAGCCGCTATCAGCGAAATATAGAGCGGCAGCACGTCGAGATCGACCGGCTTGTACCGCAGCGTGAGCGCCTGCCCGATCAGGATGTCGGGATGCTGGAGAAAAATGAAGACGTTGAATTCATTCTCATACATCGGATTGTCAAATTTCCTGGCGGCACGCGCGATCTGCGCGGTGAAGATCAGGAACAGCATGATGTGGGCAACGTACATTTGCACGGCCCGCTTCCATAGCCGCTTGGTGGCAGCGAGAAAATTACCGCCGGCTATAATAGGACCGTAGATGAAGCCGGCAAGGTAGCCGGAAATGAACACGAAGAACTCGGCAGCGTCGCTGAATCCGTAGTTGCGAAGCGTCAACCAGGCGACGACGTCGTTCGGAACGTGATCGAGGAAGATCATCCACAGGCCCAAGCCGCGCAACAGATCGAGCCGGAGATCGCGCTCGACCGGGCCGCATGAGAGCTACTTCATCCTTATGGGCCATCATGTTCTATCCAATTTGTCTTATGTGTGCGTTGCAATGTGACGACTGCGAAAACCGAAGCTTAGCCAAGATGTCTGCCAACCGAAAGGTAGTTAGAGTTGCACGCCAGACTGCGTTCGTTCACTCGATCCACGGCAAATCAACAAGACGCTGTTGGCGGCCTTCCGACCGAGCACCGCCGTAGATGCCCGAGCGGATCGCTCGAAACCGGACCTGCCGAAAGCGCCGGCCGGTGTCGGCTCTTGTGGGGAAGGTACATCCTCATTTCTTCATCTTACCGTCATCTGGCGCCGAAGCTTTGGGCGCGACTGGTCCTGTTGAGGCGACGCTAAGCACGTCAAACGAGACGGTGACCCTGCCCGCTTTTTCAAACTCAAGCGTCATTGGCACTTTGGTGCCTTTCTTCATCCGGCTCTTGAGGTTCGACAGGGTGAGGTGATAACCGTGAGGCGCCAACACCACTTTGTCGCCGGGGGAGATCGTCAATCCTCCTTCAACAGGGGTTAAGGTCAGCCCGCCCCCGACCATGCTGCTCTGCTGGATTTGAAGCTTTTCGGCGATTTCCGTCGATCCTCCGATCAAGCGGTCCGGCGTCGTTCCCTTGTTTTCGATCGTCAGATAACTGCTGGCCAATTCTGCACCGCGCGGTGCCGCGCGGCTCCAAGGTTGTGAAATAACGAGATCGGCTACCTTCACCTCCTGCGATTGCACAGGTAAGCTTTGGAGTGCACCACCGGCAAAAAGCAGGAAGGCGAAGAGATATCTGCTGACTTTCACTTTTTTCTCCCTTTTTCTTCGAATTTCAGGTGCCTAGCGAGGCACCAAGCGGATTGCGGATTGAAGAATTCGGGCGGCCATCGAACAGATCCGGCTCCAGACGTCGGCCTCCTCCAATGCTCCTTCGGCTTGGCAGTCACGGAGTTTGCGCCGTCAAGTCGGTCGCAACTGCCTTGGCGCGCTCGCGCCCCGTCATCGCCCACTTGTACCAGGTGAAAGTCCTTGCGATGCCGTACATGATCAGGATGCCGGTGGCACCCACGATGACATGTAGCACCACGCCGGCATCAAGCTCCATCAGAAGCGCGTAGCCCGCAAACGACAGGGCCACCCCGAGAGCAAAGGTCTGAAGCGAATACTGCCCGCAAAGGATCAGAGGCCGAAGCCAGTGCGACCGCAATCCGCTCCAGTCGCTCGGCACGAAGCGCAGCGTAACAACGGCCAGCGCCAGGAAATGGGCAAACCTCAACACGTCGAAATCGGTTTTGTTGATCGGATAAATCAGGCGCGCCAGCCAGGCACGGATGAAGCCTTCCAGCTGCGGGAAATACCAGGTCAAGGTCACGAAGAACGCCGCACACAGATAGACGACGGCCGGCCAGAAGACGAGTGGGGAATCGAGAATCGGCGAGAGCCGTCGTCCGCCCCCCAGCGCGCACCAGGCGCCAAACACGAAAAGCAGCTGCCACGCACACGGATTGAACGACCAGAAGCCTTCCCCATACGTCGACAGATGGAGATCGAGCCGGATCGTAAGGGCGTAGAACACGATCGAAAGAGCGAGCGGAAGATCCCTGTGCAACCGTGCAAGCAACAGGACCAGCGGCAAGAAGGCCATCAGCACAACATAGAGTGGCAAGATATCCATATTCAGGGGCCGGAATCGCAGCAGCAGGGCCTGGATCATCATGGGGCCGGGCTCCTTGAAGAAGTTCGCGACCTCCATTTCCTGAATGTAGAACGACGGCTTCTCGGAAACGGCAACGACGTAGGCAATCTCGGCCATCAGCACCAGGAATAGCAGCAAATGCGCCGTGTAGATTTGCCAGACCCGCCGCAGCACACGCGCCGTCCCGATCAGGAACCCGGCCTCGAGCGTGGCTCTGCCGTAGACCAGCGCTGCAGTAAAGCCGGATATGAAAATGAAGATTTCGGCGGCGTCGCTAAATCCGTAATTGCGGATCGTCAACCAGGTCAGGAGGTCGGGCGAAACGTGGTCGATATAAATGAGCCATAGCGCCAAGCCGCGGAACAGGTCTAATCGTAATTCCCGCTGACCGCTGGCGAGAGCAAAGGTCGGCGTCGAGACCGAGGGCGACCAGGAGGCCGCTTGCGCCACCGCAGCCCTCTTGCCCTCAAACGCGGCCCGATCGGCAACCGACATCCAGCTGGATTCTTCTACACCCGCTGTCATCCCATCCTCGCTCTGCGCACCATCGCCGGGAAAGACCAGACTAGGCCGCGTTGGTCCGACCGATCCGGCCAGCAGTGAGATCACTTATGCAAGAACATTCGAATCACCTAGCAGGTACTTTTGAATTTGGAGGGCAGAGGTATTTTCGTAAATGCCTTTTGATAATGCAGATTTCCGACCCATTCAATGGCGTGGCGACGCGCAACGTTCCGCAGCGCACAAAGCTCCGCGACAGCCAGAAAGTATCGAACTTGGTGCAAATGTGCCACGGCCTTACCAGCCAGCAGCGGGGTGACAACCGAGGGCAGGAATACGAAGTAGACGACGCCCACCCCCATCATGCCCTAGCGACAGCGGAGAACGTGCCAGGATGAAGTTAGCGCAGGTAAAGGTAAGATGAAGGCGGACAGGATGCAGAAGCCGACTCCAAAGCCAGTGAGCAGTGCTGCGTTCGATCATCGCCGAAAACTCGGTCGACCGACCGAGTCAATGTCATCGCCCTTGTTGACCCGGGACCTTTGCCAAGCAACTCGCCGGCTATCCCCGAGTGTAGCCGGACAGTGTCGATTGAGATGCGTGACGGGTGGGAAGGAGTCGGCTCATGGCCCACCGTGGAAATGGCGTCACGACCGGCACTAGACATGCTGCGTTTGAAAAGAGCCTAGTCCAATTTGAGTGGGTGTAGCCTTTTTGACGGCCCTTGGGTGCCGAGCAGGGCGCCGGATTTCACAATTTCGTTGTTATTTCAATAACATAAGAGTTCGCAGTTTTATTCTGAATGGCGCGCCAATATTATGAGGCACTTCTGCAACTTATACCTTTACCGAGCCTGTCGCAAATCAAATCCGGACATATTGGTGATGCAGTCCGCCGAGGACCGGACGGCAACGAATGTCGTCCGACCCTCTCAACAGTACGCGAGAGCGGCGTATCCTTATCCAAAGACAGGTGCGTGCGCGTCTCATTGTACAACACGACGACGGAACGCCCACGGGATCGCGGAGTACGAGCTTCTTTATCCGTGGCATCCTTGGGCCGGATGCCTGGTCCATATTCATGAGGTGGTTGAGAAGGCTGGCAGAGAGGTTTTCCGTTGCAGCCTCTCTGGTCGGGCATCCGGGCGATGGCTGGAGATTCCGGCCTGGATGTTCGATCGGGCGGCCCGCGCGGCCTGGCGTGTTGGCGCCGCTCCCTATGTTGACATTGCGGTGCTCACCGCCTTGGCAACGCTGCTGCAGGATGTGACGTCCGTTTCGGGCGCACCATCGCAATTGCGGGATTCAAGCGCAGCATTGGGCTCTCACGACGCGAATCGGGGAGATGTCCATGCCGCGCCCGCCTACCGCTCACCGCCATCCTCACAGCAATGCACGTCAGTTCGATCTGTTCTGCGACCCGCCCTACGCCGCGGCGCAGACGCCGCAATGGCAGGCGTTGCCCGCCGAGACGCGCCATACGCTGACGAAGCTGATGGTCCGCCTGATCTTCGGCCACGCCGACGGCGACCTCGCTCGGGAACGGGAGGAGATGCGTCATGATGTCTGAGAAGATCAGGCCGCACCATCTGGAGCGCAAGGCGATCCTGTATGTACGGCAGTCCTCCGCCCATCAGGTTCTCCACAATCGCGAGAGCAGCGCCTTGCAATATGCGATGCGCGATCGTCTGACGGCGCTGGGCTGGTCTCGCATCGAAACGGTCGATGACGATCTCGGGCGCTCGGCGGCAGGCGGCGTCGCGCGCGCCGGCTTTGATCGAATGGTGGCCGAGGTCTGCCTGGGCAAGGTCGGTGCGGTCGCGGCGCGGGAAGTCTCGCGTTTCGCCCGCAACAGCCGTGACTGGCAGCAGCTCATCGAGATGTGCCGCGTCGTCGATACCGTGCTGATCGATCAGGAGACGGTCTATGCGCCGCGTCAGGGCAACGACCGGCTGTTGCTGGGATTGAAGGGCAGCCTCAACGAGTATGAGCTCGATCTTCTGCGCCAGCGTTCCCTGTCGGCCCGCTATGAGAAGGCCCGGCGCGGCGAACTCATCGTCGCTGCCCCGGTCGGCTTCGTGAAGGTCGGCGACAGGCTCGAGAAGGATCCCGATCGCCGTGTCCAGGAAGCCGTCATCCTCGTCTTCGACAAGGTGGCCGAACTCGGCAGTGTCCGGCAAGCCCTGCTCTGGTTCATCGAGCATGGGCTGGACTTGCCCGCCAAGCGCCATAATGGCGACGTGGTCTGGCGCAGGCCGCACTATGCGACCATCCACCGGATGATCGAGAACCCGATCTACGGCGGCGCCTACGCCTATGGTAAGAGTCGTGTCGCGACAGGATATGATGCAGCCGCAGGCGTGATCCGACCCAGGAGCCGTCGTAAGGCGCGAGCCGAATGGCTGGCGCTGATCCCAGGCGTCCATGAGGGTTACGTCAGCTGGGAGCGGTCGGAGGCGATCCGCAAGATGGTGAGCGACAACATGCCCACAGGCCGGCATCACGGAGCGCCGAAGCACGGCGACGCTTTGCTCGCCGGCCTTGTCCGCTGCCGGCGTTGTGGACGCAAGCTGACGGTCCGCTACACAGGCGCCAAGCATAACATTCCGCGCTATTCCTGTTGGCGGGGTTCGCTCGACAATGGCGAGCCCCGCTGCATCGCATTCGGAGGATTGCGTGTCGACGACGCCATCGAGGAAGCTCTTCTGCGGGTTGTCGAACCGGGAGCGATAGCTGCGGCCGTCGAGGCCGAAGCACAAGCGGCCAGCCGCCGCGATCAGGTTCGTGAGGCGCTGGTGCGCGACCTCGAGGCGGCGCGCTACAGCGCCGATCGGGCATTCCGGCAGTACGACGCCATCGATCCGCAGAACCGGCTGATCGCGGCGGAACTGGAGTTGCGATGGAACAGCGCGCTCACACGTGTAGGCGAGATCGAGACCAGGATTGCCGCGCATGATGCCTCGACATCGGAACCATCACTGTCGCCAGTACCACGTCGCCGCGCTGGCCGCTGATCTCAAGGCTGTCTGGTCGGCGCCGCCGACCGACGCGAGGCTCAAGAAGCGAATCGTGCGCACCGTCATCCACGAGGTGGTCGCCGATATCGATGACGAAGCGTCAGAGATCGTTCTCCTGATCCATTGGATTGGCGGCGTTCATACCGAACTGCGCCTGCCGAGGCGCCGCCGCGGACAGCGCAACAGCATCTCCGCCGACATGCTCGCCGCCGTCCGCCAACTGGTTCTCATCGCCAATGATGATCTGATCGCCGGCATCCTCAACCGGAACGGCCTGGTGACCGGCCACGGCAATCGCTGGACACGGGAGCGGGTCAGCGCGCTCAGGTCGCATCACAAGATCCCGGTCTTTCGGCCGGCGCCAGATGGGAACGAGCCATGGCTTAATCTGAACAAGGCGGCGGGTTTGCTCGGCATTGCACCGAAGACGCTTAGGCTCGCCGCCGAAGCGGGCCAGATCGAAGGCGGTCATCCTCTGCCGGATGGTCCGTGGATCTTCAGCCGATCAACGCTCGGCGAACCGGCGGCTCAGCGCGTCGTTCATCGCGCGAGGCAGAACCCAAATCACCCCACGGGATCGCATCCAGATCAGCAAAACCTCTTCTCTCCAATCACATAGACAGATGGGTGTTATGAAACAGGATTGTAGTATTTCATGTACGACAGCAGTATGTGACGGAGATGCCGCTCGCCGAACACAACAACATGGTCAAGGCACTCCCGTCGGATCGAACCGATAAGTCGCTCAGCAAATCCGTTTTGCCATGGGGAACGTGGCGACGTCGGTCGATCGCGAATGCCCATTGATCGAAGTCTTCGGACGAAGAGCTCACCAAAGACCCCGTCCCGATCGCGGATCAGATAGCGGGGAGCCTGTTCCCAGCCGCATGCTTCCGTGAGCTGATTTGCCATCCATTCTGCGGTCGGATGCGATGTGACGCCAAACCAAAGAATCTGCCGCCGGCCATGCCCCATGATCAGCAAGCCGTAGAGCAAACGAAACGAGATTGTCGGGACGACGAACAGATCCATCGCCGCGATGCCGTCGGCATGATTATTGAGAAATGTTTTCCAACCTTGGGACGGCGGGCCTCTACGCCTGGCCATATACTTGGCCACGCTCGTCTGCCCGATATCGATGCCGAGCTTGAGAAGCTCGCCGTGGATCCGCGGCGCTCCCCACAGCGGATTGGCAATGCTCATCTCGCGGATTAGTCGGCGTATTTCAGCCGGAACAATCGGCCGACCACCACGGCGTCTCGACTTCCAGCGCCAGTAGGATCTGAACCCGGCACGATGCCAGCGGACAAGGGTGTCCGGCTTGACGATCGCCAACGCATCGCAAATTTTAGGGAACAACCGATAGAGACCAACGAATATCATTCGGTCGACGGCGCAGAAGGAGAGTTTCTTTGGAGCAGTTCGCCGCAGAACGTTGATCTGCTGCCGCAACGTCCAAATCTCTGCCTCAAGCATTACCCGCGACCGGATCAGATCGACAACCATCCAACCAATGAGCCTGCAAAGATCCCTCATTGCGCACGATCATCGTCCGATTCTCGATCGACTGCCAAGCAGGATAAGGTTTACGACAGGGACAACCCCTCGACGGTGACGCCGGCAGCGTCTCGACGAGCGTCGCCGTCGGGAAAAGCCCACTTGTCTCGATTAGCTTATTACAATGCTCGACATCCGGTGCGACTCGCCGGGTGTCCATTGGGTTTGGTCAAAATACAGCCCATCGACCCTCAGCATAGCCTACAATGGAAATGGTGTGCGCACCAAGGCTCGAACCTGGGACCCGCTGATTAAGAGCCATCAATCGTCCGATTTGCACTCCGAAATCGCCGATTGCCGCACCAGCCAAGGCATCAAGCTTCGCGAAGAGCAGATTTCGCGTACACGTTGAACAGAACGGCGGAGGCAAAGGTCTCGCGTCCACATGCCCAAGCGTAACACCGATAAGCTTGCCCGCGCGAAAGCACGACCCGATCCGGCCCAATGGGGCGAGGACGAAGTAATGACCCTTGTCGAGGCTGCTGCCGTGTTTTTTCCGCAAGGTCCATTGACATTATCATCATTGCGCAGGGCAGCGGCCGCTGGGACTCTTGAAATCGCCAAAGTGGTAGGCAAGGATCTGACCACGCCTCGTGCTATCCGCAAATTGGTCAAACCGTCATGCCGGGCCGCAAAGCCAAGCCGCCACGACTCTGGTTCCGAGAGGACGACAAAACCTGGATCATCCTCGACCGTGGCCGGCAAATCCGCACAGGTTGCAGCCGCGACGACGTTGACGGCGCTGCGAAAGCGCTCGAAACTTACATCGGTGGACGGCACACAACCACAATCGGCGCAACTGACCCTGGCGTCCTCGCCATAGCCGACGTCCTCACAGCTTACGAGATATCCAAACGCCCAAAGGATAAGAAGGACGAGCGCGCGTGGGCGCAGCATGACCTGCTGCTAATCCGACTCCTCGATCTCAATGGCTTCTTCGGTGACAAGACGGTTAGCAAGCTCAAGGCTCAGCTCTGCCGCGACTTCGTAGACTGGTCCACCGGCACGCCGAATGAAAACAACAGGCAAGGGGAGATTAAGCCGCGTCAAGGCAAAGTGTCCGATCAAACGGCCAGGCGCCGGCTTGAGGATTTGCGGGCTGCCGTCAACGCGTATCACGCGGAGCACACGCTAAGCGTCGTTCCGAAGATTACGCTGCCTCCCAAGGCGGAAGGCCGACACCGCTGGCTAACGCGCAATGAAGCCGCGCGGCTGCTCGCTGCCGCAATCGGCTACGTGTGGGACAGTGAGCGCGGTTCCTGGAAACGCAAAGTAGATGGCACGCTATTGCGCCGTGAGCGGTGGATCGTCCGGCGCCGTTATCCGGCCACCCGCTTTTGCCTGATTGGTATTTACAGCGCGCGGCGCGAGGAAACGATCCGGCGTACGCAATGGCTCCCCACCACCACGCATCCCTGGATAAACCTGGACGCCATGGTTTATCAGGGCAAAGGCGCCCTGGAGCGGTCAACGAAGAAGCGTCCTCCGGCAAAGATCGCTAGCCGTTTACGCCCTCACCTGGTCCGCTGGCGCAAGATCGACCAAATGCGTTCGGCTGAGCTACGCGCGGCCGGCATTCTGGCGAACGGCAACCAAATCCGATTTGTCGTCAACCGCATGAACGACGGTCAGCCGCTTGCCGGTAAGATCAGGTCAGCTTGGGAAGGAATTCTGGAGGACGCGGGGCTCGGAGATGACGTGGTTCGTCATTCGTTGCGCCACACTGCCGCGACCTGGTTGATGCAGGCCGGTGTCGATATGTGGGAGGCTGCCGGTTGGCTTGGAATGACTGTGGAGCAGCTGGAAGCCAACTACGGCCATCACCATCCTGAGTTCCAAGAAGAAGCCGCTGAGGCGTTTGGCGGACGGCGCTGAGCGGCGGGAGGCTCAAATCATTGCGCATTTCATTGCGCGCAAAATCCATCGAAAGTATAAGTAGTTGAAAGCTTGGTCGGAGTGGCAGGATTTGAACCTGCGACCCCTGCGTCCCGAACGCAGTGCTCTACCGGGCTGAGCCACACTCCGACAAGAACGCGGCTTATAGCCTTGGGTTTCGGACACCGCAAGAAGGTGAATTGAGGACGCTAACCCCTTTGAATGTCGGCCTGAAAACGCAGATTCTGCCCGCCGGCGAGGCCGCCGTGGCGGCGGCTGCGCGTGCTCTCGCCGACGGCAGGCTGGTCGCGTTCCCGACCGAGACCGTCTATGGCCTCGGCGCCGATGCCACCAATGCTGCGGCGATTGCGCGGCTCTATCAGGCCAAGGGCCGGCCCTCGTTCAATCCGCTGATTGCCCATGTCAGGGATCTCGCGGCCGCGCGGCTTGTTGGCCGCTTCGAGACGCGGGCGACCGCGCTCGCAGAGGCATTTTGGCCGGGCCCGCTGACGCTGGTGCTGCCGAAGACAAAAGACTGCGCGGTCGCCGATCTCGCCACCGCAGGTCTCGATACCGTCGCGATCCGGGTGCCCGCCCATCCGCTGGCGCGGGCCATCTTGCGCGCGTTCGGCGGACCGGTGGTGGCGCCATCGGCCAATCTGTCAGGCCACGTCTCGCCGACGACGGCGGCGCATGTGCAAAGCGATCTCGCCGGGCGCATCGATCTGATCGTCGACGGCGGCGCGGTCGCGGTCGGCGTCGAATCCACCATTGTCGGATGTTTTGACGAACCGATGCTGCTTCGGCCCGGCGGGGTGCCGCGCGGCGAGATCGAGCGCGTGCTCGGCCGAGCGCTGCTGCAGCCGCCCGAGGATGCCGACAACGATGCAAGCCAGCCCTTGGCGCCGGGCATGCTGGCGTCGCATTACGCGCCACGCACGCCGGTGCGGCTCCATGCGGAGAGGATCGAGGCCGGTGAAGCGCTGCTGGCGTTCGGCCCCGCGGTGGCGCCGGGAGCAGATAACGCGACCGCCGTGATGAATTTGTCCGCGCAAGGCGATCTTAACGAGGCCGCCGCCAATCTTTTCGGTTATCTTCGCGCGCTCGACGCCAGAGGCGCGCGCGCGATTGCTGTCATGCCGGTGCCGGATCACGGGCTCGGCGAAGCGATCAACGATCGGCTGCGCCGCGCCGCCGTGGGGCGAAAATGAGCAAGCGTAAAGTGACAAGAATGAATATCGTCCAGCCATCAGCGTCGCCGCTCTCGCCCGAACTGATCGCGCGTTTCCGCAAGATCGTCGGCGACAAATATGCGGTGACCGACGCGGCTGACATCGCGCCCTACCTCACCGAAGAGCGCGACCTGTTTCACGGCCGCTCGCCGCTGGTGCTGCGGCCGGGCTCGACGGCGGAAGTCTCCGCGATCTGCAAGCTTGCCAGCGAACACCGGATCGCGCTGGTGCCGCAGGGCGGCAATACCGGTCTCGTCGGCGGCCAGACCCCGCATCATGGCGAGGTCGTCATCTCGATGCGGCGGATGGACAAGATCCGCGACATCGACACCGCGTCCAACACCATGACCTGCGAGGCCGGCGTGGTGCTGCAGATCGCGCAGCAGCGCGCCAGCGAGGTCGACCGGCTGTTTCCGCTGTCGCTCGGCGCGGAGGGAAGCTGCACCATCGGCGGCAATCTCTCCACCAATGCCGGCGGCACCACCGCGCTGGCCTATGGCGTGGCGCGCGAGATGGCGCTCGGGCTCGAAGTGGTGCTGGCCGACGGGCGCATTCTGAACGGGCTGTCGAAGCTGAAGAAGGACAATACCGGCTACGATTTGCGCAACCTCTTCATCGGCGCCGAGGGCACGCTCGGCATCATCACCGCGGCGACCCTAAAATTGTTTCCGAAACCGCACGCGGTGGAAACCGCCTTCGTCGGCCTCAGATCGCCGGCGGCAGCCCTGAAGCTGCTCTCGATCTCGCAGAACGAGGCCGCAGGCACGCTTACCAGTTTCGAGCTGCTTTCGGATATCGCGGTCGATTTCAGCGTGCGTCATGGCATCGACATCCGCAATCCCCTGGTCAGCAAGCATCCATGGTACGTGCTGATGGAGCTGTCATCCCCGCGCGATGACGCCCGCGCCGCGCTGGAATCGATCCTGGCGCAGGGCATGGAGCAGGCCATCGTCGATGACGCCGTAATTGCGGCGAATCTTGCCCAGCGTATGGCGTTCTGGAAGCTGCGCGATGAAATGTCCGCGGCGCAAAAGCCGGAAGGCGGCTCGATCAAGCACGACATTTCGGTGCCGGTCGCCGCGGTGCCTGATTTCATCGAACAAGCCAATGCGGCGGTGATGAAGTTGATACCCGGCGCGCGGCCAGTGCCGTTCGGTCATCTCGGCGACGGCAATATCCACTACAATGTCAGCCAGCCCGTTGGCGGCGACCCCGCGGAGTTTCTTGCGCGCTGGCACGAGGTCAATGCGGTCGTATTCGACGTCGTACTGCGGATGGGTGGATCGATCTCCGCCGAGCATGGCATCGGCGTGCTCAAACGCAACGAATTGCCTCAAGTGAAAGACAAGGTCGCGATCGAGCTGATGCGTTCCATCAAGGCGATGCTCGACCCGCTCGGCATCATGAACCCGGGCAAGGTGCTGTAGATCCCCGCCCAAAGTTCGCTGTTTCGATGAGACTCAAGCACACAAAATGACGCCGTCATGCCCGGCCTTGTCCCGGACATGACGAGCAGTGGATCTCAAAACAAACTTCCCTGCCCGTCATCTTCGGACGAAAGGCGCAGCGGTTTGCGCGGCGCGGGCTTCTTCGGCGGGCCCGCTTGCTTGGCCGCCATCTCTTCCGCGGTGACCGGCAGGATCAATTGCGGGTCATCATTGGCCGCGCGATTGACCCGCGTCGAGACCTCGTGCCAGGCGAACTTGCCGTCGGCGGGTGCGGTGAGCAGCGCCATCGCCGCCTCGGCATCGTGAGCGCGGCAATCGAGCCAGCGGTCAAAATCGCCGGGCGCGATCGTCACCGGCACGCGGTCGTGCAGCACCGCGAGATCGGCACTCGCCGGTGCGGTGACGATAGCCACCGTATCGAGTTCCTCGCCGTTCGGGCCGATCCAGGTCTCCGCCAGCCCCGCAAGGCCGATCGGAGTTCGGTCGCGGCGATAGACGAAGTGAGGCCGCTTGCGCTTTTCGGACGCCTGCCATTCATAATAGCCGTCCGCCGGGATCAGGCAGCGCCGCCGCTTCATCGCGTTCTTGAAGGCCGGCTTTTCCATTACCGTTTCCGCGCGCGCATTAAACAGCAGGCTGAATTGGCGCGGATCTTCGACCCAGCCGGGCAACAGGCCCCAGCGCATCAGGCGGAAATGCCTGACGCCGTTTTCGATGATGATGACGGGTATCGGTTGGGTCGGCGCAATGTTATGCCTTGGCGGGAAATCGGGCTGCTCGATATAGCCAAAAAGCTGCCGCAAGGCCGCCGGCGGCGAGGTGATTACGAAGCGTCCGCACATTCTGTGGTCCAGTTAGGCATCCGTTCAGCACCTTTTAACCCCAACCGTCAACACTGCGGCAGATGACGTCAACCGCTTCCAAACCCGCGCGATCAGACCGCCAGACGGGCCCTGATGAGGAAGCCCGGGCTGCCCGGTTGCGGGCCGCCAACATCAACCCCCGCACCGGGCTTGCCACGGACTATCTGAATCATTTCAACGAAGCCATCATGCTGCTTGAGATGATTCCAGACATGCCGAAATGCGCGGAGGATTTTCTGCTATGGTATCCGCTGTCCTATCGCGAGCATTTCATGGCGTCGCATTTCAAGGCGCGCGACCTCGCGATCGAGGCCTATGAATCCGCGGATGAACATATTCGGGTCGAGTTCGACAATATCACCGGCGCAATGACATCCATACTCACCGCGGTGGGGGCTGCGATGCGCCAGGTCCGCCAGGACAAGACCCGCGCCAGGCTGGCTGAGCAGGCGATCGGCTGGGTCAAGCCGCTGGTCGCGCTGGCTGGCGGCATCATCAATGGCGGCGCTGAGGCCGACGTCGACTACATCATAACTCACTGATGTCAGCGACTGTCCTGCCCTCGCATCCCCAACTAGCCGTCAGCGCCGCGATCTTTCGCGATGGAAAAATCCTGCTGGTGCGGCGCGCCAGATCACCGGCCAAGGGTTTCTATTCGCTGCCGGGCGGGCGGGTCGAATTCGGCGAATCGCTGCATGCGGCCCTGCATCGCGAAGTCGCCGAAGAAACCGCGCTGAAAATCGAAATCATTGGCCTCGCCGGATGGCGCGAGGCTTTGCCGGGAACCAGCGGCGGCGGGCACTATCTGATCATGTCATTTGCGGCGCGCTGGAGTTCCGGCGAACCGGTGCTGAACGAGGAACTCGACGATTTCCGATGGCTCGCACCGGACACACTCGGCGACCTCAATCTCACCGCCGGCCTGCCCGAGGTGATCCGGTCGGCCTGGGAGCCTGGTCCGGGCCTAGAAGGTGGTGGCTCCGCCTTGCTTCCAGCGTATGGAAAAGGCATATCACGGCCGCCGTCCCGGCCCGGACCCCTTCATGTCAAAGCATTTTCTGGCGGTAATCATCATCATCTCGGCGTGCCTTTCCGGCCCCGCACGGGCCGAGGACGCGGCCGCGCCGTTCGACGGCGACCTGCAGCGGCTGGCCGAAATCCTCGGCACCCTGCACTATCTGCGGGGCATCTGCGGCAGCAATGAAGGTCCGAAATGGCGCAATGAAATGCAGGCGCTGATCGACGCCGAAACCCCCTCGGGCGATCGCCGCGCCCGCATGATCGCGGGCTTCAACCGGGGCTATAATGGCTTCCAGCAGACCTACCGCACCTGCACGCCGGCGGCAGCCGTCGCGATCCGCCGATACATCGAGGAAGGCTCGAAGATTTCGCGGGATCTGACCGCCCGCTATGCCAACTAGCGCCGCGGTTCCCAAGCTCTCTTCGCTCCCGCAACGGTGCGAATCTTCGATTTGGAACAATAGATTCAATCCCAATTCGCGCGTTAACCTTTCCTAAAGAAGTGGTCTAGGCGGGCTCGCCCTGCATGCTAAACCTTTGGGCATTCGACGCGCTCCGCTCTGGATCGCGCACAGCTTCGTTGAGTTTCATGAACCAACCAGTGTCCTTCACCATCGCCCGCGACCCGCTGCCCGATCACGAGCAGAAACAGGCCGCGTTGAGCTATCTCAACGAGGCCTGGGCTGAGGCGCGGCACGATGGCGTCGATGGCGACTGCCTGGCGCAGGCCAGCTTGTTCGCGGCGTTCGCCGAACTGGTCGGGACTTACGGCGAAGACGCGGTGGCGAAATTCGTGGAAGGCCTTCCCGTCCGCGTCCGCAACGGCGAATTTTCGACGCAGATGGCGAAGCAGTAAGCGCCGCCGCATTGCGACGAGCGCAAGGACGAAGCAATCCAAGCGTCGGTCTTGCTGCGATGCCGCTTCATTGCTTCAGCGTCTCCAAGAACCGCACCGGCTCGCCCGTTGCTGGCGCGGCCAGCTCGCCTTGCCACATCACCCGGCGGCCGCGCACGAAGGTGCCGACCGGCCAGCCGGTGACACGCATGCCGTCATAGGGCGTCCAGCCGGCGCGGGAAGCCACCCATTTGTTGGTAATCGTCTCGCTGCGCTTGAGATCGACCACCGTAAGGTCCGCATCGTAGCCCGCGGCGATCCGGCCCTTGCAGGCGATGTTGAACAGCCGCGCTGGTCCTGCGCTGCTGAGATCGACGAACCGCGCAAGCGACAAGCGCCCGGCGTTGACGTGGTCGAGCATCAGCGGCACCAGCGTCTGCACTCCAGTCATGCCCGATGGCGAGGCTGGATAGGGTTTGGCCTTCTCATCCAGCGTATGCGGGGCGTGATCGGAGCCGAGCACGTCGATGACGCCCTGCTCGATGCCGCGCCAGATGCCGTCGCGATGGTCGGCCGATCGCACCGGCGGATTCATCTGCGCCCGGGTGCCGAGCCGCTCATAGCAATCCGGGGCAACCAGCGTCAGATGATGCGGCGTCGCTTCGCAGGAGGCGACATCCTTGTGGTCGCGCAAAAACTCGATTTCCTGCTTGGTCGAAATATGCAGCACGTGAATGCGTTTTCCGGTTTCGTGCGCGAGCTTGACCAGACGTTGCGTTGCCATCAGCGCGGCGGTTTCGTCCCGCCACACCGGGTGCGAGCGCGGATCGCCCTCGACGCGGAGATTTTTGCGATCGTTGAGCCGGTATTCGTCCTCGGCGTGAAACGCGGCGCGACGCCGGATCACGTTGAAAATCCGTCGCAGGCTTTCGTCATCCTCGACCAACAGCGCACCGGTGGAGGAGCCGATGAACACCTTGACGCCGGCGCAGCCGGGCGCGCGTTCCAGTTCCGGCAAGTCCTGCACGTTGTCGCGGGTGCCGCCGATGAAAAATGCGAAATCGCAATGCATGCGGTGGCGACCGCGCTTCACCTTATCGGCAAAAGTCTGCTCGCTGACGGTCAGGGGATCGGTGTTCGGCATTTCGAACACGGCGGTGACCCCGCCCATCACCGCGCTGCGCGAGCCGGTTTCGAGGTCTTCCTTATGGGTCTGGCCCGGCTCGCGAAAATGAACCTGGGTATCGATCACGCCGGGCAGGATGTGCAGGCCCTTGCAGTCGATCACCTCGGCGGCCGAAGCCTGGCCGAGCGGGCCGATCGCGGCGATGCGGCCGTTGCTGACGGCAATATCGCGCACGCCCTCGCCGTCCTGATTGACCACGGTGCCGGATCTGAGAATCACGTCAAAGCTCTGGCTCATCCTTCCTCGTATCAGTTGTCCCCCTTATGCAGAGGAGGCGCGCGTTGTTCATCCTTCGAGACGCTGGCTGCCGCCTGCTCCTCAGGATGAGGCTGAGGTAAACCCAGGTCGTGCAGCCCTTGTCGTTTATGACTTGGCGGCTTACGTTCCGCTGCAACATGTCACAAGAGATTTTCACATGAAAGCGGCGTTTCTTCCCGACCGGGGCGTGGTCAAGGTCAACGGTGATGGCGCGCGCGACTTTCTCAACGGCCTCGTCACGTCAGACGTTACGCTGCTTCGGCCCGGCCTCGGCCGCTTCGGGGCCTTGCTGACCCCGCAGGGCAAAATAACGGCGGATTTTCTGATCACCGAGGCGCCTTCCGGCCACGGCGGCGGCTTCCTGATCGACTGCCCGCGTGCGCTGGCGCAACCTCTCGCGGACAAGCTTGGCTTCTACAAACTGCGCGCCAAGGTCGCGATCGAGAATCTGTCGGACAGTCTTGGCGTGCTCGCGGCTTGGGACGGCCATCCCGCTGTAACGCCGGATCTGGCGTTCGCCGATCCGCGCAACCCGGTCCTCGGCTGGCGTGTTCTTGTGCCCGAGGCGCTCGCGCAAAAGGCCGCCGATCTGATTGGCGCGGAGCTGGTCGACAGCGCTGCCTATGAGGCTCACCGCATCGCTTCCGGCGTTCCGCGCGGCGGACTCGACTTCACCTATGGCGATGCGTTTCCGCACGAAACCAACATGGACCGCCTGCACGGCGTCGATTTCGAGAAGGGCTGCTACGTCGGACAAGAGGTGGTCTCGCGAATGCAGCATCGCGGCACCGCGCGCACCCGAACGGTACGCATCGTGCTGGAGGATTTTTCACCGGAACCGGG
This sequence comes from uncultured Alphaproteobacteria bacterium, assembly GCA_963745785.1. Classification (GTDB taxonomy): domain Bacteria; phylum Pseudomonadota; class Alphaproteobacteria; order Rhizobiales; family Xanthobacteraceae; genus Bradyrhizobium. Next base: position 202,267 of record CAVUYV010000009.1, on the reverse strand, counting down.
CACCACGATCCTCGCCGGGGACAAATCCGTAGGAACGCTCGGTTCGACCGCCGGCCAGAAGGGTCTGGCGCTGATCAGGACGGATCGTGTCGCCGACGCGCTTGCCGCCGGAGTACCGCTGACGGCAGGCGGTCTTGCCATCCGGCTTGCCGATCCGGATGACGTGCTGACGGCATCGAAGCAGACCGTGGCATGAGCCGATCGGCGCGCCTGCATGCCGATGGCCTGATGCGCTGCCCATGGCCCGGCGAAGACCCGCTTTATATGGCCTATCACGACACCGAATGGGGTGTGCCGGAATATGATGATCGCGCGCTCTATGAAAAACTCATCCTCGATGGTTTCCAGGCCGGGCTGTCGTGGATCACAATATTGCGCAAGCGCGACAATTTTCGCCGCGCCTTCGACGATTTCCGGCCCGAAAAGATCGCGCGCTACAACGCGAAAAAGATTCACGCGCTGATGAACGACGCGGGCATCGTCCGCAATCGCGCCAAGATCGAAGGCGCGGTCGCAAGCGCCAAATCCTATCTGAAGATCATGGAAGACGGCCCCGGCTTCTCGAAATTCCTGTGGGATTTCGTCGATGGCAAGCCGAAGGTCAATCATTTCAAGACCACGGCCGGCGTGCCGGCGTCGACGCCGCTCTCGATCAAGATTTCAAAGGAGCTCGCCGGCCGCGGATTCAAATTCGTCGGTCCGACCATCGTCTACGCTTTCATGCAGGCCACCGGCATGGTCAACGACCACCTGGTAACCTGCTTTTGCCATGAAGGCTGCGCGAAAAAGCATCGCGCGCCGCGCCTCAAAGCCAAATGACCGCCGGAAAATTTTCCACTCCTGACATTTCCGCCCGCGCCTGGCAGCGGATGTTGTCGGGGCGGCGGCTCGATCTCCTGGATCCCTCGCCGCTGGATATCGAGATCGCCGATATCGCTCATGGCCTGGCGCGCGTGGCGCGCTGGAACGGGCAAACCCGCGGCGCGCATATTTTCTCGGTGGCGCAGCACACGCTGTTGGTCGAAGCCGTGATGCGCGAGCAGACGCCGCGCCTCGATGTCAGGTTCCGGCTCGCGGCGCTGTTGCACGATGCGCCGGAATATGTCATCGGCGACATGATCTCGCCGTTCAAGGCGGTGCTTGGCGGGGACTACAAGGCGGTGGAAAAACGGCTGCTTGCGGCAATCCATATCCGCTTCGGATTGCCGCCGGTGCTTTCAGCCGAGATCGAGCGGCAGATCAAGGAAGCCGACAAGGGCGCGGCCTACCTCGAGGCCACGGAACTTGCAGGCTTCGCGCAAGCCGAGGCGAAGCGCCTGTTCGGGCGCGATCCCGGTCTGCCAATTTCGACCCGGCAGGATTACCTGACCCCCTGGACCGCGGCCAAGGCCGAAAAGCGGTACCTGGCGCGCTTCAAGGCGCTGACTGGGTAGGTCTCACTTGCGGAAACGATGATGGGCCCGGCGCGAAACGCGCCTTTGCCCACTCTACGACTACATCATATAATCGCTAAAACCCGAAGGAATGCCATGATTTACGTCTGCTCGCTCGCCGCACTTCCCGAGACCGTCAAGGCCACCGGCGCCAGCCATATCCTCACCGTGATGGCCAATGTCGATCAGGTGCAACGGCCGGAATCGGTGCTTGAGGCCAATCATCTGAAAGTGCAGGTCGATGACATTACCGAAGAGATCGAGGGCTTTGTCGCGCCGTGCGATTCCCACATCGAGCAGGTGCTGAACTTCGTGCGCGGCTGGGATCGCGCCGCGCCGCTGGTTGTCCACTGTTACGCCGGCATCAGCCGCTCGACCGCGAGCGCCTTTGCCGCCGCCTGTCTGCTCAATCCGCATCGCGACGAAATTTCGATCGCTCGGCAAATTCGTGCCGCCTCCCCGATCGCGTCGCCGAACCGTTTGATCGTCAGCCTCGCGGACAAGGCGCTGCGGCGCGAGGGACGGATGCTGCGCGCGCTCGACGAAATGGGTCCGAGCAGCATGCTGGTCGAAGGCCGGCCGTTCCGCATCGATCTCGAGTGATGCCCTTGAACGACGCCAGATGAGCGAAAAGCCTCTGACGCCGATCGAAATCGGCCTGACCGCCGCCATCGTCGCGATCGAAGGCAACGAGCCCTTGATCCTCACCGCATCCGGCAGCGACGGCGACAAGCTCGCCGGGCTTCCGTTCGGCCCGTTCGACGCGGTCTCGCACCGCACCTTCGAGATCGGGCTGCGCGCCTGGGTGGAAGAACAGGCGGGATTGCGGCTGGGCTATGTCGAGCAGCTCTATACCTTCGGCGATCGCGGCCGGCACACCCAGGCCGGCGACACTGATACCCATGTCGCCTCGATCGGCTATCTTGCGCTGACGCGCGCGGCCGACAACACCTCGCCCGCGCCGGGCGCGACGTTCGAGCCCTGGTATCGGTTTTTCCCATGGGAAGACTGGCGGGAGGCGCGGCCCGCCATGATCGAGCGCGACATCCTTCCAGAACTGACGCGCTGGGCAACCGAGAGCGAGCAACCGGAGACGGCACGCGCGCTCAGCCGCAAGGATCGGGTCCGGCTTTATTTCGGCACCGAGGGCGCGCATTGGGACGAGGAGCGCGTGCTCGATCGTTACGAGTTGCTTTATGAGGCAGGACTGATCGAGGAGGCGCGACGGGACGGACGCCCTGCGGCATTGGCGCGCAAGTCGCCTTCCCCACTCGGCGTATCGATGCGCTTCGACCACCGGCGAATTCTGGCCACCGCGATGGGACGGCTGCGCGCCAAATTGAAATACCGACCCGTGGTATTTGAACTTTTGCCGCCCGAATTCACACTCACTGAACTGCAACGGACCGTGGAAGCGATTTCAGGGCGGCATCTGCACAAGCAGAATTTCCGCCGGCTGGTGGAAACCGGCGCCCTGGTCGAACCGACCGGCGTGATGTCGACACAGACCGGTGGCCGGCCCGCCGCGCTGTTTCGCTTCCGCCGCGAGGTGCTGCAGGAGCGGCCAGCGCCGGGCCTGCGCGTACGCGGGCGGCGCTGACGGCGTGACGGTGTTGAGGATATGATGCGATAGGTCCTTAAGCTCGGGCCGATCGCCTGGAGGCTTGATGTTCGACTCGCCGTTCGACTTCTTTGCGCTGCTGATTGCCATCGTCGCGTTTATTTTCGCGCGCAAGGCATTCAATCAGGCTGCGACGCTGCGCGCCCGGCTGGACGCGATCGAAGCGACGGGATTGCAGGCGAGGCCTGGCCCGCCGCCGCTGACACCATTCGAGGGGCTTGAGCAAACCCCGGCAGCAGCGTCGCCGGGCATCGCCGCCGAACAGGCGGAAGCGGCCGCCGATGCTGAAGCGGTCGCGCCTGCCGCGGACGACCAGGACGCGGCGCCGAAGGACGCCGGCGGCGCCACGGCAGCGATGCCGCCGCCGCTTCCGCAACCCGAGCCCGGCTTCGAGGAGCGCATCGGCACCCGCTGGGTGGTCTGGGTCGGCGGATTGACGCTGGCGCTCGGCGGATTCTTCATGGTCCGCTATTCGATCGACGCGGGACTGCTCGGGCCCGGCGTGCGCGTCCTGCTGGGCGGCGCGTTCGCGCTGGCGCTGCTTGCGGCAGGCGAATGGACGCGCCGCAAGGAGAGCATCTCCACGATCGAAGCGCTGCCGATCGCCAATATCCCCGCGATCCTCACCGCCGCCGGGACCGCCGTTGCTTTCGCAACCGTCTACGCCGCCTACGCGCTTTACGATTTTCTCGCGCCCGCGACCGCATTCATCCTGTTCGGCATGGTGGCGCTGGGCACGCTCGCCGCGGCGCTGTTGCACGGCCCGGCGCTGGCGGGTCTCGGCATCGCCGCCGCGTTCGTCACCCCGGTTCTGGTTTCTTCCGAGAAGCCGGACTTCTGGGCGCTGTATATCTATCTCGCCATCGTCACCGCGGCGGCCTTCGGGCTGGCGCGCATCCGGCTGTGGCGCTGGCTCGCGGTCACCACCATCGCCTTCGCGCTGCTCTGGACCTTCCCTTGCCTGCAATGCGGCCCGTCGATGGTCGCTCCGCACGCGTTCCACGTCATGTCAGGATTTGTGCTCGCGGCATTGCTGGTGGTGTGCGGATTCATGTTCGGTCCGCCCGCGGACGAAGGCCAGATCGAACCGATCTCATCCGGATCGCTGGCGGCCTATCTGTTTGGCGCAACGATGATCGTGCTCGCGAGTTTCCATGCCGACACCGCCATCATCGTGTTCGCGCTGCTGGTGGCTGGCACATTATTCGTGGCATGGCGCGCGCACGCCGCCACCGGCGCGATCGCCGCCGCGGCCGTGTTCGTCTTCGTCGTGTTTGCCGAATGGGCGGTCCGCGGCAATCCGGACATGCTGGTGCTGCCGGGCGGGCCATTGCCGGGCATCGGCCCTGCCGCCACCGACAGCTCCGTCGCGTTGCATCTGATCACCGCCGCGATCTTCGCGGTCGGATTCGGCGCCGCCGGATTTTTGGCACAGGGCCGCTCGACCAGCGCCATCATACCCGTGCTGTGGTCGGCCACTGCGGTGTTCACGCCGCTGGCGCTGTTGATCGCGCTCTACGCCCGCATCGCCCATCTCGACCGCTCGATCCCGTTTGCGATCCTCGCGGTGATGCTTGCGGCGGCGTATGGCGCGGCGACCGAAGCCCTCACCAGGCGCGACAGCCGGCCGGGATTGCCGATTTCGATCGCGCTGTTCGCCACCGGCGCGCTCGGCGCGCTGGCGCTGGCGCTGACCTTCGCGCTCGAAAAAGGCTGGCTCACGATCGCGCTGGCGCTGATGTCGATGGGATGCGCGTGGATATCGATGCAGCGGCCGATTCCGTTCCTGCGCTGGCTCGCCGCCATGCTTGCCGGCATCGTGGTGCTGCGCATTGGCTACGAGCCGCGCATCGTCGGCGATGCGGTCGGTACTACTCCGATCTTCAATTGGCTGTTGTGGGGTTACGGCATTCCGGCGCTGTCGTTCTGGGTCGGAAGCCACTTCCTGCGCCGCCGCGGCGACGACGCGCCGCTGCGAACGGTGGAATCGGCAGCGATCCTGTTCACGGTATTGCTGGCGTTCATGGAAATCCGCCACGCCGTGAACGGCGGGGACGTGTACCGCGTCAATACTTCGCTGGCGGAGTTCGCGCTGCAGGTGTGCGTCGCGCTGGCAATGGCGATCGGGCTGGAGCGGCTGCGGGTCCGCACCGGCAGCATCGTTCATAATGTCGGCGCGGTGCTGCTGACGGCATATGCCGGAGTGGTGGCGATTTTCGGCCTGATGCTGCTGGAGACGCCGATATTCTGGCCCACCAATGTCGGCGGCGTCTTCATCAACCTTCTGCTGCTGGCTTATGCCCTGCCCGCGGTGCTGGCGTTGCTATTGTCCTATGCGGTGGCGCGGCCGGCGTCCCGCAAGCTATGCCAACACCATCGCGGCAGGTGCGCTCGTTCTGGCGCTGACCTATGTCACTTTTGAAATTCGAAGGCTCTATCACGGCCCGGTCCTGACCAGAGGCGAAACCACCGGCGCTGGAGCAATACACCTATTCGATCGCATGGCTGGCCTTCGGCGTGGTCCTGCTCGGCATCGGCATTTTGTTCAATTCGCAGCGCGCCCGGCTTGCTTCCGCCGCCGTCATCGCGCTTACGATCATGAAGGCGTTCCTGATCGACATGTCGACGCTGACCGGGGTCTACCGCGCGCTGTCGTTCATGTGCCTGGGCCTGGTGCTGGTGGCGATCGGCTGGCTGTACCAGCGCATCCTGTTCCGGCGCCATGTCACGCCGCCATCAGGCGGCGCCGCGGTTGAGGCCAACCCTTGATGTAGATTGCGCCCGGCAGGCTGCTCGACACCGCCCCTTTGCGATTTCGCGATCAGCGCGTACATAGGTGCGATGGCAAGACCGCGCAGTTTCAATCCCGACGAGGCGCTGGACCTCGCGCGCGACGTGTTCTGGCGCAAAGGATTCCAGGGCACTTCGCTCGACGACATCACGGCGGCCACCGGCCTCGCCAAGCCAAGCCTCTACGCGGCGTTTGGCGACAAGAATGCATTATTCCTGAAAGTTCTGGACCGCTATCACGAGCGTATTATCGCGAACGCCGAGCGCGTCCTCAACGACGGACCGTCGGCGCGTGATGCGATCGAACGCTGGCTGACGGGTTTTGTCCCCTTCTGCTCGGGCATCAGGGGCAGCAGGGGTTGCCTCTCGATCAACACCGCAGCCGATGGCGCCTCCGATCAGAAAGAGGTTCGCAAGAAAGTCGAACGCTTCAACCGTAAGCTTGAGGAATTGCTGAGCAATCGGCTGCGCGCTGATCGCGCGCAATTTTCCAAAGGCTTCGACCCCGACAGTGCCGCACATACGATCATGGCGATCTATTCGGGGCTGATGGTCCTGGCGAAGGATGCGCCGGATGCCGCCCGTGTCCGCGCCACGCTAAATCAGGCGATGAAACTGCTTGCTTGACAGCGGGCCGTTATTATGTACTCTGCGGTACATAACACGGAGACAACGATCATGCAAGCGATCCAGATTGAAGCGTTCGGTAATCCGGCCGAGGTCATGAAGCTGGTCGACATTCCCGATGTCGGCGCGCCGGGCGAAGGCGAGGTGGTCATCGCCCTCGAAGCCTCGCCGATCAATATGAGCGATCTCCTGATGATCTCCGGCCGCTACGGCTATCGGCCGAAATTGCCGAGCGTGATGGGAACGGAAGGCGTTGGCCGCGTCATTGCCGTCGGCAGCGGCGTCAAACACCTGAGACAGGGCGACCGCACGCTGGTGCCCTACCCCGCGCCGGCATGGGCGGAACGGATCAAGGCGGATGCGAGCCGGCTTCGGCCGCTGCCAGGCGGCGACGTCAATCAGCTCGCGATGCTCGGCATCAATCCGCCGACCGCGTATCTGATGCTCACCGAGTTTATTACCCTGCCATCGGGATCCTGGGTAATCCAGAACAGCGCCAATTCCGGTGTCGGTCGGGCGCTGATTCCGATTGCGAAATCGCTCGGACTCAAGACCGTCAATGTCGTGCGGCGCGAGGATGTCGTCGCCGAGCTCAAGGCGATCGGCGGCGACGTCGTGCTTGTCGATGGACCCGATCTCGGCAAACGGGTTGCAGCCGAAACTGGCAAGGCACCGATCGCGCTTGCGGTAGATGGCGTCGGCGACACGGCGACGACGAACCTGCTTGGCTGTCTCGCCGAGAAGGGCGTGCACGTGTTCTACAGCATGATAAGCGGCAAACCATCCGTCGTTCCGGCGGCGCAGCTCATTTTTCGCGACATTTCGATGCGCGGATTCTGGCTGGCCAACTGGTTCAACAGCGCAACGCCCGACCAGATCACCCGGATGTACGATCGTCTGACTCCGCTGGTCGCCTCCGGTGCGATCAGCACGCCAATTGCCGGCACTTACAGTTTCGCTGAGCTCGCCGAGGCGGTTGCGGTGGCATCAAAAAATCGCGGCAAGGTGCTGTTCAAGGCGGGTTAAGACAGGCAAACCGCGGGTGACCGATCAGTCGGTCGAGCGGCGCAGCTCTGGAGCGTTTTCCGATTTCGAAAGCTCAGATCTCGTCTCGGATTGGACCGGCTCGATCCTGGATCTCTCGACTTGCGGCGTTTCGACGCGCGCGGATACTTCCACCGAGCCGGTCCGCACCGGTGGACGCAGCGAACGCGGCCGCGCCACCGCTCGCGCTAGCAGCATCTGCGCGGCACCCTGACGACGGAAATCGCAATAAGCGAAGCCCATGCCCGAGACCGATCCGCGGAAGTTACGCTCGTCTTGCTTGTCGAGGTTGAAGCACGGCTCGAACGGAAGGCCCCTGATCGAGGCGCAGACGGACTGGCCGCGGACCTGGAGCGTATTGCCGGGAAGGCGCATGTGGCGCACCGGACCGGAGCCGGAGAATTGCACCGCGCCCGCCGCGCCGCCGTCCTCGAACACCCGGCCAGCGCCGCGGGTGCCATCGAAGCACGTAAACGCGAACACCTTGCCGGCTACGAATCTGCGGGCCTCATCGGCATTCATCATCTGCCCGGCCAAAGCGGGCGCGATCACCGCCCCTGCCGTGACCGCCCCCAACACAAAACGCGCAACCATGCTGTAACTCCGACCTACCGAGCCGCGGGCAACCGCCTTTACCCGCTGCTTACCATACGAACCGTGGCAACATTGGCGCAGCTTGGTTGGTAAAGTCTGAACACTATTAGGGAATTTTTACCACGATTCGACCGCGAACCTGCCCGGCGAGGATTTTGGCGCCGGCACTGATGACCTGGTCGAGACCAATTTCATGAGTGATTTCAGTTAGTTTTGTCCGATCCAGGTCGCTCGCGAGCCGGCTCCAGGCGGTCTTGCGCACTTCAATCGGGCACATCACGGAATTGATGCCGAGAAGGCACACCCCGCGCAAAATAAACGGTGCCACCGAAGTCGGCAGGTCCATGCCGGCGGCGAGGCCGCAGGCAGCGATGGCGCCGGCGTATTTCGTCATCGACAGGACGTTGGCGAGCGTGGTCGAGCCGACGCTGTCGACCCCGCCGGCCCAGCGCTCTTTCGAAAGCGGCTTCGCCGGACCTGACAACTCGCTGCGATCGATCACCTCGGCCGCGCCGAGCCCCTTGAGATAGTCCGCCTCCGAGAGGCGCCCGGTTGAGGCAATGACGTGAAAACCCAGCTTCGAGAGCACCGCGGTCGCGACCGAGCCGACGCCGCCGGCAGCGCCGGTAACGACAACTGGACCGTGCTTCGGCGTCAGGCCATGCTTTTCCAGCGCTAGCACCGAGAGCATGGCGGTGAAGCCAGCGGTGCCGATCGCCATCGCCTCGCGCGTCGACATTCCCTCGGGCAGGCGCACCAGCCAGTCGCCCTTGACGCGCGCCTTCTCGGCGTAAGCGCCGAGATGGGTCTCGCCCATGCCCCAGCCGGTACAGATTACCTTGTCGCCGACCTTCCAGAGCGGATGCGACGACTGCTCGACGGTGCCCGCGAGGTCGACGCCCGCGATCATCGGAAAACGCCGCACCACCGGCGCCTTGCCGGTGACCGCGAGGCCGTCCTTGTAGTTCAGCGCCGACCATTCGACCCGCACGGTGACATCGCCATCCATCAACTCGGCTTCGTCGAATTGCGTCAGCGCCGCGGTGGTGCCTTTGTCGGCCTTGTCGATCCTGATCGCCTTGAAGGTTCCCAAGGTAAACTCCCGATTTTTTCTATCGGGATGTTTACCGGATCAGGCCGGCCGTGCAACCGGGCGCGCCACCGGCGCCTCGACAATCGGCAGGTTGATCAGCGCCGACAACACCCCGAACAGAACCGATAGCCACCACAGCGGCGCATAGGATCCGAATTTCTCGAACACGATACCGCCGAGCAAAACGCCGAGGAAGCCGCCGACCTGGTGGCTGACGAAGGCAAATCCATACAGCGTCGAAAACCAGCGCGTCCCGAACATCAGGGCCACCAGCGCCGATGTTGGCGGCACCGTCGATAGCCAGGTCAGGCCAGTGGCGGCGCCGAAAATGATCGCGGTGAAGGTGGTGATCGGGAACGAGATGAAGGCGACGATCGACATTGCACGCAGGAAATAGATCGTCGACAGGATGTAGCGCTTTGGAAACCGGTTTTGCAGCCAGCCGACGCCGAGCGAACCCATGATGTTGAACAGACCGATGGCGGCGATCACCCAACCGCCGGTTTGCGCCGGTATGCCGCGATCGACCAGATAGGCGGGCAGATGCACGGTGATAAAGGCCAGTTGAAAGCCGCAAGTGAAGAAACCGAGCACCAGCAGGACAAAAGAGCGATGGCCGAAGGCCTCCGCCAGCGCCGTCTTGAACGATTGCTGATCCGCGGCCGGCGCATTGGTCGAGGTCGCAGGCGGCGTTGTGAGCGCGAGCGAAAGCGGGATGATCAGCAGCATAAGGCCTGCGAATACCGTCACCGCCGTCTGCCAGCCGAAATTGTCGATCATCGCCACGCCGAACGGCGCGAACAGGAATTGCCCGAACGATCCGGCGGCCGTTCCGGCGCCGAGCGCTACGCCGCGCCGCTCCGGCGGCAGCAGCTTGCTGAACGCGGACAGCACCAGATTGAACGAACAGCCGGACAGTCCGAAGCCGATCAGGACGCCGGCGCTGATATCAAGCGACAGCGGCGTCGTTGCGTAACGCATCATCAAGAGACCGCCGGCGTAGAGAACAGCGCCGACACACATCACGCGCAAGATGCCGAACCGATCGGCGATCGCGCCGGCAAGCGGCTGGCCAAGCCCCCACAACAGATTTTGAGCCGCAAGCGCGAGGCCGAAAACGTCGCGGCCCCAGGAAAACTCCCGGCTCATCGGCTGAACGAAAAAACCGAGACTCGATCGAGGCCCGAAGCTCAACAGGCCGATCGCGCAACCGCAGACGATAATAATCAAGGGTGTCCGCCAATAACCGACAGCGGATGCCGGACGGAGGTCGCCTGCAGTTATTGTCATGCAAATTCCCCGATGCCTCGTGCCGGCTCCGGAAGCACCGACCGATACGTTGCAGGGAGTTAATGCATCTGCATCAAAATCCCAATCGAGAGCATGGGAAAAATTTCGCCTCGCAATGCAGCCTTGCAAATCAAGGCGAGCAGCTCCCGACGATTTGATCGAGGGAGCCTCTAGCGAAGCCCCATCAGCCGTGTTATATTGGATTTGCTCAATGTGAGTATAATGTAACCTCGTCCGGCCCTCGGGCCGGATTTCTCAGCATTCAGATATGCTCATATCGAGCATATGTCTTTCAGAGGAGGCCCCCATGCCGATCGCTGCAATCTATGGCCCCGACGACTTCGCCAATCCCGGCCACGAGCATTCCGCCCCGACCCCGTAGCCGCGTTACCCCTGCCGAGCCCGCCCGTGCGCTGCCGATGCCATCGCTGGAATGGACCCCCGAAGTCGAACGAGCCACCGCCCATCTTTATGAGCGGGTCAAGAAGGTGATCGCGCCGGTCGAGTGGCCGTTGATGGCGCCCTATGTCAAGGCGATCAATGAACTGAAGCAAACCCGCAACGCAGTGATCCTGGCGCACAATTACCAGACGCCGGAAATCTTCCATTGTGTCGCCGACATCCGCGGCGACTCGCTGCAGCTTGCGATCGAAGCCACCAAGGTGAAGTCCGACATCATCGTGCAGTGCGGCGTGCACTTCATGGCGGAGACGTCGAAGATCCTGAATCCGCACAAGACGGTTCTGATCCCGGATTCGCGCGCCGGCTGCTCGCTGGCGTCGAGCATCACGGCTGCGGATGTGCGGCTGTTGCGCGAGCGTTTCCCCGGCGTGCCGGTCGTGGCCTATGTCAACACATCGGCCGAGGTGAAAGCCGAGGTCGATATCTGCTGCACCTCGTCCAACGCGGTGCAGGTGGTGGAGAGCCTCCATGCGCCCACTGTGATCTTCCTGCCGGACCAGTATCTGGCGAAATACGTGGCCTCACAGACGAACGTGAAGATCATCGCCTGGAAGGGCGCCTGCGAAGTGCATGAGCGTTTCACCGGCGATGAATTGCGCGCCTATCGCGAGGCCGATCCGTCGGTGCAGATCATCGCGCATCCGGAATGTCCGCCCGATGTGCTGGCCGAAGCCGACTTCACCGGCTCCACCGCGCACATGATCAACTGGGTACGCAGCAAGCGTCCCAAGCGCGTGGTGATGATCACCGAATGCTCGATGGCCGACAATGTTCAGGCCGAGATGCCGGATGTCGAAATGGTGCGGCCGTGCAATCTGTGTCCGCACATGAAGCGGATCACGCTGCCCAAGATTCTCGACAGCCTGGTTTACCTGCGCGAGGAAGTCACCATCGATCCCTCGATTGCCGGGAAGGCGCGACGTTCGGTCGAGCGGATGATCAACCTGAAGAATTGAGAGGCACCGTCATCCCGGCCAAGGCAAGCGCGAGCCGGGACCATAACCACCACTGCCAATGATTGGAGGCAACTGCCACCAGTCGACACACTAGCGACACCGCGTATGGGTCCCCGCTTCGCGGGGACGACGGATAGAGAAGCGCGGACGACAAAGCAAAAGGAAGCGAATATGTCAATCCAGCACCCTGATGACCTCATCCGCAACACCGACGTCGTCATCGTCGGCGGCGGTCTCGCCGGGCTGTTCTGCGCGTTAAAACTGGCGCCGCGTCCCGTTACCGTGATTTCGGCGGCGCCACTCGGCCAGGGCGCTTCGACGGCATGGGCGCAAGGCGGCATCGCGGCGGCGGTTGCCGAGGGCGACAGTGCGGAGGCCCATGCCGCAGATACGGTGGCGGTCGGCGCAGGACTCGTCGATGAAACGATCGCGCTTGGACTGGCGCGCGAAGCCAGCGCGCGTATCCATGACCTCTTGCATTACGGCGTTCCCTTCGATCGCGACCTCGAAGGCAAGCTCGCAGTCGGACGCGAAGCTGCGCATTCGGCGCGGCGTATCGTGCATGTACGCGGCGACATGGCCGGCAGGGCGATCATGTCAGCGCTGATCGAAGCCGTGCGGAGAACGCCCTCGATCCGGGTGATCGAAGGTTGTGTCGCCGAAGAGCTTTTGACCGCTGGATGGCGCGGTGACAGGGCTTCAATTGCGCGATGTCGGCGACGCCACCGCAAAGCCGGTGACCATTGCCTCGCGGGCGGTGGTGCTGGCGACCGGCGGCATCGGGCATCTCTATGCCGTAACGACAAATCCGGCGGAGGCCAGCGGGCTCGGGCTCGCGATCGCCGCCCGTGCCGGCGCAATTATCGCCGATCCTGAATTCGTGCAGTTTCACCCCACCGCGATCATGGTCGGGCGCGATCCGGCGCCGCTGGCGACCGAGGCGCTGCGCGGTGAAGGCGCCACGCTGATCAACGACAAAGGCGAACGTTTCATGCCGGCGCGGCACCCGCTCGCTGAACTTGCGCCGCGCGACATCGTGGCGCGCGGCGTGTTCGCCGAGATAGAAGCCGGCCGTGGCGTATTCCTCGACGCGCGCGAGGCGCTCGGCGCGCATTTCGCCGAAAAATTTCCGACGGTCTATGCGAGCTGCATGGCCGCCGGCATCGATCCGGCGAGAGCAACCGATACCGGTGGCGCCTGCCGCGCATTATCACATGGGCGGCATATCAGTTGATGCGCGCGGCCGCACCTCGCTGAAGGGCCTGTGGGCCGGCGGCGAAGTGTCCTCGACCGGCGCGCACGGCGCCAACCGGCTGGCGTCGAACTCGTTACTTGAGGCCGTGGTCTATGCCGCACGCATCGCGGAAGATATCGGCGGCAGCCCCATCGCTGCGCCCGCACGTTTGCCGGCGGCCTCGATGCAAGATTGCGCCATGCCTGCACTGGAAGAGAAAAGCCTTCGGGCGATGATGACCTCGCATCTCGGCGTGATCCGCCACGGTGACCGGCTGGCGGAGGCGGTGCGTGCGTTCGCTGCGCATCGAACGGGATACCGGCAATATCGCGCTGCGCAACATGGCAACAACGGCGCTGCTGGTCGCGGCATCGGCATGGGCACGGCGCGAAAGCCGTGGCGCGCATTACCGCATCGATTATCCGACCGAGAGACCGGCACTGGCGCATCGCACCATGACGACACTGGCCGCAGCGCGCGAGATCGCGGCGTCGCTGTCCGGGCGCGCGCGGCGCGAACCGTGGAGCATGCATCGTGACAACATCAGCCTCGCTCCTGCATCCCGAAGCCTTTCTGTCGCCGCTCGTCATCGCAGAAGCCGTGCAGCGCGCGCTGGACGAAGACCTCGGCCGCGCCGGCGACATCACCTCGATCGCCACCATACCGGAAACAACCCAGGCCCACGCCGTCCTGGTCGCGCGGCAGGCGGGCGTGATCGCCGGCCTGCCGCTCGCGGTCGCGACGTTTCAAAAGCTTTCGCCTGATATCAATATCCAGGCGCATTTTCGCGACGGCGGAACCGTCGCTGCGGGCTTGCACGTGCTGACGATTTCAGGCCCGGCACGCGCCGTGCTGGCCGGCGAGCGCACCGCGTTGAATTTTGTCGGCCGGCTGTCCGGCATCGCCACGCTCACCGCCGATTACGTTCGCCATGCCGCCGGCACCAATTTGCGCATCTGCTGCACCCGCAAGACCACGCCGGGCCTGCGCGCGCTGGAGAAATATGCGGTGCGCTGCGGCGGCGGCTTCAACCATCGCTTCGGGCTCGATGACGCGATCCTGATCAAGGACAATCACATCGCGGTCGCCGGCGGTATCGCGCCGGTGCTGAAGCGCGCCCGCGCGCATGCCGGGCATCTGGTCAAGATCGAGATCGAGGTCGATACCCTTGCGCAGCTGCGCGAGGTGCTCGACACCGGTTTGGCCGACGTGGTGCTGCTGGACAACATGGATATTCGCTGATCTTGCCGAGGCCGTGAAGCTGGCAAAGGGGCGCGTGGTGCTGGAAGCATCCGGGCGGCGTCACGCAAAGTTCGATTGCGAAGATCGCCGCGACCGGCGTGGATTACGTCTCGTCCGGCGCGCTTACGCACTCCGCGCCGAATTTCGACGTCGCGCTGGATATCGATGCGTGAGTCTCAATCCGTCATCCTGAAGCCAACGGGTCGCGCGAATACGCGCCCCATGACAGGCTCGCAGCGAAGCAAGCAGTCCGTCGTCCTTCGAGCATGACCGCAGTCGCGGTCTGCTTCAGGATGACAGCGCAATACGTCGAGAGCCGCTTCATTTACCGCCGCACGCTCGATTCCGACATCTCGGCCGAGCTATGCGCGGCTTCCGCGAGTTTTGCCGAAATGGCCGCGGTTTCCGCGGGCGTTCCCCAACTCGGCGCCTCACTGCCGTCGCCCCAGGCGCGCGGCCGGTAGAAGGTATGCACGCCGAACTTGTACATCTTCTTCATTTCATGGACCCAGGACGGGCGCACCCAATAGGCATGGTAGTGCGTCGACTTGGCGACTTCCGGCAACCACAGCTGGCCGTCGAGCATCGCTTTCGCGATCTTCCTGGCGCGGTCCCACATGTCGGGTTCGCGCACGACGTCGGCGACCCTATCGCAGGCGAAGGTGAACTGGCACGCGAGATGGCGGTGCTTGTTCTGGTAGACCACGCCGCAAACCGTGGTCGGATAGAAGCCGGAGAACGCGCGGTTCATCACCACCTGTGCCACTGCGATCTGGCCGCGCACGGCTTCGCCGCGGGCTTCGAAGTAAACCGCCTCGGCCAGGCACTTCTCCGATTTGGCGCGCGACTTCTCGTCGAACAGGCCGAGGCGCTCCGCCGGTGTCTTTGCCCGCTGATTGTCGGTGTTGACTTCGCCCTTGGCGGCGATGCTCTCGCCGCTGTCACCAGCCTTGAGCGGCTCGTCCGTCGCTGATGGCAGCGACGCCATCATTTTCATGTCCGGATCGGGCAGCGCGCCTGGCATCACAATCAGAGGCTCTTCGCCGGGCCGCCAGCGCTCCATGCCCTCGATCGAGCCGCCGAGCGAGGTGCTTCCGAAGAACAGGCTCGCGGTTTTCACCGAGAAGCCGTCGCGCGGGGGCGCGGGCTCGAGCGGGAGTGCCGAGGCATCCGGCCCGGCTTTCAGGTCGTCGAGCGGCTGGGCTTCGAGCGACATCGCGACATCGTATTGGGCAAGCGGCGGCGCGCTGAGCGCTTCCTGAAGTTCGGGATCGAGCGGCGAACGCTCCACAGATGGCGCGGCGGCGGTTTTTGCGCCCCTCACCGAGGCATTGGAGGTCGACGGATCCTCGTTCGAGGGCGCGGTATAGGCGGGCGCCGCGGGCTGCGGCGGGGCGATGACGAGCCGATCGCCCTTCAGCGTGCGGTCGACCTTCGGAAAATCGGACGCCTGATAGCGTGGCGGCGCCAGCATAATCGGATTGCGCGTCACCGAGCCGGTGATGTCGATGCCCTGGGTGTCGAGACTGGCGAGCCGATAGGTCGCGGTTTGCGGAATAGAGGTCCCGATCGGACGGCCGAAGGCGTAGGTGGCGACCTGAATGGTAGAGGCGGAGGAGAACACCCGTTTCTGCCAGCGTTCGGCGACGCCGGGCTGCCGGGCCAGCAGTGAGGCGATATCCTGATATCCGATCTCCGCCGGCATCAATGCGAAGACGCAGAGACCAACACCGAAGGACGCGAAACGCGCGCCCTTCGGGTGGTTACGCAACTGTAACATCGATACGCTCACGCAACGCTACACATGCGATCGAACCCCAGTACATCCGTGCAATTCGATCTTTTTTGGTGGTATCGAATTTAGGTTGCGAGGGAGTTAATCGGCGTTGCATTCGCGATACACGCAAGGAATCGCTTGCGCTCGCGCGGTCACGATAAAAACGTTGGTAAACGGGCACTCGAACAAAGTGGTAAATATCCGGTCAACAAAGATGATGAAGAAGATTTTCGCCGGCGCGAGGTTTCGCCATGTCATTCCGGGGCGCATCGTCATGGCCAGGCTCGTACCCGGACATCCACGTCTTCTCTTCTACGAATGCGTAATTGTGCATGCCCGGAACAAGTCTGGTGCATGACGCCGTCCCGTGATGGTCAGGAGCGTGATTGCTTCCGATCGCGGTTATGGATTCCGGCTCGCTCGCTTTGCTCGCGCTCCGAACGACTGAGGAACTCACGCCTGGCTGGCGACGGTCTTGCCGAGCGCGGCTTGCGCGGCGGCCAGCCGCGCGATCGGCACGCGGTAGGGCGAGCACGAGACGTAATCCAGCCCAATCTCGTGGCAGAACGCGACGGAGGCGGGATCGCCGCCATGCTCGCCACAGATCCCGACCTTGATGTCGGGGCGGGTCTTGCGGCCGCGCACGACGCCGATCTTCACCAGCTCGCCGACGCCGTCGCGGTCGACCGAGATGAACGGATCGACCTCCAGAATCCCCCTGGCGATGTAGGTGCCGAGGAATCCGGCGGCGTCATCGCGGCTGATGCCGTAGGTGGTTTGCGTCAGGTCGTTGGTGCCGAACGAAAAGAACTCCGCGGTGGTTGCGATCTCGCCAGCCATCAGGCAGGCGCGCGGCAGTTCGATCATGGTGCCGACCTGATAGCTCAGTTTGGCTCCGGTCTCCTTCATCACCGATTGCGCGGTGGCGTCGATCCGCGCCTTGATCAGATCGAACTCGGCCTTGGTCGCGATCAGCGGCACCATCACCTCGAGCCCGACCGCCTTGCCGGTCCGCTTTCCCGCCTCGACCGCGGCTTCGAAGATGGCGCGCGACTGCATCTCGGCGATCTCGGGATAGGCGATCGCGAGGCGGCAGCCGCGGAAACCGAGCATCGGATTGAATTCCGCGAGCTCGCGGGCGCGATCCGCCAGCCGCCGCGGATCGGTATTCATCGCGCGCGCGACTTCCTCGATCTCGGCCTGGGTGTGCGGCAGGAACTCGTGCAGCGGCGGATCGAGCAGCCGGATCGTCACCGGCAGGCCCTTCATGATCTCGAACAGCTCGACGAAGTCCGCGCGCTGCATCGGCAACAGTTTTGACAGCGCGGCGCGGCGGGCCTGTTCGTCCTCGGCGAGAATCATCTCGCGTACGGTGCGGATCCGGGTTTCCTCGAAGAACATATGCTCGGTGCGGCAAAGCCCGATGCCCTCGCCGCCGAATTTGATGGCGGTGCGCGCATCTTCCGGCGTATCGGCATTGACGCGAACCCCGAGCTTGCGAACGGAATCGGCCCAGCCCATCAGCGTGCCGAATTCGCCCGACAATTTCGGCTCGATCATCGGCATCCGCCCGGCCAGCACCTGGCCCAGCGATCCGTCGATGGTGATGACGTCGCCGGTCTTGAAGGTGCGCGAGCCGACGCTCATGGTGCCGCGGCCGTAGTCGACGCGGATGTTGCCGCAGCCGGAGACGCAGGGCTTGCCCATGCCGCGCGCGACCACTGCGGCGTGCGAGGTCATGCCGCCGCGCGTGGTCAGGATGCCTTCGGCCGCGTGCATGCCGTGAATGTCTTCGGGGCTGGTCTCGATCCGCACCAGAATGACCTTGCGGCCATCGGCCTGCAGCTTGGCGGCCTCATCGGAAGAGAACACGATTTCGCCGGACGCGGCGCCCGGAGAAGCCGGCAGTCCGGTGGCGATCACATCGCGCTTCGCCTGGGGATCGATGGTCGGGTGCAGCAATTGATCGAGCGAGGCGGGATCGATCCGCGACACCGCGTCTTTCTTGCTGATCAGGCCTTCATTGGCGAGCTCGACGGCGATGCGCAGCGCAGCTTTTGCGGTGCGCTTGCCGCCGCGGGTCTGCAGCATCCATAATTTGCCCTGCTCGACGGTGAACTCCATGTCCTGCATGTCGCGGTAATGCTTTTCGAGCAGCGTGTAGATCCGCGTCAGTTCCTTGAACGCCTCGGGCATCGCGGTTTCCATCGATGCCTTGTCGGAGCCGGATTCCTTGCGCGCATGTTCGGTGATGTCCTGCGGCGTGCGGATGCCGGCCACCACGTCTTCGCCCTGCGCGTTGATCAAGAATTCGCCGTACAGCCTGCTCTCGCCGGTCGAGGGATTGCGCGTGAACGCGACCCCGGTCGCCGAGGTGTCGCCCATATTGCCGAACACCATCGCCTGGACGTTGACCGCGGTGCCCCAGGATTCCGGAATGTCATGCAGCCGCCGGTAGGTCACCGCGCGCGCATTCATCCACGACGAAAACACCGCCCCGATCGCGCCCCACAATTGATCGTGCGGATCCTGCGGGAAATCCTTGCCGGTTTCGCGCGCCACCGCATCCTTGTAGCGGCCGACCACATCGACCCAGTCGTCGGCGGTCAAGTCGGTGTCGAGCGTGTAGCCCTGGCTGTCCTTGAAGGTATCGAGAATGTCCTCGAAGTGATGGTGCTCGAAGTCGAGCACCACGTCGGAATACATCGTGATGAAGCGGCGGTAGCTGTCATAGGCAAAGCGGCGATCGCCCGACATCTCGGCCAGCGCCTCGACGGTGGTGTCGTTGAGGCCGAGATTGAGCACGGTATCCATCATGCCCGGCATCGAAGCGCGGCCGCCCGAACGCACCGAGACCAGAAGCGGATTCCTCGAATCGCCAAAAGCCTTGCCGGTCAATTTGCCGACATGATCCAGCGCCTTTTCGACCTGGGCCTTCAATTCCTTCGGATAGGATTTGTTGTGCGCGTAAAAATACGTGCAGACCGAGGTGGGAATCGTGAAGCCGGGGGGCACCGGTAGTCCGAGATTGGCCATCTCGGCGAGATTGGCGCCCTTGCCGCCCAGCAAATTGCGCAACTCTGCTTTGCCTTCGGCTTTGCCCTCGCCGAACGTGAACACCCATTTACCGGATTTCGCGGCCTCCGCAGCAGGCTTGCCGGCCGTGACCTTGCCGGCCGGCTTCGAGGCCGGTTTAACGGGGCTCTTGAGAGCTTTGCGGGCAGAGGCCGGCGGCGCAGCTTTGGCCCGTGCCGGCATGGATGGCTTTGATTTCGCTGCGACTTTCTTGGCTCTGGAGGCGGCTTTGGCCATGACTGATAAACAACCCACGAGAGGGGAGAAGGGTGCGCGCCTTACAGCACTTTGAGCGGTTCCGCGCAAGATGCGAACGTGTTTTCAACGCTACATGTGCAGCCATTTGAGCAGCCCGAGACCAATCAGTCCGGTGCAGATCAGGTAGATCGCCACCACGACATTACTGACCAGTTCATATGTTAGCGACTACGCGGCAGCTGCGTAGCGAGTGGTTTCCATCTGGAAGAAGGCGCGAACCTTGTCGGGATTTTTCTGCAGCAGCCGCAACCTGGAATTCACCGCACGGTTCAAATCTCTCACGTTGCGGATCAATGTTCGACCGACGCCGTTGTTCTTGACGTCATTCCAGACCAACTCGTCCGGGTTAATTTCCGGCGAATAGGGCGGAAGAAAAAGCAGTCTGATACGGTCTTTCACCTGATCCAAAAAGCGCTGCACCGACTTGGCCTTGTGTGCGGGTAGCCCGTCGACCACGAGGAATATCTTTCTTGGATAATTCGCGATCAGCCGGCGCAAGAACTCGATGAACAGCGCCGCGGAGATGCGCTTGCGCGAGGTCATGAACCGTAGTTCCCCCTTGGCCGAGATCGCCGACAGCATATTGAGATGAAACCGTTTCCCGGTATGACGAACGACTGGGGTCTTGCCGCGTATCCCCCATGTCGTTCCCGCGTGAAAGTCGGACCGCACTCCGCTCTCGTCGCTGAAAAATACAACGGCGCGCTCCTTTTTCGCGAGCGCGCGGAGCTTGGGGAAATCACGCTCGATCCATCGTTTCACCAGCGTTGCATCCTGCTCGAACGCCCGGCTCAGCGGCTTCTGGCAACTCAACCCCATTTGCGCCAACAGCCGTCCCACGGAGATCACGCTGAGCTTGACGCCATACTTGCGCTGAATCAGCGCCCGGATCATCGCTCTCGTCCATAATGCAAATGGAAATCGCAACTGCATCGGATTCTTCGTTGTCACCGTATTGTAAATCCATTTCAGTTGCGCCCCCGTCAACCGCTTCGGTCGGCCGCTCGCCTTGCGAGCACGAAGCGCATCCCATCCGCCGGAACGGTACGCGGCCAACCAGCCAAATATCCTCGTCGGGTAAAGACCAAGCTCACGTGCCACCGCCGTCGGCGATTGCCCGGCCTGCACCGCTTTCACGGCCTTGAACCGGACCTCTTCCAGTTGCGCATGGCTCAGCTTACGGCCGTCGACCTTCATATGTTGTATCATACGCCGCCGCGCGCAAAATTCAACAAATTAGTCGCTAACTTATGAACTGATCAGTAAGCAGCCGCGGCATGATCAGGATCAGGATGCCCGCGATCAGCGCCACTATGGCAGGAATGTGGGCAGTGGTGATGGTCATTGAAATCTCTCCGGATGCTCGCGGGTTAAATCGAATGGATGTTTTACATTTATCCTCTTGCTCGGTTCCACGATAGCGCCCGGACGTCGAGCCTCGTTCGGCTTCGATCGGAACATCTTTGAAATGCTCCAGGAATTCAGGAGAAAATCCGTAGGTCTCGGCGCGGTAGAAGGCCCCATTTTTTTCACGAGTAATGACGGTTTTGTCGGCATCGCAGAGCCGCGCAGCCAATTCAACGAGAGTTTGCAAAACTGCCGGCAGATCGAAAGTCGAGCGGCTGATGACCTTCAGGACATCAGCGGTCGCGGTCTGCTGCTGCAGGGATTCCCGCAGTTCGCTGAGCAGTCGTGTATTCTCGATGGCGATTACGGCTTGATCTGCAAATGTCGTAATCAACTCGATCTGCTTCACTGAAAACGGATGCGGTTTGGTCCGCGTCAGGAAGATGACACCGACCACATTTCCTTCCCGCAATAGCGGAACGCCGAGCGCTGTCCGGTAGCCAGCTAATCTTTGTGCGTCGTGTCGGGTGTAGTTCGGATCAGCCAGCACGTCAGGGATATGGACAAGCTGCTTGTCGATCGCAGTCCGCCCTACCACACTGCCCTGATTGATCGCGATCGGATTGGACTCGATAAACTTATGATACTCGCGTGAATAGCCGTGTCGCGCTGCCGCTCGGTAGACCTCACCACTCGGCAGAAAAATGATAGCATCCTGGGCTTCACAAAGCCGAGTTGCCAATTCGACCAGCGTATCGAGAACCGTTTGCAGATTAAAAGTTGAGCGGGTGATGACCTGAAGCACCTCGGAGGTTGCGGTCTGCTGCTCCAGTGACTCCGCCAGATCACGCGTGCGGGCCCGCACCTCATCGAACAGTCGAACGTTTTCGATCGCAATCACCGCCTGATCCGCAAAGGTCTGCAGCAGGGCGATCTGTTTATCACTGAAAGGATGTACTTCGGTGCGGCGAAGCGCGATCGCTCCAATACTCTCACCTTCGCGCAGCAGGGGTACGCTCAGAATGCTGCGCAACCCCGTGCGGCGCGACACTTCCTGGCCATCGGGGAACTCATCGCCTTCGGCGGAGAGGATGTCATGCACGTGCACCGGTTTCTGGTCCAGGAAGGCACGTCCAGGGGTCCATTTCCGGCTGATCGGCCATCTCTCCATACCAATCGGTATCGGTCCGTGATGCGCGCTGGTGCGCAAGCTGTCGCCATCCTTCAAAAGCACCGCCGCATCATAAGCATCGCAAAGCTTGCAGGCACTCTCGACAACGGCCTCGAGCACCGGCCCGACATCGGTTGGTGAGGATGCGATCACCTTCAGGATGTTGGCGCTTCCAGTCTGATAAGTTAGCGCCTCTGACAGGTCTCGCGTCCTGGCCTGAACCTCGTCGAACAGCCGCGCGTTCTCGATAGCGATCACCGCCTGGTCGGCGAAGGTCTCGACCAGTTCAATTTGCCTCGCCGTGAAGGGCTGCACCACCAAACGGGTGAGAGAGAAGGAACCGATCGGGGTGCCTCCTCTGAGCAGCGGGACCCCTATGACGGTGCGATACTCGCCGTGTTGCTTGTATTCGGTCGTGTAGTCCGGATCCGAAAGCACGTCAGGAATTTGAATCGTCTTTCCTTCCAGTGCCACGCGGCCCGTCGCGGTGCTGCGATCAATTTGAATCGGATGTGCGCGGGCATATTCCGTAAATTCGGAAGGAAAGCCGTAGTTGGCACCGAATCGGTACACATCGCCGTCCCTCTGGAAGATCACGCAACCGTCGGCGCCGCACAGACGCGCGGCGGAGGAGACCAACGTATCGAGCACGGTGTTGAGATCGAACGCCGAGCGGCTGATGACCTTTAACACGTCGGCGGTCGCGGTCTGCTGCTGCAGAGATTCGCGGAGATCCTCTGTGCGCGCCTGCACTTCTTCAAACAGCCGAACGTTCTCGATCGCAATCACCGCCTGATCCGCGAAGCTTTCGGCCAGCTCAATTTGCTTTGCGGTAAAGGGACGAATTTCGCTGCGGCGGATCGTAAGACATCCGATTGCCTCTTCGCCTCGCAACAAAGGTACAGAAAAAATTGTCCGCCAACTGAACTGCCCCAACTGTCGTGCCATCTCGTGGCCATCCGGGAATTCGGTCTGCTCGGCCTCGGCCTGCATGTCGTGCACATGAACCGGCTTGCGATCCAGGACCGAGCGTCCGGCGGTCCAGGTCCTTGAGAGGGGCCATTCGGTGATACTAACCGGGATCGGGCCATAGTGAGCCCTGAGGACGAGCAATTCGCCCTCGCGGAGGAAGATGATCGCGTCGAAAGCATCACACAAGCGACAGGCCGACTGTGTCAGGGTGTCCAGCACCTTCTGCAAATCGAAGGTAGCGCGGCTGATCACCTTCAGAACATCGGACGTCGCGGTCTGCTGCTGAAGCAATTCCCGAAGCTCGTTAAACAATCGGGTGTTCTCGATCGCGATTACCGCCTGCTTGGCGAAATTGCTCAGCAGCTCAATCTGCTTGTCAGTGAAGGGGCGGACCTCTTGTCGATAGACCGTGATTGTGCCGACTAGCTCGGCGTCCCTAAGCATGGGTACAATGACAAACGTCCGAGCCCCTGCGAGATCAGATAGTGCGACGATGATGGGATCACCCTCCAGGTATGCCGGGCTGGTCCGAAGATCCGCGATATGAGCCACTTGTTTGGTCCTGATCACTTGACCAGCACCGCCTTTCGGATGAGGTCGAAACGTCCGCGCCCCGAACATATCGGCATAGGCAGGGGGCACGTTGTAATGCGCAACTTGCCGAACAATGTCCCCTTCAAGGATTAACATCGAGCCGAACTTGGCCCCGCAAACTCGCGTCGCATTCTCCAGCAGGCTCTGGAACACCGGCTCCAGGTCGCCGGGCGAACTGCTGATGACTTGAAGGACTTCGGACGTTGCGGTTTGCCGCTCCAGCGCTTCGGCCAATTCGCGTCTGAGCGTTGCAATTTCCTTTTTTGGATCAGCATCCGCAGGCGCAGGTTTGGCTTTCGTCGGCGCTTTGCGAGCCGTTCGAGGCTTCCGCACCGATTTTTTGCGCTTCGCCATTGATGTGCGCCCCGGCTCGGGAAAAGCTTCAAATATAAACTGAGTATCAGCACCAAACCTACCCAATTAGGGGACCCCCGTACAGGCGGTCGGGCGACCGCACTTCCGGTTTTGGCACATTTCGGACGTGACAGGCCCGACGACGTCTGTTCACGGGGGCAAAGCAGACGAAGCGGACATGGGTCTAGCCCGACTGCAACCCGGTATGCTTTGATGGGCTCGCCAAACGCTGACATCGGGGGAGCAGATGCGATACCTGATATTGGGCGCGGGCGCGCTCGGAGGATATTTCGGCGGAATGCTCATCAAGGGCGGAGCCGACGTTACATTTCTGGTGCGGCCAGCGCGCGCGGCGCAATTGAAGCGCGATGGACTGGTCATCAAAACGCAGGATGGCGGCGAATTTCGCACCCAGGTCAGGACTGTCCAGCAAGGCCAACTGGACGGGACGTACGATGTCGTTCTACTCACCTGCAAGGCCTACGATCTTGATAGCGCCATGGACGCCATTGCTCCGGCAATGGCCGAGCAGAGCGTGATCGTGCCGGTGCTGAACGGCGTGCGACATATCGGCATTCTGACCGAGAGGTTCGGCCCCGGGCGCGTGCTGGGCGGGCTCACGGTCATCAATGCCGCCATGATGGCGGACGGAACGATCCAGCAGAGCCAGCTGCGGATCAACCTCAACGTCATACGAGAACTTGACGGGCGTGCGTCCGCCCGCTGCACCGCCATTAAAGCCGCGCTGGACGCGGGCGGCATTCCCATCCAGATCAGCGACAACATCCTTGCAATGATGTGGGCGAAGTTTTTCGGTTTTGTCTGTAACGCGACAATAGCGACCTTGACCAGGTCCCGGGCGGGAGCGATCGCAAAGTCAGCTTCCGGCGCGTCCTTTGTCTCTGCCGTGATCGAGGAATGCGCACGGGTCGTCACTGCGGCGGGTTACCCGCCTGCTCCTCCTCCGGCTCCCGACACGGCGGGCATTGTCCGCGGTCTTTTCTCCCAAACGGACTCGACCTTTGGGCCGTCCATGCTGATCGATATGGAGGATGGCCGGTCGACCGAGGGTGAGCACACGATTGGCGACATGGCGGGACACGCGGCGCACGCCAACGTAAGCGCACCGTTCCTGAGCGCCGCCCTTTGCAATCTTCAGGTCTACGAGATCAACCGCAACAACCCGCGATAAGATCAACAAGGCACTTGCCCCCGGTTTACCATCGACTTCGCTTATCAATCGCCACGCTGATCCTGTTTACTCCGAGGTTTTGCAACGCAGGGGGAGCAACAAAATGGCAGCTTATTTGATCGCTGAGCACATCGTCACCGATGCGGCGAAGTTCAAGGAATATCTGAGCAAGGTCGGCCCGATGATCGCCAAGCATGGAGGCCGCGCCCTGGCCAAAGGCAACGCTCATCAATTCCCGGAAGGAGGGCATTGGAAGCCAGAGCTGGTTGCCATCACCGAATTCCCTGACATGAACTCGCTCAAGGCCTGGTACGATTCGGACGAATATCAACCACTCATTGCGCTTAGAAAGCAGTGTACCAGCGATCTCGGGATGCTGATCATGGTCGAGGGAGCATAAGGCCGCCCGGTGTGCGTCGGCCCTTTGCTCCTCCACCTCGACAACAAGGAGCCCCGTAGCAGATCGCCGGGCAACCAAGCTCGTCCACAATGCAAACAGGAAAGCATCAGCCATGAAGCGCAAAAGCAAGCTCACGATAGCCACGGCAGTACTCGCCGTCCTGTGTGGCGCGGCCGTCTACGCACAAGACAAGTACTCGCTGACATCGCCGGACGGAATCGCGTTCTCTGACTTCAAAGGATACGAGGACTGGGCGGTGGTTTCTTCTGCCCGAACCGACGAAGTGCTCAAGGTGATCGTGGCGAATCCGACCATGATCGAGGCGTACAAGGCCGGCGTTCCTGGCAACGGCCAACCTTTCCCGGATGGCTCCAAGATCGCGAAGCTGCAGTGGAAGCCGAAGAAGAGCGCGGAGGCTCCCTTCGCCGTGGATGTGCCAGACGTCTTCACGCAGGCTTTCGTGATCGAAAAGGACAGCGTGAGATTTCCGAAAAGCGGCGGGTGGGGATACGCGCTGTTCAACTACGATGCCGCAACCGATAAGTTCACAGCCGATCCCAGCCCCTCAGACTGCGGACACGCGTGTCATCTGGCCGTGAAGGCAAAGGATTACATCTTCCACCCGTACCAGAGGCGCTGAACCGCGGTTGGCTTGTTTTGGATGATAAACGAATAGCGAAACGTATCGGAGATTAACTTCACAAGGAGAATACCATGCCCAGGACAAAGGTGTCCGTCCCTGATGTAGCTGAGGCCGCCCCCGGTCTGTGGTCAAACGCCATACGCGCAGGCGACATGCTGTTCATCTCCGGCCAGGTAGCACGTCCCTTTGAAGGCGGAACCGGGATAGTCGGGAAGGATGAGTACGAACAGACCAGGCAAATATTTTCACGCATTGATCGCATCATCAAAGCGGCCGGCGGAACGATGGACAACCTGGTCAAGATGACGATCTACGTAGTCGATATCAAGAACAATGCCGAGGTCTGGCGAGCGCGCCGCGAGTTCTTCACCGGAGATTTTCCCGCTTCCACGCTTGTAGAGGTGCGGTCCCTTGCGAAGCCGGAAGTGTTGGTGGAGATAGAAACCGTCGCCTATTTAGGCAGGAGTTAAAGTTCCGCTTTGGGTTAATCGCATCACTTTGACCGCTCGCCGCTCACTTCCGGTCTTCCCCCGGAAACGGGCATCCTCAGGGCGAGCCGTCATGTCGCGCGCCCGGTCAGCATCGATTTGTCGCCGCAGATGGTGCCATCGGGGAATCTCCAGATTCCAGGTCCGCGCGGAGCCTGTCATCCGGTCGCACTGTGCGCAAATGCGTTGGCGCACCTAGGGATGACGCGATGCTCGTTGAGCGCCGCTACTGCCGCTAATCCTGTATCCTGGAAAAATCCGCCACCGCGCGGGTGGCGGCGCGGATTTCGTTCAAGAGCTTCAGACGATTTTCGCGCACCTTTGCGTCGTCGTCGTTGACTTTCACCTTGTCGAAGAACGCGTCCACCGCCGGGCGCAGCTTTGCCATCGCGCTCATCGCGCTTGCAAAATCTTCCCTCGCCACGGCCGCGCTGGCTTCCGCCTTCACCTGATCGATCGCTTTCGCAAGCGCCTTTTCCTCGGCCAGGCTATAGAGCGCGGGATCGGGCGCGCCGTCGTAGGTCCTGTTGTCCTTCTTCTCCTCGATGCGCAAGATATTCGCGGCACGCTTGGTGCCCGCGAGCAGATTCTTGCCGTCGTCGGTGTCGAGGAATTTGCCGAGCGCCTCGACCCGGCGCACCACCATCAAGAGATCGTCCTGGCCTTCCAGTGCAAACACGGCGTCGACGAGGTCGTGGCGGGCGCCCTGTTCGCGCAGTTGGACTTTCAGGCGATCGGCGAAGAAAGAGAGAAGCTCCACGATCGGCTTCCTCAGCTTTTCCTCAACAAGCCATTTGGGGTTCACCCCATAATCCAGCAGCTTCGAAAGAACCGCCAGCACAGCTTCATGAGACGCCGGTGCCTGCCAAAGCTGGGAACGCATTGTCGAGTGTTGATCAGAATTTGTGAGCAGGACATGTTTGTCGAGCACACGCATCACCGGGCTAACCAGAACACCCGACAATTTAATTCTCAGATTATTGTCCAACACGATCCGTATCACCCCCAGTGCCGCCCTGCGCAATGCATACGGATCCTTGCTTCCCGTCGGCTTTTCGTCGATCGCCCAGAAGCCTACCAGCGTATCGATCTTGTCCGCCAGCGCGACCGCAACGCTCACCGGATCGGTCGGCACGCGATCCGTTGGCCCCTGCGGCTTGTAGTGGTCCTCGCTCGCGGCGGCGACGGAAGCATCCTCGCCTTGCGCCAGCGCGTAATATTTTCCCATCAGGCCCTGCAGCTCCGGGAATTCGCCGACCACTTCGGTGAGCAAATCCGCCTTCGCAAGCCGCGCGGCGCGTTTTGTCTTTTCGACATCGGCGCCGACCAGCGGCGCGATCTCCGCCGCCAGCCGTTCGATGCGCTCGATGCGCTCGCCCTGCGTGCCCAGCTTCTCGTGAAACACGATGTTCTCGAATTTCGGCAACCGGTCTTCCAGCCTCGTCTTCAGATCGGTCTCGTAGAAAAACTTCGCGTCGCTCAGCCGTGCGCGGATCACGCGCTCGTTGCCGGCAACGATGGCCTTGCCGCCGTCGGAGGCTTCGATGTTGGCGGTGAGGATGAATTTGTTGGTCAGCTTGCCGGTCCTGGGATCGCTGACGACAAAGCATTTCATGTTGTTGCGGATCGTGGCGCGGATCACCTCGGCCGGGATCGACAAAAATTCCTTCTCGAACGATCCCATCGCCACCACCGGCCATTCGACCAGTCCGGCGACCTCGTCGAGCAGCGCCTCGTCCTCGACCAGCTCAAGGCCTTGCGCGAACGCGAGCTGCCTGGCCTCCGCCTGAATAATGTCCTTGCGGCCCTGCGGCTCCAGCACGACCTTCGCCGCGTGAAGTTTTGCCTGATAATCCTCGAAGCGGCGCACGTCGATCGGCGCCGGCGCCATGAAGCGGTGGCCATAGGTGGTCTGGCCGGCCTCGATGCCGTCGACGGCGAATTTCACCACATCCGGCTCTTCGTTTTCCATGCCGAAAGTGGCGAGAATTGAATGCAGCGGCCGTACCCATTGCAGCGCGCCCGGCCTTGCCGAGCGCGCGCCCCAGCGCATCGATTTCGGCCACGGGAAAGTCCTGATGATCACCGGCAGCATGTCGGCGAGCACGTCGAGCGTGGCGCGGCCGGGCTTTTCGATCAGCGCGACATAGAAATCGCCCTTCTTCGGATCGCGCTGGATCTTTGCCTCTTCCAGCGAGGCAAGGCCGGTGGCTTTGAGAAAGCCTTGAATTGCAGCCTCCGGCCCGCCGACCCGCGGTCCCCTGCGCTCTTCCTTCAGGTCTGACTGCCGCGCCGGAATGCCGTGCACCGTCAGCGCCAGCCGCCGCGGCGTCGCGAACGCCTTGGCGCCCTCATAGACCAGCCCCTCGGCCACCAGCCTGTCGGTCACCATGCGGCGCAGGTCGTCCGCCGCCTTCGCCTGCATCCGCGCGGGAATTTCTTCGGAGAAAAGTTCGAGGAGAAGCTCGGGCATTTGCTCTACTCCCCTCCCCCCGCTTGCGGCGGGGAGGGGTCGGGGGTGGGGGGTCTATCGCGCGTTGATTGCTGCATCAATCGCCGAAAGAACGCCAAGATGTTTTCCAAGACATCGTTATTCCAGAATCGCAAGACACGATAGCCGTTCGGCTTCGAGATACCGAGTGCGTGCCTCGTCGGACGCTACTGCCAGAATGCTGCCCGCCATCGACCTCGATGACGATCTCTGAGTTGGTGACTGGCGAAATCGGCGAAGTAACGGACCGATCGTCGCCTGCCGCCGAAAATGCGATGCTCGCTTGAACGGAGGTTGCCGCAAATGCTGCCAAAGCTTCTTTTCGGCTTCGGTCGCGTCACGACGCAACGCGCGCGCGCGGGGAACTGCGCTGGTCGATCGGGATCGCTGCGTTCTCATGTCCGTCATCCACCCCCCACCCCCGACCCCTAGAGCGAGCTCCGTCGTCTCGACCCCGCCACGCGCTTCGCGCGCGGAGGGAGGGGCGTCAGATCGCGCTCGCCAAAATCTCAATTCAAAATCGCAGCCACTACGGACCGTCCGCGGCCGCCCCGCCCGCTTCGGTCTTCATCCAGGCTTCGCCGCAGGCTTTTGCGAGCTCGCGCACGCGCATGATGTAGCTCTGCCGCTCGGTCACCGAGATCACGCCGCGGGCGTCGAGCAGATTGAAGGCGTGGCTGGCCTTGATGCACTGGTCATAGGCCGGCAGCGCCATCAGATGCGCCTCGCGCTCGCCGTCCTTCCATCCGGCATCGAGATATCTCTTGCAGGCTTCCTCGGCCATGGCGAACTGCTTGAACAGCATGTCGGTGTCGGCGAATTCGAAATTGTGCCGCGAATATTCCTGCTCGGCCTGCAGGAACACGTCGCCGTAACTGACGCGCTCGGCGCCCTCGCGGCCATTGAAATTGAGATCGTAGACGCGGTCGACGCCCTGCACATACATCGCAAGCCGCTCGAGGCCATAGGTGAGTTCGCCGGAAACCGGCGCGCATTCCACGCCCGCGACCTGCTGGAAGTAGGTGAACTGCGACACTTCCATGCCGTCGCACCAGCATTCCCAGCCCAGTCCCCAGGCGCCGAGCGTCGGGCTTTCCCAGTCGTCCTCGACAAAGCGGATGTCGTGCAGACGCGAATCGATGCCGATCGCCTCCAGCGATTTCAGATAGAGTTCCTGGAGGTCCGGCGGCGACGGCTTCAGGATCACCTGGAACTGATAATAGTGCTGCAGCCGATTGGGATTTTCGCCGTAGCGGCCATCCTTGGGCCGGCGCGACGGCTGCACATAGGCCGCGTTCCAGGGTTTCGGGCCGAGCGCGCGCAGCGTTGTCGCCGGGTGAAAGGTGCCCGCGCCGACCTCCATGTCATAGGGCTGCAGGATCACGCAGCCGTAATCCGCCCAATAACGCTGCAGCGCCAGGATCAGGCCCTGGAACGAGCGTTCCGGGCGCAGGTGCGGAGGAAGTGATTCCATCGTCAGATCAGGTCTTCGCTGAGGGGCAGGCCAGGCGCGCGGGACCGTATCGGCGAGGGAGGCTGGAATCAAGGCAAGCCGGCCAGGCCTGCGCCCTGAGGACGAGGATCAGCCCGGGCGATAGGCGCCGGTGGTTGGGATCCCGCCGCAGCGTCGGAATATCGGTCGGCTCGGCAGCCGCTTCGGCCACCCGGGCGAGGCGCGCCTCTTCCAATTCCCTGTTGACCCGGAGCGCTGTCCGGTAGGCCCAACGGACCACGGCCAGCGCACCCAGGGCGCCCGCAAATGCGATCAGCGGCGGCATCGGTCGATCCTTGTCGTTCATTCGTCGCGCCCCGATCCACATTGTTGCGCAAGCCGGTCCCGTCTGCAATCGCCTTGTCCGGGACCAAATGGCGCGGCTAAATTCGCGTTTAGAATCCGAATTTGGCCCAAATTGCCCTGCTCTCCAGCGCCGAAATCAGCTCGTCCGGGAGCCCGGTGAACCCGTCCAGGGAAGCGAGCGTTCCTGCGCCGGCCGATTTGCGGCCCAGAAGCCCCGACAGCAATCCGCTCGAAGGCGCGACCAGCGGCGTCACCACCTTGTCACCGTAGCGCGCCCGCAGCGTCGAGCGCAGATCGCCGATGGCGTCCGCCAGGCCAAGCGAAACCGATGTTTCTCCCGCCCAGTATTCCCCGGTGAACAGTACATCGTCGGCACCCTTGAGCCGCGCGCCCCGGCTCTGCTTCACCAGCGCGATGAAGAGGGCGTGGATCTCGCGCTGGATCGCCTTGAGCCGCGCGACATCGTCAGGGTTTTCCGGCAGGAACGGATCGAGCATCCCCTTGTGCTCGCCCGCCGTATACAGCCGCCGCTCGACGCCGATCCGCTTGATCAGCTCCGGAAATCCGAAGGTGCCGCCGACCACGCCGATCGAGCCCATGATCGACGATGGATCGCAGAAAATCTCGTCGCCGGCGCAGGCGATCATGTAGCCGCCGGATGCGGCGACATCCTCCACGAACACCAGTACCGGCAATTTCTTTTCCGCGGCGAGCTGCCTGATCCGCAAATAGATCTGGCGCGACTGCACCGGCGAGCCGCCGGGCGAATTGATGACCAGCGCCACCGCCTTTGCATTCTTCATCGAGAAGGCGCGCTCGAGTGTCCTGGCGACACCGGCCAGCGACATCCCCGGCCGCAGCGGGGTCACCGCACCGATCAATCCGGACAGCCGCACCACGGGCACCACGGCGGCTCCACGGCGCAGACGCGCCGGAATCCATTCCATCACCCTCTCGGTCAGGCTCGGCCATCCCAAGCGATCGCCTGTTTGTTCACTCATACCTTACCTCTTAACCATTTTTTATCACGCGGCTGTCATTGGATCGAATGGAACGTGTTTTGCATTGTAGTCGATCGTGAAGGCTGCAATGGTGCAGCGGAGAGCAATATGAAAATCTATCTGCTGATGGTGCTGATCGGTACACTTTTGACCGCAATTCGCTTCACTTCGGTGCCAGAACAGCAATCCAAAACGCTTCCCAATAGCTGACTGCTCAAAGCTTAAGCGATTAGCTCAAGCGTCAGCGCATCGCCAGCGGCAATACCCCCTCCCCGGCCAGAACATCCTGCACCTGTTTATTAGGCAGCGCTGACTCATCTTTGAGCAGCAGCGCGGCGTGCATTTGAAGCGGCGCCTTGCCCCCCTTGATCGCGCGAATCAGCACGCGAATCGCGGGCACCCTCGCCTCAGCATGGACAGGCAAAAGTTCCAGGCTGCCAAAACCGCGGCCAAGCGCCGACAGCACCTCAACGAGGCCATCGGCGCGCCAGATCAAAGCGAGGGCGCCGCCGGATTTCAGAATTCGTCGCGCGGCGTGAACCCATTTTTCAAGCATTGCCGCCGTCGCAACATGGGCGATCTCGCGGGCCTTGTCCGGCGAGGCGCGGTGACGCGCGGGGTCATTGAATGGCGGATTCATCAGGACGACATCGACGCTGTCGGGGGGCAGACCGGCCGCGGCAAAGACCTCGGCGGCGGAATTAACGTCCAGCATGATGACATCAGCCGCGATTGCATTGGCGGCGGCATTGCCGCGCGCCAGATCCGCGAGCACCTCATCGATCTCGACCAAAACGAGTTCGATGCCGGCCACGCGTTTGGCGACCGCGAGACCGGCGGCGCCGACGCCTGCGCCCAAATCGACCACGCGATCGCCGGAACGCGCCGGGGTCGCCGCCGCCAACAGCATGGCATCGTGGCCGGCGCGGTGACCCGACTTTGGTTGCCGCAGACGCAATCGCCCCCCGAGAAATGCATCCTCGGTGAATTCACGGGGATCGGTCATTCGGGCCGCAGTTCGTGGGCCAGGCCGGCATCGCTGAGAATCTGACGCGCTTCGCGGTTATCCTCGTCATGGACCAGAATCCGGCGCGGCAGCACTCCGAGCGAGCCTTCGATGATGCTCATGTTCTGATCCAGCACCAGATGATGAATATTGGCGCCATCGAGCAGCGCGCCGATCGCCGAAACCAGCACCATATCGTTGGTCCGAACCAATTCCCGCAACTTATATTCTCCCCTGCCGAGCGCGACGTCTGCGCGACGTTTCAGCGCATCGTGCCCTTGCCGCGCCAGCCGTCGCTTTCTATTGTTATAGCGTAAGGATAGTCCGAATTGGGCAAATGTGGAGACCAGCGTGGCGGTAATTGTACCCTTCGAGAGCCACACGACAGCTTCGATAGATCAGCTGGTCGGACTTGTCGCCGCCGACATGGAGCGCGTCAACGCCACCATCCTGGCGCGCACCGGCTCGGAAGTCACCATGATCCCCGAGGTCGCCAACCACCTGATTTCCTCAGGGGGCAAGCGGCTGCGCCCGATGCTGACGCTGGCGATGGCAAATCTCACGGGCTATTCCGGCGACGGCCATATCAAGCTCGCGGCCTCGGTCGAGTTCATGCATACCGCGACATTGCTGCATGACGACGTGGTCGACGAGAGCGAATTGCGGCGCGGCAAGCTGTCGGCGCGCATGCTGTGGGGCAACGAGGCCAGCGTCCTGGTCGGCGATTTCCTGCTCGGCCAGGCGTTTCGGATGATGGTCGAGGTCGGCTCGCTGCGCGCGCTCGACATTCTCTCCTCCGCGGCGGCAACGATCGCCGAAGGCGAGGTGATGCAGCTTGCGGCGGCGAAAAACACCGCCACCACGGAGGACGAATATCTCGCTGTGATCCGCGGCAAGACCGCCGAGCTGTTCGCGGCGGCCTGCGAGGTCGGCCCGGTCATCGCCAATCGTCCGAAGGCGGAGCAGACCGCATGCCGCTCGGTCGGCATGAATCTGGGTATCGCGTTCCAGCTGGTGGATGATGTCCTGGATTATGGCGGCAAGGCCGCCAAGCTCGGCAAGAACATCGGCGACGATTTCCGCGAGGGCAAGATCACGCTGCCGGTGGTGCTGGCGTTCCGCCGCGGCAACGACAGCGAGCGCGCCTTCTGGGTCAACGCGCTGGAGCGGGGCGAGATCGCCGACGGCGATCTCGACCACGCCATCGGCCTGATGACCAAACACCGCGCGCTCGAGGATACCCTCAACCGCGCCCAGCACTACGGCGCGATGGCGGTCGATGCGCTGGCGCTGTTTCCCGCATCCCCGATGAAGACCGCGCTCGAGCAGGTGGTGGCGTTTTGTCTGGCGAGGTCGCATTGATCGCGCCTCAGCGTCGTCCTGCACGTGAGCAGAGGCCGTCATACGCGCCGCGTGAAGCGGAGGATACGTTGCATGCGGTCTTCTCGATTCAAGCTTCACCGACGTCTCTGGAGCGACTGGCACCCGCCTTCGCGGGTCGACGCCAGTCAGCTCAACACTCCCGCGTGCACCCACCATTGCGGGTGATCGAGCTGAATCTTCTGCGCGGCGCGCTGCGCCTCAGGGGTGTTCTCAAAAATCGCAAAGCAGGTCGCGCCCGAGCCCGACATCCGCGCCAGCCAGGCCCCGTTGCTGGCGTTGAGCGCCGCAAGCACTTCACCGATCACCGGCTGGATGCGCATCGCCGGTGCTTCGAGGTCGTTGGAATTCGCAGCCAGCACTTCCACCCAGTCTTCGATCGATGCGCCTTCTTCCGGCCAGGCCGTTGCCTGGAGCACATCGGCAAACCCCACCAGCAGCTCGCCGTTTCGCAAGCCCAGCGCCGCAAACACATCCTTGGTGGCGACCGGAACGCGGGGATTGACCAGCACACAGGGAATTATCGGCAAGCTCAGCGGCATCAGCGTTTCGCCGACGCCGGTCATGTCGCAGGCGCGCGAGGCCAGGCAAACCGGCACATCTGCGCCGGTGAGTTTCGCGACTTCGATCAGGCGCGGGTCGTCGACGGCAAGACCATTCGCTCGTGCCAGCAGCCGCAGCGCCGCCGCCGCATCCGCCGAGCCGCCGCCAATTCCGGCCGCGACCGGCAGCACCTTGTCGAGGGTGAATTCGCCGAGCTTGAGGTCGGGCACGCGTTCGCCGAGCAATTGCGCGGCCTTGAATACCAGATTGTCGGCGGTGTCGCCGCAGTCCCCGGCGAGCGGTCCGATGGTCTTGAGAGCAAGCGTGGGTCCGGGCGTCAGGGTCAGGCGATCGGCGCAATCGGCGAACGCAACCACGCTCTCGATGTCATGATAGCCGTCGACCCGGCGTCCGACCACCCGCAGGGTCAGGTTGACCTTGGCGCGCCCTTCCTCAATCAGCGCTGGTGCGGCGGATTTGATGTTCGCTTCAGTATTTCCACTCGTCGTCATGGCGAATGTCAAATCCAAATAACCGCACTAGAATCATAATTTCTTCTGGCGTCTCGGCGCTAACATTCGCGAGCGAACCAGCCCCAGCGGGGGTGCGAATGTCAGAGCCGAGACGCTAGCCATCGGCAACCAGCCCTTCGATCAGCCGCCCTTGCCGTCTTCTTTTTTCTTGTCCGCGGAAGCAGCAGAGGAAGTGTCCTCCGGCAGCCCGTTTTCAAGCTTGGCTTCGATCTTGGGCAACTCTTCCGGCTCGGGTTTCAGGTCGCGGGCATGAGCCCACTGGAATTTTGCTTCCAGGGTGCGGCCGATGCGCCAATAGGCGTCGCCGAGATGATCGTTGATGGTCGGATCCTCAGGCTTGAGATCGATCGCACGCTCGAGATGTTTCACCGCGTCTTCGTAGTTGCCGATGCGGTAATAGGCCCAGCCGAGCGAATCCACGATGTAACCATCGTCCGGGCGCTGCTCGACGGCCCGCTTGATCATCTTCATGCCCTCGTCGAGATTGATGCCCTGATCGATCCAGGAATAGCCGAGATAGTTCAGCACATGGGGCTGTTCGGGCTGCAGCTCGAGCGCCTTGCGCATATCGGCTTCCGCCTTGCTCCACTGCTTGGAGCGCTCCTCGCAAATGCCGCGGTAATAGTAATAGACGCTGTTGGCCTTGTCGTTGTTTGGCGGCAACGCGTCGATGCCCAGCGAGTAGGTCTCGGCGCAGTCGGCAAACTTCTTGCGGCCGCGCTCGAT
Organism: uncultured Alphaproteobacteria bacterium; assembly: GCA_963745785.1. Classification (GTDB taxonomy): domain Bacteria; phylum Pseudomonadota; class Alphaproteobacteria; order Rhizobiales; family Xanthobacteraceae; genus Bradyrhizobium. Next base: position 166,132 of record CAVUYV010000009.1, on the reverse strand, counting down.
ATTGCCGAGCGCCATGATGGCCTCGAGATCCCTGGGATCCTCCGTGGTGACGGTTTTCAGGATCTTGATCGCTTCGTCGCTGCGGTCGGCGGCGTCGAGATTGGTCGCAAGCTGAATCTGCGCATTGCGCTTCAAGGGCGAGCTCGCCGGCACGCGCTCGTAAATCTTGATCGCCATCGCCGGCTTCTTCACGGACTCGTAGAGGTCGGCCAGCGACAATAGCGCCAGCGGATGGTTGGGGGCGAGGTACAGCGCGAGCTGCAAATAGACCAGCGCGAGATCCTCGCCGCCGCGCCGCGTCAGCGTTGCGCCGATGCCGTAAAGCGCCTCGGCTGCGCCGCTCTGCGGCGAATCCACCAGCGGCGGCAGCTTCTTGCCGGCCTTGGTCTCGCGCAAGCCTTCCAATACCAGCGGATGCCGCGCGAGTTTCTTGTCGAATGCCTCGTAAACAGCCTTGGCCGACGCACTATCCTTGTTGCGCGACAGCCAGCGCGCATAGGCTTCGGAAACGCGCAGCATGGAATCGTCGAGCTTGTAGGCGCGCTCAAAGCGGGCGCCGGCATCCTTTTCCTTGTTCGCGAGTTCGAGGATCATGCCGGCATGCAGGTCCTTGAAGATCGGATACCATTCCGGACCCGTCAGCTTGTCGATATTGGCGATCGCGGACTTGGTGTCGCCGGCGCCGTAGCTGGCCCAGCCCGACAATAGCGTCGCCACCAGATCCGTGATCGGTCCGCGGATCGATTGATTGATGTTTTGCTGCGCGGCGGCGTATTTCTTTTGTTTCAGATCGCGCACGCCGACCACCAGCCGGGCGACGCGATTGGATTTATCCATCGTCAGAATTCGGTCGGCGAGCTTGACGGCCTCGTCGATATCGCCATCCGCGAGCGATGAAATGAATGCGCGGTCCAGCAATTCGTTGTTCTTCGGATCGGTGCGAAGCGCCGAGCGATAGAACGTCGCCGCCGAACTGGCATCGCGCTCGACGCTGGCATGGCGGGCGGCCAGATAGCTGCCCGACATCGTCAGCGACTTCAAATCGCGGCTATTGGGAAACTGCGCCGAGTTGTCGGCCGGATGACCGGGCGTCTGTGCCGCCAGCGGGCCTGGCACGGCCAGCGCGGTGAAGGCGATTGCGGCAATGGTCCAGCGATTGAAACGAATGGAAAACATGCGGTTCGCCTAGCTCCAGGATTTTACGGATCGTCTCGAATGCGAACCCAACCGGCGGCATCAAGGCAGCCGACAATGCCGCGTTTGGCGCTCAACCGCAAGGATACAGGGTGGTCAAATCGACTGGCGGAAGGGCCCGATGGCCACCGATTTAGCCAGCTTCCCTGACTCAAAACGCTTTCAGTGTGGCGGTATCGTGGCCGGCGATCGCACTGGCTGGCATCAACTCACGCAATCGTGGTCACATGGCTTCGTAATTGGGCCCGCCGCCGCCCTCCGGCGGAACCCAGGTGATGTTGCCGTTCGGATCCTTCACGTCGCAGGTTTTGCAGTGGACGCAATTCTGGGCGTTGATGACAAAGCGCGGCCCGGTCGCCTCCTCGACCCATTCATAAACGCCGGCCGGGCAATAACGGTTGGACGGGCCGGCATAGACATCGTGCTCGGATGCCTTCTGCAGGTTCATGTCGGCGACCTTCAGGTGAACCGGCTGGTCCTCTTCGTGATTGGTGTTGGAAAGGAACACCGAGGACAGCTTGTCGAAGGTAAGCTTGCCATCCGGCTTGGGGTACACAATCGGCGCATGAGCTGTCGCCGGATCGAGCGTGCCGCGGTCAAGCTTGCGGTGCGACTGCGTTCCGAACAGCGAGAAGCCAAGGGTGTTGCACCACATGTCGATACCGCCAAAGGCCACGCCGAGGATGGTGCCGAACCTCGACCACAGCGGCTTGGCGTTGCGGACCGGGTACAAATCCTTGCCGACCGGCGAATCGCGCCACGAATTCTCGTATTCGACCAGTTCATCGTTGGCGCGGCCGGCGGCAAGCGCGGCCGCGACGTGTTCGGCCGCCAGCATGCCGCTGCCAAGCGCGTTATGAACGCCCTTGATGCGCGGCACATTGACAAAGCCCGCCGCGCAGCCGATCAGCGCTCCGCCGGCGAAGCTCAGGCGCGGCACCGATTGGTAGCCGCCCTCGGTGATGGCGCGCGCGCCGTAGGCGAGCCGCTTGCCGCCTTCGAACAGGGGACGGATCGAGGGATGGGCCTTGAAGCGCTGGAACTCGTCGAACGGCGACAGATACGGATCGTCATAATTGAGATGCACCACGAAACCGACCGCCACCAGATTATCGTCGTAGTGATAGAGGAAGGAGCCGCCGCCGGTTGAATTGTTCAGCGGCCAGCCGAACGAATGCTGGATCAGGCCTTTTTGGTGTTTTGAGGGGTCGACCTGCCAGACCTCCTTGAGGCCGATGCCGAATTTCGGCGGTTCGCGGTTGGCATCGAGGGCAAATTTCGCGATCAGCTGCTTGGTCAGGCTGCCCCGCGCGCCTTCTGCGAACAGCGTGTATTTGCCGAGCAGTTCCATGCCGCGCGTGTACGACGACTTGTGCGAGCCATCCCTGGCGACGCCCATGTCTCCGGTCGCGATGCCCCGGACCGCGCCTTTTTCATCGTAAAGCACCTCGGTCGCGGCGAAGCCCGGGTAGATCTCGATACCAAGCGCTTCGGCCTTTCGCGCCAGCCAGCGGCACACATTGCCGAGCGAGCCGATATAGCAATGGTGATTGTTCATCAGCGGCGGCATCATGATATTCGGCAGCCGGATCGCGGTGCCTGCGGTCATCCAGTAGAACCGGTCGTCCTTGACTTGCGTCTTCAGCGGGCAGTCGGCGTCCTCGCGCCAGTCCGGAATCAACTTGTCGAGCGCGACCGGATCGATCACGGCGCCGGACAGAATATGCGCGCCAACTTCGGACCCCTTCTCCACCACCACGACCGAAAGATCGGCGTTGAGCTGCTTCAGCCGGATCGCGGCGGCGAGGCCCGACGGCCCGGCGCCGACGATTACGACGTCGAATTCCATGGATTCGCGGGGCGGCAGTTCTTCGGTGCTCATGATCTGATCTCAGCCCGGTTGAGAAAGCTTCTTGGCTGTCGGCCGTCTGTCGGGTCGTTTGTTTCCGATTTTTCGCGGGGAGACAACCATTGAAATGCCCCTCGAGCCGTTTCGTTGCGGCGCGATCCGGCCTAGATTGGATGGATGACCCTGACATCTCGCCATGACGCCTGACAGCGCTGCCACCGTCCAGCAATTGCTCGCCTTCTATCTGGAGGCCGGGGTCGATTGCGCGTTGGCGGAAGTGCCGGTCAACCGGCTCTCCGATCCCGACATCGACCCCGCTCCGCGCCAAGCGGCGCGCTGCACCCCCCAGGACAATGGCCGCCGCGATCCCACCCTCGCGCGGCGAGGCAGCCCCCGCCCCCGAGGTGGCGATCCTGTCGGCGCGCGAGGCGGCGCGGACCGCGCCGACGCTGGAGGCGCTGCGCGCGCTATTGGAAAATTTCGACGGCTGCGCGCTGAAATCGACCGCCACACGCCTGGTATTCGCCGACGGCAACCCGCAGGCGCGCATCATGTTTGTCGGCGAGGCCCCCGGCCGCGAGGAAGACATCGAGGGACTGCCGTTCGTTGGACGCTCGGGCAAGCTGCTCGACCGGATGATATCGGCGATCGGGCTCGACCGCTCCAGCGTCTACATCGCCAATGTCATTCCATGGCGGCCGCCCGGCAATCGCACCCCGACGCCGCAGGAGACGCAAATCTGCCTGCCGTTCATCCAGCGGCAAATCGAACTGGTGAACCCGGATGTGCTGGTGACGCTCGGCAATCCCTCGACGCAGACGCTGCTCTCGACCCGCGAGGGCATCATGAAAACCCGCGGCAGATGGTTCGATTACGACACCGGCACGCGGGTGATCCGCGCGCTTGCCACCTTCCATCCGGCCTATCTGTTGCGCTCGCCGTCCTACAAGCGCATGGCGTGGCAGGATTTGCGCGCGATCGCGAAGGCGCTGGAACAGCAAGGCCCTCCTCATCCTGAGGAGCGGCGTCTTCGCACGCGTCTCGAAGGATGAGCACATTATCGGCCTCATGGTTCGAGACGGCGCAATGCAGCGCCTCCTCACCATGAGGATCAAGCTAAGGCGTCTTCGGACGCACGATGGCCCAGCCGATCCGCAACAGCGGCTGCCGTCCGTTTACCAGCCGCTCGAACGCCCGCGGTACTTCCGGGACCAGGCCGGGAAACCGTTGCGCGATATCGGCCGGCGGCGTGCCGATCGTGTCGGATGCGCGCCAGACCACGACGCCGCCGGTCTCGTTGAATCTCGCGAAATTCAGCCATGGCGTGCGCTGCGGCGCTGCGTCGAGAAACAGATGCGGACGCCCGGCGCCCAATGCGATCAGGCTCGCAAGCTGCGCATCGCCAGCCACCGCCGGCAGCGGGCGGTTGGTACGCCGCTCAAAACTGTCGCCAAAAAAATGCGCGATCGCAGTCGCGGGCAGCGACGTCGACACCTCGCCGCCGCCGGTCCAGGGCACAAAGAGCGTCGTCGCAAGTACCGCGAGCGCGGGGGCGACGATAATGGCCGCCCAGGCCGAACGCAGCATTCGCTGACGCCGCAGCTGAATCAGATCGCCGGCCGCGACGATCACGGCCAGTCCCGACATCAACAGCGCAATACCGGCGCCGCCCACGACACGATCGAGATCGAACAGGCCGGAGATCAGGCTTCCCATCAGCGGCGGGGCGATGGCGAAAAAATAAACGAAATCGCGCGCCAGCGGATCAACCGGCGGCCGATAGATGATCGGCGCCTCTTCCGGCTTGCGCCCGGACCGGCCGGAATTGAGCACGACCAGCAGCACGATGCCGGACGCCGCGAGCACCAGGCCGCCGAGCAAGATAGCCCAGTGCAGCGCCCTTCCGCTCAAATCGGCGATTGCCGGCCATTGCGGCAACGCCAGGGTGTCGGCGCGGATCAGCCAAACCAGGTACGGCAGCGCCAGCACTCCAACGACCAATAGCGCAAACAGCGCATCGAACGACATCAGCGTGCGCCGTCCGCGCGCGGTCGCAAGCGCAAACACGATGACCAGCAGCAACAGGCCGATGGCGGCGGAGGTTGTCAGCAGCAACAGTCCGGCCTCGATGGACCACGCGAACCACGCGTTGCGCCGGCCCTGGCCCATCACTTGCCAGGAATGCAAGAGCAGCAGCGCCCAGAGCGGGCGCGCAAGCATCAGGGGGCCGAACTCGACGCTGGGCGAACTGAACGCCGTGACCGTCATCGTCAGCAAGACCGCGAGCACCGCCTGTTGTCCGCCGACGACGGCGCGTGCCAGCAGGTATAGCGCCCAGAGCGTCACGATCGAGCAAAGCTGCGCCAGCAGATAGACGCCGAACATGTTATTGCCCGCGGCGCGGAACGAGATATCGGCGAGCCAGAACGCCAGCGGCGGGCCGAGATCGGTTCCGACCCGGTATTCCCGGCCATAGGCGAGCAGCGTGGCAAGCTCGCCGGGTGGGCTTCGATACAACAGTAACGGCAGGATCAGCCATAGCGCCGCCTGCAGCAGCACCACGAGCCAGACCACCAGCCGCGGCCGGGCGCGGATCAGTTCGATGATCAGGGAAGTGAAACGCATAAGACGGCTGGATCGCTTTTGATACGAGCTCACCGACCGGCAGGAATGTCCATCATCCCCCAAGGAGCGACGTCTCGTCGCATCTTGAAGGATGAGGTCCTCATGGTTCGAGAGGCGCAAGGTGCGCCCCTCACCGTGAGGACCAACGCTTCGCACTGGTCAATGGGATGGTAATAGAGCCCGGAGCCGGTTGAAGCAACTCCATCAAGCCGGTGTTGCGATTTCGACGGAGAGCTGCGTCTCGATCGCGAGCGGGCCGCCTTCGATGATCGTCGGTTGATGTTTTTCCCGCGCCGTCACGACGGGTGCGAAAAAGCGGCGGTGATGCACCGTCGGTCCGAGCCGGTCGAGCGCCTCGAGATGCTCCGGCACGCTGTAGCCCTTGTGCGACTCGAAACCATAGCCGGGGCAATCCTGCGCCAGCGCGCACATCAGGCGGTCGCGTGTCACCTTGGCGATGATCGATGCCGCCGCGATCGAGACCACCAGCCCGTCGCCCCCGATCACCGCATCGCAGTCGCAGGGTATATCGAGCGGGTCGCGGCCATCGACGAACACATGCTTCGGCATCTCCGGCAGCGCGTGGACGGCGCGCGCCAGCGCCCACAACGACGCCCGCAGGATATTGTCGCGATCGATTCGCGCCGTTGACGCGAAGGCCACCGCAAACGAGGCGGTCAGGCAAATTTCCTCGAACAGCTCCTCGCGGCGCTCCGGCGTCAGCCGTTTGGAATCGTCGATGCCCTTGGGGATCCGCTTGGGATCGAGCACCACCGCCGCGGCCACTACCGGACCTGCCAGCGGGCCGCGCCCGGCTTCGTCGCAGCCGGCCACCGGCCAGACGCCGCGCTTGATCAGCGCGCGTTCGCGGCGAAAGCTCGGCGGCGCGACCGCAATCACGCCGTTTGGCGGCTTGGCTGGATCTTTCCCGGATTTTTCCCAACTCATGCCGGGCATCGTGCGCAAGCGGGGCCTGCGGCGCAACCGGGAACTCGGCGCAATTCCCGCTATTCATTTCTCCGCCCTCCCCGCAAACGGAAGGGTTGACTAGAACAAACTCAGCTGCTGCCCGCTGCGTTTTGGCCGCGCGAAATGATCGGTGGTCAATTTGGAACGCCGCTTGTTGAGGCCGAGCTTTTCGCAGGCGATCTCGAACCGGCGCCCGATCATCCAGGCCATCGGTCCGGTGCCCTTCATCCGCGTTCCCCATTGGGAATCGTAATCGCGCCCGCCGCGCATGTCGCGGATCAGGGTAAAGACGTGGCGGTAGCGGTCGGGATAATTCGCCATCAGCCATTCGCGAAAGAGATCGCGCACCTCCAGCGGCAGCCGCAGCAGCACATAGCTTGCCTCCTTGACGCCGGCATGCGCCGCCGCGTCAAGGATGCGCTCGATCTCGGAATCGTTCAGCGCCGGGATCACCGGCGCCACCATCGCCGTGGTTGGAATTCCCGCCCCGGAAAGTTGCCGCAGCGCCTCCAGCCGCTTGGTCGGCGTCGAGGCCCGCGGCTCCATGGTGCGTGCAAGTTTCGCATCGAGCGTCGTGACCGAAATCGCCACCTTGGCAAGATTGCGTTTCGCCATCCGCGCGAGAATGTCGATGTCGCGCGTCACCAGCGCCGATTTGGTGACGATGCCGACCGGATGGCCTGATCGTTCCAGCACTTCGAGGATGCCGCGCATGATCTTCCGCTCGCGCTCGATCGGCTGATAGGGATCGGTGTTGGTGCCGATCGCGATCATGCGCGGCTCGTAATCCTGCGCCGCCAGTTCCTTTTCCAATAGCTGCGGCGCGTCGGGCTTGGCGAACAGTTTTGATTCGAAGTCGAGCCCCGGCGACAGGCCGAGATAGGCGTGGGTCGGCCGCGCAAAACAGTAGACGCAGCCATGCTCGCAGCCGCGGTACGGGTTGATCGAACGGTCGAAGCCGATATCGGGCGAGTCGTTGCGGGTAATGACCTTGCGGGCGGTATCGACCGCGACCGTGGTCTTGAACGGCGGCAATTCCTCGAGGCTCTGCCAGCCGTCGTCGAATGCGAGCCGCGCCTCAGCCTCGAAACGGCCGCTGGCGTTGGATTGCGCGCCGCGGCCGCGCCGCCGCTCGCGCTCGATCGCGACGGCGAGTTCGGGAAAGGGCGAAGGCGCACCCGCCGGCTCGGAGGGCGCCGTGACCGGCGGGTGCTTGAGGGCATGAGAGGATGCTCGACTCATGGCCTGAACATAGCAAGTCATAAGAACAAATCAAGAACAAAGAACCAGACCCAAAGGCGGCGCGTTGGCTGGCCGAGCGGAACCACTTGCCGCAAAAAGCTGCACCCGAGAGGCTGATTTGAGTGTGACAAGATGATAACAGTTCGCCGCTTTATAAGCCCTTGAGGCATCGAAGAACTGTGCTGAGCGTCATCATCCCCACCGAAGGCCTCGAACATCCGGCCGTCGCAACCCTTGCCGCGCTGGTGCCGGGCGTCGCGGCCGGTGTGGTGCGCGAAGTGCTGCTGGTCGATCGGGCCCGCTCCGGTGTGATCGAACGCGTCGCCGATGTCGCTGGCTGCCGTTTCCTGCCGTTTGAGGGATCGCATGCGGCGGCGCTCGCCGCCGGCGCCCGGCAGGCGCGCTCGCCGTGGCTGATGTTCCTGCATGCCGGCGCGGTGCTGGATTCAGGCTGGATCGAGGAAACCGCGCAGTTCATCCAGGGTGTCTCGAGCAGCGGCCGGCCGCGGGCCGGGATTTTCCGCTACGCCCGCTCGCCCTATGCCGAAACCGGGCTGCGCGACGGTTTCAAGTTTGTCGCGCGGATGATCGCAGGGCCGTCGGCGGATCAGGGGCTGTTGATCGCGCGCGACCATTACGACCGGCTTGGCGGCCATGCGCCGAACGCCCGCCGTTCCGAGGCCAGACTGCTGCGGCGGCTCGGCCGCTCCTCGCGAACGCTGCTGCGCAGCCGCATCATCGTGGCCTGATTTTTCGGGTTGCAATATACTTGATTTCGTCAAATAATCATTTGATGAAGTCAAATATATCGACGGACCCAGTTGGAAGGCCAGATCGCCGCCATTCGCGGCTTCAGCCGGTTCTACACCCGCAAGCTCGGCATCATCGAGCCGAAGCTTTTGGACAGCCCCTGGACGCCTGCAGGAAGCGCGGATCATCTACGAGATCGCGGAACGGCAAAGCTGCACCGCCACCGATCTGGTCCGCGCGCTGGGTCTCGATGCCGGATTCATGAGCCGCACCTTGCAGGCATTGCAGCGCCGCCAGATCGTCGCGCGAAAGCCATCGAAGACCGACCGCCGCGCCACCGAACTCGCATTGACCGCGAAGGGCCGCGCGGCGTTTGCCGACCTCGACAGCCGATCGCGTGGCGTGGTCGCCACCTTGCTGGACAGACTGGATGCCGACGAGCGCACAGCCGTCGTCAACGCCATGACCACCATCGAGCATGCGCTGGAGCCGCCGGCGCGAGAGCCCGCGAGCTTCCTGCTGCGAAGCCATCGGCCCGGCGACATCGGCTGGATCGTTTCCCGGCACGGCGCGGTATATGCGCAGGAATATGGTTGGGACATCAGCTTTGAAGCGCTCGCCGCCGAAATCGCGGCGCAGTTCATCCGATCATACGACCCTGCGCGCGAGCACTGCTGGATCGCCGAGATCGGCGGCGAGCCGGTCGGCTCGGTGTTTTTGGTCAAGGCGTCGGACGAGGTCGCGAAATTGCGCCTGCTGCTGGTGGAGAAAAAGGCGCGAGGACTTGGGCTCGGGCGCGCCCTCACCGAGCAGTGCATCCATTTCGCACGACAGGCCGGCTATGCATCGATCACGCTCTGGACCCAGAGCATCCTGCTCGCCGCGCGCGGAATTTATCAGCGCGCCGGCTTTCGCCGCGTCAAGGAAGAGAAGCACCATAGTTTTGGCGTCGATCTCGTCGGCGAGACCTGGGAGTTGAAGCTGTAATTGTCGTGCGTCATTCCGGGGCGCGCGCTAGCGGCGAGCCCGGAATCTCGATGCTACAATCTCGAGATTCCGGGTTCGCTCGCTTCACTCGCGCCCCGGAATGACTGTTAGGCCGATGCGCCCTTCGCCTTCGGGCGCCGCAGGTGCTCGTCGAGCCTCGGCATGATCTCGACGAAATTGCAGGGCCGCGTCCGGTAATCGAGCTGGGCCGCGAGAATGCCGTCCCACGCATCGCGGCAGGCGCCCGGCGATCCCGGCAGGCAGAAGATAAAGGTGGCGCCTGCGACACCCGCGGTGGCGCGGCTCTGGACTGTCGAAGTGCCGATCTTGGCATGGCTCAGCATGTGAAATGCGATCGAGAAGCCGTCCATCCGCTTTTCGAACAGCGGCTCGATCGCCTCCGGCGTCACGTCGCGGCCGGTGAAGCCGGTGCCGCCGGTGGTGATGATCGCATCGATGTCGGGATCGGCGATCCATTTTTTGACGATGATGCGGATCGCGTCGACCTCGTCGACCACGATCTCGCGCGCCGCGAGGTTGTGACCGGCCGCGGCAAGCCGCTCCGACAGCGTGGTTCCGGATTTGTCATCTTCAAGCGTGCGCGTGTCGGAAATCGTCAGCACCGCGATGTTGAGCGGGATGAATTGTTTTGATTCGTCGATCGAGGACATTCTTGCACCTCTTGGCCCAGCGCTACGCCGTCATCCTGAGGTGCGCGCTCGCGTGCCTCGAAGGATGAGCCGCAGACACCTTGCTGGTCATCCTTCGAGGCTCGCCGAAGAGGCTCGCACCTCAGGATGACGGATCTAACTTACAGCGAACCGGCCCCAAAAGTGTTGCAGGCCTGCACCGTGCCTTGCTGGTAGCCGGTCATGAACCATTGCTTTCGTTGCGCGGCGGAGCCGTGGGTGAACGAATCCGGCACCACCCTTCCCGTGGCTTGCCGCTGCAGCGTATCGTCGCCGATCGCGGACGCCGTCGTCAGCGCCGCGTCGATGTCGCCGGCCTCGAGGAAGTTCGGGCGCTTCTTCTGCTCGCGGTTGACCCAGACGCCGGACAGGCAATCCGCCTGCAACTCGACTTTCACCTGCAGCGCGTTGGCTTCCGCCTTGCTGCCGACCTGCTGCTGCAGCCGCGTCACGCGCGGCAGGATGCCGAGCAGGTTCTGGATGTGATGCCCGGCTTCATGGGCGATGATATAGGCCGCGGTGAACTTGCAGGCATTGCCCGAACAGCCGTGAAACCGGGTCTCGACCTGGCGGAAAAATCCGGTATCGAGGAAAATCGTCTTGTCCGGCGGGCAATAGAACGGTCCCATCGCCGCCTGCGCCATGCCGCAGCGCCCGCCATTGGTGGCGTTGCGAAACAGCACGATTTTCGGACCCGTATAGGTTTGCCCGCTGGCCTGGAAGATTTCGCTCCAGCGATCGTCGATCTCGCCGAGGATGCCGGAGATCATGCTGCCCATCTCGTCGGTTGGCGCGCCGGTCTTGGCGGGCCCGGACCTGCGATCGGCTTTGATAGCTCGGCGACTGGCCCCCGGTCAGAATTTCCGCGCCGCCGATCAGGATGCGCGGATCGATGCCGAATGCGTAGCCGACCAGGCCAAGGATGATGATGGTGCCGATGCCGAGGCCGCCGCCGCCCATCGGAATGCCAAAGCCGCCACCACCGCCCATTCCGCCGCCATCATCGCCGCGACGGTCTTCGATGTCGTCGCTGCGGCGGAAATCATCGTAACGCATGGCGGTTTTTCCTTTAATTCAGCTTGCTGCCAGCCCATTCGCTGAAACTAACGCGGCAGATACGTAAAATTTCCATTTCGTTAATCAATAACTCGCCCGGCAAAAATTGCCTAGGGTGGCGGTTCGGAGAACTTCGGCACCAAACCGACCCTGGACGGAGACGCTCGCGCCCTTTCGAATCCCAAAGTCGCAGAAGCTGCCGCAAACGGTGAGGACTTGCGTCGCAACGGTGCGAAGCGCCGTTCAATCCTGTTCGATAACGCTTTCGATTAAGTCGATTTTTACTTTGCCCGGTCAATGTATCGCCAGTCGGTTGTTTAGTCCCGCGTCGCCGACAGCGTCGCCTGAGTCAGAGTATTTGAGTCATGGTTGTGTCGCGTCGCGGGGCGTCTGCAAAGGCGCCCCGCACTAAATTTGAGTCCCATCCGAGTACCCGTATCGTGGTAGGCGACTGCGTCGCCGAGATGTCGAAACTTGCCGGCCGGTTCGGTCGACCTGGTGTTCGCGGATCCGCCGTACAATCTGCAGCTCAAGGGCGATCTCAAGCGTCCCGACGAATCCCACGTCGATGCCGTCAACAATGACTGGGACAAGTTTTCATCATTCGCCGCCTATGACGATTTCACCCGCGCCTGGCTGCTCGCCTGCCGCCGCGTCATGAAACCATCGGCGACGCTGTGGGTGATCGGCTCCTATCACAACATTTTTCGCGTCGGCGCGATCATGCAGGACCTCGGCTTCTGGGTTCTCAACGATATCGTCTGGCGCAAGACCAATCCGATGCCGAATTTCCGCGGCCGCCGCTTCACCAACGCCCACGAGACCATGATCTGGGCCGCGCGCGACGAGAACGCCAAGGGCTATACCTTCAACTACGAAGCCTTGAAGGCCGCCAATGAGGACGTGCAGGCGCGCTCCGACTGGCTGATCCCGCTCTGCACCGGCGAGGAACGCCTCAAAGGCGCTGACGGCAAGAAGGTCCACCCCACGCAGAAGCCCGAAGGCCTGTTGGCGCGCGTGCTGCTGTCGTCATCGAGACCCGGCGATCTCGTGATCGATCCGTTCAACGGCACCGGCACGACCGGTGCGGTGGCAAAGCGTCTAGGCCGCCGCTACATCGGGTTCGAACGCGACAAGGCCTATGCGCGTGCGGCGGAAGCCCGCATCGCCGCCGTCGAACCGCTGCCGGAAGCGACGCTGGCGCCATTCATGACCGCGCGCGACGCGCCGCGGGTGGCGTTCTCCGAGCTGATCGAACGCGGCATGATTTCGCCGGGCACCAGACTGGTCGATTCCAGGAAGCGCCACGGCGCCCTGGTCCGCGCCGACGGCGCCATCATGCTCGGCGACAAGGTCGGCTCGATCCACCGCATCGGCGCGGTGGCGCAGGGCTCGGGCGCCTGCAACGGCTGGACCTTCTGGCATATCGAGACCAAGAAAGGCCTGCGGCTGATCGACGAATTGCGCGCCGAAATACGCTCCGAGATGGCAGCCCTGTAATTTCCGCAGGCCACTGCACCCTATTTCGCCTTTATTCTCTGCCATGGTGTTTGCAGTCCATGTAGGCCGTTATTCGCGGCCGGGATGACATCCCCGATGCGATCTCGTGAACCCGATACTTTGCTCTTGTTGCCGCTGCTGCCGATCTTCGTTGTCGGCGTGCCCCCATGCTGCTGTTGAGCTTCCTGGGCTTTGCCGGACTCGTCATCCTCGGCATTCTGCTGATTTGTGTCGGCCTGGCCGACGGGCTGGAGGCCAATAGCAACTTCAATCAGCAGGTCATCGTCCACGGCTATGCACGACGGTCGGAACGGGCGATTCAGGCGTCGAATCTGCATTCGGCCATTCGTTTCGCGACCCTCATGCACGTGGCGGGTGCCGGATTGGCGATCGCCGGGTTGATCGGCTTTTTCTGTTTCGATTTCGCCTGATCGGCGCGGACTATCGTTGCCAAAGCGACCGCGGGCCGTTGGTCGCGCCGGAATGACGCGCAGCTTGTCGGCCGAGCGCCGCCCATGCTCACGAACTCGTCGGTTGCGCATTCTGCAAAAATTTGAGCAATGGACCCGCCCGTGGCATTGTCGCCGCGTCCCGATTTTCTCGGCAACAAACAAGCAAGGGGAGAGACTTTGATGCTCAAATTCTACTTCAACGGCGCGCCGAACCCCAACAAGGTCGCGCTGTTTCTGGAAGAGTCCGGCCTGCCTTATGAGCTGGTGCCGGTCGATACCCGGAAAGGCGATCAGTTCAAGCCAGAGTTTTTGGCTGTCAATCCGAACGGCAAGGTGCCGGCGATCGACGATAACGGCGTGTCCGTGTTCGACAGCAATGCGATCCTGCTTTACCTCGCCGAGAAGACCGGCAAATTCCTGCCGCCCAATACGCCGAAAAGCCGCGCGCAATTGCTGTCATGGCTGATGTTCATCGCGACCGGGCTCGGCCCCTATTCGGGCCAGGCGGTGCATTTCAAAAACTTCGCACCGAAAGACCTCGACTATGCGGTGAACCGCTACCAGTTCGAGGCGGAGCGCCACTACGCCATCTTGAACGATCATCTTGCCAAAAGCCCTTACATGGTCGGCGACACCTATACCATCGTGGATATGGCGTTCTGGGGCTGGGCGCGGCTGGCGCCGTTCGTGCTCGGCGAGCAGGCCTATGCAAAATTTCCCAACGTGAAGCGGCTGGTCGACGAGATCTCGGCAAGGCCGGCCGCGGCGCGGGCGATCGCGCTGAAAGACAAGTTTGTGTTCAAAGCCGAAATGGACGACGACGCGCGCGCCATCATGTTCCGCCACCTCAAGACCAAGGCGGCGTGAGCCATGCTCTGTCATTCCGGGATGCGCCTCGGTCGGCAATTGCCGACCTGAGGCGCAGGCCCGGAATCCATACTCACTATCGCGGTTATGGATTCCGGGTTCGCTCGTTTCACTCGCGCCCCGGAATGACGACGGCGGCCATCAACCTGCGGCGCGCCTGCGCGGTTCAGGGAACCGCCCCAGCGCTTGTTCGGTCAGGACCGAGTTCGCAATATTCCCTGATCTCCTTGATCTTCCCGTTCTCCAGCCGGAACACCAGGCAATAGTCGTTGTCGTAGCGGATCCCCGTCTTGGTGACGTTGTCGCCCCGCGCCTCGACCACGACGTAATCGCCGTCCGCGATGAAGCGGTGCGCGATCGTCCGCGCCCGCTCGACCAGCAGCGAACGGACGTGACCGTGCAGATCATTCAGGATCGCTTCCTTGCCGGTGAACGTGCGTGACCACGAGTACTGTCCGGTGACCACCCATCTCGCATCATCGGCCAGACTGGCGACGAACAGCGAGCGATCGCGCACCGCGGGATCGGGATTCCCTGCGCTGGCGAAAATCTCTTCCATCAGTTTCTTGTTGGCTATCGCGCTCATGGCGGCATCTCCGTTCGGTGAAGTGGTCGCCAATCATCGCCGCGCCCGCGGCATTCTTCCAATCGATAGTGGATATGATATATATTCACCTGATGAATTTGAATTCGCTCGACCTGAACCTGCTGGTCGCGCTTGACGCGCTGCTGCTCGAAGCCAATGTCAGCCGCGCCGCGATGCGGATCGGCCTGTCGCAGCCGGCCGCGAGCCATGCGCTGCAGCGGCTGCGCGAGGTGCTCGGCGATCCCCTGCTGGTTCGCGTCGGCGCGCGCATGGAACTGACGCCGCGGGCGCAGGCGCTGCGCGGGCCGCTGGCGCAGGCGCTCGACCAGGTGCGCGGACTTTTCATTCCCGACGATTTCGATGCCGCCAGCAGCGAGCGGCGCTTTCGGCTGATGATGCCCGACCTCGCCGTGGAGCTTCTGGTGCCGCCGCTGATGGAGAAAATTACCGCGCAGGCGCCCAACGTTCGGCTCGACATCGTGCCATGGCGCGGGCCCGCGATCTTCACCGCGGAGTTCGCGCGCACCATCGATCTCGTGATCTCAATCGGCGACGCCTTCAGGGGATTTCATCGTCAGCTCCTCTACACCGATCGCGACGCGCTCGCGGTGCGGCGCGGCCACCCGGTGGGAGCGAAACTCGGCCGGCGCGATGTTTTCCTCAACGCACGGCACGTCGCCGTCGTGATCCGCGGCCAGAATGTGGACCTGATCGACGAATGGCTGCGAAGCAAGGGGCTGGAGCGGCGCATCGCGCTGGTGGTGCCGGGCTATATCGAAGCGCTGCATATCGTGGCGCGCACCGACCTGGTGGCGTTCGTTCCCGGCCGGCTGATCGCGGCGCTGGCAAAACCATTGTCGCTGATGGCGATCACGCCGCCGCTCGATCCCGGCATCGACGAGCAGTTCATGTTCTACCCGACCCGCGCCCAGTTCGATCCCGGATCGATCTGGCTGCGCAACCTGATGCTGGAAACCGGGCGCGGGCTCGATCGCCGCTAGCGGCACACGGCTTGAGCCCGGGTCGACTGGGCTTTCCGCAGTTGCCCCTGCCACCTCTCTCGAGCGGCGCTCGGCGCAGCCTGTCACGGACGCCAGAACGGCTTGCTGATCTCGTAGGCGATCGACGACCAGCACGTTCCCATATCCTGCAGTTCACGCTCACTAAGGGCCGCAAGATCTCGCCGGAAACGTGCGCGTGCTCGCCAAATCTGAACGATCGCGAGGATATTCCGAATCATGATTACCCAGCGAGTTCATCGATATTCTTGATTGATGATGAAATCGCTGCCTGCTCTCGGTGCAGGTGCTCGTCATGAGAATTCGCTCCTGACGTTTGCCTTCGATATAAACGCTGATGATCGTATCGTCGGCGGGCTGGTGTTCGGGCGCAACCGGTGTGAGCTGGGCCTGAATGCACTTCCACGCGCCGTGCTCGAACAGATACGTGTCGGTGTACATCGTCATGCCCGTCACTTCTTTTCCTTCGCGGCGGCGCGTGTGCTTGTTCGTGGCGCGCACAAGCGCAACGTTGCCGATGATGGTAATGAGCTCGTCGCGGACATCCCAGTAAACGATGACCTTGGGGTCGAAGGCAGTTGCCCAATACTTGAGATACGTTGCGCGATCCCACCGCTGGCCCGTGGGCCAGATGTTGATGAAGCCGGGATGAAGAATAGCGTCGTGCGAGGACACGTCGTTGGTCACGAAGTTATGGATGAAGCGCGCGTTCAACGCGCGCAATTCCTTCATCGTCTCGGCCGATTGATGATCACGCGGGGCGAGTTGCATTGTCATCTCCCGATTTTTTCAAAGTGCCAGTTCGCGCGCTTTCTCCGCAGTCGCGCTGTCCGCCGGATAAAAGCATTCGATCTTCAATTTTTGCAGCGCGGCGTCTGTCGGCATCGCGAGCGTCGTAAAGGTGGAAAAGAAAGCGAGACGAAGGTCGGCTTTCTGAAGCTGCATGGTCATGACCGGAGACGATCCAGCCGGGTTGCGCGGAAGTCTCCATTCGGCCGGCAGGCCGGGATAGATCATGATTTCGTCGAGCAGCTGCGCCGCGACCCTGCTGCCTTGCGCGACCTCGCGATGAAGGATCTGGATCAGCTGGCCGGCGAACTCGTCCCAGTTCACGATGAACTGTCGCAGGCCTTTCGGATGAAAGACCACATGCATTGCGTTATCCGTGAGGTCGGATTCCATTTCGAATGACTCGCGAAATGTCTTGAACAGACGCCCAGACGCCTCATTGCGGATGCGGACGTCCCAACGCCCGTCAATGACAATTGCGGGGTATGGCTCCTGTTGTCGAAGAATGAAATCCAATGCCTGGCGCACATGCTGCAGATTGTCGGCCGCCAATCCCTGATCGCCATAGGGCGGCACGAAGCCTGCTGCAACGTGCAACGCATTGCGCTCCTCAAGCGGCAGATCGAGCGCGCTTCCAAGCAGTTGCACCATTTCGCGGCTTGGCTGCGCGCGTCCGGTTTCCAGAAAGCATAGATGCCTGGCCGAGATGTTTGCATCGCCCGCCAGTTCGATCTGGGTGAGGCGGCGAACATTTCGCCAATGCTTCAACAAGCTGCTGAAATGTCCGATCGCAGCATCTTGCGAGAATAAGTCTTCGGCGCTCATGGAGGGTTAGCCTAGGCTTTTAGGTCAGAAGATCAATTACCTCCGACGTAAGTAACGGCGCGCGCTACTTGATCTTCGCTAGCCCATGCGCGATCACCTTGCGCATCACATTCGGCAACGCTTCATCCCCAAGCGTCGAAATCGGCACCCAACGCATTCCCTCCGGCGCACGGGCGCGCACGGGAACGCTTGCGGTGTAGACGGCAAGCTCCAGCGGAAAATGCGTAAAGACATGGGTGACCACGCCTGCCTTGCGATGCCAGCGGGCGATGCCTTTGAGCATCGGTGCCTGCTGCAGCGCCGTCTTGTCGTCCTGCGCGGCGAGCCAGGCGGAGGTTGGCACTTCGGTCATGCCGCCGAGCAGGCCTTTTTCAGGCCGCGTGCGGACCAATAGCTCATCGCCGCGCGTGACGACGAACGCCGCCCCACGCCGCAGCGCGCCGGTTTTCTTCGGCACCTTGCGCGGAAAAGTCTCCTGATCGCCGCGCGCACGGGCCGCGCAATGGTCGTTGAGCGGGCACAGCGAACAGGCCGGTTTGTTCGGGGTGCAGATCGAGGCCCCCAAATCCATCAGCGCCTGCGCACTATCGCCCGCTCGGGTCGCGCCCAGCAGCGTCGTCGCGAGTTGTTGAATCGACGGCTTGGCCTGCGGCAGCGGCTCCTCGACCGCGAACAGCCGCGACACCACCCGCTCGATATTGCCATCGACCGGCATGGTCCGGCGGCCGAAGGCGATCGCGGCAATGGCGGCGGCGGTGTAGGGCCCAATCCCCGGCAGCGATTGCAGGCCTTCCTCGGTATCCGGAAACACACCCCGACGATCGCGCAATACCGCCACCGCGCAGGCGTGCAAATTGCGCGCGCGAGAATAGTAGCCGAGCCCGGCCCACATCCGCAGCACGTCGTCGAGCGAGGCGCGGCCGAGCGCGTCGACATCGGGCCAGCGCGCCAGGAATTTCTTGAAATACGGCACGACCGTCTTGACGCCGGTCTGCTGCAGCATGATTTCCGACAGCCAAACGGAATAGGGATCGGCGCGTTCGCGGGGCAGCGGCCGCCACGGCAGCTTCCGCCGATGCCGGTCGTACCAATCAAGCAGCAGCGCCGGGCGCGCGGGCGCCGCGTCAATTCGTTGTTGTTTCATGGTGGCTGATGATGAGAACACGCCTAACCTTAAAATGAGAAATTCGGCGTGACCAGAGATACACCGGAGTTGTCAACTATAACGCGTTACGTTATGCTTGGTGATGATTCAGAGCTTCGCCGATCCCGAAGCGGAATTGATCTGGTCCGGCCGTCGGAGCCGAAAATTGCGGCTGATATCCAAAAGGTTGCGCTCCGAAAGCTTCGTCTTTTGAATCAGGCCCGGGTGCTCGGCGATCTTCGAGTGCCCCCGGGGCAATCGGCTTGAAGCACTTAGAGCGGACCGCCAGGGACAGCATTCGATTCGGATCAATGATCATTGGCGAATCTGCTTTATCTGGGATGAGGGAGGACCGGCGCATGTCGAAATCGTCGACTATCACGTCTAGGAGCGGGCTGCTTCACAATCCGCATCCCGGCGAAATCCTGCTTGAAGAGTTCCTCAAGCCAATGGGCCTCAGTCAGAATGCATTGGCACGTGCGGTTCACGTCGCGCCGCGCCGCATCAACGAAATCGTGCTTGGCAAGCGGGATGTCACCGCCGACACCGACCTTCGGCTCGCGCGTTATTTTGGCCTGTCGGAAGGCTTCTTTCTCGGCTTGCAGATGGATTACGATCTGATGCAGCGGCGGCGCGAAATCGACCGGGACCTGAAAAACATCCGCCCGCGCGCGGCATGAACGGGAATGCCACGGTCGAACAGCGGTGTTATAAGAACCCATGTCCAAACCCGGTCCGATCACGGCAAAGCCGCTTTCCGTCCTGCTCAGCGACGTATTTTCCGACGCTTACGCCAAGCAGGGGTTTGCCGCGCGCGAATTGGTCACGCGCTGGGCTGAAATCGCCGGCCCCGAAATAGCAGCCCATTCCGAGCCCCTTAAAATCCAGTGGCCGCGGCCGGTGGAGGGACAGCCGCAGGAAGCGGCCACGCTGGTATTGCGCGTAGAGGGTCCGATGGCGCTGGAAATACAGCACGCCTCGGACGTTATCCTGGAGCGGGTCAATCGTTTTTTCGGCTGGAGCGCAGTGGGACGGCTGGCGCTTCGTCAGGCGCCGCTGTCGCGCCGGAATCCGCCTGCCGTCTCCCGCGCGCCGGACCCCAAATCGGTGGCGAATGTCGCGGAAACCCTGTCGTCGGTCGAAGACGAGGAACTGCGGGCCGCGCTGGCGCGGCTCGGCGCCTCGATCAAGCGAAATTGAGCCCGCCGCCGGGTCCGGGAATTGCGGCCCGCCATTGCCTCACTTGTCGTTTCAAGCTAGCGAACACTTCTTTGGTTCTTCGGGCGTGAACGCGCCATCCGGGAGCAAACCGTTGATCATCACGCGCCGCGCCTTCACCATTGCCCTGTCACTGACCGGACTTGCCGCCTTCGCCGGCTTCTCGCCGCTGCGTCTGATCGCGGAGGCGATGGCGCAAAGCGCATCCGATGTGGCAAAACCGCAATCGCTCCCGGACATGGCGCTCGGTCCCGCCAACGCCTCCGTGACCATCACCGAATACGCATCGATGACCTGCCCGCATTGCGCGGCCTTCAACGAGAACGTATTCCCCAAAATCAAGTCGGAATATATCGACAGCGGCAAGGTGCGTTACGTGTTCCGCGAATTCCCGCTCGACATCAAGGCCGCGGCTGGCTCGATGCTGGCGCGCTGCATCGCCAAGGACGATGCCGGGAAATATTTCGCCGTCATCGACCTGCTGTTCAAGCAGCAGAACGAATGGGTGACGAAGAACACCACCGAAACGTTGGCCCGGATCGGCAAGCAGGCCGGCCTCAGCCAGCAGGCGGTCGAGGATTGCCTCAAAGACCAGGCGCTGCTGGACAAGATCGCCGCCGACCAGAAGTTCGCCAACGAGGTCCTGAAGGTCAACTCGACGCCGACCTTTTTCATCAACGGCGAGATGATCAAGGGCGAGACCTCGTTTGCGGAATTCGACAAGAGGATCAAATCGCTCCTGAAGAGCTGATTCTTGCGCCCGGGTGGAACCAGGATTACCTGTCGCCCGTAACCCGCGCAAAAGCCTTGGGAAAAACCCCTGCGGCGGTTGCCCTCCGGCCCCGGCCTCGCCATTGTCGCCTGCCATGAGCCGCCGCAAGCGACTCGCCCACACACCGACATTGCCTTCTATGGTATTGTCCCGGCAGGGAGATTCGCGCCCTGCCAACAGAGAATCGTGCCCATGAAACTGACCCGCCTTCGCCTCCACGGTTTCAAGTCGTTCGTTGAACCCACCGACTTCATGATCGAACCCGGTTTGACCGGCGTGGTCGGGCCGAACGGCTGCGGCAAATCGAACCTGGTCGAGGCGTTGCGCTGGGCGATGGGCGAGACCTCGCACAAGTCGCTGCGCGCCGCCGACATGGACGCCGTGATCTTCGCCGGTTCCGGCAACCGTCCGTCGCGCAACCACGCCGAAGTGGTGATGACGATCGACAATTCCGACCGCTCGGCGCCTGCTGCCGTGAACGACCGGGAGACCCTGGAAATCTCGCGCCGGATCGAGCGCGAAGCGGGCTCCGTCTACCGGATCAATGGCCGCGACGTGCGCGCCCGCGATGTGCAGATCCTGTTCGCCGACGCCGCCACCGGCGCGCGCTCGCCGGCGCTGGTCCACCAGGGCAAGATCGGCGAGATCATTCAGGCCAAGCCCGAACAGCGCCGCCGCGTGCTGGAAGACGCCGCCGGCGTCGCCGGGCTTCACGCCCGCCGCCATGAGGCCGAACTGCGCCTCAAGGCCGCGGAAACCAACCTCACCCGTGTCGAGGACGTGATCGGGCAACTGGCCGGACAGATCGACGGCCTGAAGAAGCAGGCGCGGCAGGCGATCCGCTACCGCGAAGTCGCGGCCAAGGTGCGCAAGGCCGAGGCCATGCTGTTTCATCTGCGCTGGCTGGAAGCCAATTCCGACGTGGCGGAAACCGCCCATGTCCACGACCTCAGCGTCCGCGACATGGCCGAACGCACCCGCGAACAGGCCGAGGCGGCCCGGATCCAGGCGGTGCGCGCCGCCGAACTGCCGGCGCTGCGCGAGGCCGAGGCCCGCGCCGCAGCCGGACTGCAGCGGCTCACCAATGCGCGCGAAACGCTCGACCGCGAGGAAGAGCGCGCCAAGGACCGCGTCGCGGAGCTCGATCGCCGGCTGACGCAGTTTGCGGCCGATATCGCGCGCGAGCAGCAGCAGACCTTCGACGCCGAAGTGGCGCTGCAGCGGCTCGACGCCGAAGATTCCGAATTGAAAGACGAGATCAAGACCCGCGTCGAAAAACGCAGCGGCGTCGATCAGCGCGTGTCCGAGGCCGAAACGACATTGGCCGCCGCCGAGCGTTTGTTTGCTGAGCTGACCACCGTCCTTGCCGACCTCACCGCCAAACGCCATCAGCTTGAGGAAAGCGTGCGCAGCCATCGCGACCGGCTGGCGCGGCTCGATTCTGAGATCGCCAATGTCGGGAGCGAAGAGCAGAAGCTGGCGCAGGAAACCAGCGGATTGGGCGATCTCTCGGTGCTCGCCGCTGCCGTCGAGACCGCGCAGCAGAGCCTTGCGCAGTCCGAAGCCGCGGCGCAGACGAGCGAGGCCGCACACGCCGCCGCGCGGCAAAAGCTGGAAGCCGCCCGCGCACCGCTCAACGAGGCCGACAAGCGCGTGCAGCGGCTCGAGACCGAAGCGCGCACGATCTCAAAGCTCGTCAATGGCGAGACCAAGAACCTGTGGCCGCCGATCATCGACGGCGTCACCGTCGCCAAGGGATATGAGAAGGCGCTTGGCGCTGCATTGGGCGATGACCTCGATGCCCCGGTCGACCCGTCGGCGCCGATGCGCTGGACCGATGCCGGCGTGACCGAGGGCGACCCCGCCCTGCCCGATGGGGTCGAGGCACTCGCCGCCCATGTCGACGCGCCCTCCGAGCTGGCGCGCCGTCTCGCGCAGATCGGCGTCGTTACCAAAGAGCGCGGCGCCTCTCTGGTGTCGCAGCTCAAGACCGGCCAGCGGCTGGTATCGCTGGAAGGCGACGTCTGGCGCTGGGATGGTTTTGTCGCCGCCGCCCATGCCCCGACCGGCGCGGCGCGGCGTCTCGCCGAGCGCGCCCGCCTCGTTGATATTGAAAACGAGCTGGAGCAGGCCCGGATCGATGCCGCCGCCAAGCGTCAGGCCCTGGAAGCCGCTGAAGCCGAGCTGAAGGCCGCATCCGCTTCCGAGACTGCCGCGCGCGATGCCTGGCGCGCCGCGCAGCGCGAGGCTGACGCCGCGCGTGGACGCCACGCCGCTACCGAGCGCGAGATCAACCGCCACGCCGCGCGCAAGTCGGCGCTGACCGAAGCCCACACCCGCCTCAACGCTGACCTCACCGAAGCCTTTAATGCCCATAAGGCCGCGACCGCAGCGCTGGCCGAATTGCCGCCGAGCCTCGACACTGAAACCAAGCTCGCCGCTGTCCGCACCGACATCGACGGCCATCGCCGCCTCGCCGCCGAGGTGCGGGCCGAAGCGCAAGCGCTGGCGCGCGAGGCCGAACTCGCCGACCGGCGGGTTCAGGCTATTTTGGCCGAGCGCAGCGAATGGCAAAACCGCAAGGATAGCGCGGCCTCGCAAATCGCCACCATCGAAGCCCGCATCAATGAGGTCAAAGCCGAGCGCGCCGAACTCGACAATGCGCCCGCAATATTCGCGGAAAAGCGCCGCGCGCTGATCGGCGAAATCGAAGTCGGCGGAAAACGCCCGCCGCGTTGCCGCCGATGCGCTGGCATCGGCCGAAAACGTGATGGCGGAAACCGACCGCGCCGCGAAAATTTCGCTGGAAGCGCTGTCGAGTGCCCGCGAAGCGTGCGCCCGCGCCGAAGAACGCATGGATGGCGCCAGGCGCCGCCTCTGCCGACATCGAGCGCGAGATCCACGACATGCTGGAAGTCGCGCCGCAAGGCGTGGCCGATCTGGCCGAGATCAAGCCGGGCGCGGAATTGCCGCCGCTTGGCGAGATCGAGGAAAATCTCGAAAAGCTGCGGCGCGACCGCGAGCGGCTCGGCGCGGTCAACCTGCGCGCCGAGGAAGAGTTGCGCGAGGTCGAAGCCCAGCACACGTCGCTCACCACCGAACGCGACGATCTGGTGGAAGCCATCAAGCGGTTGCGCCAGGGTATCCAGAGCCTCAACCGCGAGGCGCGCGAGCGGCTATTGACGTCGTTTGAGGTCGTCAACGGCCATTTCAAGCGGCTGTTCGTGGAATTGTTCGGCGGCGGCGAAGCCGCGCTGCATCTGATCGAGAGCGACGATCCGCTCGAGGCCGGCCTGGAGATCATCGCCAAGCCACCCGGCAAGAAGCCGCAGACGCTGTCGCTCTTGTCGGGCGGCGAGCAGGCGCTGACCGCGCTGGCGCTGATTTTTGCCGTGTTCCTCACCAACCCGTCGCCGATCTGCGTGCTGGACGAAGTCGACGCGCCGCTCGACGATCACAATGTGGAGCGGTTCTGCACCCTGCTGCACGAGATGACGGCGGCGACGGAGACACGCTTCATCATCATCACCCACAACCCGATCACCATGGCGCGGATGAACAGGCTGTTCGGCGTCACCATGGCCGAGCGCGGCGTCTCGCAGCTGGTCTCGGTCGATCTCGAGGACGCGGTGAAGATTCTCGATCAGAACGTGGCGTAAATGCTTGCGCCATCCTGAGGAGCCGCGCTATTGCGCGGCGTCTCGAAGGATGGGCCACATCCAATGCCGTCACCCTTCGAGGCTCGCAAGAACTCGCGCCTCAGGATGACGGCATACGATGACCGCGCCCGACCTTCCAGCCGAACTGAAAGCAGCGCTTGACGCCAGGCTGCAGGGCCTGTCGCGCAATGATGCCGCCGAGCGCGCCTCATTGATCTCGCAGACCTATCGCGAGGGCGGCGGCTCCAGCGCGATCAGGTCCGAGGCCGATGCGCTTGTCTATGCGCTGGCGCGGATGCCCGCGACCTACGCCGCGGTGACCGCCAGCCTGAACGCGCTTCGCGACATCAGGCCGGATTTCGCGCCAACAAGCCTGCTCGATGTCGGCGCCGGGCCGGGAACGGCAACCTGGGCGGCGGCCGCGGCTTTTCCATCGCTGACAGGCTTTGCGCTGCTGGATGCCAACAGCGCCTTGCGCGCGCTGGCGCTTGATCTTGGCAGGGACAGCACGCGCTTGCGCCAGATGACATACCAACTCGGCGAGGCCCGCGCCGCGCTGGCCGACAGTGAAGCCGCCGACCTCGTGATCGCAAGCTACATGATCGGCGAAATAGATGATGCGGAACGAACAGCGCTCGCCGATGTGATGTGGGCAAAAACCCGCGACACGCTGCTGATCGTCGAGCCCGGTACGCCCGCGGGCTATGGCAGGATGATCGCGCTGCGGAGGCAACTGATCGCGGCCGGCGCGCATGTCGCAGCCCCCTGCCCGCACGACGGCGAATGTCCGCTTACAGCGCCTGACTGGTGTCATTTCACCCAGCGCCTGCCGCGGTCGCGAGCGCATAAACAACTCAAATCCGCAGAACTTCCCTATGAGGACGAAAAATTCAGCTATGTGGCGCTGAGCCGCGCGCCGGCCGCGCGGCATCCTGCCCGCGTCATTGCGCAGCCCGTTGTCACCAAGGTCGCGGTCACCGCCCGACTTTGCACGGATCAGGGAATTTTGAACGCGAGTCGCAGCCCGTCGTCAGAAGGCCGCATACCAGCGCTTCAAGAAAATCGCCTGGGGCGACGCAATTTTCGACGCTGACCACCATCAGGCGGAATAAATCGTGCTCCGCAGCGTTTGTCCAAGTGACGCACCCAGCGTCTTCAACATGTTTCATCAGGAGTGGAGCTGCAATGTCCAGGACATTCGCCGCAATAGCGGCTTTGACTTTCATTTTCGCATCATCCGCGGCGTCGGCGCAGATGCTGAAGACGGCCGACACGCCGAAGGGCAAGACCTTTGTCGATGCCAAGGGCATGACCCTCTATACCTTCGACAAGGACGCCGGCGGCAAGTCGACGTGCAACGGCCCCTGTGCCGAGAACTGGCCACCGCTCGCAGCCGCCGCCGACGCCAAGCCGACCGCCGATATGACCATCGTGGTTCGGGACGACGGCAAGAAGATGTGGGCCTATAAGGGCAAGCCGCTCTACACCTTCAAGCAGGACACCGCCCCCGGCGAGACCAAGGGTGACGGCTTCCTGAACGGGGCCTGGCACATGGCCAAGCCGTGATGGAGTAGAGGTTTCACGATCGGCTGCAACAAACCCGCACCGGCAAGGGTGGCAATGGCTGCCACCCGGCCATGCGGCGGGTCACCGCTTCCGGCCCTCGCGATCCTGCGGCGTGGTGCCGCGCAGGCCGTTGAACTTACCCCGCTCCCGTAGCGACCAACCGAAGCGGACCCCCTTGCCGGGGCCCCCTGACGCGCGCCCATCTTTCATCTAGGTTGCGCATCGGTCGTCTCATCAGGAGAAAGTGGTCATGTCATCGGGCTGGATTGTTCTCGGCATCCTCGTCATTCTCGTTCTCTTCGCGGTCGGCGCCTATAATCGGCTGGTTACGCTCAGTCAGCGCGTCGGACAGGCCTTTGCCGACATCGACGTGCAGCTCAAGCAGCGCCACGACCTGATCCCCAATCTGGTCGAGACCGTGAAGGGCTACGCCGCGCACGAGCGCGGCACGCTCGATGAGGTGATAAAAGCCCGCAACAGCGCGATGTCGGCGCAGGGACCGGCACAGGTCTCGGCCGCCGAAAACCAGTTGAGCGGCGCGCTCGGCAGGCTGATCGCGCTGTCGGAGGCCTATCCGGACCTCAAGGCCAACACCAACTTCCAGCAACTCGCCGGCGAGTTGTCCGACCTCGAGAACAAGATCGCGGCCAGCCGCCGCTTCTTCAACAACGCGGTCCAGGAATACAATACCGGCATCCAGCAGATGCCGGTCGCATTGTTCGCGGGCATGTTCGGCTTCAACCGCAAGGACTTCTTCGATCTCGGCGCCACCCGCACCGAAGTCGAGGCGGTTCCGACGGTGAAGTTCTAAGGCGATGCGCCCATTCCAGTCATTCCGGGGCGATGCGAAGCATCGAACCCGGAATCTCATCTCAGTCACAAATCTCCAGATTCCGGGTTCACGCCATTGGCGTGCCCCGGAATGACGGCACTTAGCGGAAGCGCATTATGGCCGCCTATGGTCTTTACACGCACATCGCATCGAACAAATTTCGTTCGATGCTGCTGCTCGCCGGACTGTTCGTTCTGATCTACGTCCTGGTCTATGCCGGCGCGCTGCTCGCGGAAGTGGTGATCGACAGCGACCGATCGGTCGACGACTATCTGATGGCGGCATCGCGCGACCTGGTCACGGCTTTCCCCTATGCGACCGCAGCGGCAGTGCTGTGGATCGTGATCGCCTATTTCTTTCATCAATCGATCGTCGATGCCGTGACCGGCGGCGAGGACGTGACGCGGCAGCAGCAGCCCCGGCTCTATAATCTGTTGGAAAATCTCTGCATCTCGCGCGGCATCCCGATGCCGAAACTGAAGATCATGCAAAGCGACGCGCTCAACGCGTTCGCGACCGGGCTCAACCAGCGGCAATATGCCATCACCGTCACCACCGGCCTGTTGAAGGCGCTCAACGATCAGGAGATCGAGGCGGTGCTGGGCCATGAGCTCACCCACATCCGCAATGGCGACGTGCAGATGATGGTGATCGCGGTGATCATCGCCGGTGTGGTCGGTTTTTTCGGCGAGCTGTTCTTCCGGATGTTCACCAATCTGCAGTGGAATTCCAGCGGCGGATCGTCGTGGTCATCTTCATCATCCTCGTCGTCGTCGTCTTCCTCGTCAGACAGTGACAGCAAGGGATCCGGTGGCGGCGGCGCAATTGTTGTCGTCATCGTTGCGATCGCACTGATCGTGCTGGCCTGGCTGTTGTCGCAGGTGGTGAAGTTCGCGCTGTCGCGATCGCGCGAACTGCTCGCCGATGCCGGTTCGGTCGAGTTGACGAAGAACCCGGACGCCATGATCTCCGCCTTGCGCAAGATCGAGAACCGCGGCGAGCTTCCCGGCGCGACCTCGGCGGTGATGGAATTATGCGTCGACAACCCGCGCGAGGGGTTTGCCGACCTGTTTGCCACCCATCCGTCGGTGGATTCCCGGGTCCAGGCGCTGGTCAAATTCGCGGGCGGACACGATCCCGGACGGCTGGCGCTGCCGTCGGATCGGGCTGAGGGGCCGGACGATCGGCTGCCGCAACCGGCACCGGCGGACCAGCCCTTGCCGCGGCTGCGACGCGGTCCCTGGGGCGGCGCCGGTACATCGCGGGGTCCCTGGGGTCCCCACTAACGACGCTCAGGCCCGAATATCCGGGCAGATCGGGCCCGGTCGCCGAAAAACCGCTCCCAGCGTTAACGACACTTCGGCACGATCGCCCTGCCAGCGGTCTAATGAATTGAATTCTCCCTTGTTTCTGCCATGTTCGCGCCCAAAGCAGGGACGGCAACGTTCCGGTCACTCAGGCGATCGGAGTTCGAGGGCTTGATCCGGACAGCCGTAACCGGTTTTCCGGAAACAGACGGCTTTGTTGGTTCCGGGATTGTGCTTCAACGATAGGGGCGTAGGGGAAGTTCATGGCGAAGCCGGTGGTGATTGTGGTGGGCGCGGACAAGGGCGGGGTCGGCAAGACCACGGTCGCGCGCACCTTGCTCGATTATTTCAGCGCCAACAACGTGGCCACACGGGCCTTCGATACCGAAAATCCGCGCGGCACGCTGAAGCGTTTTCATCCCGATCTGACCGAGATCGTCGATATGACGGCGACGTCCGATCAGATGAAAATCTTCGATACGCTGAATTCGGCACCCCCGTCCGTCACCGTGATCGACGTCCGCGCCGGCCTGTTGTCGCCGTCGCTGACCGCATTGCGCGACATCGGCTTTCTCGATGCGGCGAAGGCGGGACAGATCACCTTTGCCGTGTTCCATATTCTCGGCCCGTCGATCGCCTCGCTGGACGAAATAGCGGAGACCGCGAATTTCATGCAGGGCGCGAAATATTTCCTGGTGAAGAATTTCATCAACAACACCAGCTTTTTCGAATGGGACCAGGCGACCTACAATTCCTATTTCCACCGCATCAAGGATGCCACCGAACTCACCATTCCCAAGCTCAACGAAATGGCCTACGAGCAGGTCGAAGTCGCCTCCGTGCCGTTCCTCAAATTCGTCGCCAACAAGGGCATCAAGGACGAGGCCGCGAACTATTCGTTCGTGCTTCGGGGCTATGTTCGCCACTGGCTGGCCAACGTCTGGAGCGAATTCGATCGCATCAAGCTGACCGATCTGGTCGGCTCCGGCAAATCCGGCGCGCGCGGCGGCGAAAAATAATTGCTTACCGAATATGAATTGGCTGGATTAGGCGCCCAATTCGCCTGATATAGCGCCGATGAGCCGCACGCCCGTCTACATCATCTGCTCGCCCCGCCCGCTGGTCGGCAAGACGCTGATCGCCCGGCTGTTGAGCGAATTCCTGCTTTTGAAGAACGGCACGGTCGCGGCATTCGACATCAATCTGAAAGAGCCCTCGCTGCTGGATTATCTGCCCGCGATCACCGAGACCGCCGAGGTCGACAATACTTTCGGGAAAATGGCGCTGATGGACCGCCTGATCGTCAATGACGCCCTCGCCAAGGTGATCGATCTCGGCTTTCACGCCTTCGATGAGTTCTTCAAGATGTCCGAGGAAATCGGGTTCATGAAGGAGGCAGCGCGGCGCGGGGTCGCGCCGGTGATCCTGTTTGTCGCGGACGCCGACCGCGCCTCGGCGCGCGGCCATGCCATGCTGCAGCAACAGATTCAACCAAGCGCTCTGGTTACCGTCGATAACGAATATGTGGTGCGTGGCGAGCTGCCGCCGACGATGGCCAATGGCCGGATCCTCCGCATCGCCGCGCTGCCGGTGTTTCTGAAGACCTATATCGACCGGCTGACGTTCTCGTTCACCGACTACCTTCGTCACGAGAAGGATTCATCGACCGAACTGCACCAATGGATCCGCAGCAACTATCTCAACTTTCGCGAACTTGAGCTGAATCTGATTCTGCAGCGGTCGTGATTCTTCGTCGTCCCTGCGAACGCAGGGACCCATAACCACCAGCGTTCGTTATTGACGAAGGCGTTTGCCCGAGTGCTTAACCGAGAGGCCGCGGCGTAGGGGTCCCTGCTTTCGCAGGGACGACGGGGTTTATAGCGTGTTGTAAGCTCAATGCCCCTCGAACGACATCAGCGTTCGCACCGGCACGTCCATCGCCCGCAATTTCGTCGCGCCGCCCAAGTCCGGCAGGTCGATGATGAAGCAGGCCGCGACCACATCGGCACCGATCTGGCGCATCAGCTTGACCGCACCTTCAGCGGTGCCGCCGGTGGCGATCAGGTCGTCGACCAGGATCACGCGCTGACCGGGATGAATGGCATCGGCATGCATCTCCATTTCATCGAGGCCATATTCCAGCGAGTAGGCGATGCGCACCGTGGTATGCGGCAGCTTGCCGCGTTTGCGGATCGGCACGAAGCCGGCCGAGACCTGATGGGCCACCGCGCCGCCGAGAATGAAGCCGCGTGCCTCGATGCCGGCGACCTTGTCGATCTTGTTGCCCGCCCAAGGATGCACCAACTCATCGACCGCGCGGCGGAAGGCGCGGGCGTCGCCAAGCAGCGTGGTGATGTCGCGAAACAGGATTCCCGGCTTCGGATAATCGGGAATGGTGCGGATGCTGGCCTTCAAATCATATTCAAAAGTCATTGGTATCTCGTTTCAGTTGTCATTCCGGGGCAATGCGACAGCGTTGAACCCGGAAATCTCGAGATTCCCCGATGTGCAATTGCACATCTGAGGTCTAGTGCTGGCGCACCATCCCGGAATGACGTGCGTACCCTTTGCATTCAACTCGTCCCCACGCCAAGCCGGAACGCATTCTCGACGATGCGCAGGCCCACCTCGCCGCCGAGCGACATCAGCGATTCCGGGTGAAACTGCACCCCGCCGACCGGCAAGGTCTTGTGCTCGATGGCCATCGCAACGCCGTCCTCGGTGCTCGCCGTCACCGATAGCACATCAGGCATGCTGTCGGGCTCGACATAAAGCGAATGGTAGCGGCCGATCACGATCTCATTGGGCAGGTTCCGCATCAGCCGCCCGCCCCGCACCTGGACCGGCGACGGCCGGCCATGCGCCGGCCGGCCCAACTGGCCGAGCTGGCCGCCGAAATATTCGCCGATCGCCTGCACGCCGAGGCAGACACCGAAGATCGGCAGTTTCTTGCCGAGCGCGGCGTCGATGGTTTTCGAGATGCCAAAATCTTCTGGCCGTCCCGGACCCGGCGACAACACCAGCAGATCCCAGTTCTTCTGCTTCAGCATTTCAAGCGCGTGGACGTGCCTGACCACGGTTACGTTAGCGCCGACCTGGCGGAAATAATCCGCCAGCATATGAACAAAACTGTCGTCATGATCGATCAGCAGCACCTGCTTGCCCGAGCCGGTGGCGTCCGGCGCGAACGCCGACAGCGGTTTTGGCGGATCGCCGCGCAGCGCCTGGAACAGCGCCGCCGCCTTGACCTGGCATTCGCGGTCCTCGGCGGCGGGATCTGAATCGAACAGACAGGTGGCGCCGACCCGCACCTCGGCGAGGCCCTCCTTCATCCGGATGGTGCGGATGGTCAATCCGGTGTTGATGCTGCCGTCGAAATTGACGCAGCCGATCGCGCCGGCATACCAGCGCCGCGACGAACGCTCGTTGTCCTCGACGAACTGCATCGCCCACAATTTCGGTGCGCCGGTCACCGTCACCGCCCAGGCGTGGGTGAGGAAGGCATCCAGCGAGTCGAAGCCCGGCCGCAGCATGCCTTCGACATGATCGACGGTGTGGAAAAGTTTCGAGTAGGTTTCGATCTGCCGCCGCGCCAGCACCTTGATCGTTCCGGGCACGCAGACCCGCGCCTTGTCGTTGCGGTCGACGTCGGTGCACATGTTGAGTTCGAATTCGTCTTTCTCGGAATTCAACAACTGCCGGATCTGCTCGGCATCGCCGATCGCATCGACGCCGCGCGCGATGGTGCCGGAGATCGGGCAGGTCTCGACCCGCCTTCCGTCGGAGCGCACGAACATCTCCGGCGACGCCGACACCAGAAATTCGCCGTCACCGAGGTTCATCAGCGCGCCATAGGGCGACGGATTGATCCGGCACAGCCGCTGGAATACTTCCGCCGGCGAACGCTCGCAGGGTTCGGCGAACAATTGCCCCGGCACCGCCTCGAACAGATCGCCGCGCGCGAAAGCCGCGCGCGCGGTTTCGACGGTCGCCTGGTATTCGCCGGGCGCGTGATCGGAAAACCCCTGCCGCGGTGTCTGGGCGTAGACGCTTTCCGGCGTGTCGCGCGGCAGGCCCGCGGTGGACTTGCCCTTCCATTCAAAGTCGTAGCTCAAGACCACGCCGCGGCCGGTGGCGCGGTCATAGGCCAGCAGCCGATCCGGCACATAGAGCACGATGTCACGCTGGTCTTTCTCGCGCGCGCGTTTCTGCACCAGGTCCTCGATCTGGAACACGAGGTCATAGGCGAACGCGCCGAACAGGCCGAGCAGCGGATCGTCGTTGGCAGCCAGCGCCGCCACCAGATCGCGCACCAGCGACATCACGCTGGCGCGGCGGGTGCGCTGGTCTTCGTCGACCGGCGCGGCGCCGCGGACGATATGACCGGCAAGAGAGGTCGCACTTCTCTCTGTGATAATGACGCAGGGTTCGCGCAAGACGTCGCCGAGAAAGGCGATCAGCACCTCCCCGCGCGCGTTCAGCGCTTGCAGCGAGAAGTCGAATCCGACTGTTTCGAGCTGCAGCGGCGGGTCTGAGAAGCCGAGATCGAAACTCTCATAGCGTCCCGGCACCGTGGTGCCCGACGACAGCACGACGCCGCGACGGCGGTCGAGCAGCTCGATCAGGTCATCGAGCCGGTTGGCGCCGCCGGAAAATTGCTCGACCGACCGCGTGACCGCAAGGCCGCCGCGGGTGCGGTAGTCGCTATGGGCCGGCAGGGAGAAGACTGTCCTGTTCATGTGATCCTCATACGAAACTTGCCGAGGGAACGCCACACAGGACAAACGAAAAAGGCCGTCGCGCTGCGATGACGGCCTCTAACGATCTTGGAAATTGAAATCGCACCGGCCACCTTTACAAGGTGGGCCACCACAGACGGATCTTGCGGACGACGGTGCTCATGGCGGCTAGACACCATGGCCGGGCTGTCCCGTCAAGGGATGATGTCGCTGCTGTCAGGAACATGCCCGTGATGGGATGGCGGGGCCAAGGCCGGCCGACGGCTTTGCGGTATGGAGCCTGAACCGTCATTGCGAGCGCAAGCGAAGCAATCCATCGCCGAGCAAGTACCTGGATTGCTTCGTCGCTTCGCTCCTCGCAATGACGGTGGAACGCTCATCCCAGATGCTTCTTGAAAAACCTGGTGGCGCGATCCCAGGCAAGCTCCGCTGCCTTGCGATCGTGCACCGTTTGCCGCTGCTCGTTGACGAAGGCGTGCTCGGCGTCATAGCGAAATAGTTCGAGCGACTTGCCGGCGGCCTTCATTGCCTTCTCGAAGCCATCGACGAGCTCCGGCGTGCACCAGTCATCCGTGTTGGCGAAATGCGCCTGCAGCGGAATTTTCACATCCGCGGGCTTGGCCGCCTGCTCCGGCGGAATGCCGTAGAACACGACGCCGGCGGCGAGTTCGGGAATTTTGGTGGCGCCGATGATGGTGACGGCGCCGCCGAGGCAAAAGCCGGTCAGTCCGACCTTGGCGCCGTTGCGGCCAAGATACTGCACGGCGCCGCGCACGGTCTGCGTAGTGGCGTCCATGAAATCCAGCGAGTTCATTTCCCTGGCGGCGGCGTCCATGTCGTGATACGGCACCACCTTGCCGTTATAGAGGTCGGGCGCCAGCGCGTCGAAGCCGGCCCGCGCAAAACGGTCGCATAGCCCCTTGATCTGCTCCGAAAGCCCCCACCACTCCTGGATCACGACCAAGCCCGGCGCGTTGCCGCGCTCGGCGTTGGTGAGATAGCCGCCGGCGTCCTTGCCGTCCGGCCGCTTGAACGAAATGCTGGTACCCATGAGGTCCTCCGCTGATTTTTTTGGGGGCCGATCGGCGGCCATTTTGTCCGCTGTGCGCTCAGGAAGCAATCGGACTCCGTCATGCGTTAGCACCGGACCCGGAATGACGAATTCACAAAAAAGCCCCCGCAGGGGCTTTTCCGTATCCTGCTATCAGCATGAAGCGTCAGTGCGCCTCGGCCCAGACCTTCTTCTTGGTGAAATACATCAATCCCGTGAACAGGATCAGGAACACGAACACCTGCATGCCCAGGCTCTTGCGGGCCTCCATATGCGGCTCCGCGGCCCACATCAGGAACGTGGTGACGTCCTTGGAATATTGCGCCACCGTGGCCGGCGACCCATCGTCAAACGTGACCTGGCCGTCGTTCAGCGGCTTCGGCATCTTGATGGCGTGGCCGGGGAAATACTTGTTGTAGTAGGAGCCTTCGGGAATGGTGACGCCGGCCGGCGGCTTGTCTTCAAAGCCCTGCAGGATCGCATCGACGTAATTCGGACCCTGCTCCTGGAACTGCGTGAAGAAGTCGAAAATGAATCTCGGGAAGCCGCGCTCGTAGGAGCGTGCCTTGGTGATCAGGGACAAATCGGGAGGCAAGGCGCCGCCATTGGCTGCCCGCGCCGCCTGGTCGTTGGGGAATGGCGAGGGGAAGTAATCGGCCGGCCGGCCCGGCCGCTCGAACATCTCTCCCTGATCGTTCGGACCATCCTTGATCTTGTATTCGGCGGCAAACGCTGCTGCTTGGGCGGGCGAGTAACCGGGACCGCCGGGATCGGCGAGATTGCGGAACGCGATATACGACAGGCCATGGCAGGCGGAGCAGACTTCCTTGTAGACCTTCAGCCCGCGCTGCAACGCCCCGCGATCGTAATTGCCGAACGGGCCTGCGAACGACCATTTCTGCGACGGCGGTGCTTCCTCCCCCTCGGCGCGGGCGTTTTGCGTGCTGCCGGCGAACAGTGCGCCCGCGACAACAAGCGCGATCACGGTCGACACCATTGGCGCCGACTTGCTCCCGGTTTTCGCCAGCACGTCGTCGGCGATCGAATTCGGAACCGGCCGCGGCGTTTCGATCCGGCTCAACAGCGGCAGCACGATCAGGAAATAGGCGAAGTAGCAGAAGGTCAGGATACGCCCGGCAATCACGTAAATGCCTTCAGGCGGCTGCGCGCCGAGGTAACCCAGGAGCACGCCGACGACGACGAACATCCAGAAGAACTGCTTCGCCAAGCGGACGATATCTGGACGACCTGGTCTTTGCGGTATCGAGCCAGGGCAGGAACGCCAGGATGAGGATCGCCGAGAACATCACGACCACGCCCGCCAGCTTGTTCGGAATGCTGCGCAGCATCGCGTAGAACGGCAGATAGTACCACTCCGGCACGATATGCGCCGGAGTCACGCCGGGATTGGCGGGGATATAATTGTCCGCCTCCATGAGGTAATTGGGCATGTAGAAGATGAACCACGCAAAGAGCAGCAGGAAGCAGCAGGTGCCGAACAGATCCTTGATGGTCGCGTGGGGCGTGAACGGCACGGTATCCTTTTCCGTCTTCGGCTCGACGCCGGCCGGATTGTTCTGACCCGCGACATGCAGCGCCCAGACGTGCAGCACCACCACGCCGGCGATCACGAACGGCAGCAGGTAGTGCAGCGAGAAGAAGCGGTTCAGGGTCGGATTGCCGACGGAATAGCCGCCCCATAGCAGGGTCACGATGCTCTCGCCGAAATAGGGAATCGCTGAGAACAGATTGGTGATGACGGTGGCGCCCCAGAAACTCATCTGGCCCCAGGGCAGCGCGTAGCCCAAGAAGCCGGTCGCCATCATCAGGAGGTAGATGATGACGCCGAGAATCCAGAGGACTTCGCGCGGCTCCTTGTACGACCCATAATACAGGCCGCGGAACATGTGAATGTAAACGGCAAGGAAGAACATCGACGCGCCGCTCGCGTGCATATAGCGCAACAGCCAGCCGTAATTCACGTCGCGCATGATCTGCTCGACAGACTTGAAGGCCATGTCGGCATGCGGCGTGAAGTGCATTGCCAGGATCACGCCGGTCAGGACCTGCACCCCGAGCATCATCGAAAGGATGGCGCCGAACGTCCACCAGTAGTTCAGATTGCGCGGCGTCGGATAGGCCACGAACGAGGAGTGAACGAGACCGAAAATCGGGAGACGCCGTTCAATCCACTTCATCACGGGATGGGTCGGCTGGTAGTCGGATGGTCCGCTCATGATGCGATCCTGAGGAAGTAAACGACGCGGCAGGCTTGAACTCTCGGATATCGATCCGAAGCTCAGCCAATCTGGATTTTGCTATCGGAGACGAATTGGTAGGGCGGCACCTGCCAGGTTGGCCGGTGCTGGTCCCTGCCGAATGCGGCCTGAGGAGTCGTATTGCGAGCCGTGGCAGGGGCAGAAGAAGCCGTCGTAATTGCCCTCATGGGCGATCGGGATGCAGCCGAGATGGGTGCAGATGCCGATCACGACCAGCCACTGGTCGTGCCCCTCCTTGACCCGGGCCTGGTCCGACTGCGGATCGGGAAGGCTCGAGACCGGCACGCTGCGGGCCTCTTCGATCTGCTTCTTGGTGCGGTTCATGATGTAGATCGGCTTGCCCCGCCAGAACACCTTGATGTCCTGCCCCGTGGCAATCGGCGTCAGATCGACTTCGATCGGCGCGCCGGCCGCGATCGTCGAAGCGTCCGGATTCATCTGGGAAACGAACGGCCAGAGCGTGGCCACTCCGCCGACGGCGGCGGCGCATCCCGTTGCAACAAAGAGGAAATCACGGCGTGTCGGATGCTCCGCCGAAGACGCTGTCGTCACGATCACAAACCCTTTCCAAGCTGCAGCCGGCGGAACCGCCCCAGGCGACGCACATACGGACCAAGGGAGGCTGCCGGCGCCCGCG
This sequence comes from uncultured Alphaproteobacteria bacterium, assembly GCA_963745785.1. GTDB lineage: Bacteria > Pseudomonadota > Alphaproteobacteria > Rhizobiales > Xanthobacteraceae > Bradyrhizobium. The sequence continues at coordinate 129,529 of CAVUYV010000009.1, read as the reverse complement.
TCCCCCGCGGCGGCAGAAAGACCGCTTTTCCCAGCCAATCGGGCGGAACAAGCAGTCCAGAATTGTTCTATTGGCACCCTTGCCGGAAGAGCGCAAGCCCGGTATCGGCTGCCCGGCGTGCAACGCACTAATTCCGCGCCGAGCGTTGATTTATTCAGAAATTACATGGGGTACCCGGAGGGCCGTCACAGAAATGCAGATTGCGCTTTTCCAGCCCGACATCCCGCAGAACACCGGCACCATTCTCCGGCTCTGCGCGTGCCTTGACGTGGCCGCCCATATCATCGAACCCGCGGGTTTTCCGGTGTCCGACCGGCACTTCCGCCGGGCCGGCATGGACTATCTCGACCAGGTGACCATCCTGCGCCACGACTCGTGGTCAAAATTCGACCAATGGCGTAACGAGAAAGGCTATCGGCTGATCCTGTTCACCACCAAGGCTGTCCGCTCGTACCTTGATTATCGCTATAGCCCGGCGGACGTCCTGCTTTTCGGGCGCGAATCCGCTGGTGTCCCCGACGACGTCGCCACCGCTGCCGACGCGCGACTGGGCATCCCGATCAAGCCGGGCTTGCGCTCGCTCAATGTCGCGATGGCGGCGGCGATGGCATTAGGCGAGGCGCTGCGGCAAACCAGTTCCGCAATCGCCGCCAGAGTTAGGTAGCGCAGATGGACATGTCCCTGATCGAGGATCGCAAGGCGCGAGCGAGGAGTTGGTTCGAGCGCTTGCGCGATCAGATCTGCTCGGCGTTCGAGAAGCTCGAAGACGACGCGCCGGCATCGCTCTATTCCGGCAATGCCGCGCGCTTCGAGCGCAGTTCCTGGGACCGCACCGACCATACAGGCCAGCCCGGCGGCGGCGGCGTGATGAGTGTGATGCGCGGACGGCTGTTCGAGAAGGTCGGCGTGCATTGCTCGACCGTGCACGGCGAATTCTCTCCCGAATTTCGCGCGCAGATTCCGGGCGCGGCCGAAGATCCGCGCTTCTGGGCGTCGGGCATTTCGCTGATCGCCCATATGCGCAACCCTAACGTCCCCGCCGTGCATATGAACACCCGTTTCGTGGTCACCACCAAGGCGTGGTTCGGCGGCGGGGCGGATCTGACGCCGGTGCTCGAGCGGCGGCGGACCCAGGACGACCCGGATACCGTTGCGTTTCATGCCGCGATGCAGGCAGCCTGCGATGCTCACGCCGCGGTCGCGAGCTATGAAAAATACAAAAAATGGTGCGACGAATATTTCTATCTGCCGCACCGCAAGGAGGCGCGCGGCATCGGCGGCATTTTTTACGACTGGCACGATAGCGGCGATTGGGATGCCGACCTCGCCTTCACCCAGGATGTCGGCCGCGCCTTGCTGAAAATCTATCCAGTACTCGTCAGGCGCAATTTCGGCGCGACGTGGACCGCGGCCGACCGCGAGGAACAGTTGATCCGGCGCGGACGTTACGTCGAATTCAATCTGCTCTACGACCGCGGCACCATCTTCGGATTGAAAACCGGCGGCAATGTTGACTCAATATTGTCGTCAATGCCACCTGAAGTGAAGTGGCCGTAGACCGCAATCATTGATAGTTGTAGCTTTCCAGTCCGAAATCGGGAGCTCGTCCATGGCAGGGGATGATGCGAACCAAGTTTCGCCGGACCGCAAACCGGTTCCGGAACACAAGGGTTGGCGGGGCCGGCTCGGCAGGTTTTTCGGCAAAACCAACAGGGTCCTGTCCTACGCCAAGGGCCTGCCCGTCATCACGCTCGTGGGCAGCTTGCTCGTCGGCTATTTTCAATATCTCAACGCCTATCAAGAGAAGGTCAGCGCCCAGGCCAAGGAGGATATGACCGCGGCGACCAATACATTCATCGAAATAGCGAATGCATTTTCCGAGGCGCAAACGCTGCAGCAAATTCTTTTTTTCGATTTTTCGGGTGCGCTCGATGACAATACCGAAGCCAGCGAGCAGGCTCTAACCACAAAGGACGCCCGCGGAATTTTCCCGGCCTATGAGCAGTCGCGCAAGACACTGCGTCAAAACAGCAGTTTGCTGGCGCGCAAGGCGGAAATCTACATCGACTGGGCCAGCGACTTCGGTCGCGACGCGGCGCAAGCGCGAACCCCGACCACCGATCCGCTGACCCAACCGTTGCTCGGAGCCTATAACTTCGATTGCGACGATGCCGCCAACTTTCCGCAATTCGAGACCGCAGGCAGCGAGAGCGGAAAAGGCGCTTCCGCCAAACCAGCCTCCGGCAAACCAAACGAGGATCCCTGCCAGGTCGACAAGGACCAAGGCAATTACGATCCGCCAAAATCGTATGTCAATCTCTGCGCCAGACAGAACGGCGCGATCGTTCCCAGCAAGCCCGCCGTCACGATCCACTGGTTCAGTGCGAAACACCAGGTGCTGACCATGCATTATTGTTTCCAGACCCTGCATGCGCGACTGCTGCCGGCACGGGACTGGGCTTCGCAAAGCGATCTTAGCCCGCAAAGAAAGGCCAAATTCCTGGCTGAGCGGGAGCAGACCCGGACCGAACTCGACAATCAGGTGATGCGGCTCAACGCATTCATGAGCCTGGCGATGTTCCAGATGGAGAACATTCGCGTGAAATACCGGCCGGTCGGCTTCGTCTGTCACATTCCGTTCGTCACCCCCATCGTCAGCCTGTTCAGCAATTACTGCACTCCCGTCAGAACCGCGCCGATCCATAACCGCTGACCGCGTCAGTGCCGCGCCGCCGCCGAAATCATCACGATCCCGCCTGCGATGACGGCGACATCGAGGATCGCGGTGTGAATATGCAGCGGCATGCGCTCGACGAAGGCCTTGGCAAAAAATGCGCCGGGCAGTGCTACAGCACCGATCAGAAGCGCAAAGGCGAGCACCTGCGCCGTGACGACGCCGGCCAATCCGAACACGGAAATCTTGATGATGCTGGTAGCGACCGAGATCACCGCGTCGGTGGCAATCACGGCCGCGCCTTCGAGTCCCGCCGCCATCAAAAGCGACAGCAGGATCACGCCCGAGCCTGACGTGCCGCCCACCACGACGCCGTAACCCACCGCGCCGGCGGCGAGCCCGGTGTCGCCGATCTTGAGGTCGTGGCGTCTAAGCAGACGACGCAGCGGCACGCTCGATATCAGCATGGCGCCGATCACCAGCGCCGCGCCGGCATTGGTGAGCCGCGTATAGCCGTAGGCGCCCAGCGCCGTCGTCAGTCCGGCAGCCAGAATCACGATCAGCGCGCGGCGGCGGTCGGCGTAACGGAGATAGGCGGCGAAGCGGCTGAGATTGGTGAAGATCGAGGCGATGGCGATGATCGGCACCACCGGTTCGGCGCCGATCAGGGGCACCAGAACCAGCGGCATCAACGCGCCGGTGCCGTAGCCGGCGAGGCCGCCGACGATCGGCCGCAAACAGCGCGACGCAGGCGACCAGCAAGAGTTGAAGCAAGGAAATATCGGCGAAGCCGGAAATGATATTCACGGCCTGTTATCGCGGGTAAAACGTGCCACGGCCTGGTCGGCGATGGTTTTGAGCGCGCCTTCGTCGAGGGGAAAATCCGCCGCCAGCCAGGCGTCTTCGGCCAGCGCCAGCACCTGTCCGAGCACCGGGCCTTCGGCAATTCCGCGCGCGATGAAATCGGCCGCCTTGAGCGGAAACTTCGGCGCGCGCCAGCGCTCCGGCAGCAGCGCAAGCTCTCGCCAATGCGCAGGATCCGCATCCCCGCCGGCGCGCGCCCATGCCAGCAGCAAGCGGTCGCAGTAGCGCTCCGCGCCGAGCCGATAGAGCCGTCGCCGCGCAGTCGGCTCGTCCATGCCGGCGAGCCGCCACCAGCGATGGCCCATGGAATCCAGCGCCTTGGTTTCGGCATTGGTCAGCCGCAGGCGCGTCGCTACGCGTTTGGCGTCTTCGGTGACGGCGACCGCGAGCGCACCGAGCCGCCTGATAGCGTCGGGCTTCCAGCCAAGCATGCGTTCCGCCGAGATCATCGCCCTGAGCGGCCCGGTATAGGCGACGCCGCCGAAAATCGGGAGCAGCAAACCGCCGTCCGCCATCGCGGTGACGGCGACGGCGGCGCCCTCCGCAACCATCAGCTTCAGCATTTCCATCCGCATGCGCTCGGCGGAAAGGCTGGCAAGACCCGCGCGCCCGCGAATGCAGGCGAGATAGCCTTCGCGATCGGGCTCGCCCGCGCCGAAGGCTGCGTGAATGCGGAAAAACCTGAGGATGCGCAGATAGTCTTCCGCGATACGCCGGTCCGGATCGCCGATGAAGCGCACGCGCCTTGCGGCAATATCGTCCAGTCCGCCGACATAGTCGTGCACCACGCGCCCGGCATCAACCGAAAGGCCGTTGATGGTGAAGTCGCGCCGCTGCGCATCGCGGATCCAGTCGCGGCCGAATGCGACCTTCGCCTTGCGGCCGAACGTCTCGGTGTCCTCGCGCAACGTCGTGACCTCAAACGGCTGCGCGTCGACGACGAGGGTCACGGTGCCGTGGTCGATGCCGGTCGGCACGCTCTTGATGCCGGCGGCCCTGGCGCGGCGGATCACCTCATCGGGCAGCGCCGTGGTCGCAATATCGATATCGCCGGTCGGAATCTTCAATAGCGCGTTGCGTACCGCGCCGCCGACCACGCGCGCTTCCTCGCCGTTGCCGCTAAGCAATTCGAGCACGCGGACGGTTGGACCGGATGTGAGCCAGGGCGCGTCGTCGAGCACGCGCGTAGTGCTCATTTTTCAACTCCGCGAACCAACTTGCCGTTCTCGATATGCGCGGGGACGTAGGTCGAATTCGGCGGCGCGCCGGAAAAATGCGCAAGCAAGATAAAACTGACCACCACGAGCAGAAGCGAACCCAGCACCAGTTTGGCGACGATCTGCACCGGCCATGACGACTGCACCAGCAGTCCGGAGCGTGTCGCGATCAAAAACAGCGCATAGATCGCAAACGGGATAAGAAAAATTCCGATCTCCGTGAGAACCGGACGGATCATGGCAGGCAGATCCGCTCGTACAGCACACGCAGAATTCCCGCGGTCGCGCCCCAGATATAGTGCTCGGCGAACGGCATGGCGTAATATGAGCGCTCCATGCCGCGGAATTCCTTGCTGTGCACCTGGTGGTTCGCGGGGTCCATCAGGAACGCCAGCGGGACCTCGAACGCATCGTCTACTTCGGCCTGGTTGATGCGCAGTTTGAAGCCGGGCTTTACCCGCGCCACCGTCGGCAGGATGCGAAATCCGAAACCGGTCGCGTACAGATCGAGGTAGCCGATCGGATCGATGAATTCGCGCGAAAGGCCGATCTCTTCCTCGGCCTCGCGCAGCGCGGCATCGAGCGGGGAAGCGTCGATGGCATCGATCTTGCCGCCGGGAAAGGAAATCTGGCCGGCATGGTCGTTGAGATGCGCGGCGCGCTGCGTCAACAGCACGGTCGGTTGTGGATGGTCCACCACCGGGATCAATACCGCCGCGGGCCGCACCGGCTGTTCGCGGGCGATGATCTCCAGCATGCGATCGGTGCCCTGATCGCCACTGCGCGGAATGATATTGGGGTCGATCAGGCCCGGCGGAACCTCGAAGCGCAGCCGGGCGCGGCTCCGCTCGAAGAACTCCGCTGAACTGATCTTGGCAGGGTCGGTCTTCAGCATCGGCTCGTTCAAAACGCTCCCCTCACCTGCGCCGCATCCGCCATCGCAAAAAATTCGCCCGACGAAGCTACTCCGAACATCGGGCGACCATCGACCACTCGCTCCTCGCCCATGTCAACCAGATCGTAGTAGAGCGCACGCGTGACTTTGGCCCACAGCTCGGCGCGGACGTGAAGGTAGGGCGTCAGGCCGCCATCGGCGGCGGCCTCGAATCGCAGGCGGTGGGAGGAATCGCAGGTCACCCAGTCGTCTACATTGGTGCGGAAGCGCAGGAGCCGGCCCTGGCCATCGCTATCCTTAACCATCTCGACCGCAAGAAACGGCGCATCGTCGACGCGGATGCCGACCTTCTCGACCGGTGTCACGAGAAAGTGCTTGCCGTTTTCGCGCTTGAGGATGGTGGAAAACAGCCGGACCAGCGCCGGCCGCCCGATTGGCGTCCCCATGTAGAACCACGTGCCATCGCTGGCGATTCGCATGTCGAGATCGCCGCAGAACGGCGGATTCCACAGATGCACCGGGGGTAGCCCCTTCGCGGCGGCGCCGGTATTTGCGGCGTCCCTGGCGGCAGCCGTCAGTCCTTCAAGCCCCTGATTGGTCTGCCCTTGCTTCGCCATGGTTTGCCCTGAGTCTGACCGCCTCGATTGGCACGATTGGTGCAGGTCTTCTGATCCGTCCCGGACTGGTTCCTCGGGGGAGGTCCCCGGATTTAACTCGCCACATCGTGATGCAGTTCATACCCTGAAAAGCCGTTAATGTGGGGATAGTTTAATTCAACGAATACATGGCCTTCGCATAAGTTTAGCATGGGGTTCATGGCATGACGACGTAGTCGTCGTTTCCCGCAAGGATTGAGACTTAAGGAGAAGACATGGCTGGCGCAGACAGTGTCGAAAAACTCGAAGACGTGATCGTCCGTTCAGCCGAACAGGTCGCCGGTCAAATCCGCGCGGCAAAAGATGCGATCTCCACCGTCATTTTCGGCCAGGAGCGGGTGATTGACAACACGCTGGTGACGATCCTGTCAGGCGGTCATGCGCTTCTGATCGGCGTGCCCGGCCTCGCCAAGACCAAGCTGGTCGAAACGCTGGGCATTACGCTGGGGCTGGACGCCAAGCGCATCCAGTTCACGCCTGACCTGATGCCATCGGATATTCTGGGCGCCGAGGTGCTGGACGAGAGCAGTTCCGGAAAGCGGTCGTTCCGTTTCATCTCCGGCCCGGTATTCGCCCAGCTCCTGATGGCCGACGAAATCAATCGCGCCAGCCCGCGCACCCAGTCCGCGTTGCTGCAGGCGATGCAGGAGCAGCACATCACGGTTGCCGGCGCGCGCCACGATTTGCCGAAGCCGTTTCATGTGCTGGCGACGCAAAATCCGCTGGAGCAGGAAGGCACCTACCCGCTGCCGGAGGCCCAGCTCGATCGCTTCCTGATGGAGATCGACGTCGATTATCCCGATCGCGATGCCGAGCGGCGCATCCTGTTCGAAACCACCGGCGCGGAAGAGACGTTGGCCAAGGCAGCCATGAACGCGGAGACCCTTATGGGTGCGCAACGGTTGGTGCGGCGCCTGCCGGTCGGCGATTCCGTGGTCGAAGCGATTCTTTCGCTGGTGCGCTCCGCGCGTCCGGGAGAGGAAGGCGGCGAGGCCGGCAAGCTGATCGCCTGGGGACCCGGTCCCCGCGCCAGCCAGTCCTTGATGCTGGCTGTCCGCGCACGCGCGTTGCTCGACGGCCGTCTGGCGCCGTCGATCGACGATGTGCTCGATCTGGCCGAGCCGGTGCTCAAGCACCGCATGGCGCTGACGTTCTCCGCCCGCGCCGAAGGCCGCACCATTCCGGATGTAATCCGGCAATTGAAGACGCGGATCGGTTGATGGCCGCAGAAACCAGGCACTTAAGCGGGGAGATCACAGCAATCCGACGTGCCGATGGCGAAAGCCGAACGCTCGCCGCTTCGCTGCCGCGTCTAGTGCTTGAAGCGCGCCGCATCGCCGCCAACGTCATTCACGGCCTGCATGGACGGCGGCGGGCCGGCGCAGGAGAAACCTTTTGGCAATATCGCCGCTTCGTTTCCGGCGAGCCGTCGCAGAATGTCGACTGGCGGCGCTCGGCGCGCGACGATCATCTCTATGTCCGCGAGCAGGAATGGGAGGCGGCGCACACGGTGTGGCTGTGGCCGGACCGCTCGCCGTCGATGGCGTTTGCATCGAGACAGTCGCGCGACAGCAAGCTGGAACGCGGCCTGATCGTGACCTTCGCACTCGCCGAATTACTGGTCGCGGGCGGCGAGCGTGTCGGCATTCCCGGCCTGATGAACCCCACCGCGAGCAGCGGCGTCATCGACAAGATGGCGCAGGCGATGCTGCACGACGACGCGGACCGGCTCAGCCTGCCGCCGTCCTTTGTGCCATCGGCGCTGGCCGAAATCGTGGTGTTGTCGGATTTCTGGTCGCCGATCAGCGAAATCAGAAGCATGCTCGCCGGATTGTCGGCCTCAGGTGCCCACGGCACCCTGGTGCAGATCGTCGATCCGGCTGAAGAAACCTTCCCCTATTCCGGCCGCATCGAGTTCGTCGAACCGGAAATCGGCAGCGTTATCATCGCGGGCCGCGCGGAAAGATGGGCGAGCGACTATGTCGCGCGGGTGGCGCTCCACCGCGACGAGATTCGCAGCGAGACCAACAAGCTCGACTGGCTGTTCTCGACCCACACCACCAGCCGCTCGGCCGCCGAGCTGCTGTTGTTCCTGCACTCGGGCATGATGGTGAACAAGGGAAGCGCGCGCATCGCGACCGTCAAAGTGGGGCGAAGCGCATGATCGCCTCCCTCCCTCTCAGTTTCGCCGAACCGGTGTTGCTGCTGGGCCTGTTGAGCCTGCCGGCGCTGTGGTGGCTGCTGCGGGTGATGCCGCCGCGGCCGCGGCGCATAGAATTCCCGCCGACGCGACTGTTGTTCGACATCGCGCCGAAGGAAGAAACCCCGTCGCGCACGCCATGGTGGCTGACGGCCTTGCGGTTGTTGGCCGCCGCACTCGTCATTCTGGCGGCCGCCGGGCCGATCTGGAATCCGCAGACCGGTCTCGCCGGCACCAGCGCGCCGCTTGTGATCCTGCTCGACGACGGCTGGAGCGCGGCCGCAAGCTGGGACACCCGGATCAAGGCCGCGGACGAATTGATTGCCAACGCCGACAGCGACCGGCGCGGTGTTGCTCTGGTTCCGCTCTCCGAGCCCGCGCGTGATATCACATTGATGCCGGCGGGCACCGCCCGGGTCGCGCTGCGCCAGCTTGCACCGAAACCCTATTCGATCGAGCGGGTTGAAACCCTCCCCTCGATCGAGCGTTTCCTTAAAGCCACCGGCAACTGCGAGATCGCCTGGCTCTCCGATGGCGTCGATACCGGGCGCGGGCCCGAATTCCTCGAAGGCCTGAGCAAGACCATTGGGGATCGTGGCTTGACGGTTTTTGACGGCGGCACCCCGCCGCCGCTCGCCCTGGCTGCAGCCGAAAATGCCGCGGCGAAGATGACCGTGAAGGTACTGCGCACCAATGGCGGCGTCGCCGCCGGGATTGTCCGCGCGATCGATGCAAAGGGCTCGCCGATCGGCGAAGCCCGCTACGCCTTTGCGCCGCAGGCTCGCGAGACCGAAGCGGCGTTCGATCTTCCGGTCGAACTGCGCAACGATATCGCGCGGCTTGAGATATCAGGCGAACGATCCGCCGGCGCGGTGCAACTGCTCGACAAAAGATGGCGGCGGCGCGCGATCGGCATCGTCTCGGGATCGACCAACGAGACCGCGCAGCCATTGCTGGCATCGACATTCTACCTCACCCGCGCGCTGGCGCCGTTCGCCGATGTGCGGCTGGGCGATCGCGGCGCGCCACAACAGGCGATCACGCAGTTTCTCGACCAGAAGCTGCCGATGATCGTGCTCGCGGATGTCGGCACCCTGTCGCCCGAGATTCGCGAACGTCTGGCCGCGTGGATCGAGCAAGGCGGGGTGCTGGTGCGTTTTGCCGGCCCCCGTCTGGCGCAGGCCGATGATGACCTGGTGCCGGTGAAACTGCGCCGCGGCGGACGCATCCTGGGCGGCAGCCTCACCTGGGAGAAGCCGCAGCACCTCGCTTCGTTCACTGCCGACGGGCCGTTCGCCGGTCTTGCCGTGCCGAAGGACATCACCGTCAACCGGCAGGTGCTCGCCGAGCCGGACGCGGTGCTGGCAACGAAAAGCTGGGCCTCGCTGGAGGATGGAACGCCGCTGGTAACCGGCGAACATCGCGGCAAAGGTGTGGTAAGCCTGTTTCATGTCAGCGCTGACATGCGCTGGTCCGATCTGCCGATGTCCGGCTCCTTCGTCGAGATGCTGAGAAGGATCGTCGATATGTCCGGCTACACGTCCAGTCCGGGAGCGGGCGTTGCGAGCGAGGCGAAGGTCGAAACGGTGGCGCCGCTGCGCACGCTGGACGGTTTCGGCGCGTTCGGACCGCCGCCCTCGACGGCGAGGCCGATGCCGGTGGATTTCCGCGATCGTGCGACATCTGAGCATCCGCCCGGATTCTACGGTCCGGCCGACGGTCCTCTCGCGATCAATACGCTGGCGGCCGCGGATCGCATCGCGCCGCTCGATACTTCGGCCTTGCGCGCGCAGCATGCCAGCTACACCAATGCCGAACCGCGCGATCTGCGCGGCATCCTGTTGTCCTCGTCGCTGGCACTATTCCTGATCGATGCGATCGTGGTCGCGATGCTCGGCGGTGGCATCGCGGCGTTGCTGAGACGGCGCGCGGCGCCGGCTGCATTGGCCTTCGTGTTCGTCCTGTCCACGATGTTGGCCGCGCCACAGCCGTCGCGTGCCGACGACAACGACGATTTCGCGATCAAGGCGGTGTCGCAAACCCGGCTGGCTTATGTCGTCACCGGCAATTCGGATGTGGATTCCATCGTCAAGGCCGGCATGTCCGGACTGACCTTGTTTCTCGCCCAACGCACGGCGCTGGAGACCGGCGACCCCGTCGGCGTCGATCCCGCCCACGACGAACTGGCGTTCTTTCCGCTGATCTACTGGCCTGTTGTGCCGGGAGCCCCCAAGCCGCCGCAAGACGCCATCAATCGCATCGACGCCTACATGAAACAGGGCGGCACGGTGGTGTTCGATACCCGCGATGCGATCGAAGCGCCACCCGGCGACGGAGGCGCGTCGCAAACGCCCGGGATGCAGGCGTTGCGCAATATCCTTTCCTCGCTTGACGTTCCCGAGCTTGAGCCGGTGCCGCGCGAACACGTGCTGACCAAGACGTTCTATCTGCTGCGCGATTTTCCGGGCCGATTCAACACCGGCCAGACCTGGGTTGAGACGTTGCCGCGCGATGATGACGATGATGCCGCATCCCGGCCGGCGCGCGGCGGAGACGGCGTCTCGCCGATCATCATCACCTCCAACGATCTTGCCGGCGCCTGGGCGTTGCGGCCGGATGGCCAGCCAATGCTGCCGCTTACTCCGGGCGAGCCGCGGCAGCGCGAATTCGCCTTCCGCGCCGGCGTCAACATCGTGATGTATACGCTGACCGGAAACTACAAGGCCGACCTGGTACATGCGCCGGCCCTGATCGAGCGGCTCGGGCAGTAGGGTAACGACATGCAGTATGGCATCGCGTTTACACCGCTGGTCCCCTCGCTCGTGCTTTGGCTCGCACTCGCCGCCATCGCGGTGATCGCGGCATTGCTGCTGCTCGGGCGGGCACGCGGCGCGGCGGTGCGCGTGACGGCGCTGGCGCTTATCCTGCTGGCGCTGGCCAATCCGTCATTTACCCGCGAGGACCGCGAGCCGTTGTCGTCGGTAGCGGCCGTCGTGATCGACAAGAGCCCCAGCCAGAATTTCGGCGAGCGCACCCGCGAAACACGCGAGGCGCAGGAGGCGCTGGTCGACACCCTCAAGAAGATCAAGGGGCTGGAGGTGCGGGTCGTCGAAGCGGGCCAGGCCGACGGCGAGACCGATGGCACGCGCCTGTTCGGCGCGCTGTCGTCGGCGCTGTCGGACGTTCCGATCGATCGCGTCGCCGGCGCTTTCCTGATCACCGACGGGCGGGTGCATGACATCCCCCCGAATGCTGCGGCGCTTGGATTTCAGGCCCCGGTGCATGCCCTGATCACCGGCCGCAAGGACGAACGCGATCGTCGCATCGCGATTATTGCAGCACCCCGTTTCGGCATCGTCGGACAGGTCCAGACCATCACCTACCGGCTCGACGATCAAGGCGTCAGCGGCGAGCGCGCCAAGGTCGCAGTGCGCCGCGACGGCGAAACGATCAACGAGCGCACGGTGCTGAGTGGTCAGACCGTCAGCGTCGACATCGATATCAAGCACGCCGGGCCGAACATCGTCGAGATCGAGGCGTCCCCGCTCGAGAACGAGCTGACGCCGGTCAACAACCGCGCGGTGGTTGCGATCGACGGGGTGCGCGACAAGTTGCGGGTGCTGCTGGTCTCCGGCGAGCCGCATTCGGGCGAACGCACCTGGCGCAACCTCTTGAAATCCGACGCCAGCGTCGATCTCGTGCATTTTACGATTCTGCGGCCGCCGGAAAAGCAGGACGGCACGCCGATCAACGAACTGTCGCTGATCGCGTTTCCGACCCGCGAACTGTTTCAGCAGAAGATCAACGAATTCCAGCTGATCATCTTCGACCGCTACGCGCGCCAGGGCGTGCTGCCGATCGCATATTTCGACAACATCGCGCGTTATGTGCGGGCGGGCGGCGCGGTCCTGGTGTCGGCAGGCCCCGATTATGCCTCGACCACCAGCATCTGGCGCACTCCGCTGGATTCGGTGCTGCCGGCAGAGCCCGTCGGCGTCACCGAGAAACCGTACTACGCGCACCTAAGCGACATCGGCAAGCGCCATCCGGTAACGCGGGGGCTGGAAGGCTCCGGCACCGAGCCGCCGCACTGGAGCAGGTTCTTTCGCACCGTCGAGACGCGCAATGCGACCAGCCCTCCGGTGATGACCGGCGCCGACGGAAAACCGCTGCTGCTGCTGTCGCGATTTGGCGAGGGCCGCGTCGCATTGCTTCTTACCGACCATATCTGGCTGTGGGCGCGCGGCTATGAGGGCGGCGGGCCGCATCTCGACCTGTTGCGGCGAACGTCGCATTGGCTGATGAAGCAGCCCGACCTCGACGAAGAGGCGCTGCGCCTGCAGGTTCAGGGGCACGATCTCGTCGTGCTGCGCCAGACCATGGCGGACAGCGTCGCACCGGTGACGGTGACATCGCCCACCGGTGCCACGCGCGAACTGACGCTGAGCGCCAGCGAACCCGGGACCTGGCGCTCGACGATCCCTGCGAACGAACTCGGTCTGTGGCAGGCAACCGACGGCACGCTGAAAGCCTTGATCAATGTCGGCCCGACCAACCCCAAGGAATTTTCGGAAGTCACCTCCACCACCGAGATGCTGAAACCGCTGGCGCAAGCCACCGGAGGCGACGCGAGGCGCGTCATGGATGGCTCCAGCCTCGACCTGCCACGCATCGTTGCGGTGCGTGCATCCAGCATCTTTCACGGCGACGGCTGGATGGGCGTAAAGATGCGCGAAGCGAGTGTCGTCAAAGGCGTCGGCGTGCTGCCGCTGTTCGCCGGCCTGATCGGCCTGCTGCTCTTGCTTGGCGCGTTCGCCGCGACCTGGCTGCGCGAGGGGCGCTGATCGCAACTTAGGCAGCCTGGCGTTGCGTGAATAACACACCCCTTCCAAATTCTGTCGGCCCATGGATAGTCGAGCGTTGACACCCTGCGCCGATCCCGGTGATGTAACATTATAACATCGGGGCGCCCAAGATGCCTTGGCCGCCCGATGCCGGGCGTCTATCGGCATGAAGTGGTTGCGATCGAACATCAAACATGGCTCGCGGCTCGCGCTGTTTGCGCTGGCGCTGCAGTTTGCGCTTTCGTTCGGGCATTTCCACGCGGGCGCTGCGCTGGCGGCGCCAGCGATGCAATCCGGCTCGCCAACGGCGTGTCCATAGTCGACGCGGTGGGTGAGGACGCTCAGCAGCAGCCTGCGTCCAACCACGATTCCGATCGGCAACCGAGCGACGCTTGCGCGATCTGCGCCGTTCTGGCGCTGGCGAACGCGATGCTGTTTGCGACGCCACCGCTACTGTTGCTTCCGCAAGCGATCGAAATCTTACACCTGAGCACTGACGCCGAGTTCATCCATCTGAACTCCGCCCGCGTCGCTTTCCAGCCGCGCGCTCCTCCCCTCTCCTGACATCGATAGCTTGACGATCCCAAGGGTTCGCCACGTCGTGCGTGGCCGATCGATCCGGGGATAGTTGCAATCGGTCCGTCGCACATCGACGGCAAGCGCTTTCCGAATTCGTCGGCGATGACGAATAGGGCTGCGGCTTCTATCAGGACATGTCCATGGCGTTCCTTGCGAGACGTGCTTTCCACATCACGAGCGCGAGTTGGCTGCTGCTCTGCGGAATGGCTGGCAGCGCAATGTCTCAGGACGCCGCGTCGTCGACCGCCACCCAGCTTCCCGGGATCACGGTGACCTCGCCAAGTCCGATCGTGCGGCGAAACGTCGTGCCCTCGCGAACGCCGGTGCGCGTCGCCCGCACGGTCCCCAACCGCAATCGTGCCCCGACGCCGGCGCCACAAGCCCAGCCAACGCCGCCCGCAGCCGCGCCAGCAGCAGGGCGTGCTGCCGATCGTGACCGATCAATTTGCAACCGTCACGGTGGTGCCGAACGAGGAAATCCGCCGCGAGGGCGGCGCTCAACTCGGCGATCTCCTGTTTTCCAAGCCCGGCATTACCGGTTCGAGCTTCGCTCCCGGCGCTTCGAGCCGGCCGATCATCCGGGGTCTCGACGTCAATCGCGTCGGCATTCTCGAAAACGGCACCAACGCTGGCGGAGCGTCCGATCTCGGCGAGGATCATTTCGTGCCGATCGATACGTTGGCGACAAACCAGGTCGAAGTGATACGGGGACCGGCTGCGCTGCGCTACGGATCGACATCGATCGGCGGCATCGTCAGCGCGACCAACAACCGTATTCCCGACGCGCTGCCTTCATGCCCGGCCGCGCCGTTCAAGACCTATGGACTACCGGTCAAGGCGCCGCTTGCAAACGTGCAGTCGCCGGGATGCGTGACGGCCGAAACGCGAACGGCCGTCAACTCCGTCGATCGCGGTGTCGAAGGCGGCGTCCTGCTCGATGCCGGCGGTGGCAATTTCGCCCTTCACGCCGACGCCTATGGCCGCACGACCAGCGACTATCAAATCCCGAGCTATCCGTATCTGTTTGATCCCGACAAGCCGTTCAACGGCCGCCAGCCGAATTCGGCGACGCGGACGGACGGCGCCTCGATCGGCGGCTCCTATATTTTCGATGGCGGGTTTATCGGCGCGGCGATCACGCAGAACGACGCGCTCTACCATATCCCCGGCGTCGATGGCGCCGATCACCAGACCCGCATCGACGCGCATCAGACCAAAATCACCGCCAAAGGGCGAGTATCGGCCGGACGCTGCGGCGATCGATGCCATCCGGTTCTGGGCCGGCGCTACCGACTACAGGCACAACGAGATTGGTCTCGCAGATCCCGAGATCCAACGACGCTCGGCATCCGGCAGACCTTCACCAACAAGGAGCAGGAAGGCCGCCTCGAAGTGCAGATGATGCCGTTCAATGCCCGCTTTGCGGCGATCACCACAGCGTTCGGCCTGCAGGCCGGTCATCAGGAACTGACCGCGCCGAGCCCGGACGATCCAGGAAGCCCGATCAATGGTTTGTGGGATCCGAACAGTAACAACAGGGTCGCCGGCTACGTCTTCAACGAGCTGAAATTCAGCGAGACCACCAAGGCGCAGATCGCCGGCCGCATCGAGCGCGTCAATCTCTCCGGAATGACGCCGGCGTTCATTCCCGACGTGTTCGATCTCGCCGTCGATCCCGGCGCCATCGGTCCTGCTACGCCGCGCAACCTGCACTTCACGCCGAAGAGCGCGAGCGTCGGTCTGATCCAGAATCTGCCGTACGATCTGGTCGCCAGCGTTACCGCTCAATATGTCGAACGCGCGCCCAAACCGGCAGAGCTATTTTCGCGCGGCGGACACGACGCGACCGCCACATTCGACATCGGCAATCCCGATCTTGGCATCGAAACCGCCAAATCGATCGAGGTCGGGTTGCGGCGGGCAACCGGCCCTCTGCGGTTCGAACTAACCGGCTATTACACCAAGTTCAACGGCTTCATCTTCCGTAGGCTGAACGGCAACACATGCGACGGTAGTACCGCTTGTGTTGATCCAGCCGATCCGGCCGCCCCGCTTGACCTAAGGCAGGCGATCTATTCGCAGAAGGATGCGATTTTCCGCGGCGCCGAATTCCAGAGCCAGCTCGATGTCGGGCCGCTCTATGGCGGCATCTGGGGCGTCGAGGACCAGTTCGACGTCGTCCGCGCCACCTTTACCGACGGCACCAACGTGCCCCGCATTCCGCCGGTGCGAGTCGGCGGCGGCGTCTACTGGCGCGATGCCAACTGGCTTGCGCGCATCAACCTGCTGCACGCCTTCGCGCAGAACGACATCGCCCCCATCGCCGAAACGCCGACGGCTGGTTACAATCTCCTGAAGGCGGAAATCAGCTACAAGACCAAGCTCGATCCGTCCTGGTTCGGTGCCCGCGAAATGTTCGTCGGCCTGGTCGGCAACAATCTGTTGAACGAGAATATCCGCAATTCGGTGTCCTACACCAAGGACGAGGTCCTGCTGCCGGGCCTCGGCATCCGGGCGTTTGCCAATCTCAAATTCTAGCCGGAGTGAAGCGAGCGTGGTGCTATCGCGCCATGCTCCAGTCGGGACGGATCGCGCCGGACACATCCGCGAACGCGCCGTCGACGAGTTCGGCCACCAACAGGCGGTTATAGTCCACCGGTCCCGGCATGGTGGCCCGTCCCTTCGGGATCGATCTTGAAGCCGACGCGGCTGTAATAGGGCTCGTCGCCGACCAGCACCACGAGGCGATGGCCTCTTGCTTTGGCTTCCTTCAGCGCGCGATCCAGCAGCGCGCGGCCGACGCCGCGGCCGCGAAACGGCGGCTCGACCGTGAGCGGTCCCAGCAGCAAAGCCTTGGTATCGCCGATACAGAATCGGCAACTGGCGCACCGAGCCGACCAGCAGCGTGCCGATCCGCGCCGTAAACGACAGGTCGAGCAGATGATCGACATGCTCGCGAAGCCGATAGGCGCTCAGCACGAAGCGGCCGGGCCCGAACGTGCGCTCGTGCAGGCGCTCGATCGCCTGCGCGTCGTTGGGGGTCTCGGGCAGTATCGTGAGAGAGAGGTCGCTCATGGATAGTCGCGGGATAGCATCTGCCGGAGGCGCGGTCCATCGCCGAGGCCTTGCCAGATTTCGAACCGCATCAGTTTTTGCCGGTGGGGGCCTGCGACAGATAGGCCAGCAGCTTCATCTCGCGCCGGCCGCGCGTCACCGTATCGAGCACCAGTCCCGATGAGATCGACAGCACCGCCAAGATCATCAGGCCCATCGACAGCACCGCGGTCGGCAGACGAGGAACGATGCCCTGCTCGAGATAGGTGATGACGATCGGTATTGCGAGGCCGATCGAAACCAGCGTCAGAAATATTCCGATCGCGGTGAAGAACCGCAACGGCTTTTCCGACCGGTAGAGTTTCAGGATGGTGCCGAGAATTCGAAAGCCGTCGCGCCAGGTATTGAGCTTGCTGAACGATCCTTCCGGCCGGGCATAATAGGGCGTCTCGATCTCGGCGACCGGCAGCGCCAGTTCAAGCGCGTGGACGCTCAGCTCGGTTTCGATCTCGAAGCCATCCGACAGCACCGGAAAGGACTTGACGAAGCGGCGCGAGAATACCCGATAGCCGGAAAGAATATCCTTGAAGGCCTGACCGAACACCGACGAGAGAAAGCCGGTCAGCATCCGGTTGCCGGTGCGGTGGCCGCGCCGATAGGCAGCCTGCGCCTGGTCGACGCGAAGACCCACCACCATGTCGAGACGCTCCGATAGCAGCGCATCGATCATGCGCGGCGCGCTGGCGGCGTCATAGGTCGCGTCGCCATCGACCAGCACATAGACGTCGGCGTCGATATCGGCGAACATCCGCCGGACCACATGACCCTTGCCCTGGCGGCGCTCGCTGCGCACCTCGCGCGCCGGCCGCGCGCGCGACCGCAATGGTGCGATCGGTGGAATTGTTGTCGTAGACGAAGATTTCGGCCGAAGGCAGCGCTTTACGGAAATCGGCGACCACGGTTGCGACCGCGGCTTCCTCGTTGAAGCACGGCACCAGGACCGCGATCCGTATCGATGATGGTGTCATTGCCTGGAAAAACCCGATCCACGAACCCTGGCCGACTCAACTTCACATATCATGATCGGGCTTTGACCGCCTGCCCGGCAAGGTCATCGTCCACTATTTCCGCCGGCTGCATCAGCGAGGCAAACAGCAAGCTCCACAGCGAAAGCATTGCGAGAGGAATTGTATAATACGGCGTGAATACGGGGTGGCTGAGAAAGAAGGCGAGATTCACCAGTAGATTTCCGGCCGTGACAAGAGCTACCTGCCTGATGCCGTCCCCACGCCGCCAGCGCAAGATCAAAGCGGTCCACGCAATCGCGAGCAAGAGCAAGACGAATTGCATGTCCGCGACGTAACTCCGGATGACGCTGAAGCTGAAATCGGGAGGCGTCACGTCAACACCGCCGTAGGTCGTGGCGAAAGGGCTGCCGGCATTGATCGCGTTCGCAACCAGCGTCGGCGCCATGCCCGCCAAGAAAGCGGCTCCGAACACCATGCCTTGCAGGGCGGTCTCGATTTTACGGGATAACAGGAAAGAGACGAAGAAGAACAGAAAATATCCCGACGAGAGAAACAGATTCGGCAATCTGAAATTGACCGCCAGCCCGATCAGAAGACCGACGAGCCCCGCCAAGAGCAGACGGTGCCGCCGCCGCTCGGCAAGGAACAGCCTGGCGGTGAGATAGCCCGCCAGCGCGCACACCACCATGGTAGGCGCTATCGAATAGCTCGCCTTGGCCGGATTGATCATCAGGTAGATGGCAAGGCAGCCAAAGCCCCCGGTGAGCAGAATTGACGATCTGGAGCGCGCGTAAAAAATGGCCAGCAGCGCGAAGCCGAAAACGATGACCGTTGCCAATACGTAGAGCGGGATCACCTGAAACCCCTGCGGAAACAGCGCCAGCACAAGGCCGGTGCCGGGCGGATATTGCATCACCAGCTTGTTCGTCGCCACCATCGGGGTGTGACAGGGAGCCGTCGCGGCATCGCTCCAGGTCGGGAAACCTATCTCCTTCAATTTTGCTGACAGATAGCGGTCATCGTCGCGGGAAATGTCTGTGTCGAGACCGCCAAGCCCGAATCTCTGGAACAGATGGGCCTGGCGCAGATAGCAGACGTCATCGTACACGCCGCGGGCTTCGCTCCAGCGCGACATCGACCAAACATTGCTGGCCAGGATCAGAAAGCAGGCGACGCCGCAAACAACCTTCAAATAGTGCATCGCTTCGTCCCGGCGCATGGTGCTCTCGCAGGCTTGTCGCCAAATCCGCGAAAGGCCGCAAGGGTCTTAACGCCAGGTCGCAATCGGCGCCCGGCCTTCGAGCACTTCTGATATCCGCAGGCGAGTGCCCTCGGTCGTATCGGCCGGCAGCGCGCCCGCATCGAAGAACCCGCAGGCGACGATCTCATGGTTCGGCTCGGGCAGGCGATCCTGGCGAAAATGCCTGACCAGGTAGACCGCGACATGGTCGCGGCGGGAGACGTGGCTGTTGAAGAACAGACCATGCAGCGCCGGCTCGCCTGCGAGTTCGATTGCGGCCTCCTCGGCCAACTCGCGTCGCAGCGCATCGCGAAATGTTTCGCCGACTTCGACGCCGCCGCCCGGCAGGTGCCAGCCGGTGACATAGCTGTGCTTGACCAGAAACACGCGGTTATCGCCGTCCAGCACTACGGCGCGCACCCCGAGCGTCATGCCGCGGGCGAAGCGCCAATAGAGATGAAAGATCCGCCGCAGCAGCGGCTCAAACCCCTTTCTGAAATTCTCCAGGTTCATCGCTATCGAACTCTTGAAAATCCGGACATCGCGTTTGATCCTTGCGCTTGGGTCACCGGCTTGCCAATAGATTCGAAGGATTGACAGGATATCACGGGATGATCGTGCAGGGCCTTTACCTTGCGGGCAACAGAAGTGGATGCCGGTGATGGCAGTATTCACGCTGGCGCACCTGTCGGATCCGCACCTGGCTCCGCTGCCGGCAACGCGGCTGCGCGACCTCGCCGGCAAGCGCGCCTTCGGCTATCTCAACTGGACCCGCAACCGCCACAAATTCCATCGCCGCGACGTGCTCGACGCGCTGGTGTCGGACATGCAGGCGCAAGCGCCGGATCACATCGCAATCACCGGCGATCTCGTCAATCTCGCGCTGGAGGCGGAGTTTGCGCCCTCGCGGGCGTGGCTGGAGAGCGTCGGCGCGCCGGATCGGGTCACCGTGATCCCCGGCAATCACGACGCCTATGTTCGTGCTACCCGGCATCACCACGCGCAGGCGTGGGGCCACTATTTTGACAGCGACGTCAGGCACGACGGCAGCGCGACGTTTCCGACGCTGCGCCGGCGCGGTCCGCTGGCGCTGATCAGCGTGTCGTCGGCGGTCCCGACGCCGCCCTTGATGGCGACGGGACGGCTCGGGCGCACCCAGCTTGATAGGCTCGAAGGCGTGCTGGCGGGACTATCCGCGGAGCAGGCGTTTCGCGTGCTGCTGATTCATCACCCGCTGCATTCGGATTCGCGGGTCAAGCGGCTGACCGATTCATCCAAATTGCTCGCGCTGCTGAAACGACACGGCGTGGAATTGATCCTGCACGGGCATGACCACGTTCATTCGACGATATGGGTCGACGGGCCCAACGAGCGCCATACCCGCCATTGGCGTGCCCTCGGCATCCGCGGTCGCGCACGGCCGCTATCCGGGAGCAGCCTACAATCTGTTTTCGATCGAGCGCGACGGCGAGGCGTGGCGATGCGAGCAGACGATACGGGGCATCGACGATAAACTGCGCGTCGATGAACTGCGGCGCACGACGCTAGAGGCTCCGTAGCGCCGCGAACAGCGCGAGGGCGAACAGCGCGACCGCGCCGACGACAAAACCGAGCGCGAAGATCCAGAAGCCATGGCGGCGCGGCTTCTCGATCACGAGCGGCTTGGCCGGCGTCGCCACCAGCGCGTGCTCGCGCTCGACCATGCGGCGGGCGACATAATCGGTGACGGCGTCGACGATCGCGGAGACCTCGTGGGATTCCGCGATCACGATGCGGCCGAAGCGGGTATCCTGGACAAAGCGATAGATGCGCTTGTCGCGTCCCATCACCACATGCGCAACCACGTCGATCCACAGCCGCGGCGTGTCGCCCTGGCTGATGCCGCGATCGAACAGATCGACCTGTTCCGGAACTTGCGCAAACAGCGGGTCGAGCGCCTCGTTCAAGATTTCGAGCCGCGCCACCTCGGCGTCGCGCAGGTCGACGACGACCCCGGTGCGGTCGGCGGCCTCGATCCGCGCCTGCCGCAGCGCATCGCGCAACCGCATCGGTACGGGTATCGCTGACGGCGTTGCTCCCGGTGTTTGGCGCGTCTGACATCCCTGGCGGCCTTTGTCGTGATGGGTTGCGGATGCTGTTAACCTAGCAGTAACCGTGCTGTCCGCAAAGGCCGTTTGTTCCCAATGGTTTACGCGTTAACCTCGCCTCCTTGCCCGCCGAGAGAGTCTCCCTCTCCCCGCGAAGGGCGGGGAGAGGGAGAAGGGAGAAGGGAAGCCGTCAGGCCGACACGCGCGAGGGCTCTTCGACGATCGAGAAGCGCACGCCGGCCTTGTGGCGGTTTTCTTCCGAGACCTCGCGCCAGCACTCTTCGGCTTCCTTGCGGGTCTTGAACGGGCCTTTGACCTGGGCCGAGCCTTCCACGAGCTTGTGGAAGTTCATCGAGCCGAACTCGCCGCCAATCACCCAGAAATTGCTGCCCTTTGTCATCATAGTCTCCTTGCCTATTCGGCCGCTTGAACCTTGATTTCGTCGCCGTGCGTCTTGAACTGCGCGGCTTCGGTCGAGTCGTGCAGCGCCGTCGTCGACGAGGTGCCGCCGGTGATGGTGGTCGACACCAGATCGAAGTAGCCGGTGCCGACTTCGCGCTGATGGCGCGTCGCCGAATAGCCGTGCTTCTCGGATGCGAACTCGGCCTGCTGCAGGCGGGAGTAAGCCGCCATGCCTTCGGCCTTGTAGCCGCGCGCCAGCTCGAACATGCCGTGGTTGAGCGAGTGGAAGCCCGCCAGCGTGACGAACTGGAACTTGTAACCCATCGCGCCGATCTCGCGCTGGAATTTTGCGATCGTCGCCTTGTCGATGTTGGCTTCCCAGTTGAACGACGGCGAGCAATTGTAGGCCAGCATCTTGCCGGGATAGACCTTGTGCACGGCTTCGGCGAACTCCCTGGCCTCTTCGAGGTTCGGGGTCGAGGTCTCCCACCACAACAGATCGGCATATTTCGCGAACGCGATGCCGCGCTTGATGCAGTGGGCGAGACCGGTGCCGGGCTTGAGGCGGAAGAATCCTTCCGCGGTGCGCTCGCCGGTGATGAACTCGCGATCGCGCTCGTCGACGTCGGCCGTGATCAGTTTTGCACTTTCCGCGTCGGTGCGCGCCAGCACAAAGGTCGGCGTGCCGCAGACGTCGGCGGCGAGCCGCGCCGCGATCAGGTTGCGCTCATGCGCCGCGGTCGGGATCAGGACCTTGCCGCCCATGTGGCCGCACTTCTTTTCCGATGCGAGCTGGTCCTCGAAGTGAACGCCGGCCGCGCCCGCCTCGATATAGGCCTTCATGATCTCGAACGAGTTCAAGGGACCGCCGAAGCCCGCTTCCGCGTCGGCCACGATCGGCACGAACCAGTCGATCTTGGCGCCGCCTTCGGAGTGCTCGATCTGGTCGGCACGCTGGAAGGTGCGGTTGATGCGGCGGCACAGCTCCGGGCCGGCATTGGCCGGATAAAGGCTCTGGTCGGGATACATCGCGCCCGCGGTATTGGCATCGGCGGCCACCTGCCAGCCCGACAGATAGATCGCGGGCAGACCGGCGCGCGCCTGCTGCATCGCCTGGTTGCCGGTGACGGCGCCGAGCGAATTGACAAAGGGCTCGGTCTTCAGCGACTGCCACAGCCGGTTGGCGCCGCGCTCGGCCAGCGTGTAGGCGATCGGCACGGAGCCGCGCAGCTTCTCCACCTCGGCCGGGCTGTAGGGACGGCTGATGCCGTCGAAACGCCCGGCGGGCGCGGGAACCAGCTGTTCAAAGGTCTTTGCCATCGTAATCTCCAATCGACATTCGTGACAGTGCATTGCGAAACGTGTGTCGAGAGCTAAACGCTAAACTTCCTAATTCGTATAGACAGCTTGCATCCTAATCGTGATGTCATGTAACATATAAACATGTAATAGATGTCATTTTGTCATTTTTGTCACAAACAACTCGTGTCATTCCGGGATGGTCCGAAGGACCAGACCCGGAATCTCGAGATTCCGGTTCGTGCTTCGCACGCCCCGGAATGACGATGAGGAGGCTGTCATGGCTGATAGTTCCGGAAAAAAGCTGTTTGTCGGCCCCCGATTCCGGCGCATACGCCAGCAACTGGGACTGTCGCAGACCCAGATCGCCGAGGGGCTCGGCATTTCGCCGAGCTATATCAACCTGATCGAGCGCAACCAGCGCCCGGTGACGGCGCAGATCCTGCTGCGGCTCGCGGAAGCCTATGACCTCGATTTGCGCGACCTTGCGACCGCCGACGAGGACCGGTTCTTCGCCGAGCTGAACGAGATTTTTTCCGATCCGCTGTTCCGGCAGATCGACCTGCCGAAGCAGGAACTGCGCGATCTCGCCGAATTGTGCCCAGGGGTGACGCATTCGCTGCAGCGGCTCTACGCCGCCTACACCGAAGCCCGCCGCGGCGAGACGCTGGTCGCGGCGCAGATGGCCGACCGCGACGAGGGAAGCCGCTTCGAGGCCAATCCGATCGAGCGCGTCCGCGACCTGATCGAGGCCAACCGCAATTATTTCCCCGAGCTCGAACAGGCGGCGGAAAACCTGCGCGACGAGCTGAACGTGGCGTCGGAGGAACTGTTCGCGGCGCTCGCAACGCGCCTGCGCGAAAGACATTCGATCGTGACCCGCATCATGCCGGTCGATGTGATGCGCGAAACGCTGCGGCGGTTCGACCGCCATCGCCGGCAACTGCTGATTTCGGAATTGATCGACGGACCCGGCCGCGCCTTCCAGCTCGCGTTTCAGCTCGGCATCGCCGAATGCGGCGGCATTTTTGAAACCATCGTCGGCCGCGCCGGGCCGCTCGACGACACGCCGCGCCGGCTCTACCGGATTACGCTTGCGAATTATTTCGCGGCAGCAAGCATGATGCCCTATCAGGCTTTTCACGGCGCCGCCGAGCAGCTCGGCTACGACGTGCATGTGCTGGCGCAGCGCTTCAATGCCGGTTTCGAGCAGGTCTGCCACCGCCTGACCACGCTGCAGCGGCCGAACGCGCGCGGCGTTCCCTTCTTCATGCTGCGCGTCGACAACGCCGGCAACGTCTCGAAACGATTTTCTTCCGGCACCTTCCCGTTTTCGAAGTTCGGCGGCACCTGTCCGCTGTGGAACGTGCATTCGACCTTCGACACGCCGGACCGCCTGCTTGAGCCAGGTGATCGAGCTGCCGGACGGCACGCGCTATTTCAGCATCGCGCAGATGGTGCGCCGGCCGGTGGCGCCGCATCCGCAGCCGCAGCCGCGCTTTGCCATCGGGCTCGGTTGCGAAATCCGCCATGCGTCCCGCCTGGTCTACGCCACCGGCATCGATCTCGAGAAGACCGAGGGCACGCCGATCGGCGTCAACTGCCGGCTTTGCGAGCGCGAAAACTGCAGCCAGCGCGCCGAGCCGCCGATCACCCGCAGCTTGATCCTCGACGAAAATACCAGGCGGGTGTCGTCGTTCGCGTTTTCCAATGCGAGGGAGCTGTGAGGGTTGCGTACCTCCGATTTGAGCCACGTCTGCTTTTGTCGTCCCCGCGAAAGCGGGGACCCATATGTGGACGGCCCCCGTTGCACAAGAGCTTTTTGATGTATGATCGGATCGCTTGCGTCCATATGTCCGGCCTGTTGATGCGGTCGTTTTGAGACCGCTGGCCAAGATGGTTTCCGCGACACGAGTTCCAATCAACCACGCGACCTTTGTTCGGCCAATGGGTCCCACGGATTTGCTCGCATCCCGGATCGATCGATCCTACCATCTACTTGCTCTTGCAGCTCCGGTTCGGCCAGTGGGCGAACCCGCCAGCCGGCCGAATCTCTTACGCGACGGCGGCCACTGCGGCATCGATCCGCGCGCTGTCGTAATCCTCTCCCGTCGTCATCAGCTTCCAGGCGATGCGGGCCATTTTGTTGGCAAGCGCCACTGCTGCAAGCTTCGGCGCCTTGCGCTCAAGAAGCTCGAGGAGCCAGCGTGGCCCGCGACTTCGCGCCTTGGCCTGCTTGACCACCGAGGTCGCCCCGAGCCACCAGCAGTCGGCGCAAGCTCTCATCGCCGGCGCGGGTAATCTTGCCAAGCCTGGTCTTGCCGGCCGTGGAATGGTCCTTCGGCGTCAAGCCGAGCCAGGCTGCAAACAGCCGGCCGGAGCGGAAGGCGTGCGGGTCGGGCGCCTTCATCACCAGCGCTGCCGCAGTAACTGGGCCGACGCCCGGGATCTGCGCCAGTCGCCGGCTCAGGGCATTGGCGCGGTGCCAAGCCACGAGCTTTGCCTCGATCGCCTTCAGTTCGACCTGCACCTGCGCATAGTCGCGACCGAGCGTTGCAAACAGTTCGCGCGCCAAGGCCGGCACGCTGTCGTCGCGCGCAGTCGCGGCCAGGAGCGCTGCGATCTTGTCCAGACCTTTGGCTTCGACCAGCCCGAACTCTGCCGCATAACCGCGGATCGTGTTGCTCAGCTGCGTACGTCGCGCAACCAGCTGGTCGCGGACACCCAACAGCATCAGCGCCGCCTGCTGCTCAATTGTCTTCACCGGCACGAATTGCATCCGCGGCCGGCTCGCCGCCTCGCACAGTCCCTCCGCATCGCGCCCGTCGTTCTTGTTTCGCGGCACATAGGGCTTCACCAACTGTGGCGCGATCAGCTTTACGGTGTGCCCCAGTTTGCCAAGCTCCCGCGCCAAGTGATGAGCGGCCCCGCACGCCTCGATCGCGACAACCGTTGGCGGCAACTTGGCAAAAAATGCCAGCATCGCTTTGCGTCCAAACCGCTTGCGCAGCACCACCTGTTCCGACGCATCAACCCCATGCAGCTGAAAAATATGCTTCGACGTATCCATTCCAATTCGGATAATCTGGCTCACGGACGGCTCCCATGAATGAGTTTCTGACAACCTCATTCTGGCACACTGATGCCGTAGGGGGCCGTCCACACCATCAACCACCATGTCTGTTGTGGATAGAGCTGCGGCCCCAGCTTCGCGCAAGAAAGTACATTCGTGGTTATGGGTCTCGGCTCGCGCTTCGCTTGGCCGGGACGACGAAGAGCTCCGTTCAATTTTGAAACCGCCAAAACAATTCCACATATGCCTCCGCATTCTCGCGGCGCGATGCGCCCGAGGTTTTGCGGATGTTTGCGCCTCCTGAAGAACAGAGGGCGCAGGGAATGCCGGGTGCCTAATGCACCCGCAGCCTCGCATGCAAAACAAAACAAGCATACGAGTTAGTCACCACGGTCACACCGGAATCATCCCGGCATTCCCCGCGCAATGGTTTTACGGCTTATACGCGCTCTCCTCGGTGACCACGCTGTTTGACACCGTCGCCTGCGCTTCTTCTCACAGGCTTGACGCCAAGGATTGGGGCGTCGGAACCACACGACTTCACCGTACGCAAGCAGACCGCGCTCGTCTCGCGCGCTGCCCGCGTCCACCGCATCCCGCTCCACGTTGATGACGTTGCGCAACGCCCCTCTTGTCGGAACGGGACGTGCGAATCAGTGAACTGATTTGGGTCGGGAGAAAACAGAAATATTTTTACAAACGGGGCTTGACACGACTTCGGCAAATCCGAAGTGATTTGCCCGTCAGGCAAATCTCGCTGTGCGATGACCTGTTGATCTGCCTATTTGACGGCGCCGCCGGTGATGCCGGAGATGAAGCGATCGAGGAACAGGTTATAGGCGATCGCCACCGGGATGCTGGCGATCAAGGCGCCGGCCATGATCTCGCCCCAGAAGAAGATGTCGCCGCGTACGAGATCGGTCGCCACGCCAAGCGTGATCGGCTTCTGCGCGGAGGAGGAAATGAAGGTCAGAGCGTAGACGAACTCCTGCAAGGTCAGCGTGAAGGTGAAGATCACGGCCGTCAGGATTGCCGGCAGCGACAGCGGGATCACCATCCGAATGAAGGCGCCGAACAGACTGCAGCCGTCGACGATCGCCGCCTCCTCGATCTCGACCGGCATGGACTTGAAGAAACCCATCAAGAGCCAGGTGCAGAACGGGATGGTGAAGGTCGGGTAGACCAGCACCAGCGACCACATCGAATTTTGTAAACCCAGGTCGGCAACGATCCGCGACAGCGGCAGGAAGAGCAGCGTCGGCGGCACCAGATAAGTGAGGAAAATGCCGATGCCGAGAGCCTCGCCGCTGCGGCCGGTCATCCGCGCCAGGCTGTAGCCGGCAGGCAACGCGGCGACGAGGGTGATCGCGACGACGCAGAGGCCGATAATGAGTGAATTCAAAAGCCAGCGCGCGAACAGCGTCTGCTCGAACAGATAGCGGAAATGCTCGAGCGTCGGCGCTTCATTGAACCAGAACGGAGTATTGGTGACGTTGTAGAGGTCGGGATTGCTCTTCAGCGAAGTGATCAGCATCCAATAGAACGGGAATGCGGTCATAACCACGAACAACGCGACCGCGCCATAAAAGGAGATCTCCTGAAAAGTGTTGCCAAGCAGACGCTTCATGTCAGATCTCCCGCCGCCGGATGAAGCGCAGCATGCCGACGACAAGGACAAACAGCACCGGCAGCATGAATAGCGAGATGGCGGCGCCATGCGACACATCGCCGGAGGCAATGCCGACCTGAAAACCCTCAAAGCCCAGCACCGAGGTCGCATTCACGGGACCGCCATTGGTCAGGAGATAGACGACGGAAAGGTCGGTGAACGTAAACACGAAGCCGAAGATCAGGCCGACGGCGACGATCGGGAAAATCATCGGCAGGATGATCTGATAGTTGCGGCGCCAGAAACCGGCGCCGTCCACGGTTGCAGCGTCGACGATGTCCTGCGGGACGGAGGTAATGCCGGCGAGAAAGATGACGATCGCAAATGGAAAGAAACGCCAGGCGTTGACGACGATCACGCACAGCATCGCCAGATGCGGACTACCGAGCCAGTTCGGCGCCTGCGAACGGTCGATGATACCGACCGCGATCAGCGTCCAGTTGATCACGCTGTAGAGCGAATCGAACATCCATTCCCAGGCGACGCTGGCGAGCGCGATCGGCACCGCCCAGGGCAGGATAATCAAGGCCCGCACGATCTTGCGCCCGTGGAACGGCCGCAGAAGCAAGAACGCGCCGAACTTGCCGAGCACGAGACCGAGCAATTGCGAAGCAAACGTGAAGAGGAAAGTGTTTTCAAGCGTTTCGACAAATACCGGGTTGTGGACGATTTGCTTGAAGTTTGCGAGGCCGACGAAGCGCCATGAGGGATCGTAGATCGTGTAGGCGCTGACCGAATAATACACCGCGAGCAGGAAGGGCACCCCGACCAGGAGCAGGACATAAAGAATTGCAGGCGCGACGAAGATCGAGCCGAGCATCTCGCGCCGGTCGAGGATAAAGCGGAAGCGCGAAACGGGCTTGGCGACGACGGGTTCAGCAATCACGGCCATCGGCTAAAGACCTCGTTTAATGACGCCTCGCCCGCTTGCCGTCCTGGCCGAAATAGCGCATCGCGCTATTGCGGACCGCAAAGGGATGCCACTCGCCGGGCCGGATGCTTTGCTCGGCAACATGCGCCGGCGGTAATTTTGCGGTGATCACCTGCGCCTCAAAGCCTTCGACCACGCCGTAAACGATGCGTTCGGAGCCGAGATATTCGGAGCGGTCGACGCGGAACGGGAATTCGGTGACGCCGCCGTTGTCGTCGTCGATCATGTCCTTGGGCAGGAAATTTTCCGGACGGAAGCCGAGATAGCCACCGTTCTTCTGCAAGAGATTCATCGGCGGCGTGCCGACGAAGGTCGCGACGAAGCGATCGGCGGGGTCTTCGTAAATCTCGGCCGGCGTTCCGACCTGGCGCACCCGCCCATGGTCGATCACCGCGATGCGGTCGCCCATGCCCATCGCCTCGACCTGATCGTGGGTCACATAGATGGTGGTGGTCCCGACCCGCTGCTGGAACTGCTTGATCTCCTGGCGGGCCGAAGCGCGCAATTTAGCGTCGAGGTTCGAGAGTGGCTCGTCGAGCAGAAGCGCGGTCGGCTCACGCACCAGTGCGCGCGCCAGGGCAACGCGCTGGCGCTCGCCACCGGAGAGCTGGCGCGGCCGCCGGTCGAGCAGATGGTCGATCCCGAGCAGCCGCGATGCCCATGCAACCTTCTTCTCGATCGCGGCGCCGGGAACGCGCTGCGTCCGCAGCGGAAAGGCGATATTCTTGCGAACGGTATAATGCGGATAGAGCCCGTAGCTTTGAAACATCATCGCCACGCCCCTGGCGCGCGGCGGCATGTCGTTGACGACGTGGCCGCCAATGATGAGGTCGCCGCTGGTCTGCCGCTCGAGCCCGCAGACAATGCGCAAAAACGTCGTCTTGCCGCAGCCCGATGGTCCAAGCAGCACCATGAACTCCCCGTCGGGTACCGTCAGCGTGATGCCGTTGACGGCTGAAATTTCGCCAAACGTCTTGACGATATCCCTGGTCGATACCGCGGCCATTAAATCTCCCTAAAAATGAAGCGTGGCGTCCGCCTCGCCGATGCTTCGGCGCGCCACGCCCTTCCCCTTTTTGGCCGACGTCCGGCTCTCTCTTCGGACCGCGAGAGGACGCGGGCTGGACCAGGCCATCACCCTCACGCCTTGTGCAGCCACTTGTTAAAGACGTCTTCGCACTGTTGCGCGGCCCACTTGACCGACTTTTCGGCGGTCATCGAACCCGTCGCTGCCTTCGCCATCATGTCGCAGACGATGAAGTTGTTGTAGATCTCGTCGGTGGCGGGCCAGGCCGGCCCCGGATAGCCAGGGACCGCGGACCACTCGTCGGAGGTCTGCAGGATGGCCAGCTTGTCATGCGGGGTCGATGTCGGATCGTCGGACAGAAGTGGCATCGGCTTGGGCACGATGTTGGCGAAGATCGGCATGTTGTAGCCGGAGCTTGCCTTGAAGGCGTCGACCCAATTGTCGGCGTAGTATTTGAGGAACTCCTTCGCCACCTCCTGGTTTCTGGAGAACTTCCAGATGCCGTAAAACTCCGCAGCGGCGCCCATGAACTGACGCACCGGGCCCTTGGGCGGCTTCATGACGAAGATGTCATCGGCTACCTTCTTGTTAAGCTGCTGCGCAGTCCGATAGGCCGAGATGGGGTTGATGATCAGCGAGGAGACGCCGGAGTCGATGTACTGGTTGTTGGACGCGTCGCTCCACGACAGCACGTCGGATGTCATCGCCTCCTTGTAAAGCGCAGCGGCATATTTCACCGCCTCGACGCTCGCCTTGCTGTTGAGTGTGATATGCTTGCCGGTCTCATCCTGAATTGCGCCGCCATAGCTCCACAACAGGCCGCGCCAGGTCGTGTTCGGATCGTTGGAGTGACCGAGCGAAATCCCGACCGGATTGCCTTTCGCTTTCAGTTTGGCGCCGCCGATCCGAATGTTGTCCCAGCTGTCCGGCTGGATCCCGATGCCGTCCCACAGGCTCTTGCGGTACATGACCGGGAAGTTGATGTAATAGTCGGGAAAGGCCGACCAGGTGTTGTCGTCCTGGTTAAAGCCGATCTGTTTGCCGATCACGGTGACCTTGCCGTACTTCTTCTGGACCTCCTCGACCAGGCTCGTCACATCGACAAGGAACTTGCGATAGAGGTGCGCACCGCCGGCGCCGTTCCATCCGAAAAGATCGTGCCCCGATCCTGCCGAGGCCTCGGCTGCCGCGCGCGCAGCCACGTCCTGCACAGGGACGTGGTCGACCGTAACCGAAACATGATTCTTATCGCCCCAATCCTTTGCGAACTGGTCGAACCATTTATCGTACGCCGGAACGAAATGGCTCCATTGCACGATCGACAGTGTCTTGGTGTCGGCCAGTGCCCGCGACACGAATGGCGCGGAGATCACGGGTGCGGCACTGGCGGCGGCAAGGGTGAGACCTGTTTCCTTCAAGAACCGGCGTCTCGTGAGACGCGAAATTGTGCTCGTACTCATCTTCGGTCCTCCTCTGTTTGGTCCCGGTTGAATGAGGCGGATCCAGATGAGGGAATTGCCTCGTCCACTGAGGCGATTAAGGTTTCTCTGACGCCTGGGGCGGCGGCGTCGGTTCCTGATGCGCCGCGTCATATACCAGCCACAACTCGAGCGTGGCCAGAAACGCGACCGTCACGCCGATACCGATGCTGTAATGCATCGCTCGCGTATGAGGAAAACCCAGCACCCAAGGCGAAACGATGAGCCAGATGCCCAAGAGCAGGTTAGCCCATTCCTCCCAATTGGCGAACGCAACCAGCGCCACCAGCGACAGGATGGCGATCGCCGCGCCGCTCGCCCGCAAATCCATTGCCGCCGTTCGGTTGGCGAGCGCGAAAAGCCACGGCGAAACGAACAGGAACACCGCCAGTAGCAGGTTGTATAAATCAAGCACCGATTCACGCCGCCAGTTCTTCAAGTCGTAATCTCCTGCGATTCTCCCTTAGCTGCACTATTCTTACGGGCGCATCGCGTTTTGATATGTTTCCCAGTGTGGCCGGTTACGGCATGAGCACGCACATCGCGCAAACTGCGATAGAGCGCGATCGCAAAAGCCCGGTGAAAGGTAGCAGACGGCTCTCAATCAGCAGCGCCGCTGGCGACGATCGATGCGAGCATGCCTTCGTTGCTGGTCCGCCCGCCCGCTACGTACAGTGCGATAAGCACATTAGAGGGCCTCTCGTTCCGCCGATGGTTCCGGCAACGGCCTGCCACGGCTGAAATAATCGGAACGGTAGCGTACAATTGCCAGCCATTGCCGCGCTGGATTGAAATTCGAGGGTCCAAACGGCAAACTTCGGGACACTGCACGAACGGATAAAATGATGGGAACGCCAGCTTCAAACGAACCCGGTGAAGCGCCGGTTAGCCTCAGAAACAAGCTCCTCCGACTCATTCCGGAAACTGAGAGAAACCGCATATTGTCGATTTCCGAACAGACAGAGATACATCCAAGGCAGGTCCTTCATCATTGGCGACTGCCAATGGAAAGTGTCTACTTTATTGAAAGGGGTCTCGTTTCCGTTTCGGCGAAGGTTGATGATACGCGCTTCGTTGAGGTTTGGCTGACCGGTTCGGAAGGCATGATTGGCGCGCCCCTGGTTCTGGATGAGGAGGATCAGAAACCGCCACACCGTCGAATTGTGCAGGTGGGCGGGGTGGCGCGGCGCATTCCTGCTCGGGAATTTACTGCCGTGCTCCGCGAGCTTCCCATACTCCGTAAAACCGTTCTGCGATATATCAACGTCGTGTTATTGCAGACTTCGCAATCTGGTGCTTGCAATTCCGTCCATTCGGTCAGGCAAAGGCTGGCGCGTTGGCTGCTCGTGGCTTGCAATGGATTGGAGAGCACTGACCTGCCCCTCACCCATGAAGTCCTGGCTCAGCTGTTGGGCATTCGCAGAGCAAGTGTCACCGAATGTTTGGACGCATTTGAAAGGGAGGGCAGCATCCGAATTGCGCGAGGAGCGATCAAGATAAGAGATGAAGCTGCGCTCAGGAGTGTGTGTTGCGATTGCTTTGACCTCATTGATCGCGAATACCGTCGACAAATGAGCCATGTGCCTATTCTCAAAGAGCCCGAATAGCCTCCGCAAGCTACCAAGCGCCTTAACCACGCCGGACGCGGTCGGATCGTTTCCAGCTAATCGCATCCTCCAACCGGTCATCGCCCCAGAACAGCTCGCGATCCACGGCGAATGTCGGTGAACCGAAAATTCCCAGCTCCCTCGCCGCATCGGTCTCCGCAGCGAGCGCCATCTTGGCATTCTCAGAATTGGCCAAAGCAAGTACGCGCGCCGGTTCCTGACCAATATCCCGCAAGCTCTCGGATATGTTGGGTTCGCTGCCGGTTTCTTGCCCAAGCTGAAACCAGCGCCGATATGCCGCGCGTACAAAGTCTGCGCCCCATCCTTCACGCATCCCGACGGTCGCAACGAGATTAGCCGCCACTGAGTGCTTGGCCGGATAAGGCGCCGGCAACTGCGCAGGAATGCCGTACAGGGCCGCACGGCGCTCGACGTCGCGCCACATATAGGCAAGTTTGGTCGGTTTGTCTGCGAACGGGACGTGCTTCATTTCTTGTAAAATGATGAGGAGGTGAAACGGCCGCCAACGAAATGGTATCCCTGTGGACCGCTCTAATTCCGCAAGCCGCATGACGCTTAGAAACGAATAGGTGCTCCCCATCGTGAACCAAAAATCGATCCGAGCGGCAACCATGTGGCGCCTCCTTGAAACCTAGCCTCCGACAAAGCATCGTACCAGGCTCCATGCATTCACATTACGAATGCGCGTGTTTCTTCAACCGAAACGCCAGCGCGACGAGCAGCACGCCGATGATCACGGCATAAGTGCCGATTACCCAGATCAGCGCGAGCGCGCCCGCTCCCGGAGCCAACATCACGCCGATGCCAAACAGCACCGATATTATGCCTCCTAGAATCAGGAGCCACTCGTTGTCGATTTCCTTGCGCAACTGGATCGCGCCCATGATCTGAAATACCCCGGTTGCGATCGCCCAGCCGGCAATGAAAAACAGCAGCACCAGCGCGCTGAGGCCCGGCATCAGAAACGTCAGGAGCCCTGCCACAATCCCGAGCAGACCGACAATAGCCAGCCACCAACGTGACCCCGGCGCGCCACCGGTAATGGCGGCAATGATTGCGAGCACACCGTCAACCAGCGCAAACGCGCCGTAGAACAGAATTAACGTCAACAGCGTTACGCCAGGCCAGGCAAAGGCGAGCACACCGAAGATGATCGCCGCGATGCCGCGCAACAACAGCAACCACCAATTTTTAGCTAGCGCGTGCACCATGGCCGACCCGAGGCCAATTGCGGGTCGCCGGTCAGGTTGTATCGTGGTCATGGACAATCCTCCCGAATGGTTGGAAAGCGATCCTCAAGGGTAATCCGCAATCGCTCAAATACAAACCTGCTTTCCGCCGGAATCATCGGCCTGACCAGGGCGTCGCGCACCAAAAACACGGAATTTGGTGGATCTTGAGCCCGGCGCTGTGCGCCTGGAACCACGCTGCGACCGATTCCATGGCGGAAAACCTCCGTTGAAATGCTGTGCCCTGGCAAAGAAGGCACGATGGTCAGATCAAGCGGATTGCACTTTGATGCAGGTCAATGTTGGTTGCGGCATGGGCAGGGTTGGGACGCAGCCGTGGGATGCCCGCAACGTGCCGCCGAATTGGGAATTCGCCGGCGCTTCTCCTTTGTCGTCCAGCAGGCCGCTTACCGCACGTTGCCGCGCGCCAAAGCACGCTGCCAACTCTGGTGCTTTTTCGGCTTTGGCGATGCCGCCAGCTTCTTTGCCGGGGCGCTGCCACCGGGCGATGCCGACGCCACTGGCGCTTCACCCTTGACCCGTTCCTGTCCGACTTCGCGGCGCGGCCAGGCAGAATCATCGGCGCGACCGGCCGGCGCCGACAAAGGTTCACCTTTGACCAAGACCCGCGCTGCCAGCGGATCGGTCGCCACCGGCCGCGACCCCGGACCGCCGAGCAACTGATCGGTGCCGACAGAGGAGGCCACCAGCGGCACGATCGGTCCCGCCAGCGGACGCGGTGCCGGCTGACCCGGCAGCGCATTGGCGTCGGGCGTTACCGGTTCGGTCGGCAGCGCAATCGGCCCGGAACGCGCAGCCAGCAGCCGGTTGATCTCGCGTTCGACATAGTGTGCAAGCTTGCGCGCGCCAGCCCTGGTGAAGTACACGCCGTCGTAAGAGCGCAGCCGGCGGATCTGACCTTCGAAATCCGGACCTTGCTCCAGAAAGCGGCCGGCTTCGTCGACAAAGCCGTCCCAAACATCGACATAGGTGATGCCGGCCCTGCCGGCGGCATCGCGATAGAGCGAATCCAAAAACAGCGTGTCGGCGGTCGCCTTGGGGCCGCGTACCACTGGCAGGCCGACCCACAGCACCGGGACACGCCTGGATTTCAGGACGCCGATCATCTCGTCGATCTTCTTCTTGTAGAGCTCGACCCAGCGTTCCTCGCGAAACTCATAGATGCCGTTAGGCGAGCGCGCGCTCTTCTCCGGTGCGGTGACCGGCGGCGGTTCGCTGCTATCGGCGGCATCGGCCGGCGACAATTCGGTATCGACCGCCTTGCCGTCCGGCTTTGCGGTATCGGTTGCGCCATCGGGCTTCGCGGCGGATTTCGCGACTGAAGGCTTGCCATCCGGTTTGGCCTTGGCATCCTTCTTGTCGGAGGGCTTGCTGTCGGGCTTTTCGACGACGGGCTCGCGTATCGCGATGCGGTCATCGAGCCCGAGCATGACGACAATGGCGTCCGCTTTCTCGGTAGCAAGAATGCCTTTGGCGGCGGCGGCCCAGTCAGCCGGGTCGCCCTTGGGCTGATATTTGATCAGGCCGGAGACGGTCTTGTGCTTGCGGACCACGCCCATGTCGGGCTGTTCGGCGTAGGCGTCTTCAAGACCATAGGCGAGCCAGTCCGCCATGGCATCACCGAGCACCAGAATGTGGCGCTCCGGTACGGTTTCGCGTTTCTCGGGCGGCGGCGCCTTTGAAAAATCCTCGCGCACGGGCTGTGGCGCTTGCCGCCGCCTCTCCCAGCGAGGCTGGGGCGCCTGCTGGTACTCATAATTGTTATTGTTGTTACCAAACCAGCCGCCACCACCGCCCCAACCGCCGCCATTGCCCCAGCCGCCACCGCCCCAGCCGCCGCGTTGTGGCTGCGGCCGCTGCTGGGAACCGCCGAAATTGAAGAACTGCGCCGAGCTGGGTCCGACAACGCCGAGCACCATCCCCGCCGCGATCGCCAACGCAATCAGCGGGCGGCTTTTGGGAAAGACGCGCAGCTTTCCTGGTTTGTCCAACATGCTCTTGGACCGCACGCCAACGAGAGCCTGCCCCAAGATAGGCTAGCACTAAAGCTCTATGACAGGTCTCAGATAACCGTGAAGTGCGTCACGGTCAGCGCCGACCAAAACGACGCGTTCGGGATGGTCGACGGCGGGCCGCGAAGGCCAGCGCGGCGAAATGGCCAACGCCAGGCATCGTCAGAGCGTCGGCACCGGCTTGCGCGCCGGGGCGGCGGTCGGCCGTGGCGGAGGCGCTGACATCTTCGGCCGCAGGTTCTGCTCGGAAGTCTTGGTCCCGGAAGTCTTGGCCTCGGAAGCCTTGGCAATGACGCGGGCCATTTGTTCCTGGCTCACCCTGAGCAGATCGATAGCGTTTACATGGTCGCGGGCCATTTGTTGCTGGCTTACCCTGAGCTGCTCGATTGCTTGCCCGAGCGTTGCGAGATCGCGCGCGATCGACTGGAGCAATTGCGTCAACTCGGGCGACGGGGCGGCGGCGGACGGCGCGACGTCTTGCGGTGCGGCCTGAGCCAGAGGCGCTGGTTGTGGAGGTGCTGCATTCGCCGCGGCCGCCTGAACGGCAGCTGGGCTCGGCTGCGCGGGGAGACCGGGTTTTTCCAGCGGCAGCGAGGCTGTTGCGACGAGCTGCGGCGCCCAGCTTGCGACCATCTGCCTAGCCGCATCGCCGTAGGACGAATGCCAAACCAAGGCAGCGGCACCGATGCAAGCTGCCAACATCAAGCCGATGACGCCGCGTACCGCCCGCCCGCCACGCGACGGCCGCTTGCCCGGGACAGCACGGCGCGCAGCGCGCTCCAGCTTGGAAAGCTGCTCCTCCGCGCGCGCGAGCTCTTCACCCGCACTCGTGATCTGTTGGTAAGCGTGCGCGAGCTCTTCGTCCGCGCGCGCAGTCAGGACATGGCGCGGATCGGCTGGTTTCGGGTTCAGCGATGTTTCCATTGGCGCTCCGTACCCAATCCGATGTCATCCGCGTGAGGGCGGCCCGGGGATTTACGATAGAGCGCGATGACTTTTCTTCGAATCGTCATCCCGCCCTATCTTTTTGTTTGAGCATGATCTTTTCGGAAAACCGGCATCCATTTTTCCGGATCATGCTCGAGGTCGGCGACGTTCTGCCACACTCCATGCCGGTTTGGCCAAAGCAAGGCTGTGCCATGAAAAGTATAGGGCCGATTGCGGCGACAGCCCAGCTTAGGGAGAGCAATAGCCGGGGACACAGCAGGAAAAGTTGCGGCGGCGTTCGGCAGCGCGAACCGGTCCGATCCCTGTTGCGCGTCGTTCGATGAGAAAGAGCGCCAGGGCGGCGGGAAAAATTCCGGCCTTCTCTTTAGGGTTTCCCCAAAAAGTCAGATCGCACCCTGTCGGCGTAATAGACCAACGCAATCGCGGCGAACGAGAGACAAAGCATTTCGCCGACAAATAAAAAAGCTAGCCCAGCAGTTGTCATGGGCCCCTCCCTTATTTGCGTCATTTGTTCTGCCGGCGCATCGGTAGAGTGCCAGCGAAAGCTACGCTATCCCCGGCGATTGGAGTAGAATTGATCTGGAACAATGGTGCGATGCGAGAGATGCGACCATTGACGCTTGCGCCCGTCACGTCCGGTCCAGCCCAAGGTGCCAAATAAGCCCGCGCCAGAGCAAATTACTGCTATAGCAATGGAATACCCGACTTTAGTTGCAGGACGTTCTTGAGGCAAATCAAGGAACTTTCCTGCTTCAGCTTCATATAGTTCTTTGTTCAAGACCAACGGAGGCAGACATTGATTTGATCAAGCGGGGGGCAATGTGACGTGTGAAATCCCTCCGGATTTCCGCGGCTAGGAATGTGCTCCTCCGACAACATGGGAGGTAACTATGGCTGCGCGCATTCCAGCAAACTTCCGACGCGTCATCACCGCCGCGGCGGGGGGAAATGTTATCGAGTGGTATGATTTCTATATTTTCGGGAGCTTGGCCACGATCTTGTCGGTCAAATTCTTCGATAAGAGCCACCCCGTCGCCGCCCTGCTCAGCACGATCGCGCTGTTCACCGCCGGGTTCCTGGTCCGGCCGTTGGGGGCATTTGTGTTCGGCTGGCTGGGAGACGTGGTCGGCCGCAAGTATACCTTCATCATGACGCTCGTCGGCATGGCACTCGGCACCGGGGCGATCGGGTTGATTCCGACCATCGATCAGATCGGCCTGAGCGCCGCGTTCATCCTGTTCGGTTTACGGATGGTCCAGGGTCTTTGCCTGGGCGGCTCATATGGCGGCGCCATCACCTATGTCGCCGAGCACGTGCCGGAAAATCGCCGCGGCTACTATACCGGCTGGTTGCAGACCTCGCCGACCCTTGGAATCGTGCTGTCGCTTATCGTCATCATCGCGACCCGCAGCTACTTTGGCGAAGCCGTGTTCAACGACTGGGCGTGGCGGATTCCGTTCTTGTTCTCCTTCCTGCTGGTGTTCGTCACCATGTACATGCGGGCCAACTTCGAGGAGTCGCCGGTCTACGCGGAGATCAAGGCCAAGGGGGCCACGAGCAAAAATCCATGGCGCGAGGCCTTCCTCAATCCCCAAAACCTCAAATACGTGGTGATCGCCACCATCGTGGTATTGGGCGAGGGCGTGGTCTGGTACTCAAGCCAGTTCTGGGCGCTGTTCTACCTGCAGACGGTTTCCAAGGTGGACACGCTCACCAGCTCCCTCATCGTGGGACTCGGGCTGGTCATCGGGACCCCGACACTCATCCTGTTCGGTTGGCTGTCTGACATCATCGGCCGCAAGCCGGTGATCCTGGGCGGATTCTTTCTTGCGTCGGTTACCTACTATCCGCTGTATACGTGGCTTGGGGCGGTCACGCAGCCGGGCCACATCAACATCCCGATTGCGGTTTTGATCGTCGCCATCCTGGTCGCCTATGTCGGGATGGTCTACGGGCCGATCGGCGCGTTCCTCGCTGAATTTTTCCCCGGCAGGATCCGCTACACGTCGGTATCCATGCCGTATATGATTGGCAACGGCTGGGGTGGCGGGTTGGTGCCATTCATCACCACGGCGGCTTACACTGCGACGGGTAGTCTTGCCTATGCGCTGATCTACCCGATCGCAGTGCCTGCGGTGTGCCTCGTGCTCTCGCTGTTCCTGATGCCTGAGACTCGCAAGATGAGCATCTGGGATGTGGATGAAGCGGCACTCTCGAAAAGCTAGGAGTCCAAGGCATGTGCGGGGCCTTTCAGCCCCGCACTTTTTTAACGCGATGCCCAAGGCGGGACGTGGTGCTGGGGTATGAGGGCCGCGGTTGCGCCACCGACCTAACCGCCCTTCGCGACTTTCGCTACTTTCTTCCCTCTGCCCTTGCCCTCCGCCAGCAGCGCCTCGCGCACCTGCTTGAACTCCTGCAGCGACGCCTTGTCGGTTCGCGGAAACCGCAGGTTCAGCGTCTCCAGCGTGCTGACGATCGTCGAGCCGATCACCACCCGCGCGAACCATTTGTGATCGGCCGGCACCACGAACCATGGCGCCAGCGGCGTCGAGGTGTGCCTGACCAGGTCCTGATAGGCGGCCATGTACCTCGGCCACAGCGCGCGCTCGGCGACGTCGGCCATCGAAAATTTCCAGTTCTTCGCAGGCTCCTCCAGCCGGTCGAGAAACCGCTTGCGCTGCTCCTCTTTCGAGATGTTGAGGAAGAATTTCAGGATCACGGTGCCGTTGCGCGAAAGGTAGCGCTCGAACGCGGAAATGTCCTCGAACCGTTCGCGCCAGATGTTTTTGGTCACCCGTTTCGAGGGAAGCTTTTCCCTGGCGAGGGTTTCCCGATGCACCCGCGGCACCAGGCATTCCTCGTAATAAGAGCGATTGAAGATGCCGAAGCGGCCGCGCTGCGGCAGCGCGACCACGTGGCGCCACAGAAAATCGTGATTGAGCTCGTTGGCGGACGGCTGCTTGAAGGAATGGACCTCGCAGCCCTGCGGGTTGACGCCGGCGAATATCGCCTTGATGGCGCTGTCCTTGCCGGCCGCGTCCATGCCCTGCAGGATCAGCAGCACCGACCAGCGGTCCTGCGCGTAAAGTTTTTCCTGAAAATCGCTCAAGCGTTTCCGGTTGGCCTCGAGGATCTTTTCCGCCTTGTCCTTGTCGAGGCCGCCCTTCTCGTTGGGCTTGTGCGACTTGAGATGGAAGTTACCCGATCCGTCGAAACGGAACGGCGAAATGAAGGGCCTCAGCTGATCGCCAAGATATTGCGAAGGCTTCTTGCTCATGACGTTGGGGACTCCGGTCGGCTGGTGCGA
This sequence comes from uncultured Alphaproteobacteria bacterium, assembly GCA_963745785.1. GTDB lineage: Bacteria > Pseudomonadota > Alphaproteobacteria > Rhizobiales > Xanthobacteraceae > Bradyrhizobium. The sequence goes on along the minus strand of CAVUYV010000009.1, from coordinate 89,167 downwards.
CTTTCACGGTATTCAGGGCATATGCGTCGACACGCGGCGCCAGACCAGTTCGTCATTGCGAGCGCAAGCGAAGCAATCCATCCGGCCACAGTCCGAAGCGATGGATTGCTTCGTCGCGATTTCGCTCGCTCGCAATGACGGCGAGACAACTCGGATGACTCATCTGGAGAATTGCTGCTCGATAAACGCCGTGACAAAGCGCGGCATCGACGCGGTGAGATCGCCGGCATCGCGCACCAGATGGATGGCGGAAAGTTCGGGCTGATCCTGGCGGGCGAGATTGGCCTCGATCCTGGCGCGCAACTCCTCGCCCGTTAGCTCGACATTCAACATCCGGATCATCGCAATCGCGCTACCTGAGACGACGCAATCCCAATGTGCGCTGGTCCGATAGTCGGCTGAGGTCAGGCCGGTTTCCTCCTCGACCTCGCGCGCGACGCTGCCTGCGATATCGACCGCGCCGTCGCTGAGGTCGTCGAGATCGGGCGTTCCCGACGGAAAATAGATGCGCCCGGCATTCGCGGTATGATGGCCCATTTCGCCCAGCACGAACGCGCCGTCGGAGCAGCGCAGCGCGCCCATCCCGAAGCCGTTGAACACGCTCCGGTCCGGAAAGCCCCAGTCGCGCCAGGCCAGGAAATCAGCGAAGTCGGTATCGAAATAGCAGGCGCTGAAGCAGTCAGCGGTGAAAACCGGATCGCGCGCCAACAGAATCCGGCCATTCCAGATTTTCGGTTTCTCGCGTTGCTTGATCGCGAAATGCGCGTCGATCTCAGTGCGCCGCTCCTCGGCGAACGGCCACCGCCGCGGACGGACGTTCAGATCAAGCGTGCTGACGCGATGAATCGCAATTGGTGGCATCGGCCGACGCCGCCAGGCTCACATCTGGCCGCCCGCCGCCTTTTTCACAAAGCGATCGTCGAACGTCCTGTTCAGATCGATCTTGGCGTCCTTCATTTCGGGGTCGAACTGCAGCAAGCAGGTTCAGCCCGTTCTGCATTCCCTGCGGGGTGATGATGCCGGTCTCGGAATACATCGGCTTCGAGGCCTTGAACGCGGCGAGATAGAGCGCCTTGTCGCCGAGGAAATACTCTTCCGGGACGGTCTTGACGACATCCTCCGGCGTGGCTTTCTCGAGCCACTTGATGGCCTTGTAGAACGCGTTGACCAGATGCTGCACGGTCACCGGATTCTTGTCGATGAAGTCGGTCTTGAGATAAACCACCGCCGCCGGGTTGTTGCCGCCGAACAGCTTCATGTTGCCTTCGTCGGTGCGCGAGTCCGCGAGGATGACGATGTCGCCATCCTGCTCGAGCTTGGTCATGACGGGATCGAGATTGACGATGGCGTCGATCTCGCCCTTCTTCATCGCCGCGACCGCGGAAAGCCCGGTGCCGACGCCGATGATCGATACTTCATCGGGCTTGACGCCATCGCGTGCGATCAGCGCATTGACGAAGAAGTTGGTCGAGGAGCCCGGCGCGCTGACGCCGATCTTCATGCCCTTGAGGTCGCTGAACGACTTGACCTGCGCCGCCTTGTCCTTGCGCACCGCAAGCACCATGCCGGGGAAGCGGCCGAGCTCGATCACCGCGGCGATGTCCTGGCCCTTGGACTGCATGCGGATGGTGTGTTCGTAGGCGCCGGTGACCACATCGGCGGAACCGCCGATCAGCGACTGCAGCGATTTCGAGCCGCCGCCGAAATCGGTGATGCGTGACGTTGAGCCCCTGTTCCTTGAAATAGCCGAGCCGCTCGGCCAGCGTCAGCGGCAGGTAATACAGCGAGCTCTTGCCGCCGACGCCGAGCACGAGATCAGGCTTTTCGATCTGCATTGGCCTGGGCCTGGGCCGGCGAGCGCGATACGCCACTCAGGATCAGCGCTGCTGGCGACAATGCCGGCGGCGAGTTTGATGATCTTCATGGGCGTTGGTCCCCGCATATTCAGTTTCATTGGCTCGGCATACTAGCTGGCCTGGCGTCACGCGGCTAGCGCCGCGTTCGGCGTCATCTTCACGTTTATGCCGTTCCCTCACCCGCATTCGGACGCCAGACCAGCAGGCGGTTCTCGACCTTGGTCACCAGCAAGTCGATCGCGCACCACGAACACCGCCAGCACGATCATGCCGGCGAACACGCCGGCGACGTCGAACACGCCTTCGGCCTGCTGGATCAGATAGCCGAGCCCTGCCGCCGAGCCGAGATATTCGCCGACCACCGCGCCGACCACGGCAAAGCCGACCGAGGTATGCAGCGATGAAAACATCCACGACAGCGCCGACGGCCAGTAGACGTGCCGCAGCAATTGCCGCTCGCTCATGCCGAGCATGCCGCGCATTGTCGAGCAGCGTGGTGCTGGCTTCCTTGACGCCCTGATAGACGTTGAAGAACACCACGAAGAACACCAGCGTGATGCCGAGCGCGACCTTCGACCAGATGCCGAGCCCGAGCCACAGCGCGAAGATCGGCGCCAGCACCACGCGCGGCAGCGCGTTCATCATCTTGACGTAGGGATCGAAGATCGCGGCGACGGTCTGCTGGCGCGCGAACCAGAACCCGATCAGCGCGCCCGACAGCGAGCCGATCACGAAGGCCAGCATCGATTCCGATCAGCGTGACCAGCGAGGTGCCGCCAGATCGTGCCTTCGATCAGCCATTTGAGGATGCGGTTGAAGACGTTGACCGGCGTCGAGAAGAAAAACGGCGGCAGCACGATGTGGCCGAAGATCGGCACCGTGGCCAGCAATTGCCACAGCCCGAAAAACACCACGGCGACCAGAAGCTGAAAGAGAAGCAAGCCGCCCCGGCTCATCACGCGGCCTCCACCGGCGCTTGCGACGACTGCGCGTAGCCCTTCATCACCTCGTCCTTGAGCACGCTCCAGATTTCGCGATGCAGCGCGTGAAAATCCTCCTCCATGCGAACCTCCGAAATATCGCGCGGGCCGCGAAAGCGGCACGCGCCAGTCGCCGATGATGCGCGCATGAGGGCCCGCCGACATGATCACGACGCGGTCGGCCAGCGCGATCGCCTCCTCGAGATCGTGGGTGACGAACAGCACCGCCTTGCGGTCGGCGCTCCACAACTCCAGCAGCAGATTGCCCATGATCTGCCTGGTCTGGGCATCGAGCGGACCGAACGGCTCGTCCATCAGGAGAATCCTGGGATCGCGGATCAACACCTGCGCAAGGCCGACGCGCTTGCGCTGCCCGCCCGACAGCATATGCGGATAGCGGTTGCCGAACGCCGCAAGACCGACCGAATGTGAGCCAGGCTTGCGCGCGTTCCAGCGCGCGGGCGCGCGGCACGCCGGATACCTCGAGGCCAATGGCGACATTGTCGATCGCGGTCTTCCAGGGAAACAGCGCATCGGCCTGAAACAGATAGCCGGCTTTGCGGTTGAGGCCGGCAAGCGGCGAATCGAAAATCCGCACCGTTCCCGAGGATGGTCGCAGCAGGCCGGCGGCGACATTCAACAGCGTCGATTTTCCGCATCCGGTCGGCCCGACAATGGCGACGAACTCGCCATGCTGGACCGAGAGCCGGACCTGCTCGACCGCGGTGTAGACGCGCGCGTCGGCAAGCCGAAACGCCACCGTCGCGTCGTCAAGTGCGACCGCCGTTGGCTTTGCCGCGTCCACCACGGAGCCTCCCAACTTCGAATTGATGCCTTAGCCGCTTGCGCAGATAAGTTCAACGAAGCGGCAGCAACGTGGTAGTTGATGCGCACCCTCCCCTGAAGGGGGAGGGTCGACGCGAATGAAATGAGCGGCGGGGTGGGGTGACAGTCTCTCCTTTCGAAAAGTGCCTGAGCTGAGAGATCACCCCGCCCCGTCTCACATTTCGCTGCGCTCAATGTGAGCCGACCCTCCCCCTCCAGGGGAGGGTAAGGGTTGAGGTCGCTACCGAATGCCCACAACGCCCCTGATCGCATTTGCGCATGTCGGCAAGAGCTTTGACGGCGGCCGGGTCAGGGCCGTGGACGACGTCTCGATCGAGGTCGCCGCGGGCGAATTCCTCGCCATCGTCGGCGGCTCCGGCTCCGGCAAGACCACGCTGCTGCGGCTAGCGAACCGGCTGATCGATGCCGACGACGGCCACATCACGGTCGAAGGCGAGGACGTGCGCGCGGTCGACCCCGTTCAATTGCGCCGCCGCATCGGCTACGTGTTCCAGAGCGGCGGACTGTTCCCGCATATCAGCGTCGCCGGCAATATCGGGATCACGCCGAAGCTGCAGGGCACGCCGGCCGCGGAGATCGCCTCGCGGGTAGACGAACTGCTCGATCTGGTGCGGCTCGACCGCGCCCTCTACCGCGATCGCTTTCCCCATGAGCTGTCGGGCGGGCAGCGTCAGCGTGTCGGGGTGGCGCGGGCGCTGGCGGCGAAGCCGCGCATCGTGTTGATGGACGAGCCGTTCGGCGCGCTCGATCCCCTCACCCGCGATGCGCTGGGCGACGACTACCGCGCCCTGCACAGCAAGCTCGGGCTGACCACGGTCATGATCACCCACGACATGACGGAGGCCATCCTGCTCGCCGACCGCATCGCCGTGATGCGCGCCGGCCGGCTGTTGGCACAGGGCACGCTGACAGAACTTTCCGATAGCGACGACGCTTACGTCGGCGAACTGCTGCGCACGCCGCGGCGGCAAGCGGAGCGGCTCAACGTGCTGCTGCCGCGGGACGGCGCGGCATGAGTTTTTTCTCCGATCCGCGCTGGAGCGAGGCGCTGTCTCATCTGCCGGATTATCTCGGCAATCATGTGCGCGTCAGCGTCACCGCGCTGGCGCTCGGGACTTCTGGTCAGCCTGCCGCTGGCGATCGCGGCGCGCAACCAGCCGGTGATGCGCGGCGCGCTGCTCGGGCTTGCCAGCATCGTGCAGACGATACCGGGCCTGGCGCTGCTGGCGCTGTTCTATCCGCTGCTGCTGGCGCTCGCGGCAGTGTCGCTGGCCTGGTTCGGATTTGGCTTTTCCGCCTTCGGATTTTTGCCGGCGGTGCTGGCGCTGGCGCTCTATTCGATGCTGCCGGTGCTGCGCAACACCATCACCGGCCTGCAAGGGGTCGATCCCGCGATCCTGGAAGCCGCGCAGGGCGTCGGCATGACGCCGCGGCAGTCGCTGTTCATGGTGGAGTTGCCGCTGGCGCTGCCGGTGATGATGGCGGGCATCCGCACCGCGGCGGTCTGGGTGATCGGCACCGCGACACTGTCGACCCCGATCGGCCAGACCAGCCTCGGCAATTACATCTTTGCCGGATTGCAGACCCAGAACTGGGTGTTCGTGCTGTTCGGCTGCCTCGCCGCCGCGGTGCTGGCGCTCGCGGTCGATCAATTGCTGGCCCTGATCGAGAACGGCATTCGCAACCGCAGCCGCCTGCGCGCGGCGCTCGGCGGCATCGGCATTGCGGCGCTGGTTGCCGCAACGCTGGTACCCTCGATGGCGCGCTCGCCATCGAGCTACATTGTCGGCGCCAAGACCTTTGCCGAGCAATATGTGTTGTCGGCGCTGATCGCGCAGCGGCTGCGGGCGGCGGGACTATCGGCGACCTCGCGCGAGGGCCTCGGCTCCAACGTGATCTTCGATGCGCTGGTCTCCGACGATATCGACGTCTATGTCGATTATTCCGGCACGCTGTGGGCCAACCAGTTTCACCGCACCGATATCAAGCCGCGTGAAGAACTGCTCGGCGAATTGAAGGCGACGCTGGCGCAACAGAAGGTCACATTGCTGGGCGAACTCGGCTTTGAGAACGCCTATGCGCTGGTGATGCCGCGAAAGCGCGCCGAAGCGCTCGGCATCCGCTCCATTGCCGATCTCGCCTCGCATGCGAGAACGATGTCGATGGCGGCCGACTATGAGTTTTTCTCGCGGCCGGAATGGGCCGGGCTGCGAGAGGCCTATGGACTGTCATTTCGCGCGCAGCGGCAGATGCAGCCGGACTTCATGTATGCCGCGGTTGCCTCCGGCGAGGTCGACGTGATCGCGGGCTACACCAGCGACGGGCTGATCGCCAAATACGATCTGGTGGTGCTGGAGGATCCGAAACACGCGATACCGCCCTACGACGCGATCGTCCTGCTCGCGCCGAAGCGCGCTTCCGATCAGGCATTGCGGCAGGCGCTGCAACCGCTGCTCGGCAGCATCGACATATCCGCGATGCGCGAGGCCAATTTGCGCGCCGCCGGCGGCGACGGCGCCTCGTCGCCCGATGCGGTGGCGCGCTGGCTGTGGGAGAAGATCGGGAAGCGGTAAGCAACTCGCAAGGTGGCAGGCGCAACCGGGCCCGCCCTTTCAGCGCGGCTTTTTAGCTGGCTTGGTTGGCGGGCGCGGCGCGGGTGCGGCTTTTGCCGGAGCCGGGCGTTCGGGCTCCAGCGCGCTTCCGACCGTCGCGATCTGGATCCGCTGGTTGACCGCCGCTGCCGGGCGGGTGGCGTCGACAATTGCTCCTCGCCCAGACCGATCGCCTGCAGGCGCTTTGACGAAATCTTGAACGTGTTGGCCAGCACTTCGCGAATCACGTCGGCTCGCCTCTGACTGAGCGTCAGATTATTTTCACGTCTGCCGGCCGAGACGGTATGGACGACGATCAGGAATTTGTATGCCAGCAGTTTCGGATCGGTAAGCACATCGGCGATGCGGCCGAGCGTTTGATAGGATTCGGGACGAATGACGGCCGCGTCTTCGTCGAACCGAATCTCGACCACGAGTTGCGGCAGCTTGAGCAGTTGGGGCGCGACCGGCGGCCGTTTTGTCGCCACTCCGTCCGCTCTCGATTTTACCCTGTCGGCAACCTGCTGCCGCAGCGCGGCGATATCCAGATCCGGCGCAGTTTCAAGGCCGGCAAGCTTGCTGACCCAGTCCGCCGCTGTGCCGCCCGCCGGAGTCTGCGCCGAGGATGGGGATGCGATGGAGCCGACCAGCAGGGCGATCAGCAGGGTCAAGTGGCGTCGGGTCTGCTTCCGCAATCGCATCAGCGATACCCCGCTTCAGCAATGGCCTTGTTGCAATTGATGCTCACTCCGCGCGGTCCCGCCAACAGGCATTCCAGGGCCTTGCCGCTGTCGCCCTTTTGGACGTCGCCACAAAACTTGGCTACGTCGCGCGCGCATAGTTTGGTGACGGCCGCGCGTGCGGCCACGCGCTTCTGGATCGCATCGAAAGCCCGGCCATAGTCATTCTTGCACTGGGGCGACAACACATCCTGATTGCGAGTTCAGGCAGTCCTTGAGGCGGGTTGGATCAGGATTGACGCCGCGGCAGTTCGAATCGATGTCCTTGGCACAGCTTGCAGCCAGCATTGCCGCGGAGTCTTCGAACCTCATCGTCTCTGCGGACGCCGAGGACCAGAAGGCGATTGGAAGAACAAGGAATATCGATCGGATTCGGTTCATAACTTCATCTCATATGAAGTCTGCACCTTTGGTCAAGCTGTCGCGGAACGAAAGTTGCCGCGGCCTTGCGCGAACCCGCAGCTTCAGGCGAGCGGCGGCAGCCTACAATCCGCGCACCAGGCCGGCGTCGATCAGCAGGCGGTTGAAGCGGCGGGCTTCCGCGCCGTCCTTGCAGGCGTAGAACAAGCCCTTGCAGCGCAGCATGATCTTCTTCTGCTCCTCGAACGAGGGATCGAGCGGAATGCCGGCGGCCTCCTGGATCACCAGCGGCAGATAGGGCCCGTCGACGGTGTCCATCACCGCAGGGCTCTTGACCGGCTCGAAGTTGATCGCGTCGATGGCGTAATAGGTCGCGTAATAGCGCGGGTCGTAATTGGTCGAGCTTCTTGCCGACGCCGGCTTCATCGAGGCCGGGATCGAGAACGTGCGGCGAGAATTCCGGCTGATGATCGCCGTAACGCACGATCAAAAACGGCTGCGCCGGGAATTTCTTTTTCAGCCCCGCGATGAATGCGGCGTAGTCCTCGGCGCTCATCGCCTGCCGGCGCAGATATTCATCGACCACGGGCTCGTTGCCGGGCTTGCGCCAGAACGGCATCAGGTCGGGACGAAACCGGGTTTCCCAGGGAAAATGATTGGCGGCGAGATAGACAAACATGAACACCGGAGTATTCGGCGTCTGCTGCGACATCAGCCCCAGGGCCTTGTCGTAAAAGAAGCTGTCGGGCTCGACGTCCTTGGCGCCGAGATCGTGCGCGTCGTAGAAATGCTGGATGCCGGTGGTGGTCTGGAAGCTGCGCGCGCTCATGAAGGCGCCATAGGCCGGATAGAGCGAGATCGTGCTCGTAGCCGCAGCGGCGCAGCGCCAGCGGCAGTCCGCGCTCGACGCGGCCCGAGGCGATGCGCGTGACAAAATAGGAAAACCGGCCGAACGAGCGCGACGAGAGCCCGGCGAGCACATTGTATTCGGTGAACCAGCTCGGGCCGCCATTGCTCTCGGCCAGGAATTTGCGCTCCTTGCCGTCGAACGATTTGAAATGGCTGCCATAGCCCGGCGGCACCTTGATGCCGGCGGCCTGACGAATGTCGAAACTCGAACTCGTCATGGATCATGATGATGTTGGGCCGGCGGCCTGCGGGATGGCAGGAGTCCAATAGCGGCACCTTGAGACGCTCGGCGGCGACCGCGTCCGATTCCATGAAACCGTAATTGACGAAATCGGACACCGCGGTGACGCCGGAACGGGCAAATTTCGACAGGTAGCCGTCGTCGTAGTAACCGCGCCAGGCTTCATCGGGCCAGGCCAGGGAATATCCGACCAGCGCGGCAAGGCAGGCCAGCTTGCCCGCCAGTGCCGGCAGGCGGCGGATCCGGAACGGATCGAGCCACCACAGCGCATACATCAGCGGGATAATGACCAGGGCCGCGCCGATCACGGACCAGCGCAGATTGGGAAAGATCGTAAACAGAAACGCCGCGGTATCGCGATCGATCACCATCAGGTCGACGAAGTTTGCGGTCATCTGCACGATGTCGTGCTTGAGCCGCGACAGCAGGATCAGCACGACGACGAGCGTGAGCGAGAGCGCGCCCGACAGAGCCGGACGCCGCAGCAGCGCGATCCAGAAGCAGTTCAAAATGCCCCACGCCAGCAGAAAGCCCGTGCGCGAGCCGAAGATCGGTTTCGGTGTGGAGCATGACGCCCAGCGCCGCCAGATGCGGCGCCGCAACGGCCAGTAGCCCCCAGATGCCTACCGGGTTGACGCTTACGGCGGAAGCCGTAGCGGAGGGACCTTGATCTGGCGCGGGCGCCATGGACGGAACGCAACTACACCCGGCGCGGTGGTTGGGGCCTTGGCTGGCGATGACCAGGAGACGGACGACGCAGCCGGAGCCTGCGGCGTGTCATGAAACGGTAGTGGAACCGTCATGAACACGCAATGAATTTGCATTGCCCGGCGCGAGACTGGCAAATCCCGCGTTAACGCTTTCCCGGGAAGCGGGCCAGGCCGGCCGCGGCCGCCTGGCGATGCCCTCTGCCCGAAGCGTCCGGCGGGTGACGGCGCCGGTTGCTCGGCACAGCGCTCCATGTCCCGGCTCATGCCGGTGGCATCAGCCCAATGCGCCTGGCGATGATCTTGTCGACCATCCGTTTGGGCAACCAGGCCGTCATCAGGTGCCGCATCGGATCCGGGGCGATCTGATAGCGCACCTTGGGATTGGACAAAGTCAACGCGTCAAACACCCGCTCGGCGATCTTTTCCGGCGGCAACCCGATCGAGTCGAGGTGCTGCATATAGGCGCCGACCTTCTTCAGCGCCGGCAAGTAGGGCGAGTTCTGGTAGCGGGAAGTGTCGACGGCCTCCTGACCCTTGCTCCAGATCGGCGTCTTCACCGGGCCCGGCGCAATGATAATCACATCGACGCCGAACAGCATCATTTCGCGGCGCAGGCTTTCCGACAGCCCCTCGATCGCGTGCTTGGAGGCCGCGTAGGCCGCCGTCAGCGGGTTGCCGTTCTTGCCGGCCACCGAGCTGATCATCACGATCCGGCCCTTTGGCCCTTTCAGCGACGGATCGGACCCGAGCAGCGGCCCGAAGGCTTGCGTCGAGATGATCGGCCCGATCACGTTGACATCCATCTGGCGGCGGAATTCGTCGGCCGCGAGCTCGAGCACCGGCCCCGTGACCGCAATCCCGGCGTTGTTGACGAGGCCAAACAGCGTTTCGCCATTCAGCGCGGCGCGGACCTCGCGCGCGGCGGCCAATACCGCGGCCTCGTCGGTGACGTCGAACAATAGCGGGGTGAAATTTGCCCCGAATTCGCGTTTCAGCCGGTCGGCGTCGGCCTCCTTGCGCACGCTGCCGAACACGCGAAATCCGCGATCGAGCAGCAGCTTTGCGGTGGCCCAGCCGATCCCGGTGGACGCTCCGGTGATGACAACGGATTGCATAGTCGGTCCTTTCAACATCATTTGCGAACGGTCTTTTCGATCTTGCACGGCGCGACAATGCCAGGGGCCAAGGCCCCCAAGGCCTGGAACGCGACGCAATTATCTGAACCGCAGATTTTCCCGTGAGAGCTGGCCGATCGCGGCGCAGCCCATCAACCTCATTCCCCGCTCGATCTCCGCCCGCATCAGGCCAAGGGCCCGCTCAACGCCGGCCTGACCGGCCGCCGCGAGAGGATAGAGATAAAAGCGCCCGACTCCAACGGCCTTGGCTCCGAGCGAAAGCGCCTTCAAGACGTGGGTGCCGCGCTGGATTCCTCCGTCCATGATCACGTCGATACGATCCCCGACCGAATCCACGATTTCAGCCAGCTGATCGAATGCCGCGCGCGAGCCGTCGAGCTGCCGCCCGCCATGGTTGGACAGCACGATGCCGGTGCAGCCTATCTCGACTTGCGCGTTTCGCATCTGCCACCGACATAATTCCCTTCAGACAGAATTGACCGTTCCACAGTTGAACCATTTCGGCCACGTCGTCCCAGTCCATGGAGGGGTCCAGCATCTCGGTGAAATACTTGCCGATCGACAGCGCCCCGCCGCTCATGTCGATGTGTTGGTCCAGCTGGGGCAGTTTGAAGCTCTCATGCGTGACGTAGTTGATGCCCCACAGCGGCTTGATCGCGAACTGCCACATCCCGCCAAGCGTCAGCCGGAACGGAATGGAAAACCCGGTGCGCAGGTCGCGTTCGCGGTTGCCACCCGTGATGCTGTCCACGGTCAGCATCATGACCTCGACGCCGGCTTCCTTGGCGCGTTGCATCATGGCGCGGTTGAGACCGCGATCCCTGTGATAATAGAATTGATAAACCTGCGGCGTATCGTGCGCCTTGCGCAACTCCTCGAGGCTGACCGTGCCAAGCGAGGATACGCCGAACATGGTGCCGTATTTGGCGGCCGCAGCGGCGACGGCACGTTCGCCCTGATGATGGAACAGGCGTTGCAGCGCCGTGGGAGAGCAATAGATCGGCATCGCGAGCTTCTGGCCCATCACCGTCACCGACATATCGACGGTTTCCACGCCGCGCAGGACGTTGGGCACGAGGTCGCAGCGCTCGAAGCTCGCTGTATTCCGGCGATAAGTCACCTCGTCGTCGGCAGCTCCGTCGATGTAGTCGAAGATCGGACCCGGCAGACGTCGTCTGGCGAGGCGCCGGAAATCATGAAAATTGTGACAGTCGCGCAAACGCATATTGCCCCCAGCCTCCACGCACGCGCGCGCCGCCTCAATTTTGGCGATCAGCTTGCCCTGCTGTTCAACGCTGCCTTCACCCGCTCCGGCGTGAACGGAACGGTACGCAGGCGGACGCCGGTCGCGTCATATACCGCGTTGGCGAGCGCCGCGCCGACCGTCGCGCATGCGGCCTCGCCGGCGCCGAACGGCGGTTCGTTCGGCCGGTCGACCAGATCGATTTCCAGTTTCGGCAGGTCGGAGAATCTCAGAATTGGATAACTTGACCAGTCGACGCTTAACACGTGCGAGCGATCGAACTTCACCTCTTCCAGCAGCACCCGGCTTATGGTTTGCAAAATGCCGCCCTCGATCTGGGCGCGAACGCCGTCGGGGTTGATGATTTGTCCGCAATCATGGGCGCAGCAAACACGTTCGACCTTGATGCTGCCGCTCGCGCGCTCGACCGCTACCTCCATGCCCATCGCCACGAAAGTCTCGCTGTGCTTGTAGTGGACATAGGACATGCCGCGACCCCGCGCGACCGCGGCTTTTGCGTCGGCGCCCGGCGAAGGCCGGGTTTGCCATTTCATCATCGTCGCCACGCGCTTGATCAGCTCGACGCCGCGCGGATTTTTGAGGCTGCGCAAGCGAAACTCGATCGGGTCGATGCCCGCCGCGGCCGCCAGTTCGTCGGTAAAACTCTCGACGGCAAAGCAATTGGCCGGCTTGCCGGGCGAGCGCATCGGCGCCGGCCGCAGCGGCGCCTCTTTCAGCCAATGCACGACGACCTGGATGTGGTCCGCCGCATAGGGCGGATCGCCGTTCTGCGAGATCAGACCGGGGTTGAGCCCGACGATGTTGTCAAGGCCGGCTGCCTGCGGCCCGAGCAGCGGGATATTGAGCAGACCCTTGGTTGTCTGTGGAATCCACATCTCGGTGCGCCAATCCAGGATGCGGCCGTCGGCGTCGACGGCGCCGGCAATGTCCAGCAATTGCGGCGGTCCCTTGGGGTCCCAGCCATGTTCATCCGCGCGCGACCATTGCACGCGGACCGGGCGCCCGACCGCCCGCGACAGGATCGCCGCGTCGGCGGCGGCGTCCTCATGGCCGTTCATGCCATAGCAACCGGAGCCTTCGAGATAGATCAGGCGCACCTTGTCCTCGGGCAAGCCAAGGAAGCGGGCGAAGGTGGCGCGATTGTCATGCGTGCCCTGCGATGCGGTCCACACCGTGGCCTCGTCGGCACGCACGTCGGCGACCGCGCAGGACGGACCGAGCGAGGCGTGGCTTTGCATCGGCCAAAAATAGCTGGCGGCCAGCGTCTTGACGTTTTGCGGCTGCGGCGAGACCGGCGTCCCCTTGGTGACGATGGTCTGATCGGTGATGCCGGGATCGGTCCGCAGCGTTTCCACAAGCTTGTCCTGCGCGGGCAGAACCGAGGCTTCGCTCCATTGCGCGCGCAAGTCCCGGGCGGCGCGCACGGCGGTCCATTCATCGTCGGCGACAACGGCGAGGAAATTATTGATCCTGACCACCTTCACGCCGGGAAGGTTCTTGACCAAGTCTTCATCCACCGAAACGAGCGTGGCGCCGATCGCCGGCGGCCGGATCACGCGGGCGTGCTGCATGCCGGGCAACGCGAAGTCATGGACGTAGGTGGCCGTTCCCAGGCATTTGGCCGCCACGTCGGGCCGCGGCAGGGATTTGCCGACGATCGTGTAGCTCGCGGGATCCTTGAGCGGAGCGTTGGGATCGAGCTTGAGGTTGAACTGGCGATCGCCGAGCAGGCTGGCAAAACCAATGCCGGCGCCGCCGGCTTTCGGCCGAACCTCACCGTCGGTGGCGATGAGGTCCTCCGGCTTCAGCCTTGAGGCGTTGCGCCGCGAGATCGATCAATGCCTTGCGCGCGGTAGCCGCGGCTTGCCGGATTTGCATGCCGCCGCGCTGGATGCCGGTCGAGCCGGAGGTTCGTCCCTGGTTCGGCGTGAGCGCGGTATCGCCCTCGATATATCTGATCTTTTCGATACCAATGCCGAGTTCCTCGGCGGCAATCTGGGGAATCGCAATGCGCAGTCCCTGGCCGAGATCGACCTTGCCGCAGTAAACGGTCACCGAGCCATCCCCGTTCACGGCGAGAAAGGCATCGACCTCCCTGGCGTCGAGACGGCGTGGCGCGCCGGCCACGCCTTGGGCCGAAGCACTGGTTTGCCGGCCGGTCAGCGCAAAGCCGACGATCAGCGCGCCGCCCTTGACGACGCTCCGGCGCGAGAAGCGGATTTTTTCAGCTGGTGCGCTCATGCTAGCCTCGCTGTCCCGATGCCGCCATAACGGCGCGCACGACCCTGACATGAGAGCCGCAGCGGCAGAGGTTGACCTCAAGCGCCGAGCGAATGTCGTCCTCGCTCGGTTGTTGTTTTTTGGCCAGCAGTGCGGCCGCGCTCATGATCATGCCGCCGGTGCAATAGCCGCATTGGGGCACCTGATGTTCGATGAAGGCGGCCTGGACCGGATGCGGTTTTGATGCCGACCCCAACCCTTCCAGCGTGGTGATCGCCTTGCCCTGCGCATCCGCGATGGTCATCTGGCAGGATTGCACCGCCGCGCCGTCGGCGAGCACCGTGCAGGCGCCGCATTGGCCAAGGCCGCAGCCGAACTTTGTCGCGGTCAGGCCGAGGCCGCGCAGCACATAGAGCAGCGGCTTGTCGGCATCAGATGAATCCACTTGCCGCACGCTTCCGTTGACGCGGAGATCATAGCTGGGCATTCATTGCTTCCTTTTCTTGTCAGCGCGCGCCGGCGACGATGGTTCCGAACATTGCAGGCACCAAGACATCGTAGCCGCTATTTTCCGGAGAGCATGTAAAATCTGTGCGACTGCTATCAGATGGGAACGATGCTTGCCTCAGCAAAGTGTCATCGCCCGCCTTGACCGGGCGATCCAGTATTCCAGAGACGCTCTGGGTCAGCCGAGAGCTGCGGCCTACTGGGTCACCCGGTCAAGCCGGGTGACGACAGCTGAGGTCGAGATACCAGCCGGAATGAGCTCCCCTACTCCGCGTGGCCGTCGATGATCGGGCCGAACAGCTGCCAGTTGTCGCCGCTGAATCGCATCATCTGCACCTGTTCGATCGGATAGAAATCGGTCGGCGAGGTCTTGATGCGGATTCCCGGAATGTAGGTGTTGATCTCGAAATCCATATTGGCGACCACCTTCATGACGTTCGCGCGGGTGAGGTTGTCGCCGCACTCCTTCAGCACATGGACCAGCGCGGTCGACAGATTATAGCCGGTGAGCGGCTGGCTCTCGGACCTGTCGGCTTCCGGATAATACTTCGTCAGGAAAGCGCGGAATTTCTGCATCCCGGGATGGCTGTCCCATTGCGGGTCGGTGACGTCCATCTGGTAGCCGGCACTGAGAATGCCCTTGGAGTTGTCCAGCCCGGCGGGCCTCAGCACCGCGCCGACCGACGCCGACACGTTGGTCATGATGTGGACCGGATGCCAGTCGAGTTCGGCGACCTTCTTGATCGCCTGCGCTGCGAATTTCGGCGTGGCGATGTTGACAAAGATCTCCGGGTTCGCGGTCTTGATCGCCACCACCTGGGAGTCCACCGTCGGCATGCTGGTCTCGTACGAAATCTCGCTGACGACCATCTTGCCGTATTTGTCGCGCAGCACATCCTTCAGGCCGAGCACGTAGTCCTTTCCGAAATCGTCGTTCTGATAGAGGATGCCGATCTTCGCGTTCGGATGATGCTGCAGGATATAGGTCGCGTAGATCCGCGCCTCGGCGCGGTAGTTCGGCTGCCCAGCCGATGGTCCAGGGGAAATGTTCCGGATCGCCCCAGCGCGACGCACCGGTGGAGACGAACAGCTGCGGCACCTTCATGGTGTTCATGTATTTCTGGATCGCCGCGTTGCTCGCGGTGCCAAGCGGCGAGAAGATCAGGAACACCTCGTCGCTCTCCACCAGCCTGCGCGCCTGCTCCACGGTTTTCGGCGGGCTGTAGGCGTCGTCATAGGTGATGAAATTGATCCTGCGGCCGTTGATGCCGCCATTGTCGTTGACCATCCTGAAATAGGCGCTCATCGACTTGCCGATGCTGGCATAGGCCGACGCCGGCCCGCTGTACGGCATGATGTTGCCGATCTTGATTTCGCTGTCGGTTACGCCGGGATCGTATTTTTTCTGCGCAACAGCCGGCACGGAAGCTGCGGCCATGATTAGTCCGGAAAGTCCAAGCGAAAGTCCAAGCGTCCTGATGAAATCCCTGGTGCCGTGCTTCATGTTGCCTCCCCGGCTCTTGTCCGACCGTTTCCTCGAATTTTCTTTTTGACGGCCTGGACGATAGCAGGGGTGCGGGTTTGCCGGAAGCAGCCGGTGCTCGAAAGACTATTTGTCGCGTGAAATGTTTGCGGTGCGGCGCAGCAATGACGCGCGTATAATGGTCTTCTGGCCTGCTTCACGATCATTTGGAGACGGGATGCGGCGAGCTTTGACACCCTGGATCGGTCTCGCCGTGTTCGGCCTGGTTGCGGGCGGCGCCTATCGCTACTTTGTCGACGATCCGAGCGAAGGCACGCTGGCGAACTACCTGCGCAGCAGCCTCCATGGCATGGGGGTGACGCTGTCCGGCTGGGCGGTGCATCTCTATTTCACCTCCCGCAGCAGTGAATGGGTACGAAGATGGCCGCTCGTCATCGAGATCGTCGTGCAGTCCGTGGTCATGGCGATTGTCGTTGCGACGGTCGCCATTAGCTTGGAAGTTGTACTCTACGGCCATCGGATCGAGGCCGCGTGGCTCGCCGCCGGCTTGCCTCGTATCGTCGGGATCACCTTTGCCGCGTCCATTGTGATCGGCGCGCTGTTCGAACTGACACGCCTGATCGGCAGCCGCGTGCTCTTCAATGTAATTATTGGACGGTATCGAAGGCCGACGCGGGAGCAACGCGTGCTGCTGTTCCTCGATCTCGTCGGTTCGACCACGCTGGCGGAATCGATGGGCGAGTTGCGCATGCATCAGCTTCTGACGCGGTTCTTCTACGACATCGACGAGGCGATCCTTAGCCATGGCGGCGAGGTGCACGCCTATGTCGGGGACGAGGTCATCGTGACCTGGCGGCTCGCCGCCAAGGGGTCGGAGCGAAATTGCCTCGATTGCTTTTTTGCCATCCAGGACAGCATTGCGGAGAAGGCGGAAACATACCGGCGGGAGTTCGGCCTGGTACCGAATTTTCGCGCCGGCGCGCATGCGGGACCGGTGGTAATCAGCGAATGCGGGGACTCGCGGCGACAGATCGCCTATTTCGGCGACACCATGAACGTCACTGCACGGCTGCAGGAGCATTGCAAGCAGGTCGGTCGTGCGCTGCTTGTCTCCGCCGATCTGCTGCGCCTGGTGCGTCCCGGAGGCGATCTTGTCGTTGAAGCGCTGGGACCGACACAGTTGCGCGGGCGCGCCGCGGCGGTCGAGGTGTTCGCGGTCGAGCGCCGCAAGGCGCGCGTCGCGGAAACGCGCGCAACCGGTTAGAGCCGGAAAGACGGAAATTTACATGTGCCGCCAGATTCCAAGCCGGGCCGATCTGGCTTCTTCTTCGGCCGCAAGCAATTCCGCCGGCGCATCCGGCGTTGCACGTGCGCCGCCGTTGCTCAAAATCACTTCAGACAAATCCTGTCCATCGACACTGCAACGATAGCGCTCCGGCGCCCCGCTGGGCGCGCAGATCACCTCTCGTCGCCAGAGAAACCGCGCGAGCGGCCGGACCACGCGACGATCGCCGTCGCCGAGAATCCCCTCCAACTGGATTCTTCTGCCACGGATCGCGAGCGTCGCGGTATCGAGCACGTCTGCCGCGCCTCTTGCGCCTGGGTCCGAGCCGGCCGCGGCCGGAACGGCGGTGCCGGGAACGGGCAGGCCCGGCGCATTCACCGGATTGGGTGTGTCAGGGTTTCGCCTTGCAACCTGCGGGGACGCCTTGGAAACGATGGGCAGGGCGCGACCGACAAAATCGCGCCAGATGTTGGCGGGGAGATCGCCGCCGACGACCCGGTTGGTCGGGGTGTTGTCGTCATTTCCCACCCATACTCCGACAACAATGTCCGGCGTAAATCCGATGAACCAGGCATCGCGATATTCCTGGGTGGTGCCGGTCTTTCCACCAACCGGGATGTTTGGAAGGCGCGCCGCCTTTCCGGTCCCCTCGTTCACGACCCCCTGCAGCAAATCGAGCATCATGGCCCGGCTGGCGGCCAGCTGACCCGTGAACTCGCTTCCCCCGCCGGTTTTGGTGTAAAGCGCCTGTTGAGAATTGCCCGCAATCGAGCGAACCGAATAGGGTTCGATCTGAGAACCTGCGGCGACAGAGCCGAACGCCCGTGTCATCTCCAGCAAACTAACCTCGGCCGAGCCGAGCGCCAGGCTTGGCACCGCCGGCAGCGTCGACTGCACGCCCATCCGCTTGGCGGTATCGATGACGGCGGGGATGCCGACTTCGTCGCCCAATTGCGCGGCGATGGTATTGATGGAATGTACGAACGCGTTCCGCAGCGTCATCGTGCCGCGAAAGCCGCCACTGTAGTTTTGCGGCTCCCATTCTCCGATCTGGGTCGGCCGATCGACCACGACGGACTGCGGCGTGTAGCCCCGCTGCAGCGCCGTCAGGTAAACGAAAAGCTTGAACAGCGATCCCGCCTGCCGCTTGGCTTGCGTGGCGCGATTGAATTGACTGGCTTCATAATCCCGGCCGCCAACCATCGCCAGAATGGCGCCGTCCTTGCCGAGCGCGACGAGCGAAGCCTGCGAGACATTCTTCTTTGCACCCTCCGCCTCCAATCGGCGCGCGATGACCCCTTCGGCAAGCCGCTGCAGCTCCAGATTCAACGTCGTGCGCAGCGTCAGATCGCCCGATGACGAGCCGAGAAGCCGCCGGACGTCGCCGGCAACCATGTCGACAAAATAATTGGTGCCGGGCGGCGTTTCCGGAGGCGTTCGCAATTGCACGGATTGCTTGCGTGCCGCTTCGTGCCTCTGCGGCGGTGATGGCTTTGGTTTCCACCATGGCCTGCAGCACGAGCTCCTGCCGCTCCCTGGCGCCGCCGAAATTGCGGGTTGGCGCGAGCTGCGACGGCGCGCGCACCAGTCCGGCCAGCATCGCAGCCTCGCCGAGACCGAGTTCGCGGGCCTTCTTGCCGAAATATCTTCTGGCGGCTGCGTCCACGCCGTAGGCGCCGGCGCCGAAATAAGCCGTATTCAGATAGCGCAGCAGAATGTCTTCCTTCTTGAGCTGGCTTTCCAGCCACACCGCCAGGATCGCTTCCTGGACTTTTCGGCGCAATGTCCGCTCCGGGGTAAGATACATCAGGCGCGCAAGCTGCTGGGTTATGGTGCTTCCGCCCTCGCGGATGCCGCCGGCCTGCGTATTGCGCCAGCCGGCGCGCAATATTCCCCAGAGATCGATACCGTTGTGCTGGTAGAACCTTCGATCTTCGATCGCGATAATGGCCTGGGCCAGATGCGGCGCCAGATCCGCAGCCGTCAGCTTGTCTCCCTTGAATACGCCGCGGGTGGCGAAAACGTCGCCCTGGGCGCCTTCGAAGGTCAGCGCACTTTGGGTGGCTTCAACCTGAAGGCCTCCGCCGATCGGCAAGGTGGCGATGCTGTACAGCACATATCCGCCAACAAGCGCGAGGCCGAGCGCGACGGACACCGCCAGAGTTTTCGCCCGGAATTTCATGACACGCGGATTGCGCCACGCCTTCGGCATGACGCGAAGATGCTGGCCTTCGAATTGTTTTGCGCCGCGATTTGGCCAGCGAGCGCTTTTGATCGATGACTGCACCCGCGCTCTTAGTCCGGGCCACTGTTCTGCGAGAGAGGCGCCGGCTTTCTCGATCGCCGCCAGCAGAGCCGGCCACCAGATGTGCGCCTGCCGCCCGGCGCCCTGTGCAAAAATCAACGCCTGCCGTGCGAGATTGCGTAAAAATGCGCGCATTTGTTCTGAAGTGACACGCGCGCCGTTGCCAACCGCGCCTGCGGCGGAATTGGCCTTGGCAGGATGAGGATCATCGGCGGAAGACAATCTTGGCTCCGAATGCCTGAACGCCTTAAGTCGACTAGCCCATATGGAACTGGCAAGCAGGCTATCGGTTCCCGTTTTCAGCCGGGGAAAGGCCGCCGTCAGCGCTCGCGGCGATGCAGTCCTGATTAAATTCTGGCCGTGCGGTGCGTCGACTAACCGATACTGCCGGCAAATCGTTCGGCGAGTCGTTTGCGCCGGAACGCTTCGGCGACAAAGTCGATAAAGACGCGCGTCTTCGCCGGCATCAGCTTGCGGCTCGGGTAATAAAGAGAGATTGGGCCGGCGTCGGCGTACCATTGCGGCGCCAACCGAACCAGCGTGCCGCGCTCGAGGTGGGGAAGTGCGTGGGGTACCGCGATCAGTGTTACACCCAATCCCAAAAGCGCGGCACGGCACATTGCTTCCGGGTCGTCGAAGGTGATGCTTGCTTTGATCGGCGCCGGCATCTGAATGCCCGATGCGTTTCGCATTTGCCGTTCGCGGATTCGACCGGTGCGCGCTGACCGCATGACGATGCCGTCGAATGAAGCGAGGTCGGAGGGATCGGTTGGCGGCGTCCGGTCCTTCATATAGTCCGGCGATGCGACCGCGATAATGTGCAGTGGCGCCAGCACCCGCGATACCAGGCCAGGCGAAAGTTCGATACCGCCACCGATCGCCGCATCGAATCCCTCTGCGATCAGATCGACCTGGCGGCTTTCAAATTGCCAATCGGGATGGATCTTTGGATAGAGTTTCAGGAAATCGGGCAGCAGCGATACGATGTAATCAGCTCCGAAGGTCAGACCCATGCTGACCTTCAATACGCCGGCGGGTTCCCCACGGTCTGTCGCCGTGCTGGCGATCGATGCCTGCAATTCCTCCAGACTGCTCCGGATCGCATGCAGAAAACGCTCGCCGGCTTCGGTCAGAATGAGCTTGCGGGTGCTGCGCTGAAACAGGCGTATCCCGAGATTCCGCTCCAGCATCATTACATTTCGGCTCACGGCCGCCGGGGTCAGCCCCAGCCGCCGGGCAGCAGCCGAGAACCCGCCTGACTCGGCGCTCCTGACGAAGGATTCGAGGTTCGCGAGGGCTTCCATGGTGCGTCTTTCAAGTAATGCTTGAAAACTATTCTACTCATTACCCTCTAATAATGAACGAATAAATGGGCGATATCCACGCCACGAACAACGAAAAAAGCTCGAAACCATTGGAGGCAAGTCATGACCAGCAGCAATCCGGGCCAAGCCGCGAAAGCACAATTCCTGGTCTTGTCGACCAGCGCGCCCTTCTTGATCCATGGCATCATGTCGCGGAGCTTGACGCCGACCTCCTCGATCGGGTGCTGCGCGAGCTTGGCGCGGGTCGCCTTGAACGAGGTCTGGTTGACCTTGTTCTCCAGCATCCAGTCGCGCGCGAACTTGCCGGACTGAATGTCATCGAGCACACGCTTCATCTCCGCCCTGGTCTCCGCGGTGACGATGCGCGGGCCGGTGACATATTCGCCATATTCGGCGGTGTTGGAGATCGAGTAATTCATGTTGGCGATGCCGCCTTCATAGATCAGGTCGACGATCAGCTTCACCTCGTGCAGGCATTCGAAATAGGCCATCTCCGGCGCGTAGCCGGCTTCCACCAGCGTCTCAAAACCGCCCTTGATCAATTCGACCAGGCCGCCGCACAGCACCACCTGCTCGCCGAACAGGTCGGTCTCGCATTCTTCGCGGAACGAAGTCTCGATGATGCCGGCACGGCCGCCGCCGATGGCGGAGGCATAGCTTAGCCCAAGGTCATGGGCGTTGCCTGAAACATCCTTGGCGATCGCGATCAGGCAGGGCACGCCGCCGCCGCGCTGATATTCCGAGCGCACGGTATGGCCGGGACCTTTCGGCGCGATCATCAGCACGTCGAGATCGGCGCGCGGCTCCAACAGGTTGAAATGCACGTTGAGGCCGTGGGCAAACAACAGCGCCGCGCCATTCTTCATGTTGGCGTGCAGATGATCGCGGTAGATGTCGCCCTGCAACTCGTCGGGGGTCAGCATCATGATGACGTCGGCCCACTTCGCGGCCTCGGCGACTTCCATCACCTTGAAGCCGGCGGTCTCCGCCTTCTTGGCGGACGCCGAGCCCTTGCGCAGCGCGATGGCAACCTCCTTGACGCCGGAATCCTTCAGGTTCAGCGCATGGGCGTGGCCTTGGCTGCCATAGCCGACGATGCAGACCTTCTTGCCCTTGATCAGGTTCAGGTCGGCGTCGCGATCGTAATAAACACGCATGGTCGTTCCTCTTGGCTGGCGGGGCGGAGTGCCCGCATCGTCATGTGTTTGTGAAGTCTCGGCGGGTTCGGCTGGCGATTTCCGGCGTTGTCTAGAGCATTTTTAACCTCAGGGGAAACCCGTTTCTGCATGGCGCAATGCCGCATCATGCGTCCATGAAGACCGGATAGAGCGATGCCAGCAGCAGCACGGCCATCACGATGTTGAACGCCCGCACCGCCATGGGTGAACTCAAGAGGGGCCGCAGCGAACTGCCGAATATCGCCCAGGCCACCGTCGACACCGCTCCCATCACGAGGCAGATCGCGGTCTGCATTATAATATTCCAGGGAAAGCTGGCGATGGCCGCGTAAGCGGTGATGGTGCCGATCACCATCACCCATCCTTTGACATTGACCCACTGGAACACCGCCGCGCCCCAGAATGTCATCGGGCCGCGCTGATTGTCCTGCCCCGAGGGCGCCGCCCCGGACATCGCGATCACGGCTGCGAGATAGATCAGATAGGCCGCGCCGGCGTATTTCAGGATCGTCTGCAGCACCGGATAGGTGATGAAGATGGTCCCCAGGCCGAAACCTACGGCCGCGACCATGAAGCCCATGCCGAAGGTAATGCCCGCGATATGCGGCAGTGTGCGGCGGAAGCCGTGAGTCAGCCCGGAAGACAGCAGCATGACATTGTTCGGCCCCGGCGTGAAATACATCACGGCGGCGAACACGACAAAGGCGATCAGCAGCGGTTGCGACATGGCAGCATCAGGCGATTTTCGGCAGCGCTTGCGGCCGCTTCGACAGCAGCATCACCGCGATGCCGCAGACGACGATGACCATTCCGGAAAGCCGCAGCGGCCCGAACCGCTCGCCGAAAACAAGTGTCGACGCCGCGGCGCCGACGAACGGCACCAACAACGCGAACGGCACCACTTGCGCCGCCGGGTAATCCCGCAGCAGCCGGCCCCACAGCCAGTAGGCGATGCTGGTCGAGATCGCGCCGAGCGCAAGCATGCAGACGAGACCGGTCAGCGACATATGGATCAGCGAATTCAAGGTCGCCTGCGGCCCGTCGGTGAGCAGCGCCAGTGCCAACAGCGGCAGCGGCGGCACCAGGCAGAGCCAGGCGAACAGATCGAACATCGGCACGTCCTTCGCTTGCCGCAGCAGCAGATTGCCGACCGCGAAACTGATCGGCGAGATCATCAGCACGGCGAATGCGCCGGCGCTGAAATCGAAACCGACGGTGCCGCAGATCATCAGCAGGCCTGTGGTGGCGATGCCGATGCCGAGGGCTTGCACGGGCGTCGGCATTTCGCGAAACGCGATTGCCGCAAACGCGATCGTGAACAGCGCCTGGCTCTGCACGATGACGCTGGTCAAGCCGACCGGCACGCCAAGCGCGATGCCATAGGCCTGGGCCAGAAACTGTCCGAGAAACAGCGTGCCGCTGATGGCGATCAACAGCGGCCAGGAGACCAAGGGCTTGCGCACGAACAGGCACGGCACGGCTGCGATCGCAAACCGCAGCGCCGTCATCAGCGCCGGCGAAAATTCGTCGAGCGCGATCCGGCTCGCGACAAAGGCAAGGCCCCAGATCACCGCCACCAGGACGGCGAGGCAGACGTCGTAAGGCTTCATCGGCCTAGCTCTGCTCGCCGTGTTTCGGTTTCCGCAACAAATAGGTGCCGTGCAGCGGCGCGTGATAATCGGCCGATACCAGGGTGAAGCCGACGTCGGTCAGCATGCGCTCGATCACCCAGCCGAAGGTCGAATATTCGTCGCGCATATGGGTGACGACGCTGTCGCGTGAAAAGCCGTGGTTCTTGATGTTGAAATCCGCCCATTGCGCGACATCGCGCTCGGGGCCGTCAGGCGTGCTGACGAATACGATATCGCGCAAATAGAAGCTGCTGCCCGGCTTGAGCGCGCAATAGATCCGCGACAGCGCCACCGCCTTCCAGAAATCCGGCAGATGATGCAGCGCGAACTCGCTGACGATCAGGTCATATGAGTCTGGTTCGTAAGCAAAACTGAGCAGCCCGGCCGATTGGGTGCGGATCGCGACCTTGCGGTCGCGCGCCTGGATTTCCGCCAGCGCCAGCATGGCGGGCGAAATATCGATGGCGTCGACCTCGGCGCCCATCAGCGCGGCCTCGCAGGCGAGCACGCCGATGCCGCAGCCGATATCGGCCACGCGCCAGCCGCGCTGCACCCCCAACATGGTCAGCGCCGCGCGGGCGCGGATATCGCTGTCGTCATGGCGGTCGTAGATCGAGGCGACGGCGGAATCCAGCCCGATCTGCCGCCGCTCATTGTAGTACCAGTCGCGCGCCAGCATGGTTCACATCCCCTCAGGCCCGCGCCCGATGGCGGCAACGCCGGTGCGCGAGACCTCGACCAGGCCGAGCGGGCGCATCAGATCGATGAACTGGTTGATCTTGGCGGAATTGCCGGTGATTTCGAACACGAAGCTCTCGGTGGTGGCGTCGATCACCCGCGCGCGAAATGCCTCCGCCAGCCGCAGCGCCTCGACGCGGTGGTCGCCGGTGCCGCGCAGTTTCACCATCGCCAGTTCGCGCTCGATCGAGCGGCCGGTCAGCGTCATGTCGACGACGCGGTACACCGGCACCATGCGGTCGAGCTGGTGTTTGATCTGCTCGATCACCATCGGCGTGCCCGTGGTGACGATGGTGATGCGGGAGACGTGCTTCTGGTTCTCGGTCTCGGAGACGGTGAGACTTTCGATGTTGTAGCCGCGGCCGGAGAACAGCCCGATCACCCGCGCGAGCACGCCCGGTTCGTTCTGCACGAGTACCGAGAGCGTGTGCGACTCGGGCGGCTCATGGCGCTCTTCCATGAAGTAGGCGGATGCAGGCTGGTCCATTGTCGTCCCTCGTCGTTCCTTTTTCGTCATGCCCGCACGCCTGTCATACCCGCGAAAGCGGGTATCCAGTAATCGCGGGCGCCTGAGGTGGAATACGTCCGCCGCGGCGTACTGGATCGTCCGGTCAAGCCGGACGATGACAGTGGAATTTGCGGTCGCTGCTCAACGACAAACATTCGTCATCTCACACCAGTACCTTGCCGGTGGCTGCGGCTTCCGCGGTGACCCACCGGTTGAACAAATCGAAATCGATATTGCCGCCGCTCAGGATGAGACCGACCCGCTTGCCGCGGATTTTGGGCCTGTCCTGCAGGGCGGCTGCGAGCGCCGCGGCGCCGGCACCCTCGGCGAGGTTATGCGTGTCGGTCCAATACGCCCGTATCGCCGCGCCCACCTCGTCATCGGTAACCTGCACGATCCGCGAGGCGCCCTTGCGAATGATCGCAAGCGCGTCCGCATCGGGGACGCGCGTCGCCATGCCGTCCGCAAGCGTATCGCTGCTGTTCGGTCCGCACGACCGTGCCGGCCGCGAAGGACAACGCATAAGACGGCGCCTCGGTCGACTGCACGCCGACGATTTCCGTCGTCAGCCCGAGCAGATCGCGCGCCAGGATGCAGCCGCAAATTCCCGACCCTTGCCCGATCGGCACATAGAGCACATCGAGGTCCGGTGCTTTTCGCAACAGTTCGAGCGCGTAGGTCGCGACGCCCAGAACAAGATCGGGATGGAAGGACGGCACCATGTGAAGCCCGGTCATTTCGACTTGGCGATAGGCTTCCTCCCGCGCCGACTGAAAATCGTCGCCGTATTCGACGAGCTCGGCCCCGAACGCGCGCATCGCGCTGTTCTTCTCGACCGAATTGCCGCGTGGCACATATAGCGTCACGGGCAGACCGTGCTGGCGTCCGGCGAAAGCAAGGCTCTGGCCGTGATTGCCGCGTGTCGCGGAAATCAAGCCGAGTGTATCGGGCCGCTCGCGCTTCAGGCGGTCGACATAGACAAGCCCGCCGCGCACCTTGAAGGCGCCGATCGGCGTATGATTCTCGTGCTTGACGATGGCGGTCGCGCCGAGCCGCTCCGACAATAGCGGCCAGGCGTAAGCCGGCGTCGGCGGCATCGCCGCGCCGACGATCTCCTGCGCGCGCTCCAGTTGCCTGAGATCAAACATCGGCTCGCTCACCCTCACACCAGCGCCTTGCCGCCGGCGAAGGCCGTGGCGGTGGCTTCGTCGGTGGCTTCCACCGGCAGCAGCATTTCGTTGTGCGCCTTGCCGGAGGGAATCATCGGGAAGCAATTCTCCAGTGCCGCCACCCGGCAATCGAACAGCACCGGCCGCTTGACGTTGATCATCTCCTTGATCGCGCCATCGAGATCGCGGGGTTTGATGGCCTGGATGCCGACGCAGCCATAGGCCTCCGCGAGCTTGACGAAATCCGGCAGCGCCTCCGAATAGGAATGCGACAGCCGGTTGCCGTGCAGGAGCTGCTGCCACTGCCGCACCATGCCCATATACTGGTTGTTCAGGATGAAGATCTTGATCGGCAATTCATGCTGAACGGCCGTCGACATCTCCTGCATCGTCATCTGCACCGAGGCGTCGCCGGCGATGTCGATCACAAGGCTGTCGGGATGGGCGACCTGGACCCCGACCGCCGCCGGCAGGCCATAGCCCATGGTGCCCAAACCGCCCGACGTCATCCAGCGGTGCGGCTCCTCGAAGCCGAAGAACTGCGCCGCCCACATCTGGTGCTGGCCGACTTCGGTGGTGATGTAGACGTCGCGCCCGCGCGTCGCCTCGAACAGCCGCTGGATCGCGAATTGCGGCAGGATCACATCGCTGTTCTTTTGGTAGGACAGCGAATTGCGCGCGCGCCATTTCGCGATCTCATGCCACCAGGCGCGGATATCCGGCTTCTTCGCCTCCGCCTTGAACACCTGCAAGAGATCGCCGAGCACATTGGCGGCGTCGCCGATGATCGGAATATCGACGCGGATGTTCTTGTTGATCGAGGACGGATCGATATCAATGTGGATTTTCTTCGAGCCCGGCGAGAACGCATCGATGCGTCCGGTGATGCGGTCGTCGAAGCGCGCGCCGACGCACAGCATGGCGTCGCAATCATGCATCGCCATGTTGGCCTCATAGGTGCCGTGCATGCCGAGCATGCCGAGCCAGTTCTTGCCCGACGCCGGGTAAGCGCCGAGGCCCATCAGGGTGGAGGTAATCGGAAAGCCGGTTGCTTCGACCAACTCGCGCAACAGCCTTGAAGCCTCCCGTCCGGAATTGATGACGCCGCCGCCGGAGTAGATCACCGGGCGCTTGGCGGATGCCAGCAGCGCCACGGCCTTGCGGATCTGCGCCGCGTCGCCCTTGACCCGCGGCGCATACGACACGTGCACGTCGGACTTGCGCGGCGGATGATAGGTGCCGACCGCGAACTGCACGTCCTTCGGCACGTCGACCACCACGGGGCCGGGACGCCCGGTGCTCGCGACATAGAACGCCTCGTGCAGCACCTTGGCGAGATCGTTGACGTCGCGCACCAGCCAGTTGTGCTTGGTGCAGGGCCGGGTGATGCCGACGGTGTCGCATTCCTGGAATGCGTCGTTGCCGATCAGATGCGTCGGCACCTGTCCGGTGATGCACACCAGCGGGATCGAATCCATCAGCGCATCGGTCAGCGGCGTCACCATGTTGGTGGCGCCCGGCCCCGATGTCACCAGCACCACGCCCGGCTTTCCGGTGGAACGCGAATAGCCCTCCGCGGCGTGGCCGGCGCCCTGCTCATGCCGGACCAGGATGTGCTCGACTTCGCTTTGCTGGAAAATCTCGTCATAGATCGGAAGCACCGCGCCGCCGGGATAGCCGAAGATATGCTTGACGCCATGATCGATCAGCGCGCGCACGACCATCGCTGCGCCGGTCATCTGGTTCGGATCGTGGCTCTTGTCGCTCATGGCTTGCTCCGGATGCGCTATTGTTTGCGCGGCTTTCTTCAGTTGGATTTCGAGAAATAAAAAAGGGCCCAAGAGGCCCCATGCACACCGCCTGAATTTGGGATGGCCTTAGCCATCCCCGGCGGTGCGCCTGGGTACGACGACGATAAGCAGTTTGGTAATTTTATTGCTCATATGGCCGCTCGGACTTCCCAAAGGTTGCGCGAACCATAGCGGCGAACCCCCGAAAGTCAAGGGAAGGCATCGCTCGGCCCGATTTGTGCAGTTTAGCCGGGTCCCGGGCATTTCGCGAGACGAAAATGCTGGTTCCAGCCATGCGCCGGGCGTAAAGGCCTCGTCATTCCGGGGCACGCGGCTTCGCGTGGACCCGGAATCTCAGATGTGCATGCGATCGTGCAACTGCACATCCGGGTTCGCGCTATGCGCGCCCCGGAATGACACTCTCCAGCCATCCCCCCGCCGCCTCCGGCTTCACCCACTGAAATTCCGGGAGTTGGTGGCGGAACCAGGTGAATTGCCGCTTGGCGTATTGGCGGGTGTTGGCGCGGCCGGTCTCCGCGGCCTCCTCGTGCGTGATTTCGCCGCCGAGATGCCGGATCAGCGCGGGCACGCCATGGGCCTTCATGGCCGGCAGCAGCGGATCGAGGTGCCGCGCCGCCAGCGCCGCGACTTCCTCCAGCGCGCCGGCTTTGAGCATCGCATCAAAACGCGCATCGATGCGTGCGTAGAGCTGGTCGCGATCGGGCGCCAGAAACAGCGCGCTGAACGCTCCCGATGGCAACAGCGGCGGCAAGCCCTCGCGATGCCAGTCGGTCAGCGAACGTCCGGTGGCCTCGACCACCTCGAGCGCGCGCGCGATCCGGGTGCGGTCGCGCGGTTTTACGCGCTCGGCGGTGTCCGGATCGCGTTGCGCGAGCTCGGCATGCAGCGCCTCGACGCCGTCGCGCTCGAGCCGCGCCCGTACGCCTTCGCGTATCGCCGGCGGAATCGGCGGCACCGCCGATAGTCCACGCGTTAATGCCTTGAAATACAGGCCGGAGCCGCCGACGAAAATCGGCAGGCGGTTTTGCGCGCGCACCTCCGCCAATGCCGCCGCGGCATCGGCCACCCAGTGCCCCGCGGAGAAATTCACCGCGGCGTCGACATGGCCATAGAGGCGGTGCGGGACCTTTGCCTCTTCTTCGGGCGTCGGCCGCGCCGTGATCACCCGCAAGTCGCGATACACCTGCATGGAATCGGCATTGATGATGACGCCGCCGGTTTTTTGCGCAAGCTCGAGCGCCAGCGCCGACTTGCCGCTGGCGGTCGGCCCTGCGATAAGCACGGCCTTGCCGCTCTCGTGATGCGAATTCGCCTGCATGTCTCTCGTCGCCACGCTCATCTGCAATCCCGCCGACCCCGCGCTCGACTCGACCGTGGTCGATGGCGCCCTTGCGATTCTTCCCTCCCCCGGTCATGCGCAATGGCTGTTCGACGAAGTGGCGGTCGATATTCCATTCACCGGCAGCGAGGACATCCGCGCGATCGAACACCGGCTGCTCGCGGCGCGCGGCGATCTGCCGATCGACATTGTCGTGCAGCCTCAAGGCTTCAGACGCAAGAAGCTTTTGCTGGCCGACATGGATTCCACCATGATCGGCCAGGAGTGCGTCGACGAACTGGCTGACTATGCCGGCGTCAAAGCGCGTGTCGCCGAGATCACCGAACGCGCGATGCGCGGCGAGATCGAGTTCGAGCCGGCGCTGCGCGAGCGGGTCGCGCTCTTGAAGGGCCTGCCGGTCAGCGTGATCGATGAAGTCCTGAAAAAACGCATTACGCCGACGCCGGGCGGCCGCGCGCTGGTCGCGACCATGCGCGCCCACGGCGCCTATACCTGCCTGATCTCCGGCGGTTTTACCCTTTTCACCAGCGCAGTCGCTGCGATGCTCGGGTTCCAGGAACATCGCGCCAATGAGTTGGTGGTCCGCGACGGCACGCTGACCGGCGAAGTCAAGGAGCCGATCCTGGGCCGCGCCGCCAAGCTCGCGACGCTGATCGAGCTCCGCGAATCCTTCGACCTTGACGACATCGACACGCTGGCGGTGGGCGATGGCGCCAACGATCTCGACATGATCCAGGCCGCCGGGCTCGGCGTCGCCTACCACGCCAAACCGGCCGTCGCCGCCGCAGCCGCGGCGCGGATCGATTACGGCGATCTCACCGCGTTGCTGTACGCGCAGGGGTACAGGCGGGATGAGTTTGTGGAGGGATAGTTCCTCAACGTCGTCCTCGCGAACGCGAGGACCCATACGCCGCGGCGCCGCGTTTTGGCACGCTGGCTAACGGCTTCGGCTCCAACGTATGACGGTGTTTATGGGTCCCCGCGTTCGCGGGGACGACGCGTTATTGGGCCGGCTAGCGCGCTTTCAACAATGCCCTACTGCACGCTGAGCGCCACGAACCGCAGCTCGCCGTCGGCGTTGGCGACCAGCAGCAGGACGGATTTCTTGCCGTCCTTCTTCAGCTGATCGACGCGCTTCTTGACGTCGGCGGCATTGCTCACCGCCTCCTGCGCCACCTCGACGATCACCTCGCCGGCGCTGAGGCGTTTCTCGGCGGCGTCGGACGTGCCGTCGACACTGGTGATGATGACGCCCTTGACGCTGTCCTTGATCTTGTAGCGGGTGCGCAAATCCTTGCTCAGCGTGGCGAGATCGAGGCCGAGCGCCTTTTGCGTGACCGGCTTCTCGGCGGGCTCCTCTTTCGTCTTGGCGGAGGCCTGCACCGCCTTGTCGCCATCCTCGAGGCGGCCGAGCGTGACTTTCCGGGTCTCCTCCGCGCCCTTGCGGATGATGACGACGTCGACCTCCTTGCCGACGGCGGTATCGGCGACGACGCGCGACAGATCCTTCGGCTCCTTGATGTCCTTGCCGTCGAACTTGACGACGACATCGCCGGGCTCGATGCCTGCGGGTTTCGCCGGACCCTTGTCCTCGACGCCGGCGATCAGGGCGCCGCGCGCGGGCTTGATGTTGAGGCTTTCGGCGATCTCGTCGGTGACCTGCTGGATGCGGACGCCGAGCCAGCCGCGGCGAAGCTCGCCGAACTGCCGGAGCTGATCGACCACGCCGACCACCGTCTTCGAGGGCACCGCAAAGCCGATGCCGATCGAGCCGCCCGACGGCGAGATGATCAGCGTGTTGACGCCGATCACTTCGCCATCGAGATTGAACAGCGGACCGCCGGAATTGCCGCGGTTGATGGCGGCATCGGTCTGGATGTAGCTGTCATAGGGGCCTGAGTTGATGTCGCGGTTGCGCGCGGAGACGATGCCCGCGGTGACCGTGCCGCCGAGGCTGAACGGATTGCCGATCGCGATCACCCACTCGCCGAGGCGCAATTTGTCGGAATCGCCGAACTTCACCGCCACCAGCGGCTTCACCGGCTTGAATTTCAGCACCGCGAGATCGGTCTTCTTGTCGACGCCGACCAGCTCGGCCTTGATCTTGGTGCCGTCGTTCATGATGACGTTGATCTCGTCGGCATCCGCGATGACGTGATTGTTGGTGACGACGATCCCCGAGGTATCGACGATGAAGCCGGAGCCGAGCGAATTGGTCTTGCGCGGCTGCAGGTCAGTGCCCCTGTCGCCTCCCTTGGAGTTGCCTCCCGGACCACGGCGGTTCTTGAAAAAATCGTCGAAGAATTCCTCGAATGGCGAGCCCGGCGGCAATTGCGGCATCGCGCCCCTGCCCTCGCCGCCGCCCTTGGCTTCGACGGTCTGCGACGTCGAGATGTTGACCACCGCGTCAATCACCTTCTCGGCGACGTCGGCGATGCCGTCCGGACCCCGCGCCGAGGCCGGCGCCGAAATGAGGACGCTTGCGGCGCCAAGGGTAGCGCCAAGACAGATCGCGGCCAGCACGGGACGCAGGCGATGACAAAAGGCTGGGATCGCACCGGTCATGTTCGATCACTCTCCAAAAAAACGGCGTCGGAAATTTGAGGTCCACAGTGCGCCTGAACGGGGTCACGGCGCAAGCAGCTGTGCCGGACATTTCACTCCCATCAGCGCCCTTCAATACGGCGAAATGCGGTACGCCGCCACTCACGATGACGTTGATACCGCAGCATTTTTTTGACTTCAGCCAATTCTAACGGCGGACCGCCCATATCAGGATCAGGCCCGCGACCGCCGATCCGATGCCGACCAGGCGCAGAATGTTGTCCGGCGTCGCCAGCGCGCTCTTCATGGCCCGGCGCATCCAGGCCGGGCTTGCCGCGAACAGCAGGCCTTCAAGCACAAACAGGATGCCCACACCGATGAGGAAGTCGGCGAACGCTATGGACCTCATCGGATGGAAACCTCCCGTTTGATCTTTCTTGATTTTAGGAGGGGCGAAGCGATCCTCGCTTTGCCCCTTCTTGTGTTGCCTTACGGCTTCGGCGCGGCGGGCGATGCCGGCGCGGCCCCAGCCGTCGCCGCCGCGGGCGGCTTGCCGGACGAGTTGCTGAAGAACTTGAAGAAGTCCGAGTCCGGCCGCAGCAGGAAGCGGGTATCGTTGCTCTTCAGCCCGGTCTCATAGGCGCTCATCGAGCGGTAGAACGCAAAGAAATCCGGATCCTTGCCATAGGCCTCGGCGAACAGCCGGTTGCGCTCGCCGTCGCCGGCGCCGCGGACCTGCTCGGCGGTCGAATTGGCTTCGGCGACGATGACGGTCGCTTCGCGATCGGCGTTGGACCTGATCTCCTGCGCCTTCTGGCCGCCCTGCGCGCGGAACTCGGCGGCTTCGCGCTGCCGCTCGGTCTGCATGCGCTGGTAGACGGCCTGGCTGTTCTGTTCCGGCAGGTCGGCCCGCCTGATCCGCACGTCGACCACCTGGATGCCATAGCCGTCGGCTTCCTTGTCGAGCTGCTCGCGGATCCTCGCCATCAGGGCTTCGCGCTGGTCCCGCACCACCGTGATGAAGGTGACCTCGCCGAGCACCCGGCGCAGCGAGGCGTTCAGAAGCGTGGTCAACTGGATGTTGGCGGCCTGGATCGAGCCGACGCTCTGATAGAACCGCAGCGCGTTCTTGATGCGATAGCGGGCGAAGGCATCGACCACCAGCCGCTTCTGGTCCGACGCGATCACTTCCTGCGACGGATTTTCGAGATCGAGGATGCGCTTGTCGATCGAGATCACGGTATCGATGAACGGCGCCTTGAAATTCAGGCCCGGTTCGGTGACGACACGGATCGGCTCACCGAGCCGGACCACCAGCACCTGTTCGGTCTGCGCCACGGTGAACACCGAGCTGTAGCCGACGATGAGGACGACAAACAGCACGAACAGCGCGGCAATGCCTGTAACCGGGGATCTCATCGGCTGCCCCCGCTCTGCTGTTGCTGCTGGCCCGTCGTGCCCGGCGCCGCCTGACGCCGCGGCGTCAGTTCGCTCAACGGCAGATACGGCACGATGCTCTGCGAGGACGACGAACCGCCGTCATACACCAGCTTCTCGGAACTGCCGAGGATGCGCTCCATCGTCTCCAGATAGATGCGCTGCCGGGTAACGTCGGGCGCCTTCTTGTATTCGTCATAGACCTTCAGGAAGCGCGCGCTCTGGCCCTTGGCCTCGGCGACCGCCTGCTGCTTGTAGCCTTCGGCGACCTGGAGGATTTGCGCGGCGCGGCCCTTTGCATCGGGGACGACGCGGTTGGCATAGGTCTGGGCTTCGTTCTGCAATCGCTCGAGATCGGCGCGCGCCGCCTGCACGTCGCGGAACGAATCGATCACCTGCGCCGGCGGATCGACCTTCTGCATCTGCACCTGCGTTACCTGAATGCCCGACCCGTAACTGTCGAGCGTCCTCTGCATCAGGTCCTGCACGCCCTGCCTCGGTGGTGGTGCGGGCGCCGGTGAGGATCGGCTGGATGTTGGAGCGGCCGACCACTTCGCGCATCGCGCTTTCGGCGACCGCCTTCACGGTGCCTTCGGGGTTCTGGATGTTGAACAGATAATCGCCGACGCCGTCCGGCTTGATCCGCCACAACACGGTGAAATCGACATCGACGATATTCTCGTCGCCGGTCAGCATCAGGCTTTCTTCCGGCACGTCGCGCATCGTGCGGCCGCGCCGCGCCGGATCGTCGATCAGCGTCATGCCGATCGAGATGGTGGAGACGCGCAGCGCCTTCGGCAGCAGCACGGTCTCGATCGGATACGGCAGGTGATAGTTCAGGCCCGGCTGCACCGTGCGCACATGCTTGCCGAAGCGCAGCACCACGCCGAGCTCTTCGGACTGGACGCGGAAAAATCCGGACAGTCCCCAGATCGCCAACGCGCCGATCAGAACCAGCGCGATGCCCAAGCCGCTGAAATACCCGCCCGGCAGCAACTGCTGCAGCCGGTCCTGAGCGCGGCGCAGAAGGTCTTCAAGATCGGGCGGTCTTGGCCCAACCGGTTGCGGTCCCGAGCCCCATGGCCCTTTCGGACCCGAGCCCCACGGGCCTCCGCCTTGATTCTTCCACGGCATGGACAGTCTCCTCTGCGGGCCCTTGAGGGCAAAATGCCCGGCCTCGCAACATCTGCACGGCTTTATAGGGGACCGCCCCGGCCCTTACAACGCGCCTTGTTGACTCGCAGCAGCTATGCCTGAACCGATAATTGTCAATGTAAACATCGCCGAACGGAGTTAATGCGACCTTCGCCGGCGATATGTCACATAGGAGAAGTCCGCGCTGTCGTCCGGGCCGGCGGGATTGCGCACGCGCGCCACCTCTTGCCAGTCGGCCGCATCGATTGCGGCAAAAGACGTGTCGCCCTCGGGCCGGGTATGAACTTCGGTGACTTCAAGACGGTCGGCGACACCCATCCATTGCTGGTAGATTTCGGCGCCGCCGATCACGGCAATGTCAGGGGCGAAACGCCGCAGCGCATCGCCCAAAGCGACCGCGCGGGCCGCGGCGAATGAAGTTGTCACCACTGCTCCCGCAGCGCGAAAGCTGCCATCGCGCGTGACGACGATATTGGTTCGTCCGGGAAGCGGCCGGCCAATCGAGGCGAACGTCTTGCGCCCCATCACCACCGGCTTGCCTGTCGTGATCGCCTTGAAGCGTTGCATGTCGGATTTCAGCCGCCATGGAAGGGCGCCGCGAGAACCGATCACGCCATTGTCGGCGACCGCGACGATAAGGACGATTTGCGGACGAGCCTGGATTTCAGAAACGGCCTTCTCAGTCGGCGGTCACACCGCGACCTCGGCCTTGATGTGCGGGTGCGGGTCGTAGCCTTCGAGCACGAAATCTTCATAGCGGAACGCGAAGATATCCTTCACGTCAGGATTGATCTTCATGGTCGGCAACGGCCGCGTCGGGCGCGTCAGTTGCAGCCGCGCCTGCTCGAGATGGTTCGAATAGAGGTGAGCGTCGCCCAGACTATGAACGAAGTCGCCGGGCTTGAGGTCCGTCACCTGCGCCACCATCATCGTCAGCAACGCATAGGACGCGATGTTGAAGGGTACGCCGAGAAATACGTCCGCCGAACGCTGATAGAGCTGGCACGACAGTTTGCCGTTCGCGACGTAGAACTGAAACAGGCAGTGGCACGGCGGCAGCGCCATCTTGTCGACATCGGCCGGATTCCACGCGCTGACGATCAGGCGGCGCGAATCCGGATTGCGGCGGATCATCTCGATGACGTTGGAGATCTGGTCGATGCTGCGTCCGTCCGGCGCCGGCCAGGACCGCCATTGCGACCCATAGACCGGGCCGAGATCGCCATTGGCGTCGGCCCATTCGTCCCAGATCGAAACGCCGTTGTCCTTGAGATATTTGATGTTGGTATCGCCTTTGAGAAACCACAGCAATTCGTGCACGATCGATTTCAGCGGCAGCTTCTTGGTGGTCAGCATCGGAAACCCGGCGGCCAGATTGAAGCGCATCTGATGGCCGAATATCGACAACGTGCCGGTGCCGGTGCGGTCGTGTTTTTCCGCGCCGTCCGAGAGAATCCGTTCAAGCAGATCGTGATACTGGTTCATGGCGTTCGTGGCGAGGCTCTACGTTGGAGGCCTTCGAGACGGCGAATTTAGCGGCCGCGACCGGCCAATCGACACGGCGATTCGGCCGAATTGCTGCGATTATACCCGGAAAAATGAACATTCGGCCCATAAACGGCAAGGGCGGAACGCCTGTTCCGCCCCTAAATTCCCTGCCGAAGGCCGATCAGGTCTCGGATTCCACGAACACCTCGTCGCGCTTCTTGCGCAGCGACGGCAGCACCGCCAGCACCAGCAGGAAGGCGGCCATTGCCATCAGCGCCGCCGAAAGCGGCCGGGTGAGGAACACGTCCAGTCGCCGCGCGAGATCAGCAGCGCCCGGCGCAGGTTTTCTTCCATCAACGGCCCGAGCACCATGCCGAGCAGCAGCGGCGCCGGCTCGAAATCATGCTTGATCAGCCAATAGCCGAGCAATCCGAACGCGCCGGCGAGAATGACGTCCACCGGAGCATTGTTGATGGAGTAGATGCCGATCGCGCAAAAGATCACGATCGAGGGGAACATCAGGCGATACGGCACCCGCAGCAACCGCACCCAGATGCCGACCAGCGGCAGGTTGATGACGATCAGCATCAGATTGCCGATCCACATCGAGGCGATCATGCCCCACACCAGATCGGGCTGCTTCTGCATCACCTGCGGTCCCGGCACGATGCCGTGAATGGTCATCGCGCCGACCATCAGCGCCATCACGGCGTTGGGCGGAATGCCGAGCGTCAATAGCGGGATGAACGAGGTCTGCGCCGCCGCGTTATTGGCGCTTTCCGGCGCCGCGACGCCTTCGATCGCGCCGCGGCCGAACCGCGACGGATCCTTTGCGATCTTCTTCTCGAACGTATAGGCCGCAAACGAGGCGATCACCGCGCCGCCGCCCGGCAGGATGCCGAGGATCGATCCCAGGATCGTGCCGCGGACGATGGCGGGCGCGGAATCGATCAAGTCCTTCTTGGTCGGCATCAGCCCGGTGATCTTCTGCTGCACGAGATGGCGGTCCATCTCGGCGCCGGCGTCGAGGTTGCGGATGATTTCCGCGAAGCCGAACACGCCCATCGCCACCGTGGCAAAGCCGAGACCGTCGGCGAGTTCGGGAACGTTGAACGCCATGCGCGAGGCGCCGGTCTCGATGTCGGACCCGACCATCGACAGCAGCAACCCGAACACGATCATCGCGATCGCCTTCAGCACCGATCCCTTCGCCAGCACCGTCGCGAAGATCAGGCCGAGCACCATCAGCGAGAAATATTCGGCGGGCCCGAACGCCAGCGCCAATTTGGTCAAGGGTGCGCCGAGCACGGCGATCAGCACGGTCGCGACGCAGCCGGCGAAGAACGATCCGATCGCGGCGATCGCGAGCGCCGGACCGGCGCGGCCCTGCTTCGCCATCTGGAAACCGTCGAGCGTCGTCACCACCGAGGTCGCCTCGCCCGGAATATTGACCAGGATCGAGGTGGTCGAGCCGCCATATTGCGCGCCGTAATAAATGCCCGCGAGCATGATCAGCGCGCCGACCGGCGGCAGGCCGAAGGTGATCGGCAGCAGCATTGCCACGGTGGCGATGGTGCCGATGCCCGGCAGCACGCCGACCAGCGTACCGACCAGCGCACCGATCAGACACAGCAGAAGGTTGATCGGCGAAAATGCGACGCCGAAGCCGAGGGCGAGATTGGAAAGAAGGTCGGCCATTACGCCCTCACTGAACCAGGAAACGCGGGAAGAGCTGCAGCGGCAGCCCCAGGGCGTAAGGGAAGAGCAGACTGCAGCCGATCGTCAGGCAAATTCCGACGATGATGGTTTCCGTCCACCGGGTTTCAGGCGTAGCCAGCGCAGAAATCATGAAGCTTGCAAATGCCGAGATCACCAGACCCAGCGGGCGGATGGTGACGGCAAACGAAAGAATCGAAAGCGAGACGAACAGCGGACCGCGCCAGTGATACGTCGCCAAATGCGCGCCCTCGGCCACGAGACCGACGACCGTCACCGCAAAACCTAGTCCCAGCAACAGAACCGCAAACATGCGGGGCGCGGTTCCGGCCCCGAACGAAAATCCATGCATCCCCTGCAGATCGCTCGATGCCCACAAGGCGAATACTGCGATCGCCATCAGCGCTATCCCGCCGACGAAATCCTGCGGGCCACGGACCCATTTCGGCATGATCGATTTGACCGGCCCATGGCTCGGCGTATCACTCATCGATTTTCTCCCCCGTCACAGGGCTTCTTGCCCATTCTGTTTGGATAGCGTTGATGCTGCGCGGACGGTCCTGCCTAGCGATTTTCGTCAGATAACGCCAGCAAAACCCAAACAACCCCCGGCCAGCAACAGCCAGAGCGGGTTAAGCCGCGTCGCAAAAGCCAGCAATGCTGACGCGGCGGTAAGCAGGGCGGCTATCCAGCTCCGATCGGAGGTCAGCGCCAAAATCAGGCCACTGGCGCCCATCAGTCCGATCGAAAGTGGAACCAGCGCCGCCTGAATGATGGCAGGCCAGCGTGAGTGGCTCGAGCGCGTGAGCAGGCGGCTGACGCAATAGGCAAGCACCGCCGTCGGAACGCACATCGCCAGCGTTGCGACCATCGCGCCTGCAACACCGGCGACGGTATAGCCGATCAGGGTGACGATCAGCACGTTCGGGCCCGGCGACATCTGCGAGATCGCGAACACATCGGCAAATTGCTTGTCGGTCATCCAGTGCTGCACGTCGACGGCAACCCGGTGCATTTCCGGGATGGCGGCATTCGCGCCGCCCACCGCAAACAGCGACATCAGGCCGAACGTCCAGCCAAGTGTCAAAATCGGGTTGGAGTTGGAGTTCATGCGGGAACTCGCCGGCGCATCGCAAAGCTGAGCGCAATGCTAAGGGGGATCGCCACCAGCAACACCGCCGCCAATGGCAGCCGCAACAGCCCGATGGCGACAAACACCGCGGCGAGGAGCACAAGCGCGACCAGGTCGCGCCTTTTGACCAGCGGCATCATCATCCGGAAAACCGCCGATAGCAGCAGGCCGACTGCCGCGCAGGACACGCCGGCCAGAATGCGCCGCAACGCGTCGATTTCGCCGTAGCGCGCATAGAGCGCAGCCAGGATGGTCATGATGACGACGGGAGGACCGAGCAACCCGGCGAAGGCCGCAAGGCTGCCGGGGATTCCGCGGAAACGCGATCCGAACACCACCGACAGGTTGACGACGTTCGGACCCGGCAGAAAATGGCACAGCGCATAGGTTTCGTTGAACTCGTCCGCCGTCATCCAGCGGTGCTGATCGACGATGCCGCGTCGCGCCCAGACCAGGACGCCGCCGAAGCCCGCAAGCGATATTTTGGCGAACGCCAAGAACAGCGCGCTCAGGCCGGGCGGGGTTGATACGGGAAGATCCGGCGCCGGAATGGCAGCCGGCGGCGAATCCGGGGGCATCCCCAAGATTTAGAACGACGGCCGCGCAAGGCCAACCCATATCCGGCTTGTTCCAGCCTGGTTCAAGGCCGATCCAGGACGCCTTTCGCGCCAAATACCCCGCGGGGCTCTGTTTTTCTCAACTTTTGCGCCCTATATTGGGAGTGCCGGTTCGCCGGCTATGGAAATAAATTGCCGCCGCAATAAACCATTCGGACCCGGGGGCAGCACCCGGCGCCTCCACCCAAGCCCGCCGCAAAAATGCGCGGGTTTCGGCGGGGGCGAAACAGGATCGACGAGGGCGTAAAGGGCGTGTTTTTTCCCGGTATTGTTCCGCCGTTATCGGGCTATGCAATAGTTGCAAACGACAACTATGCTCCGGTTGCTCAGGCCGCGTAAGCGGTTTGAAAAACCAAGTCTAAAGTCCTAGTGGGTTAAGCTCCGCTAGGCGGGGTTCGGAGGCACCTGGCAACAGAAGCCTCCACTTCAATTTGCCTGGCGCGTATTCCGCAAAAGTGGGCACCGGTTTTGCGGAATAGGCGCAAATCAGGGGCTGAGAGCATTTTCTCACCAAAATGCTCCCGGCCATGCTTTGGCTGGAATTTCCGCCAGCGGCGGCAACGCCTGCTGACCTCGGCGCGCCGCCGGGCTAGCATGGGCGGACAGGCGAGTCGGGCTGCCGATGTCGCCGCCGATCCGCCGGCAGCATAATGCGACAGGACCGAAAATGGCCACCGATCATATCCGATACGACGTGCTGGCACGCGACGCGCTGCGCGGGGTGCTGCGCCGTGTACTGGCCGATGCCGCCGAGCATGGGCTCCCCGGCGAGCACCATTTCTTCATCACCTTCCTGTCGACCGCCGAGGGCGTGAAGCTTTCGCCGCGGCTGCTGGCGCAATACCCGGAGGAGATGACGATCATCCTCCAGCATCAGTTCTGGGACCTCGAGGTGTCGGAAGATCGTTTTGAGGTCGGTCTGTCATTCGGCGGCATCCCCGAGCGCCTGCTGGTTCCGTTCAACGCCATCAAGAGCTTCTTCGACCCCTCGGTGCAGTTCGGCTTGCAGTTCGAGCCGTCCGATGCCGCGGCCGAGACGCCGGCGGCGAACCTCCCGGCAGCCCCGGCCCCGACGGCCGTGACGGTACCGGCGCCGGTCGAGCAAAATCAGGACGAGCCGGCGAAGCCGAGCGAGGGCGCCGAAGTCGTGCGGCTGGATCGCTTCCGCAAGAAATAATCCGGGCGAATAGGGCCTGCTACCCTGTAGAATGAACGTGCCCCGCGGAGCCAGCGCAAGTTGGCGCCGCACCGAAACGGCTTTGCCTAACGGACAGGATTCATGGCTCGATCAGCAACGACATCGCGATCCGGTTCCACGCGCATGGAGACCGACAGCTTCGGTCCGATCCCGGTTGCCGCCGATCGCTATTGGGGCGCGCAGACCGAACGTTCGAGGCAGAACTTCCGCATCGGCCAGGACCGGATGCCGATGCCGATCATTCGCGCGCTCGGCATCGTCAAGCTTGCAGCCGCGGAAACCAATCGCGAGCTTGGGCTGCTCGACCAGCGCCGCGCCCGCGCCATCGCCCGCGCCGCGCGCGAGGTGATCGACGGCAAGCTCGACGATCATTTTCCGCTGGTGGTCTGGCAGACCGGCTCCGGCACGCAAACCAACATGAACCTCAATGAGGTGATCGCCAACCGCGCCAACGAGCTGCTCGGCGGCAAGCTCGGCGCCAAAGAGCCGGTTCATCCCAACGACCACGTCAATATGAGCCAGTCGTCGAACGACTCATTCCCGACCGCCATGCACATCGCGGCGGCGATGGCGATTGTCGGCGATCTCATTCCGGCGCTGAGCGAGCTTCACCGCGCGCTGCGCAAAAAGGAAAAGGCGTTCGCGCACATCGTCAAGATCGGCCGGACCCATACCCAGGACGCAACGCCGCTGACGCTCGGTCAGGAATTTTCCGGCTACGCCGCCCAGGTCGAAAGCGGCATCGCGCGGCTGCGAATGTCGGTCGGAGATCTGTACCCGCTGGCGCAAGGTGGCACCGCGGTCGGCACCGGGCTCAATTCGAAGCCGAAATTCGCTCACCTGTTTGCAAAACACGTGGCCAAAATCACGAAACTGCCCTTCACCAGCGCCGCCAACAAGTTCGAGGCGCTGGCTTCCCACGATGCCTACGTGTTCGTGCACGGCGCCATCAATTCGGTGGCGACCGGCCTGTTCAAGATCGCAAACGACATCCGCCTGCTGGGCTCGGGGCCGCGTTCCGGATTGGGCGAACTGATCCTGCCCGAGAACGAGCCGGGTTCGTCGATCATGCCGGGCAAGGTCAACCCGACGCAGTGCGAAGCGATGACCATGGTCTGCTGTCAGGTGTTCGGCAACCATACCACCATCACCGTTGCCGGCAGCCAGGGACATTTCGAGCTGAACGTATACAAGCCGGTGCTGGCATATTGTATGATGCATTCCATCCAATTGATGTCCGACGTCGCTCGGTCGTTCACCGAACATTGCATCGAGGGAATACGCGCTGACGAGAAACGCATCCGGGATCTGATGGAACGCTCGCTGATGCTGGTGACTGCGCTGGCTCCCAGCATCGGCTACGACAACGCCGCAAAGGTCGCCAAGTCGGCTCACACCCGCGGCACAACGTTGAAAGAAGAGGCTGTGCGGCTGGGCTTTGTTACACCCGCGCAATTCGACCGCCTGGTGCAGCCGGACAAAATGACGCGCCCCGGTTGATCACCGCACGCGCTGGAAAACTGACCGGCGAAGAATAGTTAGAATAGTTATAAGTCATAACGCCGAAAGACTGAGGCCGATCAGCTATCGTCATTGCGCGGGAGCGCGCTAGAGCGCAAAATCTTCGCGCCCGCCGGGCGGTTGAGCAACTACCGAATTGCCCCAAAGGACAATATCGTTCGAACGATTACAATGATTTGTTGGGTCCGATTGGGCCGATTTACCGGCTGTTTTCGATGACCATCCGCAGAGCGGAACATATTCAGAGCGGAAGCCTATTCTTTGATGCTATGGGACAAGGGGATTTTCGAATGACGATCGAACCGGGGGGTGCCCATTCCGCAAAAGCATGTTCTCCATTTATTGCATGATGGGGGCGAGCATGGGGGACGTGGTCAACCTGAAGCGATTTAGGAAGCGCACCGAGCGAGAACAGTCGGCCAAGCAGGCCGACGCCAACCGCGCACGGTTTGGCAGAGCCAAATCCGAGCGTCTTCAGGAGGAGCAGCGCACCAGGCGCGCGAAGGATTTGCTGGATCAGCACCGGATAGACGGCGAGGACGAATCATGAAATCGCCTGTCGTGAAACGCTCGATCGTGGTCGGGGGTCACAAGACCAGCGTCAGCCTCGAAGAGGCGTTCTGGAACGGCATGAAGGAAATCTCCGGACTTCGAGACATGACGCTGTCCGAACTGGTCGGCGAGATCGACAGCAATCGCCAGCAAGGCAATCTGTCCTCCGCAATTCGCCTGTTCGTGCTGGATTATTTTCGAACGCGCGCCGCCGCCGCATCGGATTCAAAACCCCAAGGCTAACCGCCAGGCCGCATATACATGAATTGATTTGCCGGCACGATGAATTGTCGGCGGTAACGGTCTTCGAGACGCGGCTACTTACGGATTCCGCGACATAAACCCATCCGTCAGCGTCTGCATGAAACTCACAAGCGCATCCTCTTCGGCGTCCGACAGGCCGAGGTTGCCCGACTCGGCTCGTGTTCATGTTGGCGGTCGACTCCGGCGCCGGCCAGCACGTCGTGCCTTCACCGGGATCATCGGGCTGGCATCGCGGCAGCACATCGCGCGTGTTGTAGAAATGCACGATCGCCTTCAGGCTCGTGAAATATCCGTTGTGCCCATAAGCCTTCACGAAGGACGGATACGGCCGCTTGTCGACATTGCGCAGCGTCGGCACCTGCATTCGCGCCTGGTTGTCCGGCGCCAGCTTCAGCCATCGCGCATCCACCGCCGAGGGCTGGCTGAGCAGATGCCCTCGAACGAGAAAACGTGCCGACGCCGCCATCGACGAACGACGTGCCTTGCGGATTGGCGACATAGCCCAAGGCGTCGGGCCGATCTTCCGCATAGTAAGGAAGCCTCGGATTGGCTGGCGTTCCGATGTTGCTGGCGGTGAAGTCGGTGAACAGCGGGTCCTCGCCGGGCCCGCCGTCGCGGTGACAGGTCGTTGCATTGCGCCTTGCCGCGGAACAGATCGT
Source organism: uncultured Alphaproteobacteria bacterium (assembly GCA_963745785.1). GTDB lineage: Bacteria > Pseudomonadota > Alphaproteobacteria > Rhizobiales > Xanthobacteraceae > Bradyrhizobium. The sequence goes on along the minus strand of CAVUYV010000009.1, from coordinate 45,752 downwards.
ATCCCTGTTGCTCCTGCGGCGTGAACTGCGCTTTCTTCGCGAGCACCGCGTCGTACTTCGAGGTAAACGACGTCACCTCGGCGGAGGCCTCATAGCCGGCGATGGATTGCGCCATCTGATCGAAGGTGGTGCCGGCCCGGCCGCGATCAATCGGGCTGAGATGAACCGGCAACGGCTCGCCGGCGGTCGGCGGCCCGGGCCGGTCGCAGACCTGCTCCACGTCGCTCGGCCAGCGATCGCGAAAGCCTGTGGTCCCCACACGCTTTCGAACAGGGCGCGATAGGGCCGCTGCGAGGCGCGATAGACCGCGCAGGCGATGTCGGGCAGGCCCATTTCCACCGGATTGGTCGGCGGACCTTCCGCCTGCTCGGCGGCCGGATTGCCCAGCCGGCGTCCGGTCGCACGCATGTCCCAGAAATTGCCGCCGACGAGATCGCCCTGCCCGGGATTGTAATGCAGCACCGGCGAGAGCGGCGCGTAGGCGTGCGTTTGCGGCTTGCGATCGCTGAATCGCGTGCGCACCGAACCGGGATAGGCGCCGGTAGTCCGGTTCAGCTCCGACACCGGACCGGTAAAGCCGGTCTCGGGCATGTGGCAGAAGGCACAAGCCTCGTTGCGGTTTACCGACAAATCCTTGTCGTACAGCATCAACTTGCCGAGCAACTCGATTTGCTGGATCTGATTGTCCGGCGGCGCTGCAAGCCGCTCGATCGGTCTGCGCCTCGATGCGGTCGATCTCGGCCTCGACCTGCGCAATCTCCTGCAGCGCCTGAGGCGAGAGCGTTGAGCTGGTCTCCTCCGCATCCGGCGCATCCGCGCCCAGTGTGGCGACGAAATATGGCCGCTGCGATCGCCAAAAGCGTGCGCTGTGTCTTCACTTCAAGTCCTCTGCAAGCCAGCGCCAGACGCGCGCGCATCACATAACACCGCGGTCCGATTGCTTGAAGAGCGCGCTATCCCGGTGCAATTCTAAATTCTATTTTACGATTTCCTCAAATGGGCATCAGTTCTGCCATCCTCGCCGACTCCCATGGTTACCGCCGAATGTGGCTTGGCGATCGGATTCAAAGCCGTAAGGGCAGTGGCGTTTCACCAACACGTTATTGACTTTGAATTGACTCTCGCGTGTTTTTGCATCAAATGGGTGTCATCGGGCTTGATCGCAGTCGCCCGGTATCCAAGGCATTTCGCCCAAGCACTGCACTTCGCCCGCTCGCCGGGCCGAGGGCTTTGGCGGAATGTCAAATTTCCATAAGGCCTGAGTTCGGCAGCGGCATTGGAGCATCCAATGTCAAACGTCACTCTGTTTGGATTCCCGCGCAGCACCTTCGTGAAGGTAGTTGGGCTGATCCTGACTGCAAAAGGCGTCCCCTACACCTTCCACGACACCGAAGACGAGATGTACCTGCCGATCCATCTGCAGCGGCATCCGTTCGGGCGCGTGCCGGCGCTGCAGCATGATGATTTCATGCTGTATGAAACCAGCGCCATCGCGGCTTACGTGGACGAAGTCCTTCCCGGACCGAAGTTCACGCCGGCCGATCCGCGCCAGCGCGCGCGAATGAACCAGTGGATGTGCAACCTCAACTCCTACTTCTATCCGGAGATGATCTACCACGTCGCGCATGAGCGAATGGTCTATCCCGAACTTGGAATTCCCGGCAACGACCTGATCGTGCTGCGCGCAATGCCGAAGGTGATACAGGCGCTGCAGGTAATGGAGAAGGAACTGTCCGATGGCCGGCCGTTCATTGTCGGCGATGCCGTCAGCTTGGCCGACTTCTTCCTGTTGCCGACGCTGTTCGGGTTCGCCCTGACGCCGGAGGGCAAGCAGGTGATGCCGAAATTCCCTGCCATTCAGGCATGGGACAACCGGATGGATGCGTTACCAAGTGTGATCCGCTTCAATGCATCGCTGCCACCCCGCGCGCCGATCCCTCACGCGCGCGAATGGGTGCACCACCATCGGCCGGCGGCGTGATTTTCACGCCGGCGTAATCGCGTGCGGGGAAATGCAGGCTCCCCGTCAGACGGTCGAACCGTTCAAGCCCCTGCGCTTCCCGAGGAGATTCCCGTGGACCGGAACGAAGTCCCTCGATTTCCGATCGATCAAACGCATCCTCGCCGCGACCGCTCTCGCATGCGCCTTCGCGTGCGCAGCATCGGGCGGCCTTGCCGAAACAGGAGCCATCATGATTGCCATCGACAAGATGACGCCGGGAGCGGCGCCAACCGGCTTCGAATTCGCCCGCACGGGCCAGGGCGGGCCGGCGCAATGGACCGTGACATCAGACACATTGGCGGCCGCTGGCGTTGCCATCGAGCAGACCAGCACGGACAGGACCGACTACCGGTTTCCGCTCGCGATCTACCAGGCGATATCAGCCGGTAATGTCGATGTCACGATTCGATTCAAGCCGGTTGCCGGAAAAGTCGATCAGGCCGGCGGCATCGCCGTCCGGCTCAGCGATCCCGATAACTACTACGTCGTGCGCGCCAATGCGCTTGAGGACAACGTCCGTTTCTATCGTGTGGTCAAGGGCCAACGCATGCAGATCGAAGGCGCCAACACCAAGGTCACGGCGAACGAGTGGCACCAGCTCGGTTTGCGGGCGGAAGGCCCGCGGTTCACGATCACCTTTGACGGCAAACAACTGTTCACCGCGACCGACCCGACCATCGCGAGCGCCGGCAAGGTCGCGCTCTGGACCAAGGCCGACAGTGTAACGCGCTTCGATGGCATCGAAATCCGGACGCTGCCGTGACGACAGGCTGGAACGATTGCGGGCGCTCCTCAAAGGAGGCGCGCCCGCGTCGCATCGCGTAAGCTAGTAAACCAGACCGGTACCGGGCGGCTTTTCCAGCGCCGCCGCGAGGGACCGATACTCCTCACAGTCGGTCCCGCAAATCGCAGCGATCCGGCTCAAGTGATATTGCGCCTGATCGCGGTTGCCCTGCTCGATTTGCCACAGGCCATAATACTGCCAGGTCAGTACATGGTTGGGGTCCGCCTTCAGGGCGCGCTCGTACCAGACTTGCGAGAGCTTGTAGTCGCCGAGCTTGCGATAGGAATAACCGATCAGATTGGCCACGTTGGGATGATCGTCGTGGCCGAGCGCCTTCAGCTGCTCGATGGCAGCCGCATAATCGTTGCGGTCATAGATCGTCGCATAGGCTGCGCGATAGCCTTGCGCAAATGCGGGATCTTCGATGCTGGACTGCTTGTTGGGCTTCTTCTTGGCCTTATGGGTGGACTTCACCGCGTTGGACCTGGTGTCCGGCGGCGCGGAGGAAGAAGAAGGAGGAGGTTCTCCACCACCGCCGCCGCCGCCCCCTCCCGCGGCAAATGCCGGAATCACCGGGGGCGCCGCGATCAGCACCACCGAAAAACTTGCGAGCGTCATCAAGCGGGTTGCTATTCTGATCATGCGCGCCTCCTGCCTTCCTATCTGGGTGATACCTCCAGCCGCACCTGTAAACCCCGCTTTGCTCAAAACATTCCCGAGGAAATTTCGTTGCTGGAGAATTGGCGATTCGACGCAGCTTCTGGACCAAGTCAGAGAGCGAGCTGTCAGCGACCGAGCCATCATGACCGCGTCCGGCTCGTGTCGTTGCCGGACGGGCCGTTTTGCCATAGATTTACCCAACAAAAAATCATGGAGGACCGCCGAATGGATGTTGTGCCGTTGGGTCCGGGATTCGCCGCCGAACTGCGCGATGTCACGCTTGCCGATGTCGCCTCGGACGACGCAGCGTATGCGGCGGCGCGCGCGGCTTTCGAGGAACATTCCGTTCTGGTGTTTCGCGGCCAAGAGGTGACCGACGAGATTCAACTCGCCTTTTCGCGCCGCTTCGGCCCGCCGGAAGTGACCAAGGTCGGCTCGCAGGGCACGGGTACGCATTTCGTGATCCTGAGCACCATCGGTCCCGACGGAAACGTGGTCCCTCCCGATCACCGCATCGCCTTGCGCAACAAGGCAAACCAGCTCTGGCATACCGACTCCTCGTTCAAGCGGGTGCCGGCGCTGACCTCGATCCTGTCGGCGCGGATCATCCCGGCGCGCGGCGGCGAGACCGAATTCGTCTCGACCCGGCTGGCCTTCGAGCGGCTCGATCCGAGCTTGCGCGAGAAGCTGGAAAATTCCTTTGCCTGGCACGACTACGCGCATTCGCGCAGCCAGATCACGGTGGACCTCGCGAGCCCGGAGGAGCGCGCGGCGCTGCCGCCGCAATGCTGGCGCATGGTGTGGAAGAATCCCGCCAACGGCCGCGGCGCGATCTATCTGGCCTCGCACGCCTACGCCGTCGAGGGCATGGAGCCGGCAGCGGGCAAGAAGTTGATCGACGAATTGATGGCGGCCGCGACCGCACCGGGGACCAGCTACCTGCACCAATGGCGCGGCGGCGATGTCGTGATGTGGGACAACCGCGCGACCATGCATCGCGGCCGGCCATGGCCGGCGCATGAGGCGCGCCTGATGATCCGCACGACCATCTCGGCGACAAAGGCGGACGGCGTTGACAGCATGCGCCTGCCCTCATCGCAGGCGGCGGAATAGCGCTGCCTGCCAATCCTTTTGGTCCGCTAGCGCCGACAGACTGACACGACCGGCAAGAAGCGAGCGTGGCTATCTCTGATAGTTATCGCGGTGCGGCATTGGTTCGCCGCGACCGCGGCCGCCAAATCCTCCTCCGAGACCAATGCCGATGCCGATACCGATGCCTTCCATGATGGCGCCCGGCGGCGGACCGGACGGACGACGCTCGACGACAACTTCCTCGGGCGGCGGCCGGCGCTTCGGCTTCGAAGTATCAACCCGCTTGATCCGCGGTATATCGATCTGCTTGATCGGCGGTGTATTGACCCGCTTGATCGGCGTATCGACATCCTTCTTCAACGGCAGCGTCGGCTGAATGGTGCATGGGCAAGTCGGCCCCAGCGCGACATTGGTCGGCTGCAGCACCGGCGGAGTGAGCGCGGCCTGGGCGCCGAGCGAGCGGTTGAGGACGCGCTCGCGCATCTTGCGCGCGGTCGCTGCCAGATCGCTGTTGCCATAGCTTGCAAGGAACTCATCGAAGGAAGCCGCCGTATTGATGGCAACGGCGGTATTCCATGCCAGCATCTCGCGCCGGCGTTCCAGCAGCGAACGCATGCGCGGGGTATACGAGGATTGCGCGAACAGCATCGTAAAGGCTTCGTAGGCTGCGACCGAGTCATCGGCGATCACGAGCTCGTAGGCAACTTTCGGCTCCTTGCCTTGCAGATCCTTGCGCCAGTCGTCGACGCTCCGCATTGTCGTCGAAGACGACTTCGGCGCCGTTGCTTCCGGCCGACTGCCGTCGCCGCCAAAGAACCTGAACTCAGTCGTCAGCGATGAACTTTCCCAGGGAATCTGCCGTCCATCGGTCGCCTGGCTCACGGTGATCCGGACGCGTTTGAAGGCTTCCTCGATCGGCAGATTTGGCTGCTTCGCGACCGAGAGCACCGCCGTCGTGTAGGGGCTGTCGGCGCCGGCGCCGTCCTCGGCCTCCGCGCCCGGCGAGGTGGAATAGGAAATGAACGAACCGGGGGCGCCGGCCTTGGTCTCGACGATCGCCAGGCCGTGGCCGGCGGTCTGGTTAAGTGCCGGGAACGGATTGTTGCGGCAGGCATCGAGCATGATGATGCGCATCCGGGTCGGCAGCGCCCCTAACGTGTTCAGAAGATCGTTGAGCCGGACCGCCTGCAGCGGAATGTCGGCTTCGCGTTTCGGATCGACATCGATCGGCACCAGATAATTCTCGCCATCGATTTGCAAGCCATGGCCGGCATAGAACACCAGCGCGATGGTGTCGGGTCCGCTCGCGGCCACTTTGGCCGCGAAGTCGCTGATGGTCTGGCGCATGTCGTTCTGCGACAGATCGGGGGCTGCGGTAACCTCGAAGCCCGCATTGGTGAGCAATTCCGCCATTCGCTTGCCGTCGTTCTCGGCGTTGGGCAGCGCCGGAACGGCGCGGTAGGCCGATTGGCCGATAACCAGCGCAACGCGGTTTTCGGCGGATGCGGCGTGAGCCAGCGAAATCGGGAGAAACAGTAAAAGCCCGGCTACGAACAACAGGTCGCGAAAAAGAGAAACAGGATGGCGCATAATGTCACCTCCATCGCAATATTCATCCGACAATGACGGCTTTCTGCCCTTCCGCCGACGATCCATCGACGATCCATCTGTGAGCTGTCTCACAGGAGCGGCCACCAAATCGGGTAGCAAGGCTGTCCCTGCCGATCGCAGACCCAGTCGGCCGCATCCAACAGATCGCTTCCTGGTAAGTCGCCGTTGATCGCTCGCCGGTTCACGCCCTCGCGCGGGAGACGCCAGTTTCCGTCTCGCCACGCCTGACGGCCGCCGCTCTCGACAGATTGACGCTCGCATCAGGCGCAGCTTCGCACCCGAGCCGATCAGGGCGATCGATGAATTCGCGCCAAGCGTCAAGTCCGCGCTTTAGAAAGCCGAGCGCTGTGGAGCGGCCACCGGCGGCGTCAGGACGAGCGGCGGCTTCGGCTTCGGCGGCCGCGCCACACCCGGTCCGGGGGCCGGACGAACCTCGATCGGTGGCGGGAGCGGCGCAACCTGCTGGCTCACGGCAGGCGGCGCATTGGGAGTTGGGGGTGTGACCGGCGGATGCGGAACGCCGAGCCTGGGTTTTGGGGGCGCCTGTTGTGGATTGCGGCCGGGCATCGGCAGCCGGAAGGCGGTTGATCCGAAGCGGCCGGGTTAGGCGCTCCGACGGCCGCACGCGGCGGTATCGATGCCGGCAATGGCGGCCGATCGCCGCGCTCGATCGAATCAAGCCTTCGGGTTTCGCGATCGATCGCCCTCAGTGCCAGCCATGACGATAGCGCCGCGACGTCGACGGTGCGATCGAGCGCATCGGGCGAACCGACGGCGAACAGCTGAATTTCCGGACGGCTGGTCACAGATCCGGTTGCCGTCGAGGCAAGGCTGGCGCGAATGTCAGCCTGGTCGGCCGGGATGTCGTATCCACCCGAGATGATGGCGCGCGCGCCTTCGGCATCGAGCGTGGTCGCGCCAACGCGAATCCGGCCATCCCTGATATTGAACGGAATTTGCGCCGATGCGACCGACAAGGCGCCGCCCGACAGTGCCGGCTCGACGATCTGCCGCAGCCTGTTGTCGTCAGTCGCCTGCCCATTGTCGCTGGCACGGATCGCAACATCGAAGGCGCGCGGATCCAAGCCGGCGACGCGAGAGGATTCCAGCGTGAGCGTTCCGCTTCCGGACAATGCTCCTGTCAGCGCCGAGGCGCTGCGGCCCTGGCTCGCCAGCGTCATCTGCATTGACACGCGACCTGCGGGCATCGCCAGCGCACGATAGCGCAGGGCCTTGCCATCGACATCGGAAAATTGAACGCGCGCATTCAGCGCAATTCCGTCCGCACCCTGCCTGGCGTCGATACTGGCGGTCGCCTCGCCGCCCCCGATGCCGCCCTTGATGGCATCGAACGTCAGCGATTGGCCGTCGCTCTTGACGGCACCGCTGACCGGGCGCAATTCGCCTCCGCCGGGAAGCACGCCGCGCAGCGCCTGAAATGCGATGCGCCCACGCCATCCCTTCAACAACCCCGCGCCGAGCGGTTCAGCCGCGTCGTGGCCGGCCGGCGCCGATGGCGAGCGCAAATGCCGGCGCGAGATCGAGCGTGTCGAGGCCGATTTCACCCTCGACCTGCCTTTCGCCATCCAGGGCCAATGCGATGCGTCCGCGCAGTTGCGAGCCGGATATCGTGCCGCCGAGGTCATCGAAGGTCAGCTTGTTGGCCGTCAGCGACGCGCGCGAGGACAGGCTGATATTTTGCGCAAGCGAATCCGACGGCTTGAGATTGAAAAGCGGAGCGAGATTGACGCCGCGAACGGCGAGGTTGACGTTGGCCCCGGGCTCGGCCGCCCACGGTTCGGCGGTACCCTGCGCTTCGGCATCGAAACCGGCTCCCGACATTTTGGCCTTCAGCCGCAGCGGCGCGCGCCACACCCCCGCCACCGATCCCTCGAATTGCGCCGCGCCTTCGCCGCCTGCGATGGCGCGGTCGAGGCCCAGCAAGGCAAGCAATGAACGGCCGCGCTCCGAGGACAGTTTCGATTCGATACTGAATTCGCTGCGTTGCAGCGCATCGAGATCGATACCGCGCATTGCCGCGACTTCCGGCTTTACGGTGATCGTGGCAACGCCCTTGAGCTGCGGCGCGTCGAACTCGAGCGCGACGCGCGCGTTGGCGCGATCGGCCCGTTCGGCGTTCTTGTCGACATCGAGCGTCAGTTTGAGACGCGCCGGGCCCGGGCTTGCCTCCATCGCATTGAGCCGAGAGGCCAGTGCCGGCGCAAGCGGCGCGATCAGGGCGGTGATCTGACCGAGCGATGCGGTACTTGAATTCAGCGCCAGTCTTCCGGTCGTATTGACCCAGTCGAAACTCCCGGCCCCTTCCACCATCACATTGCTGGCGCCGCCGATCTTGAGCTGATCCAATGTGATCATCTTCGGGCCGTAGCCGAGTTTCGCCACCAGCGGGCGCAACTCCTGACCGGCCGAAATGGCTCGGTCGATATCCAGCGACAGCTGCGCCTCGTCAGGCCACTCGGCTCGCGGGCCTACCAGTGAACGCGCCAAGGCCGTCGCAGCATCGAGGTCAAGACGTTCCGCCCTGAGCTCGGCTTCGAGCCGGGAGCCGCCATTTGGCGGCTGATGCGAAACTGCAATCCGCCCCTCAACCGCGCCGCCATCGATTTCGGCTTTCATGGCTTCGATCGCCAAGCGATCCGAAGCCACGCTGACATCGCCGCGCAGGCGGAGCGGCTTCTGGCTGCGATAGGTAATTTCGCTCCGTCCCTGCAACCACGCCATCAGCGTATCCGGATCGGACGATTCGACATTAAGCGCGGCCTTGAAGTCGCCGGAGGGATTGGCTTGTGCGCCCGTCCCGCCCAACGACACCCGCGTTCCACCTGGTGCGCGAAAATCCAGCCGGCGGACGGTCCAGGATTTCGAGTTGGTATGGAGTTCGGCGGCAACGTCCTGCAGCGGCCGCCCGCCCAGCATGACCTGCTCGGAATTGAGTTCGACTTGCGCCGGGATCGGCGCTTGCGGGATTCCCGACATCAGCGCTCGCAACGCCGGCAATACGCGCACCGGCTCGGCAGCATTGCTGTCCTTGGCGACAAGCCTGTCGGCATCGAGCTGCCGCGCCGAGAGCGCGGCGCGGAGCAGCGGCGACGGGCCGAAGCGGATGTCGCCGGTGCCTGCGAATTTCAGCGCGCTTTCCTCAGTGCCGTAGCTGGCTTCAACCTGTTCGAGCCGCGCCGCGGCCGGATCCGCTTTGACCCTGGCCGCTATTCGCCACGGCGTTATCGGAACGTCGCCGTCAGCCTTGAGCCCGGGGGGAACGGCCAAAACGACCGCGCCTTCGAAGCGCGGCGTCCGCGCCTCGAAAGCGAGCGTGCCATCGAGATCGGCGGACAATGCGCGCGCGCCGGGATCGATGTTGAGATGGACCCGGGTGGCGTTTCCGTCCGCGCTCTGACCGGACGAAACGCGAAACGGGTAGCGCACACCGGACAGCATGAAGTTACCGTCGCCGCGTACCGAGCCAGCCAGCGAGCGCACATCGCCGCTGAAGGCGATATCGTTGAGCTCGAGGGTGCTGCGGCTCGCCGCGTCATGCAGCGCGATGCGGCCGGTCAGGTTCACGCGGTCGATCGCGAGCGACCCCAGATTGAACTTTCCGCTCGACGCCGGCCAATCGATCCTGCCTTGCGAATCGAGGCCGAGATCGAGCGCCATGCCGTTGATCGTCAGTTCGGTGGCGCGCCATTCTCCGCGCATCAGCGATCCCAGGCTGAATTCGACATCGAGCTTGTCGGCGCGGACCTTGCCGAGATCGTTGGCGCCGCCGACCACCACCGAGCGCAACCGCAGCGACGGGGTCGGCAGCAGCCGCGCATCCAGTTCGCCGCCGACGCGCACCGGCGCGCCGACCACCCGCGTCGCCTCGGTCTCGAATTGCGGCCGGAACTGATTCCAGTCGATAAAGTACGGCCCGATCAGCGCGGCAATCAGCGCAATGATGAAGGCAATCGACAGTCCGAGCAGCGTCGTCTGCACGGGGTCTCCTTTTTGAGCACGTTCCGGTGCGCCGGCTTCACCGCGGCACGACGGTTCATCCGCCGGGCGAGGCGCGCCATCGCGCGATGGTGATGCCAGAGCCATCCGCCCGCCGCCGCGCTGAAATCAGCGCCGGATCGGGGCCATATATAAGGCCAACTGTGGCGAAGTCACAGCAGCATCGCGCGACGGCTTGACGCGCAGCCGATCACCAGCTTGCGGGCAGCCTTTTGAGGCCGCGCAGGACAAAGGTCGGCCGCCATTCCGGATTCTCGGCGTCATCGAGCCGCAGATCCGGCAGCCGGCGCAACAGGGTCGCAATCGCGATTTCCGCCTCGATACGCGCCAGCTGGGCGCCAAGGCAGAAGTGAATGCCGCCGCCAAACGACAGCGGCCGCACATTGGGCCGGGTGATATCGAGACGATCCGGCCGGTCGGGATAGACCGCCGGGTCGCGGTTGGCGGAACCCAGGAGGCAGAGCACGGCCTCGCCCTTCGGGATTTTCTTGCCGGCGAGGTCGTCGATGTCTTCCAGCGCCACCCGACCGCTCGACTGCACCGAGGAGTCGTAGCGCAGGAATTCCTCGATGGCGTTGGTGATCAGGCCAGGATCGGCCTTGAGCAGCGCGAGCTGTTCGGGATTGCGGTGCAGCGCCAACAGCCCGTTGCCGATCAGATTGACGGTGGTCTCGTGGCCAGCGCCGAACAGCAAAATGATGTTGGCGATCAGTTCTTCATTGGTGAGTTTGCTGCCGTCTTCCTCGGCCTGCACCAGTTGCGTCGTCAGATCGTCGCCGGGCTGCTTGCGCCGCAGCTCGAACAGCTGCTGGAAGTACATCGCCGCCATCGCATTGCGGGCGTTGCCCGCCTTGATCTCGTCCGGCGTCATGGGCACCGGCTCGAGAATGCGTCCGCTGTCGCGCGAGCCCGCATAAAACGTCTCGCGATGATCTTCGGGGATCCCGAGCATGTCGCAGATGATCGTGACTGGCAGGCGGAACGCAAAATCCTCGATCAAGTCCATCTTGCCCTGCGGGATGATGCGATCGAGCGTTTCGTCGACGACCTGCTGAATGCGCGGGCGCATGTCCTCGACCCGGCGCGCGGTGAAGGCTTTGACCACCAGGCCGCGCAGGCGGGTGTGATCGGGCGGGTCCTGCTGCAGCATCGTGAGGCCGAAGTTGCGGAAAACCGGCTCTTCCAGGATCTTCGGACCATAACGGCGAACGGTGCGCTCGGCATATTGCTTGCCGAAGCGCTTGTCGCGCAGCACCAAGCTCACCTCCGCATGACGGCTTGCGACATATATGCCGAGCGGCGTCAGGTGCATCGGGTCGGTGGTGCGCAGACGCTCATAATAGGGATAGGGATTGCGGATGACCTCCGGTGCGAGCGGATTGAACAACAGCTGGCTGGTCGCAGTCTGAACATGCTCGTTCATGGTACCCTCGTCGGGTTGCTGCCCCGGAATTATGGATATGCCAACTCGATACATAGTTGTATCGAGTTGAATTCTGAACTAAAACGCGAGGATGTCAAGAGTCAGAACCAGACCGACCCGGGACGATACCCGCGACAAACTGTTCGAGGCGGCGGCTCGGGTGTTCGAGGAACAGGGCATCGGCGGCGCCAGCATCGAGGCCATTGCGGCTGCGGCCGGCTTCACGCGCGGGGCGTTCTATTCGAATTTCAAGAGCAAGGACGAGTTGATCATCGCCATGCTCGAGGATCACGTCGAGCAGTCGATTCGACGCATTCACGATCTTCTCGCCAGGCACAAAAACCTCGCGGATTTTATCGATGCGCTGAAGGCCATGGACCGCAGCCAGCAGGATCCGCTCGGCCGCTCTCCTCTTCTGCACATGGAGATGATCCTGTTTGTGGCGCGCGCCGAAAAGCGCCGGCCCGAACTCGCCAAGCGCCTGCGCGCTCGGCGAAAACTGATCGCCGATATCGTTGAGACCACGTCGAAGAACAGCGGAGGGAATCCAGCTCTCAACCCGGCGTGGGTGAGTACAATCATTCTGGCGATGGATGATGGCTTTCGCCTGCACCGCCTGATCGATCCGGAAACCACGCCGGCCGAAAGCTTCTTGCGGGCCATCGGCGATCTGCAGCGCGCCATCGGAATTGGATCGGCCTGAACGCCCGATGGCGTTTTCGGGCGAGGTGACACCGGTTCGCGTGAAGAAAACGCGTCGAACCAAGAGGCTAACCGCCGGCCCCGCTCCGCACCTTGTGCAGTTGGCCCGCGACGGCGCGGACCTTGCGCGGGGATGCCTGCCAGATCGCGGTCGCCGACAAAACGCTGACGGCAATGCCGATCGCAAAGGCGACCGTGTAACTGCCGTAGAAATCGTACAGAATGCCGGTTGCCCAGGGACCGGCCGCGCCGCCGGCCAATGCGGCCAGCATGATGGTGCCAAAAATGCTGCCGTATTGTCTTCCCTGAAATATTTCGAGCACCACCGCGCCCATGATCGAGGTCAGGCCGTAGCCGAGCGCGCCCTGGGTCAGGATCATCAGGTAGACCAGCGGCAGTACAGGCGCGTATTTCAGCCCGATCAGGGCCGCGAAGCAGATCGCAAAGCCCAGGCAGCTCGCGGCCCATATCCATTCACGCCCCATCCGGTCGGAGAGGTGCCCGAGCAGGATCTGGCCGGGAATGCCGAGCAGGCTGACCACACCCAGCGCCCATACCGCGACGGCAGGACTGAAGCCGATGTCGAGCAGATATTTGGTCTGGTGAACCTGCACCGCGTACCAGATGTACAATCCGCAGAAATACCCGAGCGATATCCACCAGAACCGCGCCGTGCCAATCGCGCGCTTCAATGTCCAGTCGGTGCCGGCCCAGGCGGGATCGACGATGTTCGAGATCGGCTTGGCGGAAGACGCGGAAGGCGCGGCGTCGCCGTCCGGCTCAAGTCCGATGTCTTCGGGGCGCTTTCGCAGCAACAGATTGATCGGCGCCAGCACGACCAGAATCAGAATGCCCATCGCCGTGCAGGCGGTTCGCCAGCCGGTCTGCTCGATCATGAGCTGCACCCAGGGCAATAGCGTAATGGAGCCAATTCCAACGCCGGCGAATGCAAGGCCCATGGCCATACCGCGCCGCCGAATAAACCAGTTGGGCAGGAACAACGATTGACCGGAATAGCCGAGACAGACGCTTCCCGCGCCGACCATGACGCCGATCGTCAGATACAGGTGCCATGGCTGCGTGGTCAGCGGCGCCAGCAACAGCCCTCCCGCCATCAGCGCGACGCCGAGTTCCATCACGGCGCGCGGGCCGGCGCGATCCATCAAACGGCCGATCAGCGGGCTGACAGCCCCGGATACCAGAAAGCCGAATGAGAAGGCGCCCGCCGTGATCCCGCGCTCCCACCCAAACTCATTGATGATCGGCGGAAAGAACAGCGAAAAGGCGGTGCGGGCGTTGACGCCGATCGCCATGGTGACGAACGTCACGACGACAATGACCCAGCCGTAAAAGAAGGGAAGGCGCATCAGGTTTGGTATCTTGTGCTTCCGGGGCGCGTCAATTACCCGAGGCGTAGGTCATTCAGCCGAACAGCACGTTCAGGGCGGTTGACAGGCCTTGAAGGCAAGCGTGGCGTTGTTTCGGAAGCGCCAGGTTTCTGCAGTTTTCACACTATGCCCGCCGCAGGCGCATCCGGTCTTTGCGCGAACTATCGAACCGGTCCGGTGTGAAGACTCTTGGCTGCAGACCGTCAGGATTCCTGCCGTCTCGCTGCATTGCCATTCCACGCCAAGGCCCGCAATGGAAAGCGGCTTCGGACGCATCAACTGGATCGAAAGCAAAGCCAGTGCGCAGCCGAGCGCTACGGTTGCAATTGTGCCCGCACGCAATGTGCCAATCATTGCCTAACTCCTTCCGGTGCGCGGAGGATAGGCGCGGGTCGTGCTTCTCTGTGTAATCGAGATCACAATTCAACAGATTTTTCGGCATGCAACGCCGAGCAAACAGAAGACCGCCCGAAGGCGGTCCCTGTACGGCGAGGCTTGCGCGAACGGCTATTTGCTCCGAATTTCTCGGTTCAGCTCTTCGGGCGTGTGCGGATCATGAAGGTCTCGTAGGAGTATTCTGCGACCTGCCACCAGAGATTCTCGTCGTTTCGAAACTGCGTCTGCGAATTGAGGATCTTCTTGAAGTCGGGGTTGGACGCGGAGGTCTCGGCATTGACCTCGTTGGATGCTTTCAGGCAGGCCTCCATGATGGCCTGGCTGAAGGGGCGCAGCTGCGCCCCGTTGGCCACGAGGCGCTTGATCGCCTGCGGATTGCGCGCGTCATATCTGGCCTGAACATCCATGTTGGCGTAGCCGCAGGCGATCGTGAGCAGCGACTTATAGGCCTTCGGCAAGGCATCCCAATTGTCCGAGTTGATCAGGAAGTGCAGCGCGGTTCCACCCTCCCACCAGCCCGGATAGTAATAGTACTTGGCGACTTTGTAGAAGCCGAGCTTCTCGTCGTCATAGGGGCCGACCCATTCGGTGGCGTCGATGGTGCCCTTTTCCAGTGCCGGATAGATATCGCCGCCCGCGATCTGCTGCGGAATGGTGCCGAGCTTGGAAAGGGTTTTGCCGGCCCATCCGCCGATCCGCATCTTGAGGCCGTTGAGATCGTCAACGGTGTTGATCTCCTTGCGGAACCAGCCGCCCATCTGGGTGCCGGTATTGCCGCCGGCGATGGCGTACAATTTGTACTTCTTGCCGAATTCATTGAGCATGTCCTGCCCGCCGTGATCCTGAAACCAGGCATTCTGCTGGCGCGAATTCAGCCCGAACGGCACGGAGCAATAGAGCGCGAAAGTCGGGTCCTTGCCGATAAAATAGTAATTCGCAGTGTGGCACATCTCGACCGTGCCGTTGCTGACGGCATCGAGCGCCTGCAGCGCGGGAACGATCTCGCCGCCGGCGAAGGCCTGGATCTGAAATTTATTGTCGGTGGCTTCGGCGACGTATTTCGAAATCGTCTCCGAGGCGCTGAAGAGAACATCGAGCGACTTCGGCCAGCTCGTGGTACAGCGCCATTTTAGCTCCGGCGTCGACTGTGCAATGGCCGGCGCAGCGACAGCGGCAGACGCGGCCAATCCGGCGCTTGCCGTTTTCAAGAATTCACGACGTTTCATGACGTTTCCCCTTCGGTTTTCTATTTTGAAATCACCCTTCGCCACCACGATTCGCGCGGCTGCGCCCATTAGCGATCAAGATCTTTTAGCCTGCATTCCGCGGATGACCATCGGACTTTGGTTGACGATACCAGACGCCAGGCTTGCCGGGTAGCTGCGCCGATGCCCCCGGGGCCCGAGGCGGGCGCTCGCCAGCAGGTTCACTGGCGAAGCGCCGGATGGTCATTGAGCACGTCTTCCCTGATGGAGACTGCCTGAATGGCGCGAAACAGTATCCGCGCTGTCTTCAGATCGTTCGCCTTCACGCATAAGCTTACGATCTGGCGCACGGCCGCGTCGCGCAACAGGTCATCGGAAATCTTGATGGCGATTTCCATTGCGACCTTGGCGGCGCGTTCGTACCGTTCGGTCTCGTAGTTGTTCTTCCTGCTATCCGGGCGATCCGCAAAGCCGCCTACCTTTTCGGCACTGTCGGCGGCCGAACGGCAGATGTCGCGGATCCTGTGCGCCGCTTCAATGTCGCCTATCGGCCATTGGATGTTCTCGTCCCAGATTTCCTTACGCTTGCCCTTGCTGAACCACCGCATTGCGACGCCCTGAATATCGGCAAAGCATAGATCGCCACCGAACAATTTCAACAATCAATCCACCCGATGACACCCCTCACCGCTGGCGAAAGGAACCATCGTGAGATAACAGGCGTTTTATTAGGGTTTTCGGTCGGCCGACGGAAGGGGTCGTTGCCAAATGCTCGAAGTTTTGGAACATAGCGACCGATCGCTCGCGGAATGCGGGTTCAGTCCGCCTGCGCCGAAGCCGCAGCCGCGCCCGCTGAAGCCGATCGCTCTCATCCGTACCCTGAAGCGCAATCCGCTGGAATGCTGGGCCGCGCAGCACTTCGAGCAACCGATCGTTGCCGGCGGATTGCCCGTCGGGCACGTGCTGCTGGTCCACGAACCGACCGCGATCCGCCGGGTCCTGCTCGATAACGCCGCAAACTATCGGAAGGATCGCCTGCAGCGCCGGGTGTTGTCGGCTGGATTGAATGAAGGGCTCTTGAGCGCCGAGGGCGAGCAATGGCGCCTGCAACGGCGCGTTATTGCCCCGATCTTTGCGCGCAAGACGGTGATGGATTTTACACCTGCGATGATGGGAGCCGCCGATGTCCCAGGGCGGCCAGCGCGCGTGCCCGGCGGGAAGTCGTATTCTCAGACCAATTCCGAGTCCCGCATTTGTACCGATGTCGCCGGCGTGATCAATTTGCCGTTCGACAAAGCATCGCTGGCGCGGCGAGCATCAGCGCCAGGATATCTTCGGGGTTAACCCCTGACCTGCCGGCGTGACTCCGACGTGCGGCTTGGGCCGATCGCCTCGAATTGTGCCTTTTGTTCATCGCTCAGTGTCGCGTAAAAATCCTCAAGGGCCGAGCTTACCAGCTTGACCGCTTGCAGCATGGTTTCGAGCCTCTTGCGTGCCGCGGCGAGCCGCGCGGGTGGCGTGACTGCATCGTCAGCTGGACACGAGGTCTTGAGCGTATCCGCCGCCTTCGCGCTGGCGTCTTGCAGACCTTGGAGGCTTGCACGTTGCGCCTCGGTTGGGCGCAGCCTGGCCTCGATCTCCCCGGTCGGCCATTGCATTGCCGCAGGCTGCGCAACGCTACAGCCCTGGGCAAACGACCCTTTGGCCCTCTTTGCGGTGGTGGATTTCCTGCGCTGATCCTCGGCGAGCCCGTTAAGTTGCGCCTTCTGCTCGTCGTTTAGCAGGCTATAGAACTTCTCCATCGGCGGTTGAACGGTTGCCTCCGCGGCCATCATTGCCTCGATGCGCTGTTGCATGGTTGCCAGTCTACCTGGCGCGGTTAGTATCATCTGTGTCGGGCACGCCTCCCGAATACGCTGGGCGGCCGAGACCGAGGCATTGGCGAGATCGTCCAGTGCGGCGCGCTGCTGCTCGTTCAGCAGAATCGCCTGCTGAATTTGATCGATCGGAAGGCCGGCAATGTCGCGGCTGTCATCACCGCACATCAGCGCCAACCGATCCGGCGCGGCATCGCGGCGGCCGGACGAGCGCCGCGGCGAATAGAAATAACCCGTCAGGTCATCGTAGCGGTACGGTGCAAAAATGCCGGCGTAAATATCAGGGTAGCCGTAGCCCCAGAACGGGGCACCAAATCCGTAGCCCCACATCGCATAATCGTAGAGGTCGTAGTAGGCAAACGGCCAGAACAGCGGGCCGACCCATCCGTATCCGCCATTACCGTGCTGCCACCACCCGCTCGCACCGCGGCCGTAATGCAACCCCGCGATCGCGGCGCCCGCGGCAATTCGCGCGCGAGCCGCGGGGTTGGTTAGTGCGCGCGCATGTCGCAATGCCCCGGCGCGCGAGAGGGAGTTTAGCGCCGTGCGGCCGCCCGCGCTTTGGATCGAAGCCGAACGCGAGATGGCGGATCTACCGCGCATGTGGCGCGCGCCACTGAAATGCGCACCGCGAAAGCCGTGGTGGCCTCCCCCATGGAAATGGCCGCCACCATGACCGCCGCCATGGCCGCCGCCGATGCCCTCCTCCGTGGCCTCCGCCACCCCTGCCGAGCGCCACGCTCGACAGCAGGGTCGCCAGAGCAAGAACGGCAATTGCAACGACTGGTTTGGACATGGCACCCTCCCTGCACCACGCTCGCGCGACGTTTGCGGCACCACAATGACGCCAATGGGAACCGAAAGTTCCACCCGCAGGGCTCCGGGCCGCCATCCGCTAAACGGGCAACGACTGCGCGGGGACAGCGGATGGAAAGCCGGATCGGCGGTCCAAGGCCTTAAGCGGCCGGCAATATCTTTCCCGGATTGAAAATGTTCTGCGGATCGAGCGCCTGCTTCAGTGCCCGCATGGCCTCGATCGCTTCCAGGCCGAGCTCGGCCTTGAGATACTTCTGCTTGCCCTGCCCGATGCCGTGCTCTCCGGTGCAGGTGCCGCCCATCGCCTGCGCGCGCTCGACCAGGCGATGCATGAAGTCCTCGCCGCGCGCCATTTCGTCGCGATCGTCGACATCGCACACCAGCGAGCAGTGGAAATTGCCGTCGCCGACATGGCCGACAATCGGCGACAGCAGATCAAGACGCTTCAGGTCCGCTTCGGTTTCGGTCACGCAATCGGCGAGGCGGGAAATCGGCACGCACACATCGGTCGCCACCACGCCCGCACCGGGACGCAAGGCCTTCACCGCCCAATAGGCGTCGTGCCGCGCCTGCCAGAGCTTTGAGCGATCCTCCGGCCTTGTGGTCCAGGAGAACTCGCCGCCGCCGCATTCTTTGGCGATCTCGCCGAAATTCTTCGATTGCTCGGCGACTTCGTTCTCGCTGCCGTGGAATTCCAGCAGCAGCAGCGGCGTCTCCGGCAGCGACAATTTCGAATAGGCATTGCAGGCACGCACCTGCGCCGCATTGAGCAGTTCAATGCGCGCGACCGGGATGCCGGTCTGTATCGCCAGGATAACCGCCTGGCAGGCGCCGCGCACGCTCTCGAATGAACAGGCCGCAGCCGCGATGGTCTCGGGAATGCCGCGCAGCTTGATGGTGAGTTCGGAGATGATTCCGAGCGTGCCTTCGGCGCCGATAAACAGATGCGTCAGGTCGTAGCCGGCCGAGGATTTTTTGGCCCGCGTGCCGGTGGTGATGATCTCGCCGTCGCCGCGCACCACTTTGAGCGCCAGAATGTTGTCGCGCATGGTGCCGTAGCGCACCGCGTTGGTGCCGGACGCCCGGGTCGCCGCCATGCCGCCCAGCGAAGCATCGGCGCCGGGATCGATCGGAAAGAACAATCCCTGGTCGCGCAGATGCTCGTTGAGCGCCTTGCGGGTGACGCCGGGCTGGATCACGCAGTCGAGATCCTCGGCGTGAACTTCCAGCACCTTGTTCATGTCGCGCAGGTCGATGCAGACGCCGCCCGCCGGCGCGTTGATCTGCCCCTCCAGCGAGGTGCCAGTGCCGAACGCGATCACGGGTACGCCGTGTCTGGCGCAAATCCTCACCACGTCCTGGATGTCCGAGGTCTCTTGCGCCATCACCACCGCGTCCGGCGGCTGCGGCGCCAGCCAGGTCGTGGTATGGGCGTGCTGGTCGCGCACCGCCTGCGAGGTGATCAGCCGGTTGCCGAACCGCGCGGCCAGCGCTTCAATGGTCGCCGCCATCGCCTGCGGTTCCGGACGCTGCAGATGATTGGTTATGGTTGTGCCCAAGCGATATCCTCCCGGCAAAAATACCGTGGCAAAGGATATATAAGGGGTCAAGGATCGAAATCGAACAAGCGGGGATGGATGAATGACGACTGCTGCCGCCGGCGACAATGTGCTGCTCCGGCCCGCGCCGTTCCTTGCGTCGGTGATGCAGATCGAGCCGCAATGGATCGACTATAACGGCCATCTCAACATGGCCTATTACAACGTGATGTTCGACCGCGCCATCGACGAATTATGGCTCAAGCTCGGCATCGGGCCCGGCTACATGAGGGAGCGGAACGGCTCGACCTTCACCGCCGAATGCCATGTGCGGTACTTGCGTGAGATTCATCTCGGCGACCCCGTGCAGGTTTCGGTCCTGCTGGTCGGCGGCGGACGAGAAGCGGCTGCACACGTTCGAAGAAATGCGCCACGCCGCCGAGGGCTGGTTGTCCGCGACTTCGGAGAACATGACCATTCATATCGACATGACCGCGCGAAAGACCGCGCCGTTTCCCTCCGATGTTCGCGCCCGCATCGAGGCATTGGCGAACGCTCACAGCTCCGTCGCGCGCCCCGAGGGCATCGGCAGAAAAGTCGCGATGCCCTCGAAATAACGCCTGATAAAGGCCAGCCGTCAGACGCGGGTACGTCCGCGCGCCAGACCGACCACGGCCGAGATCAGGAACAGCACAACCGCAATGAAGAAGATGACCTTGGCGATTTCGATCGAGGCTCCGGCGATACCGCCAAAGCCAAGAATGCCTGCGATCAACGCGATTATCAGAAATGTAACAACCCAGCTCAGCATGACACGGACCTCTGTTTCCACTTTCTGTGTCGATCAGCGCGACTGAGATCGTCGCGCTTTGACTGCAGAAATAATCCGGGCTGGGAACGAAGGTTCCCGCCAGTTCCGGGCGCAAAACCCGCGCAAAAAACAGTGAACCGAGGAACAAAATCCGCCCCTGCTGCGCACGGGATAAAACCTGTCAAATCCGCCGCCAAATCCCCATATGCGCTTCAATCCTGCTATGAAGGCTCCCCTTCAGGGCCCCGCGGTGCCATCGTGGGCGGAAGACGATTCGCATGACCGAGCCGAACAAGCTGACCCATCACGGCGTCCCCGACCACCAGCCCGCGGCTGGCGGCATCGCCGCGCGTGCGCGTGCGGCCGCGACCCCGCAATATCTGGCCGGCCTCAATGCCGAGCAGCGCGAGGCGGTGGAGACGCTGGACGGGCCGGTGCTGGTGCTGGCGGGGGCCGGCACCGGCAAGACCCGCGTGCTGACCTGCCGCATCGCCCACATCCTCAGCCTGGGCCGCGCCCGTCCCGGCGAGATCCTGTCGGTCACCTTCACCAACAAGGCGGCGCGCGAGATGAAGCTGCGGCTCGGCCAGATGCTGGGCCACGCCGTCGAAGGCATGCCGTGGCTCGGGACCTTTCATTCCATCGGCGGACGGATTCTGCGCACCCATGCCGAACTGGTGCAGCTGAAATCCAATTTCACCGTGCTCGATGTCGACGACCAGGTCCGGCTGTTGAAGCAGCTGTTGCAGGCCGAGAACATCGACGACAAGCGCTGGCCGGCGCGCATGCTGGCCGGCCTGATCGACGGCTGGAAGAATCGCGGGCTGATGCCGTCGCAGGTGCCGCCGGGCGAAGCTGCGGTGTTCGGCAACGGCAAGGGCGGCAAGCTCTACGCCAGCTACCAGGAGCGGCTGAAAATCCTCAACGCCGCCGATTTCGGCGATCTGTTGCTGGAAAACATCCGGCTGTTTCGCGAGCAACCCGATGTGCTGCGAAATTACCAGAACCGCTTCAAATTCATCCTGGTGGATGAATATCAGGACACCAACGTCGCGCAGTATCTGTGGCTGCGGCTGTTGGCGCAGGCGCCGTCGTCCGCCAAGCCGCAAGTCATAGCCCCCGTCATTCCGGGGCACGCCGAAGGCGTGAACCCGGAATCCGGAGATGGACGATCAATCACCTCGAGATTCCGGGTCTGCGCTTTCAGCGCATCCCGGAATGACAGGCGCCCCTCACCCCGTGAAGGACGGCGAGAGGGAGAACATCGCTTCACCCGCCCCGCTCCCGAAGAACATCTGCTGCGTCGGCGATGACGACCAGTCGATCTATGGCTGGCGCGGCGCCGAGGTCGACAACATCCTGCGCTTCGAGCACGATTTTCCCGGCGCCAAGGTCATCAGGCTGGAGCGCAACTACCGCTCCACCGGCCACATTCTCGCCGCCGCCTCGCATCTGATCGCGCATAATGAGGGCCGGCTCGGCAAGACGCTGCGCACCGAGGACGTCGACGGCGAAAAAGTCACCGTCACCGGCGCCTGGGATTCCGAAGAGGAAGCCCGCGCCATCGGCGAAGAAATCGAGGAACTGCAACGCGCCGGCCACAAGCTCAACGATGTCGCGATCCTGGTGCGGGCCTCGTTCCAGATGCGCGAATTCGAAGATCGTTTTGTCACCCTCGGGCTGCCCTATCGCGTGATCGGCGGCCCCCGGTTCTACGAGCGCGCGGAAATCCGCGACGCGCTGGCCTATTTGCGCGTGATCAACTCGCCGGCCGACGATCTCGCCTTTGAGCGCATCGTCAATGTGCCGAAGCGCGGTCTCGGCGATGCTACCTTGCAGATGCTGCACGACCATGCCCGCAAGCGCCGGATTCCGCTGTCCGAGGCCGCCCGCGCCGTGGTCGAGACCGACGAGCTGAAGCCGAAGGCGCGCGGGGCCTTGCGCGACCTTATCGTCAGCTTCGATCGCTGGCGCGCGCAAAGCGAAGTGACCGCGCACACCGAACTCGCCGAAATCGTGCTCGACGAGAGCGGCTACACCGAGATGTGGCAGAAGGACCGTTCCGCCGACGCCGCCGGACGGCTCGAGAACCTCAAGGAGCTGGTGCGCTCGATGGAAGAATTCGAGAACCTGCAAGGCTTCCTCGAACACATCTCGCTGGTGATGGACCGCGACGGCGACGCCGAGGACGACGCGGTGTCGCTGATGACGCTGCATTCGGCGAAGGGTCTCGAATTCGACAACGTGTTCCTGCCCGGCTGGGAGGAAGGGCTGTTTCCGAGCCAGCGCACGCTCGACGAACAGGGCCGCGCCGGCCTCGAAGAAGAGCGCCGCCTCGCCCATGTCGGGCTGACCCGCGCGCGCCGCCGCGCCAAGATCTACTTCGCCACCAACCGGCGGATTCACGGCACCTGGTCGACCACGATCCCGTCGCGCTTTCTCGACGAATTGCCGGCGCCGAATGTCGAGATCACGGAATCCAAGGGCGGCTCGGGCTGGGGCGGCAGCGGCGGCTACGGCCCTTCGCGCTTCGACAATGTGGAATCGTTCGGCTCGAGCTATTCGACGCCGGGCTGGCAGCGCGCGCAGGCCAACCGCGCCCGCGGTCAGAATGGCCGCGGCGCTTCCGGCCAGGCCGGCGGCGGTTTTAATGAAAGCCAGTCGCCGTTCTCGGGCTCGCGCGGCGATGCCCGCGGCTTCTCGCGCAACAAGCGCGGACCGATGGTGATCGAAGGCGAACTGGTGGCGAAATCCACCGGCACCACATCGGAATTTTCCCTGGACGACCGGGTGTTTCACCAGAAATTCGGCTACGGCAACGTCGTGAAGATCGACGGCAACAAGCTCACCATCGCCTTCGAAAAAGCCGGCGAGAAAAAGGTGGTCGATAGTTTCGTGGAGCGGGTCTGACCGATTGCAGACGGCCGCGAGCGTCCCTATCTGTGTGACCCCGCCTCCCTTCGCCGCCTAAAGCCGGCCGACGTGCCGCTTTATCTTTTCCCGGATTTTCGATTCAGGTCATTATGCGCGCCATGTCCCCGATCATAAGCGTTGCAAATCTGTCGAAGACCTATGGCTCCGGTTTCAAGGCGCTTGACAATATCAACCTGGAAATCAACCGCGGCGAGATCTTTGCGTTGCTTGGGCCGAACGGCGCCGGCAAGACCACGCTGATCAGCATCATCTGCGGCATTGCCAATCTCAGCCAAGGCCGCGTCATCGTCGGCGGCCATGACATCAACAAGCAATATCGCGCCGCGCGCTCGCTGATCGGGCTGGTGCCGCAGGAGCTGCACACCGACGCCTTCGAATCGGTGTGGGCGACGGTCAGCTTCAGCCGCGGCCTGTTCGGCAAGCCGAAAGATCCCGCTTATATCGAAAAGGTGCTGAAGGACCTGTCGCTGTGGGACAAGAAGGACGCAAAAATCGTCACGCTGTCAGGCGGCATGAAGCGCCGGGTGATGATCGCGAAGGCGCTGTCGCACGAGCCGCAGATCCTGTTTCTCGACGAGCCGACCGCGGGCGTCGACGTCGAATTGCGCAAGGGCATGTGGGAGGTGGTGCGCACCCTGCAGGCCTCCGGCGTCACCATCATCCTCACCACGCATTACATCGAAGAGGCCGAGGAGATGGCCGACCGCATCGGCGTCATCAACAAGGGCGAGATCGTCCTGGTCGAGGACAAGGCCGGGCTGATGCAAAAGCTCGGCAGGAAGCAGCTGAAGCTGCATCTGCAAGGCAGGATCGATGCGATTCCGCCCGATCTCGCGCCCTACAAGCTCGAACTTGCCAACGAGGGCCGCGAGCTGATCTACAATTACGACACCAAGGGCGAACGCACCGGCATCACCAGCCTGCTCAGCGACCTCCGCGGCGCCGGCATCCGCTTCAACGACCTCGACACCACCCAGTCTTCGCTGGAAGACATCTTCGTCAGTTTGGTGAGGGCGCCATGAATTTCCGGGCAGTTCGTGCGATCTATCTGTTCGAAATGGCGCGCACCTGGCGCACGCTGCTGCAAAGCATCGTTTCGCCGGTGGTTTCGACCTCGCTGTATTTCGTGGTGTTCGGCGCCGCGATCGGATCGCGCATCACCTCCGTCGAGGGTGTCAGCTACGGCACCTTCATCGTGCCGGGACTGGTGATGCTGTCGGTCCTGACCCAGAGCATCGCCAACGCTTCGTTCGGCATCTATTTTCCGAAATTCGTCGGCACCATCTATGAGCTATTGTCGGCGCCGATCTCCTATTTCGAGATCGTGCTTGGCTATGTCGGGGCGGCTGCGACCAAATCCATCATTCTCGGCCTGATCATTCTCGCCACCGCCGGACTGTTTGTGCCGCTGCAAATTCACCACCCGTGGTGGATGCTGGCGTTTTTGGTGCTGACCGCGGTGACCTTCAGCCTGTTCGGCTTCATCATCGGCATCTGGGCCGATGGTTTCGAGAAGCTGCAGATGATCCCGATGCTGGTGGTGACGCCGCTGACCTTCCTCGGCGGCAGCTTTTATTCGGTCAACATGCTGCCGTCGGGCTGGCGCACCATCACGCTGCTCAATCCGGTGGTCTATCTGATCTCGGGCTTCCGCTGGAGCTTTTATGAAATCGCCGACGTCAGCGTCGGCGTGAGCGTCGGCATCACGCTGATGTTTTTGGCGATCTGCATGGTCGTGGTGTGGTGGATCTTCAAGACCGGTTATCGGCTGAAGAATTGACGGCGGCAACTCTTTCGTCATTGCGAGGCCAACGGGTCGCGCGAATGCGCCCCCGATGACAGGCTCCGCGACGAAGCAATCCAGTCTTGTTTCGTGGCTATGGATTGCTTCGCTGGCAATGACGGCCAATTGATCAGCGATAACAGCGGAAACGACCGTAGCGGTTGTAATAGCCGCGGCAGCGATAGCCGCGATAGGGAATTCCGAGCACGCCGTTGACGGCGCCCACCGCGCCACCGACGCCGGCGCCAACCGCGCCGCCAACCACACCGCCCACGGGGCCGGCGACCCGGCTGCCCTCGTAGGCACCCTCCTGCGCCCCGCGCACAATACCCTGGGCATGAGCGATATGGGGAATCACGAGCAATGCGAGCACGATCGCCGCAGCCGCAAAATGCAGTTTTACGGTCCAAGCGCCAGGCAGCGCCGGTGTTCTGACCTTAGTCTTCATCCGAATTTCCTTCTGCTCGGCCGCGATTGCGCCGACATAGCTTGGGAATCTGTAACACGGATGCGGCCAAAAAGTTACGCGCTCGTGATGAATTCGGGACGCGCCGGCCCCGGCGGCGGCTCGCGAAAGCGCGGCTGCGCCGATAAAACCCCGCCTCCGCCTTGTTCGCGCCCCTGGTCACGTTAACGTTTTGCTCGCCCAGGCCGCTGGAACCAAAGTGGCCTTCCGGGCATAATATGCCCGGGGACGGAGAGCGGCGCTGCAGTCAAGGCCTGGAGGCCAAAGTAAGATGCGTTCCTTCCTCGTTGCTCTCGCCGGGCTGATGGTGTTCGCTACCAGCGCCGCCCAGGCCAATGTCTCCATCACCATCGACAAGAATGCGCAGCAGATGAGCGTCGCGGTCGACGGCGTCGAGCGCTACCACTGGCCGGTCTCCACCGGCATTCCCTCCTACGAGACGCCGAACGGCAGCTTCCGCACGTTCCGGATGGAGGAGGACCATTATTCGAAGGAATTCGACGACGCGCCGATGCCGCACTCGATCTTCTTCACCAAGATCGGCCATGCCATTCACGGCACCAATTCCGTAAGCCGCCTCGGCAGCCCCGCCTCGCATGGTTGCGTGCGGCTGTCGCGCGCCAACGCCGCGACGCTGTATGATCTGGTGCAACGTGAAGGCGTGCTCAAGACCACCGTGACGCTGACCGGTTCGTCGCAGATCGCGCTGGCGCGCAATCCCCGCAACCGCGCCAATACCGCCGTGGCGCGCCGTGACCCCGCAGAACAATATATCCCGCAATACAATGCCGCTGGCGATCCCGTCGTGCTGACGCCGCAGCCGGCCGACCCCGATTACATCTATCCGGCCGACGGCAGCGCGAACGGGGCCTATCCGGCGCCGCGCGGCCGCCGCCCCTATGACGCGCAGGTCTATCAGCAGCCGCAGCAATATTACGACAGAAGCGGCTATGCGCGCCAATACGCGCCACAGGCCTACGCGCCGCGGCCGTATTATCAGTCGCGCGGGCTCTATAGCTATCAGTACTAGGGGCGGGGCCTACATGTCGATCAGGCCTGCGAGTGCAGTTTGCCCGGTGTATGCTTCATCTCCGTCAGTGGCCGGACGGCGGATGAAACTCACTGCCGATGGCCGATACGCGGATAAATCATTCTTTTTTCGTCCGGACGGTTGCAACTGTGGCGCGGTCTATCCTACTTGCCTCTAGCCGTTCTCGGCCTTGGCGCGAGCGGATGCACAGACGTCGACCAGAGAAGGCACGTTTCCATGGAAATACGGGCGAAGGGTAGCCGAGAATCCTCCAGGTATTCATGATCGATCCCCTCTATGTGGTTTCCGGGTTCGGCGTCGGCCTTCTGGTCGGCATGACGGGTGTTGGCGGCGGCTCGCTAATGACTCCGTTGCTGATCCTGCTGTTTGGCATTCATCCGGCTACAGCGGTCGGCACCGATCTCCTTTACGCTTCCGCCACGAAAACTGGGGGCACCCTGGCGCACGGCTGGGCGGGTAGTATCCACTGGCCGGCAGTGATCCGGCTCATGGCCGGCAGCATCCCGGCGAGCGTGCTGACGCTCGTTGTGCTGTGGCATCTTGATCTCAACGCCGAGGCCTCGCGCAGCCTGGTCAATCTGGTGCTCTGTTTCGCGCTGGTTCTCACCGCGACCTCGTTGATTTTCCGCAAGGCCCTGATGGAGCGATACCGTCGGCGTTTGCAGCAGCTCGACGCCGGCACCACCGTCCGCGCAACCGTTCTGGTGGGCGCAGCACTCGGCGTGCTGGTCTCGATTTCGTCGGTCGGAGCCGGCGCAGTGGGCGTCACCGCCCTTCTGCTGCTCTACCCGAACCTGCCAATGACGCGCATCGTCGCCTCCGACATCGCGCACGCGGTGCCGTTGACGCTGGTTGCCGGGATCGGACATTGGGCGACTGGCGCGATCGACTGGCACCTCCTGGGCGTGCTGCTGGTGGGCTCCCTGCCCGGCATTTTCATCGGCACCTATCTCGCGCACCGCGTGCCGGAACGCGCGTTGCGACTGGTGCTCGCGGCAACACTGATTCTGGTTGCCAGCAACCTCGTGTCTCACGAATTGCATTCGTCGACCTCGATTGTCGCAACTTTCGTCCCGAACGCCGCCCACTAGATAGGTCGCTTAACCCATCGCCACCGCGGTGCCCTCGGTGCCGTGCTTGCGTTGGTCAAGCCACATCGTGCCAAGCGCGAACGCCACCCAGCCGAGATTGTAGGCAACGCCGATCAGCAGGACGATCCAGCCAGGAATCGGCCCGACGGCGGCGCGGTCGGAAAATTCCGCCAGGCTCGACGCCGGTATCGGATGGATGGCTATCTTGCCGTAATAGGCAACTACCTGGACGGCGAGAATCCAGACGTAGTTGCGACGCAATCGCCGCCCCGCGGCGCGGAAAAATGAAATGTGATGGCGGGGCGTGGTGTAGTCGCGCGCGAGAACTACCTGCCAGCTATCGTCGCGGGCTTCACCGGTGAACATTGGCGCGTAGAAATTCGTCTCCAGCCATCGAGCTCGGGCGCGCCAGACATTGAAATAGCGATAGCGCCGCGCCTCCATGCCCAGAAACACGGCAATGAGCAGCCCGACGAGCAGGAGTGGCAGGGGTGAAGCTTCCGGGCTCGAAAAAGTCGTCGAGAGCGCAATGCCCATCGTGACGATCGACCAATTGGTCGTGTTGTCGAGCCGTGTTCGCCAGATCGTCGAGCGATAGACTTCGCCCCGGTAGAGATGCGCGATGGCGCCCATTTCGGCGGAATCGAATGTGTGTCGGGGCTTTGCTTCGTTGGAAACCAAAAGAGACATGACGCGACTCCGGTTGTCCGAGGCAATCTTTTAGTGGCGGTTCAGATCATCGGCGGCGGTGAATTGTAGAATTTCTACGCCTCAAACTATGCGTGCGCTGCACCCGAATTACCAGCATCGGTCCAACAATCCCACGGTGCAGCGCAATATGCTGAATTGCGCCGGCCTTGCGGTCATTCCCGGACGCCGCCTCACCGAATTTCTTCTAATCAACCACACGATACATCGGCGGCCGTGCGCGGACCGGATCGAGCAGCGACCAGTCGCCTTGTTCGACGACATGTCCCATCGGGAAAGGCGCGCGCGGCTCCTGGCCGAGGGATCGCATCACCCGGTCGTCGCGGTAGTAGCAAAGCAACACCACGCGGACCAAAGCGGCGAGCGGCGCACCGCCGGTTTCACGAAAGGTGGCGGCTACCTCGGCGCGGCGCTCCGGGCCGAGGTCGGCGAAGGCGCCATCCGCAAGCGCGGCCAGATGCGCCAGCGCGCGGCATATGTCGTCATGGTCGCGCTCCAGACTCCGCAAAATGTCGTTGAAGATCAGTTCGTCGTCGGCACCCGGCACGCCATAGGTCGAACTCGGCGGGATGATTGCGCCGGCCAGCGCGCGCAGGTCGCGGGCTTGTTCGGCGGTGAGCTCATCGTGGTGCATGGCAATCATTCTCAGTCGAACAGATTGGCGAGGCGCTGCTTGATGCTGTCGGCGATGTAGAGCGCCAGCGCCTGGATGGTCGAGGTCGGATTCACGCCGCCGGAAGTCACCCAGATGCTGCCGTCGACGATGAACAGGTTTTTTACGTCGTGGCAGCGGCCCCATTCATTGACCACCGAGCGCTCGGGATCGCTGCCCATGCGCGCGGTGCCGAGCAGGTGCCAGCCGCCATTCAGGATCGGGCTCTCGACGCAGATATTGCCGGCGCCGGCAGCGGCGAGGATTTCTTTCGCCCGCGCGATGCCATGCTCCATCATCTTCAAACTGTTGGCGCTGATGGTGTAATCGATCCTCGGCGCGGGGATGCCGCTGGAGTCCTTCAGCGTCGGGATCGAGCGTTACGCGATTATGCTCCTCGGGCAGGTCCTCGCAGATCGCCGAAAGACCGATGCGATGGTTGAGCAGCTTGCGATAGACCCGGTGATGGTCTTCGCCCCAGGGCAGCCGCCCCGCTTGAGAACTGACGATCGCTTCGAAGATCGCGCCGACGCCGCGGCTGAACTGAAACGTGTAGCCGCGCACGAAATCGCGCTTTGGATCGGTCTCGTAGAATTCCTGGCTCCAGAGACATAGCGGCGGGCCGTGATTGCCGTCGAGCGGCTCATCGACATAGCCGTAGGTCAGGGCGTAGGGGTGAAACATCAGGTTCTTGCCGACCAGCCCGCTGGAATTGGCGATGCCGTTGGGAAATCGCGCCGATACCGAATTCAGCATCAGCCGCGGGGTGCCGACGCCGTTGCAGGCGAGGATGACGACTTCGGCGGGCTGAAAATGCTCTTTCCCCTCCGCGTCGTAATAGACGACGCCGGAGGCCATGCCGTGCTCGTCGAGCGTGATTTCGCGGACCCGGCACAGCGTGCGCAGCTCAACGCCGGCGCGGATCGCAAGCGGCCAATAGGTGATGTCGGTACTGGCCTTGGCGCCCTGCGCGCAGCCCGGCGTGCAGTGGCCGAGGTTGATGCAGCGCGCCCGCCCCTCGTAATCGGTCGTGGCGATGGTCGAATCCGACGGCCACCAATGCCAGCCGAGCTGGTTCATCGCCTTGCCGAAGCGGGTACCCGACTTGCCCAGCGGCAGCGGCGGCATCGGCGGCTGCTTCGGCGGATAGGCCGGATCGCCGGCGAGACCGGAGACGCCCATCATGCGATCGTTCTCGGCGAAGAACGGCTCCAGCGTTGCATAGTCGACCGGCCAGTCGTCGGCGACGCCGTCAAGCGTGCGCACCTTGAAATCCGCGGGGTGCAGGCGCGGGAAATGCGCCGTGTACATGATGGTGCTGCCGCCGACGCCGTTGAAGTTGACGACCTTGATCGGCGAATTGGCGTCATTGATCGGATAGTCGGTCGGCCGCGCGCGGCGATTGGGACTGACGGCGAAATCGCCGAACAGCCGCGCCTCCCAATCGCGTCCGTTGCTCGGATAATCGGTCGGCTTGACCCAGTCGCCCTGCTCGAGGCAGAGGATCCGCATCCTGGTATCGGCAAGGCTCCACGCGACAGCGGCGCCCGATGCGCCCGAGCCGATAATCAGTACATCGACTTTATCATGCATCGAATTTTTCTCTCGCGCGGTTGCGAAGGCCGTCAGGAATCGAATGTGTGTGATCCTGCCCTACATCCGCGTGGGGTCAAGGAGCGGCTAGAAGCCGTGGCCGCACAGCCCGCCTAGCGCTGATCAGTGGGACGTGGGCTGGACGGGGGTGTTTTGCCGGGAGTCAGCGTTCCAGCGTAAATCCAACGCGCAGCGTGACCTGGTAATGGGCGACAGATCCCTTCTCGATATGGCCTCTGGTCTGCACGACCTCGAACCATTTCATGTCGCGAATGGTTTTTGAGGCGCGGGTGACGGCGTTCTGAATCGCATCGTCGATGCTTTTTTCGGACGATCCGACGAGTTCCAGGATCTTGTAGACATGATCCTTCATTTCGGCGCTGGTTGGCATGGCGAACCTCCGTTGTGGTGTCAGTGGACAATTTCAGGCTTATCTCCCCCGGCCCGGCGTTTTAGTCCGATCGTGAACCAAGTCCATTGTGAACGCGCTCTCGACCCGGCGGGTTCCTCTCCTTCTGCGCGGCAACATCAACATCGTCTGCTCGCCGGCTGCGGCAATGCTCACGGCTCGCCGTCGCGCAGCCGCCGCCACACCGCGCCGAGCACGTTGGAATAATCGTCGGTCCACACCCGCTGGTTCTCGTCGGCTTCCTCCAGCGCCCAATCCTCCGACGACGCCAGCTTGCCGACATCGGCCTCCTCGCGCGCGCAGACCACGACCGAGGTCGCGAAGATATAGTCGTCGTCACGGCCGGAATCCTCGCTGTAGACCCAGCTCTTGAGATCGTTGGCCTCGGCGATGCCGACGATCACGCTGGACAGTTCCAGATGCCGGTTCGAGACGTGCACGACCACGGCGCCCTGCGGCGCGAGCTTGCTCTTGTAGATCGCCATCGCCTGTTGGGTGGCGAGATGGACCGGGATCGCGTCCGACGAATAGGCATCGACGATGATCAGGTCGTAGATGCCGTCCGGCTCCCTGGCGAAGGTCAGCCGCGCGTCGCCGATCACCGGCTTCAGATCCGGTTCGCAGCCTTGAATGTAGGTAAAGTATTTTGGATCGCGCGCGGTATCGACCATCGTTTGATCGATCTCGAAGAACTTCCAGCTCTCGCCGGGCTTTGAGGCGCAGGCCAGCGTGCCGGCGCCAAGGCCGATCACCGCGACCCGCAACGGCGCGCCCTTGCGCTCGCGCACCGCATCGATCGCCTGACCGATGCCGCCGTCCTCGTGATAGTAGGTGATCGGCTCCGGCCGCCCGGTGACCGGCGTGCCGTCGTTGTTCTGGAATTTCTCGGCGCCGTGGATCGTGGTGCCGTGCATCAAGACGTGATACTGCCCGCGCGGCGTCACCAGGATCTTGTGGACGCCGAAGAAGCTGCGCACGGTATCAACGCGGCCCTTGTCCGACGGATAGGCGCGGATCAGCACCAGCGCCACCACGACGGTTGCGAAGATTTTCCAGCGATTGGCGTTCAACCCGAGCGCCAGCAATGCCGAGAGCACGCCAACGGCGCCGGCCACCCAGACCCGGTGCTCGCCAAGCCATGTCGCGACCTTGCCCCCCGACCAGGACGGCGCGATCAGGGCTATCGCGAGCACGGCGAGAAACGGCCAGTACCAGCTGCTCCAGCGCGGAAAACGCTCGTTGCCGCCGCTCGGCCGGCACAACGCCGCCAGTGCCAGCAGGATCGGGTATTCCGCGATCCACGAAAACGTATAGGGCGCGATCAGCCCTGCGAACAATCCGCCGATCATGCCGCCGAATGACAGCGCGACATAGAAGCCGGTGAGATATTTCGCGGCCGGGCGGGTGCGCGCCAGCTCGCCATGGCAGGCCATCGCAATGACAAAGAAACAAAGCTGGTGGCCGCCGAGCGTCAATAGCAGATTCTGTTCGCCGCCGACTGCAAGCAGCACGACCACGCCCGTGATCGCCAGCGGCTGCAGCCTCAACATCCATTGGTGCGGCAGCAGCGGGCGCGACTGGAACACCAGGACCCAGGTCAGGAGATAGAGCGATAGCGGCAGCACCCACAATAGCGGCGCCGCGGCGATATCGGTGGAGATATGCGCGGTCACCGCGATCAAAAGGCCGGACGGCACCGCGGCAAGGAAAGATCCACCGCGCGCGCAAGCTCCACGGCGGCGCCGGCGCGTCGGTCTCATCGGCCAGCACATCAACGGCCGGGGTTGCGGGCGAGCGCAGCAGCAGCACCCCGCAAGCCCCGATCAGCACGATCAGCAGCGCATAGCCGCCGGTCCACATCAGGTTTTGCGTGCGCAGCGTGAACATCGGCTCCAGCAGCACCGGATAGGACAACAGCGCCAGAAAACTGCCGATATTCGACGAGGCATAGAGGAAGTAGGGGTCGGGACCGTTGGGATGGCCGGTGCGGACGAACCAGGCCTGCAGCAGCGGATTGTTGGCCGCCAGCGCGAAGAACGGCAGCCCGATCGAGACCGCGAACAGACCTAATAGCCAGAAGGCATAGCCTGACGTCGGCGGTTCGCCCCAACCGCTCGCGATCGACAGCGGCAGGGTGAGGAATGCGACCACGAGCAGGGCGAGATGCACCGCCACTGGAATCAGGCGGCTGCGGATTTGCATCAGGTAATGCGCATAGGCATAGCCGCCGAGCAGCAGCGACTGGAAAAACACCATCGCCACCGACCACACCGCCGGCGAACCGCCGAGCCGCGGCAGCACCATCTTGGTGAACAGCGGCTGCACCGAAAACAACAGCAGCGCGCTGACAAAGATCGCCGCGGTGTAGACGATCAGCACCAGCCGGTTTCGGTCGACGGATGGCTGCTCCGTGACAACGGGCGGATCGGGTGAATGCATGAAAACTCCGGCTTGAACCCGGCGGGCGCCGGGATCCGGCGGCGCGCGCGCCGGAAGCGGGCAATGGAGCATAGCGCGATGCGGCGAGCAATGCGGCGCGCGGAGCCGAGATCGTCCACTTGACGCTGGGCGGACAGCTGCGTCTTCGATAAGGATTGGAGGGTCATTCCGGGGCGACGCGCGAGCGTCGAACCCGGAATCTCGAGATTCCGGGTCTGGTGCTTCGGACCATCCCGGAATGACGAGTTAACCACATACATCGATCAACACTTCTTGAAGCGACCATGGCAGAAACCGACATTGTCATTATCGGCGCGGGCCACAACGGCCTCACTTGCGCGGCCTATCTGGCGATGGCCGGGCTGCGCGACAAAAGTGGTCGAGCGCCGCAAGGTGGTCGGCGGCGCCGCGGTGACCGAGGAATTTCATCCGGGTTTTCGTAATTCGGTCGCGGCCTACACCGTCAGCCTGCTCAACCCCAAGATCATTTCGGACCTGAAACTCAGCGATCACGGCCTGAAGATCGTCGAACGGCGCGCGCAGAATTTCCTGCCCGCCCCCGACGGCCGCTATCTCTTGACCGGCGAAGGCCGCACCAGGCAGTCCGTGGCGAAGCTGAGCGAACGCGATGCCGAACAGAATCGACGCGTTCGCGCGCGAACTTGAAGCCATCGCCGACGTGCTGCGCCAGTTCGTCTTGCGCGCGCCGCCGAACATCGTCGAGGGGTTTGGCGCGAACGCGATCCGCGAGGCCTTCAACGCACTCGGCACCGCCAGCATCCTGCGAACCCTTTCGCTGGAGCAGCAGCGCTCGCTGCTCGATCTGTTCGCGCGCTCGGCCGGCGAGATGCTGGACGAGCGGTTCGAGAGCGACCTGGTCAAGGCGCTGTACGGTTTTGATGCCATCGTCGGCAATTACGCCAGCCCCTACGCCGCCGGCTCGGCCTATGTGATGCTGCATCATGCGTTCGGCGAGGTGAACGGCAAGAAGGGCGTCTGGGGCCACGCCATCGGCGGCATGGGCGCGATCACGCAGGCGATGGCGCGCGCCGCGCGCGGACATGGCGCCGAGATCGAGCTCGACGCTGGCGTCCGCGAGGTGATCGTCGAACGCGACCGCGCCGTCGGCGTGATCCTCGACAACGGCGAGACCATCCGCGCCAAATACGTCGCCTCCAGCGTCAATCCGAAGCTGCTGTACACGCGGCTGCTGCCGGCGGATGCGCTGCCGGCCGCTTTCCTCGCTCGCATCAGAAACTGGCGCAACGGCTCGGGCACGTTCCGCATGAACGTCGCGCTCAGCGCCCTGCCCTCGTTCACCGCGCTGCCCGGCGAGGGCGACCATCTCACCGCCGGCATCATCCTCGGGCCGAGCCTTGGCTACATGGATCGCGCCTGGCAGGACGCGCGGACGCATGGCTGGAGCCGCGAGCCGGTGATCGAGGTCCTGATCCCCTCGACGCTCGACGACACGCTGTGCCCGCCGGGCCGGCATGTCGCCAGCCTGTTCTGCCAGCACGTCGCGCCGGAATTGCCCGAGGGCCGATCGTGGGATGACCATCGCGATGAGGTCGCCGACCTCATGATCGCGACCGTCGATGGTTATGCGCCGGGCTTTGCGGCAAGCGTGATCGGCCGGCAGATTCTCTCGCCGCTCGATCTGGAGCGCCAGTTCGGCCTGCTCGGCGGCGATATTTTTCATGGCGCGCTGACGCTCAATCAATTGTTCTCGGCGCGGCCGATGCTCGGCCACGCCGACTATCGCGGGCCCCTGAAAGGCCTCTACCATTGCGGCAGCGGCGCCCATCCCGGCGGCGGCGTCACCGGCGCCCCCGGCCACAACGCCGCGCGCGTGATTTTGGCGGATCACCGGGCGCTGTTTGGGTGAGTGGCGGCGGACACGGCGTCATTGCGAGCGGTATCGGATTGGAGACCGTCATTGCGAGGAGCCAACGGGTCGCGCGAACGCGCGCCCGATGACAGGCTCCGCGAAGCAATCCAGCTGAAGTGAGCATCGATGTCTCCACAGCGGCAGTGAGCTCCCTCTCCCCTTGTGGGAGAGGGTCGGGGCCTCTCCCCTTGTGGGAGAGGGTTGGGGTGAGGGGTTACGGTCTATCGATAGAGCGTAACCCCTCACCCGGATCGCATCTGTCGATGCGATCCGACCTCTCCCACAAGGTTATCGGGAAAGGGTTTCCCAGTGATGGACGTTGATAGCGGTTGGTTCATAACATGTTGATTTCGCTTGCGCCAATGCAGATGTAAGGTCACCGTCGTTCCCGTCATTTCATTCCGCGTGCTACCTATTTGAAGTGCAGGTAGCACGGCTTGACGGGAGTTTCGTGTATGCCGCGCGTCAAGTTGACCAAGAACTCGATCGACTCGCTGCCAACATCTGCATCGGACACGATCTACTGGGATGCCGGCTGCCCGGGCTTTGGCGTGAAGGTTACGCCGAAGGGGCGCAGGTATTCGTCGTTCTATATCGCACTGGTGGGGCCGGATCGAGTTTGCGCAAGTACACGATCGGGGTCTTCGGGGTGTCACCCTTCATCAAGCCCGTGTGGCTGCGCAGCGGGTCTTCGCAGCGAAGCTGAGAAGGGCGCGATCCCGCCGCTGAGAAACGGACAGCGAAGCGAAGGGTCGTGGCCGATCGTGTCGATGAAGTGTTGGAGGCTTTCATTGCCCAGCACGTCTCACAGAATCGCCCGCCGCGGAGATCTCTCGCCTTCTGCGCCGGGAGGTCGGCAAAGCCTGGGGTAGCAAGAGCATCCATGAGATCAGCAAGCGTGATATTGTCGAACTCATTTCGGCGATCGAGCAACGCGGCGCGCCGGTCGCTGCTAACAAGACCCTGAAGACCATTAAGACCTTCCTGCGCTGGTGCGTTGGCAGGGCCGTACTCGATCAGTCGCCGGCGGACGGTGTTCCGCTCCCTGCCAGGGAAGTCGCCCGCGACCGGGTGCTAACTGACCCAACTGGCCCAAGTCGTCCTCGCTGCCAGAAAGATGGGTGGCCCATACGGAGGCATCGTTGAACTCTTGGCGCTGACCGGACAACGCCGCGAAGAAGCCGCAGGGTCGACCTGGGATGAGTTTGATCTTGACCAAAGAATTTGGACGCTGCCGAAGGTGCGCACCAAGAACTCGAAACAGCATACCGTTCACCTCTCGGCCCAAGCGATCACGGCGTCCTGAAGCGGATGAAGAAGCAAGGACCCTTCGCATTCTCTGTCCACGGGACCACACCGTTTCAAGGATTCTCCCTTGCGAAACGGGAGCTTGATGACATGTCAGGCGTAAAGAACTGGCGTCTTCACGATCTGCGGCGCACCTGCGTATCCGGGATGGCCCGCCTCGGCATCCCACCGCACGTCGCCGATAAAATTCTCAATCACCAATCCGGAACGATCTCTGGCGTCGCCGCAGTCTATCAACGCCATGATTTTCTCGACGAACGTAATGACGCACTGGAACGATGGGGCGCTCATCTTGCCAAGATCGTATTCGACGCCTCAAGCGACGGCCAGAACACTATCCGGAGGGTCGCCTAGCTGCCGAGATCAACAAGCGCTCGATTGCCGACAGCCAAAAGATGACTATGGCAGTCACAGCCAGTTCGAAACGCCCTGTCGGCAAGCAATGAATGACCCGCCCGAAGATTTTCTGCGGATCTCATGTGCCGTCAACCGGCTGTCTGACGGCATGTGGGGCGGTCTGCGGCGCCCAGATCCGTTGGCGGCCATCAAACAGGACCAGAAGAAATTATCACTTGGGTTTGGCCCTTGGCGGAGAGAAAGCAGGACGACGTCTCAGGGCGGCGGCCGTGAGAGGGAAATTGACGATTTACGTATTCGCCAAGCCTGAAATCCGATCTAAAGATCATCGCCTGACCGAGCTGCTCTTCGGAAAAGATCGAACCCTTGGTGGTGCCTGTGAACGTTGTTAAGCGGCTGATAGCCTCACGCGGTGGCCTACCTGATCACCCGATCCGACCCTCGATCAAGACAGCCGAGGGCAACGAGACGCTATTCGCATTGCTGACGGTCGGGCTTCTTGTTGTGCGCGCTAGCGACTTTGACGTTTGGTATCAATCGGAACGCGCCAAGGGCAGATGGCCGTCACAACGGTCGAAATTGAAGATCAATGGTAGGCCGACGAAGCAAACCGATCCTCTGAGGAACGCGGTCCTGGCGCTCGTCCATGATCACAAATGGCACGGCAAAGACCCGATCTCGGCATTGC
The DNA here is from genome assembly GCA_963745785.1 of uncultured Alphaproteobacteria bacterium. Classification (GTDB taxonomy): domain Bacteria; phylum Pseudomonadota; class Alphaproteobacteria; order Rhizobiales; family Xanthobacteraceae; genus Bradyrhizobium. The sequence goes on along the minus strand of CAVUYV010000009.1, from coordinate 8,060 downwards.
ATCGTATGCTCGTTGCCTCCGGCCATTCCGAGGTTCCGAGCCAAGATACGCTTGCTCGTCTGGTCGACCATTTGCACGCGAAACCGGCGAAGCAGGGCTTTTGCGGATCCCCCGCGTACGGCGCAAGCAGACCTAGTGAACTTCCGCTTTGGAGCGCATAACGGACTCAAGTCGGACATCGCGCCATGTCCGTTTTGTGCCAACAACGAACTTGATGCACCGCAGCAAACATCATCGCTCATTCGATCACCTCGTCGGCGCGGGCGAGCAGCGTTGGCGGAATGGTGAGGCCGAGTGCTTTGGCGGTCCTGAGATTGATGACCAGTTCGAAACTGGTGGGTTGTTGGATCGGCAGATCGGCTGGCCGCTCGCCATTGAGAATACGGCCGGTATACTCCCCAATTCGGCGCCAATTTTCCCCCCCCTGTTTTTTCCCGTAGCTCATGAGACCACCCTCGGCTACGTTTTGGGGGCGATTGTACACCGTGGGAATTGCTGCGCGATTTGCCAGTGCAACAATTTCGGACCCAAAGAATAAAGCGTCGCCGCCGACCAACACCGCCTCGGTGGTTGCCAGTGCTTTAAAGGCAGCATCGAAGTCGACCACACTGCTCGCCTCCGCGATCAGCAGCTGAACGCCGGCAGCGCGGGCGGCATTCTTGCACAGCCTTCAATTCATATTTGAATATACCACTGGTAGGATTGCTAAGATACCCAATCAATTTGGCGGTTGGTAGCAATTCGTGTAGAAGCTCTAGGCGTTTCGCAGACAACAAAGTGCTGGTCGAGGCTGAGCCCGTAATATTGCCGCCCGGACGTGCGAGGCTTTGCACCAAACCCGCTTCCACCGGATCGACGCCAACGGCTATAACGATTGGAATGGTTTGCGTCGCTGCTTTGGCTGCGAAAGCTGGCGGCGTATACACGGTAACTATGACCGCCACCCGTCGGCCGACCAACTCTGCGGCCAGCGCGGGCAACGGCTCGGTCTGGCCGTCTGTCCAGCGATATTCGATAGCTACGATTCCGGCCTTCCACGTATCCTAACTTTGCCAAACCCTGGTGAAACGCCGCGAGTTGGTTGCGATCCCGCTCGAGCGAACCGCTGGAAAGAAAGCCGATCACCGGCATTGCCGGTTGTTGCGCACGCACTGAGAACGGCCACGTAGCCGCCGCGCCGCCGAACGCCAAAATGAGATTGCGTCGGTTCATATTTGCTCGGACCTTTAGACCCATCGTAGCGGCTCCAACCCAGTACCGGAAGGGCCGCTTTGATGTCCGAAGTGGGTCAAAACCGGAAGTCGCGGCCTTGCGGCGGGATGTCTGCTTTGCCCCGTGAGCGGACATCGTCAGGCTGTCTCGGCATATCCGAAAAGTGCCAATAGAGGAAGCAATCCAGACAATACAGCCGGAGCCGATCATGCCCCGGCGTCAGCCCGGGCGGAAACTCGGGCATTAACTTCGGGGGCTAGGCTGAGGCGTCGGCAAAGCTTCTCTGCTTCCGCGTAGCTTTTCATCGCCACTACGGACGTCCGTGATCGATTTTGGATGGAAACGATATGGTCCCCGCGTCGACGCGGGAGGGGACTTTTCGGTTTCGCTCCAAGTCATATTTGTGACGCGATGTGGCCTGGCGCGGAGGAGGGGATTCATGTCGAAGTCCCGCATTGGAATGGCTGCGGCCGGCGTTGCCATGGTCGCTTTGGGAGCGCTGCCGAGCGCGGCCGAGGCGGGCTTGCGCCTGCGCGTTGGTGGCCCCGTCGGTGTCGCGCGCTTCGCGATGGCCAGCATGCTGTCGGTCGCAGGTCTCCGCCACGCACGCATGGCAGCACGCCACAGCCGCGTCCGAACCGCTGCCTTAAGACCCGCAAGATCTCCGCTCCGCCGCCGAGTCGATCCACCCGAGTGCGCGTGCGCAGCTCACTGGCGTCGCGGCGCTGGCCGGCTGGCAGGGCGGCCGAGCTGCGCAAGGCTGGTGGCAGCGCGCCGACGGTTCATACGGCTGGGTCGGTCCGCTGTTCTGGCCGTTCGCCTATAGCGATCTTTATGACTACGCGCTTCTCAGTGACGGTAGCGGCTTCTGGGCCTATGGCTACGGCGATCTCTACGCCGCAATCTTCTCGCCTTACGCTGCCAGCGATCTCTCAGCGTTCGCGGCCGAGCGCCCTGCCGGGAGGCGGCATCAGCAAAGCGCCCTCCGTGCAGGAGTTCTGCGGCGCTGACACCGCCAAGATGACCGGCCTTCCCCTCAAGCGGATCGGCCGGGTGGTCGCGGCGAACAAGGCACAGCGCACAGCCTTCGACGAGCTCGCGAGCGCCTGGACTTCCGCCGGCGACACCATCCGCGCCTCCTGTCCAACACAGGCCGCAACCACCGCGCTGGAGCGGTTCGCGGCCATGCAGAGCCGCGTCAACGCGATGCTGAGCGCGGTTGCGGCCGTTCAGCCACCGTTCCAAAAATTCTACTTCCTGAGCGATCAGCAGAAGGCGCGGCTCAACGCGCCACAACGCGACCGCCGCGCCAACGCCGCGGCCGCGAAGCTGAAGGAGATGCAGGACGCCGCCTGCCAGGCGAGCCGCGAACTGCAGGACGAGCAACAGGCCGAACAGCAATACCGCGAGCTCGTCGCCCAGCAATGGCCCCTCGACGACATCGCCGCCAGCCTGAAACTGAACGATAGCCAACGCGCCGCTCTCGAAGTGGTGCAGGACACCACGATGGTACTATGGAAGCCTTAAGCGCATGCCCGCCAAAGGACGCGCTCACCCCGCCGGCCCGCCTTAAGGCCGCAAAGGCGCGGTTGGAAGCGATGCGAGAGGCGATCAGAAGCGTGAACGACGCGGTCGACGATTTCGATGCGGACCTGAGTGACGAGCAGAAGACGCAGTTCGAGGGGCTCGGGCCGAAGAAGCGGGGGGTATGATTTTTCCATCCCCAAACGAGACTTTTTCAACAATATCGGCCAATAGCTGCCATTGCGAATTCACACGATGGCGCCCGTGCTTTGGAACGGCATACTCCTTTCCGGGTAGAAGAGGGGTCATGCGGGTCAGTATCCGTAACCGTAGCGGCCGGGCTTGCACTTCACCTTCTCTTCGTATTCGCCCTTTTTCCACGGACGCAAGTCGGACATGGGGCCATGTCCAAGCTCGTGCTGCCGGCTCAACCGGTCGACGCTGCATAAGACACAGCTCCCTCCGATCGCACGAGCTGCCGTTCGGCGCTCGCCAATCAAGTCCGCCTCGTTCTCCACACCGCCGCTTATTGGTTGATGCTTACCGTGCGCGACGCCATTCCCAAAGCCCGGGAATTGGCCACTGCCGAGTTCGCGACGCTGCGACTTCGTCTCTTGAAAATCGCCGCCCGTGTCGTCGAGACCACCAGCCGCATTCGCCTTGCGTTCGCCGCGGCATGTCCCGAAGCCGACCTCTTCCGCAGCTTGCCCGGCGCACTGCTCCCGCTCGGTCCGTAACCGACTGGGCATCCGCCCGCTCACCCGCCCATTCCTCCAACGCGTACAAAACAGGTCGATGTAGAACCCCGGTGAAAAACCCGGACGGGTCACCCATGCCAGCCGCCAGCCCCCCGTCAGACGTTAAGAATGACCGTACTCTCGTGAATAGATCGGGTTAAATCTCTCTGCTGGGGTTTCAAATTGCAAGGCCTCACGTGGTCGTTCATTTAGCTGACGAGCCACCGGGCGCAACCTCGGCCTACCGGGGGTGGACACTGAGGACAAAGACCCCGCACTAGATCGCTCAACGCGAATGTCACTTGTTGCTCTCCGGATGCACTTCGTAGTCGGAGTCTTCGATGCTGCCGGCGCCCATCCAGCCCCAGACCAGGACCACGTCTTCGTTAGAGGTGTTGTTGAATCCGTGCCAGCAGCCGCGCGGCGAATAGACCACGTCGCCTTCGCTCGACGGCTTGTCGCCAGAGTCGGTGTAGATCATGCCTTTGCCTTTGAGCACGATGAAAAACTCGTCGCAATTGTGGTGGCGATGGTTTTCATGCCGCGCACCTGGCTTAAGCACGGTCCAGCCAACCACGTGATTGGCGCCGGCGGATTTCTTATCGATTAGGAATTGCACCTGCATATCGATCCAGCCGTCGTCGCGCTTGAGGCCATCGACCTTCGGTACGTCGCGCAGGTTCGTGCGATACATGACTGGCGCTTGCTCGCCTTTTTTCCATTCGGCGGCAGCGCTCTTCAAGGCTTTCGCCAGCGCGGCGCCGATTTTTTCTCCTGAGGTCATGATATCCTCCTAAACGCTGATAGACCCGCACGTCTGCTTTAAGCCATGAACGGACATCGCCAAAGGGAATGCCACCTTCCCGTGGCGCAAGAGCGCCGGGATGGGATCGACCTCCTACGCAGGTCACTCTGTGGAAATGAATTCAGCGGCTGGTCGTGCGCGCCGGTCAATCGTCAGTTTGAAAATGTCATTGCGTGCATAGTGACCCACCACGTCGAAATCGATTTTCCCGCGGATGATCTGGTCCATATCCAGCTCCGCAACCAGAATGTTTTCGCCTTCATAGTTGGGACCGGCAAGAACGTTTCCGAGTGGATCGACGATGACGCTGCCACCCCGCATGATCACCTCATCATGGTTATTTGAAAGCTTGTTGTTCATGCTTTCCGGGAAATCCTTTCTCTGCAGGTACTGACAGGCCGATAGTACGAAGCAACGGCCTTCCATTGCAATGTGGCGCGCCGTCGACACCCAGCTCTCCCGGTCATCCGCCGTCGGCATACAGTAGGAGCGCGGCGACGTGTTGGTACACAGCGCGCCCCGTCGAAGAGCAGCATGTCATACCCAGCAAATGGCCGACGCGATTCCCAGGGGCTTTGGACAACCGGCAAAGTCGATCCATCACCGAACCCCCAGCACAATCGCTCAAGTGCAGTGGGCATGAGCTTGCGGTGCTTTCCGAGAAGTTCGCCGTCCGGTCCGAAGTACAACACGCTGCAATACAGCGTTCCGGCATCGCGCTCGATCACGCCCATAATCAGAAAAAGATTTGCATTCCGAGCGGCAACCCCGAGGCGTTCGGTTTCAGGTCCGGGGACCAAGATGAATTCCCGATAGTATGCTACGAAGTCGTCCCGACCTTCCGGTGTTCGCGCGCCGACATAGATGTGAAAGTCGGCGCCCTTTGGATATCCACCAATGTACGCCTCCCGGAAACACCGCAACGTTTACACCACGCCGGCCCCTTAAGTATGCGATCAATGCCTCGGCTTTCTCGAGGGTTGCACGCGTCCCCTTATTTGACGTTCCGCTCTGAATGACCGCTGCCGACAATTTTTTCATTCATTGCTCCTTTGAAGTTGACCGGATGTCGGAAAAGTTCGACACGAGCTATATTTCCTCAAAACGGGAAAGTTACGGACTGGTTGTCGAAAGCGAAGAGCACGCCCTGCTTCATCGAACCATGTGCGAGGCGCTATTGGGCGGTAAGCGAACCATCCCCGTCAATAACTGGCATGTTATCAGAACCAACAAACTAAAACATTTTCTTTGAGAGAGTGACGCCGAGGGCGTGACCTGCCCGTTTACAAGGCTCCCGGCGTGCCGGAGATGCATTGAAGCGTCTGGCGCGACCCTGTTTTAAAAAGGCCGTTACGATGCGACGACAGCTCGATGACGCGCACTGGTCGCTTGGGATGGCGCTCGCCTGGATCACCTACCGAACCGAGCAGGCTGTCGTCGAGATCAAGCTCGGAAGATGGGCGCCCACCAAGGCGGCAATCCGCGATCTGCTGTCTGCTCTGCGATCCGGCAAACTGATTGCGCATGGTATGTTTGAGGGCGAGCGAATACCCCACCCAATCGAGACGGCCGTATGGTTCACCTTTGAGATCGTCGTTAAGCCGATGATGTTTCTCGGCCATATGTCTCCTCCGACCTCGGGCACGCCAGTTGTTATCGTGCAGAGGATGGGCCCTCCGCAAACCCGGCTGCTAAGCGCCACAGTGCCGGCGGCCAAAGTCAGGAAATTGTGGCCGGCGGCTAAGCGAACCGCAGCCGCCGAAGGGCGATGCCAACAATATCTCATTACTGAAATGAAGCGCTCCCCGGATCGTGCGCCGAAGTCCAAGCCTGATCTCCTTGCAGATTGCCAAGCTCGCTTTCCGGGTCTTAGCGGGCGCGGCTTCGAGCGGGCTTGGGCCAACGCAATCAGCCAAACCGGTGCGGTTGGGTCGTCAAGCCCGGACGCCGGAAACACAAATAATCGATTAGCTGATCAACACTATTTCAGCCTAAACCGTTTCCGCATCACAACAAAAAATCACCGCACTAAAATCACCGCACCACTTTGTTGGTGCCCTCTATTTCATTTGCAACTCCCGAACCCACCTGCCACAGCGGGCAAGACGTGGCTTGCCGCTCCGACTACTCCTCAGTCTTGCCGTCTCGATCGCAACCGCTGCTGAGAAATATTCCGCGATCAACGTATCGAGAACTGAAGTCTCGGCGTGATGAGGGCCCGGCATGACCTCTCGAACTCAGCTCTCCAGCGACGGCGAATCGGCTCGCGGGTCGAGCGGCTGCTCACCGCGCGGGATGCCGCCAACCTTTTGCGCCTCAGCCCATCCTGGCTTGCCAAGGCGCGCATGGCCGGCTCCGGCCCGCCCTCATCAAGCTCGGCCGGTCCATTCGCTACTCCGAGACCGCTCTGCTTCTGTGGATGAGAGCCCACCAACGTCTGTCGACGAGCCAGCAGTAATCGGGGACCGACCCTATGACCTCACAAGAAGCCGGGAGTGGAGCACCAGATCTTACAAGCTCTTCGTATTTGACCCAGAATAATAGTCCACCACAATACATCAGTATACATGATAATGAACAAAGTAGAACATAAGTAGGAACAAATACATTTTATACACAACATATATACTATGGACTATTTCCCAAAATGCTCCCATATACATCAGCAGCCATCCCCATCCATCAACGTGCTACGAGGCCTCGTCCCCATGACCTCCACAACCGCCCTTTTGGAGCCCTCTTTTATGGCCCTCATCGCGGCCATCGAGCAGGCCGCCGATCTGCCGGAACAGCGCCGACCGCACTGGGTCTGTTCATTGCGGCAAATCGCCAAGTGGCTGGGACCGTCCGGCCGCGGTCATTCCCGCCCGCTGGCACTCCGTACGGATCTCCGTGGCCCGATTGCATCACGCCCGGGTCGGCGTCACGGCCAAGACCTTGGCGAACCACCGGGCCAATGTCCGGGCGGCTTTGCGTTGGTTCGGCGAGGAGCACGATGTGCCGCAGCAGGGCGCGCTCCTGTCTGCGGAGTGGGCGAGTTTCCGCGACAACGTGGACAAACCCACACGGGCTCGGCTCTACAGCCTGATACGCCACTGCTCGGCCCGCCGCATCGGACCGTTGTCGCTCGACGACAAAGTCTTTGATGAGTATTGGCGCTATCGCGCCGAGACCACGGCACTAGCTTCGAACAATACCGCCCGCCGCTTTATGGCGCGGGCCTGGAATGGCTGTTTTGCTGCGATGGACGGACTGCCGCTGCAGCGCCTAACGGAGCCACCGATCAAAACCGCGGAGCCCGCCTGGGAGAAGTTTCCTGCAGGCCTGCGCCGGGACATCGATGACTACTTCGGCCGGCTTTTCTAAGCCGCACCGCACACGCAACGACCAGCAAGGAATTCAGCCTTGCCGCCCCTCAACAATCGCGCACCGGCGGGGCGAGCTTGTCACCGCGTTCTGCCGCACCGCCGTTAAGCTTGGCGTGCCGATCGAGAGCCTCAACTGCTTAGGCTCGCTCCTTCACCCCGACGTCGTCGAACGCGTCATCAACTCGTATTGGCGGAAGAACGGCGACGAGCCGAAGACCAGCACGATCGCTTTGGGTTGGAAGATCTGCGAAATGGCTCAGCAGACTGGCTGCTTGGACCAGTCCGCGCTTGACCGTCTCGACGACATGCGGGCGGCACTGGAACAACATCGCCGCGAAGGTCTGACGCCCAAGAACTTGCAACTCATTCGACAAGTGCTGACCGAAGGTGTGTGGAGTGAAGTGGTCTCACTGC
>CAVUYV010000008.1:0-23278 GCA_963745785.1 uncultured Alphaproteobacteria bacterium | reverse complement strand
GTTCTTCCGCCTCGGCTATGGCTTCACCCGCAGCCGCAATGGTGCGGCGCAGATGCACGCCGCGCTGTGCATTCCGGCCGTGACCGGCGCCTGGCAGTACGAAGGCGGTGGAGCGTTTTCAACAACTACGCAATCTGGCGTTTCGACGAATCGCTGATCGAGGGCCACGACGCGATCGACCGGACAACCCGGGTGCTCGATCAATCGCAGATCGGACGCATTCTGACCGGCAACGCCGAGGCGCTGAGGGGCGGACCGCCGGTCAAGGCGATGTTGATCCAGAACACCAATCCGATGGCGGTAGCGCCCGAGCAGGCGCTGGTGCAACAGGGCTTTGCGCGCGAGGATCTGTTCATGGCGGTGCATGAGCAATTCCTGACCGAAACCGCGCAAATGGCTGATATCATCCTGCCGGCAACGATGTTTATGGAGCATGACGATCTCTATTACGGTGGCGGCCATCAGCATATTTCGGTCGGCGCCAAGCTGATCGAGCCGCCGGGCGAATGCCGGTCCAACCATGAAGTGTTGCAGGGCCTCGGCCGCCGTCTCAACGCCATACACCCCGGCTTCGAGATGTCCCCGCGCGAGTTGATCGACGCCACGCTGAAGAAGAGCGGTCATGGCGACATCGAGACGTTGGAGTCCGATCTGTGGCGCGACATCCAGCCGGATTTTCGCACATCGCACTATCTCGACGGCTTCGCGCACGCCGACAAGAAGTTCCACTTTAAGGCCGACTGGGCGCATCCCTCCCTGGGGCATTGCCGGGATGGGTCCCTGGGAGAAGATGCCGTCGCTGCCGGACCATTGGACCATCATCGAGGAGGCCGACGAGGCGCACCCGTTCCGGCTGGCGACCAGCCGTCGCGCAGTTTCCTCAATTCCAGTTTCAACGAGACGCCGTCGTCGCTGGCGCGTGAGGGCGCGCCGACCGTGATGATGCATCCGGCCGATGCCGCAAAGCTTGGCATCGCCGATGGCGACGCCATCACCCTGGGCAATACGCGAGGCGAGACAACGCTGACCGCAAAAATATTCGACGGTCTGCGCCGCGGCGTGCTGATCGCGGAATCAATTCATCCGAATAGCGCTCACATCGGGGGTCGAGGGATCAATACGCTGACCGGCGCCGAGGCGGTCGCGCCGGTCGGCGGCGCGGCCTTCCATGACAACAAGGTCTGGGTGAAGAAGGCCGCGCCATCGGCCATTCCGAACGCCTAAATCGTCCTTGCAGTTTGTCGCCGTCCCGCCGTTAATGGCCGCGGAAAGCTGACGAGGCGAGCAGGACCATGACCGACAACAACAGCGTGATACTCGAAAAGCGCGGGCAGGCGTTCTGGATCACCATCAACCGGCCGGAGAAGCGCAACGCCCTCAATGGCGACGTGATCGCCGGCATCGCGAAGGGTTATCGCGACGCGCATGACGACAAGGATGTGCGCGTCATCGTTCTGACCGGCGCAGGCGACAAGGCGTTTTGCGCCGGCGCGGATCTGCAGAACAGCGGCGCGGCGTTCGCGATGGATTTCGCCAGACCGAATGTCGACTACGCCGACCTGCTGCGACTGTCGCAGAGCGCCACCAAACCTTCGATCGCGCGGGTCGGCGGCGTCTGCATGGCCGGCGGCATGGGGCTGTTGTGCATGACCGACATGGCGGTCGCGGCCGACCACGTGATGTTCGGACTGCCCGAAGTGAAGGTCGGCGTATTTCCGATGCAGGTGATGAGCGCTGCTGCAATCGATCGCGCCGCGGCGCGCTGATCAACGAGTGGGCGCTGACCGGCGAACCGTTCGACGCCCGGATCGCGCAGGCCGCCGGGACTTCTCAATCATGTCGTGCCGGCGGCCGAACTCGACGCCAAGGTCGACTGGCTGATCGGCCGCATCGTCGACAAGTCGCCGACCGCGATCCGGCGCGGCAAATACGCCATGCGCGCGATCGCCTCGATGTCGTTCGACGAAAGCATCGCCTATACCGAAAGCCAGATCGCACTGCTGGCGATGACGGAGGACGCCAAGGAAGGCCTCAAGGCGTTTGCCGAAAAGCGCAAGCCGTCCTGGCCGGGGAAGTAACCCCAATGTCGTCCCCGCCTAATGCGCGCAATTGCGCACCGGGAGCGGGGACCCATTCGCCGTGTCGCTTGTTTTGAGAGACGCTGTCGACAATTCTTGCCGCAGCGCTAGCTCCGGTGATTAAGGGTCCCTGCGTTCGCCGGGACGACGAGTGTGATTGGCAGCTCACCCCGCATTCGCCTTCAACCCGGCGGCCTCGATGCCGGCGATCGCGCAGATCTCGTCATTGTCCGAGGTATCGCCGCTGACGCCGACGGCGCCGAGCAAGACGCCGCCGTCCTGGATCAGCACGCCGCCGGGCACCGGCACCAGCCGCCCTTGCGCCAGCGTGTTCACCGCGCCGACGAAATAGGCCTGCTCCTGCGCGCGCTGGAACAGCGCCCGCGATCCCATGCCCATCGCCAGCGCGCCGTAGGCCTTGCCATGGGCGATCTCGCTGCGCAGCAGGCTGGTGCCGTCCTGCGCGGCGGAGATTTTGACGCAGCCGCGGGCATCGAGAACGGTCACCGACCAGCGGCTTCAGTTTCTTCTCGACGCCCTTGGCGAGCGCGACATCGAGAATCTTGCGGGCGACGTCGAGGGTCAGTTCAGCCATGGATCGGTTCCTTTGCGCGAGGGGAGGAGTTGGGTTGGATCGCGCGCTGTCGAGGCTCATCGCCAGCACGCGTGCGACGTGAAGGGCTGCACGTCCGTGCCATCCCCGATCTGATGCCGGCACGAGGTTCCGTCGGCGACGATCAGCGTCGCGGCGTCGGCGCGCCGCACGGCCGGCAGCAGCGACAGCTCGGCCATCTCCATCGAGGTCTGATAGGTGTCGGCGCCGTAGCCGAAGGCGCCGGCCATGCCGCAGCAGCTGGACTCGATGGTTTCGACATTCAAATCGGGAACCAGCCGAAGCACCTGCTCGACCGACTTGAACGCGCCGAAGGATTTTTGGTGGCAGTGGCCATGCACCAGGGCCTTGCCGGCGACAGGGCCGAGCGGCAGCCGCAGGCGGCCGGCCTCGGCCTCGCGAACCAAAAACTCCTCGAACAACAGCGCCTGCGCGCTGATGCTTTTTGCTGCCTCGTCGGAGCGCAGCGAAAGCAGTTCGTCGCGCAGCGTCAAGCAGGCAGCTCGGCTCGAGGCCGACGATCGGCACGCCGCGCGCGGCGAACGGCGCGTAGGTCGCGACCAGCCGATCGAGTTCGGCGCGCGCGTGGTCGACCAGCCCCGCCGAAAGAAACGTCCGCCCGCAGCACAGCGGCCGGCCGCCATCCGCAGGCCTCGGAATGTGGACGCGGTAGCCGCCTTCGACCAGCACGCGCAGCGCGGCGTCGAGGTTTTCGCGCTCATAGGCGCGGTTGAAAGTATCGGCGAACAGCACGACTTCGCGGCCATCGGCCGGGCCGATCGCCTCGGCCTCGGGCCTGAACACATCGCGCCGCCATGCGGCAGCGCGCGCTGCGCGCTGATGCCGGCGAATTTCTCGAACAGCTTTCGCAGCAGCGGGCTGTTGTTGCGCCAGTTGGCGAGCGGGGCGAAGCGCGCCGCCAGGCCGGCATAGCGCGGCAGATAGCCGACCAGCCGATCCCTCAGCGAAAGCCCGTGCGTCGCCGCCCGCGCGGCCAACACCTCGATCTTCATCTTGGCCATGTCGACGCCGATCGGGCACTCGTGGCGGCAGGCCTTGCAGGACACGCAGAGTTTTAGCGTGTCCATCATTTCGTCGGAGGCCAGCGCGTCCGGTCCCGAGCTGGCCGGAGATCGCCAGCCGCAGCGTGTTGGCGCGGCCCCGCGTGACATCCTTCTCGTCGCGGGTGGCGCGATAGGACGGGCACATCACGCCGCCCTCGAGCTTGCGGCAGGCGCCGTTGTTGTTGCACATCTCGACCGCGCCCTGGAAACCGCCGCCGGCGCCGGGATAGGCCGACCAGTCGAGCGCCGTCTTCAATTCATCGACGCGATAGTCCGGCGGATAGCGAAACAGCGTGCGGTCATCCATTTTGGGCGGATCGACGATCTTGCCGGGATTGAGCACAGTTGCGGGATCGAAGCGCTGCTTGACCTCGCCGAAATCGGCGATGATGCGCGAGCCGAACATCGCCTCGTGGAATTCCGAGCGCACGATGCCGTCGCCGTGCTCGCCGGAATGCGAGCCCTTGTACTCGCGCACCATCGCAAAGGTCTCCTCGGCGATCGCGCGCATCGCCTTGACGTCCTTTTCGAGTTTCAGGTTCAGCACCGGGCGCACATGCAGGCAGCCTTCGGAGGCGTGCGCGTACATGGTGCCGCTGGTGCCGTGCCTGGCGAAGATGGCGTTGAGCCGTTCGGTATAGTCGGCAAGATGCGGCAGCGGCACCGCGCAATCCTCGACGAAGGAGACCGGCTTGCCCTCCTGCTTCATCGACATCATGACGTTGAGGCCGGCGGCGCGAAACTCGGCGATCGCGGTCTGCAAGCCCGGCTCGATGATCTCGACCACGCCGCCCCATTTGCGCTTGGGCTGGTCCCAGCCAAAGCCGAGATCGGCCATCAGCTCGCCAAGCTGCTTCAGGCGCCGCAGGTTTTCGGCCTGGTCTTCCTCGGCAAACTCGACGATCAGGACGGCGTCGGGATCGCCGCGGACGGCGGTCGCGATGATCGGCTGGAACATCGCGATCTCGCGGCCCAACGAGAGCATGGTGCGATCGACCAGTTCGACCGCGATCGGCCGCAGTTTCACCAGATGCTGGGCCGCATCCATCGCCTCGTAAAAACTGCCGAAGTGGCAGACGCCCAGCACCTTGTTGCGGATCACCGGCCACAGTTTCAGCTCGACCTGCGTGGTGAAGGCCAGCGTGCCTTCGGAGCCCACCAGCAGATGCGCCATGTTGTTCGGCGCATTGCGCGGCACCAGCGCATCGAGATTGTAGCCGCCGACGCGGCGCTGCACTTTCGGGAATTTTTCGGCGATCTCGGCGGCCTCGCGCGCGCCGAGATCGAGCATGTCGCGAAACAGGCTACGCCCGCCATCGCCGGAATTCACCTGCGCGAGATCGCGCGGCACCTCGCCGAAATGCAGCAGCGTGCCGTCGGCGAGCGCCGCGTCCATCGACAGCGTGTTGTCGCGCATGGTGCCGTAGCGCAGCGAACGGCCGCCGCAGGAATTGTTGCCGGCCATGCCGCCGATGGTGGCGCGGGAGGCGGTGGAAACGTCGACCGGAAACCACAGGCCGTGCTTTCTGAGCTGCCGGTTGAGGTCGTCGAGCACGATCCCCGGTTCGACCGTGCAGCTGCGGTTCTCGACGTCGAGCGAGACGATGCGGTTGAGGTGTTTTGAGAGATCGATGACGATGCCGTCATTGACGGTCTGGCCGCATTGCGAGGTGCCGCCGCCGCGCGGCGTGACGATCACGCCCTCGTCGCGGCAGATCGCCAGCGCCCGCAGCGCCTCGTCGATGCTGCGCGGCACCACCACGCCGGCCGGCATGATCTGGTAGAACGACGCATCGGTGGCGTAGCGGCCGCGATTGAAGGCATCGAACAAGACGTCGCCGGTGATATTCGACCGGAGCCGCGCTTCAAGCCGCGGCAAGCCTGGTTTCGACATTTTTGACCCAGTCGGCGGCTGCAAAACTAACTGCTCCGTAGTTCGAAAGCGCAGGAAATGCAATTATTTTTGGCGGTTTTGCGTTTTTGAATTCAAAGGGACGGTTCATGCCCCCGCGCGGATGGGGGACGCGTCATTCCGGGATGGTGCGCGAGCACCAGACCCGGAATCTCGAGATTCCGGGTTCGATGCTTCGCATCGCCCCGGAATGACGAAGAAAGAATGGATTGCTTCGTCGCTTCCGCCTTCCGCCTTCGCTCTCCGGGCTTCGGCGGACGCGGTCGCTCGTTGAGCTACGGCGGACAAGTCGCTCCTCGCAATGACGTCGATCCATTTCAAATACGCCTCCGCGATCCCGCGGCGCGATGCGTCCGGGTCTTGCAAAAATCGTTCGCCCAAAATTCAGAGGGCGCAGGGAAAGCCGGGTGCCCAATGCACCCGCAGCCTCGCATGCACTGAAAAAAGCACACGAGTGTAGTCACCACAGGTCCACCGGAATCGACCCGGCCTTCCCTGCGCAATGGTTTTACGGCTTACTTCGCGCTCTCCCCGGTGACCACGCTTTTCGACACCGTCGCCTGCGCTTCTTATCGCAGACTTGACGCCAACGATTGGGGCGTCAGAACCACACGACTTGGCCGTACGCGTCAGCACCATTCGTCAAGTGCGCCAACCGCGTCCACCGCATCCCGCCCCACGTTGATGACGTGCGCAACGCCCCTCTGTCGGGACGGGACGTGCGAATCAGTGAACTGATTTGGGTCAGAGGAAAACAGAAATATTTTTGCAAAACGGGCTTGACATGATTTCTGAAAATCAGAAGTAATTTGCCCGCCGGGTTAATTTGCCGCAGCCCCCATGCCCGAATTTGATTTGCCATGGCGGGCAAATCAGCACGCAGGGCGAGGGAGCCCCTCACGGTGAGGAGCCCGCGCATGACGGTTTTTCCGTACGCGCCCGTCAAGCGTCCCCGACGTCACGAGAATTCCATGCACGAAAACCGAAAAAAGCCCCTTGCCTTCGGTCGAACAATATACTATACACTCGTAAAGTTTAAATAATGGGGCGTCGCGAGGTGTTACGCTCATGCAAAAAAGCTCCGAGGAGAGCGCCGTGAAAGTTGAATCTCGACTGATTGAACAGCGGGACCTGGAAGTCGTCATGCGGGACGGCACCCGCCTCGCAGTGGACGTCTACCGGCCGCCGGAGCCCGGCAAGTATCCGGTGCTCTACGCGAGCGCGCTGCACAACAAGGACATTCAAGGCCCGGACATCGCCGACATCCTGCCGCCGCAGCCCGCTCACGCGCCGTTGTGGTTCGGACCGATAGAGGCGGGAGATACGCGCCGTTTTGTCGCAAACGGCTACGTGCACGTCATCGCCCAGCCCCGTGGCTCAGCGAAGTCGGAGGGGCATTACGGTCATGAAGACACCGACCACTACGATGTGATCGAGTGGATCACGCAGCAGCCTTGGTCGGATGGCAACGTCGGCATGGTCGGCATCTCAGGTTATGCCGGCGAGCAGTGGCGCGCCGCGGCGCAGGGCCATCCGGCGTTGAAGGCCATCTTTCCGTATGATGCATGCAGTGCTTACGGCGGCATGTTCGGATTCCGGGATTTCAATCCGGGCGGCGTGATCCACACGTTTCCCTACCTGCTCGATGTCTTCAGCACGGTTCACGAATCCCGCGACCGTCCCGTCGAACTTCCCGGCGAGCTGGAAGCGTTGTGGCGCAACGCAATGCGCAATCCGGACTTCAAGCAGTACATCAATCTCTACAATATCCTGACTCAAAAGGGTCAGCGCACGTTCATGATGTATCTGATGATGACGCAGCCTTGGGAGGCTGACGGAACGGTCGAACGATCGGAGGAGACGTTCAAGAAGATCAAGATTCCATTTTACACCGGGTCCGGGGCGTACGCCTATACGTACAAGCTGCATTGGCTCGGCGCGCAGCATTACTTCCAGAACGTCAAGGCGCCGAGGAAATTGCTGTTCACCGGGCCCGCTCACCTCGAGCGTCCGTTCCACCAGTACCATGATGAGATCATCCGCTGGTACGATCACTGGCTGAAGGGCAAGGACACCGGCATCATGGACGAGCCGCCGGTCCGCTATTGGTTGATGGGAGCCAACGAATGGCGCACGGGCCAGGACTGGCCGCTGCCCGAGACACGCTGGACAAAATATTACCTTTCGCACTGGGAGACACTGACGACGGAAGCCCCGCGACCGGTGGCCGAGGTCGGGGCCGCGACACGCGAGCCCGACGTATTCACCCAGATGCCGATCACGAAGACGACCAAAGTGGAGCGGCTGCGCTACATGACCGATCCGCTGCCGCATGACGTCACGGTCGCAGGACCGATCACGCTGACCTTGCATGCGGCCATCGACCAGGACGATACCAACTGGATCGTCGTGCTGAAGGACGTCGGCCCCGACGTCTCGGTCCGTACCGCCCGCGAAGGCGAACGCGAGGTACCCTCAACGCTTCCGGAAAGGGAGATCACGCGCGGTTGGCTGAAGGCATCCTACCGTGCGCTGGACGAAGAGCGGAGCAAACCATGGGAGCCATTCCACAAACTCACCCGCGACTCGATCAAACCGGTCGTTCCGGACCAGATCGTTGAGTATCAAATCCAGATTCTAGCGACCGCCAATCAGTTCAAGGCCGGGCACCGCATCTGCCTGGACATAACGTGCATGGACGTGCCGACCGGTACCGGGGCGATGACGAACGTTGAATACATTCCCTATCACGTGTGCAGCAGCAGGACGGTGACTCACAGGATTTACCGGGACGCGGAGCGGCCTTCACATCTTCTGCTGCCGATCATCCCGACTACCGATGCAATCTGAGGATCCAAGGCGCGTCCGACGCCGGACGGAAACACTCTACAATAGAAACAAGGAAGGCTTGCGATGAAGACCATCAGGTTCGAACGCGACGGAACGATCGGCAACATTGTCCTCGCGAACCCGCCCTTCAACCGCCTGGACACGAGGTTTTCCACGGCGCTGCATGACGCCGTCCATGAAGCGAGCGAGAGCGATATCCGTGTCCTGGTCGTTCGCGCGGAAGGGCCTCATTTCAGCTTCGGCGGTGAGGTCCGCGAGTGGCCGGGAAAGGACGTCAATTGGTTCCGAACTTTCGTGGCCGAGATCAATGCATCCTATCGCGCCATTGAAGCGCTCCGCGTGCCCACCATCGCCTCGGTGCATGGCGTTGCATTCGGCGGGGGATTCGAGCTTGCGCTTGCCTGTGACTTTCTCGTCGCTGCCGACTACTGCGGTGTTCCGCTGCGTGGAAGTCACGACGGCCATGCTTCCGATCGCCGGTGCGCTCCAGCGCCTTGCCGAACGCGTCGGCAGGGCGAGGGCGTCTCGCTACGCGATGCTGGGTGAGCCGATTTCCGGAACAGAAGCCGGCGCGCTCGGAATCGCGACCCACGTCTTCCCGGAAAAAGAATTGTCGGATGCGACTGCGACGCTGGCACGACAGCTCGCCACCGGGCCGACACGCTCCTATGCAGCGACGCGCACTCTTCTGAAGACGTGGTCGAGCGGCGGCGTAGCTGCGACGGATCTCGTCATGCTCGACGTCGCGATGGAGCTCTACAACGGCGAGGACGCACAGCGCGGCTTCGCCAATACGGCGAAGGCGTTCGATGCCGACATCGAGCCGCCCGTGATTGCATTTGAAGGCAGGTAACGCGCAGCGAAAGGACCCCGCCGACGGGGAGGGTCGAGGAATTGGATCGCGCCGAACGTCTCGGTACCTAGGTGGATTGCGATGATCGCTTTCGAATACAGTCAGCTTCCGGCACGCGTAGTCTTCGGATTCGGCACGATCGCTCGCATTCCGGACGAGGTGCAGACGCTGGGATGCCGCCGAGTGCTGGTTCTCTGCGATCCGCACCACGCCGCCGACGCGGCGGCGCGCGTCATCGACACGCTCGGAGATGCCGCCGTCGGTCTTTCGATCGACGCCGCAATGCACACGCCCGTCGAGATCACGGATCGCGTGATGGAGCAGGTGAAGAAGACGAAGGCCGATTGTCTGCTGTCACTCGGCGGCGGGTCGACGACGGGGCTCGGCAAGGCACTTGCGCTGCGGACCGATCTACCGCAGATCGTGGTGCCCACGACCTACGCCGGCTCCGAAGCCACGCCGATCCTCGGTCAGACGGAGCAGGGAAGGAAGACGACGATCCGTTCGCCGAAGGTTCTCCCTGAGGTGGTCGTATACGACGTCGAGCTCACGATGACCCTGCCGCCCCGCCTTTCGGTTGTGTCGGGCATCAATGCGATCGCGCATGCAGTAGAGGCCTTGTATGCGAAAGACAGCAATCCGGTCACCTCGTCGCTCGCCGCGGAGGCCATATCCCGGCTGGCGCGCGCGCTTCCCCGGATCGTCGCGGACCCGCATGACCGGGACGCCCGGGCGGACGCACTGTTCGGCGCGTGGGCCTGCGGCAACTGTTTGGGCACCGTCGGAATGTCTCTACATCACAAGCTTTGCCACACGCTCGGCGGAAGTTTCGATCTTCCTCACGCCGATACTCATGCCGTGGTGCTGCCGCATGTCGTTGCTTTCAACACAGCGGCCGCACGGCAAGCAATCGATCGCGTGGCGCACGCGCTCGGTGTCAAGAATGCCGCGGCAGGCCTGTTCGACCTCGCGGCTTCGCTTGGCGCGCCGACAGCGCTCAAGTCTATCGGGATGTCGGAACGGGATCTGGACAAGGCCGCTGATCTCGCGGCGTCGACACCCTATTGGAATCCGCAAGAGATCGAACGCGACGCGATCCGCGCTTTGCTCGACGACGCATTTCACGGGCGCCGTCCGTCGGACTGATGAATGGATTTGGCGATGCAGCGGCAGTTGAAAACTGGAATCTCCGACGTCTTTCCCGAATTGACCGAGGACGTGATCGGCCGGATGCGGAATGCAGCCAGCCCGCGGTTGCGGGCGGTCATGGAAATCTTGATTCGGCACCTGCACGCGTTCGTTCGTGAGTCGCGCTTAACCCAGGAGGAATGGGGGTACGCGGTCGACTTTCTCACCCGGACCGGTCAGATATGCTCGCCGCAACGGCAGGAGTTCATCCTTCTTTCGGACATCCTCGGCGTCTCGATGCTGGTCGACGCCGTGAACCACAGGTCCGGTGTGGGGATTACCGATTCTACGGTGTTGGGTCCGTTTTATACCGGACGTCAACGCGAGCTTGGGCCAGGTGAAGCGATACTTCTGCGGCAGGAGGACGGCGAACCCGTGACGATGACGGGCAAAGTTTCAACCGAGGGCGGTGCGCCGATCCAAAACGCTCTTGTCGAAGTCTGGCAGACGGCACCGAACCAACTTTATGACGTACAGGACCATGACCAGCCCGAAGGCCACCTCCGCGCCAGCTTCCGGACCGATGCGCAGGGAAGATACTGCTTCCGGTCGATCCTGCCCGTCAGTTATCCTATTCCCAACGACGGTCCGGCAGGACAACTACTGGAGATGATGGGTCGGCACCCGTTCCGGCCGGCCCATGTGCACTTCATGATCAGCGCCCCCGGACATCGGAAGTTGATCACGCACCTTTTTCTGGAGGGCGACGAATACCTCGAAAGCGATGCCGTCTTCGCGGTCAAATCTTCCCTGATTGTGACGCCGAGAATGAAGGACGGGGCTTTGACAATTGAATATGATTTCGGTCTCTCCCGCGAACCGGACCTGCCGCCGCAGCCTGGATAAGGGTCTGCGGCGGCTGGTTCCGCGAACATGGACTGGAATTTCAAGATGGCCGGAAGTCATGCAGGGCAGCGCAACCGGAAAGCCGCCGACACTTTGGGACGACGACCAAGAGCGAAGCCGCGGAAACGAGCCGAACAGGAGCGGGCTATCGCTACGCGATCGGCAATTCTGTCTGCCGCAGTCTCCGAATTCGCCGACAAGGGCTTTGAGGCGGCAAGTATACGCAGCATCGGCGAACGTACCGGCCTGCAGCATCCGCTGATTACGTACCATTTCCCGACCAAGGACTTGCTGTGGCGCGCTGCGGCGGAACATGTGTTCGCTCAAATTCGCAGTGAATGGGACCGATTGGAAGTCGCCGCAAGCAATCTATCGGCCGTCGAACGTCTGCGTGAGGAATATCGGGCTTTGTTTCGCTACACCGTCGCCTTTCCTGAATTTCACCGTTTCATGCGGCAGGAAACTCTAACCGATAATCCGCGATTGAAATGGGCCGCAGAGACCGTACTAGCGCCTTTGCTCCAACGCCTGTTGCCACAGATCAAAAGCGCGCAGGACGATGGAATGCTTCCGCGCGTCGAACCTATTATCTTTCACTACATGATGATCGCACTCACGGCGACGTTGTCGGACTTCGGGCCAGAGATGCTGGTGACGAGCAAGCTTCTTTCAGACGATCCGAACGTGGTCGAGAGCTACTGGAATCTGGTCGAGGAAATGGTATTTGCGCGAAAGAGCCTTTCGCGAAACCCATCACCGTTCAGAAAGTGATGGGTATCGCTTCGCTCAACCCATCCTACAATTCTATCCTGCCTAATGCGAGACGTTGTGCTTCATGAAAAAATCGGCCGTGGAATGTCCATTCAGGGGGCAAAGCAAAGCTGATTTCAAAGGCAGGTCAATGTCCGGTTTCGCGGAACCCAAAGCGGTCGCAACAGACATTGCTTCCGGCCGGTCATTCGATCCTCAGATTGGCGTCGCGCACAACCTTGCCCCACTTTTCGATCTCCAGCCTGATGCGCGCGGCGAACTCGTCGGGCGTGCTGGCGACCGGTTTGAAGCCCAGCGCCGCAAGCCGCTCTTTGACGTCGGGCCGTGCAACGCTTTTGGCGATCTCGCGGGAAAGCAGCTCAACGATCTCTTTTGGCGTGCCTGCCGGCGCAACGATGCCGGTCAGCGTATCGGCGTCCTGATCGTGCACGCCCTGTTCGGCAAACGTCGGCACGTCGGGTATTGCCTCCGCGCGTTCGCTGGCCGCGATGCCGATCGCACGCACCTGACTGCTCTGGATCGCCGAAAGCGAGGACGGCAACGCGGTGAAGGCGATAGGTGTGTGACCGCCGACGGTTGACTGCACGGCCGGCGCCGCGCCGGCGAAGGGGACATGGACCAGGTCGAGCTTGTAGGTCAGACGAAACAGCTCGCCGCCGAGATGCGGCGTCGACCCGACGCCGGGGCCGGCATAGCTGTATTTGCCTGGATTGTCCCGGATCAGCTGCACCAGCTCCGGCAGCGTCCTGGCCGAAACCGCGGGTTGACCACCACGACGTTGGGCGAAACCGCAACCAGGGTCACGGCGGAGAAATCCTTGACCGGATCGTACGGCACCTTGGCGTAGAGGCTGGGGTTCACCATGAAGCCCGTACTGATTGCCATGATGGTGTAGCCGTCAGGAGTCGCGCGCGCGACCTGGCCGGCCGCGGTGTTGCCGCCGGCCCCGCCGATGTTCTCGACAAAGAACTGCTGGCCGAGACTGTCGGAAAGCTTTTGCGCCACCAGGCGCGCGATGACGTCGGTAGGGCCGCCGGGCGGAAATCCGACCACCACGCGCACAGGCCGGGTCGGATATCCCTGCGCCAATGATGGCGCGACGCCGGTCAGCAGCAACACGGCCGTGAGAATCCCATGCAAAACGCGCATCGCGGCGCTCTCCCTGAACCTATTTTCGTTGGCGCAATCATCGGCGAGCGCGCCCTCCGGAACAAGGGCAAAACGCCGCCCGTCCTACGCCGGCACCGGGGGCTTCGAGAAGTCGGTGCATGAGCGAAAGCAGATCGGATGCGCCTGGTGCGACGGACTTCGCCGTTTGCGCTGAGCCCAGCCGGCGCGCTAGCCTCGGCTGCCAGCAATGCCGGGAGGAAAGCATGGGCCGGAAGATCGCTATCGTCGGAGCGGGTGCCGTCGGCGGGTATGCCGGCGCCCATATGGTGCAGGCCGGCGAGGACGTGACGTTCATCGATCCGTGGCCCGAGCATGTCGAGCATATGAGGAAGCACGGCCTGCGCGTCACCCACGCCAGGGACGTCGCGGAATTTTCGGTTGCCGTGCGCGCGCTGCACGTCACGGACGCGCAGAGGCTTGCAAAGGAGGCGCCGGTCGACATCGCTTTCATATGCATGAAGTCCTACGACACGGCCTGGGCCACCACGCTGATCCGGCAGTATCTGGCGCCGGACGGCTACGTCGTGTCGCTGCAGAACTGCATGAATGAAGAGACGATCGCCGGCATCGTCGGCTGGGGCAAGACGCTCGGATGCATTGCGAGCAGCATCACGGTCAACCTGCCGGAGCCCGGCCACATCCATCGCGGCGCCGGCAAGGGCGGGGCGGCGCACACCGTATTTCGCGCCGGCGAAGTGCACGGCCGTATCACGCAACGGGCGGAGGAAATCTGCCGCCTGGTCGGCTACGCCGACAGCGCCAAGGTAACCGGCAATCTGTGGGGCGAGCGCTGGTCGAAACTGGTCGCCAACGCCATGGGCAACGGGCTCTCCGCCTGCACCGGCCTGCCCGGCGGCGAGATGCTGCAAAGCGAGCCGATCCGCCGCTTCTCCACCCGGCTCGGCAGCGAAGCGATCCGCGTCGGGCAAGCGCACGGCTATCAACTGGAGGAGATTTTGCATCTCGCGCCCGAGACGATTGCGCGCGCGGGCGAGGGCGACGAGGCGGCGATGCGCGCCTGCGACGAACAGCGCTTCAAGGACGCCAGGCAGACCTCCTCCGAGCAGCGCCCCTCCATGGGCCAGGACATGCAGAAGGGCCGGCGCACGGAGATCGAATTCTTAAACGGCTTCGTGGTGCGCGAGGGCGAGAAGGTCGGCCTCTCCTGCAGCGCCAATGCCGTGCTGACCGACATCGTCAAGCGCGTGGAACGTCATGAGCTGAGCCCGGATCCGCGGCACATCACCGAGCTGCGGCTGAACTGAGCCGGCAGGAGCAAAGCGGACATTGCAATTGCCGGTTTTAATGTCCGCTTTTGTGAAGGTTTTCGATGCCGGCCCCATGATGGTGGCGCCGCGCGCACCGGGGCCGGCGTACGCAAACCTCCAATGGAGGAAACCGCGGGAAGGGACACGTAAGGCGGTGCGGCGTGAGCTATCGAAAATTGAGTGTCGCACGTAATTTCGATTTCGGAGCCGGGAGATTTTCGAAGAACCTGGCCTCGAATACGTGCACAACTTTGGCGTTATGGCCTAAGGATTGCTAACGGGGAAAGTAGGTTTCTCTCCCCATGTGATTTCAAAGAGTTACGTGTGATAAAAAGAGCACGCTTTACAACTTCTACGTTAGCGGCCTCACAACATTCTTTGAACAGCATCGCGCGAACCGATCGTTGAGAGAGTCGAAAAAACCTCGACTTATGCAAACTGAAACTGTTTCGATCTGCTGGTCAAGATAATCACCGCATCTCAGATTGTGCGGATTTCATCATTCGAATCCTTGGCGGTGCGGATGGCGTCGTGCTGCATCTTCGGGTCGGGATGCTCCTGTCTTGAGTGAAGGTTGCGGCCCCGCTCACCTCGAGACAGGACGTCCGCCGCGCTATCGTGTTGGCTGTCTCGCCAGCCGCCGCGTTCTACCGCGCGAGCGGTTTAGTCGTGTGCCGGACATGCTCTTTAGCTTGGGGGTGAAAGTCTTCCAACCAACCTGATGGAGGTGAAGGTTTAGTGAAACGCAAGGGCTGCCGTCGCGAGGCGGGGTCTGAAGGAAGCGTGGATCAAAATTGCGAGCTGATGAACAAAAACCGGATATGAGGCGCAAGCGTCGGACGAGCGGGCGACACATCGCGAAGTCCAGATCCATCAAGGATCCGAAGCGTAAATCCGGCGGTTGTGCAACGAAGGCGAAAGAACTTACCCCGGGAGATCTGCTCGGTGTCGCCCTCGGGCGACTGAGGCGCCGTAAGGCGGTCTGACCGCCGGGCAGAAGTCAGCAGAGGGCATAGTAGGTCAGGCTGTCGGCAAGCTCGTGAGGCACTCCAAGCCGAAAGGTGGAGAAACAGACAGGGCGGAGCCGGAAACGATGGCTGAAGGCCGGAACGATGAGAGAGGCAAGTAGGACTGGTATCTCATGAACGAAAGCGGCCGAACAACCAGCAACTGCTGGCCTTCCCCGAAGGCCGGGGTGAAGCTCCGGCGCGCGGTGCGAGGGATCGAACCGTTCGTGGCGAAAGCAGCCCGAAAACCCGGTTTAACAGATCACTGATGGAGGAGGTGTGCGACGAAGAGAACCTCGAAAGAGCGTGGAAGCGTGTTAACAGGAACAAAGGAGGCCGGCGTGGATGGAATGTCCATCGACGAGGCGAGGCGTTCCTGGGAGCACTGGCCCAACTGCGGTAACAACTGCTCGACGGAACGTATCAACCGCAGCCGGTGCGGCGGGTTGAAATCGCCAAACCGGACGGCGGAGTCAGGACTTGGGGATCCCCGTTCATCGATCGGGTGATCCAGCAAGCCATCCTGCAAGTTTCCAAGAGCGATCGACCCGACGTTTTCGGACACAGCTTCGGATTTCGGCCGAGGCGGAGTGCTCATCAAGCCATCGAGCAGGCACAGTATCAAGCCGAAGGGTTTCGACGGGTCGTGGACCTCGATCTGGAAAAATTCTTCGATCGAGTCAACCACGACATCCTGATGGGACTGCTGGCGAAACGCCTCACGGATCGCCGATTGCTGCGTCTGCTGCCGAGCGTTCCTCAACGCCGGCGTGATGATCGACGGACTGGTTCAGCCGAGCGACGAAGGGACCCCGCAAGGGGGACCGCTCTCGCCCCTGTTGAGCAACGTGATGCTCGACGAACTGGACCGTGAGCTGACTCGACGTGGACACCGCTTCGTGAGATACGCGGACGACTGTAATATCTACGTCCGCAGCGAACGAGCGGGGCACCGTGTGATGCAAAGCGTCATCCGTTTCGTGACGAAGCGGCTGAAGCTGAAGGTCAACGAGCAGAAGAGTGCGGTCGCACGTCCGTCGCAACGAAAGTTTCTCGGCTATAGCTTCACGAGCGAACCCCAACCTCGGCTGCGATTGGCGCCGAAGGCGAAGGAACGCTTCCAAGCGAAAATCCGCGAAATGACGGAACGGACGTGTGGGCGGAGTTTCCAACAGGTCGTAACGGCGCTGAACGTGTATCTTCGCGGCTGGCTGGGCTATTTCGGCCGATGCGAGACACCCAGCGTGCTCGAAAACCTGGAGGGTTGGCTGCGACATCGTTTGCGGTCGTTGGTGTGGAAGCAGTGGAAGACCGGTAAGAACCGGACGAAACAGCTTCGCCCCCGCGGCATCGACGAAAGCACCGCCCGCAAGATCGGCTACAGCTCCAAAGGCTGCTGGCCCCTCGCGCAGCGAAACCCCTACACCAAGCCTTGTCCAACAAGTTCTTCGAATCCATCGGTCTCATCAGACTGCGCCGTGCCTAACTCAACCCACTTCGAACCGCCGTGGTACGGACCCGTATGCCGGGTGGTGTGGGAGGGCGGGAGCCGCGAGGCTCCCCCTATCCCGATTATTGACCCTTAACGGACCTCGGCTCCAGCCCCTGCGACCCGGTTGTCGATCTCGCTGCGAAGTGCGACAAAATCGATGGGCTTGGTCAGGAGCGCCTCGGCTCCGCCTTCCAGGGCTTTTCGCCTGGTATCCGTGTCGCCGTAGGCGGTGATCATGATGACGGGAACGTCCGGTCGTGCTGCCTTGGCCTTCGGCAAAAGCTCAAGACCGGTCATTCCAGGCATGTTGATGTCGGAAAGGATCAGGATCAACGATGCACCCGCCGCGTCACTGATCAGCTTAAGCGCGCTGTCTGCCGATTGCGCAAAATCCATCGTGAAGCGGCCGTCGCGGATGTCGCGTCTGAATTGCTGGCGAAACAGCGCCTCAACATCGGGTTCGTCGTCAACAACAAGAATAAGCAAGCTCATTTGTCTGCCCCTGCTTTGCCGGTGGCTGCCATGCGCGGAAGAATGACCTTGAATTCGGTGAATTGACCGGGCTGGGTGTCGACCTCAATCGTCCTAAGTCTGTCTGACGCAGATGACACAAGAAAATCGCGTTCGTCTGGGTAACCATATGGCCGACTGCGCTATCCATAGCGTGTGAACCAGTTCACATCCCTGTCCTTTCCACCGGCATAAAGTGACCTCGTCAGAGGCCAATATGCGTCCCACAGGCAACCAGCAATTTGCGATTAGAACAATCTTAAACACCCTGATAGGCCCGGGAGAATTCGATAGACTGTGCCTCGGGATGCAGGTGGAATGCGTTGAGGACGGTATTCTGTACGTGTTCGTGTCAAACGAGGACTGCGCCGCAGAGATCGAAACTAACCATTCCGATGATTTGGCCGCCGCAGCCGAACAGGTTTTCAGCCAACCGATCCGAATTGTGAACGTGTTGCCGATGGACTTTTCCAGCCATCTAAAAAGAGGCACTTAGAAGCTAGAACTTACCCTTTTGAGGCATCTTTCGCAGATGACATGATTTCGCCGGTGATTTGTTGCACATGCTGCCCGGCGTTTGTGAACTGGCTCTTCAAAAATTCCGATTGGATTTGCATTGCTTGTTGGAGGTCTGTTGCCTGGCTTAATTTCCGCGCATGGTCGAGCGCAGCCTTGATGTTCTGTTCGGTGAACGACAGCGCGTGTTTGGAAATTTCCGCGCCGGGACTTGGGATCGACGCCAACGATTTCTTTGCGGCGTCAAAAAACATACCAAATGCCTTTTCCGCCTGATCAATAGTTCTTGCGGCCAAATCACGCACTGCGTCGGGGACTTGCACCGTCATCTTCGGGTCTATAGCGGTTTTCTTCGTTGAAACGGTGAACGGCGTTTCGCCGGCTGCCAATTCAGCATTGTCAGACGACTCTCCTGCTTGGCGTGACGGCAAGACCTCTTTCGGCGGTTTTTTACTTGTTGTTTTTTTTGCGGAACGCGACTTTGCGTCCGATTGGACAATGCCTTTTCTCTTTCGCTTCGCAGGCGGCGGGTTTGGCGGCTTATTAACGGGCATCGGAGAAGCCTTATTGTGGAAACCGATATTCTAACCGCACGGCGACTGTACTGGCAGGACAGGGTGCCAGCGACCATGTGGATCTCTCACCGCAACATGTGAGTCCTGCGCAATACATAGCCGACTTGGAACAAATGGGCTTTGATTTGGCGCAACTGGTGCCATGCCCGTGTCACCGGATTTCAGAAAGTGGGCGGCTCAAATAGCTCGCCAAGAGTGATCGCATCGAGCGCGAATCGTTCAGCCCCCAGTGGTCTCACCGACCGCCGAAACCTTGGGGTTCCCGTGCTGAAATGAAAAACCCGCCGAGCGTGAACCGGCGGGCCTAATCGCGATCGTGCTCTGAGCAAAAAAGTGGCAATTTGCTTCAGGAGCGGCCCGACGCGCGACGTTTTGTCCGGACGACACGCGCCGAGCCCAACCAAACCGCTGGCCCAACGGCATGGCCGAATTGAAATTTATGCGAACTTCGTGGCAAAAAACCGCGCCTGGACGCTAAGGCCCCGTGATCTCGCGCGTGAGCCGCCGGTCGAATAAATTGCCAAGTCCTCGCGCCGCGGGGCCTTTCGCGCGCCATATCGTTGCCTTAGTCCATGCGATGAATCAGTCCTATGGGCGGGATCGATCACCACGATAATCCACACCTAGGAACGGCGGCGCTTATGCATTCGTCGCTGCGAGGCTCGGAGCAAGACCATGACCGATGAACAGCTCGCAGCTATGCACAGATTACTTGCTAACTATCATCGCAAGCTCGCCACGGAAGCGGTGCTCGACGTCGTGCAGCAGTATCACGCCGATCTTGCGCAGCGGCTTGCGGATGAGGCCGGGCTGATACCACGGCGCACGGCGATCGTGGAACGCCTTTACGAACGCGAGCAACAAAAAACGCCAGGTGGCGCGTACAAAATTCCTGAACCTACCACTGACCTTCCGGACAATGAGGAAACTGACGACGTGCCGCTTTTTTTGCGTCCAGTTAAAAATTAACGGACAGGTGTCCGCGCGAAAACTTCGGCTGTTGAAATTGACAGTGCATTTGCGGAAGACCAAAATATGGGACTAAATTGATACTAACCACACACGCGATTGTTGGCGGCGCTCTCGCGAGCCTATTTCCAACGCATCCGATCACTGCAATCGCCGCAGGCTTCGCAAGCCATTTTGTAATCGATGCCATTCCGCATTGGGACTACCCGCTCCAATCTATCTCGGTCGCTCCAGGCCGGCGCAATCACCTGAGGTTGGAAAGGCCGATGTTGCAGGATGCGGCCCTGATCGCTTTGGATGCTTGCTTGGGGCTCGCGCTTGCGGTCGGGTTATTTTCCCAGCATGCGCCGATCGTCGTCATCATGCTGGGAGCCATTGCAGGGATGCTGCCTGATCCTCTGCAATTCGTTCACAGTCTGCATCCTCATGAGCCGCTGGCCACGTTGCAGAGGTTCCATTGGTGGATTCATTCGAAACGCAAGCTTCACTGGCCGATTGGTGTTAGTTCGCAGATCATTTTCGCGGCGTTGGTGGTCGGGGCCGCATCCGCGTTGCGTTAAGCGGCTAAAATAAACGAGAAGATCTCGGAGAACAGGCCGATTTACCCAATCGCCCCGAGGCCATTCGCCGCTGGTCAGAGTTAGGTCTTAAGGTGAGGAAATGATGTCGGACAGGTTAAGAGATCTAAACGAAAGGATCGCCGCGCTTTTGCGCAAAGGCTCACCGATTCCGGACGCCGTCTATAAAAATAAATTTTATGTGCTTCTGAACAGGGGACAAAGCCGCCAATTTGCGGCGATGACCGCCATTGATTGGGCACACCACAGTCAGTAGCGCCGCCAAATCATCACTTTGTTGGCAAACTCTCGCCAAAACGGTCGGACCGAATTATCCCGCGCTACGTTTCTAACGAAGCTAGCTTTCCGGGCCACAAATTGGGCAGCTTTGTAAATTCAGTCACAGTTCACGAAGATAGCGCATTTGTTCTTCGTGTGTTCGGGAGCGACAACGAGCGATTGTCATACGCGATAGCAGTGATCTTCGGCTTAAGGCAAGGTGACCACTTCCCCCACGAGGGAGACCTGATATGCCAGCCTACGTCCAGCACCGCGAAATTGAGTCACCCTTAATCGTTTGCCCCAACTGCCTAGGACTTCCCATGTACGTAAGAGACGTCGAGCCCCACTGGAGCGTGGCGAAAATCGACTTCATCTACGAGTGCTCTGACTGCGGCGCTGAAATCAAGAAGACATTGACAAAGCCGGAACGACGACACTAACCCGAGCGAGTTGCCGTTCCACGCGCTCGTCGCTCAAGACGCATCTTGATTGGCAGATCTCAAAGCCAGTCGGCGAATGCCATTGGCGGCCATGACCCCATCTCGGCATCGTCCGTCAACCGGCTACGAGAAGTTTTGCCGAGGCACAGTGGTCTTTTGGTAAAAGTGAGGGGCTTCTCGGCGGGACTCCCGCCGACGTCCGGTTATCTTCGTCGTAAAAGTGCGCCATTCACGCGCTTCGTTAGCTCGAAAACGCCAAGCTGTTCGAACTCTTCGCGGTATCGTTGGCGGATCATTTCCCCTTCGCCTTCAGCCCGCCGACAAGCCGTGCTGATTGGAGATCGGATCGAACGGGATTCAACCGTGTGCCTCTGCATCCCGAACCGACCCAACAAGGCTGAGCGTCCCGACTAAGATGGGAAACAGTCCCATGATCGTCCAAGCCAAGCGCCAACCCGCAGTGATCGTCCCGACGACAACCCCAACGCCGAAGGCGATTATTCCCGCACCGAGACGACCATATCCATAGTTGGCCGAGCACTCATCATGCACCAGAGGGCAAATAGTACCCAGATCACCGCACCGCACAGCGCGACGAACTAAGCAATCGAAATCCAAAAAAGCGCGTCGTGTCGGGTCATCCGCTCTCCAGAGACAAACGTAATCCGCCAATCGATTGCACGTCATCATACGCATCACACTCGCACCCTTTGATCTGCAGTGAGAGAGACCAGTTTTTGCGCTCTGCGATGAAGCACGGTCCATGGGTTGCCATCCTGGCCACCTTGCAATATCGCCGGTCAGCCTGCTCGCAGCCAGCAATCGCAACCGAACTGCACCATCTGCGCCTTGCGCTACGCCTTGTTTATCCGAACGTCGACTGGACGTGGTTGCTGGCCGCAACCAAACGGATCCCGATACGCCGGCGCACCGCTGCGGATCGGAACGCAGCTGGTGAGATCAGGTAAACTATGGTCGCTCGAAGTTGGGGCGGAGCATACAAAGAACCGGCGAGAAGATGGATTTTTCGATTTCGGCGCAACTGTCGGCGCGGATCGACCTCTACCTCGAAAAATTCCGAAAGAGCATCCCCGACGCCAACGCTCACGAGGGCCTGTGGGCTTCGAATAAAAGTCGAGCTATGGATCACGGGAGTATCTACGACATGGTCAGTCGCCGCACACGTAAGGCGTTTGGCTTCTCGGTCAATCTGCATCGCTTCCGCCACGCCGCAGTGACGTTTTGGTCAATTCATGATCCCAGGAATGTGAGAGGTGCAAAAGACCTGCTCGGACACGCTTCATTTGCTACGACTGAAAAGCACTACATCATGGCGCAGTCACGAAGGGCGGGTCGCGCCCTGGCTCGAACTCGTGGATCAATCACTTGGCAAGGGCAGCTCCGCCGGCCCGGTCCCCGTAGCTCGGAGCAGCGGTTTCCTAAACCCCCGCCTCAGCCCCACGCCCCTAACGCGCGGTAACGCGAGCAGCGGTGAACTGCCGGTGAATGCTTGTTTTTTATGGCAAAGTAAGTAAGGCAACGTTACCTTCCTCGTCAGCACGGCGTTGATTTCGGCATGTGGACGAGGTTGATCGTGCGCAAGCTGATTGCGGACAAATTCGAAGCTAATTTGGGTGTGACCGCTGTCGGAAAGTTACTTGCAAAATTAGGATTGACGCCGCAGAAGCCACTGAAGCGAGCTTACGAGCGAGATCCCGTCGCGATCGAAGCGTGGAAAACCGACGTCTATCCAGCCATTGCGAAACGGGCAAAAAAGCGAGGTGCCGAGATTTTTTTCTGGGACGAGTTCGGCTTTCGTTCCGAAGCCGTGCAAGGAAAGACGTGGGGTGTGAAAGGGCAGACCCCAATTATTTTTGTGCCCGGCACACGACAATCCGTCTCGGCGGCTTCAGCCGTAAATGCCAAAGGCGGTTTCTGGTGCGCGACAAGGGTGGAATGAACGCGGAGCTATTTATTGCACTGCTCGAGGCAATGATGTTTCGTCGCAAGAAGCCTGTGCTCCTAATTCTGGATAATCTGCCTGCCCACAAAGCCAAGATCGTCAAAGATTACGTTGCGTCCACCGAAGGGAAGCTTGAATTTCACTTTCTGCCGGGCTACGCCCCCGAACTCAATCCGGATGAGATGGTGTGGAATTACATGAAGAGGACCGGGACGGCACGGAAGCCGCTTGCAAAAGGGGAATCGTTGCACAATCGGATCGACGTCGAGCTGCAACAAATTCAAGAGAACCGCGCTCTCGTTCGGTCTTTTTTTCGAGCATAATTCGTCTCCTATATTAGTGACTGATTAGTAC
>CAVUYV010000007.1:0-199179 GCA_963745785.1 uncultured Alphaproteobacteria bacterium | reverse complement strand
GGACCGTTCGCAATGTGGCTTTCGGTTGTTGTCGGTGTCGCGGCGCTACTCTTGGCCGCCCTGACCGACCATCCGACCGGGCTCGTCCACATCATTCCCTACTGGCTGCACCTTTGGGTCGATCGCGCCGTCGGGGTGGTGTTCTCATCGCCCCGTTTGCCTTCAAATTCTTCGGGCTCGACGCCTGGTACTACTGGGTCCTCGCTGCCGCTGTCCTGCTCACGACGTCAGTCCTTAACGCGCCTGAGGAGCCAGTCGCGACGCGTTCGGGATTAGAAGGCGCACAGCGGGTTGAAGGCGGCGATGGCATCGTCGAGGGTCGTGACGTTGCCGATGTTCGTCGGTGAGGACTCGGGGAGGACGAGCAGTTCTGCCCCTTGTCGTGGATTATCGTTGCCTCTTGGGTCGCGGCGATTGTCTCGGCACGCATCCAGGCGGAAGATCCCGCCATATCCCGGCTCGCGCGCAGTGAATCGCTAGACCTAACCTGAGGGATTAGGTCGTGAGCAGCGCATTCCGTTAGCGCGCAGTAGGAGCGATCCGAGCGCGTCGTTGACGACGTAAAGTGCGTCCGCGCGACCATTGAGCGATGAGCGGCACCACGTGCCGCAGCGGCGGTGAGGCCCCCGCTCGGCCCGCGGGTGCGGCAACTCCTGCCAACCACTCAACGGAAATTTACTGGTTCGCCCGTTCGGCGGCGGCGGCGGTGGCCATGTATTTCGAATAGAAATGCGCAATCCGCTCGCGCCACATTCCGACGAACGCCCCCGATGTCAGCTTATCCACCGATTTCCACGCGTCTTTGACGGCCGGAAGGGTATTCCGCCAGATCGCGCGTTTGCACCATTTTTCGCCTTTCTCCCTGCCTTCGCTGGTGGCACACATGGATTTCCAAGCGATGCGATCAGGTTGGCTGATGTGCTCGGCGGCGCCTTCCCAGCCTTGTTGATGGATCAAGTAAAGATCACTCAAGGTCGGCTTCTTCTGCGTCACCCACTCGAACAGAATGCCTTCGGTAATGACCTTGTAGGCTGCCGCAATGGCATTGTCGCGGGAATCGAAAATCTGCCCGGAGCCGAATTTGTTGAACTCGTATTTGCTCAGTTGGAACAGGCCGATATACGACCCGGTGTGTTGCTTGGGGTCGAAACCGGACTCGATCCTGGCAACCGCTTTCATGAAATTGAAATCCAGACCGAAAGCGTCGGAAGCGCGCTTGATCTCCTCGACCGGCGTTCCGACCGGGGTGTCCTTGAGTGACCTTAAGACGATATCCGCCGGTTTCTCGGCAGGCGGCAGTTCGGACCAGACGTAATAGATGAGATACCGAAAATCCTGCGTCACCGGCGCCGGTGTTTCGGGCGGCATCTGCGACGGATCGGGCAACGCGGCCACGACGATCAATTCCGGCTTATCGGAGGCTGCCGTCGTGTCGGTGGCCGTCCCCGTCACGGGTTCGGCGGCCGTCGCCACTTCGGCGCCAGCGGCAGCGGCGTAGCGACAACGGAATTAGCGACAGCGGCATTAGCGACAGCGGCGTTGGCCATTGCGATTGCCTGCGGTTCATCTGCGAGCCTGGCGTTGGCGGCGAGAGAGGCTGCGCCGTTCTCGATTGGCACTGCGCCGGTGTTCTCGGTGCCGGCCGAACCGAAGCCAGCCAGCCAGCCGACGATCACCCCCGCGAGAACGAGCGATCCGCAAAACGCCGGCGCCACTGTCGTAAACCGCCGCGGGTTCATGATCCCGTCGCCTCCAAAGGCTCCGCCTGAGCCATGCTGCACAGCCAAGCACGCGACGGGTTGATTTTTCGGGTCAAGACATGACCGCGCAATGGCGCAAACTGCAGGCTCATCAATTTTTCCAAAAGGTGTTGCCTGAATGCAACGCGCCGCCGGCAAGCAATTGTCCTCCGACGTAAGCGTGTGGGGAAGTTTTGGACCCATGCGACGCACGCGGCCGGTTCGGGGCGAGCCCGCCAATGGTTATGTCGGACCAACAGGCGCGCTTGAGCGGCCGTAAGGGCGATGCCGGCCCTCGAGCGGTCTGTTGTTGGCGATTTAGATTTTTAGGATCTCAGTGACGTCGCGACGGTCTTAATGGTCGCACTGACTGCCAGTTTGCCCATGCATTCCTCCGCGCATCCAGATCGATCCTATTCGCGATTGTTAAGGTGGGCCAAATACTTTTCATATTCTGCGCGCGACATCAGACCGCCTTCTTGCTCAACGCGGGCGCGGTCTTTAGCCGGTAACGAAGCCTGCATATCATCGACGCGCTTCCAGGGCGCGAGCGGTGTTTCGCATGTCGCTCGCGGCACATATTCCGACGGCTTGGTTTTCGTGTAGCGATGCACGTACCGCGGACAATTGCGAAAAATCTCGCTCACAGTCACGCGCACGACCAACTGGGCTTCGGCGTAGTTCTGCAGTAGCGGATCACCATCGTCCACGCTGGCGATGCCCTGCAGACGCAGTCGATGCGGCTTCTCGAAATCGATGAACAGCATGCCAACCTGACCATTCCCCATCAGGTTGCCCATAGAATAGAACATGCCGTTGCCGTCGTAGCAGGGAAACGCGATCGTCTTATTGTCAAGAACGCGAACAAACCCTGGGTCGCCGCCCTTGTAGGACACAGTCGGTCTGCCCTGGTGATCGATAGTCGAGAGGAAAAACATATCCCGACTTTCGATGAACGTCTTATGCTCCGGCGGAATTTCTGTAAGCACCACACGTTTTTCGACATTGTCAGCAAGCCGTCGTGTGTCGAAGCGCTCCTGCAGCGCGCGATGAACGGGTCCATATAAACGACTCATGTGGCGCACTCCCTATTGCGAAAAAGCTAGACTGCTTCAACGGTGCGGTCTGCACATGCGCGCGGAGCGGTCTCGCCGCCAACACCTCTGAGCGCGTCGATATATTCTCAGCGCCGCCGCATATCGGGCCTGCCTAGCCGGATCATAGCCGTTCAACCGGCCTTTCTGGAAGGGCTTGCCTATGTCCGAGTTGAGCCGGCAGTCAAAAACCGGAAAAGCTCAACGCGCGTAATCTCTCTGCTGGGGTTTCAAATTGCAAGGTCTCACGTGGTCGTTCATTTAGCTGACGAGCCACTTTGTTCAGATAAGCTTGCGAGTGCACCGACAAGTCGGTGCCCTTTGGAAAGTACTGTCGCAGGAGCATATGTTTTCCGTTTGTCCCGCACTCCAAGGGCTTTGGGATCCAAAATAGACGTCGATTTTGGTCGCCAAGGTAGAGCCGGATCCGTAGTCCCTTTCCCGTCCCAACAACGCCAATACTCTTTGGTAGTTCTTCGCCTGCTCGAGCGCGGGACCTCCGGGTGTCCTACCGCCACGACCGGCCCGAAATCCTTGACCGCCGCTTCCATGATCTGATCCCGGATGCAAGCCTGTCGCCAGCCCTGCTGCTTTTCTCCCTCTTCAAGAGCGGCCCGACGCACGACGTTTCCCACGGCGCGCGCCGGGCCCAACCAATCCGCTGGCCCGAACGGATGGCCGAATCAAGGTTATGCAATCTTCGTGGCAATTCTGCGCGTCAAGCTGCGCCAGCTTCGGGCCGGGTCGGGCATCTCGAACCAAACCGGGATAGCCCTGGCCGGTGGTTACTTCCGGTCCATGCATTCCCCCGAAGGCCGATATTAGCACCGGGCTTGAATAAATCCTTTTCGCGCGAGCCGGTTCAAATCGAGCTTCATTCCCATCTTGCAGGCAAATCCGTTCACCGGGTCGCGCCATTTTGTCGCGTCTTTATCTTTGCAACCGCAGGGTTTAAGCTGCATTTTGGCTGGGGGTACTTTTCATGCGCATCTGCTGGCGAATGGTCGCTGTTGCGTTTATTTGCTTTCCAATTGCGTCAGTTGCACTCCTTGCTGACGAGGTTGAGCGACATGAGCCTGAGGTCGACATGTTCGCGTCAATGGCGGGCAAGTGCAGCACGCTGAAAGTCGGGGAACGCGACTTCGCGTGCACCTCGGTGGCCTTTTCCCACAGCCCCGGGGGGCGATCCGGCTTTATCGTCCCTCTCAACGATCCAGACGATGAAACTCACATCATCACCTTTTCGGGTGAAAAGAGTAAGAGAGGACAAGATAATCTGTACGAACTATCGATCGACCAGATGCTGTTAAAATCCAAGGACAGGCCAAAGGCCGATGGGTTGCCGATACCGTCCGTCGAGCTGTCGACTGGAACGTGCAAGCAGATCGGAAATTTCGCGGCACAACAGGTGTCCAGCATCTCTTGCAGCGCCACCGACGGAAACGGCAGGAAATATGAACTCCAGTTTGAGTCGGATGGCTCGCCTATCAGGGTGAGGATGATCAGGGCAGCCGACCCAGCCGTGGAAGAGCGCCATGCCAAGGCAGTCGCCGCGCATGTCGAGCAGCTCAAATGCCAACAAATGGCTGTTGTTCAAGGTATTCTGCCCAGAGACCGCACAGCCTTCATTCTTCAATGCATGGAAGAATAACCGGCCAAGGGACAGGCGGCTGGACAACTTGCCAGTGACGTTTCGATACCACCTCGAATCCGGGGACCGGTAACCAATTCTCGACAACGTCCTCTCCGCCCAGCTACACTGACCTCTTCGGCGCACACCTGTGGGGGCAAGGCCATGCGATTATCGTCAGCTGGTTGGGCCTTGTTAGGCCTGGCAGTGGTTCTATCGGCTGGCTACGCTCTGAATCGCGGGATTTTGGTTGGATCCAGGATAGAAACGGCCCGACTAAGCGACGACTATCCAGTGCCATTCTATAAAAAACATTGCCGCTATCTGTTCTTCACCGGTGTTCAACAGGTATGGACAAGCTCCGAATCCACCAGGGAAGAAGCAGA
Source organism: uncultured Alphaproteobacteria bacterium (assembly GCA_963745785.1). GTDB lineage: Bacteria > Pseudomonadota > Alphaproteobacteria > Rhizobiales > Xanthobacteraceae > Bradyrhizobium. The sequence goes on along the minus strand of CAVUYV010000007.1, from coordinate 194,330 downwards.
AAAAGTCCCTTGTTCTTCGCTGAAGAGTGAACCCATTATTCACCGGCGGCGTAAGCCTTCCTAGGAAAGCGCGCCGAGCGAGGTTGCGCATATTGCAATTGACTAATCGGCTTACCGTCGCGTGGCTGTCATTGTGGGCATGTTGGTAAATCCCTGCCCCTCGGTACAATGGCCATCAGGGCAATAGTTCCAGGAACGGTAGCTGTCGTAAGCTTGACGTTGGGAGCTTGCGACCACGAACCCGGAGCGTTGCTCATGGAAATCCCTCTTGACCTTGAAAGAAGGTGCGAGCGGCGGTGGGCAGCCAGATTTCTTCCGCGCCAAACCGATCGCCCTGAAAGGCTGTATCAACCGATTGCCTCGCCCGGCAAAAGGGAAATACCCGCCGGGTTGCCCGCCAGCGCGAACCGGCGAGCCCGCAAGCGCGCAGCTGAGACCGCGCCCCGGTAGTCAGCTTGCTATATGCCGATGCCTTCGCAAAAAGGCCGCCTGAGACGGAAATCAGGGTTCGATCCCAAGGCCGCCAACCAGTTGCATTTCACTTTTGCATGCAGATGGGCCTGAGCGTCTCTTCAACGCCACGGGCCTTGGTGTACTCGATGAGTGCCAGCCGGGCTGCTTCGCAACGCTCTGCGCTGGTAAATTCCTGGGTCGATACCACGGCTCCATTGCCAACGCCGAGCCAGCTGACGACGATCAGAACATGGATCATGATATCCTCTCCACGGTCTCATTTGGCGGTGCGCGCCTTCGGCCGGGCCAATCAATCGTTTTCTTCGCTTTGGCGTGGCCTCGATGTCCTCAGGCGGGCCGTACCGCCCGGACGATCCAGATAAGCAAGACCGCGCCGATGAAGCCGGAAATCAGGTAGCCGATCCATCCCCCCAGGACGATCCCGAAGTAGCTCAAAATGGCGCTGGCAATCGCCGCACCGACAATGCCGAGCACAATATTCATGATCAGCCCCATGTTACTCTTCATGAATTGCTCTGCCAGCCAGCCTGCAATCCCGCCGATAATGATGGCTGCGATCCAACCCACTCCAGCATCTCCCATCGCTCATCTCCTCGAAAAAAGCGCATGTCGCGCCCGAGCACGTTGCGTCCGACAAGCGGCCGCACGTTGATCTGTATCAACGCGCGGATCGCCGGCAGGCGTTGAAGGGCTTTTCGGGTGGAAGAAGGAGGGCAGCATGTCATGGGGTTGGCGGGACCTGGTTGTGTTGACATTCCTGGTGCTCCTGTTCGGCGCGGCAATGATAGCGAACGTGAGTGACGGACCGATGCGCGAGCACCGCGCCTCGTGGGTAACCCACGGCTTGCGATAGGTGTGGCCGGCTGGGTGAGGTGAGGTGAGGTGAAGAGCGAACGGCTGTCGCCAAGCGCTACAAGCCGAAACGCTCAGTCGCCGACAGTGGAACCGCGAACCCACGAGACGCAGGTCGGGTGCCGCATTAAATTGCAGGGGAACCAGGCCGAAAACGCAATTTCACCACGATGGACCGCAAAAAAATCTGAAGTTGCGGAGAGAAACCATGGCTCGAAATTTCGGAGTGCCTCGACAGATCGACCGGCATGAGCGCGCGCCGGTTTGGCCGGCATGGCTTGTGACTTTTGCGATCAGGCTTGGCATTATCAACCCGGCGAAGTTCCGCTACCGCGGGTGATGCCCTGCGCGCTGCGCGGGCGCGCTCACGAAGACATGTTGCGGATGCTCGTGACCGGCGGCCCGCCAGTGCGCCGCGGCGGCATGCCTCGGCGCACTAACGCCATCCCGCGTCCTGCCTCCGTGTCGCGGATCACAGGAACTGGATCGTCGGGAAACACGCCCGCTGCTGCGGGTCGCCCACCATCAGTATCAATAGTAGCGGCGGTATGCGTAGGGGCGATAGACGCGAGCCCCATACCCATAATATCCATATCCATGCCTATACGCCCTTCGGTGGGCCCTTCGGTGGACGCCAGCAACGCTCATCGGCGTCAGCGGACGTCCGATCCTGGCTTGGGCGGTATCGAGAGAAACCGACAAGCTGTTCTGAGGTGACCAATGAAGTGAGGCAGGGGTCAAGCAGAGCATCGCCGCCCCAAGGACAACACCCATGCTGTTCAACTTTTTCATGATCCTTCTCCTCGATAGTGGTCGCCCCACATTTGGCCGGGGATCGGCCGCACCTGTTGCCGTCACGGGCAAAGCCTTCCCGCATGCCGGTCGTCGCTGCCCGTTACAGTCGCCGATGGGTTTGGCCTTCCAGGCTTGGTGAACCGTTATGAACAGGCCACAATTCCAGGACGTGTCATGTTGATCTACATCAACGCAACCCAGGCTTATGCGTTCGCTGGATCAGCGTTCCTGCCGACCCACCAGGCTGCGCCATCGTGCTTCGAAGTTGTCAGGCTCTTCGATTTTTTCCTTTACGGCGGGCGGTGCCGCGAGCGCCAATGCGTCATCGGGAGCCGATCGCGCTGAAGTTTCGCCGGGCCAGCGCAATAGTGATTTCGAAAGATTGTTGTCGCCTTGGTACCAGCACTTTCGCCCATCGATCAATCGATAGGACCAATGCCCCTGCGGCTGTGACGGGATTGCGGAAGCACATTCTAGTGCTTGCGCGGTTTGCACCCCGACAAGAAGGAACATTGCAAGCGGCAAAAGATGAGCGGCGAGAGCCGTTGAGTGAATTTGCCTGGTCATTGGAGCATCTCACGGTGCGACAATTTACAAGTCAAACCGGAATTCTGGTTTCCAAATCTGGTCACAGTGGGTCAAAAAGTTGACCAAATTTGCCCCGATTGGTTGAGATAGAGCAAAATCCGGAAAAAGCCGGGCCGGCGGAATTGCCGGCCATGACCACACGGCTCGGCAATTGCGAGAAAACAAATGACACGATTTTTTACTTTTATTCTTGCGGTCGTGATGGTGTCAGAGGTCAGCCTTGCCTTTGCCCAGCAGGCCCAACCACGATACATGGTCAGTCCTTTCGCTCCGTTCTTTAATTACGGCGGCCGCAGCTCGGGGCCGATCCCGCGCACCGTCGTTGATTTTCAAAGCAGCTACGCGCCAGGAACCATCTACATCGACACCACAGAACGGCGGCTCTACCTCGTGACTGGCCGAGGCCAGGCTATTCGTTACGGAATTGGGGTGGGTCGCGATGGGTACGGTTGGGCAGGCGCTCTCCGCGTCAGCGCGAAACGGGAATGGCCCAACTGGTTTCCGCCAGCCGAAATGCTCGCCCGGCGCCCGGACCTGCCGCGTTTCATGCCAGGCGGCCTCGAAAATCCCCTGGGCGCGCGAGCGTTGTATCTTGGATCGACACTTTATCGCATTCACGGCTCGAATGAGCCAGAAACCATCGGGCAGGCGGTTTCTTCGGGCTGTTTCCGCATGACCAACGACGACGTTATCGATCTTTACAATCGGGTTTCGGTGGGAGCGACAGTGGTTGTCAGGTGAGAGAGAAAATTCCGGGGACAGCACGCCAAGCGCAACGGCAGAGCGGCCGGGCCGAAGCCCCGCCCGCGGGCGGACAACGTCGTCAACCTCATGGACGCCCTGAAGAACAGCATTGAGGTGTGAAAGCGCTGCCTCGGCGATCGTGCCTAGTGAGCGCCGCGCCTGCTGAAACGCTCGACCAGGCGACGATTATGCTGGATCTCGTCGGCGATAATCAGCTTGCGGTACTTCAGATCAGCGATCGCCCGATCGTCAGCCGGACTATGGCGCAAGGCATCCGCAATTTCCTTTTCCAGCATCGTGTATCGCCGCTCCAGATAGGCAATGGTTGTTTGCGCCATGGCTCTCTCCAACACAGTCGCATCCACGTAGAAAAGAACGCGAAAAAGCAAAAACCTCCTTGATGTGGATCAAGGGCGTCCACCAAGCAAGCGGACGCCCTCGGGTGTGGAAGAACAACCCAAAAACGTCCGCGACTTGGCATTGAAGAAAAACCTCTCAAAGGGTCATGAGAGCTGGCTTCCTCAATGTTTTCAAGCGAAGTTCGAAATCGCATCGGCGTCTTTGATTTAGGTCAAGCGTGGCCGTCTTCCCGCGTCGTGCTAGCGCGTCGTGCTGGACCTGCAAATTCAGCGAGCGTGAATACAGGCCGCCTGATACCGTGACGGTTGGCTGTCTTGCCAGGTTGAACGGCTGGTTCAACGCCAGCCACTCGACGCAAGCTGGCCCAGGAGATTCCGGACATCGTAAGTGATTGCGACAGGAGCAAAAGGGGAGCGAGGCGAATGGCAAGCCCATTCTACACCGCCGAACACGAGGCCTATCGCGAGGTGGTGCGCCGCTTTGTCGAAAAGGAGATCGAGCCCTACGCCCATGAATGGGACGAGGCGGGCGGGTTTCCGAGGCAGCTCTACGAAAAGGCCGCCGAGATCGGGCTGTTGGGCCTCGGCTTTCCGGAAGAATATGGCGGCACCGAAGTCGATAATTTCATGTGGATCGTGGCCGTGCAGGAACTGGCGCGCGCCGGCGCCGGCGGCGTCAGCGCCAGCCTGAAGAGCAATTCGATCGGCGCGCCGCCGATCGCGCGCGCCGGCAATCCGGAATTCAAGGCGCGGGTGCTGCCGGAAATTCTGTCCGGCAAAAAAATCTCGGCGCTGGCGATCACCGAGCCGAGCGGCGGCTCCGACGTCGCCAACCTGCGCACGTCAGCCCGCCGCGACGGCGATTTCTATGTCGTGAACGGCGAGAAGACCTTCATCACCTCCGGCATGCGCGCCGACTACATCACGACCGCGGTGCGGACCGGCGGTCCCGGCCCCGGCGGCGTCAGCCTCTTGGTGATCGAAGGCGATACGCCCGGCCTTTCGCGGACGCCCTTGAAGAAAATGGGCTGGTGGGCGTCCGACACCGCGACGCTCTATTTCGACAATTGCCGCGTGCCTGCGCAAAACCTGCTCGGCGAAGAGGGCAGGGGCTTCAAGATCATCATGCACAATTTCAACGGCGAGCGGCTGACCATGGCGGCCGGTTGCATCGCGGCGGCGCGGGTCTGCGTTGACGATGCGATGGAATATGCCAGGCAACGGCACACGTTTGGAAAGCCGCTGGCGCAGCATCAGGTGATCCGGCACAAGCTGGTCGACATGGCGCAGCGGGTGGCGGCGTCGCAGGCGATGCTTGAAATGCTGGCGTGGCGGCTCGACCACGGCGAAAACCCGGTCGCCGAGATCTGCATGCTGAAGAACCAGGCGACGCAGACCATGGCGTTCTGCGCCTCCGAAGCGGTGCAGATCTTCGGCGGCGCCGGCTACATGCGCGGCATCAAGGTCGAGCGCATCTACCGCGAGGTCAAGGTCAACGCGATCGGCGGCGGCAGCGAGGAGATCATGAAGGACCTGGCCAGCCGGCAGATGGGGCTGTGACTATGTTCTTCGTCATTCCGGGGCGCGCCGTCGGCGCATCCACGTCTGGAGATGGAAAGTTAAGGAAGACGTGGATTTCCGGGACTTCGCGCGCGAATGACGCGGTTCGCGCTTGCCCGGCCGCGACCCGGATCTGGATCAAATCGGAGCGTGAAGATACCATTGCGGATCATTCACCGGCGGCCCACACTGGCATGATCAAGCAAGGGGAGGCCCGATGATCACGCTTTACCATTGCCACGGGGCGCGCTCGTTCCGGCCGCTGTGGATGCTCGAAGAAATGGGCTTGCCTTACGAGCTGAAAATGCTGCCGTTCCCGCCGCGGGTATTCGCCAAGGACTATCTCGCGCTCAATCCGCTCGGCACCATTCCCTTGATGATCGACGGCGAGACCAGAATGACGGAATCCTCCGGCATCTGCTATTATCTCGGCACAAGATATGGACCGACGCCGTTGATCGTCGGCCTCGACGAGCCGGCCTACGGCGCTTTCCTGAACTGGATGTATTTCAGCGACGCGACGCTGACCTTTCCGCAAACGCTGGTGCTGCGTTACAGCCAGCTCGAGCCCGAGGAGCGGCGCAATCCGCAAGTGGCGACCGACTACGCCAAATGGTTTCTCGGCCGGTTGCGGGCGGTCGAAGCCGCGACCGCCAAGGCCGAGACGCTCGCCGCCGACCGCTTCACCGCGGCCGATATCGTGATCGGCTACGCGCTGCGGCTGGCCGAGACCATCGGGCTGGCAAAGGACTTTGGGCCCAATGTCGCGGCCTACTGGCAGCGCTTGCAGGCGCGCGATAGCTACAAAAGGGCCGTCGCCGCGGAAAATCTCGCCGGCGAGCAGCAGAAGGTCGCACGGCGCCTCTGAGCGCACGCCTATCTCAACCCGTTCGAGACGGCCGCGCTGCGGACTCCCCAGAGCCTATGAGGGTATCTCCGGCCTCATCCTGAGGAGCGCGCCCTTGCGCGCGCCTCGAAGGATGAACGCGAGTCCATGCGTTGCGGCCATCCTTCGAGACGCTTGCTTTGCAAGCTCCTCAGGATGAGGTCGGTATTCCCGGCAATGCGCTGCGGCCTCCTCAGAATGACGGGATAGTCTGAGCGCATGCGCGCCCGAATAGGCTGAATCCTGATCATTCCCCGATATTTATCCGCCGGTGACATCCGCCGCGATTTCTGTATTCTGCCAAAAGCTCCGCCAGAGAGCCCGCGCGAAGCGGCAAGAAGCGGAGATCGCTCCCGGGAGGGACGGACATGAATGACAGGGATCGCCGCGAATCCGGGCGGCTGATGCTGATCAGCCCCGAACGGGTGTTTTATGCGGGGCTGTTGGGCCGGCCGCGAAAACGCAGCAGCGGCGGATACAATATCTATGCCGCGATGCGTGGAAGCCTCACGATCACCGACGGCAAGTCCGGGCTGGTCGCCGAGTTAGCGGTCGTTCCGCCCTATGTCCCGCACAGCGTTGAGAGCGAGCATCCCTGCATCATTTGCCTTGTGATCGAACCGGAAACGGTCGAGCCCTCGGCGATAAAGGATTTGAGCGCAAGAATTGCCGGGACTGAGGCGCCCGTGATCGCGCGGCGAATTCGCGCCGCTTACGAGACCTTGCGGCTGCAGCAGGGGCGTCGCGGCTTTACCACCGGAGAATTCGATCAGTTGTGCTTCGGTGAAGCTTTGCCGGACCGCAAGCTGGATCATCGCATCAGGCGATCCGCCGCAAAGCTCAACGATTTCTCCGCCAGCAAGATGACGGCCGCCGATTGTGCCGCTTCCGCGGGTCTGTCGGCGTCGCGGTTCCTGCACCTGTTCAAGGAGCAGACCGGCGTCTCGTTCCGCGCGTTCCGGGCCTGGAAGCGCGCGCGGCATCTCCTGCACTTTGCCAACCAGAATATCAATCTGGCGCACCTGGCGCAGGACATCGGCTACCCCGAACTCGACGCATTTCAGCCATTCGATCCGCCGGTTCTACGGATTGAAGCCGCGCGCGATTTTTCTGGGCTCGAGGGATCTCGCGATTTACCCCAGCGATCCCGATGTCCTCGATAGCGCCGGTATCCGCCACGGGCGGCCGTAACCGCGCGCGCGCCCCGCGATAGCGCGTGGACGCAAGAAGCGGGAGGCCTCGGGCCGCATGATCCGCCGGACTATTTCGCGACCCGGGACCAGATCGAAGGCTATCCATGAGCGACAAGGCCGTCATTACCTGCGCGCTGAACGGCGTGCTGACCGACCCGAAACAGCATCATGTTCCGGTAACGCCGGAAGAAATGGCGCGCGAAGCGAAAGCCGCCTTCGACGCCGGCGCCAGCGTGATGCATATCCATCTGCGGCAGCAGGCGCCGGACAAGGGACACCTGCCGTCGTGGGAAGTCGGCGTGTCCCGCGAGATCCAGCAGGCGATCCGCGAGGCCTGTCCGGGCGTGATCATCAATCACACCACGGGAACATCGGGCCCCAACTATCAGGGCGCGCTCGATTGCGTGCGCGAAACAAAACCGGAGATGGCGGCCTGCAACGCCGGCTCGCTGAACTATCTCAAGGTGAAGGCTGACAACACCTGGGCGTGGCCGCCGATGATGTTCGATAACGCGGTCGAGAAGGTGCAGGACTATCTCGACGTGATGAAGCAGGTGGACACCATCCCCGAATTCGAATGTTTTGATGTCGGCATCGTGCGCTGCGTCGGGATGTACCGGCAGACCGGCATGTATTCCGGGCCGCTGGAGTATAATTTCGTGATGGGCGTCGCCTCGGGCATGCCGGCCGATCCGGAATTGCTGCCGATTCTCTTGAAGCTGAAATTGCCGGAGGCGCATTGGCAGGTCACCGCGATCGGGCGGGCGGAAATCTGGCCGCTGCATCAGCGCTGCGCCGATTTGGGCGGTCACCTGCGCACCGGGCTTGAGGATACCTTCTATCAGCCCGACGGCACGAAAGTGACTTCGAACGGCCAGTTGATCGAAAGCATCGCGGCCTGCGCGCGCCGCGCCGGCCGCGAGATCGCGAATCCTGCTGGAAGCGAGACAGATTTTTGGGATCAGGCATTGAGCGGTCATTCCGGGGCGCGCGTCAGCGCGAACCCGGAATCTCGTGCCACCAACTTCGAGATTCCCCGATGTGCAATTGCACATCTGAGGTCTGGTCCTTCGGCGCATCCCGGAATGACGGGTAGGGTAATCCATGGCAATTATTGAATCCACCATCGTCCCGGGCAGCGACGCCTACAAGGCCAACCGCGATGGCATGCTGGCGCTGATCTCGCGGATGCGGGCGCTGGAAGAGCGCACGCGCGCGGCGTCGGCCGCCGCCAAGGACCGTTTTCACAAGCGCGGGCAGTTGCTGCCGCGCGAACGGGTGGCGCTGGTGCTCGATCCCGGCTCGCCCTTCATCGAGCTCTCTACCTTGACGGGCTACATGTTCGACGTCCCCGATCCGGAAAAGAGCGTGCCCGGCGGCGGGGTGATCGCCGGTATCGGATTTGTTTCCGGCGTCCGCTGCATGGTCAGCGCCAGCGATTCCGGCATCGATGCCGGCGCGCTGCAGCCCTTTGGCCTTGACAAGAAGTTGCGGGTGCAGGAACTGGCGCTCGAGAACAAGCTGCCTTACGTGCAGCTGGTCGAAAGCGCCGGCGCCAATCTGCTGCGCTACCGCGTCGAGGATTTTGTCCGCGGCGGCAACATCTTTCGCAATCTGGCGCGACTGTCGGCGGCGGGTTTGCCCGTGGTCACGGTGACGCATGGTTCGTCGACCGCGGGCGGCGCCTATCAGACCGGCCTGTCGGATTACATCGTGATGGTGCGTGGCCGCACCCGCGCCTTCCTTGCGGGGCCGCCGCTGCTCAAAGCCGCGACCGGAGAAATCGCCACCGAAGAGGAACTCGGCGGCGCCGAGATGCACACCAGCATTTCAGGCCTCGGCGATTATCTCGCCGAGGATGACCGCGATGCGCTCCGCATCGCGCGCGACATCATGGCCAACCTGGAATGGGACCGGCCGGGCAGGGATGAAGCATCGTATCCACTGCCGCGTCACGATCCGGAAGAGTTGCTCGGCGTCATGCCGATGGACCACAAGCGGCCGGTCGACATGCGCCAGGCGATCGCGCGGTTCGTCGACGATTCCGATTTCACCGAATTCGCCGCCAATTACGGCCCTGCCACCGTGTGCGGACACGCCCGCATCGAGGGACAGGCGATCGGCATCATCACCAACAATGGTCCGCTCGATGTGCCCGGCGCCAACAAGGCGACGCATTTCATCCAGGCCTGCTGCCAGTCGCGCACGCCGCTGCTCTATCTGAACAACACCACCGGCTACATGGTCGGCAAGGCCTATGAAGAAGCCGGCATGATCAAGCACGGCTCGAAAATGATTCAGGCCGTGACCTCGGCCAGCGTGCCGCAGATCACGATCTACTGCGGCGCGTCCTTCGGCGCCGGCAATTACGGCATGTGCGGGCGCGGCTTTCATCCGCGCTTCTGTTTCTCATGGCCCAACGCCAAGACCGCCGTGATGGGCGGCGAGCAGGCCGCTGAAACCATGGCGATCGTCACCGAAGCCGCCGCCATGCGGCGCGGCAGGCCGATCGAGAAGGAAAAGCTCGATGCGATGAAGGCGCAGATCATCGGCGTGTTCGACGGCCAGATGGACGTATTCTCGACCAGCGCGCGCGTGCTCGACGACGGCGTGATCGATCCGCGCGACACCCGCAGCGTTTTGGCCGAAGTGCTGGCGATCTGTCGCGAGGCCGAGGCGCGCACCCCCCAGCGCATGCAATTTTCGGTCGCGCGGCCATGAGCGGTCAGATCAAGCGCACGCCGTTCCACAAAATCCTGATCGCCAATCGCGGCGAGATCGCGCGCCGCATCATGCGCACCGCGCGCCGTCTCGGCTATGGCGTGGTCGCGGTCTATTCCGACGCCGACCGCGATGCGCTGCATGTGCGCGAGGCGGATGAAGCCGTCCGCATCGGCGAGGCGCTGCCGGCGCAATCCTACCTGCGGATCGATGCGATGATTGGTGCAGCCAAAGGCCAGCGGCGCCGATGCGGTTCATCCCGGCTATGGCTTTCTCGCCGAGAACGAGGAGTTTGCGCAAGCCTGCCGCGATACGGGCCTGGTGTTTATCGGGCCGTCGCCGGAAGCCATCAAGGCGATGGGCAACAAGGCCGGCGCCAAGGCGATCATGCAAGCCGCCGGCGTGCCCTGCGTTCCCGGCTATCAGGGCGCCGACCAGAGCGATGCCACGATGCTTTCGGAAGCCAAAAAAATCGGCTTTCCCGTGATGATAAAGGCCGTCGCCGGCGGCGGCGGGCGCGGCATGCGGCAGGTCGCGGACGCGGCGGCGTTTGCCGATGCCTTGCGCAGCGCGCGCTCCGAGGCGCAGGGCGCGTTCGGCGACGCCGCCGTGATCCTGGAGCGCGCGATTGTCGAACCTCGCCACATCGAGATCCAGGTGTTCGGCGACGCTTTCGGCAACGCCATTCATCTCGGCGAGCGCGACTGCTCGGTGCAGCGGCGGCATCAGAAGCTGATCGAGGAAGCGCCGTCGCCGAAGGTCACAGCGGAATTGCGGGCGCGGATGGGCGCGGTCGCGGTCGCCGCGATCAAGTCGATCGGCTACGAGGGTGCCGGCACGCTGGAATTCCTGCTCGACCGAAACGGCGAATTCTATTTCATCGAGATGAATACGCGGCTCCAGGTCGAGCATCCCGTCACCGAGGCGATCACCGGGCTCGACCTGGTCGAGCTGCAATTGCGGGTCGCGGCCGGCGAACCACTTGGCCTTCGGCAGGACGATATTCAATTTTCGGGGCACGCGATCGAGGTGCGGCTGTGTTCGGAGGACGCCGCCCACGATTTCATGCCGCAATCGGGGCGGATGGCGCTGTGGCAAATGCCGGACGGATTGCGCGTCGAGCACGCGCTGCAATCCGGTTCCGAAATTCCGCCGTTCTATAACTCGATGATCGCGAAAATCATCAGCCATGGCGCGACCCGCGACGAGGCGCGACGCAGGCTTGTTCACGGCCTCGAACAAACCGCGGCCTTCGGCGTCACCACAAATCAGGCGTTTCTCGCCGCCTGCTTGCGGCATCCCGCCTTCGCGTCAGGTGAAGCGACCACGGCTTTTATCGGCAGGTATCGCGGCGATCTGCTGGCGCCGCGCAAGGACGCAGCTTCCGAAGCGGCGCTTGCGGCGTTGCTGTTGCATGTGACCGACGCGAACGCGCCGCCATGGCGGAGCGGACGGACGCTGGCTGCAACGTTTCCAATTCCCGCGCGCATTGAGCTCGATCACGGCATCCACGATCTCGAAATCGTGCGCGGACGCGACGGCGGATATGCTGGGAACGTCGACGGGGACGAGTGCCGGTTCGAGATCGACGAGCTCGGCCGCGATGCCATCCGCTTCCGCGTCAACGGCGTGATGGAATCGGCAAGGTTTTTGCGCGATCGCGACCGGCTTTACGTCCTGCACCGCGGCGTCACGCTTTCGGTCCGCGATCTCACTCTGGCCGCGCCGGCAGCGGCCGCCGCTGCCAGTGGCGGCGACGGCAAGGTTCGCGCGGCGATGAGCGGCCGCGTCGTTGCGGTTCTGGTCAAGCAGGGCGAGCGCGTTGCAGCCGGCCAGCCGGTGATGACCTTGGAAGCCATGAAGATGGAGCACGTCCACACCGCGCCGATCTCGGGGACGATCTCCGCGATCGATGTCGCGGAGGGCGAGCAACTGACGACGGGGAAAATCGTGGTCGAGATAGAGGCGGAGCGCACCGGTTAACCTCGCGTCACCGGATGTGCGAGCACAGACTCGATCATGCACCGGGCGATGCTCGCTGCCCGGGCATGACGGAAACTAGGACCCCCGCCCCGTCCCCCCATTGAGAAAACACGCGACCTGATGCTGCGGCCCGGCGTCAAGCAACGCAGGCGTTTCAACCTTGCAGCGCTCCATCACATAGCGGCAGCGGGTGTGGAAGGCGCAGCCTGATGGCGGATTGATCGGGCTCGGCACGTCGCCTTCGACCAGCGCCTTGAGGCGTTTTGTCTTGGGATTTGCGACCGGAACCGACGCCAGCAACGCCTGCGTATAGGGGTGGCGGGGATTGGCGAACAGTTCGCGCTTCTCTGCGGTTTCGACGATGCGGCCGAGATACATCACCGCGACGCGGTGACTGATGTGGGCCACCACGGCAAGATCATGCGCGATGAACAGATAGGAAAAATCATGCTGGCGCTGCAGGTCGATCAACAGATTGATCACCTGGGCCTGGATCGACACATCGAGCGCCGATACCGGCTCATCGCAGACGATCAGCCTCGGCCCGAGCGACAGAGCGCGCGCGATGCAGATGCGCTGGCGCTGGCCGCCGGAGAACTGGTGCGGGTAGTTTTGCATTTGATCCGGCCTGAGCCCGACCTGCTTGAACAGTTCGGCGACGCGGTCGCGCTTTTTGCTTCCTGCCGCCAGACCGTGGACGCTGAGCGGCTCTCCCACGATATCGCCCGCCGTCATCCGGGGATTGAGCGAAGCGAACGGGTCCTGGAACACGATCTGCATGGAACGTCGATGAGGGCGCAAGTCCGCCTTGCCGAGATGAGTGATATCCAGGCCATCAAGGCGGATGCTGCCGCTGGTTGGCTCGACGAGGCGCAGGATGCTGCGCGCCACCGTCGATTTGCCGCAGCCGGACTCGCCGACAAGGCCGAGGGTTTCTCCGACGCCAACCGCGAAGCTGACGCCATCGACGGCATGCACGGTGCCGACCTTGCGACGGAGGATGCCGCTTCGCACCGGATAGTGCTTGACGAGGTCCGATACCTCGAGCAGGGCGCGCGCCTCGGTCATGGCAACCCCACCAGTTCCGCTGCGCGCCAGCACGCCGCCAGATGATCCTCGCCTTGCGCCTCCAGCGGCGGATATTCCTCGCGGCAGCGTGCGATCGCGAGTTCACAGCGTGGCGCAAACGCGCAGCCCTTTGGCAGCCGGGTCAATGACGGCACCATGCCGGGAATCTCGACCAGCCGCGCATCGGCTTTCGCGCCAGGCGAGAGCACGGCGGGGATCGAGGCCATCAGACCGCGGGTGTAGGGGTGCTTTGGGTTGGCGAACAAGGTTTCGACGTCGGCCTCTTCGACCTTCCTGCCGGCATACATGACAATGACGCGCTGCGCCGTCTGGGCGACCACGCCAAGGTCATGGGTGATCAGGATCAATCCCATGCCGAGCTCTTTTTGCAGATCGAGGATCAAGGACAGGATCTGCGCCTGGATCGTCACATCGAGCGCGGTGGTCGGCTCGTCGGCGATCAACAGCGCCGGCCGGCAGGCGAGCGCCATCGCGATCATCGCGCGCTGGCGCATCCCTCCCGACAGCTGGTGCGGATATTCCAGCGCGCGGCGCTCGGGCACGGGGATCCTGACCAGGCGCAGCATTTCGACGGCCCGCTTCCACGCCTCCTTCTGCGTCATCGATCGATGCAGGCGCACCACCTCGGTGATCTGGTCGCCGATCCGCATCACCGGGTTGAGCGAGGTCATCGGCTCCTGGAAGATCATCGAAATGCGATTTCCCCTGATCTCCCGCATCTTGTCTTCGTCGAGGCCGAGAAGATCGGTGCCTTCGAGCATGACCGAACCGCCGACAATCCTGCCGGGCGGGTCGGGCACCAGGCGCAGGATCGAAAGCGCGGTCACGCTCTTGCCGCAGCCGGACTCGCCGACAATGGCCAGGGTCTCGCCGCGACGGACATTGAACGAAACGTCATCGACAGCCCTGAACAATCCCGACGCGGTGAAGAAAACCGTCTGCAGGCCCCTCACGTCGAGAACCGTCGCTTCCGCAGGCGTCTTGTTCATCAGCCGCGCTGCCTCGGGTCGAGGATGTCGCGAAGCGCGTCGCCAAACAGATTGGTGCCGAACACCGCAAGGCTGATCGCCACGCCCGGGAAGATCACAAGCCATGGCGCGACGCGGACATATTCTGCCGCGGATTCCGACAGCATGCGTCCCCACGACGGGTAGGGTTCGGGAATGCCGAGGCCGAGGAACGACAGCGAGGCTTCGGTGAGAATGGTCGAGCCGAACTGCGCGGTAGCCAGCACGATCAGCGGCGCCAGCGTATTGGGCAGAACGTGGCGAAGGGCAATCCGCATCTCGCTCATGCCGATCGACTTGGCGGCCTCGACAAACGGCTGCTCGCGCAGCGCCAGGGTATTGGCGCGGATCACGCGGGCGACAATGGGGATCAGCGGGATGGCGATCGCGATAATCACGTTCGGCAGCGACGGCCCCAGCGCCGCCGTCATCACCAGCGCGAGCACCAATAGCGGCAAGGCCTGCAGAATATCGGTAATCCGCTGGAACACCAGATCGACCCAGCCGGACAGATAACCGGATGCGAGACCCACCATCACGCCGATCGACGAGCCGAGCGCGGTCGAGCCGATGCCGACGGCGAGCGAAATGCGCGCGCCGTGGATGATCCGGCTCCAGACATCCCGGCCGAAGGAATCCGTCCCCATCCAGTGCTGGGCATTGGGAGCCGCGAGCCGATGCGCGGAATCGACGGAGAGAGGATCGAAGCGGCTGATGACATCGGCAAATAGCGCTGTCAGCACAAAAATCACCATGATGATCAGGCCGACAGCGCCGAGCACGTGGCGTTGCGCAAGGAACACAAGCTTGCGCCAGCCGTGCGTGGAATGCGCGCCGGCGCGTCTCAGTTCGGTATCGTAGTTGATCGTTGCCAAATTGCCTCGCCTCCTAATCCGTGTAGCGGATGCGCGGGTCGACCACCGCGTAGAGCATGTCGACCGTGAAGTTTACGACCACGACGACCACCGCAATCAGCATCACCAGATTCTGGACGATCGGATAATCGCGCCACCGGATGGCTTCGACCAGAAAGCGGGCAACGCCGGGGATATTGAAAACGGTTTCGGTAACGATCAATCCGCCGATCAGGAACGCGGCGTCGATGCCGATCACGGTGATGACGGGCAGAATGGCGTTCTTCAGCGCGTGGTGATAGTTGACGGATGCTTCGGATGCACCCTTGGCCCGCGCGGTTCGGATGTAATCCTGCCGCAGGATCTCGAGCATCGAGGAGCGCGTGATTCGCATCGTCAGCGCGGCGCTGCGGAAGCCGACCGCCATCGCCGGAACGCAATAAATCGCGAAAGCCTCGGTCCAGGTTTTCGGATTCGGATTGAAGATCGGCATCGATCCGAACAGGGAGACCGACGCCATCAGGATCAACAGGCCGAGCCAGAACGACGGCAGCGACAGGCCGCTCAGGCTGACGACGCGCAAGGCGTAATCGAGCCGGGTGCCCTGCTTGACCGCGCTGATGACGCCAAGCGGAATGCCGATCGAGGCGGAGAACAGCAGCGCGAGGCCGGCCAGCCGCGCCGTGATCGGAATTCGCGGCAGAATTTCCTGCAGCGCGGGCTTCTCGGACACATAGGAATAGCCGAGGTCGCCGCGCAGCAGCCCGCCGATCCAGTGCAGATATTGCACGACGATCGATTGATCGAGCCCGAGTTCGCGCTCCAGATTGGCCTTGTCCGCGGGATCGACGAAGCCGGCGGCGTCAAACAGGATGTCGACGATGTTGCCGGGCACGACGCGCAGCAGCACAAAGATGATGACCGAGATCCCGAACAGGGTCACCAGCATCAGCACGAGGCGCCGCACGATATAAGCAAACACCGGGCTACTCCTGTTGGCGCGTATTCCGCAAAAGTGGACACCGGTTTTGCGATCAGAATACGCGCAAGTTGTTAAGCCGGCTGGCGAGGTTTACCCCTGCTCGTGACCGCGGACGCTATTTATCCAGCCACACGTCCTCGTAACGATAGCCGTTGTAGGAGCTGTTCACCATGATGGTGATGCCCTTTACATAGGGCTGCCAGCACGTGCCCATGCGGCCGTGGAAGATGATCGGCCGCGCAACGTCCTCCTGAAGCTTCTTGTCGATGTCCCATACCAGCTTCTTGCGCTTGGCGACGTCGGTCTCCTGGGATTGCTGATCGAACAGCTTCTCGATGTCCTTGTTGCAGTAGTTGGTGTAGTTCCGCTCCGAGTTGCAGGAATAGTTCTCGTAGAACGACTGGTCGGGATCGTCGACCGCATTGCCGGTGAGGTTGAGGCCGAGCGCATAATCCTTGCGCGCCACTTTCGAGAACCAGTTGGCGGTTTCGACCACATCAAGTTCGCCGTCGATATAGATGCTCTTGAGCTGATCGATCAGGATGACGGCGGGGTCGCGGTAAACCGGAATATTGCGCGTCGAGACCTTGACCGCGAGATGCTTGTCCGGTCCGTAGCCCGCCTTCTGCATCAGCTTGCGCGCCTGCTCCCGGTTGGCATTCACGTCCGGGCCGTAGCCCGGTATCGTCTCCAGCATCTCCTTCGGCATCGCCCACAACCCGCCCGGCGCCGGCAGCATGGTGCGCGCCGATATCCGCCTGGCCTTCATTCAGGATCGAGATGAATGCCTTGCGATCGAGCGCCAGCGCCATCGCGCGGCGAATATCCAGATTGTCAAAGGGCGGCGCGGACGAGTTGACGATGATGTTGGTGCTGACGTTGATCGGCTCGACCACGCACACGGCGTTCGGCGCCTGCGCCTTGACGTCCTTGAGCAGCGGGATCGATACCTCGGTCGGAAACGTCATGTCGAACTTGCCGGCAACAAAGGCGAGAATGGCGGTCGAGCGATTGGGTATGATGGTGAACTCGATGCCGTCGAGATGCGGCAGGCCCTTCTTCCAATAGTCCGGATTGCGGGTGAGCTTGATCGATTCGTTGGCCTTGAACTCGACGAATTTGAACGGGCCGGTGCCGACCGGCTTGGTGCGCATCTCGCCGGGTGAAACATGGCAGGGATAGACCGGCGTATAGCCGGAGGCGAGCAGCGCCAACAGCGCCGGCTGCGGCCGCTTCAGGTTGAAGGCGACCTCGAAGTCGCCGTTGGTCGTGACGTCGACAACCTCGTCATACCAGGACTTGCGCGGGTTCTTGCGGAATTTTTGCTGCGACTTGCCCATCAGCATGTCGAAGGTGCATTTGACGTCGTTGGACGTAAACGGCTTGCCGTCGTGCCACTTGACGCCCTGCCTCAGCTTGAAATTGAGTACCTTTTTGTCATCGCTCCAGGCCCAGCTCTCCGCGAGATCCGGGACGATCGATTCCAGGCTGTTTTGCGCCACGTCCTGCTTGTAAATGACGAGGTTGTTGAAGACGGGCATGAAGGGAATGTTGACCGAATAGGTCGCCTCCTCATGGATCGAGGCGCTGGCCGGACTGTCCCGGTGATAGATCCGCAAGATGCCGCCCTGCTTCTCCTCGCCGGCCTGCGCAAGACTGGAAACCACCAGCAACGACAGTACCGCGGCGGCACACGCTTGCACGCTCCGCATGCTTCCCTCCCTCGATATTTCGGCCTCATCTCGGGCCGATTTTCTCGAACGATATCATGGCGGAAGGCTTGCGCAACCAGCGACAACCGGTCGCGGCATTGGTCCTTTGGACTAAGGCAGCCCGAAGGGGTGACGAGACGGACGATCGAGACGGAGATCAACAGGGGCGGGGAGCACGGCCCGCGAGAGCTGTCAAGGTTCCAACTTGCCGCTGGCCCTCCAGCTTAACGATCACGGGCCCTGCTGGGGCCCGTGATCCCGGTCATCAACAGGCGAGGGAAGCAACGACGCCGCTCAGGCCGCCTTGCCCTTCTGCTGTTTCATGAAAGCCTCGGCGCGCTTCTGCAATTCCTGCGGCGCGACGTCTTCCTTGTGGGTGGCGATGAACCAGCTGTTGCCGGACGGATCCTTCACGGCGCCGCTGCGGTCGCCGTAAAACATGTCCGACGGCTCCATGATCGAGTTGCCGCCGGCCTTGATGGCCCGCTGATACACGCTGTCCACGTTCGGTACGTAGAGGTAAAGCGAAGACGGCGTTGCCTTGGCCATCTCGCTTTCGTCGGCGATCATCACCGGAGAGTCCCCGATCGTTACCTGCGCGTGCATGATCGATCCATCCGGCCGCTTGGTCGGCTCATGAGATATTTTCGCTCCGAACGCCTGCTGAAGGAATTCGATGACCTTCGAGGCGCCGCGCACGGTGAGATAGGGCGTCACAGTATGATAGCCGTCGGGGACGGGTTTTGCTGCCATGATTGGCCTCCGAGTTTGCTGAGAAGCGCCGAGCGTCGTCGGGGATTTTGCTTTTTGTTTGCCGTCGTTGTGAAAATGTGATGGCAACGCTTGTTCCCTTTGGAACCGTCACACTTCCAGCTTGTCGCCGCCTTTCAGATCGAGGATTTCGCGGGCCTCGTCCGAGGTTGCGACCTCAAGCCCGAGACCTTCGATGATCTTGCGGGCGAGCTGCACCTGTTCGGCGTTCGACGCCGCCATCCGGCCGGGCGCCGCCCATAGCGAGTTTTCCAGCCCGACGCGAATATTGCCGCCCATCGCGGCCGCCATCGCCGCAATCGGCAGTTGGTTGCGCCCGGCGCCCAGCACCGACCACACGAACTTGTCGCCGAACAGGCGGTCGGCGGTGCGCTTCATGTGCAGCACGTCTTCGGGATGCGCGCCGGTTCCGCCCTGCAGGCCGAACACCGTCTGCACGAACAGCGGCGGCTTCACCATGCCCTGCTCGAGAAAATAATTCAGGTTGTAGAGGTGTGCCGTATCGTAGCACTCGAATTCAAAGCGGGTGCCGGTCTCCGACAGCGTCTTCAGCACGATATTCGATGTCCTGAAAAGTGTTGCGGAACACGATGTCCTTGTTCTCGAGATGCTTGCGTTCCCAGTCATGGTCGAACTTCTTGAAGCGGTTGAGCATGCCGAAGAAGCCAAAATTCATCGATCCCATGTTCAGCGATGCGACTTCCGGCTTGTAGACCGCGGCGGGCCGGACGCGCTCGTCCACTTTCATGGTCGGCGCGCCGCCGGTGGTCAAGTTGATCACGCAGTTCGAACGCTGCTTTATGATCTTCAGGAACGGCGCAAACGCCTCGGGACTTTGGTCGGGCTGGCCGGTCTTCGGGTTGCGCGCGTGCAGATGCACGATCGCGGCACCTGCTTCGGCGGCATCGACTGCGGCGTCGGCGATTTCCTGCGGCGTCACCGGCAACGCCTTCGACATCGAGGGGGTGTGGATCGCGCCGGTCACGGCGCAGGTGATGATGACTTTGCGGCTCATGCGTTGCTCTCTTTCTGGCGGGCTCGGTACTTCATGATTTGTCGCTTTGCGCAGCCTTGTGCGCGGCCAGCGCCGCAAGGCGCTGGTTGCGCCGCTGTGTCAGCGCCGCGATGCGCTCGGGCGTCGGCCGATGCGGCCAGGCCGCAATCACCCGGTCTACATTCGGGCTTTGGTAAACGTCAGGCCCGGCGGGAGCCGAGGCGAGCTCCTTGTAGAAGCCGGTATAGCGCGCGCAATAATCCGGGATGCCGCCGGGCGCATTGAGTTCGATGGTCTCGAACGGTCCGAGAAACGACCAGCGCAAGCCAAGCCCATCCTTCACCGTGTGATCGAGGTCCTCCGCCGAAATAAAGCCTTCGCCGACCAGGCGGAATGCTTCGGCGAGCAGTGCGCCCTGCAGCCTGTTCAGGACAAAGCCGTTGACCTCGCGGTTGACCGTGACCGGCACTTGCCCGATCTCGGAATAGATCTTGCGCGCGCGGTCGATGGCGTCAGGCGCGGTCCACGGCGCGCCGCACAATTCGACCAGCGGTATGAGATGCGGCGGATTGACGGGATGGCCGATCAGGCAACGCGCCCGGCCCGGCAGCATTTCCGTGAAACGCGACGCCGTGATGGCCGAGGTCGACGACACCAGCAGCGCATCGGGCGGCGCGAGCCTGTCGAGTTCGGCAAAGATCGCAATTTTTTCTTCGACAATCTCCGGGCCGTTCTCCTGCACGAACTCAACACCCTCGACGGCCTCTTCGAGACTTGCCGCAATGGAGAGCCGCCCCGCCGCGCCATCCGGATCGTCCGCCAGCCCGTGACGGGCCAGCGCCTGCAATTCCTCGCGGATCAGACCGGGCGCGGCCTTCAGCGTCGGTTGATGCGGATCGCTGAGCCGCACCTTCCACCCGGCGCGGGCAAAGATCGCGGCCCAGGCGCGTCCGATCAGGCCGACGCCGACGATGGCGACACGTCGATTTTGCTCTTTCATTTCCCTCTCACAGCCACAGCACCTTGCGGCGCAGATCGAGATCGTCCCGCAATGCCCTGGACGGTCCCTCGTGAATCACCCGGCCGCGCTCCAGCGCCACCGTGGTGTCGGACAATGCCAGCGCCAGATCGAGATTGTGATCGACGATGATGATGGCGATTTCCTTGCGCAGCCGGTCGAAGGTCTCGAACAATTGCTCCACCACGGCCGGCGCCAGGCCCTCGAAGGGTTCATCGAGCAGCAACGCCCGCACGTCGCCCGACAGCGCGCGCGCCACCGCCACCATCTGCTGCTCGCCGCCGGAGAGATAATCCGCGGGACTGTCGAGCCGTTCGCGAATCCGCGGGAAATATTCGTAGATACGCTCGCGCGTCCAGTGCACGCCGTTGCCGGTCTGGCGCTTCAACCCGCCGAGCTCGAGATTCTGCTCGACGCTGAGCCCGGCGAACAGGCCGCGGCCCTGCGGCACATAGCCGATGCCGAGACGCGCATGCTCCGCGGACGAAAGCCCGACCAGTTCATGGTCCGCCAGCTTGATCGATCCTTGTGCGGCCGGCGCGATCCCGATCAGCGTCTTCAACAGCGTCGACTTGCCGGCGCCGTTGCGCCCCAACAGCGCGATGATCTCGTTTTCGTGCAGCGTGAAGCTGACATCGTTGAGAATGTGGCTCTTGCCGTAGAACGTATTGACATTGGTTGCGGTCAAGAGCGCGTTGACGCGGGCGGCGGTCTCGCGCGGGCGTGCGGCAACCTCGGTGGCACCGGAGCCGATATAGACTTCCTGCACCTTGGGGCTGGCGCGCGCATCCTCGACCGAGCCGTCGAGCAGCACCCGGCCTTCGTTCATGACGGTGACCTGATCGGCGAGCTGAAATACCCGGTCGATGTCGTGTTCGACCAGCAGCACCGGCAGATCAGAGGAGATGCGCTTGATGATGGCGCCGATGCGCTCGCGCTCCGCCGCCGCAAGCCCGGCGAGCGGCTCGTCCAGCAACAGCACGCGCGGCGCGGTGGCGAGCGCCACGCCCATGTCGAGCAGGCGCTGGCCGCCATAGGACAACAAGCCCGCCTCGGCCTTTTCGATGCCGGCAAGGCCGAGATAGCGGATGGTGGCGTCGGTCTCGGCGTTGATCGCACCGATCGACAACGCGTTGGTGATGGGGTCGAAGCGGCGGGGATGGCGGGCCTGCACGGCAAGCCGAATGTTTTCGCCGACGCTCAGCGCCGGAAAAAGATTGGTGATCTGGAACGAGCGGCCGATGCCGGCGCTGCGCGATCTCCTCCGGCGCATGTCCGGCGATCGGCCGGCCCATCAGCGATACCTCGCCCTCGTCCGGCGGAAACATGCCCGACAACAGATTGAACGCCGTGGTCTTGCCGGCGCCATTGGGGCCGATCAGCGCGTGCAGCGTGCGGTCGGCAACTGAAATGTCGACGCCCTGCACCGCCCGGATGCCGCCAAAGCTCTTGACGATGTGGCGGGCGGAAAGCACCGCGCCGTCGATGTGGGATTTCGGCCGCAGAAATTCCGGCAGCGGCAACACTTCGATCCGGCGCGCCGACATTGCGGCGTCTTCGGTCGTCTTCTTGCGGAACGGCGCGATCAACCGCTCGCCGACGCCGACCAGACCGGTCGGCGAAAACACGATGAAGGCGACAAACACCAGGCCGAACCAGAACAGCCAGTTCTCGGTGTAGATGCCCAAAAATTCGCGGAACAGGATGAAGAACAGCGCGCCGAGCGCCGGCCCCAGGAAACTGCGCATGCCGCCGATCACGACCATGGCCAGCAGATCGCCGGAGAATGAGACGGAGATCGGATCGGCCGAGGTCATGCGGTTCTGATACAGCAGCAGTATGCCGGCAAGCCCGGTGATGGCTGCGGACAATACGAACGCCGCGAGCTTGTAGCGATTGGTCGGATAGCCGAGGAAGCGCGCGCGCTGCTCGTTCTCGCGGATCGCCACCAGCACGGTGCCGATGGTCGAATTGTGGAAGCGCCACAACAGGACCAGCACCAGGAACGCGATGGCCGCGACGAACCAGTAATAGACGGTCGAGGATTCCAGGTTGAAGCCGAACAGCGTCGGACGGGTAATGCCGCCGAGGCCGTTCTCGCCGCCGGTCACTTCGGTCCAGCGGAACGACACCGCATACAGCATTGCCGAAAGCGCCAGCGTCAGCAGCGAGAAATACACGCCGCGCCGCCTCAGGATCAGGAAACCGAACGCCGCCGCAATCACCGCCACGATCAGGACCCCGGCGATGGTCGGGCCGAAAAACGAGTCATGCATCAGGTTGCGCTGGATCAGCGCCGCCGCATAGGCCGCAAGACCGAACCAGGCGCCGTGGCCGAACGAGACGAGCCCGGTATTGCCGACCAGGATGTTCAGGGACATGCAGGCCACGGCGAAGATCACGACTTCCGTGGCCGAAGTCATGGTGAGGCCGAGCGCGAGCAGCACCGGCGGCAACACCAGGAGCCCGAGCGCGGCAATCAGCAATGGAATTGGCGGGCGCTTTGACATCTCCAGCGCCTCACTCGAACCGCATGATGCGTTCGCCGAACAGTCCGCGCGGACGGAACAGCAGCACCAGCAGCATCAAAAGATAGATCGCCGCGGTCGAGGCCGCCGAATAGCCGATGCCGACCATGACGCCCTTGACGAGGCCGACCAACAGCGCCGCGGCCACCACGCCCCAGAACGATCCGAGACCGCCGATCACCACGACGACGAAAGCGGGCGTGATGATCTCCTGGCCCATCGCCGGATGGACCGAATAGATCGGCGCCAGCAGCACGCCGGCCAGCCCCGCAAGCCCGATGCCGAGCGCGGCCACCGCGGACATATAGGGCTGCAATGAGATGCCGAGCGCGCCGACCATGTCGGGGTTCTGCACGCCGGCGCGCACCACGCGGCCGAAGGATGTCTTTTGCAACAGCAGCCACAGCCCGGCAATGCAGGCCACGGCGATGCCGAGCAGAACCACGCGATAGAACGAATAGATGAAGCTGCCGATCGCGACCTGTCCGCGCAGCCAGGGCGGAATCGAATAGGACAATGGCGCCGCGCCGAAGATCATCCGCAATACCTGTTCCGCCACCATCGCGAGGCCGAATGTCAGCAGCAGCGAGAGGATCGGATCGGAGCGATAGAAGCGGCGGAACAGGGTGCGTTCGATCACGATGCCAAGCAGCGCCACCGCGACCGGCGCGGCCACGAACGATCCGCCGAAGCCGAGATAGGGCGAAAGCACCAGCGTCAGATAGGCGCCGATCGCATAGAACGCGCCGTGCGCCAGATTGACGATGCCGCCGAGCGAGAAGATCAGCGACAGGCCAAGCGCGATCAACAGGTAATAGACGCCGTCAAGCAACCCGTTGAGGATTTGCTGCGCTAACAACATGGCGGACATGGCTTGGTCTCATTAGCGGAAGGCGGCGCGCCATCGGGCGGTACCGTTCATTCTTACCCTCCCCTGGAAGGGGAGGGTCGACGCGAATGCAATGAGCGGCGGGGTGGGGTGACAGTCTCTCGTTTCGAACGGCGCCCGAGTTGAGAGACCGTCACCCCACCCCGTCTCGCATCTTGCGATGCGAGCCGACCCTTCCCCTCCAGGGGAGGGTAAAAGAACATCGCCTCGGTCAACTCGGGAACGTGCAGCTGTTCTCTTCCTTGGTGGCGGCGATGGCTTCCAGATCTTCCTCGGGGCCCGGCACCGGCGGGCTCGAGGTGAAGATGTCCCACTGATTCTTGATCTTGTCGGCGGGCAGCGCCGTGACGGCATACATTTCGTGCATCAATTGATGATCCGAGGCGCGGAAGTAGCCTTGCCGCGTCTTCAGAATATCGAATTTCGCGCCTTTCTCGAAGTGCTCGATGATTTTTGGCGATTCCGCCGATTTGAGTTCGTTGATGGTTTGCGCCACGATCTTGATGGCGATGTAATCGCCCCAGGCCTGGTTTTCCGGCGGCTTGGAATATTTCTTGGAAAACGCCGCAACGAAGGTTTTCGAGCCGGGCGTGTCGATCAGATGATGCCAGACCACCGGCCAGGTGCCGACGAAATTGCCTTTGCCGGCGGCCCAGGCCAGCGCGGTGTCGAAGCCGAAGCCGCCGACCGGGAAGGTCAGGCCGAACTCGGCATATTGCTTGAGGAAGTTGGTGGTCTGGTTGCCCGCCAGATTGATCACGACCAGATCGGGCTTGGCCTCGCGGATTTTCAGGAGGTAAGCGGAGAAATCGGCGGCATCGGTCGGCACCAGGTCGTCGCCGGCGAAATTGCCGCCATTGCCTTCCATGAAGCGCTTGGCGACTTTCAAGAGGTCATGGCCGAACGCATAGTCCGCCGTCAGCGAATACCACCTCTTGCCCTTGACCAGTCCGTCGCGCAGGAACGAGCGGCCGACGGTTTTCACATACATCGAGTTCTGCGATTCAACGTGGAACATATAGCGCTGGCAATCCTTGCCGCGCAGCGCATCGGAGTTGCCGCCGCTGTTGATGTACAAGGTCTTGGTGCGCGAGGCGACCTGCGCGATGGTGAGGCACGAAGCGGAAGAGATCTCGCCGATGATGCAGGCGACCTTGTCGCGCTCGATCATGCGCTCGGCCTTGGTCGAGGCGGTCTGCGGATTGACCGAATCCTCTTTCAACAGCTCGACCTTGCGGCCCATCATGCCTCCGGCTGCGTTGATTTCCTCGACCGCGAGATCGGCCGCCATCACGGCATACTCGCCGAGCGGCCCGAGAAAGCCGGTGCGCGGCGTCAGGTGGCCGATCTTGATGACGTCGGCGGTTTGCGCGCGCAAAATCGCCGGCGCGGAGATTCCCGACACCAGTGCGAGGCCGCCGGCGGTCTTCAACAGGCGGCGGCGCGTGAATTGATTGTTGTTCGACATCAGTCCTGGTCTCCCTGATACGGCCGCGCGGGGCTGCGGCTGTTTGTTCTCCGGCAGACGCCGCGCCGCTCTCTGGATAAGCGCTTGGTCTCACTTGCCGTGATCTGTGATCACAGTTAGAGTTGCAAAAGACGGGGCCGTTGTCGAGTCCTCTCTCGAAAATTCAGCCCTGCAGAAATTTGCACCCTGCATGGAGTTTTCGCATTGAACTTGCCCGCCGCGCTCAATCTGGTGGAGCCGCTCGAGCGACAGACGCTGGGCGAGCGCGCCTATGCCAAGCTCGCGGATCTGCTGATTTCCGGGCGGCTTGCGCCGGGCGAAAAACTGTCGCTGCGCGCGGCGGCCGATGTGCTCGGCGTCTCCATCATGCCGGTGCGCGAGGCGGTGTCGCGGCTGGTCGCCGACAGGGCGCTCGAAGTGACGCCGAACCGCGCGGTGCGCGTGCCCTTGATGTCGGCGGCGCAGTTTCGCGACCTCACCAAGGTGCGCATCGCGATCGAGGGCCACGCGGCGGCGCAGGCGGCGCTGCACCGTGACAAGCGCGACCTTGTCTCGATCGCGCGCGCGGAAACGGCGATGCGGGCCGAGAGCGAATTGCCGACGCCCGATTTGCCGCGCGCGGTCGAACTCAACAAGACCTTTCATTTTGCGGTCTATGAAGCGGCGCATTCGCCGATCCTGGTGGAAATCATCCGCGCGCTCTGGCTCAAGGCGGGGCCGGTGATCAATCTCGATCTGCGCGCCAATCCGGAACGGCTGGCGAAGGGCGACGCAATCAGGTTTCATGCCGATGTGCGCGGCGCGATCGCCGCCGGCGATGCTGCTGCGGCGCTGAACGGAATTGCCGCCGACATCAGCGGTGCTGCGGATTTTATCCTTTCTCGCGGCGGTCTCGCCGGCTGAAATTTTTGCAAAACCATCCCGGAGCGATCATGGATCTCGATATCAAGGGTTTGCGCGTGCTGGTCACCGCCGGCGCCGGCGGCATCGGGCTTGCGATCGCGCGCCGATTCGCGGCCGAAGGCGCCAGGGTTCATACCTGCGATGTGGATGAAATGGCGCTGTCGGCGCTTGCCGCCAGCGAACCCGGGATCACCGCGACGCCGTGCGACGTGTCCGATCGCGCCTCGGTGCAGCGGATGTTCGCGGAGGCGCTGGCAAAACTCGGCGGCCTCGACGTGCTCGTCAACAATGCCGGCATTGCCGGACCGACCGCAAAAATCGACGAGATGAATCCGGAAGACTGGGACCGCTGCGTGGAGATTTGCCTGACCGGCCAATTCAACTGCACCCGCCTTGCGGTGCCGCAACTGCGCAAGAGCAGGAACGCCTCGATCGTCAATATCTCATCGGCGGCGGGCCGGCTCGGCTTTGCGATGCGCACGCCCTATGCGGCGGCGAAGTGGGGCGTGATCGGGCTGACAAAATCGCTGTCGATCGAACTCGGCCCCGACAACATCCGCGTCAACGCGATCCTGCCGGGCCTTGTCGCCGGCGACCGCCAGCGCCGGGTCCTGGAAGCCAAGGCGCAGCAGCGCGGCATTTCCTATGCCGAGATGGAGCGCACCGCGTTTTCCTACACCTCGATCAAGGACTACGTGACGCCGGAACAGATCGCCGATCAGATCCTGTTCATGTGCAGTCCGCGCGGAAAAACGATTTCGGGTCAGGCGATCTCGATCTGCGGCGATACGCAGATGCTGGGCTAGGCGAGGGAATTTCGACGTCGGCGCGGTCTCACAGCTTGATGCACAGGTTCGGAACGAAGCCATGGCAATTGAGCGCAAGGACGTATGGGCTAGTGGTGAGGCATACGAGCCCTATGTCGGAAGATGGAGCCGCCTGGTGGCGCGCCAATTCCTGGCATGGCTCGACGTACCTCCGCACGGAGACTGGCTCGATATCGGTTGCGGCACGGGTGCGTTGTGCCAGAAGATTCTTGACGACGCATCGCCACGGCGCGTAACGGGTGTCGACCCCTCGGAGGGCTTTATCGCTTTTGCCCGCCATAAGGTAACCGACCCCCGCGCGACCTTTCAGATCGGTGACGCGCAGAGACTTCCACTCGCGGACGATTCCGCCGACGCCACCGTATCTGGCCTGGTGATGAATTTCGTCCCCGATCCGGCGAAGGCTGCCGGTGAAATGAAACGGGTGACGCGTCGTGGCGGTATCGTCGCGGCCTACGTATGGGACTATGCCGGCGAGATGCAAATGATGCGTCGCTTCTGGGATGCCGCGGTAGCCTTGAACTCCGGCGCCATCCCGCTCGATGAGGGCAAACGATTTCCGTTGTGTAACCCCAAGTCCTTGACACATCTTTTCCAGGATGCGGGCCTCGATGCGGTCGAGGTTCGGGCCATCGACGTGCCAACGGTCTTCATGGACTTCGATGACTACTGGACGCCGTTTCTCGGCGGTCAGGCACCTGCGCCCGGATATTGCATGTCGCTTTCCGAAGAGCGTCGCGCGGCATTGCGCGAGCGCATTCGTGCAAGCCTTCCTGTCAGGGGCGATGGCAGCATCCATCTGATAGCGCGCGCGTGGGCTGTACGCGGCACGGTTTCGTAGTTCTTGATGACGGCTTCCTGACATGCAGCTCGAGCAGCACGTTATTGAACCCGAACCGTGACACGCAAGAAGGTCGCGGGGATGGAAGTGAAGTCCTTGCCGGGGCTTTTGTTCTGGCTGTTGAACAGAGCTTCCAGCTCCTTCTGCAGGTCGCCGGCTTTGCCGTTCTTTTCCGCTGCTTCGAATGCATTCATGGTCGGCCCGTAATATTTTCTGAACGCATCGACGAGTTCCGATGGCTTGCCGGGAAAGTTGAAGACATAGGTATCCCTAACAAACGACACATTGTCCTTCGGAATCCCCGCGGCGCCAAACCGCTCGGTCACATTGCTCTCGACCCCCCACGTCATCGGGCTGATGAAGCCCTCCGGCG
Source organism: uncultured Alphaproteobacteria bacterium (assembly GCA_963745785.1). Classification (GTDB taxonomy): domain Bacteria; phylum Pseudomonadota; class Alphaproteobacteria; order Rhizobiales; family Xanthobacteraceae; genus Bradyrhizobium. Next base: position 165,919 of record CAVUYV010000007.1, on the reverse strand, counting down.
GTGGCGGCGAATAGGCCGCGCTGGTTTTCAAAATTTGTGCAACCAATGTCGGATCATTCGGGATCCAGTTCCCCATCACGATCCGGCCGCCGGGCTTGGTTACGCGCACCATCTCCTTGGCGACATCAAACGGCTTTGGCGCGAACATGGCTCCAAAAATGCTCACCACGAGGTCAAACGTATCATCCTTCAGCTCGTGCAAATTGGATGCATCGCCTTCCTGAAACTTGCAATTGGTGAGGCCATGCTCCTTGGCACGCTTGTTGCCGGCTGCAACCAGGTTGTTTGCGATATCGACGCCCAGCACGTCGGCTCCCAGTTTCGCCTCCGGTAGCGCCGTGGTCCCATCGCCACATCCGAGATCCAGAACCTTGAGCCCCTTCGTGACGCCGAGGCTATTGACGAGCGCTTCTCCGCTCTCTCGCATGCTCAGCGCAATACGCGTAAAATCACCTTTTTCCCAAAGTGCTTTGTTCGGATTCATTGCAGTACACTCCTTCCAATTGGCCGATGGCGGCTGCGTGACTTATAATCCGGTCACGATCGAACTATTCATATCTGATTTTGGTGGCGCTTGCCGTGAAGCATTTCGCCGCGGCTGAGCCCAATGTTCCTGATCCTGGCCTTCGCCTTCACGGGACAATGACATGCCGCGGCACCGAAAGACCTTCAGAGAACCACGATTTATTCTGCAGATGCGCATGAGATGTCCTTTAGGTAAATTCTCGCACCCGGCGCTGGCGGAGCTTAAAACGTTACGCCGAAGCGCTACTGCAGCCGGTCCAGACGCAGTCGCTGACGCTCGTCGGTAAGACGCCAGGCCGCAAGATAGGACGTCGCCAACGCCGAAAGGCCGCTGCCGCCGGACAACAGGAACATCAGGAGGATCTGGTATTTCACGGCCTCCAGCGGATCGAGGCCGGCAAGGATTTGACCCGTCATGATGCCCGGCAAGGTCACGATGCCGGCTGCCGACATTTGATTGATGATCGGCAACAGGCCGCGCCGGATCGCGTCCCGCACCAGCGGCGCGATCGCCTCACGATAGCTCTCGCCGAGCGACAGTCGCGCTTCGATGGCTTGCCGTTCGCGCCGGACCGAGCCCAGAAAACTGTCCAGCGACAGGCTCGCGGAATTCAGGACGTTGCCGAGAATGATGCCCGCCAGCGGGATCGCATAATGCGGATCGAACCAGGGCTGCGGCCGGATCGCCGTTGTCAATGCAAGGATAGCGGTGACGAAGGTGGCAAAGCCGACGCTGACAAAGCCGATGACGAGGTTTGATTGGTCCTTGAAGCGGCGTTCCGGCCGGGCCGCCACCTCGCGCGCGGCAACGAGCACCATGACCAGAAGAAGCAGCAGCGTTGCCGCCGGGTTGTTCAGGGCAAAGATGAAACGCAGCACATAGCCGATGGCGACAAGCTGCACGACCATTCTTGCCGCGGCGATGGCGATCTGCCGATGCAGCCGGAGTTTTAGCCAAATCGAAAGCGACCGCATCGAGGATGATCAAAGAGGCGGCGATCGAAATGTCGAGCGGTGTCAGCAGTATGGGGTTCATGGCGCTTCCAGCTGTCCCGCCGCCATTCGATAGCGCTGATCGCCCAGGCGTTCGGCCTGGCTCGGATCGTGGGTCACCAGCAGGACCGATGTCCCGGCCGCCATTCGTTCCCGAAGCAGCGCCTCGACCCTGGTGACCGACTCCTCATCCAACGGGCCGGTCGGTTCGTCCAGAAGCAAGACGGGCGGGCACAGCAGAAGGGCCCTGACCAGCGCCAGGCGTTGCTTCTCGCCGGTGGATAGCCGCGCGATCGATGCATCCAGAAGATCGGCGTGAAGCCCAAGGCGGGCCGCCAGGCCAGCGACCTCGCTTTGCTTGTTTCGCGCGAAGTGCTCGATCACCGTGTCGGCCCACCAGCCGGATTCGGCGGAGACATAGGTCGCCTTTCTTCGCCATTCCGGCGCGGTGATGGAAGCGCGCTCGGTCCCGTTCAGCCAGACCTTGCCCTGGTTGGGATCGAGGTCGGCGATCATGCGGAGAAACAGGCTTTTGCCCGATCCCGACGGGCCGGTGATGGCCGCGCACGCGCCGGCGCCGAGGTTGAGGTCGAACGGGCCGGCAAACTCGCTGCGCAGCTCTTTCACCACCAGTGCCGTTTGCATCGAATTTCCCTGCCTGCGGTGGCCTGCCGGCGGTCACCAAAATTCGCGCACCACCAATCACGGCTTTCGCCGCTATCGAATATCCTATCACATTCCCGAGGCGGAGGACGCGGACTGCCGGTTGCCGTGAATGCAACAGCGGCTTGCTTGTGCGGAAAGTCGCCTCTTGAGTTCACACTGCTCGAGGCGATCTTAACGGGTCAGGGCCACTTCCTTGAACGCACCCACGAGCGGGCCTTCGAGCTTTCCTCGCATGCCGCACAGGATTTCATAGGCCTCCGCACGCGACAGGGGAGCCTTGTATCGACGATCCTCGATCAATGCCGCAAAAATATCAGAAATGGTCAAGATCCGCACAACGTCGGAAATATCGGCGGCGCAAAGCGCGTCGGGATATCCGCTTCCGTCGAGATACTCATGATGATGCCTGACAGCGTCCAGTATCTCCGGGGAGATGCCGCGGGTCCCCTTCAGCGCATCGTACCCGGCTGTCGGATGAGTTTCGATGACAGCTCGCTCCCGGTCGTCAAGGCGCCCAGGCTTGTCGAGAATGGCGAGCGGAATTTTCGCTTTTCCAACGTCGTGAAACATTGCCGCCGAATACAGCCGTTCCATGTCGGTCCGTGGCTAATCCCAAATTCAATCCAAACGCGGCGGCAGTACCCGTCACCAGCAGGCAATGCTGATAGGTGCCTTCGTGATGGCGCCGCACGGTTTCCAGCCAGTGGGAAAAACCATCCTCAGCGATCGTGTCGGAAATTTTGCTGGCGGCGTGCTTGGCTTGCGCGGCATCGACCTGTTGACCGCTCGAGACGGCCGCGAACATGGAAGTCAGGGAAGCGGCGCCTTCAGAAGCAGCACCTCGTGCGCCGCTCCGGTCGTCATCTTCGGACATTGCCTTTGATGTGCCAGAGCCGTTCAAGGCAGCCAGCAGTGACGGCTGATACACCGGCCTGGACAATACATGGGTTGCGCCGAGCGCATAGGCCTGCGCCGCCAACAGTCGCACTTTCTGGTCAATGGCGAAAATTCTTCGCGGAGTGTCATGGAAGGTCGCCGAAACCTCCTTGAGGGCGGCGATGTTGTCGGCGTTGCGAAGATCAACCGCAACGATCAATGCGTCGCATTCCTTCGGCCCACTGCTCTCGTCATTGAGCAATGCAGAAGTGATGCGATCCTGCGACCCAAATAGCGGGCGTAGCTCCGAGATTTTCTTCCGATCGTCCGCGACGATATGCACAAGCATCAGAGGAGTGCTCTATTCGGTCGGCATTTTCACGAGATCAAATGAAGGAACCTTGTTGCCGCGCCAATGAGCTGACCTCCTGGCCGCAGACCTGGCACCCGAATTTGCGCTGCCATGGTGACGGAAAGATAATAACGGCCAATTAACTCGAAATGAGTAGCCGACCCAGTGAGTCGGGAAGCCGACCTTCGCGTGCGCATCGAGGTTGGCTGAAGCGTTGCAGCCGAGACACCCTGGCTCCAGCCATGATCTGAAGACCGGCCCGGCCGAAGGCTTGCCAAGGGGCCGGTTGTCGAGAGGTCCGCTTCTTGTGCAAGGGCAGAGATCAAGTGGATGATGAGGTGTTCGGCGCGTGCAGGTCTGGGGCTCCACGCGTTCACACAATTCGCGAACCCTTGTTGCCCCAGTAACGATCCCGCAACAGCCGCTTGTAGAGTTTTCCGGTCGGCAGCCGCGGCAGTTCCGCCTCGAAGTCGATCGAGCGCGGCACTTTCTGGCGCGACAGCGATTGGCTGCAAAACGCGATCAGTTCCTCCGCGAGATCCGGGCACGGCTGAACGCCCGGCATCGGCTGCACTACCGCTTTGACTTCCTCGCCGAGATCGGGATTGGGAACGCCGAACACCGCGGCGTCCGCGATCTTGGGATGGGTGATCAGGAGGTTTTCGCATTCCTGCGGATAAATATTCACGCCACCCGAGATGATCATGAAGGTCGCGCGGTCGGTCAGATAGAGATAGCCGTCGCCGTCGACATAGCCGACGTCGCCGACCGTGCTCATGCTGCCATCCGGCGAGCGGGCCTCCTTGGTTTTGTTCGGATCGTTGAAATATTCAAACGGCGTGGCGGTCTTGAACCAGACCGTGCCGGGCGTGCCGACGGGACACGGCTTCATGTTTTCATCGAGAATGTGAAGGTCGCCGAGCAGGACCTTGCCCACCGTGCCCCGATGCGCCAGCCACTCCTCGCTGTTGCATGCGGTAAACCCAAGACCCTCGGTGGCGCCGTAATATTCGTGGATGATCGGTCCCCACCATTTGATCATGTCGTCCTTCACCATCGCCGGGCAGGGCGCGGCGGCGTGGATCGCGATCTCGAGCGATGACAGGTCGTAGCGCCTTCGCGTTTCCTCCGGCAGCTTCAGCATGCGCGAGAACATCGTCGGCACCAGCTGGCTGTGGGTGACGCCCCATTTCTCGATCAGCGCCAGATAACGCTCGGGGTCGAACTGTTCCATGATGATGACGGTGCCGCCGATCCGGATCGTCAGATTGACCGCGGCCTGCGGCGCCGCATGATACAGCGGCGCCGGCGACAGATAGATCATGCCTTCGCGGTAGTGCCAAAGTCTTTGCAGGAAATCGAACATCGGGAGCTGCTGCGCCGGCGGCTGCTCCGCCAGGGGACGCAGGATACCTTTCGGCCGGCCGGTGGTGCCCGACGAATAGAGCATCGCCGTGCCGACGCATTCGTCCGATATCGGGGTTTTGGGCAACCCGGCCGTGACTTCGCGCAAGCCGACAATGCGCGCGCTTTCGCTTCCCCCATCCGCAACGATGCAGAGCTCGACCCTGGGGCATTCCTTGAGCGCCTCGCGGGCGACGTCCAGCTTTGCCACCGATGTAATGAGAACGCGCGATTCGCTGTTGTTGACGATGTAGGCGAGTTCGCCCGGCGTCAGATATGAATTGACGCAGGTGAAATACAATCCGGATCGCTCGCCGGCGCCGCAAGCCTCCAGGTAGCGGCTGTTGTTCTCCATGAAGATCGCATAATGGTCGAGCCGCTTCAGGCCAAGCTTGCGGAACAGATGCGCCAGGCGATTGCAGCGCGCCTCCAGTTCCGCATAGGTCACGGCCTCGCCGGTACCAGCCATGATGAAGGCGGGCTGGAGCGGACGGAGATGAGCGTGCTTGCCGGTGTACATCGTGTCTCCAAAATCTCATGCAGCCAGAACAAGAATTTCGCGCAGCTGCGCGGGCGTATCGATCTTGCGCGGATTGCGCGGGACCCACGGCGTTCGCATCGCCTGCTCCGCAATCGCCTCGAAATGCTCAGGACCCACCCGCACAGCCTGCAGGCTGCGCGGCAATCCGAGGCCGCGGATGAAGCGGTCCAGCACGTCGGCGGCGTCCTTGCCAGGTTGTCCCATCGCCTCGGAGACCAGCGCCTGCCGCTCGGCATTGTCCTGCTTGTTCCAGCGCATCACCGACGGCAGCATCACGCAGGAAGTGTAACCATGCGGCACGTCGAACACGGCGCCGAGCACATAGCCGATGCCATGGCTCGCTCCCATCGGGACACCGGCCGATAGCGGCGCCATCGACAGCCAGGTGCCGATCTGGCAATCCATCCTCGCGTCGAGATCGCCGGGGTTTGCCTTCACCCGCGGCAGCGCCTGCGCCAGCATCGAAAGTCCTTTTAGCGCCTGGGCATCGGCATAAGGATGGGCCTCAAGCGAGCAGATGCCTTCGACACAATGGTCGACGGCGCGGATGCCGGTCGACAGAAACAGCCATTCGGGCGTGTGCACCGTGATGGCGGGATCGAGGATCACGGCGCGCGGCATCACCAGTTCGTGGCGCAGCATTTCCTTGACCTTGGTGGCTGCATTGGTGACGCCGGCGATGGCACTGAATTCGCCGCCGGCAATCGTCGTCGGCACGCTGATCTGGCGCACCGTCGGCGCGTTCATCGGCGGCGCGACGCCTTTGTGGGTTCGAATCCTTTCGATATCCTCGACCGTGCGAACGTTATTGGCGAGGCAGAGCTGCACGGCCTTGGCGCCGTCGGTGATCGAGCCGCCGCCTACCGTCACGATAAGATCGGCATCGGCAGTTGCGGGCCTGCTCGGCGGCGGCAATGACGGCCTCTCGCGGCGTGTGCGGCGGCATCGCGTCGAAGGTCGCCACGCAGCGAGCGCCAAGCGCTTTTCGGATTTTCTCGATTTCGCTAGTGTTGCGGTTGAGCGTGCCCGAGACCATGAGAAATGCGCGGGCAGCGCCCAGGCGGTCCATTTGCGCGACGATCGCCTCGGCGGCGGGGTGGCCGAAAACCACCTCGTCCATGGCGCCGAAAACGACACGCCCCTTGTGCACGATGACTGTCCTCCCGGAACACGTTGGTTTTGTTGTGTCTTGGAAACAATTTAGCGGAGCAAGCGCGGGAAGGGGAACCATAAAATGATGCCCTGAACCGCATAGGAGCACACTCAGACCATCCCCGTCATCCCCGAGGAGCCGCGCTGTTGCGCGGCGTCTCGAAGGACCGCACGGTCCGTACATCTTCGAGGCGACGCCCAGCGGTGCATCTTCGAGGCTCGCTACACTCGCACCTCAGGATGACGGGTTACGCAAGCAGCGCGGTGACCTCGGCGATCGCAACCTGCCGCGCCGAGAACACGAATTCTTCCGCCTTGCGCTCCCATTCGCCATAGCCGGGCTCAAGCGGATCTTGCGCGCTCAGGCGGTGTTCGAGGATGAACCTCGCATATAAGGCCCGCCGCGCATCGGCCCCCGGCTGGGCTGCTTCCCAAACCATCAGGATCGCGCTCGCGATGTGATAGAGCGAACCCGCCACCTGTCGCGCACTCTCTTCCAGCGCGGGCTCGGCGGCGACGCGGTCCGCGAAGGCGAGCGCCCGGTCAAGCGCAAGGCGCAGGCGATCGCGAAAAGCCGCCGGGATCGGCGTGGCTTCATCCAGCAGTTTCCTGAGCGCGACCTCGAGGGTGCGGTGGGCGTGGCTCTTGCCGACCGCGCGGCTGACGATATCGAGCGCGTTGATGTTGCTGGTGCCTTCCCAGAGCACGCCGACATGCGCGTCGCGGATCAGCCGCGCATGCACCCATTCCTCGATGTAGCCGTTGCCGCCGCGCACCTCCATGGCGCCGGTTGCCACCGGAATGTTGTCGCGGCAGGCGCGGAATTTCAGCAGCGGCGTTAGAATTCGCAACAGGCTTTCCGCTTGCTTCGAGCCGGCATTGGCGCGGTCCATCGCATTTGCGGTAAACAGGAACATCGAGAGCGCCTGTTCCGTTGGCACGATGATCTTGAGAAGCTGGCGGCGGAGCAGCGGATATTCGATGATGGCCTTGCCGAACGCCACCCGGCCGCGCGCGCAAACCAGTGCCTCGTTGACGCAGCGCCGCATCATCGCACTCGCGCGCACCCCGTGCGAAAGCCGCGACAGGTTGACCTGCTCCATCATCTGCTTGAAGCCGCGCCCGGCATCGCCGACCAGATAGGCGACGGCGCCCTCCAGCAAAATCTCGCCGCTCGCCATCGAACGCGTGCCCAATTTGTCCTTGAGGCGGACGATGCGGTAGGCGTTGCGGCGGCCGTCCTTCAGCCGGCGCGGCAAGGCGAACAGCGCGAGCCCCCGGGTGCCATCGGGCGCGCCTTCCGGCCGCGCCAACAGCAGCGCAACGTCGGCATCGGCATGCGAGCAGAACCATTTGTCGCCATAGAGCCGCCACTCGCCGTCCTCGCAGCGCGCGATGGTTTCGAGCGCGCCGACGTCCGAGCCGCCGGCGCGCTCGGTCATGAACTGCGTGCCCTTCCACATCGTCGCAACGTCGCCCGACAGCATCTTCGGCAGCAGATAGTCCCTGAGCTCGGCGCCGGCGAATTTGCGAATGAGGTGGATCGAGGTGTCGGTTACGCTGATCGGACACATCAGTCCGAACTCGGCCTGCACGAACAGATATTGCATCGCGTATTTGGCGACCGCAGGCAGCGGACGATCCATGCCCAGCGTGCCGGCGCGATGGCTCATGGCGTGGAACTGGAAATCGCCGAACGCGATTTGCTCCATTTCGCGATAGGACCAGTGGTAGTCGATCCAGTCCTCGTCGCGGCCGAAGCGGTCGCGTGCGTTCAATACCGGCGGGTGCTTGTCGGCGACCCTGGCCAGTTCATCGAGCCGGCCGCCCGCCAAAGTACCCAGGCGATCAAAATGCGGCTCCAACCGTCCAAAATCATCCGGATCGAGATAAAGCCGGAGCAGATCGCGCAGGCCGCGGTCGATCGCGTAGAAATTCTGTCCGGCGCAATCCGGCGCGATGTGATCGGCGCCGTGCTCCTGCGCCTGCGCGCTGCCGAACGATCTGCCCAATGGAGGCGCATGCATTTTGGACCTCTTTCCCCGGCCGATTGGCTAGGTAGGCGCCGCCCGCGATCAAACTCGGCATGGCTGCACCAACCACTCAATACTGCCTTCTAGCAAATTATTCCAATTTTGTCGGGCACTCCGGGCACATTTCGAAGTCCACGCCGCCAATGCATCACAATTTTGCTTGATCCTGGCACGTTCTTGAACACACTGGCCGCCGATCTCATCTTCACCGCGCCACGGACTACGACAGTGGCCGGCTCGATTGATCGCCGCAACTGTACAGGGGACATGCAATTGAGCGCGACTGAGAAATCGGAGCGTATTGCTGAAACGCGAATTTTCGGCTTTTACTCACGCTGCGGCCTCGGGCCGCTGATGGTTCTGCTCGCGGTGACCTTGTCCGGTTGCGGCGAAAAGCCGCCGGCGCAGGCGGCAGCCGCTCCACCGCCGGTCACGGTGGCACAGCCTGTCAAACGTACCGTCACCGATTGGGACGAATTCACCGGCCGGTTCGAGGCGGTGGAAGAGGTTCAGATTCGCGCCCGGGTCGGCGGCTTCGTCACCAATGTCGAATTCCGCGACGGCGCCATCGTCCATACCGGCGATCTGCTTTACGTGATCGATCCCCGTCCGTTCGAGGCGGTCGCGCTGCAGGCCGATGGCCAGCTTTCGGACGCGCGCGCCAAGGCGGAACTGGCCAAACGCGAACTCGACCGCGGGCTGACCTTGGTGCAGACCAGCGCAGTCTCCGAATCCATCGTCGACCAGCGCCGCCAGGCTCTGCAGGCCGCGCGCGCGGCCGAGATGCAGGCCGAAGGCGCGCTGAAGGCGGCCAAGCTCAACATCGAGTTCACCCACGTGCTGGCGCCGATCACCGGCCGCGTCAGCCGCCACCTCGTCAGCATCGGCAATCTCGTCCAGGGTTCCGAGGGCGGCGCGACATTATTGACCTCGATCGTCTCGCTCGATCCGATCTACATCTATTTCGACGTCGATGAAGCGACCTACCTGAAGAACAACAGGCTCTGGTTCGAGGGCCGGCGGCCCAGTTCGCGCGACACCCCAAACCCGGTGCAGGTGACGCTGACCGGCGAGACAAAACCGTCGCATGAAGGCAAGATGGATTTTATCGATAACCGCCTGGATGTCTCAACCGGCACGCTGCGCAGCCGCGCCGTGATTCCCAACAAGGATCTGTCGATCCTGCCGGGGCAGTTTGGCCGCGTACGGCTGATCGGCAGTTCGCCCTATGAGGCCTTGCTGCTGCCCGACACCGCGATCGCGACCGACCAGTCGCGCAAGATCGTGTTCGTGGTCAAGGACGACAATACCGTCGAAGCCAAACCGGTTACGCTCGGGCCGCTCGACGAAGGGCTGCGGGTGATCCGCGACGGCCTCAAGGCCGAAGACCGCGTGATCGTCGATGGCATCCAGCGCGCCCGCGTCGGCGCAAAAGTGACGCCGCAGACCGCGCCCGCCGGTGGCAAGTCATGAATCTCGGCCGGCTCTCCATCAACCAGCCCATTTTGGCGATGGTGCTGTCGATCGTGCTCTTGATCGTCGGCGCGATCGCCTACACCACGCTGCCGGTCTCGGAATATCCGCAGGTGGTGCCGCCGACCGTCGTCATCACGACGCAATATCCGGGCGCAACCGCGCAGACCGTTTCCGACACGGTTGCCGCTCCGATCGAGCAGGAGGTCAACGGCGTCGAGGACATGCTGTATCTCTACAGCCAGGCGACCTCGAACGGCAATCTGACGATCACGGTCACCTTCAAGCTCGGCACCGATCTCGACAAGGCCCAGGTGCTGGTGCAGAACCGCGTTGCGATCGCGCAGCCGAGATTGCCGGAAGAGGTGCAGCGCAACGGCGTCGTCACCCGCAAGAACAGTCCCGACATCCTGATGGTCGTTTTCATGCTGTCGCCGGACGACAGTTTTGACCAGCTCTATATCAGCAACTATGCGCTGCTGCAGGTGCGCGACGAATTGCTCCGCCTCGACGGCATCGGCGACATCCAGATGTTCGGCGCCCGCGATTACTCGATGCGGCTGTGGCTCGATCCGGACCGGATCGCGACGCTCGGTCTGACCTCCGCCGAAGTGGTGGCCGCGATCCGCGCGCAAAACCTGCAAATCACCGGCGGGCAGATCGGCGAGCCGCCGATCGCCGACCGCGCGTTCCAGCCCAATCTCACTTTCACCGGTCGCCTGAAGGATCAGAAACAATTCGAGGACATCGTGGTCAGGGCCGGCGCGGACGGCCGCACGGTGCGGCTGCGCGATGTGGCGCGGGTCGAACTCGGCGCCTTGTCCTATTCGACCAACAGTTTTCTGCTGCGCAAATCGGCGGTCGCTCTGCTGGTGACGCAGCGGCCCGGCTCGAACGCGCTGGCGACCGCGAAAAGCATCTCCGACACCATGGAGAAGTTGAAGACCCGTTTTCCAAAAGGCCTCGACTACAACATCGGCTACAACCCCACCGAATTCATCGCGCAATCCATCCACGAGCTGATCAAGACGATCTACGAGGCGATGCTGCTCGTCGTCATCGTCGTGCTGGTGTTCTTGCAGGGCTGGCGGCCGGCGATCATTCCGATCATCGCGATCCCGGTCTCGCTGGTCGGCACCTTTGCCGTGATGGCGGCGCTCGGATTCTCGATCAACAATCTCACCCTGTTCGGGCTCGTGCTTGCCGTCGGCATCGTGGTCGACGACGCGATCGTGGTGGTGGAAAACGTCGAGCGGCATCTCGAGCATGGCATGAGCCGGCGCGATGCGGCGCTCAAGACGATGGAGGAGGTCGGCGGCGCGCTGGTCTCGATCGCGCTGGTGCTGTGCGCGGTGTTTGTGCCAACCGCGTTCCTTGGCGGCATCTCCGGGCAGTTTTTCCAGCAATTTGCCGTCACCATCGCGGTCGCAACCGCGATTTCCTGTTTCTGCTCGCTGACATTGTCGCCGGCGCTTGCTTCGCAGATCCTGCAGCCGCATCAGGACAAGCGGCCGCCGGCGAACTGGAATTTCATCGCGCGCGGTTGGGACAAGTTCACCGGCTACTTCAACCGCGGCTTTGACCGGCTGTCGCACGGCTACGCCAGGACGGCCGACTTCGTGATCCGGCATTCGGCCCTGATGCTGCTGCTTTATGTGGCGTTGATCGGCAGCGCCGGATGGCTGCTTGCGACCACGGCGCAAGGCTTTATCCCGGCGCAGGACCGCGGCTACGTCATTGTATCGGCGCAGTTGCCCGGCGCGGCGTCGCTGGCGCGCACCACCGACATCGTCCGTCAGATCGAGAAAACGGCGCTGGGTACCCCGGGGATCGTCAAGGTCGCGGCGTTCGCGGGCTTCTCGGGCGCGACCCGAACACAGTCGGGCAATGCGGCGGCCTTGTTCCCGGTGTTCGAGGAACCGGAAGTGCGCCTGAAGAAGGGCCTGTCCGCGGCGGTGATCACCGGCGAGTTGCGCAAGCGCCTGTCCGCGATTCAAGGCGCATTCATCATCGTCATTCCGCCACCGCCGGTGCCGGGCATCGGCACCGGCGGCGGTTTCACGATGCGCATCCAGGATCGTCAGGGCCGCGGCCCCGAACTGCTGGCAGCCGCCAACGACGAACTTGTTGCCGCGGCGCGCAAGGCGCCCGGGCTGACGCAGGTGTTCTCGCCCTTCAGCGCCAATACGCCGCAACTCTTCGTCGATATCGATCGCGTCAAGGCGCAGAAACTCGGCGTACCGATCGCGAACGTCAACGAGACCATCCAGACCTATTTCGGTTCGACCTACGTCAACGACTTCAACCTGTTTGGCCGCACCTATCATGTTACCGCGCAGGCCGACCTGCCATACCGCAAGGAGCAGTCCGACCTGGCGCGGCTGCGCACCCGCAACGCCGCCGGCGACATGGTGATGCTCGGCAGCGTGGTGGATTTCCGTGACGTTTCCGGTCCCGATCGCGTCGCCCGCTACAATCTCTATCCGGCGGCGGAGCTGCAGGGCGAAGCGTTGCCGGGCACGAGTTCCGCTACCGCCATCAACACCATGAAGAAGCTCGCCGAGGAGACGCTGCCGAGCGGGTTCTCGTTCGAATGGACCGACCTTTCGTACCAGCAGGTCACCGGCGGCAATGCCGGCCTGTATGTGTTCCCGATCTGCGTGCTGTTCGTGTTCCTGGTGCTGGCCGCGCAATATGGCAGCTGGAGCCTGCCGTTTGCCGTCATCCTGATCGTGCCGATGTGCCTGCTGGCCGCGACCATCGGCGTGCGCATCATGGGACAGGACGTCAACATCCTCACGCAAATCGGCTTCGTGGTGCTGGTGGGATTGGCGGCGAAGAATGCGATCCTGATCGTCGAGTTCGCGCGCGACATCGAGCTCGAGGGCCGGCCGCGGCTCGAAGCCGTGATCGAAGCCTGCCGCCTGCGGCTGCGGCCGATCCTGATGACGTCGTTTGCCTTCATCCTCGGTGTGCTGCCGCTGGTGGTCTCCAGCGGTTCCGGATCGGAAATGCGTCAGGCGGTCGGCGTCGCGGTGTTCTTCGGCATGCTGGGCGTCACGCTGTTCGGCCTTATCTTCACGCCGATCTTCTACATGGTGGTCCGCGGCCTCGCGGATCGGAAACGCCGCGACGCCAAGCCAGCCGCTGCGGCGTAGGGTTCCGCAATACTATTGGCTGATCTGAAATAGATGGGCAGCCGCAGGGTTATGCAATATTGTTGCGCCGATTTTCCGGAACAGAAAACTGCGAGAGAGGCAAGAAAATGAGATCGGGAATGTTGTCGGCGGCCGCTCTGGCCTGCGGCCTGTTGCTCGCGGCGCCGGCGTCGGCGCAGGGCGTCAAGATCGGTATTCTGAACGACCAGTCCGGCGTCTATGCCGACTATGGCGGCAAGTGGTCCTATGAAGCGGCCCTGATGGCGGTCGAGGATTTTGGCGGCAGCGTGCTTGGCCAGAAGATCGAGGTGGTCTCCGCCGACCATCAGAACAAGCCTGACCTGGCCACCGCCATCGCGCGGCGCTGGTACGAGGTCGAAGGCGTCGACATGATCACCGAGCTGACGACGTCCTCGGTGGCGCTCGCCATTCACGATCTGTCGAAGCAGATGAAGAAGATCGACATCGTCGTGGGCGCCGCGACCTCGCGCCTCACCGGCGATGCCTGCCAGCCCTACGGCTTTCACTGGGCCTACGACACCCACGCGCTCGCGTTCGGTACCGGCGGCGCGCTGGTCGAAGCCGGCGGCGATACCTGGTTCTTCTTGACCGTCGACTACGCCTTCGGCTATGCGCTCGAAAAAGACACCAGCGACTTCGTCAAGGCCAAGGGCGGCAAGGTGCTGGGCTCGGTCCGCATTCCCCTGAACTCTTCGGACTTCTCGTCGTTCCTGCTGCAGGCGCAAAGCTCGAAGGCGAAAATCATCGGGCTCGCCAATGCCGGTCTCGATACCACCAACTCGATCAAGCAGGCGGCGGAATTCGGCATCGTCAAGGGTGGCCAGAAGCTTGCCGCACTCTTGTTCGTGTTGAGTGATGTCCACGCCCTCGGTCTTGAAGCCGCCCAAGGCCTGGTGCTCACCGAAGGCTACTATTGGGATCGCGACGACAAGAGCCGCGAGTTAGCAAACCGCTTCTTCGCGCGGACCGGCCGGATGCCGAACATGATCCAGGCCGGCACCTATTCGGCGACGCTGCAATATCTGAAAGCGGTCAAGGCAGCAGGCACCAAGGACACCGAAGCCGTCGCTAAAAAGCTGAAGGAACTTCCGGTGGACGATCAGTTCGCCCAAGGCGGCAAGGTGCTCGAAAATGGCCGCATGGTGCACGACCTCTATCTGTTCGAGGTGAAGAAGCCATCGGAATCGAAGAAGCCCTGGGACTACTACAAGCAACTCGCCGTGGTGCCGGGCGACAAGGCATTCCCGGCGGCCAAGGACTCTGGCTGCCCGCTGGCGAAAGGGCCGTAGCGGCGATCAGCTGATCGCGGCTTGGCCTCTCGATGCTAAAATGCCGCGCTGCCTCTTGGCCGAGGCAGCACGGCATTTATTTTCGACCTGAACGCACACCCGCGCAAAGCGCTCTTCGGCACATTCTAACAATCCGGTGACATGATGCGGCATTCAAGCGTCGGGTGAGGGAGCTGGGCGCTTGACATCGGTCGGCGCTGCCCCTGTGATGGGCATCAACAAGAACCAAGAAACGCAATGCACAATTTTCCAGGGAGGTTTGGATGCTGGTGCGTAGGGCTGCCCGCTTGCTCGGCGGGCTAATTGCCGCGTTAGCGGCGCTGGGCATGGCGGTTTCCGCCCAGGCTCAGGAGAAGAAAATCAAGATCGGCGTGATCTACGACCTGACCGGCCCGTTCGCGGGCGGCGGTTCGGAGCTGCAATACACCGGCGCCAAGATCATGCTCGACCAGTACGCCAAGACCGGGGTGGAAGGTTACAAGATCGAGGCGGTCTATGCCGATGCCCAGAGCAAGCCCGATGTCGCCATCAACGAGGCGGTGCGCCTGGTCGAGCAGGAAAAGGTCGACATGCTGCTCGGCTTCTTCTCGTCGGCGCAGTGCGTTCCGGTGGCCGCCCGTGTCGAGCAGCTCAAGAAGTTCATGTGGATCACCACCTGCATTTCCTCTGGGGTGCTCGAGAACAAGAATTACAAATATATCTTCCGTCCGCAGGCGAGCGGCGACCAGTTCGGCCTGATGACAATGGACTTCATCGCCCAGAACGCGCAGTCCAAGTTCGGCAAGGAGCCGAAGGACATGCGCGTTGCCATCATCCACGAGGACGGCGCCTACGGGGTCGACGTGGCGAAGGGCAACGAGGCTGGCGCCAAGAAGGCCGGCTTCAACATTGTGCTGAAGGAAGGTTATTCGGCCACCGCGCCCGATCTGTCCGCGCTGGTCACCAAGCTGAAGCGTGCCCGGCCCGATGTGATCTTCCATACCGGCTACAATCCCGACATCACGCTGCTGTTGCGCCAGGCGCGCGAGCAGGGGCTGAAATTCGGTGCCCTGGTCGGCCATGGCGCGGGCTACGGCGTGTACGAGAAGCTCAAGGAAGGCCTCGGCACCGACGTGAATTATGTCTTCAACGCCGATCCGATCTCGATCTGGCTCGCCAACCAGAAATCCATGGATCCGAAGCTGCCGCCGGTCATCAAGATGGTCGGCGAGGAATTCGACAAGGTGAAACCGGGCGTCGCCATACGCTCGGCGCATGTCGGCATGGCGGCTTCGAACACTTACGTGTTCCTGACCGAAGTGCTGCCGCGCGCGATCAAGAAGTATGGCGGCGTCGATCCGGACGCGCTGCGCAAGGCGGCGCTCGAAGTCGACCTTCCCGAAGGCGGCACCATGCTGGGGTTCGGCGTCAAATTCTATGGCGAAGGCACCCCGATGGCCGGACAGAATGAACGCTCATTCCCGGTGGTCATCCAGTACGTCGACGACAAGTCCTATGTGGTATGGCCGAAGAGCCAGGCGCAACGCGAGGCCGTGCTGCCGCTGCCGGCGGGCACGACCTATAGCTACAAGTAGCTGGTCCGGGCCAAACGGAAGGGACTGTCGTGCTGGTCGTGGAGGGCTTGGTCAAGCGGTTTGGCGGATTCACGGCCGTCAACAAGGTGTCGTTCAAGGTCGATCAGGGCGAGATTCTCGGCCTGATCGGCCCGAACGGCTCGGGCAAGAGCACGATTTTCAACATGCTCTCCGGCACGCTGGTGCCGTCGGCGGGTTCGATGAAGTTCGCAGGCGCCGAGCTCGCAGGTCTTCCGCCGCACCGGATCATCAACCTTGGCATCGGCCGGACCTTCCAGATCCCGCGACCGTTCCACCGGCTGACGATGTTCGAGAATGTGGCGTTGGCCGGCTATTTCGGGCAGGGCCGCAACGGCCGCGCCGAAGCCGAGGAAGCGGCGCAACGCGCGCTCGCGACCGTCGGCCTGCCGACCGACCGCACCGCAAGCGTCGACGGCCTGGGCGCTGCCGGGCTGAAGAAGCTCGAGCTTGCCAAGGCGCTCGCCACCGCGCCGAAACTGCTGCTCGCCGACGAAAGCCTCGGCGGGCTCGATGAGACCGAGATGGATCAGGCGGCCGACATGCTGCGCAAGATCCGCGACGAGCTTGGCATCACCATCATCTGGGTCGAGCACATCATGGGCGTGCTGATGCGCGTGGTCGATCGCGTGATGGTGCTGGATCACGGCGAGAAGATTTCCGAGGGCCTGCCGAGCGAGGTGTCGAGCGATCCGCGCGTGGTCGAGGTTTATCTCGGCACCGATGCCGTTGCGACGCAAGCCGCTGCGGCGAAAGCGCGGCGGTAGAGCATGATCCGGAAAAGCGGCAACCGGTTTTCCGAAGAGATCATGCGCAGACAAAAAGATGAGATCGTGATCCGATTCAATCGGATCGGGTCATGATCCAGGCGGAGCGCGCGCATGCTTGAATTGAAATCGGTCGACGCGGGCTACGGAACGTTTCAGGCGCTGTTCGGCGTCAGTCTCGACGTCAAGGCGGGCGAGGCGGTGGGCGTGATCGGTCCCAACGGCGCCGGCAAGACCACCTTGATGCGGGTGATCTCGGGTCTGATCCGGCCCCGGGCGGGCGCGATTGCAATGGAAGGCGTCGACGTTCTGAAAACGCCGGAGCATCGCATCGTCAGTCTCGGCATCGCGCACGTGCCGGAGAACCGCCGGCTGTTTCCGCGCCTGAGCGTGGAAGACAATCTCAAGATGGGCGCCTTCATGCCGGAGGCGCGGGCCCGATACGCCGAGCGGCTGGCGTTTGTGTTCGATCTTTTTCCGCGCATGAAGGAACGCCGCAAGCAGCTTGCCGGCACCATGTCGGGCGGCGAGCAGCAGATGTGCGCGATTGGCCGCGCGCTGATGTCCGATCCGAAATTGCTGCTGCTCGACGAACCTTCGGCGGGCCTCGCGCCGGTGGTGGTTCAGCAGGTGTTCGAACTGGTGAAGCGAATCCGCGCCAGCGGCGGCCTCACCGTGCTGATCGTCGAGCAGAACGTGCAGCAGGTCCTGCGCGTGGTCGATCGAGCCTACCTGCTGGAGGCGGGTACGATCCGCGCCTCGGGCAGGTCGGACGAGATGCTCGCCAGCGATACCATCCGGGAAGCCTATCTTGGGGTGTAAGGTGTTGAGGCACGGGTTCTTGAGGATCAGGTGAAACGATGCTGGATTTTTTCGACATCTACCTGCTCGAAGCCATGGTGAACGGCATTCTGCTCGGCGGCTTGCTGGCATTGCTGGCGCTCGGGTTGAATCTGATCTTCGGCGTCATCGACGTGACGTGGATCTGCTACGCCGAACTGGTGATGATCGGCATGTACGGCATGTACTATCTGGTCCAGGTTTTTGGTCTGCCCTATTACGTTGCGGCGCCGTTCACCATCCTTCTGGTCGCGGGGCTTGGGGCGCTGTTGCATTGGCTTGTCATTGCGCCGCTGCTCTCGACACCGCCGATCAATCAGCTGCTCGCCACCGGCGGCGTGCTGTTCGTACTGCAAAGCTTCGCCACCGTCGCGTTCGGGATTGACTTCCGCAACCTCGGCATCCGGATGCCCGTGCTGAAGTTCGGCGAGATGCATTTCAGCTACTCGCGCCTGCTGGCTTTCGCCGCGGCGCTGATCGGCATGTTGCTGGTCTATTTCTTCATGAAGCGGACCTATGTCGGCACCGCGATCCGCGCCATTTCGCAGGATCGCCAGATCATGGCGCTGATGGGCGTCGATACACGCCGGCTCTATCTCATCACCTCGGCGCTCGGCGGGGCGCTCGCCGGCCTCGCCTCCTGCCTGCTGGTGCTGCAATACGACGTCCATCCGTTTGTCGGCCTGTCGTTCGGGCCGATCACCTTCCTGATTTGCGTGCTCGGCGGGCTCGGTAATTTCGTCGGCGGCTTCGTGGCGGCGTTTGTATTCGCCGAGATCATCTCGCTCGGCGGGCTGTTCTCCGACCTGGAATGGGGTTATGTGCTGGCGTTCGCCTTCTTCATCGTCATGATGTTCATCAGGCCCGCCGGGCTGATGGCGAGGCGCTCGTGAATCCACGTCAACCAGTGCCCTGGATTGCCGGCGCGGCACTGATCGCCCTGCCGTTCGTCTATCGCGATCCCTACCATCTGCATATCCTGATCCTGATCCTGATCTGGGCGTTTGCCTATACGTCGTGGTCGATGATGGGCCGCTTCGGCCTGGTTTCACTGGGCCATGGCGGGTTCATGGGCGTCGGTGCCTATGTGACGGCGCTGTTGTGGAATCATCTCGGCGTGTCGCCGTGGCTGGGTATTCCCGTCGCGATGGCGGCCGCCGCAGCGCTGGCCGTGATCGTCGGATACCCGTGTTTCCGCTTCCGCATCACCGGCCATTATTTCGTGCTGGTCACGCTGGCGCTGTCCGGAATCGTCCTGCAGGTCATCACCGCGACACGCGACTATACCGGCGGCTCGCTCGGATACACGCCTGACAGGACCAGGGGCAGCCATCTGCTGGCGCTGCAATTCGACGACAAGACAACCTGGTATCTGATCGCGCTCGGCGTCTGGGCGCTGGGCCTGGTGATTTGGCGCTGGGTCGACCGCAGCATGGACCGCTACGCCCTGGAGGCGATCTCCGAGGATGAGGATGCCGCCGCCGCGGCCGGCGTCAACGTGACCAAGGAAAAGCTCAAGATCACCGTGATCAGCGCGCTGATGACGTCGCTTGCCGGCGCGCTCTACTGCCAGTATCAGATGTTCATCTCCCCCGACACGGTGAGCGGCATTTCAGTGTCCTTGCAGATGGCTTTTGCCGTCATCGTCGGTGGGCTCTATGTGTCGCTCGGACCGACGGTCGGTGCTGTCATCACCATCATGCTGGCGGAAGTGCTGCGGGTCGGCTTCGGCACCAAGGCCGTCGGCTGGGACAATCTCGTCTACGGCGCGCTGCTGGTGATCTTCATCATCTTCCTGCCCAAGGGCATCCTGGGCAGCATCCTCGAAAGGCTGAAAGTGCGGCGCAAGCCTAAGCCTGGATGAAAACGAGCAGCGTACCATTGGCAGCCTGAGGCGCGACGCAAACGGCGTCCCCGCTGCGGACACCGGAGCTGCCGACCGCTTTCTCCGCAGCGGCGAGGTCGGATGTCGCAAGGACGAGGCCCGCACCGCCGCGCTCGGGCAATCCGGCCAGCGAGATTTTGGGATAGCGCCGGCCCAATTGTTCCTTGGTGAGGAATATGAAATCGGCGCGATCCGAACCGGATGGCTACCGCGGCAGCGCCATCGGGCTCAGCCTTGACCTCGCGATCGATCAGGCGCGCGAGATGCGCGGCGTCCTTTGCGGGCTCCGGCGAAACCACCAATGCCTGCTTGAGGCGTTTCGCGCCATTGGCGTGCTTCATCAGTTCGGGAATCCACACCGTTTCCCGCGTCTTGTGCTGACAGGCGAAAATGCGCAAGCCCGCCGGCGCTTCGGATAGCGGCCATTGAAAAATCCGGAACCTGGCCGCCGACTGGCTGCCATCCGGCATCGTTACCGGCCGCTCGAAATCGGTCGGGCCAAGCGGCTCGTAGCCGCGCGCGCGAATTTCCTCGGCGCCGGCGGCGGAATCGAGCGCCGTGAACGCGATGCGCTCGATGCCTTCGCCGCTTCGATCGAGAAACGCGCGGGTCGGAGCATTGTGCTCGGTTTCAACCAGCACGCCGAGCAATTCCATGTAGTCGGGATCGAACATGATGGTGTAAGTTGCCCGATCCCATTTTTGCGCTGTGGGTGCCGCGCGGCGACACGGTGAAGCCAAGGCGTCGCCAGTTTTCGGCGGCCTTGTCGAGATCCCTGACCACGACCACGGCGTGATCGACCCCGATGACGTTCTTGAGTGCCACGCTTTGTTTCCCCGGCGTCAATTAGCCATACTAAGCTAACCAGATCGATGCAGCTGTCCGCAATCCAGCGGGCGCGAAACGCCTGCTCGCTATCGTCGATCGACAAAGGACGAACGATGGATACCGCAAATGTCCGCTGGCCCGACTCGTTGTGGGTCGCGGTGACACCGCCCGGTCCCGATCTGCCTCGGCTGATCGGGACTGCCGAGGCCGATGTCGTCGTCATCGGTGGCGGCTTCACCGGCCTGTCGGCCGCGCTGCATTTGCGCGAGGCAGGCGTGGACGTTGCCATCATCGAAGCGATGGAGCCGGGCTGGGGCGCATCCGGCCGCAACAATGGACAGGTGATCCCGACATTGTCGCGGCACGACCCGGAGGACATCATTGCCAGGCATCGGGCGGCGGGCGAACGTTTTGTCGGTTTGTTGCGTGACAGTGCCTCCGTCCTGTTCGATCTCGCGGCGCGCTATCAAATTCAGGCCGAGCAGGAACAGGCCGGCTGGGTTCAGCCGGTGCACTCGCCGGGGCGCATCAAGATCGCCGAGCGGCGGGTACGGCAATGGTCGAAATTCGGTGCGCCGGTCGAACTGCTCTCCCGCGACCAGACGCGGCAAATGCTGGGATCGGATGCCTGGTTCGGCGGCTTCTGGAACAGAAGCGGAGGCCATATCAATCCGCTGGCGCTGTCGCGCGGTCTCGCGCGCGTGGTGCTGGACCGCGGCGGCCGCATTTACGCGCGCTCGCCCGCGCTCAGCGTCGAACGGCGCAACGACCGGTGGATTGTGAGGACGGAACAGGCTGAGATCAGCGGACGGGTCTTGATCGTGGCGACCAATGCCTACACCGGCGAATTCTCGAAATCCCTGATGCCGGCGATGGCGCATGAAGTCATGCCGGTGCTGTCCTGGCAAATGGCGACGCAGCCGCTGTCCGATACAGCGCGGCAGACCATCATTCCCGGCCGGCAGGCGATGTCCGATACCCACGGCGAACTTTACTTTGCCCGCTACGATGCGCGCAATCGTCTTGTCACCGGCGGAGCGGTGATTGGCCCGGGCAACAAGCCCGAGCGACTCAAGGTTATCGTGGCGGAGCGCCTGCAACAATTGTGGCCGCAGATCGGGCCGGTCGAATTCGATTACGTCTGGAACGGCTTTGTCGGAATGACCACCGATTTTCTTCCGCGCATTCATCGGCTCGGGCGCAACGCCTATGGCTGGACCGGCTGCAACGGTCGTGCGGTCGCGCTTGTCGATCGCGCTCGGCGATGAATTATCCAAGGCGGTGCGCGGTGTTCCGGAAAAAGATCTTGCGCTGCCGTTCTCGGAACCCGTGCCGATCCTCGCGCACGGATTGCTGCGCCGGCTCGCACCCTTGATGCTGATGCTCTATCGACGGCGCGACGCGCGGGAAATCGCTTAAAGGCTGCGCACCTGCCATCACCATGCGGACAACGGTGCCTCGCGGTTGCTGGCGAAATCGCTGCGAATCCAGGCGCGTCCGCACGCAGGGTGCCATCGGCCCACTATACTGCTATACTGGCATTCAATTTCCCAAGCCGGAGTGCGTCTTGAGTAGCGAGCAGGTAGAGCGGCGACTAACGGTTATTCTGGCGGCGGATGTCGCTGGCTATAGCCGCTTGATGGGTGCCGATGAGGAAGGCACGCTTGCTCATCTCAAGTCTTTCAGAAAAACGCTCGTCGACCCCAGCATCGTTGAGCATCGCGGACGCATCGTCAAGACTACTGGCGATGGAATGCTGGTCGAATTTGCCAGTGCCGTCGATGCAGCGCGATGCGCCATCAAAATTCAGCGCGGCATGGCCGAGCAAAATGCAGATGCGCCCCACGACAATCGCATCAAGTTTCGCATCGGCGTTCACGTCGGCGATATTATCATCGACGACAACGATATCTTTGGCGACGGCGTCAATATTGCAGCGCGCCTCGAAGGGATCGCGGAGCCCGGGGGTGTTTGCATTTCCGACGATGCTCACCGGCAGATTCGCGGCAAGGTCGATATACCCTTCGAAGATATGGGCTCGCAAACTCTCAAGAATATCGCTGAGCCGATGCGCGTTTGGCGAATGAGGATTGGCGGCGAGGCTGTATCGGCGTCCCCACAGTCTGCCTCTTTTGGACCACTTCAATCTCGCCCGTTTCCGGACAAACCGTCCATCGCCGTGCTGCCGTTTCAGAACATGAGCGGCGATCCCGACCAGGAATATTTTGTCGACGGCATCGCCGAAGACGTGCTGACCACGTTATCGAAGATCCACGAGCTGATGGTCATCGCTCGCAATTCGAGCTTTGTATTTAAAGGGCAGACAAGGGACATACGCGAAATTGGGCGAATACTCGGTGCCCGTTATGTGCTGGAAGGCAGCGTCCGCAAGGTCGGCAATCGAGTGAGGTTGTCGGCGCAGTTGATTGACAGCCTGGACGGCCACCATTTGTGGGGCGATCGCTACGATGGCGGTGTAGATGATGTGTTCGATCTCCAGGATCGTATCACGCAAGAAATTGTCTCGGCGCTTGAGGTACAGCTGGCGTTTGGCGAACAGGTTCGAGTGTGGCGAAAACGCTCCGGCAGTCCACTGGTTTACGAGTGTTTCTCTGAAGGGTCGAAGTCTATACGTGAATTTCGACAGGCACACTCATGCGCAGGCCCGCGCTGAGTTTGAACAAGCCCTGGAAATCAATCCTGTCTTTACGCCGGCGCTGTACATGCTGGGTTTCACTCTGACCGACCAGGCTCGGTTTGGTTGGGAGAAAGACCGAGCGGCAACCTACGAAGCGGCAATGGACTGCGCGGCGAGGGCTCTAGCGGCGGACCCCGGTTGCAGCGAAGCTTACTTAACCATCGGCTATGTTCGCATATTTCAGCGTCGCCATGACGAGGCGGTGGCGGCCGGAGAGAAGGCCATCACCCTCAGCCCAAGCAGTGTGAGTGCCTTTCACATGGCGGGTATGTATCACGGGTATGCTGGTAATTTCCAAAAAGCTGCTCTCTACGAGGAGCAGGCGCAGCGATTGAGCCCGATTGGCCTCAATGTATCCATGGTCGATGAAGCTAGGGCGAGGTTTCATTTAGGAGATTTCACCGCAGCGCGAGACACTGCCTTACGGGTCTTGGCAGAGAAGCCGCGTTGGGTGACCGCACAAACAGTTCTCGTGGCGGCACTCTGGAACCTCGGGAGCGAGGACGAGGCGCGCGTCATCGTGAGGGAATTGCTAGTTAGGCATCCCGATTTCTCCATCAGCCGCTGGGCACGCGGGCTACCCTACCGTCGCCAGGAAGATCTCGACGCATTGCTCAACCCATTGCGAATGGCTGGTCTTCCCGAATGAAAGGGGCAATCGCTGTGGGCGGCATGGCACCTCTAGGATATGGCGCGATTTCTGTCTTGGGTCCGTACTGCCGCCCAAGCGAAATCGGTCACGCATGGCTCGTGGAGTTGGATTTACAAGCTTTCACCCATGAATAAGGCGCCAGATGATCGCGCCCGACGCGCCCAGCCAGAGGATGATGGCGGCGCTGGCTTGAATGCCAAAACCCCGCCCGCGTTTGGCGGCGGCTTGCGAATAAGCGGTCATGTAAAGGATACGGCCGGCGATCCAGACCAGGCCCAGCACGGCTGCGCTGGCATCGCTGATGTAGATCGCAAACAGCCACAGCGAGGGCAGGAAGATCGGCATCCATTCCAGCGTGTTCATCTGCACGTGAAACCCCCGCTCGAAGTCGGATTGCCCGCGGTGGCCGGCACCTTGATGCCGAAGGCAGCGCGCGCCTTCGACACCTGGGTGGAGGTGAAGAAGTAGAACGCGATTGCGAGGCAGGTGACGAGGGCCGTGAAATGAGAAATTGCGAGGATTCCTCTTTTCCAAAACAAGCGCCGTCATTCCGGGGCGCGCGTAGCGCGAACCCGGAATCCATAACCACGATCGGGAGTATGGATTCCGGGCTCGCGCCAAGAGGCGCGCCCCGGTATGACGGCGCTTGTGACTTCAATACCCGGTCATCTCGAGATATCCAACGCCGCTGTGGCTGCCCCGAAAGCTGATCGGCCCTTCCCAATAGGGAAAGCTCGTTCCCATCCAGCTCTTCGCATTCAGCGGGACAGTCTCGATCGAAAACGCGCGCTGGGGAATTTCGATGCGCCATCCGGTTGGAATCTTGCGTCCTTCAAACTGGGTAAACGCCGTCGGCGTCATTTCGATATCGGCGGACGCGAGCTGTTCGGCTTTGCCGGCTGACAAAATCCAGTTGCCGGAACGGTAGTTATTGCCGTCGGCTTGACGCAGCCGAAACAGCATGAGTTTTTCGCTCTCGTTCAGATGCAGCGAGAACCAGTCCCATCCGGTCTGATCCGAGGCGAGCGGCTGGCTGCTCCATTCCCGATCCATCCAGGCGCGCCCGGTGACTTCTGCAGGCTTGTCGTCGATGGTGATGCTGCCCGCCACCTTGAAATAGGGCTGGCTGTAATAATACGAGGCCTGTCCGCGCTCGGATTTCCGGCTGTAACCGGCCTCGCCCTGCAGCACCAGCGCGGAATCGGCGTCGAGCCGAAGCGTATAGCTGAAATCCGCGCCCGATGCGGTGAGCTCGAGCGGCGCGATAGTGTCGTCGCGCATCGGATCGAGCCCGCGCATTTGCCATGAATCGATCCAGGCTCGAAACGGTTTTGGCTCCATGCCGGCCTGGCCGACGCCGCCGCGGGCGAAGGTCTCGCTGTAGCGGTGGGTGTCAGCGCGCGTGACGGCCGCGTGGCCCATCCAGATCTGCTGGTTGGCCCAACCCTCTTGTTGGGCGCCCGGCTGCATCGCCTGACGAAACAAGGTCCATTGCGCGCCATAGGCAATTCCGGCCGGGTCCATCAGGTTAGCGGTCACGTACCACCACTCGATCCGATAGTCCGGGTGCGCACCATGATCGGCGGGAAAAGCGAATGTCTTGCCGGGAATGACGGATGCGAATCCGCCGCCGGTCATGCCAAGTCCGGCAAAGCCCTGCGCCAGCGCGGCTTTGCCGCCAAGCCCGAGAACGACGGCGCCGCCCGTAAAGGCGCGGCGGGATATCGCGAACTTATCGTTCATCGGCAAAAATCTTCACCAGGCTCGCCGGCTGCATGCGCGCCAGTTTTATCACGGGAATGAGCGCGGCCAGCAGCGAAGCCGCCATCGCCACGCCCACCAGCTCGAGCAGTTGCAGTGGAAAGATCGTGAAACGGCAGCCGCCAGCCGAAGGCCTTCACATTCACCACCGCGATCAGGCACCATGCCACCAGCAGGCCGAGCGGCAGCGCCAGCAGCGTTGTGATCAGCGCAACCGACATGGTCTTCAATAGCTCGATCGCCGCAAGCCGCCGTCGCGTGATTCCGATCGCCCAGAGCGGCGCAAGCTGCGGGAGGCGGGAATTGCCGAGCGTCAACAGGCTGGTCAATAGCGCGATTCCGGCTACGCCGAGCGTGAAGGTGTTTAGCGCTGCCGTCACGGCAAAGGTCCGGTTAAAAATCCGCCTCGATTCCGCTTTCAGCGTTGCCTGATCCACGAGGTTGCGGCCGTCGAGCCCAAATTTGTTCTGTAGCTCGGATATCAGCGCCGGCACGGCCGCTGGCGCAACGCGCAAGCCCAATCGCGTCTGCGGGATTTGCGGAAAGCGGCGCGTCAACGCGGCGATATTGACGGCGATCTGTCCCTTCGGATTGCCGTAGTCGGCGTAGATGCCGGCCACCTCGAGCCTCCAGTTTCCTTCCGGCGCCGGGACCTCGAGGGTATCGCCGATCCCGAGCTTCAAACGCCGGGCCAATTGTTCGCTCACAAAGCCCGCGTCACCGGCGCGAAGGCGGCTCCAGGCGTTGGCGCCTGCTTGAAGCAGCGGCCAGCGATCCCGGTAGGTGGCGTGATCGGCGAGACCGAGAATTTCAATCGGCGCGCCGCCGATTTGCGTCTCGGCCCGGCCGCTGGGCAGGATCGCAGCCACTTCCGGCCGCTCGCGCAGCCACGCCTTGATCTCGGCCGCCTGCGTATTGTCAGCGGCGTTGAGATAGACGTCCGCCGCCAGCCGTCCATCCAGCCAAATAATAAATGTTCGGCTGAAACTTTCCACCATGGTGCCGACACCGACATTGACCGCCAGCGCGAGCAACAGAGCCATCAACGCCAGCGACAATCCCGAAAGCTGCTGGCGGCTGTCGGCCCAGAACCAGGCCGCAAGCGGTCGATGCGCGCTGCGCTGTCCCAACGAAAGCACCCGTTCCAGGATCGCGGGCAGACCGAGCGCCGCGCCAAGCAGCAATGCGGCGAGCACCGCGAACCCCGAAACCAGCGAATCGCCATACCACAGAAGGCCGCCCCCGGTCGCGAGCACGATCAGCGCCAGCGCGCCCTGGACAATCAACCATCGGTGCTGCGCCTGCTGCCAGGCGTAGGGTTGCGCCGCAGTCAGCACTGGAAGACGGATCGCCTTCAACAGGCTTGTGGCCGCGGCCAGCAGCGCGCCGATGACGCTGATGGTGATGCCGGCGATCCACCATTCGCGCTTGAGCGTCAAGTGTCCCGGGATTTGTGCGCCGTAGAGTCCGCGCAGGGACGCTGCGACATCCGGCAATAGCGACGCAGCGATCAAATAGCCGCAGACGAGGCCTATGAGGCCCGCGACCAGTGCCAGCGATACCAGTTCGACCAGCAACACCGCATTCAGCATGCCCGCGGACACCCCGCAGGCGCGCAGCGTCCGCAACGTCGGCAGGCGCTGCTCGAATGCGAGTCCAATAGCCGAATTGACGATGAACAACCCGACGACAAACGATAACAGGCCGAAAGCCGTCAGGTTGAGGTGAAAGCTGTCGGTGAGGCGTTCGAGATCGCTCTCCGCATCCGGCTCGACCAGGCGGAGTTTGTTGCCGGCGATATTTTCAAGCGGCGCGCGCTTGCCTTTGGCGTTGCCGACCAAGAGCCGGGAAACCTGATCCGGCATTTTCAATAGCCGCTGGGCGATGCCGATATCGATCACCAGCACATCGGGCACAAGTTGCGCCTGAACGCGCAAAGGCGGCAGCAACGTGCCGTCACTCCCCAGCGGCGTCGCGCCTTCGCTCAGCTTGAGATCGGAAAGCGTCTCAGGCGCCAACAGCATTTCTCCCGGCGGCGTCACGAACGATTGCAGGCCGGCCTTCCCGATCGCCGGTGCATTTCCGACTTCCGCGGGGATGGTGACGGGTTCGATACCCAATAGCCGCAAGGACCTTCCGCCGATCTGGATCCGGCCCTCGAGTACCGGAGATACCGGCCAGCCGGCGCGGCGCAGGTCGACAAAGAGTTGCTGCGGAAAGGTCGCACCGTTGCGGCTGACCAGCATGGCCGTTCTCGCGCCGCCGAAAGTTGCGGCCGCGCGGTCATAACTCAAGCGCGCCTGCTGGTTCAGCGCCTGCACGCCGCTCCACAGCGCGGTTGCGGAAATCAGCCCGATCAGCAGGGTCGCGAGCTGCATCGGATGCCGCCGCCAATGGCTCAATAGGACCGCGAGAATCCAGACGAGGCGGCTCATGCGATCAACCCCGCATGGAGATTGATCTGGCGGTCGAGCGTGGCGGCGAGGCGCGCGCTGTGGGTCACCATCAGAAAGCCGCAGCCGCTTCGCTTCACCAGATCGCGCGCCAGCGCGAGAACCTCATCCGCCGTCGCCTCATCGAGGTTGCCGGTGGGCTCGTCGGCGAGCAGCAGCAGCGGTTTTGGCGCCAGCGCCCGGCCGATCGCAACCCGCTGCTGCTGGCCGCCGGAGAGCTGTTCGGGATAGCGTTTCAACAAACCGCCGAGCCCGAGCCGCTCCACCAGTTCGCCATGCCAGGCGGGGTCGTGGCGTCCGGCAATACGCGACTGGAACGCGAGGTTGTCCTCGACATTCAGGCTCGGGATCAGGTTGAACTGCTGAAACACCAGGCCCAACCTGTCGCGCCGCAATGCCGCGCGGCCCGCATCGTTGAGATCCGAAACCGAGCTGCCGGCCAACCTGATCTGGCCGCCATCGGGGCGGTCGAGACCTGCGATCAGATGCAACAGCGTGCTCTTGCCGCTGCCGGACTCGCCCGATAGCGCGACGCGCTCGCCGGCCGCGACCCTCAGGTTGACGCCGCGCAGCACCACGATTTGCTCACCGGCAGCGCGATAGGTCTTGGTCAGGTTGCGAACGCTCAGCACGATCGGGTTGTCGGTCTGACCATGAAACTCCCCATCATTTGCGGGCAACATAGCAAGGCCGTGCCGGGAGATCACGATCTCAATCGGGTCGGCGACGCGATCGTGATTGGGTTGCGAGATGCTTCCGGAAGCCGCGTCAGGCGGCATTGGCAGGCGAACTTAAGTTGCAGCGCACGCAGGCCTGACAAAATGTCCAATTGCATTGCCGCCGAGCCCGCGGGTAACATTACAGACCGATCAACGGCGCCAGAAACGAAAGTCGGGGCAACCATGACCACCCAACCGACGCCCAAAGGCGCCTGGAAAATCACGTTTCTCCTGTTTCTCTTCATGCTGGTGAATTTCGCGGACAAGATCGTGGTCGGCCTCGCCGGCGTACCGATCATGACCGAGTTGAAACTCGAGCCGGAAGAGTTCGGCCTGCTTGGATCGTCGTTCTTTTTCCTGTTTTCGATCGCGGCCATCGCCGTCGGGTTTATCGTCAATCGGATCGCCACCCGCTGGGTTCTGCTTGCCTTGGCCCTGATCTGGGCGCTGGCGCAGTTTCCGATGGTCGGCACCGTCGGATTCACGACGCTGTTGGTCTGCCGCGTGATTCTCGGCGCCGGCGAAGGCCCGGCGTTTTCGGTGGCGGCGCATTCGATCTACAAATGGTTTCCCGACGAGAAGCGAACGCTGCCCACCGCCATCCTGTCGCAGGGATCGGCGTTCGGCGTGATCCTCGCGGTGCCGGCGCTGAACTGGGTGATCGTCAACTATAGCTGGCACTATGCATTCGGCGCGCTCGGCGTCGTCGGCCTGATGTGGGTAGTGGCGTGGCTGATCCTGGGCAAGGAGGGGCCGCTGGTTCACACCGTCGCGATGGCGGCGGCGGAGCCGCGCATTCCCTATTTCCAGCTTTTGACCTCGCGAACCTTCATCGGCTGCTGCGCCGCCACTTTCGGCGCCTATTGGGCGCTCTCGCTCGGCCTCACCTGGTTCACCCCCTTCATCGTCAATGGGTTGGGCTTCTCGCAAAAGGACGCGGGCTGGGTTTCGATCCTGCCGTGGGTGTTCGGCGCCGTCGTCGTGCTGCTCACGGGGTGGATTTCGCAGGTGCTGATGGCGCGTGGCATTACCACCCGCGGCGCCCGCGGCGTGCTCGGCGCGGCTCCCTTGATCGCCGGCGGATCGATCCTTGCCGCGCTCCCCCATGTCGATGGCGCGGGGCTGCAGATCGCGTTTCTTGTGGTCGGATCCGGGCTTTGCGGGTCGATCTATGTGGTCTGTCCGCCGATGCTCGGGGAATTCACGCCGGTGTCGCAGCGCGGCGCGGTGATCTCGATCTACAGCGCGATCTACACGCTTGCCGGCATCCTGGCCCCATCGGTGATGGGCACCGTGATCCAGCACGCGGCGACGCCGTTCGAGGGCTACATGACCGGCTTCACCATCAATGCGGTCATCATGATCGCGTCCGGATTGCTCGGCCTGCTGCTGCTGTGGCCAAACACGGAGCGCGCGCGCCTGATGGGCGAAGCGCGAGAGCCGAAGTTTGCGTGATCCCAACTGCCGTCATTGCGAGCCAACGGGTCGCGCGAATGCGCGCCCGATGACGGGCTCCGCGAAGCAATCCAAAGCGTCGGTGCCGCAGATCTGGATTGCTTCGTCGCTTTGCTCCTCGCAACGACGGTCGCGGTCTACTGCACACCACCCTGCGCGCCGCGCACCAGCTTCCCCGGACGCGCGCCGGTGGCGGTGCCGCCACGCTGCGTCACAACGCCCGAGACGATGGTTGCGTCATAGCCATCGACCTGCTGCAGCAGGCGGCGGCCGCCGACCGGAAGATCGTAATGCACTTTGGGCGGATGCAGATGAAGCCGGTCGTAGTCGATGACATTGACGTCGGCCTTGTAGCCGGGCGCGATGACGCCACGATCGTACAGACCGACCGAAAGCGCGGTCTTGCGCGACTGCGCCGCCACCACAAAGGGGATCGACAGTTTTTCGCCGCGCTTGCGGTCGCGGGTCCAGTGCGTCAGCAAATAGGTCGGGAAGCTGGCATCGCAGATAATGCCGCAATGGGCGCCGCCGTCGCTCAACCCCGGCACCGAATGCGGATCGCGCAGCATCTCGTGCACGGCATCGAGATTGCCGTCGGCGTAGTTCAGGAACGGCACATAGAGCATGCCGCGGCCGTCATCGCCGAGCATCGCGTCATAGGCCAGTTCCTCGGGGCGTTTTCCCTGGTGGCGGGCCTGCGCGCCCAGGGCGTTTTCCGGCGGCTGCTCGTAATCAGGGGGATCGCCGAGCAGGTACATCTTGTCGTAGTTCGGCCGGAAGAACAGCGGATCATCGGTCGAAGTCGCTGTTTCGCTCAGGATGGCGGCGCGCACCTCTGCTTGGCGCAGGCGGGCCACGCGCTCCGCCAGCGGCAGCTTTGCGATCGCCCTGTAGCTCGGATGGGTCTGGAACGGGTTGCGCGACAGTTCCAGTCCGAGCAACAGCCCGACCGGGCGCGCGGCGATCTGCGCGGTGATCGCCAGACCCCGGGCGGCAGCTTCATTGATGGTGTCCAGCGTCTGGCGCCAGCGGCGCGGCGCCTTGTCGGCCTGCGCAACCGAAAACGAAATCGGGCACTGGGTCTTCTCGGCCACCCGCAGCATCATCGGCAGGTCTTCCTCGATGCTGCCCTGATCCAGCACGAATTGCAGCACGCTGCGGCCGACCTTGTGCATCGCGCCGGCGATCGCCGTCAGCTCGTCCTCGCCGGCCTTCAAGGTCGGCGTGAAATCGCCGGTAGAGGTGCGATGGTTGAGGGTGCGCGAGGTCGAGAAGCCCAGCGCGCCGGCCCGCACGGCATCGCCCGCCAGCGCCGCCATCGCGCGATTGTCCTCCGGCGTCGCGGGATCGCGCCGCGCGCCGCGCTCGCCCATCACGTAGACGCGCAATGCGGCGTGTGGCAGTTGCGCGCCGATGTCCATGTCGAAGTTGCGTTGCGACAGCCAATCCATGTAATCCGGAAAGCTTTCCCAGGCCCAGGGCAGTCCAGCGCTCAGCACCGGCTCGGGAATATCCTCGACGCCTTCCATCAATTGAATCAGCCGCTGATGGTCTGACGGACGACAGGGCGCGAAGCCCACCCCGCAATTGCCCATGACCGCTGACGTGACGCCATTTTGCGACGATGGCGTGATGTCCTGGCTCCAGGTGACCTGACCATCATAATGGGTGTGGATGTCGACAAAGCCGGGGGCGACGAGCTTGCCCCTGGCGTCGATTTCCTCCTTGCCCTTGCCCGAGACGCGGCCAACTTCGGTGATGCGACCCCCTGTTATCGCGACATCGGCTTCGAACAGTTCGCCGCCGAGTCCGTCGGCAATGCTGCCGCCGCGGATCACGAGGTCTGGGTTATCGGCCATGCGTCTCATCCCGGTTGAATTTTGTGCCGCATCATGAGTTCTCCCGCGATGCTGTCAACCGCCTGACATGAGGCTCAGGGATGCATAGGCCTTGCATCCGGCGCCTCGGAACTGGCCCGCGGGCCGCGGTCGGTGACAAGCGCGAGCAACACCGTAAGAATCATGAACACGACGGAAGCGCCGAACACCCATTGCGGCCAATTCCGATCCATGATCCAGCCAAACAGCAGCGGGCTGACGATACCGCCGAGAGTGAAGCCGGTGGTGACGATACCGAATGCGCGCCCGGCCGCGCCTGCCGGTGCGGCGTCGCGGACCAGCATATCGCGCGAGGGCGCGATCACGCCGCCGAGGAATCCTGCCGTTGTCATCGCCACCATCAGCAGCGGCGACGGCAAATTGATCGTCGCGATGACAAACACGATGGCCGCGTTGACAGCAAAGCAGACGGCGGCGACTTGTCCGTGGCGGCGGGTGCGGTCGGCGAGAAAGCCGCCGGCCAGTACGCCGATCGCGCTGGCGCCCAGAAACGCCGTCAGTGCAATATTGGCGGACGAGAATGACGCACCATAGCCGCTCATCAGCGCCACCACGCCAAAATTGCCGATTCCGGCGTTGGACAGGCTTAGCAGCATGAAAAAGATCGTCAGCACGATGATCGCGGGCGTGAGGATGCTTTGCTGGGGTGGTCGCACGCCATCGACCTTGCGGTCGGCGGCGCTGGCGTCGGGAATGCCGACGACGGCGAGCAGCAGCGCCACCAGGGGACCCACCGCGCCGGCCACGATCAGGGCGCCATAGCCTCCGATGGTCGCAACCAGCGCGGCCACGATGGCGGGCGCCACCGCGCCGCCGAAGAAGCCGGCAAAGGTGTGGATCGAAAATGCGCGGCCCATGCGTGCGTCATCCATGTGGGCCGAAAGGATCGCATAATCGGCCGGATGATAGACGCTGTTGGCAAGCCCCAGCAGCACCGCGCTGGCAATCAGCCAGCTGTAACTGAGATGCAGGCCGATCATGATCAGCGCGAAGCCGCCAAGCGTAAGTCCCATCAGCAGGACTTTGCGGGCGCCGATATGGTCGGCAAGATAGCCCATCGGTGCCTGCGTCAGGGCGGATATCACGGCGAACACGGTCAACGCAAAGCCAAGCTCGAGGTAGTCGACGCCGAGCTGTTCCTTCAGAAAGGGGAACAGCATCGGCGGCACCATGAAATGGAAATGGCTGACCCAATGGGCCGTCGAAATCGCAGCCAGCGTACGCAGCGATGCGTCGGCCTTGGCTTGTTGCGGTGCGGCCACAACGTCGACCATGTCTGATTTTACCCCGTTCAATTAACGGCCCGGCAGGGCTGGGGCGAAATTACCGGCTGTCCGGTTATTTGTCCATGAATACCGATGCATGGCAGCCCTCGCCAACGGCGCCGGAACGGGAAGAAGCATCGTTAAATTCGCAAGACAAACGCGTCGGAGGCGGGAATGATCCGGCATGGCCGATTCCGCGAATGTCCAAAAGCCGCTCCGGGTGCTTGTTTCCGAGGGAAACAGCACCTCTGCGCGCGAGGCGATCACGATCCTGGGGCTGTCAGGTCACCTCATCGAGGTCTGCGATCCCAGTCCCTGGTGCCTCGCGAGGTTCTCGCGCTTTGTCCAAAAATTCCATCGTTGTCCGGGACTGCGCGACGACCCGGCCGGATTTCTCAGATTCGTCGAGGACCTGCTGGCCGCGCGGCATTTCGATGTGCTGCTGCCGATCCACGAACAGGGATTTTTGTTCGCGCGCGTGCAGGAACGGTTGGGGCATCGCGCCGGACTGGCGCTGCCAGGTTTTGTCAGCTATCGCGCCGCGCATAGCAAGGCGGGATTCAGCCGGCTGCTCGATCAGTTGGGCTTGCCCCAGCCGGCGACAGCAATCGTGCATTCAGCGAGCGAATTGCGCGATGCCATGAAATTTCCCGCCATTATCAAGACCTCGATCGGCACCGCCAGCCGCGGCATCTGGTTTGTGCGCAGCGAAGCTGATCTGGAAGGCGCCCTGCGGGAGCTGAGCGCGCAACACCTCGGCGCAAACGGCGCGTTCACCGACGAGGTGCTGGTGCAGGAATGGGTCGCCGGCACGACCGAGAAGGCGCAAGCCGTATTTTGCCGCAGCAAGCTGATCGGCTTCCATGCCTATCGGCAGATTGCCGCCGGCGCCGGCGGCGGCGAGGCCATCAAACAGAGCGTGAGCCGGCCGCAGGTGCGCGCTCATCTTGCGACGATCGGAGAAAAGCTCGCGTGGCACGGCGCCTTGTCGGTCGATTATGTCTTGCCCGATGACAGCGCCACGCCGCTGCTGATCGACTGCAATCCGCGACTGGTCGAACCGATGAACGCGTACCTTGCCGGCACCGATCTGGTCGGGTTGCTGCTTCTGATATCGCAAGGCGAGGTGCCGGCAGCATTGCCGGAAAGCCGCGCGGGCGTCCGGACCCACCTCGCCATGCAGGTCCTGCTGGGATGTGCGTCGCGAGGCGGCACGCGGCGCGATATTTTGTGCGAATGCTGGCGTTTGTTGACCGGCGGCGGACCCTATGCCGATAGCGCCGAGGAGCTGACGCCGGTGCGGCTGGATTGGCTCAGCGCCGTGCCGCTGGCGATGACCGCGACACTCCTGCTGATCGCTCCGAAGCTGGCGATCAGGCTGGCGCGGGGTGGCTGGGGCGCGCATCTGCTCGATCTCGGAAGCATCCGTCTGATCGAGCGCGAAGACTTCCGCTAGAGCAGCTTCATAGTGGCTGATCGTCGTCGCCGTAGCGATCGCGCTTCGGCGTGGCGATGTCGCCATCCTCGTAATCGTCATCCTCGATCGGCGCAGGAGGCGATTTCTTTGGCGTGTCGTCGGCCTTCTTGGGAGGCTCATTCTTTTTGCCGGTTCCACCCATGATGTTCCCCTCTGATCGAATGTATCGAGATCTTGAGCGAATTGACCTCAATCTCACCGCGTTTTGACCGGCATATTAGCCGGTGCCGGACAATCTTTCCTGCCTTTTTCCGGCGTTCAGTGTAAAGGGAGGCGCAACCAGGAGCCAAGCATGAAAAAGCCGAAGATCGAAGCAGAAGAACAGCAGCCGCGCAAAATCATTCGCGCCGACAAGGCGCCGACCACCGGCTACTCGCTGGTGGTGGACGGTCACTTCAAGTCACACCACGATACGGTGGAAGCCGCCGAAGCGGCGGGCATGGCCCTGAAGAATCAGTTCCAGATGCTTCAGGTGCAGGTTTACGACGCCGCGACCAGGACGCGATCGATGATCGAATGGCCCGCGCCGGCGTAATCCTCGCTGCGTCCGCGATCGTCGCTTAAGTCCGGCGTCCGCCGCTTTGCTGGCCCGCCAGCCAATCCGCCAATGCGGGACCCTTTTCTCCTGGCTTCTTTGACTTGGCGCGCGCCTTTTTGACCGTCGCGGGCGGACGTGGCGGCTCAGCGGCTTCGCGGGCGAGCCGCAATGCCTTCAGCTTCGCCATGTTGTCGAGTCACGGCTTTCGCGGCGGCGTCGCGCTCGATCTTGCCGGGTTTGGCCTGGTTCGGCTTGCCAAACCGCGCATCGGCGCGGCTGCGATCTTCCTTTGTCATTTAGATCGACTTCTTTTTCTTGGACTTGGTCTTGGGTTCGGCCGGCTTGTCGCGGTCGGCGGCTTCCTTCGCCAATCGCATCGCGCGCAGGTTCGCCGTCCGCTTTCGTATCGCGATGTCGGCAGCCGCGATATCCGCCATGGCCTTGATGCCTTCGGCATCCTGGGCGAGCTTTCGCTTCAGCCTGATCTCTTTGAGTTCGGCGGCGCTTTTCGGTTCGTCATTCATCGGATGCCTCAAAATTTCGCAGCGCGCATCGTCGTGCCTGTGCAGCCAATCCTATCATGCATTGGACCGGCAAAGTCGCATCTTTAGGCCGGTATCCGCCGGAAATAGCGCCGTTTTCGCGCTGAATCGGCGATCGTGGTGAAGGGCCGGCTGATCCCCGCGCGACCGGATCCAGGCCGGCCGCGCAGGAATCAAACCGAGCCCTTCCGATCAGAACGTGGCGCCGGCCTTCACCATGTAGGTCCGGCCCGGCAGCGGATAGGCGCTGAACCGGCCGTCGGTGAATGTGCTCGCGACCGCGTAGTCGTAATACAGCGCATTCAGGACATTGTTGACGCTGATCGACCAGAACAAGTGCCCATATTCCCCGCTCAGCTTGAAATCGATGGTTGCGTCGGCTGGAATAAGCGGCTGTGCGTGTTGCGCTGATCGTTGTCCATGCGACGTTCGCTCCAGCTCGCGCACCGTCGCATCGACCACGAGGTAGTTTTGCCAGACGTTCCAGGTGACGCCGGCACTGGCCGTGTAGCGGGACACCAGGGGAACGTCATTGCCCGCGAACGGGCCTTCGCGAAAAATCGCGCGGGTGTAGGCGAAGCCGCTGCGAAACAACAGGCTGTCGCTGACACGCAGCGAGGTGCTGGTCTCGGAGCCGTAGCGGCGGGTCGGATCGAGATTGACGTTGAAGAAATTGCACCGGGTCGAAATGGATCTCGTTGACGAGATCCATGTTGTAGATGCTCGATTGCAGCTGGAACAGTTCCGGCCTTGATGCGAAAACCTCCTTCGACGTCGTGCGAGGTCTGGGTCTTCAGCGTGAAGTTTCCGGGTATCGGATTGAAGAACGCATCGAAGGCGGGACCCGAGGCTACCCGTTCATCGACCGTCGGGCGTGCGGAATGCGCGCGCGGCACGGCCGAACACCGAGAACACCTCGTTTAATCGATGCTCGAAACCGACATGCAGCGCATATTGCGTTTCGCTGCTGTCGAGGGGATTGGCCTGGGTATCGAAGGCTCCACGGGGCGGTCGGGATCGAAGCGATCGCGCGCGCTCAGGCGGGTGTTCTGGAGCCCGCCCGCCATAGGAGAAATCGGTCGTCGGCAGCAGGCCGACGGTTTGCTGCCAGTAGCCGGCCAGCGTCTGTTGCGACAGATCGTAGACGTGGATTGGCGCGAAGCCGTTGAACTGCGCTGCGATCCTGGAGTGGTAGGTCGCGTCGTAATAGTCGATGCCGGTCAGGATGTTCGAGGGGATTCCGAAGATCGGGTTCTTGATGCTCAACCGCGGCGTGATCGACCAGGTCTGCAGCGTCGTATCGACATAGCTGGAAGCGAAGCTTGGGACCGGCAGCACCGCGTGCTGCCGAAGAAGCCGGCCTGCTGCTTCTTGTCCCGCACGCCGCCGTCGACAATGAGATCGGCGCCGTTCCACAATGTTTTGGTAAAGCCGGCGGTGGCGCTGGCGCCCTGCTTGTTGGCATAGTCGAACGGCGTGGCGGTGCCTCTGCGGTCGGTGACCAGCTGGTTGAGGCCGATCGACGGATCGACGAAGCGGCCGCCGGGGAATCCCAGCTTCTGATCGTCGCCGGTTACGGTCAGGAACGCCGTGAGATCGGGCGTGGAGTAGTTGAGGTTGCCGATTGCGTTGCGCTGGTCGAGCGCGTTGTTGACCCGGTATCCGTCGGACTTGATCCCGTTGCCGTAGAAGGATGCCGACCATGGTCCTGCATTGGCCGCGGTCGAGACCGACGCCAGGCGCTGGTTGAAGGAGCCGACGCCGCCTTCGGCGCGGATCGCGACCGGCGGCCCGCCGACGCCGGTCTTGGTGACGATGTTGATGACGCCGCCGACCGCGTTGTCGCCGTAGAGCACGGCGCCGCTGTTGCCCCGGGTAATCTCGATTCGCTCGATCGAATTGCGCGGAATGGTCGAAAGATCGACACCGGCCATGTCGATGTCGTTGAGTCGCCGGCCGTTGATGAGCACCAGGCGTGTTGGCGGTGGCGAACGCGCCGAATCCGCGCAGATCGACGGTGGTCTGCACGCCGTTCACGCCGCCGAACAGCGACGTCAGCTGGACGCCGGGCGTTTGCGCAATGATTTCCTGGCATCGGTTGTGCCGGCGAGTGCGCAATATCCTCGGCAGTGATGACGGAAGTCGATGCGCCGACGATGCCGGCGAATTGCCGGATCGGCGTGGCGTTGCCCGGCCGACGAGACGTTCGGGCTGTTCGCTGGCGCGCCGCCCGGGCTACTGGTTTGCGAGACATTCGGCGCGACACGGCGCGAACCCGAACCCTCATCATTGACGGGTCTTGCCCGTGTACGGTTCTCGTCACCGGGTGGGCTGACTTCGATCGGCGGCAGCTGAGCCGAAGATATCTGCTGCGCTTTCGCAGCAGAGATACCCAACGGGAGAACGGATGCAAGAAAACTGGAAGCTAGCAGACAGGTGCGACGCCGCTGTGCGGCCTTGAGGGTGGAAGACATGGTTAGACCTCGGTATGACGTCAGTGGCACGTCACAGCGAACGAAGTCTCACCAGTGTGCTTTCGCGCACCTCAGTGAAGCTAATGTCTGTACTCCCCGACCGACATCTTCGCGTGTGACCACGGCTGACGGCAGGTCTCCTGGCTCGCGGGTCGTTACCGTTCGTCGCCTTCCCAGGACCGAGATTTCCCAGTGGCATATGACGAAAGATTTACCGCTTACAGTTGCGGGGGCAGCCGCGGCATTGGGGAAGTTTCCCCGCACCGCATTCCCTTTTGATCCCCAAAGAAGGGAACCGTCGGGAATTATGGTAGAAGTTTGTCGAGATCGGAGTCAATCCCGTCATTGGCTGCCCGTAATCCTGACTGGACGAGTGCGCCTTTTTTGCCGCATGACCTCTTGCCTGACCGGAATCGGCACCAGGGCTGCCTTTTTGAGGACGATTAATGAGCATTCAGAACGTCATGGTGACGGCTGACATCGCGGCGCGCCGCCGCTCCGGCGTGCTGGCCGGGCTTCTTGTCCTCGTCGTGCTGCTGGCGCTGATCTCGCTCGGGATCGGACCGGTGCGGCTGTCGCCGGTTACCGTGATCGATGCCTTGTTCGGCGGCGGCAGCGACGTGCAGCAGGTGATCGTGCGCGAGATTCGCCTGCCGCGCACCATCCTGGGATTTGCGATCGGCGCGATACTCGGTCTGTCCGGCGCGGCATTGCAGGGCCTGCTGCGCAATCCGCTCGCCTCGCCCTCGCTGTTCGGCGCGCCGCAATCGGCCGCCTTCGGCGCGGTGCTGGTGATCGCGCTTGGTCTTGCCGACGTGCGATCCTACGCGCTTCCGGTCGCCGCGATCGCCATGGCGTTCGCCTCGGTGTTCGTGCTGCTCGCGATCGCAGGCCGCAACGCCGGCCTGCTGATTCTCATTCTGGCGGGCCTTGCGATCTCGAGCCTGGCGGGTGCCGCGACCGCGCTGGTGATGAACCTGTCCTCCAATCCGTTCGTGGTGCTCGAGATTGCGTTCTGGCTGCTGGGCTCGCTGGAAGATCGCAGCTTTCGCCACGTCATGCTGGCGCTGCCGTTCATCGTGACGGGCGCGATCGTCCTGTTGAGCCAGCGCAACGCCTTTCGCGCGCTCAGCCTTGGCGAGGAGACCGCGCAAAGCCTGGGCGTCGATGTCGGCCGGCTAAGACTGCTGGTGATCACAGGCGTCGCGCTCGGCGTCGGCGGCGCGGTCGCCGTCACCGGCACCATCGGCTTCATCGGCCTGGTCGCGCCGCATCTGATGCGGCCCCTGATCGGCCACGATCCGACGCGGCTGTTGGTGCCGAGCGCGTTCACGGGCGCTGCGCTGCTGCTATCAGCCGATATCGCCGTGCGCATCATCCCCTCGACCAGCGATATCAAGGTCGGCGTGCTGACCTCGATCATCGGCGTGCCGTTTTTCCTCTATCTGATCATGCGCGAACGCCGCGCGCTCGGCGGAGGCGTCGCATGACCGCATCAGCCTTTCTCACCGCGCGGGGTGTGAACGTGACATTGGCCGGCCGCCTCGTGCTCAACGATGTCTCGCTTGCGCTGTCGTCAGGTCATCTGGTCGCGCTGGTCGGACCCAACGGCGCCGGCAAGACCACGCTGCTCCGCGCCCTGGCGGGACTGGTGCCCTCCGAAGGCGCCATCGAAGTCGGCGGCGACGCGCTGTCGTCGCTCGCCTTGCGCGAACGCGCGCGGCGGTTCGCCTATCTGCCGCAAGGCCACGTCGTGCACTGGCCGCTGGCGGCCCGCGACATCGTGGCGCTCGGCCGTTATCCGCATGGCGCGACCGACCCGGCGCGACTGACACCGAAGGATGCCGAGGCGGTGTTGCGGGCGATGCAGGCGACCGATGTGGTGGAATTCAGCGAGCGCCGCGTCACCGAACTGTCCGGCGGCGAGCGCAGCCGCGTCGCGCTGGCGCGGGTGCTCGCGGTGGAAGCGCCGGTGATCCTGGCGGACGAGCCGACCGCATCGCTCGATCCGCGTCACCAGTTCGATGTGATGAAATCCTTGCGCGCGAGCGCCGATAAAGGCGTGCTGGTGATCGTGGTCACCCACGATCTCGGGCTTGCCGCGCGGTTTGCCGACACCGTGCTGGTGCTCTCGGACGGCCGCCTGGTGTCGCAAGGCGCTCCCGCCGAGGCGCTCTCCGAAAGGACCATGGGCGAGGTATTCCGGATCAGCGCCTACCGCGCGGAATATCAGCGCGAGGCCGTGATCGTGCCCTGGGCGGAAATTTGAGCGGCATCATGCGCCAGGGTCTTGGATTTCTATTCCGATCGATCGCGCTCGCAGCTGTTGTGGCGCTCGGCGGCGGCCTGGTTGCGCCTGCGCTCGCGGCCGCTTTGCCGCGCATCGCCTCGATGAACGTCTGCACCGATCAACTGCTGATACCGCTGGCCGATCCGGAGCAGATCCTCGGTCTCAGCCGTTATTCGCGCGACCGGTTTGAATCCTGGGCGGCCGACGACGCGCAGCGGTACCGGATCCTGTCGGGAGGTGCCGAAGACATATTGGTGCTGAGGCCCGATGTCGTTGTGGCGAGCCTGTTTGACAAGCGATCGACGCGCGAACTCCTGAAGCAGAAAGGCCTTCGCCTTGCCGAGTTCGCGGTGCCGCGCAATCTCGAGGAAGCGAAGGCCCAGATTCGCCAGATGGGCGAAATCGCCGGGCATCCCGATCGTGCGGCCGCCGAGATCGCCCGGCTCGACGCGGCGATCGCGCGCGCCCGTCGCGTCGTGGTGGAAAAGCACTATTCCGTGCTGCCGCTGTCGCGCCGCGGCTGGGTCGCGGGCAGCGACAGCCTTGTCAGCTCGCTGCTGGCCGAGACCGGGCTAACGAATGCGGCCGGCGATCTCGGCGTCGGCACCGGCGGATTCGCCTCGCTTGAAGCGGTCGTCAATGCAAAACCGGATTTTCTTCTGGTGCCGGACTCAGGCGATCGCGCCGAGGACGACGGCCACGCCTTTCTGTTGCACCCCGCGCTCGAGCGCTTCTATCCGCCGCAAAAGCGCATCGTCATTCCGGACCGGCTGACCGTGTGCGGCGGCGTGATGCTCGCGCGAAGCGCTGGACGTGCTGGTTGCGGAGTTGAAGCGGGTGGGGCGGTAGAAGTCGTCCGGCTAAACTTTTCAGTCGTCCCTGCGAAAGCAGGGACCCATAACCATCAGTGTCGATGATTTTGCGGGCTGCAGGTCATTCTTTCTTCTTCACAACTGAAGTCACGGAGTATGGGTCCCTGCGTTCGCAGGGACGACGATATCCTCACCCCGTCTGCACCGGTCCGCCGGCTTTCTTCCAGGCGTCGATGCCGCCGGCGATGTGGGCGGTGTTGGCAAGGCCCGCGTCCTTGGCGGCGGCGACCGCCATCGCCGAGCGCTCGCCGAACGCGCAGAAGAACACGATGCGCCGACCGGTGGCTGCTGCGACCTCGCGCAACATGCCGCCGGGCTGCAGGCTTTCGCCGATCGCAGGGTAGGGCGCATGCAGCGCGCCCGGCAGCATGCCGTGCTTGGCGCGTTCGCTGTTTTCGCGGAGATCAACCAGAAGAATATCGGGCCGGCCGAGGCCTTCGATCGCCTCGCGCGCGGTGAGCGACAGGCCCTGCCTGGCAAGATCGTCCTGATGCAGGCCGACATGCATGTTGGCCGGCACCGCCACGTCCATCATCTTCGGATTTGGCAATTTCAGATTGCCCATCAGCTCGACATATTCGTCGACCGAGCGCACCTGCAGCCGCGGATTGAAGCGCTTTTCCTCGCCGATGGTGGAGACGGTATCGCCCTTGTAGTCGTGGGCGGGAAAAACCATGGTTTCGTCGGGCAGTTTCAGCAGCCGGTTGAAGATGGAATCGTATTGCGCCCGGGCGCTGCCGTTCTGGAAATCGGTGCGGCCGGTGCCGCGGATCAGAAGCGTATCGCCGGTAAACACCCGATCGCCCATCAAATAGCTGTAGGAATCATCGGTATGGCCGGGCGTGTACATGACGTCCAGGCCGAGGCCCTCGATCATCACCCGGTCGCCGTCGCCAACCCGCATCGCCACCACGTCGGCCTTGCTCTGTTCGCCCATGATGGTGACGCAGTGGGTGCGGTCGCGCAGTTCGCCGAGCCCGGTGACGTGGTCGGCGTGCAGATGGGTATCG
Source organism: uncultured Alphaproteobacteria bacterium (assembly GCA_963745785.1). Classification (GTDB taxonomy): domain Bacteria; phylum Pseudomonadota; class Alphaproteobacteria; order Rhizobiales; family Xanthobacteraceae; genus Bradyrhizobium. Next base: position 123,420 of record CAVUYV010000007.1, on the reverse strand, counting down.
ACGGCCTTGACCAGGCGGAGATCCAGTTCGCGCAGCAGCTGGCAATAGCGATCGACTTTCTCCAGCACCGGATCGAGGATCAGCGCTTCGCCGCCGGCGCGGCTGGCCAGCAGATAGCTGTAGGTTCCCGAGACGCTGTCGAATAGCTGGCGAAAGATCATGGCTGGTGCTGCCGCCTTGTCGCAGAACAATAGCGCAATTTTTTCGTGCGCACCGCATCTTTTAGGAGATTATAGTCGTCGCCGACAAGCGCGCGTTGCAAATGTTGTTCAGGTGCTCAAGGAAATCGATCACGGCGATTTGAAATGAGAGGACGTCATGGCTGAATATGTCGTGGAATTCGGCAAGGATGGCCGGCCGGTCGAAGCCGACGGTCGTCTCGACGCGGCGGCGTTTCACCGCAACCATCGCCCGATCCGGGCGGTGTTGGAAGAATTCCTTGCCGGGAAATCCGGTGACGTGGTGGAGGCGGGCAGCGGCACCGGCCAGCATGTGGTCGATTTCGCCGGCCATCTTCCTGAAATTACCTGGTGGCCGAGCGATCTCAACGAGCAGCATCTCAAGAGCATTTTGGCGTGGCGGGCGCATGCCGGGCTTGCCAATATCCGGCCGCCGCTGCGGATCGATCTTTCCAATCCGCAATGGTGCGCCGAGATGCACGATGGCAGCGGCCCCGCAAATTTGCTGGCGGTGTTCTGCGCCAATGTGATTCACATCGCGCCCTGGCGCGTCGCGGAAGGGTTGTTTGCCGGCGCCGGGCGTTACCTGCAAACCGAGGGGCGGCTGTTCCTCTATGGGCCGTTCAAGCGCGGCGGCAAGCATACCGCGCCCAGCAATGCCGCGTTCGATAACAGCCTTCGCGACCAGAACGCCGAATGGGGCGTGCGCGATATCGACGACCTGGAAAAACTCGCGGCAAGTGCCGGCCTCAAGCTTGTCGAGATCGTCGAGATGCCCGCCAACAATCTGATCCTGGTGTTCGAGCGATCAAAGCGGCCTTCCTGACGTGAGATTGAGCTAATAGATTGAGTCGCGTCATCGCGAGGAGCGCTGGAGGTTCGATGCCATCGAGAGAACGCCTGAATGAGTTTATCGCCGTTGTCGAGTCCGGCGATCACGCCGGCGCCATCGAGCGCTATTACACCGAGGATTCCAGCATGCAGGAAAATGCGGCAGCCCCGCGGGTCGGGCGCGACCTGCTGGTCGCCCATGAACGCGGCGTTCTGGCGCGCATGAGCCATGTCTATTCCAAGGCGGTCTCGTCCGTGGTTGAAGCCGACCGCGTCGCCATTCACTGGATCTTCGAACTGACCGATAAATCCGGCAAGGTGCACCGGATCGACGAAGTCAGCCTGCAGGAATGGCGCGGCGACAAGATTTTTCGCGAGCGTTTTTTCTACGATCCGTCCAGGCCGAAAGCCTGATCGCTACGTCTGGTCGACGCTTCGGCGACGGTCGAAGCATCGCGCTTGCTGATTTGGCATTTGTTGGTGAGAGGACGAGGCGGGCTACCTAAAACGACGACCTCATCCTGAGAGGAGCGCCTCTTGGCCGCGTCTCGAAGGATGGCATCATGGTTCGAGACGGCGCATGCGCGCCTCCTCACCATGAGGGTCATGCCTCCCGCTGCCGCAATAGCTCGTCGAGATCCAGCCGGCGCGTGAACATCGCGAGCGAGCCGTCCGGCTTGCGCGGCCATTGCTCCTTGGGCCGGTCGCAATACAGCTCGACGCCGTTCTCGTCGGGGTCGCGCAGGTAAAGCGCCTCGCTGACGCCGTGGTCGCTGGCGCCGTCGAGATGAATTCCCGCCTGCATCACCCGATACAATGCGTCGGCCAGCGCAGGCCGCGTCGGATACAGGATCGCGGTGTGGAACAATCCCGTCGTTCCCGGCGGCGGGGGATGACCGCCTTTGCTTTCCCAGGTGTTCAGCCCGATGTGGTGATGATAGCCGCCGGCCGAAATGAACGCCGCGCCCGAGGGCAGGCGTTGCATCAGCTCGAACCCCAGCACGCCGCAATAAAATCCCAGCGCGCGATCGAGATCGGCCACCTTGAGATGAACGTGCCCGATGCGGGCGCCCGCGATGATAGGTGCGGAGGTTTCGGGCATGGCAGTGTTTCCTTCTTGGGCGTCGTACAGCCTCGGAACTATCGTGCCCCGGATGCTGCGCAGCGCGCAAGCGGTGCGCCGCTGGTCCGGGGCCATCTTGGTCATCAACTTCGAGTGGGTCTTCCCGCCTCCTGCGGAGCAGCGTACGCACGCTCGGAACCGCGTCCGGGAGCACGACGGTACTCGCCTCACGCCAGCTCGGACACCTCTCCCTCCGGGAGATCGAACTCGAACGTGTTCAGCGTCATCGACACCATGGTGTAATAGCCGCACAACCCGATGATCTCGACCAGCCCGCGCTCGCTGAGCATTTTCACGGCGTCGTCGTAGAGCGCCCTGGAAAGTCCATGGCCTTCGTGCAGCGATTTCGCGACGTCGTAGATCGTCTGAGCCTTGGGGTCGTCGAAACGCGGCGTGCGGCGATTGCGGATATCCTCGATGATCTGCGGGTCCATGCCGCCCTTCAGCGCGAGCCGCTTGTGGGCGTACCATTCGTAATGCGACGTCCAGTGCCGCGCGGTGACGAGGATGGCAATCTCCGACAGTTTTGCCGGAAATAACGTATCGAAGCGCAGGAAAGCGCCCAAACGGGTGGCGTGCCGCGCCATCTCCGGGCTGTTGAGCCAGGCCATCATCGGCGGCGGCGGGCTGCCGCGCTTGCTGGCGATCAACTCGTCGTAGGTTTTTTTCTGGTCCTCGTTCATTTCGCCAGGCGAAAGCAACTTCAGCCGCATGTCCGTTTCCTCTTGCTTTTCAATCGTTGCGGCCTTGCGAATACACCCGATCGGCGGCCATGGCCACAGCCGTAAGCCGCATGGCGTGCCCAGAGATATATTGAATTCCGCGATGCGGCGGCTAAGGTCGATCCAACATCCCCATATGGAAAAAGCTGCCATGTCCGATCTGGAAAAATTCCGCCGCGAAACCCGCGCCTGGCTCGAGGCCAATTGTCCGCCGGAGATGCGGCGGCCGATGACGTCAGAGGAAGATACGTTCTGGGGCGGCCGCAATACCAAATTCGCATCAAAGCCGCAGCAGGTCTGGTTCGAGCGGATGCGCGACAAGGGCTGGACCGTGCCGCACTGGCCGAAGGAATATGGCGGCGCCGGCCTCGATCCCGAACAGGCAAAAATCGTGCGCCAGGAGATGGCGGCAATCGGCGCGCGCCAGCCGCTGTTCTCGTTCGGCATTTCCATGCTCGGGCCGGCGCTTTTGAAATACGGCACCGAGGCGCAGAAGAAGGAACATCTGCCGAAGATCGCGGCCGGCCTGATCCGCTGGTGCCAGGGCTATTCCGAACCGAATGCCGGATCCGACCTCGCCTCGCTGCAGACCCGGGCCGAGAGCGACGGCGACGATTTTATCATCAACGGCCAGAAGATCTGGACCTCCTACGCGAACTACGCCGACTGGATCTTCTGCCTGGTGCGCACCGATGCTGTCGGCCAAGAAGCATGACGGCATCAGCTTTATCCTGTTCGACATGGCATCCAAGGGCGTATCCACAAAACCGATCCTGCTGATCTCCGGCCGCTCGCCGTTCTGCGAGACGTTCTTCGACAACGTCCGGGTGCCCAAGGCCAATGTGGTCGGCACCGTCAATCGCGGCTGGGACGTGGCAAAATATCTGCTGCAGCACGAGCGCGCGATGATCTCCGGCATGGGCGAGCGTGGCGTCGGCCGGCCGCTCGGCCAGGTCGCCGCCGATTCCGATCGGCACCGACGAGCAGGGTCGCCTGGAAGACCCGATGCTGCGCGGACAGATCGCGGCCTTCGAGATCGACGAGGCGGCGCTGGCGGCCGCCGCCGAGCGCGCGGTCGATCTGGCGAAAGCCGGGCAATCGCATCCGGCGTTTTCCTCGGCGATGAAATATTACGGCACCGAATTGAACAAGCGCCGCTACGAGATCCTGATGTCCGCGGGCGGCATCGACGCGCTGGAATGGGAAAGCGAGCGCTCGAAGGGCGGTGCCCGGCCGCGCGCCTGGCTGCGCACCAAGGCCAACTCGATCGAGGGCGGCACGAGCGAGGTGATGCTCGGCATCGTCGCAAAACGGATTCTCGATCTGCCGGGGGCTTAGGGCATGATCCGTCATTCCGGGGCGCGCGAAGCGCGAACCCGGAATCTCGAGATTCCGGGTCTGGTCCTTCCGGACCATCCCGGAATGACGATTCAAAAACACTTGGTCCTCTAACCGGAACCCCGCCCATGGCCCTCGTCCTCAACGAAGAACAGTCGATGCTGCGCGACAGCGCGCGCGGGCTCATCAGCGACAAGGCGCCGGTGTCGCATCTGCGCCAGCTGCGCGATGCGAACGACGCGACGGGATTTTCCCGCGAGTTGTGGAAGGCGTTCGCCGAGATGGGATTTTCCGGCCTGCTGGTGCCCGAACAATTCGGCGGCAGCGGGCTTGGTTGCGTCGAGGCCGGCGTGGTGATGGAGGAAATCGGCCGCACCCTGATGCCGTCGCCGTTTCTTGGCTCCGCCGTGCTCGGGGCTTCCGCGCTGTCGCGCGGCGGCAGCGCCGCGCAGAAATCCGAACATCTGCCGAAGATCGCCGACGGCTCGCTACTTGCCGCGCTCGCGATCGACGAAGGGACAAAGCATCGCCCGCTGATGACAAAGATGCAGGCGGTGCGTTCCGGCAACGGTTTCAGGCTCAAGGGCGCCAAGGCCTTGGTGGTCGACGGCCATGTCGCGGATCTCCTGATCGTGGCGGCGCGCACCGCGGGCACGGCCGGCGACCGCGACGGGCTGACGCTTTTTCTGGTCGATCCCAGGACAAAAGGCATCGAGACCGAACGCACCGCGATGGTCAATTCGCACAACGCGGCGCGGATCACCTTCGACAATGTCGAGGTCAACGCCGACGGCGTGCTTGGCGAGGTCGATCAAGGTCATCAGCTCCTCGAAGGGGTGCTCAATATCGGCCGCGGCGCGGTGGCGTCCGAAATGGTCGGCCTCAGCGAAGAAGTATTCGGCCGCACGGTCGGCTACCTCAAGGAGCGCAAGCAGTTCGGCAAGGCGATCGGCGAATTCCAGGCGCTGCAGCACCGCGCCGCGCAGCTCTATATCGACGTCGAGATCACCCGCGCGGCGGTGCTCAAGGCGCTGCAGACGCTGGATGCGGATTTTGAAAATGCCGGTGCGGCGGTCGCGGTGGCGAAGGCGCGCGCGGGCTCGACCGCGACGCTGGCGGTTCAGGAAGGCGTGCAGATGCACGGCGGCATGGGCATGACCGATCAGTTCGATATCGGCTTCTTCATGAAGCGCGCCCGGGTCTGCCAGGAATTATTCGGCGACAGCAATTTTCATGCCGACCAATTGGCAAGGATGAAGAGCTATTGAGTTATGTGCACTGACGGTGCGTCATAAACAGTCGTCATCGCCCGGCTTGACCGGGCGACCCAGTACCCGGCAGCGTTAGTGATGAAGCGGAAAAGCCGCGGTGTACTGGATCACCCGCTTTCGCGGGTGATGACGGCTTTCTAATGGGCACCGCTTGCGGCATGCCGCGCCCTACAAGCCGTCACCTTGTCGGCGGCGCGTATTGGATGCCGCCGGCGCTCCAGAGCGGATCGAGCCCGCGCGGAATCTTCAGTTTCGATTCCGAGCCGACATTGCGCTCATGATTTCGCCGCAATTGCCGAACGTGGCGCAGCTGCGGCCGTGCCGGCCGCTGCATTTTCAATATCCGCCGCCCCAACGATACTGCCACGCGATGCCGACGGCGCTAAATTCGCTGCCGGTGCGGGTCGAGATGCCGGTGCTGGCAGAGAGCTTCAGCGAGTTGTTGCGGTCGATCGGCAGGGCAAGGGTGAAGCCGGCCCGCGTGTTCCGTTGCTCGTTGTCGCTTTCTAGGCCGTTCAGGCTGGTGTGGCCGCCCGCGAAATAGATCCCGTCCAGAGCCAACCACATACCGGACTGAAAAGTGTAGAGGATATGTGCCTGCACGGCATAGATCGGCGCCTGCGCGAAAGTATTGCCGCCGAAGAAGTCAGTATTGTCGCTGAAGAATGTCACGCTGGGGGCGACTTCGAATGTCCAGGGACCCCAAGCCTTGGAAATTCCCAGTTCGGGCTTAAACGACCAGCGATTGTTGCCGAGGTTGAGCAGCTTGCTGTCGTCGTACTGCCCAAGTGGCGGAGAAACCTGAAGGCTCACGCCAACAATAAGGTCCTGCCGATAGCTCGCGAAGTCCTTCGCCGACAGCGCGGGCGCTCCAAACAAATTGACCGAGACACGAAATCGCGGGTCACCCAGGCCCGACATCTCGCGCTCCCGCGGCTGGTCGTTCACAAAGCCATGGGCAGCGAACGACGAGGCCGGCACGATCACATCGAACTTGGCCGACTGGCCCGCGAAATCGAACGACCGAACATAGGCCAGTAGCCCGGTATTGGAATGGAATTTGGCGTCGGCAATCGACAAATCCGGGTCGAACGCCATTTTGCCTTGCGCATAGACGTGGCCTGCAATCAGGAAATTCAGGCCGACCGGTGTATTGGAATACGATCGTGGCTCAGCATCCTGAGCCTTGGCATTTGCGACCCCAAGCACCAGCACAAACGTTCCAAGCCCCACACAAACCGAGATCAGGCTTGCGGCAGGGGCTTCAGGCGCTTTGCGGTTTCGACCAAACATGATGGACGCGCCGCCGACAGTCAGACCGGCATAATAAGTCTACTAGAATGGCCAGCTTTTGATTGGCGACAATATGGCGTTGACGATGGACGTGCCTGGATCAGGCGATACCATTCATAGTGCAAGTTCTGACGATCGTCGCTCTCGGAATACTAATGAACGCAAGCTGAGATGGGAATATCAATCCTGTCGGCTGGCTGGTGTCTGGATTCCAACCGAGAAAACAAAAGCTTGACGATTGTCCCCCCGCGTAGCCCAACGGCTTATCTGATCGGCGGCGCGTATTGGATGCCGCCGGCGCTCCAGAGCTGATTGAGCCCGCGCGGAATCTTCAGTTTCGATCCCGAGCCGACATTGCGCTCATAGATTTCGCCGTAATTGCCGACGTGGCGGATGATGCGGACGGCCCAATCCTTGGTGAGCCCGAGCGCCTCGCCATAGGCGCCTTCGGTGCCGACCAGCCGCATCACGTCCGGCTTCTTCGATTTGAGCGCCTCATCGATGTTCTTCGAGGTAATGCCGAGTTCCTCGGCGTTGATCATCGCATACAACGTCCATTTCACGATCATCATCCAGTCGTCGTCGCGCTGCCGCACCACCGGCGCCAGCGGCTCCTTGGAGATGACGTCGGGCAGGATGACATGGTCGCCCGGTTTCGCGAGGTTCAGCCGCAGCGCGTAAAGCTGGGAGACGTCGGCGGTGAGAGTGTCGCACTGCCCGGAATCATAGGCCTTGATGACGTCGTCCAATTTACCGAATTTCATCTCCTGGTATTTCATGTTGTTGGCGCGGAAATAGTCGGCGAGGTTGAGCTGCGTGGTGGTTTCCGACTGCACGCATACCTTGCTGCCATCGAGGTTCAGCGCCGAATCGATGTTTCGCGCCCGCGACAGCATGAAGCCTTCGCCGTCGTAATAAGCCACCGCCGGAAAATACAGGTCATAGGAGATCTCGCGCGACATGCTCCAGGTCGAGTTGCGCGAGAGAATATCCACTTTCCGGTTCTGCAGCTCCTTGAAGCGCTCGCTGGCTTCGAGCGGAACGAACTTTGCCTTTTTCGGATCGTCGAAGATCGCCGCCGCGATCGCGCGGCAGAAGTCGACATCGAAGCCGGTCCAGTTGCCCTTGTCGTCGGGAATCGAGAAGCCGGGCAGGCCGGTATTGACGCCGCACAGCACCTCGCCGCGCCGAATTGTCCGCTGCAGAGTGCGTGTGTCATATCGCTCATAGGTGACGGCTGTGGCCGCGACCGCGACTGCGACCGCCAGCCCGATCAGGAGGCCGACTCCGAATGTCCGCTTCAGCTTCATAGGTCTCTCGCCACAAATGGAGAAATGGTCGGCGTCAGGAAAGCGCCCTCGCGGCTACAATTCCGGCTTCTGCCGTACGATCACCTTGGTGCCGACCGGAACGCGATTGTAGAGGTCGGTGACGTCGGCATTGACCAGCCGGAAGCAGCCGGACGAGACCGCGGTGCCGATCGTATCCGGCCGGTTGGTGCCGTGGATGCGATAGACGGTGGCGCCGAGATACATCGCGCGGGCGCCGAGCGGGTTGCCGGGTCCGCCGGCCATGAAGCGCGGCAGATAAGGCTGGCGGACGATCATCTCCGGCGGCGGCGTCCAGTCCGGCCATTCCGCCTTGCGCGAGATGTTCAACAGCCCCTGCCACTGGAATCCCTCGCGGCCGACGCCGATGCCATAGCGTATCGCGCGGCCGCCTCCCTGGACCAGATAAAGATGGCGCTCCGCCGTCGAGACGATGATGGTACCGGGCGCCTCCGTGGTGCGGTAGTACACCGTCTGCTTCCTGAATTCCGGATCCAATTCCACGGAATCATCCGGCAGAAGCCCCGGTTGATCGCCGACATCCGGCTGCTGCGCGAAACCCTGCGAGACCGAAAGCATCAAGCCAACAGCGGCCATCACCATCCAGATCAGGTGCCGAAATTTCGTCATCCAATTTTCTCCTTCTGGCGCCACAGGCATAAAAAAGTTGACATGGGAAATCATCGGTTCAGCCGTCAAAGCGCATTTTCCAGTTACAAAAGCAAGGTCATAGTGCTGCTTGATCTGGATCAATACCCATCGTGAATATTCAGAATGGTCTGGAAACTCATGCGGATTTTCCAAAGGTTCACGTTCCAGGGGTCAATGACGGCGAGCCGCCGGTGGCACCGCATTGAGCATGAAATTATCAAAGAGGGGCGCCAATGACCAGTCGGCTGGAGCTTAGTTCGCGGGCTGCGCCATGCAGACAGTTTGCAAAACGTGACCCGGCTGACCGAGCCCTCTGGATGGCCGCGGCGGAAAACTGGTCGCACCCGTCGCAAGGAAAGCTTCGCCGCGAGCCTGTTTTGGCCACGACTGATCGCGAGATTCGAATGCCTCGTTTCATAGGGCGATCCGGCATCCTTGCGGTCGTCACTTTGCTGGCTTTAGCCGTGATGCCCGCCCAATCCGCCATTTCCCAGACACTGAAAGCCGTCAAGGAGCGCGGCATGCTCAACTGCGGCGTCAGCCAGGGGTTGCTGGGTTTTTCCAGCATGGACGACAAGAATACCTGGACCGGTTTTGACGTTGATTTCTGCCGCGCCGTGGCGGCTGCGATCTTCGACGATCCCGCGAAGGTAACGTTCATGCCCCTCGATGCGGCCTCGCGCTTTACGGCCCTGCAGTCGAACAAGATCGACGTGTTGTCGCGCAACTCGACATGGACCATGTCACGGGAGGGTTCGCTCGGCCTGATGTTCGCCGGCGTCGCGTATTATGACGGACAGGGCTTCCTGTTGCGCAGGGATGCCGGGATCGACACCGCGCTACAACTTGGCGGCAAAGCAGTTTGCACCCAGACCGGCACCACGACCGAACTCAATCTGGCGGATTATTTCCGGGCCAATGATATGGACCTCAAGGTCGTGGCGCTTGGCACCGCAGAAGAAACCTTGAAGGCATACGACGAGCGCAAATGCGACGTCCTGACGAGCGACATTTCGCAGCTCTACGCAGAGCGTCTCAAGCTTGCCGCGCCCGATAGCCATATCATCCTGCCGGAAGTGATCTCGAAGGAGCCGCTCGGACCGGCGGTGCGACAGGGGGACGATCAATGGTTCAACCTGATCAAGTGGATGCTCTATTCATTGATCAATGCCGAAGAGTTGGGAGTCAAATCGAAGACGATCGACGATGCGGTGAAATCGTCCAACCCCAATATCCGGCGGCTCGTCGGCACGGAAGGCGAATTCGGCGAGCAATTCGGCCTTACCAGCGACTGGGCAGCGCGCGCTATACGCGCTGTCGGCAACTACGGAGAAATTTATGAAAGAAACGTCGGTGCGCACTCCAGGCTCAGCATCCCGCGCGGACTGAACGCGCTCTGGACACGGGGCGGAATCCAGTACGCGCCTCCAATCAGGTAATTCCCTTGAGAGTTTGGTCATGACCGTGGATTACTATTCGTTGTTGAACAAGGCGGTCGCAGGTAAAGATGCGACTGCGCGCGATAGGGTGTACCGGGACGCACATAACCTCATCGCCAGGTCCAATCTCACGCGTCAGGCTGCATCCTCGCATATCACCGCACTCGAAGACGCCATCCGGCGGATCGAGAATGACATCGCCGACGAGCAACTGCATCAAGAGGACTCTGCGTCTGTTGACAGGGTGCTGTCACCAGGTACGGGTTGGAAGCCTCTCGCCGTCACCGCCTGCACGCTCATTGCTGTCATCGCTTTGTCGGCGTTTCTGTACGTGTATGTTACCAGCAAAGGCCCGCGCATCACGGCAGGCGGCGTGAGCGCGTTATCGCGGCAACCGCAGCGCGGACGCGAAGAGGTCGTCATGCCGGACCTGAAGCCCGGGGTCGATGGCGGCTCATCGGGCGCCGACCTGCCGTTTGCGCTGCAGCGGCAAGTCGTGTTCTACCGGACTACCGTCGCTCCCGGATCGATCGTCGTCGATCGCGAAAACCGGTTTCTCTATCTCATCGATTCAAACAATTCCGCGCGCCGCTATGGGATCGGGATTGCAGAAGAATGTCTGAACGGAGGCAGCTTCTTCCGCATCACGAGCAAACTCGAATGGCCCGATTTTCGATCTTCCAGTGTCGAGGCCGCCAAGGATACCCCCACATTGCTGGCGGCGGCCGGCCGTCCTGGCAGCCCAATGGGGGCGCGCGCGCTGTTATTGGACAAGCCGGGACTAATCATTCACGGAACGAATACGCCGAAGACCATTGGCCATCTCGTTGCCTCCGGATGCATTCGCCTCGTAAACGACGACGTCGAGGACTTGTACCGGCGCGTTTCCCTGGAATCACGCGTCATCTTTGTCAGTTAGGCGACAGGACCTGGGCGGATGCGGCCGGCTGGGTTCTGAACCCCGCCAGACACGTGGATCTGAATCCCGGAAGATTCATTTCGCCGCGAGCCACAGCCGAAGGCCATAGGCCACAATCGCAACGCTGCCGACGCCGCCGAGCCAAAGCGCTGCGAACCACAACAGGCGCTGTGCCAGCGGCCGCAGTTTTTGCTCCTCACGCATCAATGATAGCCGCCGCTCGCGGGCCTTACCTTGCTGCGGAATACCCAATAGGCCCAGGCGGTATAGCCGAGAATCAGCGGTATCAGCACGGCAATCCCGATCAACAGGAAGCGCAGGCTGCTCTCAGGCGCCGCCGCCTGCCAGATGGTAATGCTCTGTGGCACGATATAGGGATACATGCTGATGCCGAGCCCGGCATAGGACAGCGCGAACAGCGCCAGCGACAGAAAGAACGGCTGATAGTCCCACTTGTTGGCGAGGGCGCGCAGCAACAGAACGGTAACGCCGGCAACCGCGATCGGTACCGGTGCGGTCAAGACGATGTTGGGCCAGGAGAACCAGCGCTGCGTGTATTGGATATGCAGGAACGGCGTCGCAATGCTGACGGCCGCGATCGCGCCTAACATCGCGAACAGGAGATACCAGCTCAGGTGGTAGGCCTTGTCGCGAAGCTCGCCCTCGGTCTTCATGATCAACCATGTTGCACCGAGCAGCGAATAGCCGACGACCAGCGCGAGCCCGGTCAAAATGCTGAACGGCGTCAGCCAGTCCCACCAGCCGCCGCCGTAATGCCGTCCCTCGACATGCACGCCCTGCAGGATGGCGCCAAGCGCAATTCCCTGCGCCAGCGCCGCGAGCAGCGACCCGCCCGTAAACGCCAAATCCCAGGGATTGCGCTCGCTCTGCGTGGCCCGCCAGCGGAATTCGAAGGCGACGCCACGAAACACCAGCCCGACCAGCATCGCGATGACGGGCGTGTACAGCGCCGGCATCAGCACCGCATAGGCCAATGGAAAGGCCGCCATCAATCCGCCGCCGCCGAGCACCAGCCAGGTTTCGTTGCCGTCCCACACCGGCGCGACGCTGTTCATGATCACATCGCGGTCGGTTTTGTTTGGAAACAGCGGATAAAGGATACCGAGGCCGAGATCGAAGCCGTCCATCACGATATAGACGAACACCGCGAACGCGATGATGAACGCGCCGATGGTTGCGAGGTCGATGGCGGCGGTCATTCGGCGGCTCCATGGGCTGTCGCGCCGACCGCGGGCGTGATGCCCGCGGCGTGGCTCGGCGTTTCGCCGCTCGGTCCCTGTTCGCCGGGATGCGGCGGCGCCGCCATCAGCCGAAACAGGTAGGTGAGGCCTGCCGCATAGACGATGAAATAGAGGATGACGAAGGCGAGCAGCGATGAACCCACCGCAGGCGCGGCAAGCGGCGAAGCGGAATCGACGGTGCGGAGCAGTCCATAGACCGTAAAGGGTTGGCGCCCGGTTTCGGTGGTGACCCAGCCCGCAACCACCGCGATGAAGCCGGCCGGGCCCATGGCCATCGCAAAGATGTGCAGCAACCGGGTTTGGTACAGCGTGCCGCGCCAGCGCGTCCACAGGCTGAACAAGCCGAGCGCCAACATCAGCATTCCCATTCCGACCATGATCCGGAACGACCAGAAGGTGATCGGCACCGGCGGCCAGTTTTCGCGCGGCACGGTGTCGAGGCCGGCGAGCGGGGCATTCGGGGAATGCTTGAGAATCAGCGACCCCATCTTCGGGATTTCGATCGCGTATTTGACTTTGGCCGCCGCCTCATCCGGCAGGCCGAACAGGATCAGCGGCGCGCCGTTCGGGTGGCTGTCGAAATGGCCCTCCATCGCCATGATCTTGACGGGCTGATGCTCGAGTGTGTTGAGGCCGTGCTGATCGCCGGCAAGGATCTGGATCGGTGCCACCAGCGTGGCCATCCACATCGCCATCGAGAACATCACCCGCGGACCCGCGAGATGCTGGTCGCGCAGCAGATGATAGGCGCCGACGGCGCCGACCACCAGCGCGGTCGTCAGGTAGGCCGCGAGCACCATGTGCACGAGACGGAAGGGAAACGACGGATTGAAAACCACCTTGAGCCAGTCGGCGGCGACGAACTGTCCGTCGGCATTGACGGCGTAGCCGGTGGGGGTCTGCATCCACGAATTGGAGGAAAGGATCCAGAACGCGGAGATCAGCGTGCCGATCGCGACCATCACGGTGGCGAGGAAATGCAGCCTGGGGCCGACCCGCTTCAGGCCGAACAGCATCACGCCGAGGAAACCCGATTCGAGGAAGAACGCGGTGAGCACCTCATAGGCCATCAGCGGGCCGACGACCGGGCCGGCCTTGTCGGAGAACGCCGCCCAGTTGGTGCCGAACTGGTAGGACATCACGATGCCCGACACCACGCCCATGCCGAACGCGACGGCGAAGATTTTCAGCCAGTAGTTGAACAGGTTGATGAAGACCTCGCGGCCGGTCCACAGCCAGAGCGCTTCGAGCACCGCGAGATAGCTTGCAAGCCCGATCGAGAAAGCGGGAAACACGATGTGAAACGACATCGTGAATGCGAACTGCGCCCGGGCCAACACCACGGCATCCCAGCCCTCGAACATCGGCACCATCCGTTGCTGTCAGTGAGCGCTTCTACCACGCTCGTCGTTGCGATGGAATTATTGCGGCATCGAAGCATCGAAGTGGATCAATCGCCCCACCTGAGCCTTAAGCGCGAGCCCCGCTCGCGTCGATCCCGAGGGGGAGGCGAGCAGAGAGTCGGCCCGACAAGTAGGAGGTTCATCAACGGAAGCTAGGGCGATGCGTTATTCGGCTGGCGCTTGCGCGTCACGTGTTCGTGAGGCTGCTCAATGCAGCGGAAGGCCGCAAAGGCAGGGTGACCCGAAGGGAGCATCATCCCCTCCGGATCGTCACAGGTGTTTGGAAATCAAAAATAAATCTCGGGCGCTGGTCTTGCCGTTGCAGCTCGATAGCGCAGGGGCCTGCTCAGCTGGATGCGTTGAGCAGGCGCGCAATGGTGCGGTCGATCTCTTCGTAGCGGCCTTCGCCGTCGTGCTGGAACACGATTTTTCCGCTCTGGTCGACGATGTATTGCGCGGGCCAATACTGGTTGCGATAGGCGTTCCAGGTTTGCGAATCGTTGTCCTGCGCCACCGGATAGGTGATGCCGTGCCGTTTCAGCGCGGCCTGCACGTTGGATGCGGATCGCTCGAACGGGAATTCCGGCGTGTGGACGCCGACGACGACCAGGCCGCGGTCCTTGTATTTGTCATAAAGCGCGGTGACGTGAGGCAGCGTGTTGACGCAGTTGACGCAGCCATAGGTCCAGAAATCCACCAGCACCACCTTGCCGCGGAGGTCGGCGATGTTGAGCGGGGCGGAATTGAACCAGTGGCTGATGCCGGTGAAGTTCGGCGCCGTACCCTGCACCGCGGCGACCGCGAACGGAGCCGTCTGGTCGCGCGCCGCTTCATCGCTGATGCCGGGAGACGCTGCGCCGATCAGGCACAGGGCAAGCACGGAAGCGGCTGCGGCGAACGATCGTATCGTCATGGAAGTCTCCTGTGGTCGCGGGTTGATTACAGGCCGATCTGGCCGGTCGGGTAGAATGCGGTCAGCCACGCCACGATCTGCGTGTCGTATTGAAAATAGGATGCGATCGCGAAGCCGATCACCACGACGCCAAATCCCTGCTGCAGTTTTGGGGAGATGCGCGCGATGCTGCGCACGCGGGTGGTGACGGCCTGGCCGCCATAGGCGATCGCCAGCATCGGAAGCGCAGCGCCGATGGCATACACCACGAGCAACACGCTCGCCCATGCGGTATCCCGCGATGTCGCGACCACGGTGAGGATTGAACCGAGCACCGGGCCGGCGCAGGGCGTCCAGACCAGACCGAGCGTGGTGCCGAGCACGAAGCCGCCGATGGCGCCTTGGCGGGACGTGACGGCGGCGGAGCCGACATTCGTCAGTCCGCTGATGCGGATCGACAGCCACTCGAATGGCGCCGGCCAGATCATCAGGAGGCCAAACCCGAGCAACAGAATCGCCGCGCCGGTCCGCAGGCTGTTGGGGTCGAAGTCGAAGATGCGGGTGATCGCGCTCAGAGCCAATGCGGCGGCGGAAAACGAGATGACGAAACCAAGCGCGATCATCGCCGGCCGTATCTTGCCGGTTTGGCCAACCGATGCGCCAAGCAGGATGGGCAGCATCGGCAGCGTACAGGGCGCCGCCACGGTGACCACGCCGGCCAGCAGTGCAAGAACGAGATTGAGCATTCGGTAGGAATCCCATGGAACCACGGGCTTCGCGGCCAGGCGCGAGCTCTCGATCGTTCTTCGCGGCGCTAGGGCGAGGCGTTACCTTGGGCCCGCCCAAGCCCCGTCACGTGTTCGTGAGGCTTTCGGCGGCCGCCAGAAACAGAGCGACCCGGAGGGGGGCATCCCGTCCGGGTCGTTGGAGTTACTTGGGAGGTTAGAAGGCCTGGTCGGAAACGAAAAACTTGGGTCAGCGGGCGCTGGTCGCGCTGTCGGGGGAGATCACGCAGACCTCCGCCGGATTCTTGTTGCTGCAATCGACCACCTGCTCGCGCACGAAGCTTGAGCCGGCATCGCGTTGCGCGCGGGGCGTTACGTTCTGGCTGGACAGCGAGGCCAGGGTGCAGATGGCGCCGAGCGGAATGATGAAAAGGCGGAAAGACGGCTTCAGCATTTTTTCTCACTCCTGTTCGGCTGCGTTGGTGATGGCCTGTATAGGCAGAGAGTTTTTCCGCTTGATGTCGCCAATTGTTTCATTTGTTTCGCCGGAATTAATATTCCGGCAGAAAACCTGTGTCAGTTCTTGCGTCCGCAATACCCGTAACCAATTGAACTAGCTGACGTTTTACCTCAGGCCGCCAGGCAGTCGACGCCGGCTCCCTTGAGCAGATCGGCGAGCTGCTTGCGGGCATAGAACATCCGGGTCTTCACCGTGCTCTGGGGGATGCCGATGATCGCGCCGACCTCTTCCACCGACTTCTCATCGTAGTAGACGAGGTTGATGATCTCGCGATGCGCCGGCGACAGTTTCGCGACGCAGGCGCGCAGAATGGCGCTGGTGTTGCTGCGGTCGAGCGAGGCTTCCGGCGTGTCGGCCTCGTCGGCGATTTCCAGCACGTCCTCCTGCTCGATGTCCTCGTACTTGCGCTGACGCAGCGCGGTCAGCGCCTTGAAGCGCGCGATCGACAACAGCCAGGTGGAAACCTGGGAACGGCCTTCGAACTGGCGGGCGGTGCGCCACACATCCAGGAAAACCTGGCTGACGAGGTCTTCGGCCATCGTGGTATCGCGCACGATCCGGAGGATGAAGCGGTACACCCGCACATTGTGACGGGAATAAAGGATATGCATCGCGGGCCGGCCGCCATCGGCAATGCTTTCCAGCAGCATTTCATCGGAGGTCGCCTGGGCAGCGATGATGCCTTGGCGGGCTGCGGCGTTGATGGCGATGACGTTCTGCATGACTGGCTCCCGGTGATTGCGCTTTTGCGCTTTGTTGGGCGGATTGATAGCCAGCGAACGTTTCGGGATGTCTGCACGCCAAGGGGAAAATGGTTTCAACCGTCAGAGAATTGTTTCGTCGCGGCGCCCGGGACGAAACATTCGGGCCCGAAATGGGAATAATTTCAATGCACGCAAAATTGGAAGCTTGCTGAAAGGCGCTGATCTATCCGTTATGGCCGGGCTTCGTCCCGGCCATCCACGTCTTTCTTTTCTGACTGCGGCAAAGACCTGGATGCCCGGCACAAGGCGCACAAGGCCGGGCATGACGGTGCATCGCGACAAGAAACGTTAGGCGCAATGGCCCGTCATTTCGGCCAATCAGCCCTTTTCGCCGGCGGGCGAGAACAGATATCCGCCGCCTCGGATGGTGCGGATCACCGCGGGCTTGCTCGGGTCCGGTTCGATCTTGCGCCGGATTCGCATGATCCGCAGATCGACCGCGCGATCGAAGGCCTCGCTGTCGCGCGCGTTGGCCAATTCCAGCAGGCGCTCGCGCGAGAGCACGCGCTTCGGATTGGCCGCAAAAACCTTGAGCAGGCCGAATTCGGAAGCGGTCAGCGGATGTTCATTGCCCTCGTCGTCGCGCAGCGCCTGCGCTTCGAGATCGAGCCATTTCGTTCCGAACCGCACCAGGCGCTCTTTCGCCGCTTTCGCTCCCGCGCCCTCCGAGGTTGCCGCCGCCCTTGCCGGGGAGCTGCGCCGCAACACCGAGCGGATCCGCGCCATCAGTTCGCGCAATTCGCAGGGCTTTGCGACGTAATCGTCGGCGCCGAGTTCCAGTCCGACCACGCGGTCGATCGGGCTGGCGGTCGCCGTCAGCATGATGACCGGGACATTGATGCGGCTCTTCAGATCGCGGATGATCGAAAGCCCGTCTTCCTCCGGCATATTGAGATCGAGCACCACCAGATCGGGCACGCTTGTCTCGATCGCCCCGCGCAAGCTCTTGCCGCCGTCGCATAGCGTCACGGTAAAGCCGTGCATCTTCAGATAATCGCCGACCATCTCGCGGGCCGGCGCCTCGTCATCGACGATGATGATGTGCTGGCTTTGGGTCATGACAACTCTGTCGCCGGCAAGATGACGGTGAAGGTCGATCCCCGTCCGGGACCGGCGCTCTCGGCGGTCACCTGGCCGCCATGCATGTCGATAATGCGCTTGACGATGGAAAGCCCGAGGCCGGTCGAGCTTTCGCCGCCGGTGGGCTTGGCCGATAGCCGCTGGAAGCGGCCGAACAACCGGCCGAGATCCTCGGGCGACAGTCCTGCGCCTTCGTCGGTGATCCGGATCATGGTGTTGTTCCGCTCGCGACCGACCGCCACCGCGATCTTGCCGCCGATCGGGCTGTATTTGATGGCGTTGCTGACGAGATTGTCGATCGCCTCCCGCATCCGGTCGGCGTCGCACATGGTGACGAAATTCGGCGGCGCCGACACCGTGATGGCCTGCTGCTTGTTTGTAGCCAGCGGCTGGTTGGCGTCGGCAACTTCGCTGACCAGGCCTGCGATATCGACCGGCTCGCGGCGAATGGTGATGTCGAAGGCATCCGCCATCGCGTCCGAAATCAGATGATCGACCATCAGGGTCAGGCGCTTGGTGGCATCGCGGATGTGTTCGACCTGGGCGGTGACGCTGTCCTTGGAAGAGCCGGCGCTGATCAGTTCCGTCAGCATTTCAGTGCGGCCGAGGATCACCCCGAGTGGATTCTTCAGATCGTGGGCCACGGTGCCGAGAATTTCGTTCTTGAAGCCGTTGGCGCGCTGCAGTCGCAGCCATTGCGACGAAAGCCTGCGGTTGGCCTGCATCAGCGCACGGGTGCGCTGGGCGACGCGGTCCTCGAGCTGGGTATTGGCCTCGTGCAGCTGCTGATAAAGAATGACGTTGTCGAACGCGATCGAAAGCCGGCTGCCGAAAATCTCGACCAGCGATCGATCGGTTTCGGATAGCTGGCGCTCGGCCTGCAACAGCACGACGACTTCCCGCCCGCTGCCGGTGCGAACGTAGAGAACCGAGCGCTGATCGAAGAACTCATGCTTGCGCCGCCTGAAGGCGGCTTCCACCATCGCGCGCACGTCGGGGTCGAGCAATTTGGAGCCGGCGACGCCGATGAAGCGGCTATAGCAGCCGGAACCGGCCAGCACCGAAAAGTCGTCGCCGACCGCGCCGCCGTCGCGCAGCACCAGGATGCCGGCGCAATCGACGTTGAGAAGCGAGGCGATTTGCGTCAGCACGCCCTCGGCCAGACGCTGCATCGATTTGAAGTCATACAGCGTCGAGGCGGCGTCGATGATGATTTCCAGTCCGCGCCGGGTCTGAACCATGCGCTCGAGCTGCTGATAGCTGCGCAACGCCGCGGTCAGCGAGGTAAACAGCTTGTCCGCGGTCAGCTCGGTCTTCGCCTTGTAGTCGTTGATGTCGTATTGGACGATGACGCGGCGCTCGGGCGCCTGGCCGGGCTGCCCGGTGCGCAGGATAATGCGCACCGTCTCGTTCTTGATGTCATTGCGGATGTATTCGACGAGATCGAGGCCCGCGGCGTCGGTCTCCATGATGACGTCGAGCAGCACGGCGGCGATGTCGGGGTGCGCGCGCATCAAGGCCCGGCCCTCGGCCGCCGAATAGGCCGACAGGATTTCCAGGGTCTGGCCATGGAGAACGTAGTCGCTCAGCGCAAACCGCGTACCTTCATGGACGGCGTGATCGTCGTCGATCACGGCGACCTTCCATTTGCGCGCGGTCGGCGTTTCCGGAGCGGTTCCGGAATCGTCGATCAGGTGGAGGACATCGTCCTGTTCGGCCATTGAGGGGTTCCGTCGCTTGCTGGGTCTGCGGTGGCGGAGCCGCCCTTGGCGGCCTTCGGCATAATAATGCGAAATGTGGTGCCTTGTCCCAGCCTTGAATCCAGCATCATGCGGCCGCCGAGCTGCTGGGTAACCAGGTTGTAAACGATGTGCAGGCCGAGCCCGGTGCCGCCCTCGTTGCGGCGTGTGGTAAAGAACGGGTCGAACGCCTGCCGCTGCACGTCCGGCGTCATTCCGGCCCCATTGTCGGCAAAAATGATCTCGACGTCGTCATGGCCGCGGGGCCTCGCGGAAATCGAGATCGCCCCGGAACGCTTGTCGGCAAATGCATGATTTACCGCGTTGAGGAACAGATTGGTCAGAATCTGGCCATACGAGCCGGGATAGCCGTCGATCACAAGGCCTTCCGGCACGTCGACCGATAGCGCGATCGGCGCCCTCTTCAGAACCGGCCGCAGGCTGGCGATGATCTGGTCGGTCGCCTCGCTCAGGCTGAATTGCCGGCGCTCCGCATGCGAGCGGTCGACCGCGACTTGCTTGAACGACTGGATCAATTCGCCGGCGCGATGCAGGTTCGACACCAGTTGCTGGGATGCGTCGCGCGAGGTGCGGACAAATTCCTCGAGTTGGGACCGGCGCAACTGGCCGTCGGATCTCAGCTCGGCGTCGAACATCTCGGCGCGGCGGGCGAAACTCGACGCCACCGTCAGGCTGATGCCGATCGGGTTGTTCACTTCATGGGCAACGCCGGCGACCAGACCGCCGAGCGCGGCCAGACGTTCGGCGTCGATCAGGTTTTGCTGGGCGGCGTTCAACTCGAACAGCGCGCCCTCGGCTTTCTCTTTCGAGGTGCGCAACTCATCCTCGGTCTTGCGCTTGGCGATGGCGTTTTCGCGGAACACCTCCACCGCGCGGGCCATCGCGCCGACCTCGTCCTTGGCGCCGGTTCCCTGCACCTGCCGGTCGTAATTGCCCGTTGTGATGGCATGCATCGCCGCCATGATCTGCTGCAACGGCAGGCGGATGCTCAACGCGATCACGACGCCCGCGGTGATGATGATGCCGAGAAAAATCACGGCAATGGACAGCACCCGGCGGGATATATCGCCGAGCGTCCGATCGAATGTCTCCTGCGCTTTCTGTTCGCGCTGCCGCATCTTGATCGACAATTCGTCGATGGCGCCGATGGCTTCGGCCTGGCTGGCGTCGATGGTATTGCGCAACAGCTCGGTCCGGCTGGCGAGCTGGTCCGACAATTTTGCGAGGCCCTCGCGCAGCGCCACCGCGCGCATGCGCAATCGTTGTAGCGCCATGCGCTGCAGGTCGTTGTCGGCGAGGTCGGACATTACCGGGATCGTCTTCTCGATCGTCTCGGTATTGCGGCGGGCGTCCTCGGCGGATGCCGAGGCCAGCGAAAGATAATAGGCGTTGGCGGCAACCAGCATCGCGGTAAACGCCTCGCGGGACTTGCCAAGCGACGGCCAGATCAGGGCATCGCGGTGCCCGGTCGCGCCCTCGATGATCGAGTAGAGCCCGGCCATGTCCCGGGCGGGGGCCAGCACCTGGTCCTCATAGGTTTTCGAAATTGTTGCCTGGACGCCGCGCAATTCGCCGAAGCCGTTGAGGAAACGCTCGGTCACGCGTTCGAGGTCTTTCACCGATCCCGACAGCATCGGGTCGGTCGATGCGCGCGTGGTCAGGGTGCCGAGCACCGCCTCGCGCAACAGCAGGATCTCGGCGAACAGTTCGGGGCTTGGCTGGTTGATGTAGCGATGGATCAGGTTCTGCAGGCGGCCGGTCTCGCTCTCCAATAGCGCCAGGATCTTGTCCGATTCCCGCACCTGCCGCACATCGTCCCAGGCCGAACCGAGCACCTGGGCGCCGTTCCATATCATGGCGGCAAGCACCACGACGACGGCGGAGTTCAGCGCGGCAATCGACAGGATGCGCCAGCGGATCGGCACCGCGCGGACCAGCCCGACGATGCGGGCACGGCCGCGCGCGGCGAGGCCCGCCGGCAGTTCCGCAGCAGCATCCTGTTGGGATCTTCCCAGGGCCAATTCACTCCACCTTGCGAATTCGTTCGATCAGTTCGGCGGATGCCGGATCGCGTTGCGCTTTAGCGTAGATTGCCGCCATCGCGGCTTCGAAAGGTTTGCGGTCGAAGTCGGTCACGACCGTCACGCCGGCCGCTTTCGCCCGCTCGCGCGACTGGTCCTCGAGGTCCTTCCATTTCTCGCGCATGAACTGGCTGGATCGCATCGCCGCCTCGCGAAAAATCTTTCGGTCTTCGCTCGACAGGCTCGCCCAGGCCTTCTGGGACATCAGCAGCACTTCCGGGCTCATGGTGTGTTCGGTCAGCGTATAATAACCGGCATATTTGTAGTGATCGGTAGTGACGAAGGAAGGCCAGTTATTCTCCGCGCCGTCGATCAGCCTGGTGGCAAGTCCGGTAAGAACTTGCCCATAGGGCAACTCGATCGGCTCCGCGCCAAGCGCCTTGATCATGTCGGACATCAATTCCGATTGCTGCACGCGAAGTCGCAAGCCCTTGACGTCGGCGATGGAGCGGATCGGCCTGACGCTGTTGTAGATCGACCGTGCCCCGGAATCGTAGAACGCCAGGCCGACAAATCCGTGAGCCTCGAAGCTGCCGAGTAATTCATTGCCGATCGGGCCGTCCAGCACCTTCTGCAAATGGTCGATGGAACGAAACAAAAACGGCATCGCGAGCACATTCATCGCCGGCACGAAAGTTCCGACCAGCGCCACATTGGTGCGATTGAGATCGATGGCGCCGACGCGGGTCTGTTCAATGGTTTCCTTTTCCTCGCCGAGCTGGCGCGAATGAAAGACCCGGACGTGGTGGCGTCCTCCGCTGCGCTCCTCGATCAGGCGGCCCATGTATCGCAACGCCTGTACGGTTGGATAGTCTTCGCTTTGGGTGTCGGCGACGCGAAATTCGCGCGCCACAGCGGTCGTTGGGATCGCCGCCAAACAAAGCGCGACACCGATGGCAACGATTGTTACGGTCCGCGAAAGGTCGGCGCGGCTGAACACGGGCAACTTCATCCCCTCATGATGATGTCGATGGTCGGAAAAAAAGGTTCAACGCTTTCTAGCAGAAGCTGGCGGGAGATAGCTATTGTGCCAGCACCGGTGACATCGTCAATGGTGCGCTGCGACGGCCGTTGCGGGATTGAAACCACTGGCGTGGGCCGCCCACTGCAAGGGCTCTTTGAGGCGGCCGGCATGCCCATCGTCATCCCCCGCACGCGGGGATCCACAACCAGCAGCCGTTATGGCTGTAAAAGAGAGCTGCCGCAGGCGCCTGCCTCAAATCGCACCTTCACGGAGTATGGGTCCCGCTTTCGCGGGGACGACGTTTATGCTTAATCAGGCGCGTAACGTGAGAGTCGTGTTCTGGCCGCGGCAATAAGATTGGTTTTATCGTGAATCCAGCTTTTAAATTTTTGCGATTCGCTGCCGCGGCGGCGGTGGTCGCCTTCGCCTCTCCGGCCCAGGCGGTCACCGATATCATGTGGTGGCACGCCATGTCGGGCGAGCTCGGCCGGCAGCTGGAGAAGCTTGCCGCTGACTTCAACGCATCGCAATCCGAATACCGGATCGTGCCGCACTACAAGGGGAACTATACCGAAACCGTGAATGCGGCGATCTTTGCGTTCCGCTCGCGCAGCCAGCCGGCGATCGTTCAGGTCAACGAAATCGCGACCGCGACCATGATGGCCGCCAAGGGCGCGATCTATCCGGTGTTCGAATTGATGCGCGACGAGCAGGAGCCATTTTCACCGGACGCATATCTTCCGGCCGTGACCGGCTACTATGCCGATGTCGCCGGCAACATGCTGTCATTCCCGTTCAACGCCTCGACCCCGATCCTTTACTATAACAAGAACCTGTTCCGTAGCGCCGGGCTCGATCCCGAAACGGCCCCGAAGACCTGGCCGGAGGTGGGCGCGGCGGCGAAGAAATTGCGCGCGTCGGGAGCGGTTTGCGGGTTCACCACGTCGTGGCCATCATGGATCAACGTCGAGAACTTTTCCGCATTCCACAATCTGGCGATTTCGACCAAGGCCAATGGCTTCGAGGGTCTTGACGCGGTGCTGATTTTCAACAACCCGGTGATGGTGCGTCACATCGCGCAACTTGCGGAATGGCAAACCGGCAAGGCGTTCGACTACAGCGGTCGCGCCACCACGGCGGAGCCGCGGTTTCAGAATGGCGAATGTGGAATTTTCATCGGCTCGTCGGCGACTCGCGCCGATATCAAGGCCAATTCGAAATTCGAGGTCGGCTACGGCATGTTGCCGTACTGGCCCGACGTCCAAGGCGCGCCGCAAAACTCGATTATCGGCGGCGCGACATTGTGGGTGCTGCGGGACCGGCCGCGCGCCGAATACAAGGGTGTCGCGAAATTCTTCGGCTTCCTGTCAAAGCCGGAGATTCAAGCCGCGTGGCATCAGAACACCGGCTACCTGCCGATCACCCGCGCGGCCTTCGATTTAACCCGCGCCCAGGGTTTTTACGACCGCAACCCAGGTGCGGCGATCTCGATCGAGCAGATCACGCTAAAACCGCCGACCGACAATTCGAGGGGTGTGCGGCTCGGATCGTTCGTTCTGATCCGCAGCGTCATCGACGAAGAACTGGAGCAGGCGTTTGCCGGTAAAAAATCGGCGCAACAGGCGCTTGATTCCGCAGTCGAGCACGGCAACCGCCTGCTGCGTCAATTCGAGCGGGCTAACCCGGACCGGTAGCAGCCTCTGTTTGGCGACCTCGCCCAAGAAGAAGGCGGTCACAATATTTGCACTCACAATAGGCAAAGGCGCCTCTTTGTATGCAATCCATTCGGAGTCGCGTATCCTCCACGTTCTTGATTTGGCTGTCAAATCATGTGCTTAGGGCGCCATTAGGCTTGCGTTAAGATTTGGCACGAACCTTGCGAAGTCAGCTCCAGACCTGCCCACACGTAGCGTTTGGAGCATCACATGAAGCGTCGCGATTTCCTGAAATCCGTCTCCGGATTGGCCGCCGGCGCCATGGTGCCGGCGCCCGCGATCTGGTCCGCCGCCAAGGCGGATGCCCGCTCGGAGACGTTGCTGATCGTCTCGGAAGGCGGCCCCAACAATCTCGACATTCACGGCGTCGGCACCAACGTGCCCGGTTATGAAGTGTCGTGGAATTGCTACGACCGCCTGATCAGCCACGAGATGAAAAGCGGTCCCGGCGGCGTGCCGTATTACGACCGCGACAAGTTCAAGCCGGAGCTCGCCGAAGACATGAATGTCGGCGACATGTCGGTCACCTTCAAACTGAAGAAGAACGCAAAATTCCACGACGGTGCGCCGGTGACGGCCAGGGACGTCAAATGGTCGCTGGACCGTGCCGTCAGCGTCGGCGGATTCCCGACCTTCCAGATGAGCGCGGGCTCGCTGACAAAACCCGAGCAGTTCGTCATCGTCGACGACAACACGCTGCGGGTGGATTTCGCCAAAAAGGATCGCCTGACGATCCCCGATCTCGCGGTGATCGTGCCCTGCGTGGTCAATTCGGAACTGGTGAAGAAGAACGCTTCCGAGAAAGACCCCTGGGGCCTCGAATATACCAAACAGCAGACCGCAGGCTCCGGCGCCTACAGAGTGACGAAATGGACCGCCGGCACCGAAGTCATCATGGAACGCAACGACGACTGGGTCGGCGGACCGGTGCCGAAGATCAAGCGCGTGATCTGGCGCATGGTGCCGCAGGCCGGCAACCGCCGCGCGCTGCTCGAGCGCGGTGACGCCGACATCTCCTATGAACTGCCGTACAAGGATTTTCAGGAGCTCAAATCGGCCGGCAAGCTCGACATCGTATCGCTGCCGTTCTCCAACGGCATCCAGTACATCGGCATGAACGTGACCAAACCGCCGTTCGACAATCCGAAGGTGCGTCAGGCGGTGGCCTACGCGATCCCCTATCAGAAGATCATGGATGCGGTGCTGTTTGGGCTGGCCAATCCGATGTTCGGCGCGCCACCGACCAAGACCACCGACGTCGCCTGGCCGCAGCCGACCAAGTTTTTTACCGACATCGACAAGGCCAAGGCGCTGCTTGCCGAGGCCGGCTATCCGAACGGCTTCGAGACCACGCTTTCATTCGACCTCAACTTCGCCGGCGTCAACGAGCCGCTCTGCGTGCTGGTGCAGGAGAGCCTCGGCCAGATCGGCATCAAGACCACGATCAACAAGGTGCCCGGCGCCAACTGGCGCACCGAATTGACCAAGAAGGAACTGCCGCTCTACACCAACGTGTTCTCGGGCTGGCTCGATTATCCGGAATACTTCTTCTACTGGTGCTATCACGGCAACAATTCCATCTTCAACACCATGAGCTACAAGTCGGCGGAGATGGACAGACTGATCGACGGCGCGCGCAATGCGGCCTCGACCGGCGACAAGTCGACCTACGACGCCGACGTGAAGGGCTTTGTCGACCTGGCATTCGCCGATATTCCGCGCATTCCGCTCTATCAGCCCTATGTCAACGTCGCGATGCAGAAGAACGTCTCGGGCTATCAATACTGGTTCCACCGCCGCCTCGACTACCGCGCGCTGGTGAAGGCCTAACTCTGCGATGCGTGCCCGCGACACGAGCCGAGGCCTCCCATTCCCTCCCCCCTTGTGGGGGAGGGTTAGGGAGGGGGGTGGCCACAAGCACCGCCTTCTCGGCTTATCCCTCTCCCCGACCCTCCCCCACAAGGGGGGAGGGAGCAGACCGCGTCGTGTTGCGAGACCGGAAACACAACCGGCGAGTTCGCGCCATGCTGACCATGATCGGCAAGCGGCTGATGTTCGCGATCCCGAGTCTGATCGGGGTGGTGATCGTCACGTTCCTGTTGACCCGCGCGCTGCCCGGCGATCCCGCGGCGTATTTCGCGGGACCTGCGGCGACCAAGGAGGCGGTCGAGCAAATCCGCAAGAAACTCGGCTTCGACAAGCCGCTGATCGAGCAGTTCTTCCGCTATACGGCCGATCTCGCGCATGGCGATTTCGGCAATTCGCTCACCACCGGCCAGCCTGTCGCAACTGAAATCCGCAACCGCCTGCCGGCCTCGGCCGAACTGACGCTGCTCGGCCTTGTCATCTCGGTTGCGATCGCGCTGCCGCTCGGCGTGCTCGCCGCCACCCGTCCCGGCTCGTGGATCGACCACCTCTGCCGCGTGACGACGACCGCGGGCGTGTCGCTGCCGGTGTTCTTCACCGGCCTGGTGCTGGTCTATGTTTTCTATTTCCGCCTCGGATGGTCACCGGCTCCGCTCGGACGGCTGGATGTGTTTTATAGCGCGCCGCCTTCGGTAACCGGCTTCTATCTGATCGATGCGCTGATCGCGCGCGATTTCGAAACCTTCCGCTCCGCATTCAGCCAGTTGATCCTGCCGGCGCTGACGCTCGCGATCTTCTCGCTGGCGCCGATCGCGCGCATGACGCGGGCCTCGATGCTGGCGGTGCTGTCGTCGGATTTCGTGCGCACCGCGCGCGCCAGCGGACTGTCGCCGGGCACCGTGATCGTCACCTACGCCTTCCGCAACGCGATGCTGCCGGTGATCACCACGCTGAGCATGGTGTTCTCATTTTTGCTCGGCGCCAACGTGCTGGTAGAAAAAGTGTTCGCCTGGCCCGGCATCGGCTCCTACGCGGTGGAAGCGCTGATCTCGTCGGATTTCGCGCCGGTGCAGGGTTTTGTGCTGACCATGGCGGTGCTGTACGTGCTCTTGAACCTGATGATCGACATTCTCTATGGCGTGATCGATCCAAGGGTAAGACTTGAAGGGTAAGACTTGAAGGGTAAGACTTGAAGGGTAAGGCTTGAAGGGTGAGGCAAGCATGAGCAGCGTTGCGCCAGCCGTTGAACCCGTCGCGCCCGCGCGAACCTCGGGGTTGTCAGCGATCTTCGAGCACACCCGCTATGTGCTCGGCGAGAACCGGGTGACCGCGTTCGCCTTCGCGCTGTTGATCCTCATCGTGTTTGCGGCATTGTTCGGTCCCTACATCGTTCCCCATGATCCGCTTGGCCTCCGACACTGCGGCGGCGCTGAAGCCGCCGTCTTCCGCGCACTGGTTCGGCACCGACCAGCTGGGGCGCGATATCTTCAGCCGCGTCATCGTGGCGACCCGGCTCGACACCTTCATCGCGGTGGCCTCGGTGGCGCTGGTATTTCTGATGGGCGGTCTCGCCGGTATCGCCGCGGGCTATTTTGGCGGCTGGACCGACCGCATCGTCGGACGCGTCGCCGATACCATCATGGCGTTTCCGCTGTTCGTGCTGGCGATGGGAATCGTGGCGGCGCTCGGCAATACCGTGCAGAACATCATCATCGCGACCGCGATCGTGAATTTCCCGCTTTATGCCCGCGTCGCCCGCGCCGAAGCCAATGTGCGGCGCGACGCCGGCTTCGTGCAGGCGGCGCGCCTGTCGGGCAATGGCGAGTTTCGCATTCTGCTGGTGCACATCCTGCCCAACATCATGCCGATCATGATCGTGCAGATGTCGCTGACCATGGGCTACGCCATCCTCAACGCCGCCGGGCTGTCCTTCATCGGGCTCGGAGTGCGGCCGCCCACGGCCGAATGGGGCATCATGGTCGCGGAAGGCGCCGGCTTCATGGTCTCGGGCGAATGGTGGATCGCGCTGTTTCCGGGTCTGGCGCTGATGGTTGCGGTGTTCTGCTTCAACCTGCTCGGCGACGGCCTGCGCGACATCGTCGATCCGCAGCGAAGGACGTGAGGATGGCAAAGGTGTGTGGCCGCGGTCTCCTTCACCTCGCCCCGCTTGCGGGGAGAGGTCGGTTTCGCGCATTGCGCGAAACCGGGTGAGGGGGACCCTCCGTGCATTCCTCTTTCTCCTGCGTTCGCTGATAGAAGCCCCTCACCCCAACCCTCTCCCCGCCAGAGCGGGGCGAGGGGGCGCAGCTCGCGCGGGGCGAGGGGGCCTGTCTCGATTGCGGGGGCAGCATCGATGACCGCGCCGCCGCTGCTCGACGTCCGTGATCTCACCGTGGAATTCGCCACCCGCCGCGGCATCGTGAGAGCGGTGCAGCATGTCAACATCTCCATCGCAAAAGGCGAGACGCTCGGCGTCGTCGGCGAATCCGGCTCCGGCAAATCCGTCACCTCCTACGCGGTGATGCGGATTCTCGATCGCGCCGGCAGGATCGCCGAAGGCTCGGTGGTGTTTTCCGGCATCGACGTCGGGAGCGCCAGCGAAGACCAGATGCGCGATTTGCGCGGCCGCGAAATCTCGATGATTTTCCAGAATCCGCGCGCCGCGCTCAATCCGATCCGTAAAGTCGGCGACCAGATCGAGGACGTGCTGCGCCAGCATGTCCAGCAGTCGGCAGTGGCTGACCGCGGCGAGAAGGCGATCGAGGCGCTGGAGCAGGTCAAGATCGCCCGTCCGCGCGAGCGCTATCACGCCTATCCGTTCGAACTGTCGGGCGGCATGTGCCAGCGCGTGGTGATCGCGCTGGCGCTGGCGTGCAATCCGCAGCTTTTGATCGCCGATGAGCCGACCACCGGTCTCGACGTCACCACGCAAAAGGCGGTCATGGACCTGATCGTGGAGCTGACCAAACGCCGGGGCATGTCGACGATCCTGATCACCCATGATCTCGGATTGGCGGCGGCCTATTGCGACCGCGTGGTGGTGATGGAGAAGGGCCGCGTGGTCGAGACCGCGCTGTCGGCCGATATTTTCGCCAGGCCCGAGCACCCCTATACAAGAAAGCTGATGCGCGCGACGCCGCGCCTCGGCGTCTCCTTGCGCGATCTGCTGCCGGAGGAGGAGGCTGCCGCGCTGCAGCCAATTTCGCCTTCCTCAACCTCGTCCCGTCCATCACTCGTCATGGCCGGGCTTGACCCGGCCATCCATCCCTCTTCGCAAGAATTCTTTCTCGGAAGCGATGGACCCCCGGGTCAAGCCCGAGGGTGACGAGACTACAAAGCCCCTGCTGCTCGTCGACAAGCTCGTCAAAGAATATCCGCGCCAGGGCGCCACCGCGGTGCTGACAAAACTGTTTGGCCGCAAGCCGCCGGTCGAAACCGAACAATTCCGCGCGGTCGACGGCATCAGCTTTACCGTCGGCCACGGCGAGAGCGTCGGTCTGGTCGGCGAGTCCGGCTGCGGCAAGTCCACCACCTCGATGATGGTGATGCGGCTGCTGGACCAGACCTCGGGCCGCATCATGTTCGACGGCGACGAGATCGGCGGCATCCTGCCCAATGCGTTTGCGCGGCTGCCGCTGCGCAAGAGCATCCAGATGGTGTTTCAGGATCCGACCGACAGCCTCAATCCGCGCTTTACCGCCGCGCGCGCGATCGCCGACCCGCTTCTGCAGCTTGGCGGCATCCGGCGGCGCGACGCGTTGCGCGCCCGCTGCGAGGAATTGGCCGGACTGGTCGGGCTGCCGATCAACCTGCTCGATCGTTTCCCGCATCAATTGTCCGGCGGACAGAAGGCCCGCGTCGGCATCGCGCGCGCCATCGCGCTGCACCCCAAGCTCGTGATTCTCGACGAGCCGACCGCGGCGCTCGATGTCTCGGTGCAGGCGGTGGTGTTGAATCTGCTGCAGGACCTCAAGCAATCGATGGGCATGAGCTATCTGTTCGTGTCGCACGATTTGAATGTGGTGCGCCTGTTGTGCGATCGTGTCATTGTGATGCGCGCGGGGCGAATCGTCGAGCAGGGCTCGTCCGAGCGCGTGCTGGGCGATCCGCAGGATGCCTATACAAGGGAGCTGTTGACGGCGATTCCGCATCCGCCGTTGCCGGTTCATTGAACGTGCCGAGTAATGAGAGAGCCATGGCTGCTGATCCGCTTGATGACTATATCGACGCCGTCGCGAAGGCCCTGGGCCTGCCGGTGGAGGATGCCTGGAAGCCGGCGGTCAAGGCCAATCTCGAGGTGTCGCTGAGGCTGGCGCGGCTGGTGGACGAGTTCGCGCTGCCGGATGAAACCGAGCCGGCCAGTGTCTTTGCAGCCTGATCCCGCCATGACTGCCACCCCCGATGGGCTATCGGCCTCGGAAATCGCGCAAGCGGTAGCGGGCCGAAGCATCTCGGCGCTTGCCGTCACCGAAGCGGCGCTGGCGCGGATCGCCAGGCACAATCCGGTCTTGAATGCATTCACCGATGTCACCGCCGATCGCGCGCGTGCCAAGGCGCGCGCCATCGATGCCGCGCTTGCAGCCGGCAAGAATGCCGGGCCGCTTGCCGGCGTGCCGTTCGCGGTCAAGAACCTGTTCGACGTGCAGGGGCTTTCGACCCGCGCCGGATCGAAGATCAATCGCGATCTCGAGCCGGCCACGCGCGACGCCACGCTGATCGAGCGCATGGAAGCCGCCGGCGCGGTGCTGGTCGGCGCGCTCAACATGGGCGAATACGCCTACGACTTCACCGGCGAGAATGTGCACGACGGACCGTCGCGCAATCCGCACGATCTGACGCGGATGACCGGCGGCTCGTCGGGCGGCTCCGGCGGCGCGGTCGGCGGCGGCCTGGTGCCGCTGGCGCTGGGCTCGGACACCAACGGCTCGATCCGGGTGCCGTCGTCGTTCTGCGGCATCTTTGGACTGAAGCCGACCTACGGCCGATTGTCGCGTGCACGATCGTTTCCGTTCGTCTTCAGCCTCGATCACCTCGGCCCCTTCGCGCGCAACGTCGGCGATCTCGCGCTGGCCTATGACGCGATGCAGGGACCCGACCCGGACGATGCGGCCTGCACGAGCAGGCCGGCCGAGCCGGTCGCGCCGCTATTGGCGCAGGACATCGGGGACTTGCGGATCGCGGTTGCCGGCGGATATTTCCAGAACAATGTCTTTCCGGAAGCGAGCGAGGCCGTCGCCCGGGTCGCGAAGGCGCTTGGCGCCACGCGCACCATCGAAATTCCGGAAGCCGGGCGCGCCCGCGCCGCGGCCTACGTCATCACCACGGCCGAAGGCGCTTCGCTGCATCTCGACCGTTTGCGCAAGCGCCCGAACGATTTCGATCCGGCGGTGCGCGACCGGTTGTTGGCGGGCGCGATGATTCCGGCGCCATTGGTCGACCGCGCGCAGAAATTCCGCCGCTGGTATCGCGCCCGGATGCTGGAGATCTTTGGCTCGGTCGATGTGATCATCGCGCCGGCGACGCCCTGCGTCGCGCCAAAAATCGGGCAGGCCACCTTCGTGCTCGACGGCGTCGAACTGCCGGTGCGCGCCAATATCGGCATCCACACCCAGCCGATCTCCTTTATCGGGCTGCCGGTGGTGGCGGTGCCGGTGCCGCTGGAGCCGATGCCGATCGGCGTGCAGATCATCGCCGCACCCTGGCGGGAAGATATCGCGCTGCGGGTGGCTTTCGCGCTGGAGCGCGCGGGCGTGGTTGCCGCGCCGCCACCGAGAGGATTTTGAAAATGCAGGTCGATCTACCTGACGTGCTCGCTGAAGTGACCGAGCAGTTCGCGCGCTACGAAAAGGCGCTGGTGTCGAACGATGTCGCCGTGCTCGACGAACTGTTCCGCAACGATCCGCGTTCGCTGCGCTATGGCGTCGGCGAAAATCTCTATGGCCACGACGCGATCAAGTCGTTTCGCGCCGCGCGCTCGCCGATCGGCCTGGGGCGCAGGACCGACAAGACGGTGATCACGACCTATGGCCGCGATACCGCGGTCGCCTCGACATTGTTTTATCGCGACTCGCTGCCCGGCAAGGTGGGGCGGCAAATGCAGACATGGGTGCGATTTCCCGAAGGCTGGAGGATCGTCGCCGCGCATGTCAGCATCATCGACGAACCCGGATCGTCCAGGGACATGGATCAAAAGACATGAGTCTTGACGATCTTCCGGCCGGCGCTCCTGCACGCCACGCGTCTGAGACGGTGGTCCGGCGCGTCGACCGCGCCGCGCCCTATCCGGACAAGGTCACGCGCGCGGAGGAATTGCGCCTGCAGCTCGCGGATGAAATCGTGCGCGGCGTGCTGCCGCCGGGAGCCTCCCTCGACGAGACCGACATTGCCCGGCGCTTCAAGGTGTCGCGCACGCCGGTGCGCGAGGCGTTGCGCCAGCTCGCGGCCAGCGGCCTGGTCGATGCCCGCGCCCATCGCGGCGCGGTGGTGGCGCGGCCCTCGATCGAGCGGCTGACCGGGATGTTCGAGGCGATGGCGGAGCTGGAAGCGCTGTGTGCCGGGCTTGCCGCGGAGCGAATGTCGCCGGCGGAGCGGCATCGGCTGGAGGCGATCCATGAGGAATTGCGGGTGTTGAGCTACGCCGGCAATCCGGACCGCTTTCACGAGGTCAACGAACGCTTTCACAACGCGATCTATGCCGGCTCGCAGAACGGCTATATCGCCGAAATCACGCTGGCGACGCGGGTCCGGGTGCAGCCGTTCCGCCGCGCGCAGTTTCGCAATCTCGGGCGTCTGGCAAAATCGCACGCCGAGCACGACCGCGTCGTGGTGGCGATCATGCGCGGCGACCGCACCGGCGCCGCCGCCGCGATGCGCGCCCATATCGAGCTGGTGCGCGACGAATACGAACTCTACGCGGTGTCGGTGTGAAGCCGTCCTCATCCCGAGGAGCGCGCGCCCTTCTTCACCTCGCCCCGCTTGCGGGGAGAGGTCGGATCGCATCGAAGATGAGATCCGGGTGAGGGGGACTCACCGCGCATTCGGTGCTCGTGGAGGCAGCCCCTCACCCCGACCCTCTCCCCGCAAGAGCGGGGCGAGGGAGTCCTTCACCCCGCCGCCGCTTCCGCCACGAACGCGCGCCAGCCGTTGAAGGCGGAGATGTCGCGCGCGCCGGCGACATCGGCGGGTTCGACGATAAAGCCCTTGACGCCGCGGCCGTCGGCGAGGCGGACGGTGCCGATCGACAGCGGCGGCGGGATCGCGGCGACGAATTTCCCGAACGCCGCCGCGCCCAGCGCCCAGACCTCCAGCTCGATCGACGATCCCGCTCCCGCTTCCACGCGCAGCATGCCGGGTTTCGGCGGCGTGGTGGGAAGCGCATAGAGCTTGTAGTCCGGCGCGGTCTTGGTTTGCTCCAGCAATCGTCCGCCGAGCGCCTTCAATTCGCCGTTGAGCACCATGCCCGAGAGATGCGCGCCGACCACCGCGATCGCGATCTCGTCGCCGCGCAGGCCCGCCGGCAAATTCGCCAGCGGCGGCTGCGGCACTCCCGTCGCGCCCATCGTCAGTTGGGTGTCGGCATGGAAGACGCGGCCGATGCTTGCAAGCTGCGCGTCGTTCCCGGCCGGCGCCAGCAGCGTGATGCCGAACGGAATTCCGTCGCTGCGCATCGCCGCCGGCAGCGCGAGGCCGCAGAGGTCGAGCAGATTGGCAAAATTGGTGTAGGTGCCGAGCCTGGAGTTGAGTTCGACCGGATTGGCCAGCACCTGCGCGGTGGAGTAGACGGTCGGCGCCGTCGGCAGCAC
Source organism: uncultured Alphaproteobacteria bacterium (assembly GCA_963745785.1). Classification (GTDB taxonomy): domain Bacteria; phylum Pseudomonadota; class Alphaproteobacteria; order Rhizobiales; family Xanthobacteraceae; genus Bradyrhizobium. The sequence goes on along the minus strand of CAVUYV010000007.1, from coordinate 89,492 downwards.
CAGCGCGTCGATGGGCGCGAAGGCGCGCCCGGCGATCTTGCGCAATGCCTGCAGCCGGTACAGCGCGGCAAACGTATCGGCGGCGCTGAGCCGCGCGCCGGCGACGATGATATCGCGCGTCACCGGATGGATCGCCTCCGGCGACGACGCCAGCAAATCCCGGATCACGAGATATCGCTCGGCGACCCACGGTCCTTCATAGAGCAGCCGCGCGGTTTCATAGAACGGTTCGAGATCGAACCCGACCAGCGTGGCGCCCAGCGATATCCAGCGCTTGAGCGCCTCGCCGTAGGCTTTCTCCGCCGCCTTGTCGCCGAAAAAAATCAATTGCCCGTCGCGCGGCACGCCCAGCCTGAGGTTGGCGGGAAACGCCGACATCTCCGCCAGCGGCCGGTAGCGCGAATACGGATCGGCGCCATCGGGGCCGGCGATTGCGGCCAGCGCCGTCATCGCGTCGTCAACGCTGAGCGAGAACAGCGAGACGCAATCCAGCGTCCGGCAGGCCGGCACCACGCCCGCGGTCGAGATCAGCCCGAGGCTCGGCTTCAGCCCGACGATGTTGTTGAGCATGGCGGGCACCCGCCCGGAGCCCGCGGTGTCGGTGCCGAGCGCCAGCGGCACCAGCCCGGCAGAGACGGCGACCGCCGATCCCGAGCTCGACCCGCCGGGAATCAAATCGGCGCGTACCGGATTTTTAGGGATGCCATAGGGCGAGCGCACGCCGACCAGGCCGGTCGCGAACTGATCGAGATTGGTCTTGCCGATCATGATAGCGCCGGCCGCGCGCAGCCGCGCCACGCAGGTCGCGTCGTGCGACGGTCGATAGGAAAACGCCGGACAGCCGGCCGTGGTGGCCAGGCCCGCGACGTCGATATTGTCCTTCACCGCGACCGGAACGCCGTACAGCGGAAGCTGCGCGGCATCTTTCGCGCTCAGCGCCTCCGCTTCGGCGATCGCCTCTTTTTCATCGCGCAGGCTGATGAAGACGGCGGGATCGTCATGATCGCGAATCCGCGCAAAGCTGCGCGCGACGGTTTGCGCCGGCGAGGCGGTGCCGGCGCGATGCGCGGCAACGATCGCGGCGACCGTTTCAGTCACGCGCGGCCCCGATCGGCAACGCGCTTGATCGGCGGGTGCGGCAAGCGCGTCTTTCCGATACTGGACGGGAAGGTTGGACCAGGGTTCACCATCGCTGATTGCGCTCCGGGAGGGCGGAAATCCGTGCTCGATCGAAGCAAGCAGTGTGCCATTGTGTACATGGCAATGGCAACGTCGATCCACGAAAATCAACCCATATTATCAATCGCTTGGCTGATCTAGCGGCGGCGTTTGCGGCACCGGGGTCGAGTCCCGTCAATCGAATTTGCTCATTTTCAGAGCAAGGCTATTCTCGGCATGAAGTCTCGCTCTGCAGGGGGACCGTGACCGGGCAAGGGCGCGCGATGACGCATTGCCGCGGCGCGCGGTTCTCGCGTAGAGCAGACGTCAGCCCCGCCAAAGAGGGCATCTCCAAAGAGGGCATCTCGAGGGAAACCCATGACGATCGCCGCCGCCAACCGTCACGACCATCCCGAAACGCTGTTTGCAGTGCCTGAGATCGTGGCCGAGCGCCGCGCCGACGGCAGCATCTTGCTGAAATCGGCCACACCGCTGCAACCAGGCGCACGTTGCGTCGGCGACTGGCTGGAGCAGTGGGCGCGGCAAGCGCCGGAGCGGATTTTTCTCGGCGAGCGCTCGAGCGTGGACGCGCCGTGGACGACGCTCACCTACAAGGACGCGTTGCGGCAGGTGCGCTCGGTGGCCGCCTGGATTCTGGCGCAAGGTTTGAGTGCCGAGCGCCCGCTGGTCATTCTCTCCGACAACAGCATCGATCACGCCTTGCTGGCGCTGGCGGCGATGCATGTCGGCGTGCCCAGTGCCACGATCTCGCCGGCCTATTCGCTGATGTCGAAGGACTTCGACAGGCTCAAGAGCATGATCGGCTTGCTTGGTCCCGGCGCGATCTATGTCTCGCACCTCAAGCCGTTCGCGCCGGCGCTGGCGGCGATCGAACCGCTGCATTCGGCGAAGATCGTGCATGGTGAAGCCGGTGACAGCGAGGGCGCCATTTCATTTCGATCGGTCGCCGCTGCACCGGAAACATCGGCGGTTGCAAACGCCTTCGCGGCCGTCACGCCGGACACCATTGCAAAATTTCTGTTCACCTCGGGCTCGACCGGCACGTCGAAGGCGGTCATCAACACCCAGCGCATGCTGACATCGAGCCAGCAGGCCAAGGCGCAGATCTGGCCGTTTCTTGAAAATCCGCAAACCGATCTGGTGATCCTCGACTGGCTGCCGTGGAGCCACACCTTCGGCGCCAACCACAATTTCAATCTGGTGCTGCGCAACGGCGGCACGCTGTACATCGACGGCGGCAAGCCGGCGCCGGCGCCTGTTCGCGACCTCGCTCGCCAATCTGCGCAGCGTGATGCCGACGGTGTATTTCAACGTGGCGCGCGGTTACGACATGCTGATATCGGCGCTGCGCGGCGATGACGAGCTGCGGCGCCGCTTCTTCAGCGAAGTGAGTCTCGCATTCTATGCCGCCACGGCGCTGCCGCAAAATCTCTGGGATGCGATGATAGAACTCTCGTTCAAGACGGTCGGCCACGCGCTGCCGATGGTGTCGGCGTGGGGGTCGACCGAGACCTCGCCGCTGGCAACCGACTGCCATTTCCAGGCCGAGCGCTCCGGCAATATCGGCGTGCCTGTACCGGGCACCGAGCTGAAGCTGCTGCCGTCGGGCGACAAGCTCGAGGTGCGGGTGCGCGGACCCAACGTCACGCCGGGCTACTGGAAGGCGCCGGAGCTGACCGCGAAGGCGTTCGACGCCGAGGGCTTCTACCTGATCGGCGATGCCATGACGTTTGCCGATCCGGATCGCCCGGAACGCGGATTATTTTTCGACGGCCGCATCGCCGAGGATTTCAAGCTCGATTCCGGCACCTGGGTCAACGTCGGCGCGTTGCGGGTCGCCGGTATTGCCGCGCTGGCGCCGCTGGCGCAGGACATCGTGGTGGCGGGCCATGGCGGCGGCCAGGTGCGTTTCCTGGTGTTTCCGAACATCGCTGCCTGCCGCGCGCATGCCGGGCTACCCGACAGCGCTGCCGTCGCCGAGGTGATCGGCAACGAAAAAGTGCGCGCGGGGATCGCGTCGGGACTGGCAAAACTGAAGGCGCAATGCGGCGGCAGCTCCTCCGGCCATGCGACGCGGGCGCTGCTGTTGGCCGAGCCTGCCTCGGTCGACGGCGGCGAGATCACCGACAAGGCCTACATCAACCAGCGCGCGGTGCTGACCCGGCGCGCCAATGCGGTGGCGACGCTGGAAGACGATGCGTCAGCCGAATGGATCGGATGCGGGGTCTGAGCCGCACCGCTGGCCCCGTCAGCGCGCGACCTTGCTGCTTCCCTGGGTAATCAGCCGCGCGGCGCGCTGATCGCGCAGGTAAATCCACAGCCAGCTCAGCGCGACGCTGAGACGGTGGCGCAGGCCGATCAGGAAATAGATGTGCGCGATGCCCCAGATCCACCATGCGATGGTGCCGCGCAGCTTGAAGCGCCCGAAATCGATGACCGCCTTGCGCTTGCCGATCTGCGCCAGGCTGCCGGCATGCTTGTAACGGAACGGCGCGATCTTGCCGCCGCGCAGCCGCGCCTTGATCGCATTCGGCGACATAACGTCCCTGCTGCTTGGCCGCCGGCGCGATGCCGGGCACCGGCTTTCCGTCAGGACCGTTGATCGCAACGGTATCGCCGATCGCAAAAATATCGGGATGGCCGGGAACGGTAAGATCAGGGAGAACTTGCAGGCGCTCGGCGCGGTCGGCCGGCGCGCCGAGCCATTCGGCGGCGGGCGAGGCGCGCACGCCGGCGGCCCAGATGATGGTCGTGGTGTCGAGCCTGTTGCCGCCGTAGACAACGTGATCGGCGCTGCATTCGGTGACCGCCTGTCCCAATACGACCTCGACGCCGATACTTTCGAGCGAGCGCTGCGCGTAAGCCGATAGATCGTCGGCAAAGCCCGCCAGCACGCGCGGTCCGGCCTCGATCAGCACGACGCGGGCCTTGTGGGTGTCGATGTTGCGGAAGTCCGGCGGCAGCGTTTCGTGGGCCAGTTCGGCGATGGTGCCGGCAAGCTCGACGCCGGTCGGGCCGGCGCCGACGATGACGAAGGTCAGGAGCGCGGCGCGCCGCTGCGGATCGCTCTCGCGCTCGGCGCGTTCGAAGGCGACCAGAATGCGCCGCCGCAGCGTGGTGGCGTCCTCCAGCGTTTTCAGCCCGGGCGCGAACGGCTCCCATTCGTCATGGCCGAAATAAGCGTGCCGCGCGCCGGTGGCGAGAACCAGCGTGTCGTAGGGCAGCGCGTCGCCGTCATCGAGCTGCACGCACTTCGCACCGGCGTCGACGCCGGTCACGGTGGCGAACAGGGTCGTGACCTCGGGGCGGTCGCGCAGCAAATAGCGGATCGGCCAGGCGATCTCCGAAGTCGCCAGCGACGCGGTGGCGACCTGGTACAATAGCGGCTGAAACAGGTGGTGATTGCGCCGGTCGACCAGCGTGATCTGGACCGGCGCGCCGGCCAGCCCAAACGTCGCTTCCAGCCCGCCAAAACCGGCGCCGACGATCACCACGCGATGGGGTTTTGCCGGCCCCGGCTGCTCTGTCGCCATCCTTGAAAGCGCCCTTGGTTTTGGATTTCTCCGTGCGTTGATTGATGTAGGCGTTTACCCGCCGCGGTCCAAGGCCGATTTGCTAAGAGATCGATAGCGAAAAGCTATCCTCAAAAATCTTTTAATCTCGTCGCCGCTGCAGAAAGGGTAGCCCGGAGGCAGCAAAGCGAAATCCGGGGCCGATCGGCGGGATCGCGGTGGCATGTCATGGATGTACGTCATTGCGAGGAGCGACTTGTCCGCCGTAGCTCGACGATGCGCAAGTGCGGAAGCGACGAAGCAATCCATTATTCGTCATTCCGGGATGGTCCGAAGGACCAGACCTCAGATGCGCAATTGCGCATCGGGGAATCCTTGCGATTCCGGGCTCGATGCTTCGCATCGCCCCGGAATGACGGGGCTCAAGCAAAAATATTTTCCTTCGCCACCGAATCCTTCGCGGGACGCCGAACGTCTATGGCGGAGACGCGATGATCTCGCGTCGCGAAACCAGCCAGGGAGAGAGTGATGAAACGGACCTTGATCAGGTACAAGACGAAGCCGGAATTGGCCGATAGGAACGCGGAGCTGATCGCAGCCGTGTTCGAGGAATTGAAAGCTGCGAAGGTAGAGGGCGTTCGCTATCTTTCGCTGCGGCTCGACGATGGCACTTTCGTCCATTTTGTCGAGACCGACGCCGGCGACGGCCCCAGCCCGCTTCCGAAACTCACCGCCTTTCAGGCGTTCCAGAGCGGAATTCGCGAGCGATGCATCGAACCACCGGTCGCCGGAGGCGTTACCATTGTCGGCAATTATCGGATGCTTGAGGCCCCCTAGCCCCTGGATTTAGAATTGCGGACAGCAGGATGAAATTGATGCCCGAGGCACCGGCTGCCGCCGATCTTGACGGCCTGCTCGCGGCGATGCGGCCAAAACTGCATCGCTTCTGCGCGCGCATGGTCGGCTCGGTGATCGACGGCGAGGACGTGCTGCAGGATGCGCTGATCAAGGCGGTGGAGTCGTTCGCATCCGCCGGCCCTGTCGGCAATCCCGAAGGCTGGCTGTTCAAGATCGCGCACAATACGGCGCTGGATTTTTTGCGCCGCCGCAACCGGCAGCAAGCGCTGCGATCGGGCGAGGAGGTGGACATGATTGCCGACCCGGCCGATGCCCTCGGTAGCCGCGAGATTGCAGGCGCTAGTCTTCGCACCTTCATGCGCTTACCGGTCGCCCAGCGCTCCAGCGTGATCCTGACCGATGTGCTCGGTTGCTCGCTGCAGGGAAGTCTGCGACGTCATGGATTTCAGCCTGCCCGCGGTGAAAGCGGCGCTGCATCGCGGCCGCGCCCGGCTTCGCGAACTGGCGGACGAGCCGGACGACCTGCCGCGTCCGACATTGTCGGAAGCCGATCGCGACCGCCTCGGCAAATATGTGGCGCATTTCAACGCGCGGGATTTCGACGCCATCCGGGCGATGATCGCGGACGACGTGCGGCTTGATCTCGTCAACAAGACCCGCATGAGCGGCAAGGCCGAAGTTGCAAAATATTTTGGCAATTATTCCAGGGTCAGTGACTGGCATCTGGCGCCCGGGCTGGTGGAAGGGCATCCTGCGATCCTGGTGTTCGATCCCGGCGAACCGGGCTCGGCGCCGAAATATTTCATGCTGCTGCAATGGTCGGCCGACAAGGTCGCGACCATCCGCGATTTCCGCCACGCCCGCTACATCATCGACGGGGCTGAATATATGATCTGATCGGCTGCGATAAGGAGACGGACATGACCACGTACGACGTTCCGCATCCCCAGATTGTCTCGCGCGAATATTGGCTGGTCGCGCGGAAAAAGCTTCTTGCGAAGGAGAAAGAGCTCACCAGGCAATACGATCGGGTCAATGCCGAGCGACGCCGATTGCCGATGGTCAAAATCGAGAAGAAATATATGTTCGATGGTCCCGGCGGGGAGGAATCGCTGCTGGATCTCTTCCAGGGCCGCCGCCAGCTCGTGATCTATCACTTCATGTTCGATCCCGCGTGGGAGAAAGGCTGCCCGGGCTGCACCGCTTACGTGAATTCGATCGGCGATCTCGGCATGCTCGACAAATGCGAGACCAGCTTCGTCATGGTGTCGCGCGCCCCGCTCGGCAAGCTCGAGGCCTACAAGGAGCGGCAGGGCTGGCCGTTCCCGTGGGTGTCCTCGCTCGGCAGCGACTTCAACTACGACTTTCACGTCACCAATGACGAGAAGATCGCGCCGGTCGAATACAATTACCGCAACCAGGCGGAGCTCGAGGCCAACAAGGTCCCCAACGCGACCAGGGGCGAAGAGCACGGCGCTGAGCGTTTTCTTCCGCATCGGCGAGGATGTCTTCCACACTTATTCCGCCTATGCGCGCGGCACCGAGGCGCTCACCGATGCCCGCGCGCTGCTCGACGTGACGCCCTATGGGCGGCAGCAGGATTTTGAAGACTCGCCGCCAGGCTGGCCGCAGCGGCCGACCTACGGGTAGGTCGTGCTGCGACAATCCTGGCCCGCAAACCAGAACTATAATACGCACTATAATTCTTGCCATCCGCGCCGGCTGCGAACTATGGTGCAGGCCACATGAGGCATCGGCATGGGCCGAAGGTTCTAAGAGGGAGCCGGCGGTTCATGCTTGCCGCCAGCCTACGGTTTCGCGCACAAAACACATCTCCCAAAAAGGGAGGCACCGATGGGTCGTTTGACTGGCGGTAGGCGTAGATAGTGAGGAGGGAACGGATATGAGAACGGCATTCTGGCTGGCGGGCGCGACGGCTCTCGCGCTGGCAACCCCCGCGACGGCGGCGGATTCCATCAAGATCGGGTTTGTCTCTACCTTCAGCGGCCCGACCGCCGTGATCGGCAACGACATGCGCAATTCCTTCGAGCTCGCGCTCGATCATTTGGGCCGCAAGATGGGCGGCAAGCCGGTCGAGGTGATCTACGAGGACGATGGGCAGAAGCCGGACGTCGGCAAGCAGAAGACCGAGAAGCTGGTGCAGTCCGACAAGGTCGACTTCATCGTCGGCTACATCTGGTCGAACGTGCTGTTGGCCTCGCTCAAGACCGCCGTCGATTCGCAGACCTTCCTGATCTCCGCCAATGCCGGGCCCTCGCAGCTCGCCGGCGAGCTGTGCTCGCCTTACGTGTTTTCCACCTCCTGGCAGAACGACCAGACGCCGGAGGCCATGGGCCTTTACATGAATCAAAAGGGCATCAAGTCGGTGTTCCTGATCGGCCCGAACTATGCCGCCGGCAAGGACATGCTGGCCGGCGTGAAGAGCACGTTCAAAGGCCAGGTGGTGGGCGAGGAATACACGGTCTGGCCGAGCCAGCTCGATTTCTCGGCCGAGCTCTCGAAGGCGCGCGCGTCCAAGGCGGAGGCGATCTTCGTGTTCTATCCCGGCGCCGCCGGCGTCCAGTTCCTCAATCAATATGTGCAGGCGGGGATCAAGCAGCAGATCCCGCTTTACACCGCCTTTACCATCGACGAATTGTCCCTGCCGTTTCAGAGGGAGAATGCGCTCGGCATTCCCGGCGCGCAGGAGTGGGTGAACGATCTGCCGAACGATCAGAACAAGCGGTTCGTCGCCGACTACCGCAAGAAGCACGTCGGCCTGCGTCCGACCTTTTACGGAGCCCAATCGTATGATGCCGCGCAATTGATCAACAGCGCGGTGGAAGCGGTCAAGGGCGACGTGAGCAAGAAGGACGAGATGAAGGCCGCGATGGAAAAGGCGAATTTCAAGTCGGTGCGCGGCCCGTTCAAATACGGCAACAACCACATCCCGATCCAGAACTTCTATCTGCAGGACGTGGTGAAGGATGACAACGGCGAGCTTTCGCTGAAAACCGTCGCCACCATCGTCGAGAACAGCCAGGATCGCTTCCACGACAAATGTCCGATGAAGTGATCACAGATCACCCTGCCCAATATGGCGGCGGCGCTCGCGCGCTGCCGCTGTTTTCCGTTCGGCACATGTTTTGCAGCCGATGATTTTTCAGTCCGGTGGCTTCATCCTTCGAGACGGCGTGGAGTTTATCATCGGGCCGCGCTTCGCGCGGACCCGTTGGCGCCTCCTCAGGATGAGGTCCTAAACCCTCATGGTGAGGAGCGCGGCAACGCCGCGCGCCTCGAACCACGAGGCCCGTTGGATGCCTGATAATGATACGCCTCACCCGGAAATGACCTAGAGCGTCCATGCTGCTTGTCGTCGAACAATTCCTGAACGGATTGCAGTTCGGCCTGCTGCTGTTTCTGCTGGCGGCGGGACTGACGCTCGTCTTCGGCATCATGGACTTCGTCAACCTGGCGCACGGCTCGCTCTACATGATGGGCGCCTACTTTGCGGCGACCTTCGTGGCGTGGACCGGCAATTTCATCTTCGGCGTGCTGCTTGCGCTCGGCGCGACGCTGCTGCTCGGCATCGCGCTGGAATTCGTCGCGCTGCGGCACCTTTACGGCCGCGATCATCTCGATCATGTGCTGGCGACGTTCGGGCTTATCCTTTTCTTCAATGACGCGGTGCGGCTGATCTGGGGCCCGGCGGGTCTTGCGCTGCCGCTGCCCGGCCTGGCTGACGGTGCCGATCCAGATCATGCCCGGCGTATTCTATCCGAGCTATCGGCTGGCGATCATTGTCGTTTCGTTGCTGGTCGCGGCGTTTCTCTATGTGGTGGTGATGCGCACCCGCCTCGGCATGCTGATCCGCGCCGGCGCGTCGAACCGGGAAATGATCGGCGCGCTCGGCATCAACATCAAGCTGCTCTACACGCTGGTGTTCGGGCTCGGCGCGGCGCTGGCCGGTCTCGCCGGGCTGATGCAGGCGCCTATTCTGACGGTGCAGATCGGGATGGGCGAAAATATCCTCATCCTCGCCTTCGTCATCATCGTGATCGGAGGCATCGGCTCGATCCGCGGCGCGTTCCTGGCCGCGATCTTCGTCGGCATGATCGACACGCTGGGCCGCGCCTTCCTGCCCGACCTGTTGCGGCAGATGCTGAGTTCGACCGCCGCGTCCACCGCGGCGCCCGCGCTCTCCTCGATGCTGATCTATCTGTTGATGGCGATCGTGCTGGTGCTGCGGCCGGAGGGGCTGTTTCCGGCCAGCCGGCGATGAAAGATCTGCTCAACGCCCGCAACGTCATCGTGGCGCTGGTGATCGCCGGCCTGTTATTGCTTCCGCTCTATACCTCGATCACCGGCAATATCTTCACGCTGACGCTGTTCACGCGTATCGTGATTTTCGCGCTGGCCGCCGCAAGCCTCAATCTCATCATGGGCTATGGCGGGATGATGAGCTTCGGTCACGCCGCCTATCTCGGGATCGGCGGCTACGCGGTCGGCATTCTCGCGGCTGAGGGCATCGGCTCCGGTTTCATCCAGTGGCCGGTGGCGCTTGCGGCCTCGGCGCTGTTCGCGCTTGTCGTCGGCGCGCTCAGCTTGCGCACCCGCGGCGTCTACTTCATCATGATCACGCTGGCTTTCGCGCAGATGGCCTACTACATCGCATCCGGCCTTGCCCGCTATGGCGGCGACGACGGGTTGACCATCTACAAGCGCAGCACTTTCGGCGGCCTGATCAATCTGTCGAGCCGCGTGCAGTTCTATTATCTCTGCCTCGCCTGCCTGTTCGGCGGCATCTATCTGATCTGGCGCATCGTCAACTCGCGCTTCGGCATGGTGGTTCAGGGCCTGCGCTCCAATGAGCAGCGCATGCAGGCGATCGGGTTTCCCGCCAGCCGCTACCGGCTGGTCTGCTTCGTCATCGCGGGCACCATGTGCGGTCTCGCCGGGGCGCTGCTCGCCAACAATACCGACTTCGTCAGTCCGGCGGTGATGTACTGGACCCGCTCCGGCGATCTGATGGTGATGGTCATCCTCGGCGGCATGGGCTCGCTGTTCGGTCCGATGATCGGCGCGATCGTTTATCTGCTGCTGGAAGAATTTTTGTCGCAAGTGACGGAGTACTGGGCGCTCATCATGGGCCCGCTGCTTGCTGCTGATCGTGCTGTTCGGGCACGGCGGCATTTTGGGGCTGCTGGGGAGGCTGCGTCGTGGCTGATCCCTTGCTTCGCGTTGAAAATCTGGTCCGGCGGTTTGGCGGCATCGTCGCAACCGATAACGTCTCGCTGGATGTTGCGCGTGGCGAATTGCACGCGATCATCGGACCGAACGGCGCCGGCAAGACCACGCTGATCAGCCAGCTCACCGGGCAGCTGCTGCCGCATTCCGGCACCGTTCGCCTGGCGGGCGCGGACATCACCCGCGAGCCGGCGTATCGCCGCAGCGCGCTCGGGCTGGCGCGCTCGTTTCAGATCACCTCGCTGTTGCTCGACTTCACCGCGATCGACAATGTCGCGCTGGCGGCGCAGGCGCATGACGGTCACTCGTTCTATTTCTGGAGCAATGCCCGAAAGGAACGCCACCTCCGCCAAGCCGCGCTGGCCGCGCTGGACCGGGTCGGTCTTCGGCATCGCGCCGACGTCCTCGTCTCCCGATTGAGCCACGGCGAGCAGCGCGAGCTCGAACTCGCCGTCGCGCTCGCCACCAAGCCGCAATTGCTGCTGCTCGACGAGCCGATGGCCGGACTTGGTGCAACGGAATCGGCGCGCATGGTGAAGCTGCTGCAGGAATTGCGGCGGGAAGTCACCATCGTGCTGGTCGAGCATGACATGGACGCCGTGTTCGCGCTCGCCGACCGCATCACCGTACTTGTCTACGGGCGCGTGATCGCTTCCGGCGCGCCGGCGGCGATCCGCCAAAACGAAGAGGTCAGGCGCGCCTATCTCGGCGATCAGCACGCGGTGACCCGTCATGGCTGACGCAACTGCCTTGCTGGAGATCGAGGAAATCGAGACCTGCTACGGCCTGAGCCAGGTGCTGTTCGGCCTGTCGTTACAGGTGCGGACCGGAGAGATGGTGGCCATGATGGGCCGCAACGGCATGGGGAAAACCACGACCATAAGATCCATCATGGGGCTGACGCCGGCGCGCGCCGGCGCGATCCGGTTCGCCGGACATGAGGTTCGCAATTTTCCCTCGTTCCGGATTGCGCAGCTGGGAATTGGGCTGGTGCCGGAGGGTCGTCAGATATTTCCGAACCTGACGGTGCGCGAGAATCTGGTCGCCGCTGCCGGCAATCGTCTGGGTAGCCCCGATCCATGGACCATCGAAAAGATCCACGCGCTGTTTCCGCCGCTTGCCGAGCGCGGCAACAATATGGGCGTCACGCTGTCAGGCGGCGAGCAGCAGATGCTGGCGATCGGCCGCGCGCTGATGACCAATCCGCGCCTGTTGATCCTGGATGAAGCCACCGAGGGGCTGGCGCCGCTGATCCGCGAGGAAATCTGGCACTGCCTGTCGATGCTGAAAGCGCGGGGTCAATCGGTGCTGGTGATCGACAAGAATATCGAGCATCTCACCCGCATCGCCGACCGCCACTACATCATCGAGCGCGGCCGCGCGGTGTGGAGCGGGACCTCGGAGGAGCTGGTCGCGCAGCCCGATCTGCAGCACCGGTATCTCGGGGTGTGAGGAGTGCATCGATGCCGGCGATGCGCGAACGCGTCAACCCGATCATGCTGAGGCGCGAAGCGCAACGCGGCCGTCTCGAAGGACGACAGCCCGGGCGCTCATCCTTCGCAGGTCGCCCAGCGGTGCAAGTGCACCGCAAGGCTCGCGCCTCGGGATGACGGAGTTGACATAGACGGCTGCTCTCAAAACATCTCGAAATATTCGCGCTGTTCCCATTCCGACACTTCGGCCTGGAAGCGCTCGATCTCGGCGTTCTTGATGTGGACGTAGTAGTCGACGAACTCCGCGCCCGAGCGCCTCGCGGAAGAACGAGTCTTCCTTCAGCGCTGACACGGCCTCGTGCAGCGTCTTCGGCAACAGGTTCGCCTTCGTCTCATAGGGCGTGTCCGCGGACGGACCGGGATCGAGGGAGCGATCGACGCCATCGAGCCCGGCAAGAATTTGCGAGGCCATGTAGAGATACGGGTTGGCGGCGGGCTCGCCGATCCGGTTTTCGAGGCGGGTTGCGGGATCGTCGCCGCCGCCGAGCACGCGCACCATCACGCCGCGATTGTCACGGCCCCAGATCGCGCGGTCCGGCGCCAGCGAATAGGAACGATAGCGCTTGTAGCCATTGATGGTCGGCGTCGAAAACACGGCCGAGGCGCGGGCATGCTCCAGCAGCCCGCCGAGATAATGATGGCCGAACGGGCTCAAGACTTCGCCGCCAACCTTCGTTGCAAAAGCGTTCTCGCCGTGTGCGCGCGAGACGATCGACTGATGCAGATGCCATCCGGACGCGAACACATTCGGCAACTTTGGGCGGCACATGAAGGTCGCATGATAACCGTGCCGATGGCAGATCTGCTTCACGGCGCTGCGAAACAGCACCATGGTGTCGGCGGGCTCAAGGCCCAGCGTCGGTTTGAACGTGAACTCGCACTGGCTCGGACCGAATTCGACTTCGATCGAGCGCAGCGGCAGGCCGAGCGCCAGGATGTCGCGCCTGACGATCTCGAGCACCGGCTCCATCTGGTCGTAGCGCTGCTCGGTGAGATATTGGTAGCCGTGCGACAACAGGCTGACCGACGGCGGCTGGCCGGGCTGGTCGGCGTCCTCCGGCGACATTCTTGCGTCTTCGAGCTTGAAAATATGGAATTCGACCTCGAGGCCGGCGACAAAGTCGTAGCCGCGCTTTGCGAGCTTCGCGAGCACCGACTTGTAGAGATGGCGGGTCGCAAACGGCACCGGCCGTCCGTCGGCGAAATAGATGTCGCACAGCAGCCAGCCGGTCGCCGGCGCCCATGGCAGCACGCGAAAGCTTGCGGGATCCGGCACCATCAGAACATCGGCGGCGCCTTCCATTTCCCGCATCCCAAAACCGCCGCCCGCCGTAAACACCGGAAACACGGTCCGATGCGAGGTGTCCTTGGCGAGCATCGTGGTGGTGATGGTACACCCGCTCTCCAGCGAGGCCAGCGCTTCGCTCGCGACCAGCGTCTTGCCTCTCAGAATCCCGTGCTGATCGGGGAACGACAGCCGGATGACTTCGAGCTTCTCGCTCTTCGACGATGCGCCGCAGCCGCGTTGCCGCCTCGCGCTGCTCGTCGGACCAAAGCCCGTGACGTTGGACGAAACTCAACGCGTTACTCCCTGACCGCCTGACTCGAACAAATGGAAACGCTGCATATGGGCCGTCATTGCGAGGAGCGACTTGTCCGCCGTAGCTCAACGAGCGAAGGCGGAAGCGACGAAGCAATCCATTCTTTCCATGCGCGGCAAAGCTGGATTGGTTCGCTTCGCTCGCAATGACGAAATGTCAAACCGCCTTGAGATGGCGCACCTTGTCGGCGATCTCTGCCGGAACGGGTGCCGCCCATGGCGCGCCGCGGCGTCGCTTCACATCGACCTCCATCCAGAAGGTTTCCCATCCCCGCGTCGGGCCGATGCCGTCCATGGTGGCGGGACCCTGGATGCTCCGCGCATGCGCGGCATCGAGGAACATGAACGGTTTTGCGCCGGAAGCGACTTTCTCGATCTCCTGCCGCAGCAGGCGGCGATACTGAACGATCGCCTTGTCGGACTGCCCGAGATGCTCGCGGGTGCGATCCTGGATCGGGCCCATCGATTCAACCGCCCACTGGTCGTGCACGTTGATGTCGGCGCCCATGCCGGTGTAGGTCGCGGTCGCCTGCTCATGCGGATCGAAACCGTAATCGTTCGACTTGTTCTTGCGCGAACGATAATCGGGAAGCTCGTAGAGTTCGAGGCGCTGGTCGCGCATCTTGTTCTTGTCGACCGGCGCGGAATAAGAGGTGAAGATCGCATACCAATAGCAATTCTCGTCATCCACCGGCACGTGCCATTGCGTGATCGTCATCTCGGTGCTCATCGGGATGACGAAGCCATGCGGGAAAAGCTGGTTGGTGACGCGGACATGGGTTCGCTCATCGTCGATCTCGCGCAGCGCGATCAGCCGCAAGCCGTATTCGGTGTGCTCGACATTGATGATGGGGCGGTCGTATTCGCGCAAAATCTTCGTCATCGGCATGTCGCTGCCGGCGGACGCGCCGCGGAACTGCTTGCCATAGGCGGCCGCCGGATCTTCGTCCTCGAAGAAGCGATGCAGGAACGAGGCATGCGACGGGTCGATGCCGACCTCGAGCGCCTGCAGCCAGTTGCAGTTGATGTGACCCTTGAACGCGAAGGTGTGGCTATCGGGTGCAACAAAACAATCGATCTCCGGAAATGCCGGCGGTTCGCCTTCGCCGAGATAAGCCCAGAGAATTCCGCTTCTCTCGATCACGGGGTAGGCGCGTTGGGTGATGTTCTTGCACAGCGGCGAGTCCTTCGGCTCCGCCGGCGTTTCAAGGCACTGGCCGTGACACATCGAACAGCCAGCCGTGGAAGGCGCAGCGCAGCCCGCCATTTTCGAGCCGGCCGAAGGCAAGGTCGGCGCCGCGATGCGCGCAATGGCGCTCGATCAGCCCGTAACGTCCCTGCTCGTCGCGAAACAGCACCAGATTCTCGCCGAGCATTTTGACAGGTTTTACCGGGCGCGGGCCCTGCAGCTCGTCGACCAGCGCCGCCGGCTGCCAGTACATCCGCATCAATTTCCCGCACGGCTCCTTTGGGCCGGTGCGGGTGATCAGGTCGTTCTGTTCCTGGCTCATCATGGCGGTGCGTCCTTTTCGGCGCGGCAACGAGCCACTCTACCCAAACCTCGTCATCCCGGCCAGCCGTCTCGTTCCCCGGATGCTGCGCAGCGCGCCGCGCTTGCGGCGTGGGGCGCTGCTGATCCGGGGTCCATGTTGGCGATGAGTGGGTCCCGGCTCTGCGGCGCAACGCCGAAGAGGCGCTGCACCGCGTCCGGGACGCGAGACCAGTCACCCCCGCGCGAACATCTTCGCATCCTGCTGCAGCACCGGCGCTACCGCGTCGATCAGGCGCGCGGCGGCGGCGTCGACGGTAAGGCCCGCGGTATCGACCACGGCGGAGGCGCGGGAATAAAGCGGCTCGCGGCTCAGCAGGATGGTGCGCAGTTCCGCCATCGCCGAGCGATCATCGGCCATCGGGCGCAGATCGCCCTGCCGGCGCACCCGCGCCATGTGTTCCTCCGGCTCGGCCTTCAGCCAGATGGTGTAGAACGACGACAGGATCAGGTCGAAGGTCAAGGGTTCGGAGACGATGCCGCCGCCGGTCGCCAGCACCATCAGCTCTTTTCGCGCCAGCAATTGTCCGAGCGCCGCCTGCTCCATGCGCCGAAAACCTTCCTGGCCGTAGAGCGCGATGATCTCGGCGACCGATAATCCGTTTTGCGCCTCGATCTCCTTGTTCAACTCGACAAAACTCCAGCCGATCTTCTTCGCCAGCACTTTGCCGAGCGTCGATTTGCCGGCGCCGCGCAGCCCGATCAGGGCGATGCCGGCAAACGGCGTGCGCCGCAGCGCCGATGCGCCGCTGGTCTGGCCGGAAAGAATGTCCTTGGCGTGCGCGATCTGGTTCGGTGTGGCCTTGCGCAAGAGGTCGCGAATGACCGGCCAGTCCGGCGAAGGCTCGGTCGCGGGAATGAGGTCCTCGAGATGCGCGCCCATTGCGCCCGACACCCGGCGCAACAGCACGATCGAGACGTTGCCCTTGCCGCTTTCGAGCTGGGCGATATAGCGTTCGGAAATGCCGGAAACTTTTGCGAGCACTTTTCGCGACATGCCGTGCAGCGCGCGCATGGTGCGGACGCGCTGACCAAGCTGTTCGAGAAAGCCGGATTCGGAATCGGGATTTTCGGTCATATCCCCTGTCGAGTTCAGGCCGCCGGCGGCGCACATTCGGAAACATAGTGCCGAAAAGGATTGACAGCAAGCGCATGTGATGGCTTGCTATGAATTATAATGCTTAAAATCTGGGAGGAGAGGTCGTGGCACGCTTGAGCGTTCGAGGCGCGGCATGAGCGGCGCGCCCGATTCCTACAATGCGGTGACCTGGTTGCTCGACCGCAATGTCGACGAAGGGCGCGCCAAAAAGCTCGCCTTCACCGATACCGTTTCCGAATTGACCTATGGCGATTTGCAAAAGCAAAGCCGCCGCCTCGCCAATCTCTTGCGGCGGCTTGGTGTCCGCCGCGAAGAGCGCGTCGCCATGATCATGCTCGACACGACAGATTTTCCGATCGTGTTTCTCGGCGCGATCCGCGCCGGCGTGGTGCCGGTGCCGCTCAACACGCTGCTGACCTCCGATCAGTATGCCTATGTGCTGGCGGATTGCCGCGCCCGGGTGCTGTTCATTTCCGAAGCGCTGCTGCCGGTGGTGAAGGACATGCTCGGGCGGATGCCCGATCTCGATCATGTCATCGTCTCCGGCAACGATGCGCACGGCTACAAGAAACTGTCCGATGAGATCGCGCGCGAGAGCGATTCATTCGCAACCGTTGCGACCCACGCCGACGAGCCGGCGTTCTGGCTGTATTCGTCGGGTTCGACCGGCATGCCCAAGGGCGTGCGTCATCTGCATTTCAATCTCGCCGCCACCGCGGACACCTACGCGAAACAGGTTCTCGGCATTCGCGAGGACGACCTCGTGCTGTCGGCGGCGAAGCTGTTTTTCGCCTACGGCCTCGGCAACGCGCTGACGTTTCCGATGTCGGTCGGCGCCACCACGGTTCTCAGCGCCGAGCGTCCGACGCCGGCCCTGATGTTTGCGCTGATGAACAAATACGATCCCAGCATTTTCTATGGCGTGCCGACGCTGTTTTCCGCGATGCTGAACGACGAGACGCTCAAGCGCGAACGCTGCGGCTCACGCTTGCGAATCTGCACCTCCGCAGGCGAAGCGCTGCCGGAATCGGTCGGCAACGCGTGGAAGGCGCGCTTCGGCGTCGATATCCTCGACGGCGTCGGTACCACCGAGCTGTTGCATATTTTCCTCTCCAATGCGCCTGGCGATATCAAATACGGCACGTCGGGACGTCCGGTGCCGGGCTACAAGGTGCGGCTGGTGAACGACGCAGGCAGCGATGTTCCTGACGGCGAGGTCGGCGAACTCCTGGTCGATGCTCCCTCCGCCGGAGAGGGCTACTGGAATCAGCGCAGCAAGAGCCGCAGGACATTCGAGGGAAACTGGACCCGCACCGGCGACAAATACATTCGCGACGCCGACGGACGCTACACTTTCTGCGGCCGCAGCGACGACATGTTCAAGGTGTCCGGCATCTGGGTATCGCCGTTCGAGGTCGAGAGCGCGTTGATCACCCATCCCGCGGTACTCGAAGCCGCCGTCATACCGGAAGCCGATCCGGAAGGCTTGCTGAAGCCGAAGGCCTTTGTGGTGCTGAAAGCGGATGCCAAAACCGGCGGCCTGCAGGAAGCGCTGAAGGAGCACGTCAAGCAGAAGATCGGCGTGTGGAAATATCCGCGCTGGATCGAAGTCGTCGATAGCTTGCCGAAAACCGCGACCGGAAAGATCCAGCGGTTCAAGCTGCGCGACGGTAAGTGATACCTCGTCATTCCGGGGCGCGCGTCAGCGCGAACCCGGAATCTCGAGCTGCGAACAATAACCTCGAGATTCCGGATCAGTTCGCTTCGCGACCTGTCCGGAATGACTGACGTGTGGAACGAAACGCCATGACCGCTCTCGCACCCACCGGCTTCATCCGCATCGGCGCTTCCGATCTCGAATACCGCATGATCGGTCCCGCAGCCGATGACGCGCCGACCATCGTCATGCTGCACGAAGGTCTTGGCTCGGTTGGCCTGTGGGGAGATTTTCCGGACCGGCTTCAGGCCGCGACCGGAGCCTGTGTGTTCGTCTATTCGCGCGCGGGCTATGGCGGCTCGACGCCGGTCGAGCTGCCGCGGCCGCTCGACTACATGCACATCGAGGCGCTCGAGATTTTGCCAAAACTGCTCGACGAAATCGGCTTTCGCCGCGGCCTCCTGCTCGGACATTCCGACGGCGCTTCGATAGCGGCGATCTACGCCGGCGGTGTTCAGGATCACCGCATCCGCGGCGTAGCGATGATCGCGCCGCATTTCGTCGTCGAAGATATTTCGGTGAAGTCGATCGCCGGGATCAAGCAAGCCTATGAGACCACCGATCTCAGGTCGAAGCTGAAGCGCTGGCACCGCGACGTCGACAACGCGTTCTACGGGTGGAACGCGGCATGGCTCGACCCAAGGTTTCGCGACTGGGATATTTCGGAGTATCTCGCCTACATCCGCGTTCCCGTTGCCATCCTGCAGGGCGCCGAGGACGAGTATGGGACAATTCTCCAGATCGAGATCGCCCGAGAAGAATGCTATTGTCCGGTCGATGTGACGATCGTCCCTGGAGCCGGACATTCGCCGCATCGTGAAGCGCCGGAGGCGACGCTGAATGCGATTTCGGAATTTGCAGGACGCATTTTGCACATCCATGAAGGCTCGCAGGGGCGGGCCGCCTGACGCATTGGTCGGGGCCATGCGCGCATGAGCATCCCTCCCTCAAACGCCGCCAAGCTTCCGCTGCCGCAGTGGGCCTATGTTCCCGGCGAAACTGCCGAGGCCGAAGCCGATCACGATACGTTATGGCAGGCGATGGCCCTGGTGCCGTCGCGATTCCAGGACTTCGTCCCGGCGCGGCATCCGGCGCTGCGCTACGGCATTGCTCTCAACGACGCCGGATATTTCTGGGAATCGCAGGAAATCCTGGAAGCGGTGTGGGCGGCGGCGCCGCAGGGCGGACGCGAGCGGATCCTGCTGCGGGCCTGTATCCACATCGCCAACGCCAATCTCAGGCTGCGGATGCACAAGCCCCTTGCAGCGGCGCGGCTTTTTGGTGAGGCGCTGGGCGAACTCGATATGCTTCGCCGCAATGCGACGGCAGCCGGCGACGGATTCGTCGATGCATTTCCGACGGCCAAACTCGCGGCCCTCCTGAAGGCCAAACTGGCGCAGCCGGCGCTATCCAAGGCGGATTGGGTGGAATTCGGCAAAATCGGCCGAGCATGAAGCAAAATGCATATTTCGGCCCAATAGCCCTAGACCTCGACCAAAACATGCATTATTATGCATGTTAACGGATAGCCTAAGAACAGGTGAGGGTGGCCCATGGCCGGTGAAGATCGCGTCCTCGCTAATGGCGCCCGGCATATCGATTTTCAGACCGATCCGTCGCGCTACCGGCATTGGAAGCTTGAGGTCGATGGCGACGTCGCCACGCTCACCATGGACGTCGATGAGAATGGCGGGCTGTTCGAGGGCTATCAGCTCAAGCTGAATTCCTACGATCTTGGCGTCGATATCGAACTGGCGGACGCGGTGCAGCGGCTGCGCTTCGAGCATCCCGGCGTCAAGGTGGTGCTGCTGCGCTCCGCCAAGAACCGCGTGTTCTGCGCCGGCGCCAACATCCGCATGCTGGCGGGGGCGACCCACGCCCACAAGGTCAACTTCTGCAAATTCACCAACGAGACCCGCAACGGCCTTGAGGATTCCAGCGAGAATTCCGGCCAGCGTTTTATCACGGTCATCAACGGCACGGCGGCGGGCGGCGGCTATGAGCTGGCGCTGGCGACCGATCACATCATCCTGGCCGACGATGGCGCCGCGGCAGTGGCGCTGCCGGAAGTGCCGCTGCTTGCGGTGTTGCCGGGCACCGGCGGACTGACGCGGGTGGTCGACAAGCGCAAGGTGCGCCGCGATCACGCCGATTATTTCTGCACCATCGAGGAAGGCATCAAGGGCAAGCGGGCTGTCGCATGGCGCCTCGTCGACGAGATCGTGCCGAACAGCAAGCTGGAGGCGAAAGTCGCCGAGCGCGCCGGAGAATTCGCCGCCACCTCGAAGCGCAACGGCAACGGCAAGGGCATCTCGCTTGGCCCTCTGACGCGCAGTTTTGACGACGACGGCATCCGCTATGGTCTTGTCAGCGTCGATATCGATCGCGCCGCGCGCATCGCCACCATTTCGATTCAGGCGCCGGACGTAAGCCCGCCCAGCCGATATCGACGGCATGATCGCGCAGGGGTCATCGTTCTGGCCGCTGCAGGTGGCGCGCGAACTCGATGACGCGATCCTTCATCTGCGCATCAACGAGCTCGACACCGCGATGCTGGTGTTCAAGTCGCATGGCGAGCGCGCCAACGTTCTGGCCTGCGACGCATTTCTGGAAGCCAACAAGGCGCACTGGCTGGTCAACGAAATCCGGCAGTACTGGAAAAGGGTGCTCAAGCGCATCGACGTCACCTCGCGCACCCTGGTGACGCTGGTCGAGCCGGGCTCCTGCTTTGTCGGCACGCTGGCCGAACTCGTGTTCGCGGCCGACCGCTCCTACATGCTGATCGGCTCGAGGCAGGGCGACAACCGCGCGCCGCCGACCATCGAACTGTCAGCGATGAACTTTGGACCGTATCCGATGAGCCACGGCCTGACGCGGCTGCAATCGCGCTTTCAGGCCGATCCATCGGATCTGGAGCGCGCGCAGGAAACAATCGGCGAGGCGCTCGATGCCGAGGCAGCCGAACAGCTCGGCCTTGTCACCTTTGCGCTCGACGACATCGACTGGGACGACGAGATCAGGGTGTTCTTCGAGGAGCGCACTTCTTTTTCGCCCGACGGTCTCACCGGCATGGAAGCGAACCTGCGCTTCGTCGGACCCGAGACCATGGAATCGAAAATCTTTTCCCGCCTGACGGCGTGGCAGAACTGGATCTTTCAGCGCCCCAACGCGGTCGGCGAGGCCGGCGCGCTACGGCGCTACGGCACTGGCCAAAAAGCCCAGTTCGATATGACGCGAGTGTAGGGAAATTTCCGCCGTCATCCTGAGGTGCGAGCGCAAGCGAGCCTCGAAGGATGATTGGTACCAGGCCAGCATCCTTCGAGACGCGGCGAAGACGCCGCTCCTCAGGATGACGGTTGAGCAAGATGCGATGCACGCCGCAACGACATCAAGGAGCACGCCATGAACATCATGAACGTCGATTACACCACCAAGATTCCCAACAACGTGAATCTCAGCGAGGATCGGCAGGTGCTCAAGGCGCTGGAGGGCTGGCACCCCGGTTACATGGACTGGTGGAGCGACATGGGACCGGAAGGTTTTCAGCAATCGCTGGTTTACCTGCGCACCGCCTATTCGGTCGACCCGCGTGGCTGGGCCAAGTTCGACTATGTGAGAATGCCGGAATATCGCTGGGGTATCCTGCTGGCGCCCCAGGAAGAAAATCGCGTCATTCCGTTCGGCGAGCATTACGGCGAGCCGGCGTGGCAGGAAGTGCCGGGCGAGCATCGCGCCATGTTGCGCCGCCTGATCGTGATCCAGGGCGACACCGAGCCGGCCTCGGTCGAGCAGCAGCGTCATCTCGGCAAGACCGCGCCCTCGCTCTACGACCTGCGCAACCTGTTCCAGGTCAATGTCGAGGAAGGCCGCCATCTCTGGGCGATGGTCTATCTGTTGCAGAAATATTTCGGCCGCGATGGCCGCGAGGAGGCCGATGAATTGTTGCGCCGCCGCTCGGGCGACGCCGATAGCCCGCGCATGCTGGGGGCTTTCAACGAGAGGACGCCGGACTGGCTGTCGTTCTTCATGTTCACCTATTTCACCGACCGCGACGGCAAGATGCAGCTGCATAGCCTGGCGCAATCCGGCTTCGATCCGCTGTCGCGCACCTGCCGCTTCATGCTGACGGAAGAAGCGCACCACATGTTCGTCGGCGAGACCGGCATCAGCCGCGTCGTGCAGCGGACCGTTGAGGCCATGAAAGCCGCCGGCATCAGCGATCCCTCCGATATCGCCAAGGTTCGCGCGCTGGGCGTGATCGATCTTCCGACCATCCAGAAGAAATTGAACCTGCATTACTCGCTCTCGCTCGACCTGTTCGGCTCGGAGGTTTCCACCAATGCCGCGAACGCCTTCAATGCCGGCGTCAAGGGCCGCTACCGCGAGACCCAGATCGAAGATGATCACCGCCTGCAAAACAACACCTATCCGGTGCTGAAGCTGGTGGACGGGCAGATCAAGCGGGTCGACGAGCCGGCGCTGACCGCGCTCAACATGCGGCTGCGCGACGACTACACCCAGGACTGTGCCAAGGGCATGTTGCGCTGGAACAAGATCATCTCGACCGCCGGCTACGACTTCAAGCTGACGCTGCCGAACGTCGCGTTTCATCGCCAGATCGGCGAGTTCAAGGACGTCCATGCCACGCCGGACGGCGTCCTGATCGACGACGCGACCTGGAACAAGCGCAAGAGCGAATGGCTGCCGTCATTGGACGACGGCGACTTCATTGCCTCGCTGATGACGCCGGTGACCGAGCCCGGCGGCTTCGCCCCATGGATCTCGCCGCCCAAGGTCGGCATCGACAACAAGCCGGGCGATTTCGAGTATGTGAAGATCGAGACGTGATGCATAAACTTCCAACGCCCGTCATTCCGGGGCGCGAGTGAAACGAGCGAGCCCGAAATCCATAACCACCATCAGGAGTATCGGAGTTCCGGGCCTGCGCCAAGAGGCGCATCCCGGAATGACAGGTGTTGGATTGTGCAATCGACTCCGGACAGCCTAATCCCAACCCTCGCCCTTGATGCCGGGATTGGCGTAAACGATCCCGCCATCGACCGCGATGGTGGCGCCCACCACGTAATCGCCGGCCCGCGAGGCGAGGTAGATCGCAGCGCCCGCCATATCCTCATCGGTCCCGATCCGCCCCGACGGCACCCGCTTCGATACCACATCGGCATTGTCGCGCGCCGCCTTGTTCATGTCGGACTTGAACGGCCCCGGCGCAATCGCCGACACCACGATGTGGTCGCGGATCAGCTTTACCGCCATCCGCCGGGTCAGGTGGATCAGCCCGGATTTGCTCGCCGCATAGGAATAGGTCTCCATCGGGTTGACGAAGATGCCGTCGATCGAGGCGATGTTGATCACCTTGGCGGGCTTCTGCGCAGTGGCGGCGGCGCGCAGCGGCGCGGCCAGCGCCTTGGTCAGAAAGAACGGCGTCTTGACGTTGAGGTTCATCACCTTGTCCCAGCCGCTCTCCGGAAACTCGTCGAAATCCGCGCCCCAGGCCGCGCCGGCGTTGTTGACCAGGATATCCAGCTTCGGCTCGCGCTTCTTGATCCCAGTTGCCAGCATGTCGATACCGGCCATAGTAGAAATATCGATCGGCAGCGCGATGCATTCGCCGCCATACTCGGCCGTCAGTTCTTTCGCGGTCGCCTCGCACGGTCCGGCCTTGCGCGCCGTAATGTAGACTTTCGCCGCGCCCTGGCTGAGAAATCCGGCTGCGATCATCTTGCCGATGCCACGCGAGCCCCCGGTCACCAGCGCGACGCGGCCTTGGAGCGAAAACAGATCCTTGAACATCTTGACCTCCCGTTGATTTTGCCTGCGGTTTTGGGCGTGGGCCTTGAACGAGTTAAGGAAGCGGCTTCGAGTTTGACGGCGCCGCAGGATCGGTCGGCTCTCTCCCCTCGATTTCCTGCTTCCATCGAGAAGGCCCAGGCTGCGATCGCCGGCGCCCCACGCGCGATCCAGGCTAGCTTGGCCGTGCCCTGCGCGAAATCGTCGCGACGCCGATCCCAAACCAGCGTGAAGCGTTGAGAAACAGCTAGTCGGGACGCTGTCCGGCAGCGGACGGTTGCCTGTTATTTCCAGTTTGACAGCCTCGCAACGGTTTGTTTTCTCTCTATTTCCGGTGCTGCCGATTTGAAGTTCCTGCACAGGCTCTGCGAAATTCGCATCAGGAACGGCAAATCGAAAAGCGGCACTGGAATCATAGTGTTGCCAGTACCCCTATGTTTTCCGAAGTTCGTGTCAGGGGATTGCCGCGACGGCGCGCGAACTTCGGAAACGGGGCACCAGGGCCCCGCGGGACATCGAATGCACGGATTTTTCAAGTGGAGCAGCAGATGGTGGCCGGGCGTCATTCCATTGGTCCTGTTGTGGGCATTTGCGGCCTGGACCAGCACCGCGCCCCTCGAAACCGATCTCGCCGCCCGCTCTACCTCGGCGCTCAAGGATACCGTGCTCGACAAAAGGAGAATCGCGGTCGCCGGACGCGACGTCACCTTCGCCGCGGACGCATTCTCGGAAGATGGCCGTCGCAGCGCGGTGGCCGCGGTGGAAGCCGTGCCGGGCGTGCGGCTGGTCAACGACGAAACCCGGCTCGTTCCTGAGGCTAAACCGTTCGTCTGGTCGGCCGAGCGGGACGTCGTCAGGGTCACGGTAGGCGGTAGCGCGCCCCTGCCGGCCAGCAAGGGGCGGTTGCTCGAGGCGGCCCGCGCAGGCCTCGGTGGCGTCGAAGTCGTTGATCAAATGAATTTGTCGCGGGGCGCGCCGCCGCGTTTCGAGAATGCCGCGTTGCTGCTACTTGATCAGATCGGGAAGCTGAAGGACGGCAAGGTCACCATTTCGGATACCAAGGTCAGCCTTTCCGGTATGGCGCGCGATCTTGGCGGCCGCGAAGCGATAGCGGCGGCTCTGAAAAATCTCCCCGAGGGCTTTTCGGTCGCGGCCAACGAGATCAAGGCGCCGCCTTACATCTTTCAGGCTTACAAGGATCCGGTCGCGGTGACGCTGACCCTGACCGGTTATGTGCCTGACAACAATGTCCACGCGGCGGTCGCGGCGGCAGCGGGACGCAAGTTCTTCAGCGAAAAGGTGGTCGATAATCTCAAGGCGAGCGTCGGCGCGCCCGGCGGATTTGCGGGCGCCGTGGTACCGGCGCTCGGCGCGCTGTCGCGGCTCTCGACCGGCACGCTGGAGGTATCCGATCGGGAGGTGAAGCTTTCGGGCGACGCGCTCTATGACGCGGCGGCGGCGCAGATCCGTGCCGGCCTCGGCAAGGATTTCCCGCAGGGCTGGCAGTTCAAAGCCGACATTTCGGTCAAGCCCGCGGCCGCGCCGGTGGATGCTACCGTATGCCAGCAGCTGTTTTCGGATTTGTTGGCCAAGGGAAAAATTCGGTTCGAATCCGGACGCGCGACCATCGATCCGGATTCGGCGGGGCTGCTCGATCGGCTGGTCGAAACGGCGCTGCGCTGTCCGACCGCCAACATTGAAATCGCGGGACATACCGACGCCGATGGCGAGGATGCCTTCAACCAGACATTATCCGAAAAGCGCGCGCAGGCGGTTACCGATTATTTGGTTAAAGCCGGATTGCCCGCCAATCGTTTCACCGCGGTGGGCTATGGCAGTTCGCAGCCGGTCGCCTCCAATGATACCGACCAAGGCAAGGCGCAAAACCGGCGCATCGATTTCGTGGTGAGGTAACGGCGAATGGCATATCTGATGACATTTCATTGGGGCTGGCTGCTGGCGTCGCTGTTGCTGGGCTTGGCAATGGGCTGGATCGCGGTGGTTCATCGCGGTCAGGGCGTCTCCAGGCGGATTTCGTGGTGGCTGGCGGGGTTGGTGGCAGCGCTTGTCGCCGTGGCGCTTGCTCGCCTGATCCCCGGCCGTCCCGGCTATTGGCTCGATCTTGGTCTGCTGATGCTTGCATCGTATCTGTTCGGCTGCGCGGCGGGATCGTGGCTGCGCGCCTGGGCCCTTTCGCGCAACGCGCCGGCGTGAGAAACCGGCCTATCGCAGGTAAATTCATTCCCAACGAGCGCTGCGGGCAAAGCGCCGGAACTCGATATGCTCTTTTCCAGCGGCTGTCGGCATAGCTGGTCGCCGGATATCACGAAAACTTCACTTCCTCGTGCGCAGGGTTGTGGTGGGAGAGTTTGCGTTGCCGGGGCGAATGCAGCAAAACTGTACCGGTATCGTGAATTCCTCCTAATTTATTGAAGGAGCGCGTTTTATTCACGCCAGGCGAATTCCACTCCAGCTTAAAACGCGCTACGACATCGGGTCAGGGAGCACGCGTGGCGCTGGCGGCGGCAAGGTTCGCCCGGCAGCCGTCGTGGCGGGATCGTAGTTCGAGGGTCTAGATGCTGGAAGCAATACGCAGGGCGATGTCGTTTCTGCGCCAGAAGCAAATCCTGCATAAAGTAGGAGTTGTGATCAGCGTTACCGTCATCGGGATCGCCTGCTATGTGCTTTACCACATGCTGCGGGGCATCGACGTCAACGAGGTGATCGAGGCCATCAAGGGAACCGAGCCGCACCAGATTGTGCTGGCCTCCTTGTTCGTCGCCGCCGGCTATTTCACATTGACATTCTACGACCTGTTCGCGGTACGCGCGATCGGCCGCAAAGAGGTTCCCTACCGCGTCAACGCGCTCGCTGCCTTCACCAGCTATTCGATCGGGCATAATGTCGGCGCCAGCGTCTTTACCGGTGGCGCGGTGCGCTATCGCATTTATTCGGCGTGGGGACTGAATGCGATCGACGTCGCCAAGATCTGTTTCCTGGCCGGCCTGACGTTCTGGCTCGGCAATGCCGCGGTGCTGGGACTGGGGATCTCCTATCATCCGGAAGCGGCGGCGGCGATCGATCAGCTTCCGCCCTGGCTCAACCGCCTGGTCGCCTTCGCGATCATCGTCGGGCTGGTGGCGTATGTGGTCTGGGTCTGGACCCAGCCCAGACGGGTCGGCCGCGGGCCGTGGACCGTGGTGCTGCCGGGTGGCCCGCTGACGCTGCTGCAGATCGCAATCGGAATTGTCGATCTCAGTTTTTGCGCGCTGGCAATGTACGTGCTGGTGCCGGACGAACCCAACCTCGGCTTCGTCGTGGTCGCCGTCATTTTTGTCTCGGCGACGCTGCTGGGCTTCGCCAGCCACTCCCCGGGCGGGCTCGGCGTGTTCGATGCCGCGATGCTGGTCGGGTTGTGGCAGATGGACCGGGAGGACCTGCTCGCCGGGATGCTGCTGTTTCGAGTTCTCTATTATATCGCTCCGTTTGTCATATCTGTAATCCTGCTGACGTTTCGGGAGGTTATACTGGGGGCGCGAATGAAGCGCCTGCGTCAGGCCGCGCCAAGGCTCGATCCCGAGCCGCCCCGCGAAGCCGCCTATGTGAGAGAGCGTAGGGACACCGGCGTCTGACAGTCCTAGGCCCAGAACCGGGAGAGAGCCGGCCCGATGGCGATTGACGCTCCTTCTTCTACCTTCTTCTCGCCGTGGCCGGATCGGTTGCGCCATTCGGCCATTATCCTGCTCGCCGCCGCTCTGGCGCTCGCGGCCTTGGTGGCATTCGGCGAATTGTCGCTGCTGCGCGCCGCCGCGGTTTTCGTCTGCATCGCCGCGGCCGCGCTGGTACCGTGGCGGCTGCGCCATGTCGTGACGTCGCGCGAAGATGTCCGCGGGGTCAACCAGGTCGAAACGGCGGTAGTGAGCGCCATCGTGGCCGGCATGCCCGATCCGGCGGTGCTGCTCGACCGCGCCGGCCGCGTCATTCACCTCAACGCCGCAGCGGCGCAGCTCGCGCCGGCGCTGCGCAAGAATGAACTCGCGCAGTTCGCATTGCGCTCGCCCGAAATCATCACCGCGCTCCGCGAAGCCATCGCGACCTCGGAAAGCAGGCGCGCGATCTATCTCGACCACGTACCGGTCGATCGCTGGATGGAATTGATCATAACGCCGGTGCCGGTGCCGAGCCCGTTCGGCGGCACCGACAAGTGCATGCTGATGACGTTCCATGATCAGACGCCGCTGCGCCGTGTCGAGGAAATGCGCGCCGACTTCGTGGCCAATGCCAGTCATGAGTTGCGCACGCCGTTGGCGGCGCTGTCGGGCTTCATCGATACGCTGCAGGGGCCGGCCAAGGACGATGCCAAGGCGCGCGAACGCTTTCTCGGCATCATGCATACCCAGGCGACGCGGATGGCCCGGCTGATCGACGATTTGCTGTCGCTATCGCGGGTCGAACTCTCCGCCCACGTCCGCCCCGACACGCTGGCGGACCTTGTGCCGATCATCCGCCAGGTCGCTGACGGGCTCGAGCCGCTGGCGCGGGAACGTCAGGTCGAGGTGGACATCGACCTGCCGGATGCACCGGTGCCGATCGCGGGCGACCGCGAGGAGCTGTTGCGGCTGTTCGAGAACCTGATCGAGAACGCGCTGAAATACGGCGCCTCGGGGGGCAAGGTCGTGGTCTCGCTCATTCAGGCGACATCGGGCGAGGGCGTGCCGGAAGTTCGCGTCATGGTGCGCGATTTCGGACCCGGAATCGCCCCGGAGCACCTGCCTCGGCTTACCGAGCGCTTCTATCGGGTCGACGTCGGCGATAGCCGCGCGCAGGGCGGTACCGGGCTCGGTTTATCGCTGGTTAAGCATATTCTTAACCGTCATCGCGGCCGGCTTTTGATCGAAAGCGTTCCCAAACACGGTGCCACCTTTACCGCCTGTTTTCCCCAGGCGAAGACCCCGACAGGAACCTGAAACCTCGCGATTTCAATCGTTTGGTCCTGTCATCCAAGTGTCATCAAACCTTCGTAAAAGCAGCATTGACCGCACCTAAACGGGCGGCTGAGCGCAGTCGGGCGCGTCCGGCGCTTCGCTCAGTACAGGGAGACCCCAAATGAATTTCATGAAAGCTATCGTCGCTGCCGGCCTGGTCGCCGCATCGACGTCGGCGTTCGCGGCCGACATCACAGGTGCGGGTGCGACGTTCCCGTTCCCGATCTATTCGAAATGGGCCGATGCCTACAAGAAGGAGACCGGCAACGGTCTGAACTATCAGTCGATTGGCTCCGGCGCCGGCATCAAGCAGATCCAGGCCAAGACCGTGACATTCGGCGCCTCCGACGCGCCGTTGAAGCCCGAGCAGCTCGAGAAGGACGGGCTGGTGCAGTGGCCGATGGTAATGGGCGCGATCGTTCCGGTGGTGAACCTCGAAGGCGTCAAGCCGGGCGAACTCGTGCTATCGGGCGAACTGCTCGGCGACATCTATCTCGGCAAGATCACCAAATGGAACGATCCTGCGATCGCCAAGCTCAATCCGAAGCTGAAGCTGCCGACCGACGCCATCACCGTGGTGCGCCGCTCTGACGGTTCGGGGACGACGTTCAATTTCACCGACTACCTGTCGAAGTCGAATGCGGAATGGAAGACCAAGGTCGGCTCCGGCACCGCGGTCGAATGGCCGGCCGGCGTCGGCGCCAAGGGCAATGAAGGCGTTGCCGGCAACATCAGCCAGACCAAGAACTCGATCGGCTACGTCGAGTACGCCTATGCCAAGCAGAACAAGCTGACTTACGCAGCCATGATCAATAAGGCCGGCAAGACCGTGCAGCCGACCATGGCAGCGTTCCAGGCCGCGGCGTCCAACGCGGACTGGGCAAAGGCTCCCGGCTATTACGTGATCCTGACCGACCAGCCTGGTGAAGCCTCATGGCCGATCACCGCGGCGACCTTCATCCTGATGCACAAGGAGCCGGTTGATAAGGCGGCGTCCGCCGAGGCGATCAAGTTCTTCAAATGGGCTTTCGCCAAGGGCGACAAGATGGCCGAGGAACTCGATTATATTCCGATGCCGGCTTCGGTGGTCAAGCTGATCGAAAAGACCTGGACGGCTGATATCAAGAGCTGATCGCGCCCGCAAAATCGTACCCGGTCATTCCGGGGCGCGAATGAAACCAGCGAAGCCCGGAATCCATCGCCGCCATCGGGAGTATGGATTTCGGGTCTGCGCTTCGCGGTCGGGTGTTGCGAACGTGGGCAATGATATTGCTCAACTCGGGGCAACCCCGAGTTCGATGGGGCACCCGCAATGACGGGGTTGGTTAGCTTGGCAGTGAGTTTTTCCAGGCGCGTAACGACTTCTCCGTGGCTTTGAAGTAGACAGGGGATTTGGCGTGGCAGACATGGCCGTTCAGAGCGATGTAATGGAAGCCGCCGGACCTTATGATCGCGCCAGGGCGCTCAACGCGTTCAAGCTCGGCGACGTTTCTTTCTACTGGATCACCCGGGCCTGCGCGATCTCGGTGCTGCTCATCCTGGGCGGCATCATTCTCTCGCTGATCGCAGGCGCATGGCCGGCGATGAAGGCGTACGGTCTATCCTTCTTGTTTGCATCGCGGTGGGCGCCGTCAGCCGACCCGCCGGTGCTCGGTGCGCTCGGGCCCATCTACGGAACCCTGGTGACCTCGGTCATCGCCATGCTCATCGCCATTCCGGTCGGGCTGGGCATCGCGATCTTCCTGACCGAGCTCTGTCCGCAATGGCTGCGCCGGCCGATCGGCATTGCGGTGGAACTGCTCGCGGGAATACCCTCGATCATCTACGGGATGTGGGGGTTCTTCGTGCTCGGCCCGTTCATGGCCGACACGTTTCAGCCGTTCATGATCAGACTGTTCGACGGCGTTCCCGTTCTCGGATCGATTTTCGCAGGGCCGCCCTCCTACCTCAGCCTGTTCAACGCGGCGCTGATCCTCGCGATCATGGTGCTTCCGTTCATCACCGCGATTTCGGTCGATGTGTTCAACACGGTGCCCCCGGTGCTGAAGGAAGCGGCCTACGGCGTCGGCTGCACGACCTGGGAAGTCGTTCGCAACGTGGTGATTCCCTATACCCGCGTCGGCGTGATCGGCGGCATCATGCTGGCGCTCGGCCGGGCGCTCGGCGAAACCATGGCGGTGACCTTCATCATCGGCAACTCGTTCCGCATCTCCCCGTCCGTGTTTGCGCCGGGCACCACGATTTCAGCGGCGATCGCATCCGAATTCGCCGAGAGCGATGGGCTGCATCAGTCCGGGCTGATCCTGCTCGGCCTGTTGCTGTTCGTGCTGACCTTCTTCGTTCTGGCGTCCGCGCGGCTGATGCTGATGCGTCTGGAACAGAAGGCGGGGAACTGAGATCATGAACCCGATTTACGCTATCCCGCCGCCGCTCGGACATCGTCGTTAAATTCCTGTGCCTCGGGGCCGCGCTGTTCGGCGTGACCTGGCTGGCCTTGATCCTGTTCACGCTGTTCTACAACGGCCTCGCAGGGATCAATCTGCAGGTCTTCACCCAGAACACCCCGCCACCCGGATCGACCGAGGGCGGCCTGCTCAACGCCATCATCGGCTCGATCATCATGACCGGGATCGGCGTCGGCATCGGCGCGCCGCTCGGCCTGTTCGCCGGCACTTATCTCGCCGAGTATGGCAGGAACGACCGCCTCACCCCGGTGATCCGCTTCATCAACGACATTCTCCTGAGCGCGCCCTCCATCATCATCGGCCTGTTCATCTACGGCGCCATCGTGGTGCCGATGGGCGGATTTTCCGCCTTCGCCGGATCGCTGGCGCTGGCGGTGATCGTCATTCCGGTCGTGGTGCGCACCACCGAAGACATGCTGCTGCTGGTGCCCAATCCGCTGCGCGAGGCGGCTTCTGCGCTGGGGCTGCCGCGCTCGCTCGTCATCAAGCGCATTGCCTACCGCGCCGCGCGCGCCGGCCTGATTACCGGCGTGCTGCTGGCGACGGCGCGCGTTGCCGGCGAAACCGCGCCGCTGTTGTTTACCGCGCTCTCCAACCAGTTCTTCAGTCTCGATCTGACCAAGACGATGGCCAACCTGCCGGTGACCATCAACAATTTCGTGCAAAGCCCCTACGTCTACTGGAAGCAGCTGGCCTGGAGCGGGGCCTTGCTCATCACGCTTGACCGTGCTCGCCTTGAACATTGGTGCGCGCATTCTTGGCGCCGACAGGACACCGAAATGAACGAGCTTTCTGTATCGATGAGTGCCGCGGGCGGACCCGTTCCCCCGGTGGCGTTGCCCGAGGCGCCTGCCAAGGTCACTGCGCGCGGCCTGAACTTCTATTACGGCGACAACCATGCACTGAAGAACATCAACCTCACGCTCGGTACTCATCGCGTCACCGCCTTCATTGGGCCGTCGGGTTGCGGCAAATCGACGTTGCTGCGGGTCTTCAACCGGATGTACGACCTCTATCCGGGACAGCGCGCGACCGGTCAGCTGATGCTCGATCAGACCGACGTCCTCGATCCCAAGCTCGACCTCAATCTGCTGCGCGCGCGGGTCGGCATGGTGTTCCAGAAGCCGACGCCGTTTCCGATGACGATCTATGAGAACATCGCGTTCGGCATCCGGCTCTACGAGAAGATTTCGAAATCCGAGATGGACGGCCGCGTGGAAAAGGCGCTGCGCGGCGGCGCGCTGTGGAACGAGGTCAAGGACAAGCTGACCGCCAGCGGCCTCAGCCTGTCCGGCGGCCAGCAGCAGCGGCTTTGCATCGCCCGCACCGTTGCGGTGCGGCCCGAGGTGATCCTGTTCGACGAGCCATGCTCGGCGCTCGATCCGATTTCGACCGCCAAGATCGAGGAATTGATCCAGGAACTGGCGGAGGACTACACCATCGCCATCGTCACCCATAACATGCAGCAGGCGGCGCGCGTCTCGGACAAGACCGCCTTCATGTATCTTGGGTGAATTGATCGAATTCGACGAGACCAGCAAGATTTTCACCTCGCCGAGCGATCGACGTACCCAGGACTACATCACCGGCCGGTTCGGCTGAGGAGAAAAACATGGCTTCTGAACATACCGCCAAGGCATTCGACAGCGATCTGCAGGAATTGACCCGGCTGGTCGCGGAAATGGGCGGCCTTGCCGAGCGCATGATCGTCGAATCGGTCGATGCGCTGATCCGCCGCGATGTCGTGCTCGGCCAGCGGGTCGTGGCCGCCGACGCCGAAATCGACAACCTGCAGCGCGTGATCGAAGAGCGCGCGGTGCTCACCATCGCCCGGCGTCAGCCGATGGCGGTAGACCTGCGCGAGATCGTCGGCGCGATGCGGGTCGCCATCGATCTCGAGCGGATCGGAGACCTTGCCAAGAACATGGGCAAGCGGGTCGCGGCGCTGGAGAGCGATTTCCAGCCGCTGAAGCTGATCCGTGGCCTCGAGCACATGACCGACCTCGTGACGTCGCAGGTGAAATCCGTGCTCGACGCCTACGCGGCGCATGATTTGCCGGCGGCGATGACGGTCTGGAAGGGCGACGAGGAAGTCGACGCCATCTGTACCTCGCTGTTCCGCGAACTCCTGACCTACATGATGGAGGATCCGCGCAACATCTCTTTCTGCATCCATCTGATGTTCTGCGCCAAGAACATCGAACGGATCGGCGACCACGCCACCAATATCGCGGAGACCGTGTTCTACATGATCGAAGGACAGCAGATTCTCGACAAGCGCCCGAAAGGCGACATGACCAACTTCGCCACGACGGTACCTGGCAACTGAAAGATGGATTTCGAGCGAAGTGGAGTTCGGTTCGCGTGAAGAAAACGCGTCAAAACAAACGATAGCGTTTTCGAGCGAAGTGGAGACCGGTTCGCGTGAGGAAAACGCGTCAAACAACAGAGAAGGCTGAAGCATATGAGCGCGCGCATTCTGGTGGTGGAAGACGAGGAAGCGCTGACCACGCTGTTACGCTACAACCTCGATGCCGAAGGCTACGACGTTGAAACGGTGGGACGCGGCGACGATGCCGACACCAGATTGAAGGAGCGCGTTCCCGACCTGATCGTGCTCGACTGGATGCTGCCGGGCCTGTCGGGGATCGAGCTGTGCCGCCGCTTGCGGGCGCGCCCCGAGACCAAGCAGCTGCCGATCATCATGCTGACGGCGCGCGGCGAGGAAAGCGAGCGGGTCAGGGGCCTTGCGACCGGCGCCGACGATTACATCGTCAAGCCGTTCTCGGTGCCGGAGCTGCTGGCGCGGGTGAAAGGCCTGTTGCGCCGTGCCAGCCCCGAGCGGCTCGCCACCGTGCTTGCCTATGGCGACATCGAGCTCGATCGCGAGAAGCGCCGCGTCGCGCGTTCAGGCCGTCCGATCGATCTAGGTCCCACCGAATACCGGCTGCTGGAATTTTTTCTGGAGCATCCGGGCCGGGTGTTCAGCCGCGAGCAATTGCTCGACAGCGTCTGGGGCCGCGACATCTACATCGACGAACGCACCGTCGACGTGCATATCGGCCGCTTGCGCAAATTGCTCAACCCCGGCCGCGAGCAGGATCCGATCCGCACCGTGCGTGGCGCCGGCTACGCGCTCGACGACCGGTTTGCCAAGGCGGCGGAGTAAATATCTGCCGTCGTCCCTGCGAAACGCAGCGACCTCATCCTAGGAGCATCGCGGAGCTGATGTTCTGCGAAGAGCTGGAGCACCAGCTCGGTATCAACCATCGAACGCTTGTGGTTATAGGTCCCCGCGTGCGCGGGGACGACATCTGTGTCGCAAGCACGTTACCTTGTCTGCTTCGGTGGGTGGCGGCGGCGGTCGCCGGCCGGCTGATAGGCGATCCGCGAGTGATACGCGCAATAGGGCAGGCTGGTCAGCGCCTTGCCGCCGCAGAAGAAGAATTCAGGGCTTGACGGGTCGCCCACGGGCCAGTGGCAGGTGGCCTCGTTCAATTCCAGCAGCGACAGCCGCTGGCTGATCGGCACCACGTTGTCGAAGGCGATGGGGTCCGGGTCGAACTCGACTTCGAACGCGTGGGCCAGCGCGGTGTTGCCGCGCGAGACCGGACGCGCGACCCGCATCAAGTGCCTTTCCGGCCGAGCCTTGCGCTGGCGCGGCGCCGCCGAGGCGGGGCTCTTGGCGCGGCCGGAAAGGCCCAGCCGGTGGACTTTGCCGATCACGGCATTTCGCGTCACATTTCCAAGTTCGGCGGCGATCTGGCTGGCCGAAAGCCCGCCTTCCCAGAGTTTTTTCAATTGCTCGACGCGATCGTCAGTCCAGGTCAATACTGTCATGGCACTCTTTCCTTCGCGTCGCACTGGCCGGATGTGGGACAGCGCTGTGATGCCAAATCTGTCAAAAATCCCTGCGGGCAGAATCCCTTAGCCCTCGCCGGGCGCAGCTAGCGCGCCCGGACGTGTACGCCGAACAGCGGGACTTAGAAGATCAGAACTGCCGCACGAGATGTCGTACCCAACAGGCACAGAGGCTACAATATGGCGTGACTCCGGCGCAAGAGTCCGCGTGGGTGCGTCCACATGTTCCGTCACTTAATCATTGCAATTGGATTTTTCCACGGCATCGACCGGTTAACGGGGCGGGCTGCCCGTCCTCGTGACCGGTTGACACTTACCGCCGTGCGCATAGAATGTTGCTACGTGCCGCCCCGAAAAGGCGGCACGTTTTGTTTTTCCGCGGCGTGGCTGTTGATGCGATTGCGCCAATGCGCGCATTGTGGCCGGGCCTAACCCTCAGTGATCGCCATGACCAACAGCGCAACCTCGCATCTGCTTCCCGTATTCGCCCGGGTGGATCTCGGGTTCGAGCGCGGCGAGGGTGCCTGGTTGATCGCGACCGACGGCGAGCGCTATCTCGATTTCACCTCCGGCGTCGCGGTGAATGCGCTGGGCCATGCCCATCCGCACCTGGTCGCAGCGCTTCAGGAGCAGGCGACCAGGCTGTGGCACATGTCGAACCTGTTTCGGAGCCCGGACGGCGAGCGGCTCGCGGCACGGCTGTGCGAACAAAGCTTTGCCGATTTGGTGTTTTTCGCAAATTCCGGCGCCGAGGCGATGGAATGCGCGATCAAGATGGTCCGCAAGTACCACGCCGCCAAGGGCCACGCGGAGCGCTATCGCATCATCACCTTCGACGGCGCGTTTCACGGGCGAACGCTGGCGACACTGGCCGCGACCGGCTCGGCAAAATATCTCGAAGGTTTTGGGCCGCCGGTGGATGGCTTCGACCAGGTGCTGCTCGGCGACCTCGAAGCCGTCAAGAAGGCAATCGGCCCGCACACCGCGGGCATCCTGATCGAACCGCTGCAGGGCGAAGGCGGCGTGCGCGCCGCGCCGCATGCGTTCTTCAAGGCGTTGCGCCAGCTCTGCGACGACAACGGCCTGCTGCTGATCTTCGACGAGGTGCAGACCGGCATGGGGCGCACCGGCGAGCTCTTTGCCTACAAGCGCATCGGCGTCACGCCGGACGTGATGTCGCTGGCGAAAGCCCTCGGCGGCGGGTTTCCGATCGGAGCCTGCCTGGCGACGTCAGAAGCTGCCTCCGGCATGACGCCGGGGTCGCATGGCTCGACCTTCGGCGGCAACCCGCTTGCGGTTGCGGCCGCGAACGCGGTGCTGGACGTCATGCTGAAGCCCGGTTTTTTCGAGCACGCGCAGAAGATGTCGCTGCTGCTCAAGCAGAAGCTGGCCTCGGCGGTCGATCGCCATCCCACGATACTCGCTGAAGTGCGCGGCGAGGGACTGTTGATCGGCCTGAAGGCGGTGGTGCCGTCGGGTGATCTGGTGACGGCGTTGCGCGAGCAAAAGCTGCTCACGGTGGGCGCGGGCGAAAACGTGGTCCGGTTCCTGCCGCCGTTGATCGTGACCGAGGCCGAGATCGAGGAATCCGTCAGCCGGCTCGAGCGCGCCTGCGTGGCGCTTTCCAGCGGTCAGTTGAAACGGGCGGCGGGGCAATGAGCAAAGCGCTCCGCCATTTTCTCGATCTCAACGAGATCCCGACCAAGGAGCTGCGCAACATGCTCGCCCTGAGCGTCGCCATGAAGGCGAAGCTGAAGGGGCATGGCAAGCCGAAAAAGCCGCTCGAGGGCAAGACGCTGGCGATGATTTTCGAAAAACCCTCGACCCGGACCCGGGTGTCGTTCGACGTCGGCATGCGCCAGCTCGGCGGTGAATTGATCATGCTGACGGGTGCGGAAATGCAGCTCGGCCGCGGCGAGACCATCGCCGACACCGCGCGGGTGCTGTCGCGCTACGTCGACGCCATCATGATCCGCATTCTCAACCATGATGCGCTGCTGGAGCTCGCCGCGCACGCCACCGTGCCCGTCATCAACGGCCTGACGCGGCGCTCGCATCCGTGCCAGGTGATGGCGGACCTGATGACCTTCGAGGAGCATCGCGGTCCGATACAGGGCCGCACCATCGCCTGGACCGGCGACGACAACAACGTGCTGGCGTCGTGGGCGCATGCGGCTGAGCGTTTCCGGTTCAATCTGCGCGTCGCGACCCCGCCGCAGCTCGCGCCGAACAAATCGATGAAGGACTGGATCAAGGCGACGCAGGCGCCGATCATGCTCGGCAGCGATCCGGAGGCCGCGGTGCGCGGCGCCGATTGCGTGGTCACCGATACCTGGTTCTCGATGGGCGACAAGGACGGCGAGTACCGCCACAATCTCTTGAAGCCGTATCAGGTCAACGCCAAGCTGATGTCGCTGGCGAAGCCCGACGCGCTGTTCATGCATTGCCTGCCCGCCCATCGCGGCGATGAGGTCACCGACGAGGTGATCGACGGCCCGCAATCGGTGGTGTTCGACGAAGCCGAAAATCGGCTGCACGCGCAAAAGGGCATTTTGGCGTGGTGTTTTGAGGCGGTGGCGTAGCCGCGGGTCAAAAATCACCATCGTCGTCCCGGCCAAGCGAGCGCAGCGAACGCTGAGCCGGGACCCATACCGCCAGTGTGGATTAAGACGAACGCTGGGGCGGCTTCTGATGCAACAACCGTCATGGTGGTTATGGGTCCCCGCTTTCGCGGGGACGACGCGGAGTGATTTCGTCCTTCGTTGGCCCTTTCGATTTCGCGCCGGCTGACCCCAGATAAAGCGCCATGATCTCACAATCCCCCGACACCAAAACCTCAATTGAACCCCCGATCCGCGCGCCGTCGGCTGTTCCGGTCGATGACGCGGTGCTGCCGTTCGAGGTCGATGCGCTCGATCTGCGCGGCCGCCTGACCCGGCTCGGCCCCGCGCTCGACGATGTCCTGGCCAAGCACGATTATCCCCCGCCGGTCGCCAAGCTGCTCGGCGAAGCGATCGTGCTGACGACGCTGCTCGGCTCGTCGCTGAAATTCGATGGCCGCTTCATTCTGCAGACCCAGACCGATGGTCCGGTGTCGTTCATGATCGTCGACTTCCAGGCGCCGGATCGCTTGCGCGCCTATGCGCGGTTCGATGCGAAGCGGCTCACGGAGGGCCAGGATTCCGGCGCGTTGCTGGGACGCGGGCACCTCGCCATGACCATCGATCAGGGGCCGGACATGAGCCGCTATCAGGGCATGGTGGCGCTCGAAGGCGGTAGCCTGGAAGACGCCGCGCACGAATATTTTCTGCGCTCGGAACAGATTCCGACCCGGGTGCGGCTTGCGGTCGGTGAGGAATGGCGCGGCGGCGAGGGCCCAAGACATCGCTGGCGCGCCGGAGGAATGCTGCTGCAATTCATCCCGAAAGCGCCGGAGCGGGCGCGGCAGGCTGACTTACATCCGGGCGATGCGCCGGAGGGCAGCGTCGCCCATACGGTAGCGGAGGACGACGCCTGGATCGAAGGCCAGTCGCTGATCTCGACCGTCGAAGACGTCGAGCTGATCGATCCTGATCTTTCGGGCGAGCGGCTGTTGTACCGGCTGTTTCACCAGCGCGGCGTTCGCGTGTTTCACCCGCTGCCGCTCCGTGCGCAATGCTCGTGCTCGCGCGAGGCCGTCGCGTCCATGCTGGCGAGCTTCGCGCCGAAAGACCGTGCCGAGATGGTGAAGGACGGCAAGGTCGTCGTGACCTGCGAGTTCTGCTCATCGGTCTATCAATTCACGCCGCAAGAAGCCGGCGTGGAGTAGGCCTTGCTGTCATCACCCGCGAAAGCGCTCCGTGCCGATGGAGGCACGCGGGTGCATTGCGCTCGCTGGCTTCACTGCGCCCGCCTTTTCAACAGTTGGGACGCCAGCAAGCGCCGCTAACGCCGCGTGCGCGATCGCTGTGCTGATCCTGCTGTTACAGGCGAGAGACGAGTAAGACGCCTTCTTCATTCTGGGGCGATGCCCTGCAGAACCGCGCAATCTAATCCCGGATTGCGCTTCGCTCCGAGGTCCGGGCTAGCGCACTGTCGCGGTGACGACTTGGACTGCTTCGCGAAGTGTACGGCGCCTTGATCGCGACGTCGTGTCTCGCGAAGACGAGGCGTGGTTGCCACATCCTCAGCATGTCATCGCCCGGCTTGACCCGTGCGATGCCCAGACTTCCAGAGGCGGTGCGATGGACGCGAAAGCCGCGGCGTACTGGATGCATCCGCTGGAGACGATGGATTGCCGCCCGGCAATGACGAAATCGGTCAAAACGGCGAGCGCTCTACGCCTAATTCAACACCCGCTTGCCGTCGGGGCTGTCGAGCGAGAATGTCGGCACGTCGAT
This sequence comes from uncultured Alphaproteobacteria bacterium, assembly GCA_963745785.1. Lineage (GTDB taxonomy): Bacteria > Pseudomonadota > Alphaproteobacteria > Rhizobiales > Xanthobacteraceae > Bradyrhizobium. The sequence goes on along the minus strand of CAVUYV010000007.1, from coordinate 49,740 downwards.
CTCGAAGCGCTCGCCGCTCTCGCTCACCATCTGGTAGCGGCCGGTCATGAAGCCGGAGGCGGTCGGAAGCGGCACGCCGCTGGTGTATTCGAAGCGCTCGCCGGGCGCGAGCACCGGCTGCTCGCCGACCACGCCTTCGCCGCGGACTTCCTGCTTGCGGCCGGTGGCGTCGGTAATGATCCAGTGCCGCGTCCGCAGTTGCACCGTCTCCTCGCCGGTGTTGGTGATGACGATGGTGTAGGACCAGAAATACTGACTTTTTTCGACCGACGAGCGTTCCGGCAGGAAGTTCGGTTCGACGGTGACCTCGATCTGGCGGGTAACGGCGCGGTACATGCGGACTATGCTTTCGAAATCGTGGAGCATCTTAGCGAAAAGTTCAGGCGGAACCAAATCGATCGCCTGGCTGTCATAGCGGCGTCGATATCGCTCGGATTCAAACCGTCGTTTCAACATAGTTCCGGCCTAAAGCGCGCCCGCGCGGTCCACCACATTATCTTTGCTTGCAGGTTACGGACCGATACTATCTTTCGCTTGGGGCTCAAGACGGTGCCAGATGACGTCCATTGCCGATCGGATTTCCGGACCACCTCTCGCGGCCGAAGCGGATGCGATCGCGCGGGACGCCGCGGCCGCGCCGCCGCCCGCCATCTCGCTTCCGGTCGGCGCCGAACGCGAATTGCGGCTTGATCTGTTTCGCGGACTGGCGCTGTGGCTGATCTTCATCGACCATCTGCCGCCCAATCTTTTGACCTGGTTCACGATCCGCAATTACGGGTTCTCGGACGCCACCGAAATTTTCATTTTCATCTCCGGCTACACCGCGGCGTTCGTCTACGGACGCGCGATGCTCGAGTCCGGCTTCGTGGTCGCAACCGCGCGCATCCTGCGGCGGGTCTGGCAGATTTATGTCGCGCACGTGTTTCTGTTCACGATCTTCCTCGCCGAGATTTCCTATGTCGCCACCCGTTTCGAGAACCCGCTGTATACGGAAGAAATGGGAATCATGGATTTTCTCAAGCAGCCGGACGTCACCATCGTCCAGGCGCTGCTGCTGAGATTTCGCCCGGTCAACATGGACGTGCTGCCGCTCTACATCGTGCTGATGCTTTTTCTTCCCGTGATCCTCTGGCTGATGAAGTGGCGAGCCGACGTCGCGCTGGCGCTGTCGGTCGCGCTCTACGCCATCACCTGGCAATACGACTGGTATCTATCGGCCTACCCGAACGGCTTCTGGGCCTTCAACCCGTTCGCCTGGCAATTGCTGTTCGTGTTCGGCGCATGGTGCGCGCTGGGCGGGGCCAGGCGCATGTCGCGGATCCTCTCGTCGCCGATCACGCTGTGGATTTGTTTCGCCTATCTGTTCGCGGCGTTCTGCGTCACGCTGACCTGGTATTTCCCGCAATTGGGTCATCTGATGCCGCGCCGGGTCGAGCAGTGGATGTATCCCATCAACAAGACCGATCTCGACGTGCTCAGGTTCGCGCATTTCCTGGCGCTGGCGGCCATTACCGTCCGCTTCCTGCCGAAGGACTGGCCGGGATTGAGATCCGTCTGGCTGCGGCCGCTGATCCTGTGCGGCCAGCATTCGCTGGAGATTTTCTGCCTCGGCGTATTCCTGGCGTTCGCGGGGCACTTCCTGCTGGCCGAGATCTCCGGCGGCGCCGGGATGCATTTCGTTGTCAGTATTTCCGGAATCCTCATCATGTGCGCCATGGCGTGGGTGATTTCGTGGTACAAACACTCCGCCGACAAAGGTGCATCGCGAACAAAAAGCACCGGCGGCAACGCTGATATGGCGGGAGGGGGCTCATGAAGTCCAATTCGGGGGCCATCCTGGCCCTGATGCTGCTGGCCGGTCTTCTGACCGCCGCACCCGCGCGCGCCGAGGATGCCCCCGCAAGCTGCGAAGTCCCGGCTTACCTGCTGACAAGCGAAAGCTCGCTTCCCAAGGTCGCGGAAGCCGTAAAAAGCGGCCATTCGCTGGATATTCTGGTGGTGGGCAGCCGCTCGTCGACCATCAATACGTCGGACGGGAGCGCCTATCCCGGCCGGTTGCAGGCGATGCTGCGCGATAAACTGCCCACGGTCCCGGTGAACGTATCCGTGGAATTACAGGTCAAGAAAACCGCCGGGGAGGTCGCCGGCGGGCTCGGTAAGCTGGTGGAGGCTAAAAAGCCTACTTTGGTTATCTGGCAGACCGGCACCGTCGATGCTATGCGATCCATCGATCCCGATGATTTTCGTGCCGCAGTCGGCGAAGGAGTTGCTGCGCTGCAAAACGCCGGAGCCGACGTGGTTTTGATGAATTTGCAATATAGCCCGCGCACGGAAACGATGATTTCTGCGTCGCCCTACCTGGATAACATGCGCGTGGTGGCGCAGCAGTACAATGTTCCGCTGTTCGACCGTTTCGCCATCATGCGTCAACTGGCACGACCAGGGGGACTTCGACCTGTTCAGCACATCGCACGGCATCGACCTTGCGAAGCGCGTCCACGATTGCCTTGGCCGCGCGCTGTCGCAATTTGTAATCGAAGCGGCTCACCTTAAGCCAGCCCAGCAGAATTGAGGATCCAGCGTTAATGAGTTTCTACCACCCTTTTTTCAGAGCCACAGCGCTGGCCGTGCCCGCGGTCGCGGCGCTTGTGCTGCTGACTCCGGCGTCGATTTTGCCCGCGCGCGCGCAAGCAGCCGAGGCTGCCCAGCAGACCACCTCATCTGACAGCGTCAAATCTGACCCCGCCAAATCCGACAGCCTAAAGCCGTCCGCGGCACAAACGACCGGCGCGACCGGCGCCGGCAATGTCGCGGCGGTCGATCAGGCAAATCCGTCGGAGCAAAAAAGCCTCACCGCCAAGGCGATCGAAAAGGTCAAGGAGGTCGCGAAATCGGCCGGCGACATTTTCAGCCGTGTTCCGTGCCTGCCGCCGAAGCGCGGCGCCAAATCGATCGGGTCGCTGCCGCATGTCGCGAGCAAGCTGGCCTCGGGCGAGCCGGTGGTGATCGTCGCGTTCGGATCGTCTTCGACGGTCGGTACCGGAACGACGTCACCCGAATTCACCTATCCCAACCGGCTGGCGGCGCAGTTGCACCGGCAATATCCGACCGCCGACATTACCGTCATCAATCGCGGCCAGGGCGGCGAAGACGCGCCCGAAATGATGAAGCGGCTGCAGACGGCCGTGCTCGACATGAAGCCGGATCTCGTGATCTGGCAGGTCGGCACCAATGCCGTGCTGCGCAACCTCGATCCGGCGGAGACGGCAAAGCTGGTGGAGGAGGGCATCGCGCGCATTCAGGCGGCCGGTGCCGATCTCGTGCTGGTCGATCCGCAATATTCGCCGAAGGTCACCGAGCGCGGCGACAACGCAAGCAAGATGGTGAAGCTGCTCGGCAAGGTCGCCGAGCTCCGCCATGTCGGTTTTTTCCCGCGCTTCGAGGTGATGCGCGACTGGCACGAGAAGCAGGCGATCCCGATCGACAATTTCGTGATCGCCGACGGCCTGCACATGAACGACTGGGGTTACGCCTGCTTCGCCCAGCTGCTCGGCGATGACATCATCAGATCGGTCGGCCAGATCAAGCTCGGCGTCAACGTGCCGTCCAACGTGCAGACCTATCGGCCGATGTGAGGCACCGCCACTGGCGTCGTCCCTGCGCAAGCAGCGAACCCATACGCCGCGGCGGCCCTGATTGAAGGCGGTGGGCAACGGCTTTTCTGAATCACTGGCAGCGCGTGGTTGCGCGGTCCCTGCTTTCGCAGGGACGACAAGAGATCACGCCTTCTCCAGCGCCTGTTGCAAATCCTCGATCAGGTCGTCGCGGTGCTCGAGGCCGGCCGAGAATCTGACAAAGCCTTCGCTGATGCCGAGTTCGGCCCGCGCCTCCGGCGTCAGCCGCTGGTGCGTGGTGGTGGCCGGATGGGTGACGAGGCTCTTGGCGTCGCCGAGATTGTTGGAAATCCGCGAGATCTTCAGCGCGTTGAGGCAGCGGAACGCCGCCGCCTTGCCGCCTTTGACCTCGAAGCCGACCAGCGTCGATCCGGCGCGCATCTGCTTCTTCACCAATGCGGCCTGCGGATGATCGGCGCGGCCGGGATAGATCAGCCGCGAGATTTTCGGATGCTGCGCCAGCGCCTCCGCCACGGCCGCGGCGGTTTCGGTCTGGGCGCGGACGCGAATTGCAAGCGTCTCCAGTCCCTTCAGCAAAATCCAGGCGTTGAACGGCGAGATCGACGGGCCGGTCTGGCGCATGAAAGTGTGGATGTGCTCGGCGATGAATGCTTCCGACGAGAGAATGATGCCGCCGAGGCAGCGGCCCTGGCCGTCGATATGCTTGGTCGCGGAATACACCACGACGTCGGCGCCCAATGTCAGCGGGCTCTGCCAGATCGGCGTCGCAAACACGTTGTCGACGATCAGCCGCGCGCCGCCCGCATGCGCGATTTCCGCAATCGCGGAGATGTCGAGCACGTCGAGCGTTGGATTGGTCGGGCTTTCCAGAAAGCAGCTTTTTGTGTTCGGGCGCATTGCCTTGCGCCATTGGTCGAGATCGAGGCCATCGACCAGCGTGGAGGTAATGCCGTAGCGCGGCAGCAGGTCTTCCACCACGTAGCGGCACGATCCGAACAACGCCTTCGCGGCAACCACGTGATCGCCGGCCTTCAGCGGCGCCAGAATGGCCGTCGTCACCGCGGCCATGCCGGTCGCGGTCGCGCGCGCCGCTTCGGCGCCTTCGAGTTCGATCATGCGCCGCTCGAACATCGAGACGTTGGGATTGGAAAAGCGCGAATAGAGAAAGCCGGGCTCATCGCCCTTGAACCGCGCCTCGCATTGCTCGGCGGTGTCGTAGACAAAGCCCTGGGTCAGAAACAACGCCTCGGACGTTTCGCCGAATTGCGAGCGCAAGTTTCCGGAATGGACCAGCCGGGTTTCGGGACGGTATCGGGCGGTTGACGCCGCCGCTGTAGAATCAGACATGTGACCTCCATCGTGACCACCCAGGAAATGGTCACAAAAAACCGGCCTGGAAAAATTTCCACAGGCCGGGATCACACATGTCCCCGGCCTGTTTAGCGACTTATTTAACGTGGCTGCAAGCCGGCCGGCTCAAATCACCACGGGATAAGTCATGCTCATATTCGCTCGCGCCCTTTCCGTCAAGGCGGCCATCGGATAACCGGTAAAAGTGCATATTTTCAGGGTTTGTGTAGGGTGAAAGCCCCGAGGGCCATCAAGTGTTCACGGTTCAACCCGGCGCCAATGGCATTCTGCCCGACCGCATGATCGCGGCGATGGCGGACGCCGGCCTGATCCTGCCGGCCTACCCGTTCGTCGAAAGCCAGATCCAGCCGGCGAGCCTCGATCTGCGTCTTGGCGACATCGCCTATCGGGTGCGCGCGAGTTTTCTCCCCGGTCCGGGCGCGACGGTGGCGGAGCGCATCGACGAATTGAAGCTGCACGAAATCGATTTGACCGACGGCGCGGTGCTGGAGACCAACTGCGTCTACATCGTGCCGCTGCTGGAGAGCCTCGCGCTGCCGCCGGAAATCGTCGCCTCCGCCAATCCGAAAAGTTCGACCGGGCGGCTCGATGTGTTCACCCGAGTGATCGCCGACGGCACCCGGCGGTTCGACATGATCGGCGCGGGCTACCACGGTCCGCTCTATGCCGAGATCAGTCCGAAAACATTTCCGGTGCTGCTGCGCGAGGGATCGCGGCTCAGCCAGGTGCGCTTTCGCACTGGCGACGCCATCCTCAAGGCCGACGAACTCGACGCGCTGCATGTGCTGGAGCGGCTGGTCGATAACAAGGACGCCGATCTCGTCAATGGCGTAGCGCTGAGCGTCGATCTGAGCGGCGAGAACGCCAATGGCTTCGTCGGCTACCGCGCCAAACGTCACACCGGCGTGGTCGATATCGACCGCCGCGGCGGCTACGCCGTCGATGAGTTCTGGGAGGCGATACCGGCGCGGCCCGATGGCAGCCTGATTCTCGATCCCGGCGAGTTTTATATTCTGGCCTCGAAAGAAGCGGTCCAGGTGCCGCCGGATTACGCCGCCGAGATGGTGCCGTTCGATCCGCTGGTCGGCGAATTCCGCGTGCACTATGCGGGATTTTTCGATCCCGGCTTCGGCTATGCCGGCGCCGGCGGCAAGGGGTCGCGCGCGGTGCTGGAAGTGCGCTCGCGCGAAGTGCCGTTCATCCTGGAGCACGGCCAGATCGTCGGCCGGCTGGTCTACGAAAAGATGCTGGCGCGACCCGATGCCCTGTACGGCACGCGCATCGGCTCCAACTACCAGGCGCAGGGCCTCAAGCTGAGCAAGCATTTTCGGGTTTAGCCGTCATTGCGAGGAGCGTCGGCAACGAAGCAACCTGTCTGCGTGCGCGCTGGCTTGGTTTTGCGGCTTGTCATCGGGCGGCGAGGCAGCCTCGCATCGGGCGCGCATTCGCGCGACCCGTTGGCGCGACCGGTTGGGTCGCAATGATGACTGATATATGCTCGCCACCAATAAAAAATCGATCCAGGAGTAAGCATGAGCGATGGGCAAGGCGGCGCGCGCGAAGCGCAATGGCTGAAATGGCGCAGCGTCGCCGAGCTCTATCATGCTTATTTCACCGGCCTCATTCTGTCCGTGGTGACGCGGCGCGGGACGACCGATGCCGCTGAATTCGTGTTCCGGGTATTTCGCCGTCAGCAGCAGGAGCGCTTTTTGCCGGGCCTCGAAAAACTCGGGCTCAGCCACCTGCCGCCGGCGGTGGCAGCGGCGCAATATCACTATCTCTCCAACTGGATCGGCGGCGTGCATGTCGAATACATGTACGAGAACGACCGCAAGGCGTGGATCCGCTATCCGCCGCCGCGCTGGATCTGGAAGGGCACGGCGATCTGCGGCGTATCAGGCGAAGTGTCGCGTGCGATGCTGCGCGGGTGGCACGCCAACAACGGCGTCTCGCTCGGCAATCCCAATCTCGGTTTCGTCTGCACCAAGCAGAGCGTCGACGGCCAGGACGGACTTGAAGGTTACTACTTCGAATACGATCATGCGCTCGAGATCGATCAGCGCCTGGTATTCGCGCGCCATCTCGAAGCCCCCATGTTCGACCCCGCGACCGCGCCGGCCTTGCCGGTTGCAAGCTGGCCGAAGCCGCGGCTGGAAAAAGCCTATCGCAATTACGCAATGGAATATGTCCGGACCGCCGCACCCGTGATGGTGCAATTGTTCGGCCCCGAAGATGCCGGCTATCTCTTGCATCTGACCGGCAAGTTGATCGGCATGCAGTATTTTGATGAGATCGCGCGCGGCTTCGGCTTCGGTCGAGGAACCGCGAAAGAGTTCGATGAATTCCTGCGCGCATTGTTGGAAGCGCAGGATGACGTTGCCGATATCGGTGATGACGACAACGTTTACGAAATCAGACAACAGACCTGGAAGCTGATGGCCGATGTCGCCGATTATCATCCGGCCTGCGCCAGGGCGCTTGCGGGATTGTTCGAAGGCCTTGCGGCCGGCTGCGGTCGCCATATCCCGATCCGTATGAGATCGTCGGATGACGGCAGGCCGCCGTTTGTCTGGTCAATCGGCTAGGCCGATCCCCTTACGGCCGCATTCGCCTGCAATCCGGCAAGCCCCCATTGCGCCCGGCGCACGTGGATTCTGGCTTGATCGTGGTAGGAAGCACCACGGCACGGCAGGAGATCGGGCCCAGGGAGACAAACTGAAGTGCCCGAGATCGCCGTCCCCGAGATACCCGTCGACGAAGAGGAGCGTCCGCTTCCGCCGCCGGAGCCGTTGGCCAGGAATGCGCTGGTTGACGGCCCGATCCTGCGCACGCTGTTGTGGCTGGCCTGGCCCAACGTCATCGCGCTCAGCGCGGGCACCTGCGTGGTGATCGCGGAGACCTCCTATATCGGCCGGCTTGGCGTGGAGTCGCTGGCGGCGATGGCGCTGGTGTTTCCGTTCGTGATCCTGACCATGACGATGTCGGGCGGCGCGATGGGCGGCGGCGTCGCGTCGGCGGTTGCGCGCGCGCTCGGTGCAGGCGATGTCGACCGCGCATCGACGTTGGCCGCGCATGCATTGCTGATCGGCGTGTGCTTCGGATTGACGTTCATGCTCGGCATGCTGATTTTCGGTCCCTCGCTGCTCGAATTGCTCGGCGGCCACGGCAGCGTGCTGGCGAACGCCATCGGCTACGCGCAGATTTTCTTCGGCGGCGCGGTGGTGCCCTGGCTGATGAATTCGATGGCGGGAATTCTGCGCGGCACCGGCAACATGAAGCTGCCATCGCTGATGATGCTCACCTCCGCCGCCTGTCAGATCGTTCTCGGTGGCGCGCTCGGCCTCGGTCTCGGTCCGATTCCGCAATTCGGCATGCGCGGCGTCGCCGCAGGCTCCCTGATCGCCTACCTGATCAGCATAGCCATCATGGGATGGTATCTGTTTTCCGGCCGGGCGCGCGTCATTCCCAGGATCAGGGGACTTCGCATTCAATGGGCGATGTTCGTCGACATCCTCAAAGTCGGCGCCGTCTCCTGTTTCTCGCCGCTGCAGTCGGTGCTCAGCATCAGCATCTTCACCCATATGCTGGCCGGTTTCGGCACGCAGATTCTGGCCGGTTACGGCATCGGCGCGCGGCTCGAATTCATGCTGACCTCGGTTGCGTTCGCGGTCGGGATTGCCTCGGTGCCCATGGTCGGCATGGCGATCGGCGCCGACCGGATTGCGCGTGCGCGGCGGATTGCCTGGACCGCGGGCCTGGTCTCGTTCGTCTCGGTAGGCGTGATCGGCACGCTGATTGCGATCTTTCCCGACCTCTGGGTCGAGATCTTCACCCGCGACGCCGGCGTGCGCGCCGCGAGCCGGCAGTATCTGTCGATTGCCGGGCCGATGTACGCCTTCATCGGGCTTGCGATGTCGATGTATTTTTCTTCGCAGGGCGCGGCCAAGGTTTTCGGGCCGGTGCTGGCGCAAAGCGCGCGGCTATTGTTTATCGCGCTCGGCGGCTGGTGGCTGTCGATGCACGGCGCGTCAGCTGCGAACTTCTTCGCGCTGGCCGCGGCGTCGATGGCGGTGCTCGGCGTGCTGTCCGCCTCGAGCGTCATGTTGACGCGATGGGGCCCGAAGGCCTCGCCCCGTGGCGCAAGCCCGGCGCGGCATTGTCTTGAGAACGCGATTAACGCCGCCCCAATGATTTTTGCATCGCGAGCGCCGCCTGCTCCATCTGGCCATCAATGTAGGGAGCGATTTCGTTGGGCAGGACGTCGACGATCCAGACCAGCCGCGCGCGCCCGTCGCCATCGGCTGTTACCTGCACCGACGCGCTGTGCTGCTTTATCCGCTCGCTGATCACGGCATAGACCAGCCGCCGCCGCGCGTCGTCGCAATCGACCAGCAGCTCGCGCGCCACCGTGCCGTTGGCAAAGGTCACGATCCGCGCGTCGCCATCGAGCCGGGAATCGAGCACGAATCCCGGTACCAGCCGCCGATGCGGGCTGCCGAAATCGCGCACCGCGGCCCAGACATCGGCGGGCGAAGCATCGATCGGAATGTCCTTGTGGATGGAAGCCATGGAGTGGTCCTTCTGTTAGAGGCGCGTCATCATGAGGTTAGGCCGTCATTGCGGACGCGAGTGCGAACGCAGATCGCAGTCCGTGAGTCCATAACCACGATCGGCGAGAATGGATTGCGTTCCGTCGCTGTGCGCATCCTCGAGTGCAATTGCACATCGGCGCTGACGCGCAGGTGCATGACGCGGATGCGCGCAACTACGTGCACACCGCCTCGACATTGTTGCCGTCGGGATCGATCAGGAACGCGGCGAAATAGCTCGGGCTGTAATCGGCCCGCGGGCCGGCGCCGCCATTGTCGCGGCCTCCGGCCTTCAATCCCTCGGCGTGAAATTTCCTGATCGCGGAGTGATCGGGCGCGCGGAACGCAACATGCGCGCCGGCAGCGGCGGGCCCCTTGTGCGAATAGAGCCAGAGCGCCGGCTCGCCCTTGGGGCCAAAACCCGCGCCGGAATCGTCGCGCGAACACAAGACGTATCCGAGCGGCGCCAATGCCGCCGTGTAGAAGCGCACGCTGGCGTCGAGATCGCCGACTTTCAGTCCGATATGGTCGTACATGATGATCTCCGATTGTTGAGCGCGTTCGAAAACGCGCGAACCGGAGATCAGCCTAGTCAGTGCAGGGCGAGCCGTTCTTGGAAAATCTTGCGCATCCCGCGCGAGCCCTCGCGGAACCTGCGCGGCGAGACCCCGGCGGCGCGGTGGAAGGTGCGCACGAAATTGGAGAGGTCGCCGAATCCGACGTCGTAGGCGACATCCGTGATCGAAATGTCATTGTCGGCCAGCAGGCGCGCCGCATGACGTAGCCGCGAGCGCACCAGATATTGATGCGGGGTAACGCCTAACACACCCGAGAACAGCCGCAGGAAATGGAACGGGCTGATGCCGGCCTGACCGGCGGCCTGCTCCAGATCGATCTGTTGGTGCGAATGGGCATCGATCCAGAGCGCTGTTTCCACCGCGCGGCGGCGGTCGCGCGCTGGCGTCGCCACGGACTTGTGCGGCCGTCCGGAAACCATCTCGACGAAACGGCTGGCGAACACCTGTCCGACCTCGTCGAGGCCGACATCGCTGCGGCCGTCGGCGGCGGCCTGCGCGAGCTCGCCGAGCACCATCAATTCGGGCAGCGGCGGCGCGCTGCCGATCCGCCAGACCTCGGCGCGGTCGCCGATCGCTTCCACCAGTTCCGGGCTTAAAAAGAACGACAGGCACTCGTCGCCGCAGACGTGGTCGTGGGTGCAGACATATTCGTCGCCGGGATGGCCGACCAGGATCGATCCCGCCACCAGCTCGAAGAAGCGGCCGCGGCTGTGACAGCCGAAGCTGCCTTTGCGGACATACGAGATCGAATGGCACGCGTATTGCTCCACGAACGGCTTGTCACCAGGGACCGCCGTGCAGCGAAAGTCACGTACCGAGATGGATTTACCCTGCAGAAGGGTCGTTCTGTCCATGCCGCAGATTTAGGTCTGCGGGCGTGCCGGCGCAACCGGGAGAAGCACGTCAAACAGGGTCTTGCTGCTGGGGCTGCCTCCGCCCTCGATCGAGAGCAGCCGCCGTTTGGAGATGCTGCCGCCGTTCGGCGAGATCTTGTCGGCGTAGCCGCCGGCTTCGAGCACGCGATGGCAGGGAACGATGATCACGAACGGGTTGCGGGCGATCGCCTGCGCGACCGAGCGCACGGCGCCGGAAGCCCTGATACAAGCGGCGACTTCGCCATAGGTGCGGGTTTCGCCGCGCGGAATCGTCCGCGTGAACGCGTAAACGCGGGCATTGAAGGCGGGTATGCCGCTGAGGTCGAGCGTGACCCCGGAGAGATCGGCGCCTTCGCCGCGCAGCAGCGCGGCGATACTATCGATCGCCGTTTCGACACTGAGCGGGGGAGGAAGTTCGCGGGCATCGGGATAGAGACGAAACAGGCAACGGCGGGTTTCAATCTCCCGCACTTCAGGCAGCTGCACGCCGATAATGCCGCTATCGCCCCATGCGATGCCGCATCGGCCGACTGCCGTATCGAAAATGGTGTACCCACACCCCGCCATCACGCCACCCACCCGCGCGGGATCATAGCACTGCCGTAAACGGGCGCACCTTAAAACTTGGCGTTCGGTTAAAGGCGGGCGGGGTCATCGCCAAGGCGCAGCACCCGCACGAGCTCCAATCGCTTCGGCTCCAGCAAGGTAGTCAGGAAATACACGCCGGTGGCATTGCCGCCCGGCCGGTTGATGCTTGAGACAAGGCCCATAAGAACCGGGTCGAGACCGATCGCGAAGACGTGCGGGATTTCCGAAGTCGCCTTTTTGACCGCCAGAGTAGTGACGTTGTTGCCCGTGCAGATGACAGCAACCCGCCGGCGGACCAGATCGGCCACGAGCTCTGGCACCTGCTCAAGACGGTTCTCGGCAAAGCGGTATTCGATCGCCACGTTCTGGCCTTCGATGAAGCCCATTTCTCTCAGACCAGACCGGAACGCCTCGACAAAGTGATTTCCCCCTGAGCCGTCGCCTGTCCCCAAAAATCCGCCGCCGAGGAACCCGATCACCGGCATCGGCTGTTGCGCGTGCGCGGCGAGCGGAATACTGGCCGCACCGCCGATAAGCGTGATGAACTCGCGCCGTTTCATTGAGCCCCCCGCGGAGGAAACGCCTCATCGCCGCCTAGAGCCTAGCACGTCGCAACGGGGCGGCGAGCGAGAAAGGACAAACAATCGGCTTCAGACGCCGCGACGCAATGTCCGAGTTGGGTCAAAACCGGCAAAGCTCAATGAGAGCAAATGTTTTCCGCTGTTCACCCAACAACGGACATCGCCAATATACTTCGGCACGTCCGTTTCGTGCCAAACTCGGACCTCGGGCCGCGTCTGAGCTTGGTCCGTTTGTCCCCTGCTATAGCGGGGACAGCGACGGCGGGTCTCTTTGCTGCAGAAGCGCCGATTTGACTGTCGGCTGGTCACCTCTCCGTTCAGACAAAAGGGTTGAGATCCGCCTCAAGCCATTGCCACTTGAGGGACTCTCTGATCCACTGAATTCGCGAGAGCCTCTTCTCGTGAAGCTGTCTAGGGGCCAAATGTGCAACCTGATCGGACACGCCATCCAGCAAGCGCTCACGCGTCGTGGCTTCATCGCGGGAAGCGCCGTCGGGGCGAGCCTTATTGCGCCCATGATGTGTTCTGCGGTTGCAGACGACCGCAGTATGGACACACGAATTCAGCTCGCACAATCGTTAGGAGACGCCAGCAATTCGCGGACACGGCTCATCCTGCTGGGCACTGCGGGCGGTCCTTCCTGGTTGCTGAATTCGGACCAATGCGGCATTTCGTCGGTCGTGGCGGTTGGTGACGCTTACTATATCGTGGACTGCGGCGAGGGGGTCGGGAAACGCCTTCAGCAAGCGATATCGCCAGCAGCGGGCGGCCGTGTTATGAACGATAGCGCGAGAGCGCTCTTCCTGACCCACCTCCATTCCGATCATACAGTCGACTATCCGAATCTGTTGTTGTTCGGATTGTTCCAGGGACTCGACCGCCGATCCTCCCCCTTCAAGGTCTTTGGCCCGGGGCGGCGAGGCCAGATGGCGCCCGTCTTTTCACTGCCCGGCTCTTCGACTCCGACTGTGCCAATTATCAATCCCGATAATCCGACGCCCGGTACCAGGGATATGACGGGCTACCTTTATCAGGCTTTTGCGACGGATTTGAATGATCGAATGCGCGACAACGGGAAACCGAACCTCGAAGCGGTGGTCGAGGTGCATGACATCGATATCCCGCCGATTGCCGATTTCAAATCGCCCAATGAGACTCCTTCTCCTCCTATGGAGCCGTTCAAAATCTTCGAGGACGATCGCGTTCGTGTTTCCGCAACCCTGGTGGACCACGCCCCGGTCTGGCCTGCATTCGCCTATCGCTTCGACACTGACGATGGGTCCATCGTGTTCTCCGGCGATACGGGGCGGTGCGAGAACCTGATTAAACTCGCAAAAGGTGCGGACATTCTAGTTCACGAGGTCATTGTGACGAGCTTTGTCCATCGTGTTTTCCCGACGCCGCGTTCGGTTGCGAGCGAAGGCTTAATGCAGCATCTGCTAAAAGCCCACACGCAGGTCGAAGAGGTTGGAGGAATAGCTGAAGCGGCAGGCGTCAAGAAACTTGTCCTCAGCCACATTGTGCCCGCCAACGCTACGCGAGAAGAATTGCTACCTGCAGGCAAGGGCTTCTCTGGCGAACTCGTGATTGGCCGAGACCTGATGCAGATTGGCGTCGGCCAGGTGGCGGCGTCACCTCGAAAGGGTTGAAATCGGAAAGTTCAATTCCCTTCTGTAGACGAGTCGTCGAACCAACTTTGCTAGTGGCCCGAAGGAAAATGCCGATCTGCACAGTTGGTGGCTTAGGTCAAAACGGACGTGGCAGGGTTCGCGCTGCACGTCGGTTCTGCGCTTAACAGCATTCTACCCCCGACAACAGAAATCAGCCCGGCCCTAAGTGATCGGCTATGCATCGGGAGAGCCGTCGCCAAAAGGGACTATGGGCTGCGCTTTTGCGATTGATCGCTGACGCCTTGGACGGTTTGAGCAGGGCATTTCGAATGCTATAAGATCGCGGCGAGGCGATGCGTCGTCGAGCATGTGTCAGCTAAACGTCAGCTAAATTCGAGTAGTCCGACTTGCTAAGTAGTTGATCTTTCAAATGTTGCGGGCGTAGTTCAATGGCAGAACGGCAGCTTCCCAAGCTGCATACGAGGGTTCGATTCCCTTCGCCCGCTCCAAAATTCGCGAACGATTGCATGCTTTTGCCAGCCTACCATTGATCTAAGCGTTCCCCACGTTCCCCATCTCGTTCCCCAATTACGTTTTCGTCTCGTTCTTCGCGGCACGACTGGCCTGTCGGCCGATGGTGACCTTGCGAGATTTACCCATTCCGCCGCGGATGTAGGTCACAGTTGTCGATGCCTGACTGTGGCCGGCAGTCGAACGAATATCGTCAAGCTCCTGGCCGGCGTCGTCAGCTTCGGATATGCCGCCGGCGCGGGCGTCCATATTCCAAAGCCCTTTCGGGATTCCTGCGGCCGTCGCAACCACTCGCCACTCCCGCGTGTAGCCGTGCATGGCGTAAGGTCGCTGCGCTTCTTCGTCGATGATCAACGGGCCAACCCGGCTTTCCATTGGCACCATATCGAGAAGTCGCACTACCATCGGGATCAGCTTCAGGTCGTGCGCGACCGTCTGCCCGGTCTTCGTGGTGTCCTTGAAAACCTCAAGGTTGTTCGACAGATCAGCCCAGGTTAGACCGTTCACCCAACGACGATCATTCAAAACGATACCCGTTTTCTCGCCGTCGCCGATTGGCTCCCATTCGCCAATCACATCGCGTTGTCGCATTATGGTTTCAAACTGAATCGCTGTACCGATTGCCAACGAAAGCCGGCCATGTTCGAGCGCCTTGGCAACAAAGGCCTCGACATGATGGAGTTCGAGGCGCGCGCGACGCCGTCCAGGCTCCTTGAAGCGAACCGCCTTCAGGATGACCGCGAGGCGGGCGCAGCCCGCATGCTCTGCGGCCACGCCGTAGGCCATCAATCGGCGGATCATCGAGATGATACCGTGTGCCTTGCGAACGCGCTCCGGCCGGCCCTTCGCCTTCGGTTGCTTGGCTGCGTCGTACCACTTCCGAAAGTCGGCGACGCCGATCGCCGTCAGCGTTCGCGTGCCGAAAGCCTTTTCGATCACCCCGAGCACCTGATCGTAGGTTCGCTGCGTATTCCACTTGATCTGGCGATACGGGCTGGCCTCGTCGGTCTGATAGCATCGCACGAGACTGCCTAACGTGCCGTCGAACGCGCGGACGCTGTCGCGCTTGCCACCCGCCCACTCCAGCATTTCGGCCTGCAGCTTGTGGCAAGCCGCTTCGATTAGCGGCCGATGCGCATGATTGTTTTCATCGTAGTGAAGCCGGACCGTCTTTGGCAGAAAGCCCGCCTTCGCGATATCGGCGCGGGCAATCCAATGGAGCCGCTCGTTAGATTTTCCGCGCCGCTTCAAGCCCGGCGCATCAAGCTTTTTATCGAAGTGCATCGAAGTTATCCCTTCCGTCTGGTTGAGAGACCTCCACGATAGACAGTCCGTAACGTCTATTCCACCACGCGAAAACCGCAGGCCAATAGCGGCCTCCCATAACCGGATCGACCCGCGGAAGGCCGTCACGCTCAAGCACGATCGCCTTGCCCGCCCAAGCCTTCGGCTCTTGGCTAAGCCGCCTCGCAATTTCCTGCTCGTCAGGAAAGAGGCCATCATGGCGCCAGTTCTGAGCCGTCCTCGACGTCATCGCTGTTTCCCGCCGATGAAATATTTCCTCATCGCCAGTACTTTGACCCGCCGTCTGAGGTGGATGCCGCAGTTCGAATTGCCCGCAGGCGGCGGGATCGACTAATACAAGCGTTTGCTCCGACTAGTTTAGCGTTGATGCTGTCTCGGTCGCTCATTTGGCCTCTCCTGTACGGAGAAATTCGCCGAGTGTGACTATCGTTCTGCCGCTGATCGCCATGCTCTGCGCGAGATCGCCAGACTCATCAGGAGGGCTGGATGGGTTAGGCCACTTGATGATTCTATCGGAATACCAGAGGTGAAGCTCAACTGGCGCCTTTTCGATTTCTTTCCGAAATCTGAATCCCCGCCTGTGGAAACGGACCATTGAACGCAACTCGAATGTCGCCCCATTTGTTATTAGGAATTAACGGGTCTCGAATAAACGACTGGAGCGACCCTGTCATTGCGGATGCAATGAGAGCCGTAAGCCCCTCTTTGAATGTGTGACGAAACTCCAAGGCGTCCAGCTCTGCAGCAGTGGACTTGCGCAGAGTTCGAGGGCCAACAAGCCGCTCCTTCAAATTTGAGAAACGTTCCCAGCTTTTGAGATAGCTCTTTAGTGGCATCTTTCCGATCGTCGCGATCAAAAGACTAGCGGCGTCTGCGGGCACGCAATGCGCGGCACTTCGGCCGCGGCCTCCCGTGGTCACATGCGCGCCTTCCCTCAATGCCCGCCATGCAATCGATGGTGTGTTCGGCTCGAGGCCCAAGATTTCACCGGTCTTGGCACACAATTCACCAGGAGTAGCCATTGATTCGATCCTCATTCTTCCATTGGAGGATACTCTGATGGAAACGTCAACTCCATGGGATAAATAGCCAATGAGCGGCTTGGCTGGATCCTACCGGAGGACGAGCGGGCAAGATGGAATCCCACTCTCTCCGCCAGTACAGTGCATAACTATTTGATTATAAAGGATATTTAGGCTTACTGTGGCGCTAGCGTACAGTTTGACGCACAAACTTGTAAGGGGGCTGCACGAGACGACTGGTACCAAGCTGTACAAATCACTCCGCGCTACACGGGCGCAACATCCCCGTTTGTTCTTCGTTCTGGGACTGGGAAATGGCAATAAAGCTCTGATTGACGACCAGGAGCCGGGTCGCCCTGGCCTGGTCAGCATGGCGAAATTCAAAACAGTCGGGCTACGGGGCACTCCGAAAAGAGTGCCTGGATGCGGTTCGGCAATGGCCGGGATGTGATTCGGTTGCCGGCATTCAGATCCATTCGAGAAAACACCCCGGGCGGTTTTTCGGTCCGGGTGACGTTGTACGGCAAGGCCGACACGAAAATCGCCGATCGTGCGGTCAAGTTCGTTCAGCGTGAAAAGCGCCGACATTTCCATCTGATCGGATGATGCGACGCCGCCCTCACTGCACCCGCAGATTTTCCGCCGATTCCTTGCCGCGGTTCGGGACGATATCGAACGTCACCTTGGCGCCATCCGGCAGGCCGTCCAAGCCGGCCTTCTCAACAGCCGAGATATGGACGAACACGTCCTTGCCGCCGCCTTCCGGCTGAATGAAACCGTAACCCTTAGTTGAATTGAACCACTTAACTGTCCCACGCACGTTGCTCTCCTTTGGAAAATGATCGCGATATTAGAGCGGTGAAGTGACAGGGCCGCAACAAAAAAACCCGCCGGCGAACCGGCGGTCGCTTAGCTACGATCTCCCCAATCGCTGCCTTCGTTTCCGAGACTCGATCGAACTGTAACGAACCAACCCGCACCCTCCACATCCTCGAATTCAAGATAAGCGATCGCTCGAAGCTGCTCGAACGGAGCGCGTAGGCTGGCCCATTTCGCGCCCGTGCTGCCTTCAGTCCAGAATGAATCGAAGCAGGCCAGGCGGCAATTCTAAACCGAATTCGGTTCGAGCCTCATTCCTCTCGCCCGTCCAAGAGAGATTCGAAGCGGACGAAGTTTGCGTTGCAAGTTCTTGCTCTGGCCCAGCACTTTTCCAAACTATACTGGAAAGACGAAGTACGAAGCTCTGGAAAAAATGCCGTCTTCGAGCTGAAAATGCGGCAACTCGGCAATCCCAAGTACAGCCGACACTTCCAAAAAGCCCGCATTATTGGGAGATTCTTAGCTTATTCATTGACGGAGAAATGCAGGCGGCGGTGTCATTGGCGGAGGGAGAGGAACTGGGATCGAACCTTCTCCACGCAATTCTGCGTGGTGGAAAGTAATCCGGCGTACTGTAACCGCCCAGCCGCCGCTTATCGCTCTGAACGGCCAAAACAGCGCGTCAGATTGATCTCTGGATCGAGTGCCTCGACTTTTCCAAAGTTGCCATGCAACTCCGTAGGGAGCTGTTGTCCGGCTGTGGTACCAAGTTGCTTCTTTTTCCCGGTGTCGGGGCTCCAACATGAGCTAAGCCGCTATCTCGCCACTCTCCCGCCGCTGACCGCCAATCGCGTTCTCGTGAAGCCGTTTCATTGGAACGAGCCGATGAAATAATTCCGCCGTGCCAACGAAGCCATTTTCATTGTCGCGCGAAGGCACCCTGAAACGGACAAGTGTCATCCATTATACGCTGATCAACCAACGAGGGTTTGGTCATGTGGTGGGGATTGATAGTCAGTCTGGTGCTTGCTTACCCGGCAATCGAGATGGTCGAGGAATGGCGTCTTCATCGCGCCGCCCAGAAACACCTTGCTGAAATGCGAAGGCACGCAGCCTCCGGCCAGCGATGGGATGCGACAAAAGGACAGCGGGCGGGATAATTTTGTAGGCGAAGCATGCGCGACGAATTCACATCATACAGTTTCCTCGCCGTGACGGTTACCGGTCTCGTGCTGCTTTGCTCGGGCCTGCTCGTACTGGCGTTCGGCTAGTGAACTAGCAGGGATCAACTCAGGCGAAAAGGGAGTGGTGCGGCCGGACTGCCCCGACGTTCGGCAGTCACCAGCGCAGAGTTGAACATGGTCGACGTCATCGAGCATGTACATGATGGCAGCCAGATTAAAGTCTTGGAGCCGGACCGCTGCCGCGTTGAAGGGCCGGTGCATTAGTATGAGTTACCCAGCAGAAACCGATAGATTTCTTTCTTTTGATTCTCGTCCCGGATGGAAATGTGGGGCATCTGGTGACCACTTGTTTTTATTCCGCCACAGCGGGAAAGCGCCATGAGTAGGAAGCCAGTAACGCATTGGACCATCGATGAACTAAAAAAGACGGTCGCCCGAAAATTAGAGGCGGCGAAAAAATATCAACCGGGACCGAAACGCCAAAAACTCTTGAGAGACGCAAAGCGCTATCAGAGCCTGCTCGAAACAAAAAAATCGATTTCGAGTGGCTTGGAGCCACCTACATAACGCTTGTTCTCTTTGTCCTGTTTGTCATCGGCGGTGACAGGTGAGCCCCGCCTCGCTACTCGATATTTGGTTGGTTCCATGCTGTGAATAGCGTGCAAAACCCGATATCCGCCCGAAAGAGGGAGTGCAGCAATAACGCTTGCTAATCGGAAGGTATGGCGATGGCTTGCACTATAAGTCCCGACTTTTCAGACCCCACCGACGCCGCAATTGATGAGATAGTAGCCAGCTGTAACGGCGACACGCGTGGTGCAGTGAAAGCTCTGTTTCTCGTAAACGAGCAACTTGAGTCAGAGCTGAACCGCTTTCACCGAGTGGCGGCTCTCGGCTTGCGGACAGAACATCACGCAAAAGACTCGCTGCATTAACGTTTGTCGCAGCAATAGCCGCAGTCGACCGCTCGACTATTCGCATAATATCTCGCAAGGCTACCGGCAGTCTGAGCGGGCAAACCCCTGACAGCTAGTCCAGCGTCTCCGCCACAAGGCGGATTCGGAATATAGACTTTTTGGACTCGTCCAGAAGCTCCATCTGCCATTCGGCGTTCTGTTTGAGGTTGCGACGAAGCGCAAGCGACGAAAGGCAAGAAGCCACGCAAGGCCGCCGCAGGTCAGAAGGAAATGCTATTGCCCATCAGCGGTAAGCGCGCTGCCAAGCAAGACACAAGCCAGCAGCGGCGCGAACTCGGAAGCGTGCATGACCGATCAAAAAATTTAGTTGTCCCCCCGCTGCGTCAAGATGGCTTCATCATTGCTAACAATCTTGAGCAAAGGACGGCATATTCATTGATCCCATGCTGCGCTCGCAGGAATTGCTGCGGCGATGAACCCGATGAAACGCAGTTACGGGTTGCCGGTTGTGAAGCGACGCCCTTTGGAGACGCGCGCGCGCCGTCGTTGTTTTAGGATGGCGTGTCGAAAGTAGTCACGCGCGACGGTATCTACCACTGTCGATACCAACTCATTAGGTTCTGACGGAGCACGATGCTTTGCTTCACGCACAAAGTCTTCGACTTGCTTTTGCAAATTGAGCAAGTTTGCATCGTCGGAAATAGGCGTTTCCAATTGAAGGCGTGCGAGCGCGCGGGCCGATTCATTTCGTGAGGGCATAACAAACCTCCGAGACTGTTAGATCGCTGCGCAGTAGATCGCTCGGATAACATGCTCGTTTGTGTCCGGTTCCTGACTCTAAAATCAAAGTCAGAATGTTCCGTAGTCGGAACTGTAAGTTCCATATTTACGTTTTGCGCGATGCGACAGACAGACAGCGCTGTCGGGCATATTGCGAGCATGGGGCCAGCGAAAAGGGCCTCACCGTGCGGCGTGAGTTTCGGCGTTCGCTAATTTGCCTGTCGCAGTGACACGGTCGATGGCACAATCCCCTTGATCTTTTTTAGCAAAACACCACAAAATCAGGTACTTCCCCCAGCGTCCCCTGGATCTGTGCCATAGCACAACACTGACACGCCTGCATTCGCTGCGGCACAAGGATGCGATCCGCCGACCGGGGTGGGCACAAGCAGCCTATTCGGCCTGTGATGCTCGGAGCATTGCGTAAGCATGGATGATGATGGCCGGACGATGCCCGAATGTGTTTCCGCAAATCTTTAGCTCATTCCCGCAAAACTCAACGACCGAAGGCAGCTATCGGAGAGCTGGCGCAACAGCCGTTCAAGATATTTGCGGACGGATGATATTGATGCGCTCGCGGTGGGCGGCGATTACGGGATCAATTTGGTCCTTGCGGATGGCGCAGAAAAGAGCGCGAGGGATTTTGCCCTCGCGCTCTTTTTGAATAAGCACCCTACTTCTCGCTCGTTGAGCTGCGGGTGCGGCTGCGAACGTAATCGCGAAGATAGGACTGCGGGTAACGGGCTGGAGCGTTACCGAACTCTCTGTCGCCGGTAGATGCCAAGGGCGCTGCGGTGATGCAATATCATGCCGCGCCCGAGTACCGACCCACTGGTCAATATTGCTCAGTCACCAAAATTTCACGAATTCGGGACTCTGCCCGATACATAGGATGGACCGGAACCAATTGCCGTCTAGGCAACTTGTCGATGTACTGCCGGATGTCATTGCCCAAGACGTCCGATAAATGACGGCCTCAGCATGTACCCCCGCGCTGGGGCCGTTTCTTTGGGACCGGGATTGCTTCTAGTCACGCTCTTTTAGCAGGGGCTTCTCATGTAAAACCGCGCTTAGCAGCGAATTGTTGACCTCGATATGCCCGTTGTAGCTGATGAGGCCCAGTTTGCGAAACTTGTTCATGAAATGGCTGACTCGGGATCGAGTGGTGCCGACCATCTCCGCCAACGTTTCTTGACTGATGTGCGGATTTATCGGCTGCGGGCTGCCTTCCTTTCCAAAATTCGCGAGCAGCAAAAGCAGGCGCGCAAGCCGCCGCTCGCTCGAATTGAATAGCTGGTCGATCAGGTCCTCCTCAATCCGGCTGTTCCGGGTCAGGAGATACGCCATGAATAGCTCCGAAAATCGCGGCTCGTCATGGATTGCGGCGACCATCGCGGCTTTCATGATTGACGTAATGACGCAATTTTCAATCGCCGTCGTGGTCGCGATGCGACGCGGATGACCATTCATGCAACCTTCGCCAAAGAACTGGCCGGGCTCTAGAATTGCGACGACCGCTTCCTTGCCCTGCTCGGAAAGGACAGTCAGCTTGACCCTGCCTTTTTGAATGTAGAACACCGTGTCGGCGATGTCGCCTTGCTCGAACACGTTCTGGTTCTTGCGAAATTCGAGAATCGTTTTCCCGGCTCCGACTTTGGCGAGAAAAACCTTCGCGTCAAACTCGTCATTAGCTGGCTTTCCCATAGGAGCCTCCTTTGGCTCGACGAACGTCATCTCACCTCATCGGCGCGAGCATGCAACATCTTCGTCTGTTGCTCGATTGAGGCTCACCGCCTTTCACACGACACGGGGCATCTTTGCCAAAAAAGTGGCATGAGTGACCGACACGGTCGTTCCCTCTGGGCCGGCCAAAGTTTCAACCTTGGCACCGAGCTGTTGCGCGAGCGCCTTGACGATGCCCGTGCCGAGCCCGGTTTTTGGTTGAGCAAAGACACCGTCCGGCTTCCCAACTCCATTGTCAGCGATCGAAAGCTTCCAATCTGTTCCAGAAACTTCATACGCAACGGTGATCTGTCCATCTTTTGTATTTTCGCTGAATGCGTGCTTTAGAGAATTTATTACAAGCTCTGTGGCGATCAATCCGAGGCTCTCGGCCTGACGGGAAGTCGCACTGCCGCCGTCGCCAGATACTTTCAGCGAGATTGGCCGGTTCTCGCCGATCATCGAGATCGCGAGGGCCTCGCACAACCTTGAGAGATAAGGCCCCATTTCGATGGACCCGCTGGCCGCAGATGCATGGAGGTGTTGCTGTACGGCCGCAACCGACATGACCCGCTTGTGAGCGTCTTGCAGATGAACGCGCGTCTCTTCCGAGTCCACCGCCTTCGCTTTCAACAAAATTATGCTTGCAATAATTTGGAGGCTATTAGCGACACGGTGTTGAATTTCCTCAAGCAATACGTCCTTCTGTCGCAGTAGCTCGTCCTTTTCGCGCTCCAGGACGCGCTGCCGGGTGACATCCTCTATGCCAAGCAGAATAGTTGTGTGGGAGCCTTCCTCGTAGAACACCTTGCGGGCGTTCAAGCACATCGTGCGTGGCCCGACGTTAGGAAACTCATATTCGACCTCATAGTCCTCCATCACGCCGTTCTCGGGTACGATCTTTTCCAGGAGCAAGCGAAGCTTCGGAATGTCCCAGTGACCATCGCCCAGCTCGTAAAGCAGCCTGCCTTCGGTATCTTCGGGTCCAACCTTGAATGTCCGATAGAAAGAGCGGCTCGCGGTGATCACGCGCAGGTCTTGGTCGAGCACCAAAACCGGTTCACGAACCGTGTCTATGATCGCCTGTGCAAACGCGCGCGCTTCTTCGATCTCGGTTAACTGATTTTCGGCCAAGTTGGCCTCCAAGCAATCCCCAGAGGAGCCCGCCATCAGCCCCGCGGTTTACCGATAGTGCGCCCAGTTGGGATGTGCTGTCGGTAATGTACATTACCGATCCGGAGGGGGGCTTACTTTTTATGCGTATGTCTTGGGAAGGTGAAAGGCGAGGCGCGTTCTGACCAACTGATAACATTCACAAGATTGTTCGGCGAGGCCCTGCCGATCAAGTATCGTGACTTGCCGGCGCCTGCGCTCGATCAAACCTGCGTCTTCCAATTCTCGGGCCGAATTCGTGACGGTCGGCCTCTGAACACCCAGCATTTCGGCGAGAAGACCCTGAGTGATCGGCAGCGTGTCCCCGTCACTGCGGTCACGCATCATGAGCAGCCAACGCGCCAGGCGCTGCTTGAGGCTGTGCGCACCGTTGCACGCCACCGACACCAGGACCTGCTCGAGAAAGGCGTGAATGTAGGCGGACATGAGATTGCGGAAGGACGGCATCAATTCCATCGCCCGCACGAAGGCCGCGCGCGACATTCTGGCTGCACTGCCCGGGATTTGGACCAAGAGCCTGACAGAGGAAGTTTTCGCGCCGAAGAAGGCTTGCATGCCCGTGCAACCCTCCCGACCGATCGTTGCCATCTCAATGACGCTGCCGTCCGCATAAACCGCGACCACCGAGACGACACCGCTATCGGGGAAGTAGACATGGTCGAGCGAACTATCAGCGTCCATGAGAATCTGCCCGCGTTGGCAGAGAATGTGCTCAAGCTCTGGCATCAGAGCTTGAGATTGCGGGATGGCAGGGCAAGAAGAAGTCGATTGCGGGGCCAATCTGAGCTACTCATATCCGTAAACCACGCCCACTCGCTTTAGTTCCAAGACAACGCGCGTTGTAACGTCGCTCTTAAGCTCTCGGTCAATGAATGCCGAGCCCTGAGCTAAGGTAATGGAACGTAGCGGGTGGGTGGGGCAATGTGATCAAAATAGATCACTCGCAAAATCAAACCCGGCTACCAATGGCATAGCAGACTACAACTCTGTCCCCGCGCTAACAAAAAACGCGCCGGAGAGAAATTTACAGACCTCTTTCCAATTAATACTCATAACCCGACATTCCCCAAATGAACTCTGGTTTGCGGCTGAACGCTCTCGCTACAAGGCCCGCCGGCTCCTGCCGGCGGGTTTTCTCAGAACAGCTTCTCAAACCGCAGAAGCTGGAATCGTGCCGCCGAGCTGGGACGATCCTTCCACCGTTCGAGAGGTTGTACCTGGTTCTTGAAGGTTGACGGGCAATTGCAGCACCGTCGCTCGCTGGCTTTTCGAGAGGAGCGTGACCAGAACATAGCTTCCGTTCGGAAATTCGATCGCATCATGGTGCTGATGGGAGACGTTTAGTTCGACCTTGCGGAAGCGGGCAACTTTGAAGCCCGTGCTCTTTTTCCAGATCCATCTGTGGTCATACTTGACGTCGTCTCCGAAGGCTAATTCGGTTCCCGGGAGTAGACAGACCGCAACCTCCGGCTCTGCCTCGGCCGCAAACCCGCGGGTCGATGTCCCGCGGAACGTCGTCGTGATGAGCGTCTCTCCAACTTTGGCGGGACGCGACGCCACTGCATGCAGGCTATAGTCACACATCAGATTTGCTCCTCTTTCGAGATAGCGCACCGCACCCGCGTTGATGCGGGCGACTATCAGTGTGGTCGATACGATCGTTGAGCTTCCTCTGCCTTGTGGGCAATTCTACGGTGCGCCCCTTTTTCAAGGAATTTACAAAATCCGCCGGTTCACGCCGGCGCGCCTTACGTCGGTGAGTGCAAATCGCCTTGAAGCCAGCGTCCAAGGCCCTTGGACTTCATAGGATCTTCATACGCGGCAAGGGTCGTAAGCACCTGATTGCAGACAGCGCACTCAAACGTATACAGGTCGATGCCAGAGCGAGCTGGTTCGGTGCTGGCGAGCATCATCTGGGCCTTACACTTTGGACAAGCGGGGCGCCCAATTGCAACGAATGGAATGACGGACGACAGGCGTTGAGATTGGGGCATGATGCTTCCCTCGAATAGGCGGGAGCGCAACACTCTCTGTCACCGGTAATGCCTAGGAGGCGGAGCGATGATGGTGCAAGTATGCGCCGAGGGGATCTCAAAAGCGAGTTAATTCACGGATACGTGGAAGGAAGGTCGGCACCAGCCCATACCTCTAAACCCGCCGGTTCGCGCCGACGGGCTTTATATTTGCCGGCGCGAGGAACGACATGAGGACAGCTTCGTTTGCCTGAAGCGAGGGGTGCCACATGACGCCCGAGAAATCTGACCAGTCCCCGATCGACCCCGCAGAGCTCGAGATGCACGCTCGCCTCGAGATTGGACTTATCGACGCGTTCCCGTGCTACGACGCTATGAAGCCGCCGGTGCCGGCTTCGACCGCACCCATCCGAGAACACCGAACAAGCTGGCGGCAAACGCTCAAAACAATCTTCACCTACGCTCATACGGTGGACTGACGGCTCACTTAGGCGGCTGAAGCTCTTTTGACGCCAGATACCCCTCCGCTGTTCCCCCGATAGTGTTGCAAAACTCCCAAAATGCCGTGCGGCCAATTTCCCGCAAATAGACTAAACGAGCCGAAATCGCAGAGCGATATAGCCTCCAGGCCGTTGCCGAAGGCGCCTGTTAGTTCATCGCAGTATGATGTAGTCCCCTCAAATGATTATTCGATCGCCGAACGTACGGCCCGGAGAACTTGCTATCGGTGATGCAAAAAGACTTTTGCAACACTATCCCCAAACAGACGTAGACGGAACGCGCAGGGACGCCGTCTTAGGGTGGGCTTTTCGGATTGAATTCCAAAATTTTGCGTACGAACCAGGCCCACCGGTCCGGCGCCGATAAGCGCCAGAGATTTGACCACCCCCCACCGTGGGCTTGAGCGGACGTACTCGCGAGTCAAAATCAGACGCTCGCAACCGCAATGTCTGCTGTACCTCAATGAACTGACATCATCAGCTCGAGCTTCTAGGTCCGAACGGTGCCAAGAATAAACTCATGCGCGTAACAATTAGCCCTGTGCCAGGGTGATTGGTGATTCACACCGCACTGTCAAATTTCGGCTTCTGAATATTTACTGGTTCTGAAGTTTCGTGATCGTCTTGATCCCACCCGTTTCCGTAGCGGAAAAGGTGACCTTATCGCCAGCATGCAACGTGTCTAACGACAAGCCGTCTTGTGTTTTGAACTCTTCGGCAGCGCCGCCGGTATTCGCTCCGACAGTACCGCTTTGCGTCTGTTTAATCGCGACGGTGCGATTGATCCGGTTAACTTGGGTAACCGTTCCCGTAAGTCCTTGCTGGGCAAAAGCCGCCGAGCTGATGATGATGAGGGCCGCAATACCAGCCAAAATGATCTTTGCGATTTTCATGGCAGTCTCCCGGTGACCGGGATAAGCCGTGATGACCGGATTGGTTCCTCGGAGGAACACACCAAGGGGTTGGCACACAGCTTCGTGATGGAGGCGGCAGAATGCGATGGTCTCATATCCGCTTTGGGTCATTTTCGACGGTTTGACGATGTCCACGCAGAATCCCGCTTTTCTCCCACCAGACAGCGGACATGGCGCCATGTCCGAAAAGTGCTCCTTTAGACTCTAACATTTCGCAAAGCCGAAGCTGATCCTGTCAGCAATTTCGTCATGCAAATCTGTTTCAATCTCTAACCTGCAGATCCATGATGCGGGAGAAAAGCCGCGCTTAGCGCCGGCGAGGTGATCCAATGTGGCGAACAGCTATGATTACGAGCCTGTCCGCCGAGGTGATGCGGCGAATTCGACACTTCGGCGACTTCGTCACCGTACCGCTTGCCATTGTGATTTTCGTGGACCTGGCCGGCATGTATCGCCTCTATCTGGTCCTGCTGGGCGTCACGGTCTGGACGCTGCTGGAATATCTGGTGCACCGAATCGTCTTCCACCGTTATTCCGTAGGCCGACGCCTTCATCAGCTTCATCATGACCATCCAAACGATCCGGACGAAGAAAGATCCAGCCTCAGTACGCCGCTCATTGCATTCCCAATTGGATTTCTGCTTATTGGCACCGCAGGGGTGGAAGATGGGTCGGCGATTTTCGCCGGACTTCTTTTCGGGTTATCTGGCTTTCATCGTTGTCCACTATGCTGTGCACCGCTGGCCGATAGAGCCAAACTCCTGGCTCTATTCAGCAAAGATACGGCACCTCACGCATCATCGCTTCGAGAATTGTAATTACGGCGTGACGACGATTTTTTGGGACATCGTGTTTCGCACCGAATGCAAGAATCATCGGCGAACGCATACGTTCCGGAGTTGGATGAAACTCTTGCCGATGACTTCCGGTCTACTCCGATAAACAGACATTCTCCGGATCCGTCGGCCGGCGGGCTAGAGCTGGCAAGTGATAACCTTCATGACGGAGTCGCCGGGCTTATAGCCCTCTCTGGGTGCGAAAGACCGCTGATGCGTAACGACGGCATCTGATGCTTCGTCTATCCGCCACCTCTCCTTGCTCGAAAACGCGCTGGTTTTTCTCAATTTTCAAGATCGTTTTGCCCGCCCCGATCCTTGGCGAGAAGGGCTTTGGGATCGAACCCGTTATTGGCTAGCTTCCCCACGGGAGCCTCCTTTGCTCCGATGAACGAGCGCGCATAAATCCATTATCGCTGGAACGTTTATCGGCTGACTCTATTTGCTCTCTGTCCAATACTGGACGCACGACAACTGGTAGACACCATGAAGAAAATTCTTTTAGCGACGGTCGCTATTCTCGCATTCGCAGCACCTTCATTCGGGGCTGAACCGGACAAAACTGTCGGTCAAGCGCCGCCATCAAGTGCTTCCTCGTTCTACCTGGCTCAAGATACCGCGACGATGAAGTGTCAAGTTGTCAATGCCCAGCCTGCCGCTGGTGGCAACATGAAAGTTATCGGTGCGGCTCATCCAACACAGGCATCAGCACAAACAGCTTTGACAGCTGATAAGACTTGCACCAAGTAGAGAAGTGACGGCGCGAGTACAGGGTGGGTCTATTGGTTCGGCTCGGAATCCCGAAACTATTGACCCGCCCCGCTGTGTCGCCTGGGTAGTGGGTCAGTTTGATTGTGGCAGCCGCAACGGGGTTGATCGGGGTCGACTAAGACGCATATTCCGCGCATGACCGAATTCATAGAATGGCTCACCGGAACGCATAAATGCGACTGCGGAGCAAAATACAAGGTCACCGTGATCGAAGCATCCCCGGATAGCGTGACCTGTGAGAAATGCGGTATCCTGATGGATAGCCGCACCAACAAAAGCCGTCTGTCTTACGAGCGCATACCGGGGGACGAATGACTCATCCCAAACGCCCTAGAGACCCTAACCAACTCGCCAAGTCGATCATCGACATTGCAACGGGGCAGAAGCCCGACCGTACGCCAGAAGAGCTAGGCAAAAGCGCCAAGGCGGTCGCCCGGGGGGGAAGGCTGGAGGGGCCAAGGGAGGCCCGGCCCGGGCCGCATCGCTTACGGCGAACAGCGGGCTGAAATTGCCCGGGTTGGCAGCACAAACACGCTGGAAAAAATCGACCTGATCAGCCCACGTCGTCCAGCTGGCCAAGCTCTTCCAAGTCGATATTGAAGTTGAAGTCGATCTGTATCGGCTGATCGGGACAGCGGCGCTCGCTGTAGCTGTCCATATCCTGTTTTAGTTGCCAGCACTGCCCCAGAACAAGGTTTCGGCGGTTTGCGGCCGAAACCTCCATGAACGGGCGCTCTGCATTCTGATCATCCCATTTCATGACTAGCTTGACCGTTTTCACGGATGCGCGCTGAATAGTACTTGCGAACGCTGCGACCCTTCCTGTCCTTCACATGCTCAAGGCCCATCGCTCGCGAGATTTTTTACCGCCGATGAGGAAACATGAAGATCAAGGCCTTACAATCGACTACCATGAGTCCCAATATCCGTTAGGTTCCACCAAAGGATCAGACCATGTCGCTCGGACTTATACTCATCATTATCCTCGTCATCTTCCTGCTTGGTGGCTTCAGTGGCCGCTTCGGCGGCTACGGCTACGGCTACGGTCACGGTGGTATCGGTATCGTCGGCATCATCCTGATCATCCTCGTCGTATTGCTACTTATGGGTCGGCTTTGATCTGCCAGTCACCGAGGTCCGATCGGGGTCATTCGCTACAGAAACGCGATGTCCGCGCTACGTCCGCTTTCCCCCTGATAGCGACCGAAGATCGGACATCGCGGGATGTCTCAAACGTGCCATCTGATGGCGACCTCTGCCCAACCATAGTGGTGACCGCGACCGCCGCGCTCCATGTGGCCACCGCCATGTCTGTGACCGCCAAGAGCAAGAAAACCGAGCTTTCAGAACCCGTGAATCAGCGTGTCGGCAGTAGCGCGCGGCATTGCAGAAGCGGATAGCGTCGGCATCGCCACGAATGCGCAGGCTGCGACGCCTATCAGCAATAACGTTTCATTTGGAATTCTCCTTGGAGCCGCGTTATCGCGACTAGGAGCGATGCTTTCCGCGGCTGCAGAGTTCCATTTTCAAATTTTGGCCACTGCAATAATCAAAGAGGCCACTGGGAGCCAAAACAGGCAGTACCGCACGGCCATGGCCGGTACCGGGCGGCTTTGGAATTTCTCGATGAGTCCCAGCAGACCACATTAGTCAGCCAAGTTGACCCCAATCTCGTTTTCCACTCGTCCCTGCCGATCGGTTCCGGCCATCGGGGGTTTGTTTGCTGCGGGTGGGACGCGTTACGATCGCCGACCCCAGCCGCCGCGCCACCTGCTTCCCCATCCGCCGCCACCTCGAAAGAGTCGCACGACGAGGAGCAGCAATATCGCACCGATGGTGGCGTTGACGATTGCGCTGACCAGTCCAGTACCAAGATGGATGCCTAGCTGAGGCAACAACCAACTTCCGATAAAGGCACCCAAAATCCCGACAATGAGGTCGCCAATGATCCCGAAGCCGGTGCCTTGCACGATTTGACCTGCCAACCAGCCTGCAACGAGACCCACAAACAAAATGACCAACAGGCTTTCACTCGACATATTCATGTGCCACCTCGGCATTTTGGTTCAGACCCAGCATTACAAGCTGATCTGCTGTTGTCTGTACAAATTTGATCAGCTTACTGCGGTTTCGCATTTGGCGCTAAGTACGGCTGACGCAATCGGTCTACGCCATTTAAGATCGCGCTTAGACCCCCAAAAAAAGCCGCGGACTCCCCCGCGGCCTTTTTGCATATGACCTTTTTCCTCAGTTTCCTCAGTAGCGGTCGGTGCCGATGCCCACGCTCACGCCGGGAGCGCGGAAGCCGATACCGCCACGTTCTTCATAGCCTCGGCGCTCGATATAACGCTCACGGGGAGCGTATCCGTATAAATCACCGGGCTCACGGATGATAACACGGCGTTCACCACGTTCGCGCCAGCAACGGCCGTTTTCATTGCAGACCATGCGAACGTTTTGAATGTTGCTCTCCGGTGCGACTGATAAATCGGCGGAAAGCGGTGCAGCGGAAGCAGCAGTCGTGAAAAGCGCACTTGCGCCGACTGCTAGAGCGATCGCGAGATTGTTCATAGCATTTCTCCAAAAGTGATTGTGTCAGGAAGCCAATAGGCTCGCGAGCCAATGGTTCCGGGAGCCGAACCGTAAATGCCATTAATCGCGTGATGCGAGCGCTTTCGCAGAAGCACAGATTGACCGAACAACAGACCTACCCATGATCTCGCGGCGAGCGACCATGAACGGACCTGACGCGCTTGAAATGCGATGTCCGCTGCTCTCCCGAAAACAGACGTCTATCGGACGTCGTCGCAAGGTGGGCTTTTTGGATTTAATTCCAAAATCTTTGCGTACGAATCAGGCCCACCGGTCCGCACCCTCATCGCCAGAGATTTGACCACCCCCCACCGTTGGCTTTGACCGGACGTACTCGAGGGTCAAAATCAGATCCCGACGCTCGCAACCGTATGTCTACCTTAGCCCAATGAACTGACATCATCAGCTCGAGCAGCTACGTCCGAAAAGTGCCAATAGCTGCCATCAGCCAACCTTGATCGGGCAACTGCGACTGACACGAATCGTCACGCGAAGTCGGCGATATCAACCAGATAGTGACCAAGAACCACCGGCCAAAGTGCAGCTGATCGCTGCAAGAACAGCATCAGCAAGACGCCCATCATGGCGGCCTCCACAATATTTCCGAGTCCTGTCCACCAATGATATGCACCGAACAGTAATGAGGTGATGATGACCAAGCCGTAGCCGTCACCAAAATAGATTTTGAATACATGACGCGCGCAACGGCGAAAAACGATTTCCTCGCTGTAGGCGACCAGAGCGATGCCGAATACAACGTCAACAAAATATAGCCAGCCGCTTAGTCGTGGATAGGTTCCAAGTACCGTTGCAGGCAACGCTGCATTGATAGCCCGCCGAATCCAGCCACCCAAATAGTGATCAGCGAGGACCAAACCACCGATCCACAACGCGGCTTCCCACAGTGCAATTTGGAGTTTCTCCCATCGAAATGCTACCGTTCGAATGGAAGGGATAGCGGCCAACATTGCCAACGAGCCAAGGCGCCCGGCGTAGTCCCAAAAGATCCAAATTGCTGGATCGGATTGTTGCAGTCGCAACGTTTGCGACGCCACCATCGGGATGACAGCAGCCACGAACCAGACTGGCGCATGAAAGTCGCGGGGCGACATAGCAATGTCTAACACGGTTCAGGCGAATAGGCGTGGAGTTCTCAGACCAGAACGATGTCCGCGCCGAGTCCGTTTAGCCCTCATCAGCGGACACGCGTTGGGCGTTACGGTACGTCCGTTTTGCCGGCTGTCGCGCCCGCGCCGCGAGCGGCCATGCCGCTGCACCGCCGAAAAGCGTGATGGACTCGCGCCGCTTCATGCCTGCCTCCAAGGCTCAGAACGAGGCATCGTAACTGCTTGTTAGACCGGTATGGCTACCCGACGCCCGACGTCCGGTTTGGGTCCAAAAGATGAAAAGCCCAAGCCGAAAAAAACCTGGAATTTTTGCGTGCGAATGAGGAGCTAACCACGACATTGTCGCCAGTCTCATATGCTCCCCTGAACTCAGGGAAGCCCGCCCATGCGTCTTTGCCCGGAAGGGCGTCCGGTACCGGCCAGCGCGGAAATCGAATCCTCAGGGCCCGGCTGGCGTATGTCTCTTGATCCCAGCCGCCTGAGGCGCATATTCCGAGAATAGCCCCGTCGCCGCCGACATTAACCCGCGAAGAGTTCGTCTCATTGCGAGACGGCGCCAAGGGCTTGATGCATCGCATCCCATCCGAGCACAAAGCCCGGCTGATCGAGCTAGGATACATAGAGGAAGTTCATGGCGGCATTCGTTTGACGGCTACCGGTAGGAAGAGGATCGCGGAAGGATGACCGATCAGTCCGGATGCACCCTGAGGTAAGGCGTGATCTCTCGCGTTTCGGTCAGCTTGATCATGTGCGGGCGCCCCATGACTCCGCGGAAGCCCGCTGGTGCGTCTTTGCCCGGAAGGCAGGTGGCATGGGATTAGATGTGGCTTGATCGTGGCCACCGTCGGCGCATATTCGGTGAATGCAAACACGCTGTCCGAAATGCTCAACGATGGTGAAATCCGCCGGCCCCAACCAGTGGGAAATCATCAGCGGCGCTTGCCCGGAATTGTCGGGGACCCAGTGGAGCAACAAACCCGAGTTTTGCCCAACTCTCTCCCAAGTCGCAGAACCGGACATTACTTTGCCTGGCGCATGGAACCGCGTTGCCGTTCAAGCTGAGATTGACCGCATTCGGGTCGTAGAGGTGCACGCATGATCCACCCCAAGCGTCCTAGGGACCCCAACCAGACTGGTGCTGTCCTAATTGGACCCTCGGGTACTGGGCTAATTCGGCCAGTCGCAGATCAAAATAGGCCACTAACGAAAAACCCGTCGGGATTACAATTCCGGACGGGTGGAGGATTGAGGTAGGTTAAGATGACACTCTGGGGAGCGTCAAGGGGACGGTATCAATCTGGCTGGCTGGGAACAATCCTGAATTTGACGATTTATGAGATAGTGCCGGGAGGCAACCGGCACAGAGGTAGCTCCAAAGACGGCCTCAGCTCTCCCCCGTGCTGGGGCCGTTTCTTTATCGGTGGGAACGAAAATTCCTTCCCGATCTTGAATCAGGTTCGGTCTCAAGGATAGAGGGAAAGTACATGCGTAGATTATTGATGGTCTCGACTGTTCTCGTGTGCGGGATGACCTCCAGCTTCGCACAAGCCCCGGCGGCGCAAAACCCTCCGGGAGCACAACCGCAGCAACAGCAGCCTGACGAAGGGCCTCGAACGCGCGGGGATCGTGAACGCGAGGGTGATCGAGAACGCGACGGCGATCGAGATCGCGGCTTCCGTGACCGGGACCACGACGGCCGCCGACATTATGGAGATAGAGACCGGGATCGGGGCGACTGGGATCGCCGTGAATATTACCGGGACCATGATCGTGATTTTGACCGGCCTCGACGGCGCCAGCGGATTTGCATCGAGGATGAAGACGGCGACATCCACTGCCGGTATCGCTAACCGTTCCAGGTCACTCTATGTGAATGAAATGAAAAACCCGCCGGGCCTAAAACCCGGCGGATTTCATCTTTCTTCGTCCGGATGCACCCAGAGGTAAGGCGTGATCTCGCGCTTTCCCTGTTTTCGCGCAAATCAAAAGGGACCATTCACCGTATGAGCGAATGGAAAGGGGCTCGCAGATCTAAAGTAGGCCACTCGCTAAATAGCGGGGAAATCATGAAAAGTGGTCAAAATTGACCAAGGCCGTGGGTAAATGTGATCCGCTAACAATTGACGTTGCGCCGGTCCGCCGTTCCCGCGCCGTTCTAACTGAGACAGCCCCAGCGCCTTCACCCCCGCGCTGGGGCTGTTTCTTTGCCGATAATCGATTTAGCGAGCCGGTTGGGGTTCCTAGGGCGTTTGGGGTGCTTGTCGGTCATACGTAGTAAGTGCCGACGATGTGCAAAATCCAAACCAGCCCAACGGCGGCGGTTAGATAGCTGATGACCAAAGAAAGTTTAAGCATTCTTTAACATGCGCCTATGGCGAGCCGGTTCAAGCCAGTATCCCTGACCCACTACCCACAATTGCCTGTCCGCTCGGGTAGCGCTTTGATGGCGCCCTGCCAGAACTCACCGCGCCGACACGCCAGCAGAAGATCACCCTAGGTGAAATGCGATCGTCCGGCGTGCGCGGCCTCCTGGTCTATTGCGCCGACTACAGGTGCGCGAACGCGGTAAGGATCAGTGCGGATCGATGGCCGGATTAACGGCTATCTGATCTTGAGCCCCCTGTTCGTTTGTCAGGCGTGCGGCCGATCGAAGCTCATTGCTCCGTGTCGCCCCTCTCGCTTTTTTCGCGTCCCATTCGTTAAGTACAAAAGTGAACCAAACCAGGTTCGATTGCGGGGAGAAGCACTTTCTCCACGCGAGATTCCCATTCGATCACAGCTGCCGCAACCGCGGCCTCTTGCTTTCTTTTTTCGCTCGCCTCGGCGTCTCGTAGCTCATTGTCCCGGACCAGTATCTTGGCCAACTCTCTCTCGATATCGTTGCTCACTTAGCAATCTCCGTCGCCCTCTCGATCGGTTCGCCCAGCCGCTTCATGGTGAATTCGATGTTTTGCGATTGCAGCTCGCGCCAGCTCTCGACCTCGGTCTGGTAGCGCTCTTTCGGAAAACGCTGGAAATATTCCGCGGCCAGCTTTTTGGCGGACGTGCGCTCCCTCGTGAATTTCTCGTGGACAAACGGGTCTCTTGGCACGACCGGCCCTCAACGCCAAAAATTCTTAAACCGCGTCACCAACGAAAACGGCCCGCGCTCTGGTACGCGGGCCGGCTCGATGGGGCGACATGGTGCGGGTCTGAGACTGAGGATCTGGAAACCCCCGCCGTGGTCCCTCCGCCTCCACCTGTGCCAACGCCGCCTCGGATCAATTGGGTAACCGGGCGGCGTTTGCACGTATTGGACAGTATTAGGGTCGCGGCAGTCGTCAATGGCTGGTGGACGCCGATTTGGCAAAAATCTCCGACTGTTGCTTGATAGTCGGGCCCCTGCCGGGTCTGGTGTGGGCCGGGACAATCGTCGTTCAACTCGGGGCATCCGCAAAAAGGTCATTGGGCGTCAAGTGCATTGCAATTCAATTTGAATGCCTCCGTCAGTATCTTCGCGGTCTACTGGGCAATCTTCTGGGCTACCGGTATAAGTAGCACTTACGCAATAGGCGCCGTCCAAATCTCCTTCTGTCCGCAAAGACTGCCCGGCCGCCAAGGAGAAATGCTTTTCACCAGCGGGCATCTGCAAACCCATTTGAACTGCGATCGAGCTATCATTTGTATAACAAACTTGAATTGGATCGGCGTTCGCAACTGACAGAGAAATTGTAAGAGCTCCGATCACGGCCAGCGACGTTTTCAGCATGGCGACTACCTTGGTTTGGTCAGAGATCCACAACTGAATTTGCCATGAACTGGGAGGTGCTACAATTGGGAATGAAAAGGACCACGAAAGGTGCTTTCCGAATACGAGCCGTTACCAAGGTCTGATGATGGAAGCATCAGAGAGCGCCGACGCTGGCTCATGGCCCCTGGATTCCGCCGCCACAGGGAAGTCATTAAAGACTGGTGGTTCTCGGACCGAGAACTTTTTCGGAACATCCATCCCATATTTTTTGGAATTTTTTCTTAAGGCAATTCGGTGGACCGGGATTTTTAGACGCACGCGCCCCGCCCCCTATTAGCGGGTGTAAAGGGTATGTACCGGACCCAGCTCATGAAATGAAGTGATCTTGAACGAACGCGCGATCAGGCAGCGATCGGTGATCCAGATGGGCAATAGCCGACTCATCGGACGTACGGGCACGGGAAACTCAATGTGAGACGCGCTCTAACACCCCCGGCAAATGCCAGTGAAGGAGCTAACCTGCGGGCGACCTCGCCGGCGAGGCGGTGCCTTGCTTCTCGGCTCTACAGCAATCGTGCTGATGATCTGCTGCGACGC
The DNA here is from genome assembly GCA_963745785.1 of uncultured Alphaproteobacteria bacterium. Taxonomy (GTDB): domain Bacteria; phylum Pseudomonadota; class Alphaproteobacteria; order Rhizobiales; family Xanthobacteraceae; genus Bradyrhizobium. The sequence goes on along the minus strand of CAVUYV010000007.1, from coordinate 13,420 downwards.
GCTCGGATAAGAAGGCGGCGTGACGACCCGTGTCGGTGCCGTCGGTGTTGAGGAGACCACGGGTGCCGGGGTGTTGCTGCGGAGCGGCGGCAGACTTGAGGCATTTCCGATGCCGCTGGGGTCCGAGAGGACCCTGGGATTGGCAGGACCATACGGCACGCCGCTGATCGCCGAATTGCCAGCCCCGGCCGATCCAGCGGGCGGGGTCAACTGCGCGAAGGCTTGCCCTGGCAGGTACAAACTGCCGAGCACGGCAAGAACAAGCGCAGTCATGCGGGACATTTGGCCCTCCGGGAACTTTAACAATAAAGTAAGTCGCGGGTTCCTGCAGGCAAGACCGTCCACTTCGCCTTGTGATGTCCGCCTTGGGGTCAAAACCGGAAAAGCTCAAGGCGAGCAAATGTTTTCTGCTCTTCCCTCAACAACGGACATCTAGGCCGCGTTATGTCAGCCCCGTGCCCAGTATGGGCGCTTCGGATCAAAATCAGATCTCGACGCTCGCAACAGCAATGTCTGCTTTAACCCCAATGAACTGACATCACTAGCTCGAACAGCTACGTCCGAAAGGTGCCAACAGCAGCCTTCGCGGGCCATTTGGTGTAAACGGATACCCAAGGGCGCAGGCTGTCTGTCCGTTTAGACGATTAATTGGTCAGCGGTAAAGCCTATAGCAAGGTAGACTATGCTGAAGCACTGGCTCATTGAGCTCATTGGTCACGTTTCCGGTCTCAGCGATGCACAACTTAAGCAAATTGAGAAATCGTTGCCGGCGACCAAGGCGCTGATCGATCTTCTCAATAGGGCACAGCCGATCATCGAACAGGCGCAAAAGCTGTACGCAGAAGCCGAGCCGCTGATCGATGAAGCTATGAAAGAGTGGCAAACTGTCGGCCCCGCAGCGCAAATTTTGATTGATGTGATCGGGCATCATGTCAACAAAGGTAGTTCGCCGGCAGAGGCCGCTGAGGCAGTCCGCACGGCGCTTGACGGGTCAATCAAGAGCGTCGCCCAGGATCATTGGATCGATCGAGCGAATGAGCTGCGTAACCGTGTTTGGGGGGACTGGCTTTGTTGGCCGTCGCGTCGTGCGCCATTTGTGCGAGTCCGGCGCTACGGTGCGCATCGCCTCACGGCATCCTAGGCGGGCTGAGGGCGACGACGTCGAACAGATCGCCGCCGACGCACACGACGAGCGCTCCGTAGAGGCCGCCGTTGCGGGCGCCGATGGCGTGGTCAACGCGATTAGCCTGTACGTCGAGCACGGAAGCGATACATTTCATTCGGTGCACGTCGAAGCGGCCGCTAGGATCGCGAGCGTAGCGCGGCGGGTCGGGGCCAAACGGTTTGTTCACCTATCAGGAATCGGCGCCGACGCGGCCTCGACTTCGCCCTATATTCGCAGTCGCGGCGAAGGCGAAGCGGCCGTGCAGGCCGCATTTCCTGGCGCAGTAATTATCCGCCCGGCGGTGATGTTCGCGTCGGACGACGGCTTTCTCACGACAATTCTCAGGCTGCTTCGGACTCTGCCGGCTTATCCGATATTCGGCGACGGCAGGACGAGGCTCCAGCCGACGTACGCGGACGACGTTGCTGCGGCGATTGCACAAGTTCTGCGGCAGAGCAAAAAGCCGTCTCCTATCTACGAACTGGCCGGTCCGCGCGTCTATTCATACGAGGAGTTGTTGCGGACCATTGCCCGTACCGCGGGATTGCGGCCGGTGCTGATGCGGATGCCGTTTGCCTTCTGGGATGCACTTGCCGGCTGTCGCTGAAATCTTGCCGCACCCCCCGCTCACCCGCAATCAGGTCGAGCTTATGCAGATCGACACGACGGCCTCGGACAACTTGCCGGGATTTCGCGTGCTCGGCATTTCGCCGCGATCGCTCGAAGAAGAACTCGAAGCGATGCTCAAGCAAAGCAAATGAGGAAACTCAGCAAAATTGCGACCGGACAGCGAGGAAGAAATGGTGGCGACCGACATCAGATGCGACGGGGCGATGTCCGAGTTGGGTCAAACGCGTTATTTTGATCGTGCGCCGATCACTTCCGGTCTTCCCCCATAAGCAGACATTTTCAGAGCCGGGTCGACACGTCGCTTTCGTGCCATCTTTGGACTCACCAGCAAAGTGTATCTCTATTCGATCATCTCTTCGGCGATGGAGAGCACCCCGGGCGACATTCGATGAATTCATCTCTGATACCGTCCGCGACGTCTGATGCCAAAATCAGCGCTGCATTCGCGAGGTCTTTTTCAACAGTATCGGTCAATCGCTGATCTGCCGCCGTCAATACCATAGAGTTGCTGATCGATGCCGCCCCACATCGCGTCGAGGGGATGGCCTGTCATCGTTCCGTCTGCTAGCTTCCGAACGTCCTGAAAATGCCGGGGAGGCGAGCTATGCTTTTACCTGTACAATATGCTTGGTTTGAGCCCGTGCTCATTGCAGCCATCGTGGTATTCATCATTGATTTAGTCGGCAACTCGATCGGTTTCGGCAACCGCATCCTCAGCGCCCTAATGAGCGCAATCGTGTTCGCCCTCGTGTTCGGAACACTTGTCTATTTCGGTTACGGCAGCGTGTCGATGTCAGTGACGACGACGCCGAGTACAACTGCCCCTGCTCAAACGCAAAAGTAGATCGGCCAAACAGAAATGCTGGCCCGCTGCTGCGGCTGTTCGCCGCTCAAATCTTGTCGTTTCAGTTGGAGTGGGCTAGCTCGGGCGATCTGTGAAATGCGCCCACAATCTGCACGACTACGATGTCCGGTGTGGGGTCATGAACCGACATGACGCGCTTGAAATGCGATGTCCGCTGGTCCCCCGATTGTGTTGCAAAAGTCCCGAAATGCCGTGTGACCAATTTTTCGCAAAAAGACAAAACAAGCGTCAACCGTCCATCGATGTAGCCTCAGGCCCGCCAGCGAACTCGCCCGTGAGTTAGTCGCGAAATAACGTGGTCCCCCACATAATTATTCGGACGGCACACCTAGAGCTCGGAAAATTTGTGTCCATGCTGCGAAAAGAGTTTTGCAACACAATCCGCCTGAAAACAGACGAAGACGGAACGCGCAGGGACGCCGTCTAGGGTGGGCTTTTCGGATTGAATTCCAAAGTTTTGCGTACGAACCAGGCCCACCGGTCCGCAGGCGAAGTAACCTAGGGATTCGAATACCCCCCACCCCTGACAGGTATTTGCCGCCGATGTACTCGTCGTACACTTCGAGAAATTCCTCCAGCGTCACGACCTGCAAACTCGGCGGCAGCACCACGGCCAACTCCGCCCGCTTCCGCAGGATGCGGGCAACCGAGATACCTAAGCGAACTGTCCAACGATAGCCATGAACGCCGGCGAGTTTGGGCGGGCGAACCAATCGGACCACCATGTCCTCTAGCTCCAACACCAGTATCGCCAAGAAAGCTCGCACGAAGGCCGAGGCGGATTTTGCCACTTGGCTCATGATGGCCAAGCTCGGTGGTTTCGATGACCTTCCGTCAAACGCACAGAGCTTTCTGACTAACTATCGAACCCGACTCGAGACGATGAGCGAGACCGAGTCCACGGCCGTGGCCGTTCGCGAGGTCTACAGCGCTTATTACAGCGAGATGGGAGGCATGGGCGCGGCGCCGGAACCAAAGGCTCGCACACCAAAGACAGAGGGCAAAGTCGGGCGGTTCCAGAGGCGGCCTAAACCTCAGCCCGGTTTATCGGCTACCCGCCATTCGACGAGGCCAATGATCCGAAAATCCCTCCCGGCACTGCTGATTTTCGCGAGCATGGTGGCCCTTATTGTCGCATATAGATTTCTGACGCAGTAACAGCCCGCACCCAAATCTTGTTAATGCGAGCCAATGATTTGGGTTTTCGCGCCGAAACCTTGGGCTTCCGGTGCTGAAATGAAGAACCCGCCGGCATGAACCGGCGGGCGGATGGCGGCAAGGCTCGGATGGCCTCTGCACGAGTCCAGGAAGGCCGCCCCGGTGCATGTTCGCCTTGCTTGTCATGTGCCGGCCAACAAAAGCCCTAGCCCATGCTTCCCGGCATGAAGCACCGGATAAAGATTTTGCCGTCAAACCGCAACGGCCAGACCATCGTTCTGCCGGCCCGGTTCGGCTCGGTGATCAAGGCGTCGTCGGGAACATCGATCCAGTTATTCTCAAGGCGGACTCGATAGTGGCCGCCCTTCGATTCCCAATCAACATCGCTGACAGCAAAGCCGTCCGTGAACGAACAACATAGCCCCCTGCCGGATTTCAGGCTATCGAACCAGGCATTCAATTCAGGATGGCCGGGATCGTGGGCGAACCCTGGGGCGACAAAACCCGCGAAAAATATAACCAAAAATATTCCTGCGGTTCGCATCGGTGCATCACGTCCTTTAACTTGCTGAGGTCGGAAAGGAATCTCCGACGCCCTTGTGACGGCCGGCGACCATCTGGTTTCGCCAGCCTCTGGCATCAGGCGCCGTCGTTTACAATTTTGAAGCCGTTGGCTGCCAATTCCAGAAGTATGACCTTGGCGACGTGCGCGCTCTGTTCAGGCTGAACCCACTGGTAGTCCAAATTTGGACCGCCATCGCCCTCGGGGTATTTGATAAACGCTTCGTGGATGGCGCGAATAATTACGCTTTCCGGTGTTGACATTTTCCGCTCCTGCCTTGCCCTGAGCGTATCACAGCTAAGACCTTTCAAGGACCGTTCGCGTTGAGGCCATTTGACACCGACACCACCCGGATCGGCCGAATTATGGGCATTGTGCCGCCGTTACCCGTCCGCGCCCGGATCGCGACGACCGACTAAGGCGTCATGGTACGTTGACGGCCGGCATGGGGGCGGTAGGTCGCAACGCGAAGTGAGGCTGCTGCTGCCCCCGCATCACCAGGAGCGCCGCGAAGGTAACAAATAGGATTGTGAGCCCGCGCATCCCAAAAAAATACCACAGGGGCCATGTCGCCAATGTGAAGCGGTTCACACTCCGCACAACGCCGCCAAGCGGAATATGATCGCTTCGGCGGCGCTGGTATTTCCCTGGCCGGGCGTGTGGGAGTGGGGCGGCATCGTGAGCATTACGATGAGGCTGCTTAGGAAAGAACAGTCGTTAGCTTTATGGTGTTTTTCTGCTTCGCTTTTATTGAGCAGTTGTGGGGGCGCGGGACCTGAGTGTGGTTCTTTGGATACGGATAGCCGCAATTCAGTAGCCAAGATCGTTTCGGATGATAGTAATAATAAACTTGTGAATTACGCTGTCAAAAATTCGAGTTCGGTCGCGGCAATGGTGGCTGGTACGAAATCGGAAGCTGAAAAATTAGAGATTTGGGAAAAAGCGGAGACAAGGCGCGGTGTACCGGTTGGACGATACAATACTCATGGATCCAAGTAATCGAACAGGACAAGAGGTTACTTGCATTGGACTATTGTATGTGACCGTTGCGGATGTGACTGCTCAAAAAGAGGTAGAATTTAAGGTGAAACAGACAGCGGATGGAAAGATCATCGTTTCAGTCAATCCTTTTTTGTTTTGAGGTCTCGCTCAGAACGTTACTGCCACCTAAAATATGCTCGTCGTCGAGCTATTGTGGTAGAAGGCCCGTATCAATGGGAGATTGAAGTGGCAAAGAAAGCAAAAAAGAAAATCGTTCGACGCGAGTACACCAAGGCCGACGTGAAGGAACTACGGGCCCATTCGAAAGCGAAGACGCCAATAACCAAAATCATGAAGCTGACCAAAAGAACGGAAGGTTCGTTGCGTCAGAAAGCGCGCAAGCTAGGCATCGGTCTCGGGCATCTCCGATAACGGAGCAGCAAGCACATCTGGTTATTAACGCCTCATGATGCCAACGGTAGAACGCTGAAATAGAGCCCCATGTAGCGTCTTGTTGTCGCGCGAAAATGCCAGATAGATAATGGCCTATCGACAAACGATATTTGAGGAGTGGACCCATGCTCATGAAGCCGCGCGTCGTGGCCACAAACCTCAGCGTTATCAGTCTTCGCCCTCGCCCATCTTGCCGATATGATGCTGCGCGTAGAGCTCAAGGCCGAGCCTGCCGACGAGATCGAGCTGCGTTTCGAGGAAATCGATGTGGTGTTCCTCGTCCGCCATCAGCTTCTCGAACAGGTCGCGTGTCACATAGTCCTGCGCGGCGTGGCAGTACGTCGCGGCTTCCTGGTAGAGCGTGCGGGCGGAAATCTCCGCCGCCAGGTCGCAGTCAAGCACCTCTTTGACGTTCTGACCGATGCGCAGGGGATCGAGCAGTTGCAGGTTCGGGAAACCTTCGAGGAAAATGATACGCACGACCAGCTTGTCAGCGTGCTCCATTTCTTCGATCGATTCCTTACGCCACTGCTTGGCCAGATCCTTGTAACCCCAATTGTCGAGCAGCCGGTAGTGCAACCAATATTGGTTGACCGCGGTCAATTCATGCCGCAGCGCCCTATTTAGAAATTCGACGACCTTTGCATCACCCTTCATAACCACGCTCCTGTTTTGGCCATGGTTCAAACTCTAGAAAATTTACTCTGAACTTCCCAGCAGCACCAGCGCGCGATGCCACTGGATGGCGGCACCATTGAAGCCTAGGGCTGCTTGTCCGCGGGCGCAGCGAGTACGGCGCCGCCATCCGCACGACCGACTTTCGCTCCGTCAAAAACCTCGTCCATGATTTCTCGGATGTTGCGGGCGCAACGACCGCAGCGGGCTCTGCAGCCAAGGCAGCTATAGACATAGCTGGTGGTTCGGCGCGTCGCAGTGTTGGCGACAGTTCGCACCTCGGTGTCACTTAGGACGTTGCAGGAACAAACGATCATCGGAAGCCCGCTAGCTCAATTCCTATGTCTGCCTTATCGCCACGCGCCTCTTGCCTTGCAAAATTAGCACATCACGATAGCCACTTCCGACTGAAAATCGGCGACCCCAAGGTACGCTGCCCCTTTGGCCGATGTCCGTTGAGGGTCGTCATGAACGGACCTGACGCGCTTGAAATGCGATGTCCGCTGCTCTCCCGAAAACAGACGCCTATCGGACGTCGTCGCAAGGTGGGCTTTTTGGATTTAATTCCAAAATCTTTGCGTACGAATCAGGCCCACCGGTCCGGCGCCGATAAGCGGCAGAGATTTAACCACCCCCCACCCGCGGGCTTGAGCAGACGCACTCGCGGATCAAAATCAGATCTCGACGCTCGCAGCCGCAATGTCTGCTCTACCCCAATGAACTGACATCATCAACTCGAGCAGCTACGTCCGAAAAGTGCCGATACTGTTGCAAAGGCCTTTCTGCATCACCGATCGCAAATTCTCCGGGCCGTATGTTCGGTGATCGAATAATCATTTGAGGGACTACATCATATTGCGATGAAGTAACAGGTGACTTCGGTAGCGGCCTGGAGGCTATACCGATCTGCGATTTCGGCTCGTTTAATGTATTTGCGGGAAATTGGGCGCGCAGGGCATCTTGTGAGTTTTGCAACACTATCTGCCATGACCGGACATGGCGGTCCGATAGCGACGTGACTGGTCTTCTTGAATACGACGTTCTCGACGCTCACCGCCCCCAGCGGTCCTGCCATATTTTCTCACCGATCAGACAGGGCACCCGCGGCTCTTTCTCGGCCACCGGCACGATCCGGCGCTCCGGCGTCCGGCCCGCGACCTCAAGTATGAGCTTGGTCCGGATCGCCTCCTTGAACTTGTCGCGATCCTTGATCGCCACCACGAACGAGCCCGGCCCTCCAATCACGCAATCCTCGTAATATAAATCGAGGTTGTCGATGTCCATCGTCGAATAGGACGGCTCCTTCACCATGATCGGCAGGCCGTTGATGGTGATGCCCTTCTCCAGCGCCGCGTCGCGCGCGCCGGTGACGGGCGCGCCATTGTTGTTGGGGCCGTCGCCGGAAATATCGATGACGCGCCGCAAGCCGCGATACGGATTCTCCTCGAACAGCGGCATCGCGAAATTGATCGCGCCGGAAATCGAGGTGCGCGAGCCCCGGCGAACCGGCGTTTTCATGATCTCGTCGGCGACAGCGTCCGCCGTTTCCGGGCCGTCGATCACCCGCCAGGGAATGATGATCTTCTGGTCACTCGATGCCGACCACTCGAAATAGGTCACAGGCCAACTTGCTGTTCGGGCCGGTCTTCAGCGCCTGCAGGAATTCCTTGGAGACGATGGCCTGCGCGTAACCCTCGCGCTGAACGGCAAGTTCGTCCATATCCATCGAATAGGAGACATCGACGGCGATAACGAGTTCGATATCGACGGACGGCAAATTGTCCTTGGTGTCGGCCAGTTGAGATCTGGAGTTCGGCGCGGCAATGCCGGCGACATCACCCCCGGCTATCGCCCCCGCGACAAGCACCGCCCCGATCGAGACACACCAGCGCATGGCGGCCCTCCCGTCGTTTCAAGGGGATGGTGACACGCAAAACGCGTCGCGAAAAGCAGGAACGTGCGCTGTCCTTCACATTCCGATTAGTCGCAGCCTATCGGGGAATTCGCGGAAAGCGGCATATCCTGGTGCCAGTGGACATCATCGCCGAGCGAAAGCCGCGCTCGCCTTCACCATCGACTATCAACTCATCACAAATCCCGCCTATAACGCCGATCGTGGGCCGGTCTCGATCTTCTCGGGCGTCTGCACGGCGAGTTCTGAACAAGGCGGCTCTCATGGCCCTTCAAGATATTCGGACGCCGACACTGGGGCAGGCGCTGCGGCCCAACGTCTGGGACGTCGTGGCGCTGATTCTCGTGATCGGCGCCATGGTGCTGATCGTCTATGGCGGCGAGCAGACCGCGCTTCCCTTGTCGACGCTCGACGTCACGCCGGTATCGCTCGATCCGGCCAATCTTCCGGTCTACGCGTTGCGAACGACGATGCGGATGCTGCTGGCGATCGTCTGCTCGATCATTTTCACCTTCATCTATGCCGCGCTTGCCGCCAAGAGCCGGCGCGCCGAGATGGTGCTGATCCCGCTGCTCGACATCCTGCAGTCGGTGCCGATCCTCGGCTTTCTCACCTTCACCGTCGTTTTCTTCCTGAATCTCTTTCCCGGCCAGCGTGTTCGGCGCCGAACTCGCCTGCGTGTTCGCGATCTTCACCAGCCAGGCCTGGAACATGACCTTCAGCATGTACCAGTCGATGCGCAACGTCCCGAAGGATCTGGAAGAAGCCTCGCAAAGCTTTCACCTAAGCGGATGGCAGCGCTTCTGGCGGCTCGACGTGCCGTTCGCCATGCCGGGCCTGATCTGGAACACGATGATGTCGATGTCGGGCGGCTGGTTCTTCGTGGTGGCGTCGGAGGCGATCACCGTCGGCAACACCACGGTCACGCTGCCCGGGCATCGGCTCCTACGTCGCACTTGGCCATTCAGAAGCAGAATCTGCCGGCGATCGGCTACGCCATCCTGACGATGCTGCTGGTTATCATCGCCTACGACCAGTTGCTGTTTCGCCCCGTGGTGGCCTGGGCCGACAAATTCCGCTTCGAGCAGACCGCGTCGGCGACCGCACCGACCTCCTGGATGCTCGATCTGTTTCGGCGCACGCGGGCCTTGCGGGCGCTGACGTATCCGTTTGCAGCCCTGAACAAAGCCATTTCGAACTTGCATATCGCGCTGCCAAGCCACTTGAGAATGCCATCGAGACAAGCGGCCCGCCGTCGCGCCTTGTCGATGCGGTCTGGCTCACTTTATCATCGTCAGGCACCGGCTACGCCGCCTGGCGGATCTATGAATATCTCTCGGCGACGTTGAGCCCGTCGGACGTCCTCAGCGCCGTCGGATACGGCTTCATCACGCTGTCGCGCGTCATCGTGCTGATTGCGCTGGCGACCCTGATATGGGTGCCGGTCGGGCGTCTGGATCGGACTTCGGCCGAAACTTGCCGAGCGAATCCAGCCGCTCGCGCAGTTTCTGGCCGCGTTCCCCGCCAACCTCGCATTTCCGGTGTTCGTGGTGATCATCGTGCGTTACGGCCTGAACCCGAATATCTGGCTCAGCCCGCTGATGATCCTGGGGACCCAGTGGTACATCCTGTTCAATGTCATCGCGGGCGCCAGCGCATTCCCGACCGACCTTCGCGAGGCCGCCGGCAGCTTCCATCTCAAGGGATGGCGGTGGTGGATAAAAGTCATCCTGCCCGGCATTTTCCCGTATTACATCACCGGCGCCATCACCGCGTCGGGCGGATCGTGGAATGCCTCCATCGTCGCGGAAGTCGCAAGCTGGGGCGACACCCATCTGACGGCCACCGGTCTTGGTGCCTATATAGCCACTGCGACGGAAGCCGGTGACTTCCCTCGGGTCGTTCTCGGCATCGCCATCATGTGCATTCTGGTGACGCTCTTCAACCGGCTGCTCTGGAGGCCGCTCTACGCCTTCGGAGAGCGTCGTCTTCGCCTCGGCTGATCAGGGGGAAACTCATGCTCGATCATACCAAACAGACCAGCCTGCTCGATATCCGCGGCGTCTGCCGGTCGTTTCCGAAAGGCAGCGGCGAGGATCTGCTGGTCCTCGAAAAAGTCGATCTGACGATTCATTCCGGCGAAATCGTCGGCCTGCTCGGCCGCTCCGGATCGGGCAAATCGACGCTGCTGCGCATCATCGCCGGTCTGATCGCGCCGTCCTCGGGCGATGCCAAATGCCGTGGCGAGACCATCGTCGGGCCGCCGAACGGCGTCTCCATGGTGTTTCAGTCCTTCGCGCTGTTTCCGTGGCTGACGGTGCTTCAGAACGTCGAATTGGGCCTGGAAGCGCTGGGGATCGAGAGCACCGAGCGCCGCACGCGGGCGCTCGCGGCGATCGACCTGATCGGTCTCGACGGTTTCGAGTTCGGCCTACCCCAAGGAATTGTCGGGCGGCATGCGTCAGCGCGTCGGGTTTGCGCGGGCGCTGGTCGTGCATCCCGACCTGCTGCTGATGGACGAGCCGTTTTCCGCCCTCGACGTGCTGACCGCCGAGACGCTGCGTACCGACCTGATCGATCTGTGGATCGAAGGCCGGCTGCCGATCAAGTCGGTGCTGATGGTGACGCACAACATCGAGGAAGCGGTGCTGATGTGCGACCGCATTCTGGTGTTTTCATCCAATCCCGGTCGCGTCGCCGCCGAGATCAAGGTCGACCTGCCGCATCCGCGCAATCGTCTTGATCCGACATTCCGGCAACTCGTCGACAGCATCTATGCCCGCATGACGCAGCGCGCGGAGGCGAGAGCGCCGGCGATCGAGGGCATTCACGGCACCGGCGTCGGCATGATCCTCAACCATGTCTCGTCCAACGTCCTTTCGGGCCTGATCGAGACGCTCGCGGGGCCGCCGTATAACGGGCACGCCGATTTGCCGGTTCTCGCCGGCAGCCTGCAACTCGAAGCCGACGAGATATTTCACCTCGGTGAATCGCTTCAACTGTTGAGGTTTGCCCAATTGAGCGAGGGCGATCTGATGCTGACGGATGCCGGCAAGCGCTTTGCTCACCTCGAAACCGATGCCCGCAAGAAGCTGTTCGCCGAACATCTCATCAACTATGTGCCGGTCATGGGTCTGATCCGCCGCGTACTCGACGAGCGGCCCTCGCACACGGCGCCCGTCGCGCGCTTCCGCAACGAACTTGAGGACTACATGGCGGAAGATCAGGCGGATGAAACGCTGAAGACCATCGTCTCATGGGCACGCTATGCGGAGCTATTCGCATATGACGAGCAGTCGGAGCTGTTCAGCCTCGAAAACCCGCATTAGGTTGGATTTGGCCTTTTTGAGAGGAATGGATGCGAAGTCACTTTAATCGCAAACAGCTATTTGTTCGCGTGGGACTTTTAGCCTTCCTTATCGTGGCCGTTTGCCTTGGCATCTTCTCCCTCTTTCAAAGATTGTCGTCGTCCTAAGCGTCGGCGAGGGCTTATTGGCGATAAGATAGATCGGGTGAGCGAGGCTTTTGCCATGCCAGCCAACCGATACGATCCATGTCGGCTTCGGGGTCATTTTCAGACGTCGCGCGTACCAATCGTGATGTCCGCTTTGCGATGAACTGACATCAGCAGCTCGGCCTACGATATTTCGAAACCTAGGTCATCTACCGCAGGTGGCATCGCGCTTTGAGCGCGAAGAACGCCATCCGCAGGCAGAGGCAGCTCACACAAGTGGGCTTTTTGTATTTATTCCGAACTTTTTGCGCATGAAGGAGGCCCACCGGTCCGCGCCGAACGCGGCCCAGAGATTTCGACACCACCCTCAACGTAGCAGGGCATCGGTCGAACGCGCCAAGGCCGTCCAGCACGACGCCGCTTCGGAATTCGTGAACTAGAGCGAGGGGTTCGCGTGACGCCCGACAGCCGCGGCAAGAGGTCCTGACCCTATCCGTCGCCGCCATGCTGGCGAAAATCATCGGACAGAAAACGCGCCGTCGAATATCTCGCCGCATGCGACGCGGTCCCGATCACCGTCATCGAACGCGATGGTGTTTGCAGCATTTCATGTTGGCAAGATCGCAGGCACCGTCGCCGGGGGTTGGTGGCTCGCCGCGCAGGATGCGGCGCACGTGGCCGCGCGAGCCCGCAGGCTCGCCGGCATCAGTCTAGCAACAACAGGCCATCGCGGCGGTGCAGCGCTCAGCGACCGCGCTAGGGGCGGAAGCGGCGGCCGAGGCGCGGTGGCAGGGGCGCGGCTCGGAAGAAACACTGGCCGGAATTTTTGCAAACGGGCTCAACCAGCCGTTGACGACTCCCGCGACCCTAATACTGTGCAAGCGTGCAAACGCCGCCCTGTTACCCAATTGATCTGAGACGGCGTTGGCACAGGTGGAGGCGGAGGGACCACGGCGGGGGTTTCCAGATCCTCAGTCTCAGACCCGCACCATGTCGCCCCATCGAGCCGGCCCGCGTACCACAGGCGCGGGCCGTTTTCGTTGGTGACGTGGTTCAAAGATTTCTGGCGTTGAGGGCCGGTCGTGCCAAGAGACCCATTTGTCCGCGAAAAATTCACGAGGGAGCGCACGTCCGCGAGGCGCTTTATAAGGGAATATTTCGTGCGCTTCCCCAACGAGCGCTACCATAGCGGGCTCGAAAGCTGGCGCGAGCTGCAATCGCAAAACATCGAATTCACGATGAAGCGGCTGCGCGAGCCGATCGAGAGGGCGACGGAGATCGCTAAGTGAGCAACGATATCGAGAGCGAGCTGGCCAAGATACTGGCCCGGGACAATGAGCTGCGAGACGCCGAGGCGAGCGAAAAAAGAAAGCGGGAGGCCGCGGTTGCGGCAGCTGTGATCGAATGGGGATCCGCGTGGAGAAAGTGCTTCTCCCCGCAATCGAACCGTTGGCCGCGATGCTAAAGGGCGCTGGCTGGACTTGTGATATTGAACGGACGCCTCAGGGATTTAAAGTAGCTGCTTTCCGCGGCGATATGGTGGTCTATGGGTCAAGAGAGCGCCC
>CAVUYV010000006.1:0-723342 GCA_963745785.1 uncultured Alphaproteobacteria bacterium | reverse complement strand
TCGCGGTAGCGTGCCTGGCGTCGGCGCATCGTGCGGGCCCCTGGCTCTTGGTCAGCTTCGTGGTTGCAATGATCGCAGGCGTTAGCATTCATGTGCGCGGCACAACGCTGCCGGCCGCTGAAATTATCGTGGCGCTCTCGGTGATTATTCTCGGCGCAGTGTTGCTGCGTGATCGAACCCTGCACACAGGCGCCGCGCTGGCGCTGTTCGTCGCGGTCGGTCTCACGCACGGTTATGCGCTGGGCGAGTCGATCTACGGTTCGCAATCCTCGCCCTTGGCCGCTTACTTCATTGGATTGGTTGCGATCCAGAGTGCGGTCGCCCTTTCCGTGATGTTTGCCGCGCGTGCGGTGCTGCAACGGAAATCAGATATCCTGAGCTTGCGGCTGGTTGGCGCCGGGATCGTCGGGATCGGACTGACGGTGCTGGTACAGCAGGTCATTCCTGTCCCTTGAAGCCCATCGCCGCGTTGCGCGATGGCACCGCACCGTCGTTTGAGCTGCGGGATGACGTCTCTGCCCTCCCGACGTTGTGCGCCCCGTTTGCTCTTCGAATCAGGTTGCGGTTAAGGGCTTGCGACCTGTTGCAGCGTATTGAAGCGCGCCTTCTGCTCGCTGCTCAGCGTGGCATAGAATTGGTCCAATGCGGGCTGCACCAGCTTGGCTGCCTGCATCATGGCTTCGAGCCGCCTCTCCATCGCCTCCAGCCGTCCGACCGGCGTGAGCGGCACGTTGTCGGGGCAGGCGGCCTGCAGTCCTTGAACGGCCTTCCTGGTCGCCCCGCTCAGGCGGTCCAGCGTTTCCTTTTGCCTGCCCGCGGGGTGTATCACGGCCTCGATTCGCTCGATCGGCAGATGGGTCAGACTGGACTTCGGCTCACCGCAGCTCTCGGCCTGCGCGTTCGCATCCTGCTGCGGCTGTTGTGGCGAACGCTCACCGAGATGAGGGCCGAGCGCGTTGAAGCGGGCCTGTTGCTCGTCGCTGAGCGAACTATAAAACCTCTCCAGTGCCGGCCGCACGATCCGCACCGCCTCGAGCGTAGCGCTGATGCGGTTTGTCATCGCCTGCAAGCGGCCGGGCGGCGTCATCGCATAGGTATCGGCGCAAGATTGCTTGAACACATCGGCAGCCCTTGCCGCCGCGGCCCTCAATTCGTCCAGCAAGGCGCGCTGCTCGGGCGTCGGCCGTACCGCCTGCGCGATCGACGCGAGAGGCCAGGCGGTGACGCCCTTTTCCGGATCTCCGCACAATTGCCGGAGAGTCTGCGGGCTCGCGCTTTGACGTTCGCGCGCTCGATAACCATAACCGGTGATCGCGCCGCCGGGTTCCTGGTAGTCATTCGGGCGGAGGCTGGCGTAGGCGGAATACGGACTGTCCGCGCCCCAGAACACAGTGTCGACGAAGTCGTCGTAGGCGTAAGCCCAATAGCCGGGGTCGTAGGCGTAGGGCCAGAACGTGTATTCGAAAATGTCAAAATAGGCGTAAGGCCAGAACACCGGGCCGAGCCACGGCACAAACGCCGCGCGCAGGCCACGCCGCCAGGCATGCCGGGGAGCCCAGCCATTTTGCCGGGCGGAGAGCGATGCCTGAAGCTGCGGATCGGCATTGCTGCGGAAGCGGGCGGCAAACCGCCCGCGTTCGGCAGCCTGCACGGCGGCGGCAGCAGCGGTGGCTCGCGCAGCCGCTGGAGGCTGTAGTCCCAATCGCTGCTGGCGCGACAGATCACCTTGCTGCGTGCGCTGCTCACGCTGGAGCAGGCGGTTCTGCGCCTGCAGCAACCGTTGCTGCTCGCGTTGCGCTCGCTCGCCTTGCGGCTTTTGCGACTGCAATTGCTGCACGCGCTGCTGCAGGCGATCGATGCGGCTCTGGCGCTCTGTCGTCTGGCGCGAAAGCGTCTCGCGCTGCCGCTCCTGCACAATTTGCTGTCGCTGCTGGATGCGCTGCTCATGCTGTTGCGCGCGCTGTTCGTTTCGCTCCTGTCGCGACGCCCGCGCGCTCAAAGCGGGTGTGCTTGGGCGCGACGGTGCGGCGATGTGGGGTTCCGGACGCCGCGCCATGGCCGGACGCTGCGGCGGCGGTGCATGGCCACGATGGAACTCGGGCCGTGGCGCTGCAACGCGCGGCGCGGCCGGGCGCGCTGGTGCGGCGATATGAGGCATCGGACGCGACGCCATGGCCGGGCGCTGTGGCGGAGGAGCCGGACGCAATGCAGGTGCCGCTGGCCGTGCCATGACCGGGGGCGGCGCAGGACGAGCCATCGCGGGAGGCGACGCAGGGCGTGCCACGGCGGGCGGCGGTGCCGCTGGTCGGGCTGCCGGCGCGGCCGGCCCATGCCCCCTGTGCTCCTGGGCGGACGAGCTAACGCTCACCGCGATCACGGAGGCGCCAACAAAAAACGCTGCAAAGCAAACGTCGCGCGGAAGCATGATCGCAGCTCCCTGACATGTCGGGTCGCCCACCGATCTTAACGCGCGAGCGCGGAAATCGTTCTCCTGTGGCCGCGATTTTGCGATGCGGGGTGACGGTTAAACGCAAGCCGCTCGCAAGATTCGGCGGCGGCGACGGCTGCCGGGCATTGTCGTCAGGAAAAATCCTGCGTCAAGGTGGCTCCGATCCGCTCCAGCGCCCACTCGACCTGTTCGCTGGTGATCACAAGTGGCGGGGCGATGCGGATCGTGTGGACGTGCGTGTCCTTGGCAAGGATGCCTCTCTTCTGCAGGGCCTGACAGTAGCGGCGTGCGCCGCCTGCTTCCGGATGAAGCTCGACCGCCAGCATCAGCCCGCGTCCGCGCACCTCGCGGATGGTGTTGGCGCGGATGCTTCTGAGGCCATCGAGGAAGCGCGCGCCCTGTAGCGGCGCGTTCTCGATCATGCCCTCCTCGACAAGCACACGCAGCGCTGCCCGCGCCACCGCACAGGCGAGCGGGTTGCCGCCGAAGGTCGAGCCGTGCTGGCCCGGCTTCAGCGTGCCAAGCACCGCGTTGTTCGAAAGCACGGCCGACACCGGGTAAAATCCGCCGGACAGCGCCTTGCCGAGCAGCGTCACATCGGCCTCGATGCCGTCGTGCTGCTCCGCCAGCAGCTTGCCGGTGCGGCCGAGTCCGGTCTGGATCTCGTCGAGGATCAGCATCACGTCATGCGCGGTGCAGATTTCGCGGACCCTCGCGAAATAGCCGGCCGGCGGAATCATGACGCCGGCTTCTCCCTGGATTGGCTCGACCAGAAAGGCGACGGTGTTCGGCGTGATCGCCTCCTCCAGCGCCCTGGCGTCGCCGAAGGGAATGATTTTGAAGCCCGGCGCGAACGGTCCGAAATGATCGCGTGCCGCCGGGTCGGTGCTGAAGCCGACGATCCCGAGCGTGCGTCCGTGAAAATTGTCGGCGCAGACGATGATCTCGGCTTGCCCGTCCGGCACGCCCTTTACCTCGTAGCCCCATTTGCGCACCGACTTGATCGCGCTCTCCACCGCCTCGGCGCCGCTGTTCATCGGCAGCACCTTGTGGGAGCCGGTCAACTCCGCGAGCTCTTCGTAGAAGGGGGCGAGCTGGTCGTTGTGGAAGGCGCGGGAAGTCAATGTCAACTTGCTCGCCTGCTCCACCATGGCGGCCAGGATTTTTGGATGGCAGTGGCCCTGGTTGACAGCCGAATAGGCGGAGAGGCAGTCGAGGTAACGGTTACCTTCCGTGTCCCACACCCAGACGCCTTGGCCGCGCGACAGAACGACGCCGATCGGCTCGTAGTTATAGGTGCCAAAGCGCCTTTCCCTCGCGATGAAATCATCCGCTGCTGGATTCATCTTCGTCACCGTGCCCGTGCTGGTCGTTTACGATCGAGTTCGTTGCTTCCCCGAGCCTCGGGACAGGCATTGCATCGGCTCAATCTAGCACACTGGAAGGGGCTGGGGTTGGCTTTAGGCCGGCCGCGTCCACAGCCCTAGCCGACCACGCACGGCACGCTCAAAAATCCGCGAAAGCGGACGCGGCCGCCGCGCACCGGCGGACCGTTCGGCGCGTAGTTCGGAAACCGCGCCAGGAATCGCGAGATCGCGATCGCACCTTCGAGCCGCGCCAGCGCCATTCCGGCGCATTGATGGGCGCCGGTGGCAAACGCAAGATGCCGGTTCGGCGTCCGGCCGATATCGAGCGCTTCCGGATCGGTGAATTGCCGGGGGTCGCGGTTGGCGGCCCCGATGCATAGCGTCACCGGCGTACCAGGGCCCAAAGTGACGCCGCCGAGTTCGACGCGCTCGGTCGTCATGCGGTTGCCGAGCTGGTTCGAGCTTTCATATCGGAGGATTTCCTCGACCGCGGTCTTGATCAGATCGGGATGTTCGATCAACCGCTTCTTCTGCGCGGGGTTTGCCGATAACGCCACCAATCCGTTGCCGATCAGGTTGGTGGTGGTCTCGTGCCCGGCGTTGAGCAGGAAGATGCAGTTGTGCAGCAATTCCTTTGTGGCCAATCGCTCGCCATTGTCCTCACCCTGGATCAGACGCGTCAGCACGTCGCGCTCCGGATTGCCCGGCTTCGCCCGCCGGCGCTCGACCAGGATTTCAAGGTAGGCGAGGAAATCCTGCACGGCCTTGTTGCCGCGTGCAAAGACTTCGGCTGAGATCACCGGTTCGAGCGCGCCCAAAATCGCCAGCGACCAGTCGCGCAGCGGCTCGCGCTCGTCGTGGGGCACGTCGAGCAGATTGCCGATCACCTCAACGGGAATGGCGGCGGCGAAATCGCCGATCAGCTCAAAGCTGCCCTTGCCGGCGATGGTTTCGAGCAGCCGGTCCACCAGCGCGATCAGGTCGGGCTCCATCTCCGCGATCGCGCGGGGCGACAGCGCGCCCATGATCAGCCGCCGCACGCGGGTATGCGCGGGCGGATCATTGAAGACGAGACTGGTGGTGTGGTGTTCGTAGAGCAGCGAATTGCCGTATTTCGGGAAAAACTCCTTCTTCTTGTCGGATGAAAAGAGTTTTGTGTTCTTGTAGGCGCTGACCAGATCGTCATAGCGCGTCAGGAAGTAGGAGCCGTTGGGCAATCGCTTGACCGGCTCATGCTCCCGCAGTGCACGGTACGTCGGATAGGGATCGGCGTAGAATTCGCCGGTCAGTTTCTCGAGGTCGAAACTCCCCGCCAGCTCTCGCGCGTTCGCATTCATGCTGCCATACTCTTTGGTGCAGACCGATATGCCGTTTTTGCTCTATCCGAAACCGCGGCTGCGTCTACAGTCCCGCTCCGGAATACAGTTTCGCGAACCGACTGGAAATGAAAATGCACGGCCGCACTGAATCGCCTTCCGAAACCGCGCCCGAAGCGACCTGGCCGGAGGATATTTTTGCGATTTTGCAGCGCTTCGACGTCCGCCAGGTGCCTTACGTGCCGGACGCCGGGCATTCGCAGCTGATCGAACGCGTGCTGGGCGCCTCCTCGATGCGCGCGGTGCCGCTAACGACGGAGGAAGAGGGCGTGGCGCTGTTGGCCGGCGCCTGGGCCGGCGGCCAGCGCGGGGTGCTGTTGATGCAGTCGAGCGGGGTCGGCAATTGCGTCAACATGTTTTCGCTGACCCAGATTTTCCGCTTTCCGTTCCTGACGCTGGTGACGATGCGCGGCGAATGGGGCGAATTCAATCCATGGCAGGTGCCGATGGGGTCGAGCACCGCAGGCGTATTCGAATTGTCCGGGATCAAGGTGCTGCGGGCTTCATCGCCGGATGAGGTGCGTGAGGTCGTCGAGGCTGCGGCGGGGCAGGCTTACAATGCCTGCACGCCGACCGCCGTTCTGCTGTCGCAGCGCCTGATCGGCGCCAAGGTTTTCACCAAATGAGCAAACCAAACCTTCTGGAACGGCGCAGCGTGGTCGCCAGCCTGCTCGCGGAGCGCAAGGAGACAATCGTGGTCGGCGGGTTGGGCGCCTCGACCTACGACATCGCCGCCGCCGGCGATCACGACCGCAATCTCTATCTGTGGGGCGCCATGGGCGGCGCGGTCATGATCGGACTGGGCATCGCGCTGGCGCAGCCGAAGCTGCCTGTGGTCGTGATAACCGGCGATGGCGAGATGCTGATGGGAATCGGCAGTCTCGCGACCGTCGGCCTGCAGAGCCCCAGGAATTTTACCATCGTGGTGCTCGACAACGAGGTCTATGGCGAGACCGGCGGGCAGGCGAGCCACACCGCAGCAACGGTCGACCTCGTCGGCGTGGCCCGGGCCTGCGGGATCGCCGATAGCCGCGCCATCGCGACCCTGGCTGATGTCGAGGCCTTTGCGCAGGGGATGCAGGACGTCTCCAGCGGGCCGCGCTTTGCCAGCATCAAGATCGATGGCGCCAACCTGGAGCGTGTGCTGTCGAATCGCGATGGCAGCTTCATCCTGAACCGGATCCGGGGAAGCCTGGGGTTTGGGCCGATCTAGCTCGAATAATTTCTAGTGCATCGCAGCAAAATCATTGACATTTTGTGAAGGTGAGTGCTTACTCACAACCATGAGCACCCTGCGCATGACCGGTGATCTGCGGCGGCAATTGATCCTTGCCGCGGCGAAGCGCTGCTTTGCCCGCCATGGCTTTGCAGGCACCACGACCAAGAGTGTCGCGGCGGCGGCCTCCATTTCGGAGGGTCTGCTGTTCAAGCACTTCCCGTCCAAATCGGCTCTCTATGCCGAGATTCTCGCGGAAGAATGCAAGGCGGACCCGGCAATGCATGAGTTGCTGGAACTCGAGCCGTCGACCGAAACGCTCGTCGTGCTGATCCGTCGAATGGTACAACACTTCCTGCATGCTTCGGATGTTCCCGATCAGCAGGAAGCCCAGCGTCTCAGGCTGATGATCACCAGCCACCTCGAGGACGGAGAATTCGCGCGGCTGCTTTACGACAAGATTGGAGATTTAGTCGAACCCGTGTTCACCGTATCGCTGCAACAGGCAGTGGCGGCAGGGGACGCATCGCGGATCGGCCGCGAGCCGCTTAACTTGTTCTGGTTTGCGCATCACACCCTGCTGATGGCGGCGCTGGCGCGGCTGCCATCGGTTCCATGCCTGGCCTACGGCAACGCTGCCGATCTCGAACGGCAGCTTTGCGAATTCATTCTCCGCGGAATTGGACTGAACGAAACCGCAATTGCCTGCCATCTGGATCGCGAGTTGTCGCCGGATCCGGGGCAGCCGGTAACCGCAGAAGGTGCATGAGATGAATATTGTGAGGGAAGCCAATATCTCGGGCAGGGCGATTGGCGAAAAACCGCATGCGCGTCCGGTTCGGATGACGCGCTGGTTCATCATCGTCGGGCTGCTGTTAGCGGTGCTGGTGGGCGGACTCGTTGGCTTTAACGCGTTCCGCACCAAGATGATCACGCAGTTCTTCGCCAACAACAAACCGCCGCCGGCCTCCGTGACCGTTGCCGAGGCAAAGAGCGAAGTGATACCCAACCTGCTGACCGCGGTCGGCGATCTCGCCGCCGTGCACCAGGTGAATGTCACCTCCGATGTCAGCGGTCGCATCATCGACATCATGTTTACCGCCGGCTCGAGTGTGAAGGCTGGCACCCCGCTGGTGCAATTGTTCGATGGCCCGGAGCAGGGCGATCTCGCGAGCTTCAAGGCGCAGGCGACCATGTCGCAGCTGGCGCTGGAGCGCGCCAAGCAGCTCGCCTCGCGTCAGTTCGGCCCCCAGGCCACCGTAGACCAGGCACAGTCGGCGTATGACCAGGCCAACGCCGGCATCGCCAAGACCCAGGCGATCATTTCGCAGAAGCTGGTGCGCGCGCCGTTCGACGGCGAGCTTGGCGTGCGCCGTGTCGAGGTCGGCCAGTTCCTGACCGCGGGCACCCAGATCGTGTCGCTGACCGATTTGTCGGAGCTGTACGCCAACTTCACGGTGACGGAAAAGGACAGCGGAAACCTCAAGGTCGGACAGACCGTGCGGATTTTGGTCGACGCCTATCCCGGCCGCACCTTCGAGGGAAAGATCACCACGATCGAACCGCAAATCGCTGCCGACACCCGCAACATCCGCGTTCAGGCGACCATCGCCAATCCCGAACAGATCCTCAAACCGGGCATGTTCGCAACCACGACCGTCGTGTTGCCGGACAAGCCGCCCGTCGTCACCGTTCCCGAAACCGCCGTCGATTATACGCTTTACGGCGACTCGGTTTACCTCATCACCGAGAAGAAGCAGGATGACGGCAAGACCAGTCTGACCGCCGTTCGCACCTTCGTGCGGACCGGCAACCGGGTCCAGGGACGAGCCGAAATCCTCAGCGGGCTGAAGCCCGGCGACCGCGTGGTCGCCGTCGGCCAGCTCAAGCTCCAATCGGGAGCGGCGGTTGCGATCTCGACCGGATCCGGCTCCGCCGATTCCGGCGAACCCGCCGCGTTACTGAGTAGCGGAGCGCATTGCGATGGCCTGGACCGATATCTTCATCAAGCGACCCGTGTTGTCCGTGGTCGTCAGCCTGCTGATTCTCCTGATCGGCTTTCGGGCCGCCACCAGTCTGCCGATCCGGCAGTATCCGAAACTGTCGAATACGGTGGTCAATATCACGACCGTGTATCCCGGTGCGTCGGCTGAGCTGATTCAGGGATTCATCACCACCCCGATCGAGCAGGCCGTCGCGTCCGCCGAGGGCGTCGACTATATGACGTCATCTTCGGTGCAGGGCACCAGCACCATCCAGGTTTACATCAGGCTGAATTTCGATCCCAACCAGGCGCTGACCGAAGTCCTCGCCAAGGTGAACTCGGTCAAATACCTGATTCCCAAGGAATCGAACGATCCAATCGTGACCAAGACCACCGGCCAGACCACGGCGGTGATGTATCTCGGCTTCTCCAGCGACGTGTTGTCGGGATCGGCGATCTCGGACTATCTGACGCGGGTGGTGCAGCCGGTGCTTTCGACGGTCGATGGCGTTGCTTCCGCCGATATTCTGGGCGGCCAGACGTTTGCGATGCGGCTGTGGCTCGATCCGGTCCGCATGGCCGGGCGCAACGTTTCGCCTGATGACGTCGCCGCGGCGATCAGGGCGAACAACTTTCAGGCCGCGGCGGGCCAGGCCAAGGGCTATTTCGTCGTCTCCAACGTAACGACCAACACCGACCTGAAGAACCTCGATCAGTTCAAGCGCATGATCGTCAAATCCAAGGATGGCGGCTTTGTGCGGGTGGAGGATATCGCGACTGTCGAACTAGCCGCGCAAAGCACTGACGCCAGCGTCGCCTTCAACGGCGAGCACGCGATCTTCATCGGCGTGCAGGCAACGCCGCAGGGCAATCCGCTGACGCTGGTCAGGGGCGTCCGCGCGCTGTTTCCGGAGCTTGAACGCAACCTGCCGCCGTCGATGAAAATGAAGGTGGCCTACAATTCGACCCAATTCATTCAATCCTCGATCGACGAAGTCGAGAAAACCCTGGGCCAGGCGGTCCTGATCGTCGTCGTGGTGATCTTCCTGTTCCTGGCCTCGTTCCGTTCGGTGATCATCCCCGTGGTCACCATTCCGCTGTCGCTGATCGGTGTCTGCACCCTGATGCTGATGGCTGGATTCAGTTTCAACCTGCTGACGCTGCTGGCGATGGTGCTGGCGATCGGTCTCGTCGTCGACGACGCCATCGTGGTGGTGGAGAACATCCACCGGCATCTGGAGGAAGGCAAACCGCCGGTGCAGGCCGCGATGCAGGGCGCGCGCGAGATCGTGGGCCCGGTCATCTCCATGACCATCACGCTGGCCGCGGTGTACGCGCCGATCGGCTTCCTCGGCGGCCTCACCGGTTCGCTGTTTCGCGAATTCGCGTTCACACTGGCCGGCTCGGTGATCGTGTCGGGCGTGATCGCGCTGACGCTTTCGCCGATGATGTGCTCGGTTTTCCTCAAGAGCGCGGATGAGGGACGGTTTGCAAGAATCGTCAACAGGGTTTTTCGATCGGTGACGCATTGGTATGGCCGGCAGCTCGACCGCTCGCTCGACTATCGTCCAATCACGGGATTGTTCGCCCTGACCATCCTCGGGCTCGTTGGTTTCCTTTACATGCACACGCCGAAGGAGCTTGCGCCTGAGGAAGACCAGGGCATCGTGTTCGCGGTGACCAAGGCGCCGAAATACGCCAACATCGATTATCTGGATTTTTACGGCGAGAAGCTCGACAATGTATTCGCGAGCTTCCCGGAGACGGACCTTCGTTTCGCCCTGAACGGCATCAACGGTGCGCAAAACGGTATCGCGGGCATGCTGCTCAAGCCGTGGGATGAGCGCAAGCGCTCGTCGATCAAGCTGAAGCCGCTGGTGCAGGCGGAGCTCAGCAAGATCGAGGGCGTCAATGCATTTGCGTTCAACCTGCCGCCGTTGCCGGGGGGTCCTGGAGGATTGCCGGTCCAGATGGTGATCAATTCGACCAATGGATTTCAGGCGGTCTACGAGCAAATGCTGAAACTGAAGGACGCCGCGCGCAAGAGCGGGTTGTTCATCGTTTCCGACAGCGATCTCGACTTCAACCAGCCGGTGGTGCGGGTGAAGATCGACCGCTCGAAGGCCAGCGATCTCGGCATCACCATGGCGAGCATCGGCAACACGCTGGCGACTTTGCTCGGTGGAAACTATGTCAACCGGTTCAACCTCGAGGGCCGGTCCTACCAGGTCATTCCGCAGGTGCCGCGCGACAAGCGGCTGTCGTCCGAAATGCTCGGCGGATATTATGTGGCGACGGCGACAGGCCAGCAGGTGCCGCTCTCGACCGTTCTGTCGATCGAGACCGCTACCGACCCCAACTCCCTGACGCATTACAATCAATTGAATTCCGCGACCTTCCAGGCGGTGCCGATGCCCGGCGTGACCGTTGGGCAGGCGGTCGATTTCCTCGAGGGCGAGGCCAGGAAACTTCCGGCCGGATATAGCCACGACTACCTGGCGGATTCCCGGCAATATGTGCAGGAAGGAAACCAGCTCGCGATTACCTTCGGCTTTGCGCTGATCATCATCTTCCTGGTGCTGGCGGCGCAGTTCGAGAGCCTGCGCGATCCGCTGGTGATCATGATCAGTGTCCCGATGGCGATCGTCGGTGCATTGCTTCCGCTGTTCTTCGGCGCCGCCACGATGAACATCTACACCCAGGTCGGATTGCTGACGCTGGTCGGCCTGATCAGCAAGCACGGCATCCTGATGGTCGAGTTCGCCAACGAGTTGCAGCTCAATGAAAGTCTCGACAAGCGCTCGGCGATCGAGATGGCGGCACGGGTCCGGCTTCGCCCGATCCTGATGACGACCGCGGCGATGGTCACTGGCTTGCTGCCGCTTCTAACCGCGACCGGAGCGGGCGCGGCGAGCCGGTTCTCGATCGGACTTGTCGTCGTCGCGGGCATGTCGATCGGCACGCTGTTCACGCTGTTCGTGCTGCCCGCGGTCTACGTGGCGATCGCCACCGACCACAGGGCGAAAGCCGAACTCGCAGCGGACCAAGGAGATCGCGGACTTCGATCTCGGTTCAAAGGCGCTCAAGCCGACCTGAGCGATGCGGGAGTTGTCAAGCGCGACGCGGCGCTTGATCGCCGTTGTCGCCTTTCGCCCTGTCTCGTGATATCCTGCCGCGACCGGCGCCCATGTGCAGGGCGTCCAAAGACAGGCAGGATGCCGCGATGAAGCGACGCGAGTTCTTGGCACTTCTTGGCGGTGCCGGCTGTTTCCGGCCCGCGGGCGGCATTCGGCGCAGACGCCGGGCAGGGTTTATCATCTTGCGACACTCAACCGGCGCTGCCGCTTGACCGACATCTGCCCGTTCGGAAAGATCGTTCTCAGACGCGCTGGCCGAGCGCGGTTACATCCTTGGTCAAAATCTGACGCTTGACGCCTCGCTGCGCGATGGGCAGTCACTTCAACTTCCCGTCAATGCTCGAGGAATTTGAAGGCGCGCAACGTCGATGTCGTCATCGTCAGTCGGCTATCCGACGGCGCTCGCCGCGAAGATCGACTGGTATTCCGACGGTTGTCGCTGTTGGTCGCGGCGATCCGGTTGAGACCGGCCTTGATCGAAAGTCTGGCGCATCCAGGCGGCAACATCACCGGCATTTCCGACGTGGCGACGACACTCACCACCAAGCGCCTCTCGTTGTTGAAGGAAATGTCGCCAAAGCTTCAAAAAGTGGCGATGCTCTGGAACAAGGATGACCTCGGCATGACGCTGCGCTACGAGGCATCGGCGAAAGTCGCGCAAGCGATCGGAATCACGGTTCAGGCGCTCGGCGTTCGTGAACCCGACGATTTCAACGAGGCATTCTACGGTGATGGACCGTGATCCGCCGGACGCTATTCTGATGGTTTCCGATTCGCTCACGCGCCTCAATCGCAACCGCGTATTCGAATTTGCCGCCGCCATGAACTTGCCGGCGATCTACGAATACGACCTGCTCGTTCGCGACGGCGGGCTGATGTCTTACGGACCTGACTTGACCGAGTCGTTCGAACGCGCCGCCGCCATGGTCGATCGCATCTTCAAAGGCGCCAAGCCCGCCGACCTGCCGTTCGAGCAGCCGACGCGCTATCTGTTCGTGCTTAACCTGAAAACCGCCAAGGGCATCGGTTTGGAAATCCCGCCAACCCTGCTCGCGATCGCCGACGAGGTGATCGAGTGAAGCGACGTGAGTTCTTGGCACTTCTCGGCGGCGCGGCGGTTGCGGCGTCGGGCTCCAGCCCGCGCGCAGCCAGCGGTAAAGATCCGTCGGATAGGGTTTATGGGAAACTCTACCGCGACGCTCGAAGCAAATCTTGTCGGCCCGTTTCGCAAGGCACTACGCAGCCTCGGTTATGTCGAGGGCCGGGACATCGTCATTGAATATCGCTGGGCGGAAGGAGACTACGAGCGCTTCCCGGCGCTGGTCGCGGAATTGATCGCCTCAGGCGTCGATGTGATCGTCACCGCCGGTACACCCGCTGCCTTCGCCGTGAAGAATGCGACCAATTCGATTCCCTGCGTGATGGTTGCCGTGGGCGATCCTGTAGGCACCGGCCTTGTCGCAAGTCTCGCGCGTCCCGGCGGCAATCTGACCGGGCTCACGTCAATCGCCCCGGATCTTGAGGGAAAGCGCCTGGCGCTGCTTCGCGAAATGATCCCGGCACTGTCGCATTTCGCCGTGCTCTGGAATTCGGCCAATCCGTTTCATGTCGCTGCAATCAACGGCGTGCAAGTTGCAGCCAAGGCTTTGCAAATGAAGATGCTGTCGCTGGGCGTGAGGACGTCGGAAGAACTCGATGGCGCGTTTGCCGCGATCGTGGCGGAGCGGCCCGGCGCGCTGGTCGTGCTGGCGGACCGCGTATTTCTTCACGGCCGCGATCGCATTATGAGCTTCGCCGGACAGCAACGCCTGCCTGGCGTGTATGCGTATCGCGAGCTGGTCGAGGCCGGGGGTCTCATGTCCTACGGTCCAAACTACGCCGAGATGCACGCGAGCGCCGCGACCTATGTCGACAAGATTTTCAAAGGCGCGAAGCCTGCCGATTTGCCGATCGAGCAGCCGATCAAGTTCGAACTGGTGATCAATCTCAGGGCCGCGAAAGCGCTCGGGATCGAAGTGTCGCCGACCCTGCTGGCCACGGCCGACGAACTCTTGGAATAACCCTCCCGCACTGCGGCAAGAGACAAGCCCGTGCCTTCTTGCTAACTTGGGCGGGATGAGCATTTCCCTCCATCCCGACACGCCCCAGGGGCGAACGCTGGCGGCACCGCCTGTGGCCGACGCGGCGTCGGCGGCGGGTCCAGCACGGACCAAGGTCCGCAGCCGGCTGTTCATCAAATATGTCGCCCTGTTCGTCGCGGTGGTCGGTGTCGCGCTCCTAACCAACGGGATTTTCGAGGTTTTCTTCTATTATCGCGAGCACAAGGCGGCCCTGATCCGGGTTCAGCGCGAGCAGGCCGAGGCGGCGGCGGCGAAGATCGGCCAGTTCATCAAGGAAATCGAAAGTCAGCTCGGCTGGACCACCCAGTTGCCGTGGTCGGCGAGTTCGCTCGAGAATCGCCGGTTCGATGCCTTGCGGCTGCTGCGGCTGGAGCCCCCCATCACCGAACTGGCGCAGGTCGATTCCACCGGCAAGGAACGCCTAAGAGTGTCGCGTCTCGCCATGGACGTCATCGACAGCGGGCTCGACCTTTCCAAGGACCCGAAATTCACCGAAGCCGTCGCCCACAAGGTCTATTACGGGCCGGTTTATTTCCGCAGGGAGTCCGAGCCGTACATGACGTTGTCGCTGGCCGGCACCCGCAAGGACGCCGGCGTCAGCATTGCCGAGGTCAACCTCAAGCTGATCTGGGACGTGGTATCGCAGATCAAGGTCGGCGAGCGCGGTCACGCCTATGTTGTCGGCGCGGGAGGCCGGCTGATCGCGCATCCCGACATCAGTCTGGTGTTGCGTAATACCGACATGTCGAAGCTGGTCCAGGTGCAGGCGGCGTTGGCCGAGCAGGCCGCCTTGGCGGAGCAGGCCGCTCAGGCAGCGTTGGCCGCGCAGGCTCAAGCGGCGCAGGCCGCGTCCGGGGCACGGGCAACGCCGCCACCGCCGGCACCGATAGCGCCGCCCCCGCGGGCCGCGACCTCCGCCGTAGATTCCTTGCAGGGCGCGAAGAACATCCAGGGCCAGGAGGTGCTGACGGCATCCGCGCCGATCGCGCCGCTGGGCTGGATCATGTTCGTGGAACTGCCGGTCGAGGAGGCCTACGCGTCGCTCTATGCGGCATTACAGCGGCTTGCGATCGTGCTGACGGCGGCGTCGATGTTCGCGGTGCTGGCGGGAATATTCCTGGCGCGGCGCATGGTCGGGCCGATCCAGGCGTTGCGCGCCGGCGCCGAACGCATCGGCGGCGGCGATTTTGCCCAGCGCATTTCGATCAAGACCGGGGACGAGCTCGAAGGCCTCGCCGATCAGTTCAACGACATGGGCGCGCGGCTGCAGGAATCCTATGCCGACCTGGAGAACAAGGTCGAGCAGCGAACGGCAGAGTTGAGCGAGTCGCTGGAGCAGCAGACCGCTACCTCGGAAGTATTGCAGGTCATCAGCAGCACGCCCGGCGATCTGCAGCCGGTATTCAAGTCGATGCTCAGCAACGCCTTGCGGATTTGCGAAGCAAAATTTGGCAATTTGCTGCTGTTCGATGGAAAAGGTTTTACGGCGGCGGAGATGCATAATGCGCCAGCAGCTTATGTACAACTGTTCGCGGACGGGCCTTTCATCCCGGGGCCAAATACCGGTCTCGGCCGAATCGCGGCAACCAAACAGGTTGTTCACATCGCCGACATCATGGCCGAAAGTGGCCGCGTGGAACGCGACCCACTTCGCATAGCCACAGCCCAGATCTTGCAAGCCCGTACCCTGCTCGCAGTGCCGATGCTGAAGGAAAAGGAACTGGTCGGAGCGATTGTCATTTATCGCCAGGAAGTGCGGCCGTTCAGCGAAAAGCAGATCGAGCTAGTCGCTAGCTTTGCCAATCAGGCTGTCATCGCCATCGAGAATACGCGCCTGCTCAAGGAATTGCGTCAGCGCACGGACGACTTGACCGAGTTGCTGGAACAGCAGACCGCGACCTCGGAAGTGTTGCAGGTCATCAGCTCATCTCCGGGAGAGCTGGAGCCCGTGTTCCGGAAGATGCTCGAGAACGCCACCGCCGTTTGCGGAGCCAAATTCGGCACGATGAATCTATGGGACGGCGAGAAATTCAATATCGTTGCTGATCACAACATCCCACCCGAGTTCTCGTCTTTCCGGCAGCGGACGCCAATTCATCCGCATCCCGGGACCTCGCTTGCCACTGTCGTGAAGACGCATCAGGTGACCCAGATTGATGACTTAAGGAACAGTCCGGCTTACCGCGCCCGCATTCCGAACGTGGTCGGGATGGCCGATATCGCCGGTGCCCGAACGGTCCTGGTAGTGCCCATGTTGAAGGAAAACGATCTGATGGGCGCGATTACGATCATTCGCCAGGAAGTGAAGCCGTTCACAGACAAGCAGATCGCATTGGTCGAGAATTTCACGAAGCAAGCCGTGATCGCCATCGAGAACACGAGGCTGCTGAAGGAATTACGTCAACGTACCGACGATCTCGGCGAGTCGCTTCAACAGCAAACCGCTGTCGGCGACGTGCTCAAGGTCATCAGCCGCTCGGCGTTCGACTTGCAGCCGGTGCTGGACACGCTGGTGCAGACCGCGGCGCGACTGTGTGATGCGGAGATGGCATTCATCCTGCGTCGCGAAGGGGAAGTGTACATAGCGGGGGCCGCCGTTGGTTTCTCGAATGAGTATATCAAGTTCCTTCAGAGCCAACCGATCTCTGTTGATCGGGGTACGATTACCGGCCGCGTCGCGCTTGAACGGCGCGCCGTGCAAATTCTCGATGTCGCCACCGACCCCGAATACACAATGAAGGAATCGATTTCATTGGCCAACCAGCACACCGCACTTGGCGTTCCGTTGTTGCGCGAAAACGAGCCGATAGGCGTGATCGTCCTTGCCCGCCAGCGCGTAGAGGCGTTCACGCCAAAGCAGATCGAACTGGTCACCACCTTCGCCGACCAGGCGGTCATCGCGATATCCAATGTGCGCTTGTTCGAACAGGTTCAGGAGCGAACGCGGGAATTGTCGCAGTCGCTTGACGAATTGCGCACCGCGCAGGATCGACTGATCCAGACCGAGAAACTCGCTTCGCTCGGCCAGCTCACCGCCGGCATCGCGCATGAAATCAAGAATCCGCTCAATTTCGTCAACAATTTCTCGGCGCTGTCGGCGGAATTGATCGATGAGCTGAATGAGGCGCTCAAATCGACCGACCTCGACGACAAGGTCCGGGAAGAGATCGACGATCTGACCGAAATGCTGAGGGGCAATCTCGAAAAGGTGGTGCAGCACGGCAAGCGCGCCGATTCGATCGTGAAGAACATGCTGCTGCATTCCCGCGAAGGTTCGGGCGAGCACCGGCCCGTCGATATCAACGCGATCGTCGAGGAAAGCCTCAATCTTGCCTATCACGGCGCGCGTGCGGAGAAATCCGGCTTCAATATCACGCTGCAGCGCGACCTCGATCCGGAGGCCGGCCTGATCGACCTCTACCCGCAGGAAATTACGCGGGTGTTTCTCAACCTGATTTCAAATGGTTTTTACGCCGCCACCAAGCGCAAGGAAGCAGGCGAAGAGAGTTTTGAGCCGACGCTGAGCGCGTCCACAAAAAGCTTCGGCAACAAGGTCGAAATCCGGATCCGCGACAACGGCACCGGGATCCCGCTGGAAGTAAAGGAGAAGATGTTCAATCCCTTTTTCACCACCAAACCCGCCGGCGAGGGTACCGGCCTCGGCCTTTCGATGAGCCACGACATCGTGGTGAAACAACATGGCGGCAAGATCGACGTCGATACCAAGCCAGGCGTATTTACCGAATTCATTATTACGCTTCCGCGCACGGGGGCGGCACAAGCACAGGTTGGAGGCAAAAATTGAGCGTTTACATACTCGTGGTCGATGACGAGCCCGACGTTGAGGCCCTGTTCCGTCAGCAATTTCGCCGAGACATAAAATCCGGACGGTTCCTGATGGAGTTTGCTTCATCCGCGCCCGCGGCGCTGGTTCGGGCCGCTGAAATCAGGGATCCGACCCTGATCTTGATTCTGTCCGACATCAACATGCCCGGCATGAGCGGGCTCGAAATGCTGCCGAAAGTGCGGGCGCAACGGCCCGACGTTCCCGTCATCATGATCACGGCCTATGGCGATGCCGAAACAAGGCGCAAGGCGATCGAGCGCGGCGCGATGGACCTTTTGACCAAGCCGATCGATTTTTCGCTGCTGCGCCACGAGATCGACTCCAGGCTCGAGCAAGCCGCATGACTGCAACGATCCTCTTCGTCGACGATGAGCCCGATCTCGAGGCTCTGGTCCTGCAGAAATTCCGCAGGCAGATTCGCGACGGGCTGGTGCAGTTCATGTTCGCCCATGACGGCATCGAGGCGCTGCAGTCGATCGAGGATCATCCGCATGTCGACATGGTGGTGTCCGACATCAACATGCCGCGGATGGACGGGCTGTCGTTGCTGCAGAAACTGCAGGAGTCCGAGGACAAGAAATCGACCATCATCGTTTCCGCCTATGGCGACATGAGCAACATCCGCACCGCGATGAACCGCGGCGCGTTCGATTTTTTGACCAAGCCGATCGATTTCGGCGATCTCGAAATGACCATCGACAAGACCATGCGCCATGTCGATATGATGCGCGAGGCGCGCCGCCGCCAGGCCGAAGCTGAGCGCGCCCACGCCTCGCTGTCGCGATATTTTTCGCCGCAGATCGCAAGCCGCCTCGCCTGCGAGGGCGAAGCCGACGGCATGACGGTGCATTGGCGTGAAGTCGCGGTTATCTTCACCGACATCACCAGTTTCACGTCGCTGGTGGAAACCGCGGCACCTGAAGTGTTCGGCCCGCTGCTCAACGAATATGTGGGCGGCATGACGGAAGTGGTTTTCGCTCATGAAGGCACGGTTGCGAAAGTCATCGGCGACGGAATCCAGATTCTCTTCAATGCCCCCGGCGATCAGCCGGACTATGCGGCGCGCGCCGTCGCCTGTGCGCACGATCTCGATGCCTGGTCCGAAAACTTTCGCGAGCGCTGGAAGTCAAAGGGCGTGAATTTCGGAATTACCCGCATCGGTGTTCACGCCGGTCCTGCGATGGTGGGGAATTTCGGCGGCAATCGTTTCTTCGATTACACTGCCTATGGCGACACCATCAACATCGCGGCGCGGCTGGAGGGCGCCAACAAATTTCTTGGCACCCGCATTTGCATCAGCGCTACCGTCGCCGCAGGCACCGAGAATTTCAAGGGACGGCCGGTCGGCGATCTCATGCTGCGCGGGCGCAGCGAGCCGCTCCGGGCCTACGAGCCGTTGCCGGAAGCAGCATTTAAGGGGCCGGCGACAACGCAATATTCCCAAGCCTTCGCCAAGTTGGAAGCCGGCGACGCGGCTGCGATGCCGGCCTTTGCCGCGCTGGTCGGGCTGCATGCCGACGATGCGCTGGCGGGCTTCCATCTGAGACGGCTGCTCAACGGTGCCAAGGGCGTCCGCTTGCAGCTCGAATAGACCCATCCAGGGAAGCAAAAGATGACACGCGATTTTCCGGCCGGCAATTACGCCTTCATCCCGGCGGTGTTTCAATATTCAAGTGGCGCTGCGGCCCACTCCGGCTTTGAGATCGAGCGCGTGCGCTTCGACACGCTGCTGCCGCTGGCCGAGGGATTTGCGCAAGCCGCGAAATATATCCGAACCGCGGGACGGCCGCTGACGGCGTTTTGCGCCTGCGAGCTGCGCTCGCCGGCGGCATTTACCGAGGAGGGATTTCGGCGCTTCAACGAGCACTATGTAAAGACGCTCGCGGAATGGGGCCTGTTCGACGGC
This sequence comes from uncultured Alphaproteobacteria bacterium, assembly GCA_963745785.1. Taxonomy (GTDB): domain Bacteria; phylum Pseudomonadota; class Alphaproteobacteria; order Rhizobiales; family Xanthobacteraceae; genus Bradyrhizobium. The sequence goes on along the minus strand of CAVUYV010000006.1, from coordinate 703,940 downwards.
ACCGTCAACCCGGTGGCACGCAGCAATGTCTGCCCGGAGATCGATCCGCCGGCCGAGCCGTCATTTTACGCCTTCTCCTTCACTCGCCCGAGCCAAAGCCCAACGCCGACATTCGTCATCGCCGGCGGCGCCGAATTGCGGGAGGGGAGCGGGAGCTATCCCGAGCGGATCGTGCGCTATCGCGATCTCAGCCCGGACGGCTTGAAGGAAAAAGTCCGGTTCACTGTCGGATCGATGGAAAGCCGCCTTGGTACTTTCGGATTCGGCTGGAAGGACACTACCGCAGTGCAGGCCTATACCGTGCACGACTTCCATCCGGTCATGACCGATGAGCTGGTCCGCCGCGGCGCCACGCGTCCTGGCCTGACCTGGCATTTTGCCCGGCCGCCGGTGATCGATCTCGAATACGAGATGGATTGCCGGCGGGTGATGCGGGAGACGGTGATCTGAAAGTCTGCTGTCGCCCCGAAGAAGGTGAGCTCCCTCTCCCCTTGTGGAAGAGGGTTGGGGTGAGGGGTTCAGGTCCATCGATGGGCCGAAACCCCTCACCCGGATCGCATCTACGATGCGATCCGACCTCTCCCACAAGGGGAGAGGTGAAGACGGGGGCTCGCCGAGCCGATATTATTAAGCGCAACAATTACCGTTCGCGCGGATCGAGCGCGTCGCGCAGGCCGTCGCCGACCAGGTTGAACGACAGCACCACGAGAAAGATCGCGAAGCCGGGCCACAGCGCCATCCACGGCGCGCTGGTCAGGAAGCGTTGCGCTGCGTTCAGCATGCTGCCCCAGGACGGCGCGGGCGGCTGCTGCCCGAGCCCCAGGAACGACAGCGCCGCTTCGGCGATGATCGCCGCCGCGATCGAAAGCGTCGCCTGCACCAACAGCGCCGGCATGATATTGGGCAGGATGTGAAACAGCGCGATGCGCCAGCGCGGATTGCCCATGGCGCGCGCGGCCTCGACATAGTCCTCGACCTTGACGCTCATCACCTGGCCCCGCGTCAGCCGCACGAAGATCGGCGTCGTGGTGATGCCGATCGCGATCATGGCGTTGCCCAGGCTCGGTCCGAGAAACGCCGCCAGCGCAATGGCGAGGATCAGGAACGGGCAGGCCAGCATGGCGTCGGTGATCCGGCTGATCAGGGCGTCGATGAAACCGCCGCGATAGCCCGACAGTAGTCCGAACGGCACGCCGATGCCGAGCGCAATCCCGACCGAGATCGCGCCGGCCATCAGCGAGGCGCGGGCGCCGTAGATCACGCGACTTGCGATGTCGCGGCCAAGGTCGTCGGTGCCGAACCAGTGCAGCGCCGAGGGGGCTTTTCGCACCAGCGTCCAGCTGGTCGCGGTCGGATCAAAGGGCGCGATCATGGGCGCGAACAGCGCGAGCAGGATGAAGGTTGTGATCACCACCAGCCCGACCACCGCGCCCTTGCGGTGAAACAGCCGCCGCAACGCGCGCCGCGCCGGACTTTCCAACTCGCGGGTGTCGGTGATGGGTATCGCGCCGAGCGCTGCGTCGGTCATGCTGCTCAAGCCCTCAAGCGCGGATTGACGAGGATATAGGCGATATCGGCGATCAGGTTCAGCGTGATGTAGATGGTCGCCGTCACCAGCACGACGCCTTGCACCACGGCATAGTCGCGATTGAACACGGCATCGACGATCAGCTTGCCAAAGCCTGGAATCGAAAAAATCTGCTCGGTCAGCACCGCGCCCGACAATAGCGTGCCGAGTTCGAGCGCGCCGAGCGTGATGACCGGCGTCAGCGCGTTGCGCATGGCGTGCTTGAGGATGACCGCGCGTTCGGAAAGGCCCTTGGCGCGGGCGGTGCGGACGTAGTCGCTTTCCAGCACCTGCAGCATGGCGCTGCGGGTATGGCGCATCAGGATCGCCGCAATCGCGTTGCCCAGCACGAAGGCGGGCATGATGGTGGAGGCGAGGCTCGCGCGCCAGTTTTCGGAAAGCGGCACGTAGCCCGACGCCGGCAGCCAGCCGAGTTCGATCGAGAACAGAAAGATCAGCATGATCCCGAGCCAGAAATTCGGCGTCGAGATGCCCCAGAGCGCGAACAGGTTCGCGCCGTAGTCCCAGGCCGTACCCTTCTTCACCGCCGATACGATCCCGGCGGGGATGCCGATCAGAAACGCGATCACGATCGCCATCGACGCCAGCTGGATCGTCACCGGCAGTTTCTGCGCGATCAAATCGCGCACCGGCACCTTGATGCGGAGCGACTCGCCGAAGTCCCCGGACACGACGCCCTTGACCCAGTAGACATATTGAACCGGAATCGGCTGATCGAGCCGGTATTGCTGGCGGATCTGCGCGATCACATTGGGATCGCGCTCTTCGCCGGCCATCACCAGCGCCGGATCGCCGGGCAATAGTTGCTGCAGCGAAAAGATCAGGATCGACACGAAGAACAGCGTCGGGATCAGCTGCAGGATGCGCTTGCCGAGGAAATTCAGCATGGCGCCCTCACGATCCGGCGCGCCGGAATGTTAGGTGTGATTGAAATGGTTCGATGTGACGTTCCCTCCCCCTTGTGGGGGAGCAAGGGAGGGGGACCCAACGCTGTGCGTGTGGCACCCCCCACCGCCCTCCGGGAGACGAGAAGTGGTGGGACCGTCCTCACTTCAGCTTCAACCCGATCACGCGCACCAGTCCGTCCGGCATCTGCTTGTAGCCTTCAAGCTTGGTGGTATGTGCGATCAAGAGCTTGCGATGATAGAGGTAGATCAGCGGTTCGTCGTTGAGCACGATCCTGGTCAGTTTTTCGTAGATCGCCTTGCGCTTCGCCGGATCGGTGATGAGACGCGCGTCTTCGAGCGCCTTGTCGGCTTCGGGATTGGAATAGCCTGCCATCGTTCTGCGGCGCCTTGGTGTGCAGGAACACGTAGGAATTGCCGTCAGGATCGATGCGGCCGCTCCAGCCGATCTGGAAGATCTGGAATTCGCCGGCCTGGGCCTGCTTGAAAGAGGTTGCGAACTCGATGAGACGAATTTTCAGGTCGAAGCCCGCTTCCGCTGCCATCGACTGGAGGACCTGGGCGACCGCTTCGTTCTCCGGGCCCTTGGGCACCATGAAGTCGACGCTGACCGGCAGGGCGGCGCCCGACTCCTTCAACAGGGCCTTGGCTTTGGCGATATCGCGCTTTTGAATCGGAAATGCCTTTTGATAGTAAGGATGCTCCGGGCTGACCCACTGGTTACCGGGCGTGAATTCGCCATTGAACACCACCTGGTTGATCGCCTCACGATCGATCGAGAGATCGAGCGCCTGACGCACCTTTTCCGACTGGCTGAGCGGACCTTTGTTCTTGTCGTTGTTGATATTGATGGTCAGGCCAAAATAACCGAGCTCCAGCGCGGTGGACAGCTTGATCCTCGAATCGGCGCGCACGTCCTTGATATCGGTCGCCAGCACCCGTTCGATCAGGTCGAGCCCGCCGGATTTAAGATTGGCGAGCCGCACCGTCGAATCGACGATCGGAAGATAAACCACGCGATCGATGAAGACATTGTCCTTGTTCCAATAGTCGGCGAACTTCTCGAATACGATGCGGTCCTGCTGCACCCGTTCGACGAATTTGTAGGGGCCGGCGCAAACCGGATGCAGCCCGAACTTGTCGCCGGCTTCCTTCGCCGCCTTGGGCGAGACCATCATGCCGGCGCGGTCGGTGAGCTGCGCGATCAGCGGCGAGAACGGTGTCTTCAGCACCAGCTTGACGGTCAGGGGATCGACCACCTCGACATGGTCGACGGTCGCCAGTTCCGGTTTGCGGAAGGAGCCCTGCATGTTGAGGTGGCGCTCCAGCGAAAATTTCGCGGCCTCCGCATCGAACGGCTCGCCATCGTGGAATTTGACGCCCGGCCGCAGCTTGATCGTGACCTCCTGGCCGTCGTCGGAGATTTCATGGGACAGCGCGAGCTGCGGCACGATGTTGAGCTTTTCGTCGATGTCGAACAGCTTGTCGCAAAACGATGCGAACACGATGCGGCCGACATAGGTGCGCGCCATGGTCGGGTCGAGGATGTCGGGGTCCTCGGCAAGCCCGATGCGCAGCGTGGTCTGGGCATGGACTCCCGCCTGAAGCGATAGCAACAACGCCGCCGCAAACATCGCCAAACGCAGGATTTTCATGAGACTGGTCTCCTATTCATCGGCCCGTTGAAGGCATGGACTCGACACTATCAACCCCGGAAGAACCGGGTACTTCCCGAGCGGCGCTGAAAGCCGCCACCAACCGTTCCAGCGACGGCGAAAGGCTGTCGGCAGGAATGACGGCGTCGGGCGGCGGCAGTTCAGCTACGCGGTGACATGCGGTGAAGTGGTCCGCCGCATCGGCAATCAGTTGCGGCGTCTCGATGCGGCAGCGCTCGACTACATAGGGACAGCGGGTATGAAAGCGGCAGCCCGACGGCGGATTGAGCGCGCTCGGCAGCTCGCCCTGCAGCACAATCCGGCTGCGCTTGGCCCGCGGCTTGGGCACCGGGATCGCCGACAGCAGCGCGCGGCTGTAGGGGTGGCGCGGCGAAGCGAACAGCGCCTCCGCCTCCGCGGTCTCGACGATGCCGCCGAGATTCATGACGGCCACGCGGTCGGCGATGTGTTTTACCACCGCAAGGTCATGCGAGACGAAGATGTAGGCGAGCCCAAGCCGGTCCTGCAGATCGCGGAGCAGGTTGAGGATTTGCGATCGGATCGACACGTCGAGCGCCGAGACCGGCTCGTCGCAGATGATGAGCTTCGGCTCGACCGCGAGCGCGCGCGCAATGGCGATGCGCTGGCGCTGGCCGCCGGAGAATTCGTGCGGGTAGCGGCGGGAAAAGCGCGGCTCGAGCCCAACCAGACGCAGCAATTCTTCGACGCGTTCGCGGCGCGCCGAGGACGGCACCAGGTCATGCAGCGCCAGCGGTTCGGTCAGGATCTGGCCGACGGTCATGCGTGGGTTGAGCGAGGCATAGGGATCCTGAAAGATGATCTGCGCGTCGCGGCGGAAGGCGCGCAATTGGTTGGCGTCGAACGCGAGCAGATCGCGGCCCTCGAAGCGGATGCGGCCTGAATCCGGCTCGATCAGCCGCAGCACCAGCCGGCTCACGGTGGATTTGCCGCAGCCGGATTCGCCGACCAGCGCCAGCGTCTTGCCGGCATCGACGCTAAAACTCACGCCATCGACGGCCTTGATGAAGGCGGTCGGCCGTCCGAACACCGAACGTCCGGCGACGAAATGCTTTACCAGATTTTCGACCTCGAGCAGGGCGGTCATGACACCAGCCTCTCCAGCGGCGCCTTGATGCAGCGCGACCAGTGCGTGGGGCTTAACGCGACCATCGGCGGCGGCGCGGCGACGCAAGGCTCAGTGACGAAAGGGCAACGCGCGGCGAAGCGGCAGCCGGCCGGCAGCCTGGTCATGTTCGGGACCATGCCCTGGATGGTCGCAAGATGCGAGGCGCGGCGGTCGAGCCGCGGGATCGAGCCGAGCAGGCCGACGGTGTAGGGATGCTGGGGAAATGCAAACAATTCGTCGACCGGAGCGCGTTCGACGATTTCGCCGGCATACATCACCGCGACCTCGTCGCAGACCTCGGCGACCACGCCGAGGTCGTGGGTGATCAGAATGATCGCAGCCCCGCTTGCGGCCTTCAGCTCGCGCATCAAATCGAGGATCTGCGCCTGCAAGGTAACGTCGAGCGCGGTGGTGGGCTCGTCCGCGATCAACAGCATGGGATCGCAGGCCAGCGCCATCGCGATCATGACGCGCTGGCGCATGCCGCCCGAGAGCTTGTGCGGATATTCGTCGATGCGCCGCTCGGGCGAGGGAATGTGGACGCGGCGCAACAGTTCGATCGCGCGCTCGCGCGCCATCCGCCGCGATCCGCCGCGATGACGCAGGATGGTTTCGATGATCTGCTCGCCGATGGTAAAACTCGGATTGAGCGAGGTCATCGGCTCCTGAAAGATCATCGCCAGGCGGTTGCCGCGCAGATCCCGCAGGACCTCGTCGGGCACATCGAGCAGGTCGAAGCCGTCGAAACGGATCGAGCCGGTGACCTCGGCGGAATGTTTTGACAACAGGCCCATGATCGCAAGCGAGGTCACGCTCTTGCCGCAGCCGGATTCGCCGACGAGGCCGAGCGTCGCGCCGTTGGCGACGCTGAGGTCGACGCGGTCGACGGCGTGCGTGGTTCGGCCGTCGTCGCCATGGAAGGTGACCCGCAAGCCTTCGATTTCGATCAGCGGGGTTGCGGTCATCTCTCGCCCGCAATGGCCGCTTCGATCCCGGCGTCGATGATGTCGCGATCGGTAATGCCGGCCGGATTCCTGCGCGTGGGCAGGAACCGGCGGAAATGCACCCAGCGCTCGCGGCTCACCTGTTCGAGGCGTTCGAGCTCGGCAAGCGGATCGGCGTGGTCATCGACGCGCAGATCGAGATCAGACCATTCCTCCCCGCTGTAGATCAGAAGTGCCGCCGATTGCCTGCCGCGCTTGTCGCCGCCGGCGGCTTCGCCTGATCGCATCGCCGCGATCAGCCGTTGCGCGAACGGCAGCGTGTCGTGCGCGGCGTAGGTTCTTGCGGTATCGTCCAGCACGCTGGCGCCCGCAAGCATATTGCCGGCAATCGAAAGACCGTCGCCCTCGATATGCCCGCACCAGCCGATGCATTCGCGCCCCGTATGCGCGGCGATACGGCCGCCGGCGTCCATGACATGAAGTTGCCGGCTTTCGCGGCCGCTGTCGCCTGCGATCAGCGTCTCGACGACGTCGCGGGGGGCACGCCCTTGGCGCAGCAGTTTTAAGCCGTCGATGCCGTAATAGGGATTGACCAGCGCCTGCGTCGCGACAGCGCCAATGCCGGCGGCGATATGCGGCACCCGGGCGCCGACCGCGAAGAACCGGGTCGCGACCGCGATACCGAATTGGCCGGTGGCGCTGTCTCGGGCGATGATCGACCAAGTCATGTCAGTTCTTTCAAACTAGCTCAGCCCTTACCGTCCGGCCGCGTAGCCCTGCATGCCGCGCGGATTGGCGGCGGCGCGCCGCCGGCGGCCGACCTTCGAGGCGGCGGTGAGGCGGCCCTCCGACCAGTCGGGGCCGGTCTCCACGATGTGACCGCGGCTCCTGAGATTATCGACGCTCGCCTTCGGCACGCGGTTCTCGACCACGAGCACGCCGGGCCGCGCGGTGCGCGGCCAGAACGAAATCGGAAAGTGCTCGGAATGCCACGCCGGCGCGTCGATCGCTTCCTGCAGGTTCAGCCTGGCATGAACGTGCCGCAGAAAAAATTGCGTGGTCCATTGATCCTGCTGATCGCCGCCCGGCGAGCCCCATGCCAGATACGGCTCGCCGTCACGCAGCGCCATGGTCGGACTGAGCGTGGTGCGCGGGCGCTTGCCCGGCGCCAGTGCCGCGGGGTGATTTTCCTCGAGCCAGAACATTTGCGCGCGGCTGCCGAGGCAAAAACCAAGTTCCGGTATCACCGGTGAGGATTGCAGCCAGCCGCCGGACGGCGTCGCCGAGATCATGTTGCCGGCCTGGTCGATGATGTCGAAATGCACGGTGTCGCCGCGCACCTCGCCGAACCGGCCGACGGTAGGCTCGCCGGCGCCCATGGCGCCGACCGCCTCGCGATGACCCTCCTGCCGGCGCAGTTTTACCACCGATCCAAAACCCTCGACCGAGCCGGGGACGAAATCCAGCGAGGCCTTTTCCGAGATCAGCTTGCGGCGCTTGTCGTTATAGGCGTCCGACAACAGCGTCGCGATCGGGATTTCGGTGAAGTTTGGATCGCCATAGAACTTCTCGCGGTCGGCAAAGGCGAGTTTTGCGCATTCGACCTGCAGATGAATGAATTCGGGCCCCGCGGGATCGAGGCCGTCGAGTTCAAATCCCTTCAACAGCGCGAGCTGCTGCAGCATCACGGGACCCTGGCTCCAGACGCCGGGCTTGCAGACGGTGTAACGGCCATAGTCGTAGGTGAGCGGCGCTTCGACGCCCGGCTGCCAGCGCGCCATGTCGTCGGCGCGAGAGCACACCGCGATGCGGCGAGCCGCTGACGTCCATGATCTCCTGGGTACGGCAGAATTTGTCGATCGCTTCCGCGACGAAGCCTTTCGACCATGCCTTGCGCGCGCCTTCGATCTGCGCCACGCGATCGCCGCCGGCGCTTTCGGCTTCCTTCAAAATGCGGCTATAGGTTTCCGCCAGCGTCTTGTTGGTAAAAAGCGTGCCGGGCTTTGGCACTTCGTTGTTCGGCAGGTAGACCGCGGCCGAAGTGGGCCAGTATTTCCGGAACAGCTGCTCGACGGTTTTGATCGTCGCGGAAGCGCGCTCGACCAGCGGATAACCGTCACGGGCGTAGGCGATGGCGGGCTCCAGGACATCCCGCAGCCGCAGCGTGCCGTAATCGCGCAGCAGCAGCATCCAGGATTCGAAAGTGCCGGGAACGCAAGCCGCCAGCAGCCCGGTGCCGGGCACCATTTCCAGGCCCTCGCTGCGGTAGTGCGCAATCGTTGCGCCCGCCGGCGCCGGGCCCTGGCCGCAAATCACCTCGGTGCGTCCGCGCCTGGTATCGTGGACGATGATCGGCACGTCGCCGCCGGGCCCGTTCAGATGCGGCTCCACGACCTGCAGCGTAAAGGCGGTGGCGACCCCGGCGTCAAAGGCATTGCCGCCTTTTTCCAAAATGCTCATCCCGACCGCGGTGGCGATCCAGTGGGTCGATGTCACGACCCCAAAAGTGCCTTCGATTTCCGGCCTGGTCGTGAACGGATCGGGATTGATGTTGCTCATTGGAATCCATTGTTGGGCTGGTGCCGCGGGGCGGGCGCAATTGACCACAGCCGAGGCCGCCTGCCAACCGGCCCGGTGCACGGCCTTGCTCGCATCCTTGTGATCATGCTGTTACGGCGGCGTGCGCCGGACTATTGACGGCGTGGCAGGCGACGCCATCGATCAGGGCAGGGGCTTGTTTTCGGCAGAGGTCGAACGCCAGCGGGCAGCGCGGGTTGAACGCGCAGCCGGGCGGCGGATCGATCGGATTGGGGATTTCGCCCTTTACCGGAATGCGCTGACGGCCGGACATCGCCAGGTCAGGCACCGCGCCCAGCAGCATTTTCGTGTAGGGCATGCGCGGATTGCTGAACAATTGGCGCGCTGGCGCGATCTCGACGATGCGGCCGAGATACATCACGCCGATGCGGTTCGCCATGTGGCGGACCACGGCGAGATTGTGGCTGATGAAGAGGTAGGTCAGGCCGAATTTATCCTGCAGGTCGCGCATCAGATTGAGGATCTGCGCCTGCACCGAAACATCGAGCGCCGAGGTCGGTTCGTCGCAGACGATGAACTCGGCTTCGGAGGCGAGTGCGCGGGCAATCGCGATCCGTTGCCGCTGCCCGCCGGAAAATTCGTGCGGATATTTCCAGCCGTCGTCGGCGTGCAACCCGACCAGGTTCAGCAATTCGCCGACGCGATCCCGGATATTGCGCTCGCCCTGGATCAGGTCGAAGGCGCGGATCGGCTCGGCCACGATGGCATCGACCCGAAAGCGCGGATTGAGGCTCGCGTACGGATCCTGGAAAATCATCTGGATGCGCCGGCGCAGACGCTGGCGCGCCTGCAATTGTCCGGCGTCGCTCATCGAAACCCCGTCGATGACGACTTCGCCCGAGGTCGGCGGCAACAGCCCGACCACCATCCGGGCGACGGTGGTCTTGCCCGAGCCGGATTCGCCGACGAGGGCAAAGGTCTCGCCCTTGGCGATGTCGAAGGTGACGCCATCGACCGCCTTCAGAAATTCCAGGTGGCCGCCTTCGATCACGCGGTTGAGCCACGGCTTTGACACGTCGAACACCCGGCGCAGATTCCTGACATCGATGAAGGGCGCTCGGGTCATGCCGCGCTCTCCTTCGCGGCGGCGTCATAGAGATGGCAGGCCACGGCCTGCGTGCCATGCCGGATCGGCTCCGGCCGTTCGACGCGGCAGCGGTCGAATGCGAAGGCACAGCGCGGATTGAACGAGCAGCCCGGCGGGATCGCGGAGAGCCGCGGCATCGAGCCCGGAATCTGCACAAGGCGCGCGGCCTCGCCCGCGAGCGTCGGGATCGCGCCCATCAATCCCTTGGCATAGGGATGCAGCGGGTTCTGCACCACGTCCAGAACGGGGCCGATTTCGGCGATACGGCCGGCATACATCACGGCTACTCGATCAGAGGTTTCGGCGATAACCCCCATGTCGTGGGTCACCAGCATCACGGCGGTGCCGTGATCGCGGCCGAGGCGTTTTATCAACGAGATGATCTGGGCTTGTACGGAGACGTCGAGCGCCGTGGTCGGCTCGTCGGCGATGATCAGTTCCGGTTCGGCGCAAATCGCAAGCGCGATCACGACGCGCTGGCGCATGCCGCCGGAAAATTCGTGCGGATAGGCATCGATGCGCTTTTCGGGGGCGGGAATGCCGACCTCGGCCAGCAGATCGATGGCGCGCCTGCGCGCGGCCGCTTCCGAAAGGTTGAGGTGGGTCTTGATGGTCTCAATGATCTGGTCGCCGATCCGGTACAACGGGTTCAGGCTGGTGAGCGGATCCTGAAAGATCATTCCGATGCGCTTGCCCCGGATCCGGCGCATTTCTTCCGGCGGCAGATTGTCGATCCGCGTACCCGACAAATGAATCTCGCCACCGGCAATGCGGCCGGGCGGATCGATCAGGCCGATGATCGACAAGACCGGTGACGGACTTTCCCGCGCCGGATTCGCCGACCACGCCCAGCACTTCCCCCTTGGCGATGTCGAAGGAAATCCCGTCGATGGCGCGCAGCCGGCTGCGGCGGGTGACGAACTCCACCCGAAGATTACGTACCGAGAGTACCGATTCGGTCATGCGATTGGTTCGCGAGTTGCGACACTTCTCATCGGAGTTTTGGATTGAGCGCGTCGCGCAGCCAGTCGCCGAGCAGGTTGATCGAGAGGATCAGGCCCGCCAGCGCAAAGCCGGGGAAGGCGACGATCCACCACTCCCCGGCAAACAGATAATTGTTGCCGATCCGGATCAGGGTGCCAAGCGAGGGCATGGTGTCGGGCATGCCGGCTCCGAGAAACGACAACGTCGCCTCGGTGATAACGGCGAGCGCGAGGTTGATGGTCGCGATCACCAGGATCGGCCCCATCGCGTTCGGCAACACGTGCCGCAGCATGATCACCGGCGCAGGAAGCCCGATCAACTGCGCGGCCGCCACATAATCCTTGCTCTTCTCCACCATCACCGAGCCGCGGACCGTGCGTGCGTATTGCACCCAGAAACTCAATCCGATCGCCAGCACCAGCACCGCCAGCGTACTCATGGCGTCGAGCCGATTGCCGAACACCGACTTGACGACGCCGTTGATGAGCAACGCGATCAGGATGGCGGGAAACGTCAGCTGCACATCGGCAATGCGCATGATCAGGCCGTCGACGGCGCCGCCGACATAACCGGCGATCAGACCCGAGGACGATACCCAGCGTGCCCGAGAACAAAACGCCGAGCACGCCAACGGTGAGAGAAATCCGCAAGCCATAGAGAATCGCTGAAAACACATCGCGGCCTTGCTCATCGGTGCCGAGCAGGAATGGGCTTTGGCCGTCAGCGGTCCAGATCGGCGAGATCCGCGAGTTCATCAGCTGTAGCTGCGCCGGATCGAACGGGTTCTGCACGGCAAGGACGGAGGCGAATATCGCGAGCAGAAAAAACAGCGCGGTTACGGCGGCCGCAACCATGGTGAGCCGGGAGCGGCGAAACGAATAGAAGATGTCGCTGTCGATGGCGCGCCCAAACCAATGTCCGGGCAGCAAATGCCTGCGCGGTGCGCTCGCTTCGGTTTTGTGCGGGACGACGGCTTCGGACATGCAGTGGTCTCGCGTTCACGCCGGACGGCGGATGGTTGAGCGCAGGCGGGGATCGACAATTGTGTAGAGGATATCGACCACCAGATTGATGGTGACGAAGATCAGGGAGACCATCAGCAGGTAGGCCGCCATGATCGGAATGTCGACGTTTTGCACCGCCTGCACGAACAATAGTCCCATACCCGGCCACTGGAATACGGTTTCGGTAATGATCGCGAATGCAATAACCGAGCCAAACTGCAAGCCAGCGACCGTGATGACGGGAACCAGGGTGTTCTTGAGGGCGTGACCGAAGTGCACTGCCCGTGTCGTCAGCCCGCGCGCCCGCGCGAAGCGGATGTAGTCGGTGCGCAGCACCTCGAGCATCTCGGCGCGCACCAGCCGCATGATCAAGGTCATCTGGAACAGGCCAAGCGTGATCGAGGGCATGATCAGCGCCTTGAGGCCGGAGACCGTGAGCAGTCCGGTGGTCCACCAGCCGAGGCGGACGACTTCGCCGCGGCCGAACGACGGCAGCCAGCCCAGCGTCACGGCGAACAGATAGATCAGGAGGATGCCGATCAGGAAGGTCGGCAGCGAGATTCCGATCAGCGACACCGCCTGGAATAATTTCGCGAGCAGGGTGTCGCGTTTCAGCGCCGAATAGACCCCCATCAGGATGCCGAACACCATCGCGAGGACTGTGGCGCAAATAGCGAGCTCCAGCGTGGCCGGCAACCTCTCCATCAACAGGTTCGCAACAGGTTGGCGAAACTGGTAGGAGACCCCGAACTTGAATTGTATCGCATTGCCGAAATAACGCGCGAACTGCACCGGTACGGGATCGTCGAGGCCGAGCGATTGGCGGATCTGGGCGCGCTCGGCGGCCGGCGTATCCAGTGAAACGATCTGGTTGACCGGGTCGCCTGCAAACCGGAACATCGAAAACGCGATGATCCCGACCGCGATCATGACCCCGATCGCCTGTATCGCGCGACGAAGAGTGAAAGCGAGCATCTGATCCTTTCACTTCTCTTCGAGATGTGGCGGACGTCGCTGTCTGCCGGAAACGAAAAGTCCCGGAAGCGCGAAGCCGCCGGGAATTGTGTTGGAACCGCCTTATTCCTGTTTGGTCATCCAGTAGGGCAGAACCGAATTGTCTGCACGCTGCACCACCTTGAGTTTTTTCGACACGCCCCAGGCCAGGGCCTGCTGGTGCAGCGGGATATAGGCGTAATCCTTGGCGGCGATTTCGAACGCTTCCTTGATCAGCAAATCGCGTTTGGTCGTGTCCGGCTCAACCAGCACCTTGTCGGCAAGTGCATCCAGTTTCTTGTTGCAATAGCCGCCGAGATTGGCCTCGCCGCGCGAGGATTTCGGATCGTCGCGGCAGCCCAGGATGTCGTAGAGAACATTGTGCGAATCGGAGGTACCGGGCGTCCAGCCGAGTAGATAGAACGAGGTCTGGTAACCGCCGGGTTTCAGGACCTTGGCGAAATACTGCGCCTTGGGCTGCGCCAGCAGGTTTACCTTGACGCCGATACGGGCCAGCATGCCGACGACCGCCTGGCAGATCGCGGCATCATTGACATAGCGGTCGTTGGGGCAATCCATCGTGACTTCGAAACCGTCGGGATAGCCGGCTTCGGTCAGCAGCTTCTTGGCCCCGTCAGGATCGAATTTCGGCCGAGTGAAATCCTTGGAAAGCGCGAACAGCTGCGGCGCGATCATCAGCGCCGACGGGGTCGAGAGGCCGCGCATGACGCGGGTCTTGATCAGTTCGATATCGATCGCCTTGAAGAACGCCTCGCGGACGCGGACGTCCTTGAAGGGGTTCTTGCCCTTGACGTTGGAGTACAGCAATTCGTCGCGGGCCTGGTCCATGCCGAGAAAGATGGTCCGCAGTTCAGGGCCCTTCAGCACCTGGGCGTTCGGCTCGAATCGACCCGCGAAATATCCTGGATCGGCACCGGCTCGATGATGTCGACCTCGCCCGAAAGCAGCGCCGCAACACGCGTCGCATCGGACCCGATCGGCGTGAAAACGATCTCCTTGAGATTGTGCTGGGGCTTTTGCCACCAGTTCGGGTTTGGCTTGAACACGGTTTTTACGCCCGGCTGATGGCTCTCGACCGTAAAGGCGCCAGTGCCGTTGGCGTGAAGCGATGCGAAGCTCGGCGAGGTCGCCGCCGCCGGCGTCGGTGCGACAGAGTTGTTCTCCTCGCACCATTTCTTGTCCATGATCCACCAGGTGTCCCATTGGTAATGCAGAATGGGATTTGGCGACGTCAGGATGAAATCCACGGTGTAGTCGTCGACCTTGACCACCTTCGCATCCGCAGCAATGCGGGTTTGCAGGTTGGAGCCTTTGGCGCGAACGCGGTCGGCCGAGAAAACCACGTCGTCGGCGGTGAAGGGATCGCCGTTCTGGAATTTGACGCCCTTGCGGAGGTGGAAGCGCCAATGGGCCGGGTCCTCCTTTGTCTCCCAGCTTTCCGCCAATCCGGGAATGATCTTCAGGTCCTTGTCGCGCGCGATCAGACCTTCATAGACCTGCCCGAGATGCGCGTGGGTGGTGGTTTCGTTGAGCGTATAGGGGTCGAGCGATTTCAGCTCGCCCTGGTTGGCGTAACGCAGGGTCTGGGCCGATGCCGGCGACATCGCAAAAGCGACGATCGAGACGGTGGTCGCTGCAAGCAAGGTTTGACGTACCGACATTTGTTCACGTTCTCCGCTGTGGCGCGCTGTTGATTTCTGCAATATCGACAGCTATGGCCGATCCATGTTGCCAGAGTTTGGCCGCCGCGCAAGCGCGATTTCCCAAAAGCCGAGCCGGTTTGCGCGGCGATGCCGCTATGGCTAGCTTCATGGTAGGCAGCGCGCGCAAGCGCGTAACACTCAACGGGAGCGCCGGATGGCGGAACTCAAGGCCGACGTTCTCGTATTGGGTGCAGGCATGGTCGGCGTCGGCGCTGCCCTGCATCTGCAAAGGCGGGGACGGGATGTGATCCTGGTCGACCGGCACCCACTCGCCGGCGAAGAGACCAGTTTCGGCAATGCCGGCGTGATCGAATGCGCCTCGGTCTTCCCCTATATGTTTCCCCGCGATTTCGGAAAAATCCTCCAATACGCGCTGAATCGCACGCCAGAGGTGCGCTACCAGATTCTCCGACCTGCCGACGTTTCTGCCATGGCTGGTGCGCTATTTCCTCGCATCCTCGCCGAAACGGACGCTGCACAGTGCGATGGCCGAATTGCCCCTGATCCGGCGCAGCCTCATCGAGCATGAGGCGCTGATGGCGGAGGCGGAAGTGCCGCAGCTGTTGCGGCGGACCGGCTGGCTCAAGCTGTTTCGCTCCGATGCGACGCTTGCAAACGCGGTGCGCGATTTCGAGCGGGCGCAGCAATATGGCGTCGCCGGCGAGATTCTCGATCGCAAGGCGATCGCCGCGCGCGAGCCGCATCTGATCGGTGAGTTCGCCGGCGCGATCTATTTGCCGGCACCCGGATTCGTCCCCGATCCCGGTGGATTGGCCAAGGCCTATGCGGCGCTTTTCAGGCGCAAGGGCGGCCGCTTTGTCGTAGGCGATGCGAGGACGCTCGAGCAAGTCGCCGGCGGATGGCGCGTCGCCGGGTCCGGTGGCGCCGCGGTCGCGCGCGAGGCCGTGGTGGCGTTGGGCCCCTGGTCCGACCTGGTGTTTGGTCCGCTCGGATATTCCATCCCGCTTGGCGTCAAGCGCGGCTACCACCTGCATCTGGCGCCGCGCGGCAACGCCGTGCTCAATCATCCCATGCTCGATACCGATCTCGGCTATATGCTGGCGCCGATGAACCGCGGCATTCGTTTGACCACCGGCGTGGAGTTTGCCCGCCGCGATCGGCCGCCGACGCCGATCCAGCTTGAGCGGGCGCTGCCGCGGGCCCGCGCGCTGTTTCCGCTGGGAGATGCGCTCGATGCGAAACCCTGGATGGGCGCGCGGCCGTGTTTGCCGGACATGCTGCCGGTGATCGGCAGGGCGCCGCGCCATGCCGGGCTGTGGTTCGATTTCGGGCACCAGCACCACGGTTTGACGCTGGGCCCGGCGACGGGCCGCCTGCTGGCGGAAATGATGACCGGCGAGACGCCGTTCGCCGACCCCAGGCCTTTCGCGGTCGAGCGCTTTAGCTAACCATTTCTGCCGAATGAGGGCGTAAGATTAAGGCTTCGCGGCGTCAGGTCGCTTGCGTCCTGCGGCCTGTCGCGGCGATACTGTGACAAGCCGTCAAAATTGCAGTCAGGAGCGGTCATGAAGGTAAACGTTGAAATAGATTGCACGCCCCTCGAGGCCCGGCAGTTCTTCGGACTTCCGGATGTGCAGCCGATGCAGACGGCGGTGATGGACAAACTGCAGAAGCAGCTGATGGCCAACATCGAAAAGGTTTCTCCGGAAGCGCTGATGCAGAGCTGGTTCACATTCGATCCCAAGATCGCCGAACGGTTTCAGGACATGTTCGTGACCATGGCGGGCCTGGGCGGTGTGCGCGCCAGCGACAAGAAATAGATGAAGCCGATTGACGCAAGCGAACCGCAGGCCACGGGCCGGCTTCGTCCGCCGGGCACTGAGTCTGCTGCTGGCCGAGGTCAGGGGCATATTCGAATTCAACGCCAGCTTGATGCTTTCGCCGCTGTTGATGGGCGCGCCGAGGGGCGACGGTCATCCGGTGCTGACATTGCCGGGGTTCCTCGCCAGCGATCTGTCGATGGCGCCGATGCGGCGATATCTGAAGGAACTCGGCTACGATGCGCTACGCGTGGAACATGGGCCGCAACATCGGCGGCGTTATGCGGATGCGCGCCGCGCTGCGGGACCGGCTTGCCGAGGTTCACGCCGCCACCGGCCGCAAGGTCAGTATCATCGGCTGGAGCCTGGGCGGCGTCTATGCGCGCGATCTGGCGCTGCAGGCGCCGGACATGGTGCGATCTGTCGTAACGCTGGGAAGCCCGTTCGCGAACGACATCAGGGCGACCAACGCCACGCGGCTTTACGAGGCGTTGTCGGGCGAAGCGGTCGAGGACAATGCCGAGCTTCGAACCGCGATCGCCGGCGATTTGCCGGTTCCGACCACGTCGATCTATTCGCGCACCGACGGCGTCGTGAACTGGCGAACCTGCCTGTTGCGTCCCTCCGATACCGCCGAGAACATCGAGGTATACCTTGCCAGTCATATCGGGCTTGGCGTGAATGCGGCCGCCTTGTGGGCGGTGGCGGATCGTTTGGCCCAGGCCGAGGGCCAATTCAGGCAATTTGACCGATCGGGGCCGTTTGCCATTGCATATGCGCCTCCGGAAAATGCACAATCGTGACGTCCTGAACCCAGGACCGTCTGAACGCCAGAAGCGCCACCAAGGCGCCGCGTGATCTCTGCGGGAGGAAAATATGAGTGACGCCAAGAAGCTGTCCTCGATGGACGCGTCGTTTCTGTACCTGGAAACGCCGGAAATGCCGATGCATGTCGGAAGCATGGCGATCTTCCGCCTGCCCGACGACTACAAGGGCGACTTCTTCGAGGACTTCAAGGCGATGATCGCCTCGCGGCTGCATGTCGCGCCGATCCTCAAGGCGCGGCTGGAAAAAGCCCCGCTCGACATCGATCATCCCTCCTGGGTCGAGGACGACCAGTTCGATATCGACCGCCATATCTTCCGCGGCAGCCTTCCCGCGCCCCACGACCGCGCGACGCTGGAGCGCATCGTCGGCTGGATGCACGCCAAGCTTCTCAATCGCGCCCGTCCGTTGTGGGAGTTCTATGTCTTCGAAGGCATGAAGGACAACGAAATCGGGCTTTATTCCAAGATGCATCACGCCTGCATCGACGGCGGCGCCGGCGCGGCGCTGACCAACATGATCTACGACGTGACGCCGGTGCCGCGGAAAATCGAGCCGCCGACAGCGCGGGCCAAGGTCGGGCAGGAGCCGCGCGACATCGCCGCCAATCTCGTCGATTCCTATCAGCAGCTTTGGACCCAGCCGTTCGATGCCGCGACGGCCGCCAAGGGCATCGATCTGCCGCGCTCGGGAAAAAGCGATCTCGGATCGATCCTGTTCGACAACGCGATGTTCCAGATCGAATCCGCGGTGAAGTTTGCCGGCAGCATTCCCACCATGCTGAAAACCGTCTCCGATGTGGTCGGAAAGATTTCCGATCCGAAATCGCGCGACAGCATCGCCAGCATGGTGTCGCCGTCGACGATCCTGAACAAATCGATTTCGTCGGAGCGCAGCTTTGCCGGCGTATCGATCTCGCTGTCAGAGGCGAAGGCGCTGGCCAAGCAGGCCGGCGGCAAGCTGAATGACGTGGTGCTGGCGATTTCGAGCGGCGTGGTCAGGCGCTATCTGTTGGAGCGCGGCGCGCTGCCGGCGAAATCGATGACGGCCGCGGTGCCGATCTCGTTGCGCGAAGAGGGCAACACCGAGGCCAACAATCAGGTGTTCGGCATGATCTGCTCGATTGCCACCAACATCGAAGATCCCAAGGCGCGGCTGGAGGCGATCATCGCGCAATCCACCAAGTCGAAGGAGATGTCGCATCCGTTGCGGGCCTTGATGCCGCAGATGTCCAACCTGTCGATGCTTGGCGCGCCGATCATGGTCCAGATCCTGGCGCTGTTGTATAGCCGCTCGAGCCTGTCGGACGTGCTGCCGCCGGCGGCGAACATCACGGTCTCCAACGTGCCGGGGCCGCGCCAGACGCTGTATGCGGCGGGTGCGGAATTGCTGCACATCTTCCCGGTGTCGATCTCGACTCACGGGCTTGCGCTCAACATCACCGTGCAGAGCTATCGCGACCAGCTGGATTTCGGCTTCATCGCCGGCGCCAACATCATTCCCCATGTGCAGGTGCTCTGCGACATGCTGCCGGGCGAATTCGCCGCGCTGGAAGCCGCCTTTGCGCCGCCGCCCGATCTCAAGAGCGCGGCAAGCTAGCCCGGGGAATTACAATGAGCGAAATGCCGCCGCTGCAGTTTGCCCAGACCAACGGCATCCGCATGGGCTATTACGAAGCCGGCCCGAACAGCGACACGCCGCCGGTCATTCTCTGCCACGGCTGGCCGGAGATCGCGTTTTCGTGGCGCCACCAGATCAAGGCGCTGGCTGCCGCCGGAATTCGGGTGATCGCGCCCGATCAGCGCGGCTATGGCGCGACCGACCGGCCCGAGCCCGTCGAGTCCTACGATATCGAGCATCTGACCGGCGATCTCGTCGGCCTGCTCGATCATCTCAAGATCGACAAGGCGATTTTCGTCGGCCACGACTGGGGCGGCTTTATCGTCTGGCAAATGCCGCTGCGGCATATCGATCGCGTCGCCGGCGTCGTCGGAGTCAACACGCCGCACACCAACCGCGCGCCGGCGGACCCGATCGAACTGTTGCGCAAGCGCTTCGGCGAGCACATGTACATCGTGCAGTTTCAGGATCCCGCGCGTGAGCGCCGACAAGATATTCGACAGCCGGGTCGAACAGACCTTTGACGCCTTCATGCGCAAGCCGGTCCCGCGCAACGACACCGCGCCGGCGGAGCCGCCGACCGCGGGCGTCGGCGCATCGCCGCGGCTCAATCTGGCGTTTCCGCAGATGATCGCCAACTACGACGCCAAGCACGATCCGCGGACGCCGATCCTGTCGCCGGAGGAAAAGCAGGTGTTTGTCGATACCTTCACGAAATCCGGCTTCACCGGCGGCATCAACTGGTACCGCAACATGTCGCGCAACTGGCAGCGCTCGGCCGACATCGACCATACGGTGCGGGTGCCGTCGCTGATGATCATGGCCGAAAACGATCACGTGCTGCCGCCGTCCTCGGCCGACGGCATGGAGAAGATCGTGCCCGATCTCGAGAAGTATCTGGTTCGCGGCAGCGGCCATTGGACGCAGCAGGAAAAGCCGGACGAGGTCAGCGCCAAGCTGATCGAATGGCGTAGAACGACGGTTTGGGTGAGCGTCATCCTGAGGTGCTCGCCGACTTCGGCGAGCCTCGAAGGATGGCAAGGCACCGTGCATGCGGCCATCCTTCGAGACGCGCGCTGAGCGCGCTCCTCGCGATGACGGTCTTGCACACGAACGGCAGGGGAAATTATCGCAATGGCGTCGACGAACAGACTGAGCCCAATTCCGCATCCGCCGACCAAACCGGTGGTCGGCAACATGCTGTCGCTGGATTCGAGCGCGCCGATGCAAAATCTGGCCCGGCTGGCCAAGGAATTGGGGCCGATCTTCTGGCTCGACATGATGGGCACGCCATTCGTCGTCGTCTCCGGCCACGATCTGGTCGACGAGCTCAGCGACGAGAAACGGTTCGACAAGGCGGTGAACGGATCGCTGCGCCGCGTGCGGGCGGTCGCCGGCGACGGACTGTTCACGGCCTACACGAACGAGCCGAACTGGAGCAAGGCGCACAACATCCTGCTGCAGCCGTTCGGCAACCGCGCCATGCAGTCCTATCACCCGAGCATGGTCGATATCGCCGAGCAGCTCGTGAAGAAGTGGGAGCGGCTCAACGCCGACGACGAGATCGACGTCGTTCACGACATGACAGCGCTGACGCTCGACACCATCGGACTGTGCGGTTTCGATTACCGTTTCAACTCGTTTTATCGAGAAGACTATCACCCGTTCGTCGAGTCGCTGGTGCGTTCGCTCGAGACCATCATGTTGACCCGCGGCCTTCCGCTCGAAGGGCTGTGGTTGCGCAACCGCAACCGCGACCTCGCAGGTGACGTCGCGTTCATGAACAAGATGGTCGACGAGATCGTCGCCGAGCGCCGCAAGAACGCCGAAGCCGCCGAGGGCAAGAAGGACATGCTCGGCGCCATGATGACCGGCGTCGATCGCGCCACCGGCGAACAGCTCGACGACGTCAACATCCGCTACCAGATCAATACGTTCCTGATCGCGGGCCACGAAACCACCAGCGGCCTGTTGTCCTGCACGCTCTATGCACTGCTGAAGCATCCCGACGTTCTCAAAAAAGCCTATGAGGAAGTCGACCGGGTGCTCGGGCCCGATATCGATGCCAGGCCGACCTATCAGCAGGTCACACAACTCACCTACATCACGCAGATTCTGAAGGAGGCCCTGCGGCTGTGGCCGCCCGCGCCGGCCTATGGCATCTCGCCGCTCAAGGATGAGACCATCGGCGGCAAATACAAGCTCAAGAAGAACACATTTGTTTTGGTGCTTGCGCTGGCATTGCATCGCGACCCGTCGGTGTGGGGACCGAACCCGGACGCGTTCGATCCGGAAAACTTCAGCCGCGAGGCCGAGGCCGCGCGTCCCGTCAATGCCTGGAAGCCGTTCGGCAACGGCCAGCGCGCCTGCATCGGCCGCGGCTTTGCGATGCATGAGGCGGCGCTCGCGATCGGCATGATCCTGCAGCGTTTCAAGCTGATCGATCACAACCGCTATCAGATGCAGCTGAAGGAAACGCTGACCATCAAGCCTGACGGATTCAAGATCAAGGTGCGCCCGCGTACCGAGAAGGATCGCGGCGCTTATACCGGCCGGACTACGACGACGGCCGCGGCATCGACTGCCGCGCCGAGCGCCGCGGGCGCGGACCCGTCCGGGACACAACACGCCGCTGCTGGTGCTTTATGGATCGAACCTCGGCACCGCCGAGGAACTCGCAACCCGCGTCGCCGATCTCGCCGAGGTCAACGGCTTTGCGACCAAGCTCGCGCCGCTCGATGATTTCGTCGGCAAGCTGCCGGAGCAGGGCGGCGTCCTGATTTTCTGCGCGTCGTACAATGGCGCGCCGCCCGACAACGCCACGCAATTCGTCAAATGGCTCGGCGGCGACCTGCCGAAGGACGCGTTCTCGAAAGTGCGCTACGCGGTGTTCGGCTGCGGCAACAGCGACTGGGCCGCGACCTATCAGTCGATCCCGCGGATGATCGACGAGCAATTGGCGGCGCACGGCGCCAAGAGCGTCTACGCGCGCGGCGAGGGCGACGCCCGCAGCGATCTCGATGGCCAATTCGAGAGCTGGTTCGCCAAGCTCGCGCCGCTGGCGACCAAGGAATTCGGTGTCGATTCCAATTTCACCCGCAGCGCCGAGGACGAACCGCTTTACAAGATCGAGCCGGTGGCTCCGTCAGCGGTCAATGCGATCGTCGCCCTTGGCGGCGTCGCGCCGATGAAGGTCCTGGTCAACAGCGAACTGCAGAACAAGGCGGGCGCCAACGCCTCTGACAGGTCGACCCGGCACATCGAGGTGCAATTGCCGCCCGATATCACCTATCGCGTCGGCGATCATCTCAGCGTGGTGCCGCGCAACGATCCGGCGCTGGTGGATTCGGTCGCGCGCCGCTTCGGCTTCCTTCCCGCCGACCAGATCCGGTTGCAGGTCGCCGAAGGCCGGCGCGCGCAATTGCCGGTCGGCGACGCGGTGTCGGTCGGCCGGCTGTTGACCGATTTCGTCGAATTGCAGCAGGTCGCGACCCGCAAGCAGATCCAGATCATGTCGGAGCACACGCGCTGTCCGGTGACCAAGCCGAAACTATCAGCCTATGTCGGCGACGATGCCGCTGCATCCGAACATTATCGCGCGGACATCCTCGGCAAGCGCAAATCGGTATTCGACCTCCTGGAGGAACATCCGGCCTGCGAATTGCCGTTCCACGCCTATCTGGAAATGCTGTCGCTGCTGGCGCCGCGCTATTATTCGATCTCGTCATCGCCCTCGGGCGATGCCTCGCGCTGCAGCGTCACCGTCGGCGTGGTCGAGGGGCCCGCGAGTTCGGGCCGCGGCGTCTACAAAGGCATCTGCTCGAATTATCTCGCCAGCCGCCGCGAAGGCGAGACGATCCAGGCGACGGTTCGCGAGACCAAGGCCGGGTTCCGGCTGCCGGACGATCCTTCCGTGCCGATCATCATGGTCGGCCCCGGAACGGGCCTGGCGCCGTTCCGCGGCTTCCTGCAGGAGCGCGCCGCGCTCAAGGCCAAGGGCGCAAAGCTTGGCCCGGCGATGCTGTTTTTCGGCTGCCGCCATCCCGATCAGGATTTTCTCTACGCGGATGAACTGAAAGCCTTCGAAGCCGAGCGGCATCACCGAACTGCATACCGCGTTCTCGCGCGCGCAAGCTCCGAAGACCTATGTGCAAAACCTGGTCGCGGCGCAGAAGGAGCGCGTCTGGAGCCTGATCGAGAACGGCGCGATCATTTACGTCTGCGGCGACGGCGGAAAGATGGAGCCCGACGTCAAGGCGGCGCTGGTTGCGATCTATCGCGAACGCAAGAGCGCCGATGCCGAGGCGGGCCAGCGCTGGATCGACGATCTCGGCACCAAGAACCGCTACGTGCTCGACGTCTGGGCGGGTGGGTGACGATACCAACCACGTGTCGTCCCCGCGAAAGCGGGGATCCATAACCACCGATGTCAGTATTTTGACTCGGATGTCGCTCCAGCATGCCCAACCGATCTGCCTGTGGTTCTGGGTCCCGGCGCGCGCTTCGCTTGACCGGGACGACGAGAGATTTGTGGCGGGTTCGCCGCCGATCCCGCGCGTCATCGTTTCGGCAATCGCTCGAAGGCGGGCATGCCCTCGGGGATGTGATGGAAAGCCTGCTTGTCGATCGTGAAAATCGCCATCTGCGGGCCGCCGTACAGGCTGGGATCGTCGAGCGTGCCGACTTTTAAGATCACCGCCGGCAACCGCGGCCGCAGCGTCGTTAGATGCGTGCCGCATTCGGCGCAGAATTCCCGCGTCACCGCGCCTTCGAGGTCGCTGCGGGTAAACTGCCTGGGCGTTCCCTTGCTATAGCTGAAGCCGGCGGGCGGCATCAGCAGGAACATGTTCGGAGAGCCGCCGGAGAAGTATTGGCACTCGCGGCAGTGGCATTGCGCCTTCATCATCGGCTCGCCCTCGGCCACGTAGCGCACCTGGCCGCAATAGCATCCGCCTTCGAGTTTCATCGCACCCTCTTAATGCATCGCCTTGGCGGAGGCCGCATGCGCATGCTTGTCGATCGCATCGATAATTTGCGGCCACATCCGGATCGGCAGCGCGTGACCCATGCCGTCGATCATCAGGAGCCTTGCGCCGGGGATCGAGGCGGCGGTGTCCTTGCCGCCTTCGGGGCGCACCAGGGGATCGACGGTGCCGTGAATCACCAGGGTCGGCGCCTTGACCGATGCCAGCCGCTGCTTGCGGTTGCCTGAGGCGAGGATCGCGCGGAACTGCCGCCCGACGCCGGCCGGATTGAGGCCGCGCTCGAAGTTGCGTTCGGCGCGGGCGCGATCGAGGGCCTCGTCCTGCGGAAAGCTGCCGGCGCGCAGGATTTTCCAGGTCTGCGCGTAGCGCTCGAAATACTCTTCCTTGGTGGCCGGCGGCGGCGCCATCAGCATGGCGGAGGCTTCGCGCGTCGGCGCTGGCACTTTTGGATTGCCGGTTGTCGACATGATCGAGGTGAGCGAGCGCACCCGCTGCGGAAACGAAATCGCGATCTCCTGGGCGATCATGCCGCCCATCGATGCGCCGACCAGATGCGCCGACTTGATGCCGAGCGCATCCATCAGGCCGACGGTGTCCTCCGCCATGTCGCGCAGCGTGTATGGCGCGGCGACCGGGATTTTCAGGAACCGCAGCTTGAGCAGTTCGACCGCGCCCAGGCGCTTGCCGCCGGTCATCCTGCTGGATTTGCCGATGTCGCGATTGTCGAACCGGATCACGCGAAATCCGCGCGCCGCAAGCTGCCGGCAGAACTCGTCATCCCAATGGATCATCTGGGCGCCCAGCCCCATGATCAGCAGCATCGGCTCCGCGCCGGCGTCGCCGAAAATCTCGTAACAGAGCTCGATGCCATTGGCGCGGGCGATCTGCGGCGGTTGATGGGCTGTTACACTTCACCTCGGCTGTTCCCTTGGAATGGTTGCAGAATGGTATTGCGATGAGGACTCTATGGCACGGTTTTTCGCGCGGCAGAAGGCTTCCCCGCAGCGGGGAAGCGGCAAATCGACGCCTGCAATGTTGACCGTCCTGTCGCAACAGTATGATATGACGAACAGGCGGGGCGCCAAAGCCCTCGCGATCATGCTGGAGGACGCCAATGGCAGACAAGAGCAACGATCCGGTCGCGATTTGGCAAAACATGATCGGCGAGATGGAGAAGGGATTCAACTCCTTTGCCAATCAGAGCCATGGAGTCGCCGGAATTCAGCAAGGTCATGAATCAGGTCGGCGGGGTGACGGCGGGCGCGCAAAAGCAGCTCGGCGAGTTGATGGAGAAATATCTCGTCAGCATGAACCTGCCGAGCCGGGCGCAGATGGTCAGCATGGCCGAGCGGCTGCAGTCGATCGAAGGGCAGTTGAACGAGATCAAGGCGCTGCTGCATCAGGTCAATAGCAATTCCGCGGCGCCGGGAGGCGGATATCCGGCCGCGCCCAGGCCGCCGCGCACCAGGCGTCCGCCGTCCGCGGGCGGAGAGCAAAAATGAACGCGCCGGCGACAGCGGCGGCTCTCGATCTGGCGTCGATCCCGGAGCGGATCCAGTCCGAGGTGCAGCGCGCGATCCAGCGCAGCATCAAGGGCGTCGAATACATCGCCTCGTCGGGCCCTGCGCTCGGATCGACGCCGAAGGATATCCTGCACGTCCGCGGCACGATGAATCTGTATCACTATCGGCCGATCGCCGACGAGATCTACCGGGTGCCGATCCTGATCGTGATGGCGACCACCAACCGCGGCTACATCCTCGACATGGTGCCGGGCCAGAGCTTCATCGAATTTCTGCTCAAGCGCGGCTACGACGTCTACATGCTGGACTGGACCGCGCCGAGGCCGGAAGAGAAGTCGCTGCGGATGGAGGACTACGTCCTCGACTTCATTCCGGATTGCGTCCGCCGCGTGCAGCAGGATTCCGGCGAGACCGACGTCACCGTGATCGGCTATTGCTTCGGCGGCGTGCTGTCGCTGCTCTACGGCTCGATCTTCAACGACGGGCCGATGAAGAACCTGATCTGCTTCACCACGCCGATCGATTTCCGGGAGATGAAGCTGTTCCAGAATTTCTCGGACCGGCGTTACTTCGATGTCGACCGGCTGGTCGACAGCGTCGGCAACGTTCCGCCCGAGATGATCCTGTCGTCCTTCGAGATGTTGCGGCCGGCCTCGCGCACCGCAAGCCAGATACAATTATGGGAAAACATCTGGAACGACGAGTTCGTCAAATCCTATCGGATGTTCGATCGCTGGGCGACCGATACGCTGCCGCTGGCCGGCGAGTATTTCCGTGCCATCACCAAGGACCTGATGTGGGACAACAAGCTGTTCAACGGCACCATGTCGGTCGGTGGACGCGTGGCGGACATCACAAAGATCAAGGTGCCGATCCTGCATGCGGTAGCCGAGCACGATCACATCGTGCCCTATGATGCGGCCAAGCATTTGATTCAAAAGGTCGGCTCCGCCGACAAGCAAGAGGTGATGCTGAAGGGCGGTCACGTCAGCCTTGTCGCCGGCGCCAACGCCATCAAGCGGCTGTGGCCGAAACTCGATTCATGGTTAGGCGAGAGATCGACATGAGCAACGAAAGCCGTTCCTATCCGCGCCGCGAGAAGACCGACGCCGGCGAGATCGAATTCCGCTTGATGTCGCAGGCCGATGAAGCCGCCGTGCTCGACTTTGCGCAAAAACTGCCGACCCACGACCTGTTGTTTCTGCCGCGCAATATCAGCCAGCCGAAAGTGCTGTCGGCATGGATCAAGGAGATCGAGCGCGGCGCGATCACCAGCCTGCTGGCGATCAAGGATGGCAAGGTGGTCGGTTGCAGCGCGCTGGTCCGCGATCCCCTGTCCTGGTCGCCGCATGTCGGCGAAATCCGGATGGTCATCTCGCAGGACGTCCGCGGCCAGGGCGTCGGCCGGGCACTGTCGCAGGAAACCTTCGCGCTGGCTCTGGGAGCCGGACTTGAGAAGCTGTCGGTGCAGATGACGGTCGATCAGCAGGCTGCGATCGCGCTGTTCGAGAGCCTGGGTTTCAAGGCCGAGGCGCTCCTGCGCGACCATGTGCGGGATGTGGATGGCAAAAAGCACGACATCGTCGTGCTCGGGCACAATGTGGCGCAGGTCCGGGCCCAGATGGAAGCCTATGGCCTGCCGGGGGCCGTGCAGCACTAGGCGGCGCCGGATTATCCGGCAGGTTGCATAATACCTAGGCTCATCACGAATTCGTGATATCGCATCGCAACATTGATATTGCGCCGCACCATCAACTATGGCACAACGATGTCGCCCCGGGCCAATCCGGACGGGGTGAGCCCATAGCTCAAACCTGAGGATGGAGAGACCCAAATGACCACCGAAACCAATTCCGTGCTGAACGGCGTCAAGGAAGCTTTCGCGCCCGTTACCGACGCGCTCAAGAACCTTCAGAACCTGGAAGTTCCCGAGGCTGCCCGCGAGTTCGTCAAGAAGACCGCCGGCACCGCCAAGGAGCGCGCTGCTGATCTGCATGCAGGATCGGAGAAGGTTACTGCCGTGATCGAGACCGCGGTTGCCGATTCCGTCAGCGAGGCGGCGAAAATCAGCCGCAACATCCAGCAGGCGCTGTATCAGGACGCCGAGGCGTTCTTCGCCGGCATCGACAAGCTGGCGTCCGCCAAGTCGCTCAACGAGGCGGTCCAGATCCAGTCGGACATGGTCCGTGCGCGCGGCGAAGTGTTGATCCAGAGGGCGAAGTCCACCACCGAATATCTCGGCCAGCTCGTCGCCAACGGTGCCAAGACCGCTCAGGACAACTTCTCCAAGGTCTACAACAAGACCGCCTGATCGCTTTCCGTGTGAGTTGCGTTAGTTCGTGCGTTAGTTTGAAGGCCCGCCTAGGCGGGCCTTCTTTTTGAGGCGCGCTCACTATCGCATCCTCCGTCATTGCGAGGAGCGTAAGCGACGAAGCAATCCAGTTGTGGAGTGCAAACCTTGCGATGGATTGCTTCGCTTCGCTCGCAATGACGGAAACTGCTATCCTCTTGGCCACCGCGAAGGTCCGAAAGCCGCCATGACCTCGTCCGGCACATCTTCGTTCGCGCCCGGCGACGCCGCGCGTGCCGCCGAATTGCGGCGCGTCAAGGCGCTGGCGACGCTGGTGCTGGCGGGCACGCTGACCCTGTTCGTGACGGCGAAGGCGCTGCTGCCGTTGCATCCGGTCTTCGGCTTCGTCGCCGCGTTCGCGGAAGCAGCCACCATCGGTGGACTGGCCGACTGGTACGCGGTGGTGGCGCTGTTTCGCAGGCCGTTGGGATTGCCGATCCCGCATACCGCGATCATCCAGAGCAATCAGCACCGCATCGCCGACAAGCTCGGCGAGTTCATCGAGGTGCATTTTCTGGAAGCCGCGCCGGTGGAAGCCAAGTTGCGCCAGGTCGATTTCGCATCCTTCATTGCCGACTGGCTCGGCGATGAAAAACGCAGCGCGGATCTTGCGCGCTTCATTTTGCGGCTGTTGCCGGAGGCGCTGACAGCATCGGAAACGTCCGGCCTCAATTCGTTCATCGGCCGCCGCATCCTGACCCAGATTCAATCGATTGATCTGGCGCCGCTCGCGGCCGGCACGCTGCGCACCTTCGTCAGCGAGGGGCGTCACCGCGGCTTCCTCGACGAACTTCTGGTTGCGGTGCACGAAACGCTGAACAGGCCGGAAACGATGGAGGCGATTCGCCAGAAGATTCGCAGTGAATTGCCGACCCTTCTCAAGCTCTACCGCGCAGATGCCTACGTGATGAAGAAAATCGCGGCTTCCGCGACCGCGTTCCTCGACGAAGTGCGGACTGATCCAAATCATCCGTTCCGCGGCGAATTCGATCGCCTGGTGTTGTCGTTCATCGATCGGCTCGAGAGCCAACCTCAATTTGCCGAACGGCTCGACGCGCTGAAGCATGATCTATTGGCGAGGCCCGAACTCGGCGAGCTAACGCAACATCTGTGGTCAAACGTGAAGGATTTCGTGGACCGCAACGCCGCAGGCGAGAGCGAGGTGCTTCAGCATCATCTCACCGGCCTCCTTGTTAAGGCGGGCAATCAGCTCGCCGCCGATTCCGAGATGCGCGCCGAAATCAACAATGGCCTCGTTGTGGTGCTGCGCAGCCTCATCGCCGACCAGAAGAGTGGCGTCTCGAGCTTCATCTCCGACCAGGTCAAGGCCTGGGACATGGCGCAGCTGATTTCGCTGATCGAAATCAACATCGGCAAGGATCTGCAATACATCCGCTTCAACGGTTCGCTGATCGGCGGCCTTGCCGGATTGGGGCTCTACTCGATCGAATTCCTGCTGCGGCTGCTGTGACTTTTAAATCACGGCAAGGCCTTTAAATGCGGCCATCCCTTGCTGCGTCACCATGAGCGGCTTGAAAGGGGAAATCCGGTTCCCTAGCTTTGATGATGATTTGTTGCGTTGCGGAACGATTCTACGCGGTTTGCGTCTTCCTATTGGTCCATTGGCCGGTTGCCGAAACTCAAGGGGCCGATCCTGAAAGGAGCTACGATGTCCGCTACTGCCCAGACGCTACGCCCGCCGTCCAGAACCCTGATGTTGCTGGAGGGGCGAGCCATCCACGAACTCGGCGCCTTTCTCGGCGCGTTGCCGCTTCTTAGCCTGGCGCCGAGGGGCGACGGGCATCCAGTGCTGGTGCTGCCCGGGCTGGTCGCTTCGGACACGTCGACCCGCCCGCTGCGCAGCTTCCTGAAAAGCCGCGGCTACGCCGTCAGCGGCTGGCGTCAGGGCCGCAATCTCGGCCCGCGCGACGGCGTGCAGCGTGCGATGGTCGATCTGGTGCATGAGCTCAACGACACGCATGGGCGCAAGGTCAGCCTGATCGGCTGGAGCCTGGGCGGTGTCTACGCGCGCCAACTGGCAAAGATGATGCCGGACCGCGTGCGCTCGGTGATTACGCTCGGCAGCCCGTTCGGCGGCCATCCGAAGGCGACCAATGCGTGGCGCGTCTATGAGATGGCAAGCGGCCGCCGCGCCGACGAACAGGATCTGCGGTTCGGCGGATCGATTTCGGCAACGCCCCCGGTGCCGACCACCGCGATCTTCAGCCGCACCGACGGCATCTGCGCGTGGCAGGTCTGCATGGAAAAACCGTCCGCCCGGTCCGAGAACATCGAGGTGGAGAGCAGCCATTGCGGCATGGGCCACCATCCCGCCGTCGTCTATGCCGTCGCCGATCGTTTGTCCCAGCCCGAAGGCGCAGTGGGCGCCGTTCGACCGCAGCGGCTGGCGCAGCTTCGTCTATCCCGATCCCAACCGGTAGAGTCAAGCGCGCCGCACTGAGCCGTTTTCCAGTCCTGAGCTCGATCTTCGAGACGCGGCCAAGTGGCCGCTCCTCAGGATGAGGTCTTAGACCCCTCGTGGTGAGGAGTGCGGCTGCCGCGCGTCTCGAACCATGAGGCCCCGGTAAGCGAGCGTTGTCGTAAATCCCGGAAAACGCGCTATGCGTTGCGCATGGCGCATCCGCTTGCCCGCATCATTGAACAGCTCAAGCGCGAGCCCTCGCGCACCGGCTCAATCGTCATCACGGTGTTCGGCGATGCCATCGTGCCCCGCGGCGGTTCGGTCTGGCTCGGCACGTTGCTGGAATTCTTCAAGGCACTCGACATCGACAGCGGCGTGGTGCGCACGGCGATGTCGCGGCTGGCGGCCGACGGCTGGCTCGAGCGCAACAAGGTCGGCCGCAACAGTTTTTATCGGCTGGCAAACAGGGGACGGCAAACCTTCGATGCCGCGACCAAGCATATCTATGATCCGCCGCCATCCGGCTGGACTGGACGCTTTGAGCTCTTGCTGATCGGCAACAGCGTGGATCGCGACGCCTCCCGTGAGGCGCTGAAAAATGCCGGCTTTGGCAGCCCGCTGCCGGGCGTGTGGATCGCGCCTTCGGGTGTCCCGATTCCGGAGGAAGCGGCCACCGCGATCCGTCTGGAAGTTTCCGCCGAGGACGACAGCGGCCGGCGCCTGCTCAGCGAGAGCTGGCCGCTCGATCGCACCGCGGATGCCTACCTGAAATTCATCAAAACGTTCGAGCCGCTGCGAAGCTGGATCGGCCGACGCGAACCCCTCGCGGATGCCGAAGCCTTTACCGCACGGATCCTGCTGATCCACTATTACCGGCGGGTGGTGCTGCGCGATCCGCTGCTGCCGACGGCTCTGCTGCCGGCGGATTGGCCGGGACAGGCGGCCCGCGGGCTCTGCGGTGAGATCTATCGCGGGCTGCTTCCACCGTCCGAACAATGGCTTGACCGGTACGGAAGCAACGAAGCCGGCCCCTTGCCGAAGGCTGGCCGGGAGCTGGCGCGCCGGTTCGGCGATTAGCTCTTTATGTTACAAAAATATCTTGAGTTTCATATTTTTTGTTATATGTTAGGCCTCGTCCCCTTGGGAGATCGGGCATGTATACCCAGGCGCTCAACACCGCCGAAGCCGAAGACCGCCACATCGAGGACGCCGTGCGCGCGGCGCAGTTTCAGGCGCGCATCGACGCCGAGGATCGCATCGAGCCGAACGACTGGATGCCCGCGGCCTATCGCAAGACGCTGACGCGGCAGATTTCGCAGCACGCGCATTCCGAAATCGTCGGCATGCTGCCGGAGGGCAACTGGATCACGCGCGCGCCGTCGCTGCGCCGCAAGGCGGCGCTTTTGGCAAAAGTGCAGGACGAGTGCGGTCACGGTCTTTATCTCTATGCCGCGGCCGAGACGCTCGGCAGCTCACGCGAAGAGCTGGTCGACCTGATGCTCGCCGGCAAAGCGAAGTATTCCTCGATCTTCAACTATCCCACGCTGACCTGGGCCGACATCGGCGCGATCGGCTGGCTGGTCGATGGCGCCGCGATCATGAACCAGATTCCGCTGTGCCGCTGCTCCTACGGTCCTTACGCGCGCGCGATGATCCGCGTCTGCAAGGAGGAATCCTTTCACCAGCGCCAGGGTTTCGAGATCATGATGACGCTGGCGCGCGGCTCCGAAGAGCAGAAGGCGATGGCGCAGAACGCGCTCGATCGCTGGTGGTGGCCGGTGCTGATGATGTTCGGACCGCCCGACCAGGCCAGCCAGCACAGCGACACCTCGACGAAATGGAAGATCAAGCGCTTCTCCAATGACGAGCTGCGGCAGAAATTCGTCGATGCGACGGTGCCGCAGGCGCAATATCTGGGGCTTTCGATTCCCGATCCCGGCATGAAGCAGAACGAGACGACCGGACATTGGGAATACAGCGAAATCGACTGGAACGAATTCAAGCAGGTGCTGGCCGGCAACGGCCCGTGCAACCGCGACCGGCTTGCCGCGCGGCGCAAGGCGCATGACGAGGGCGCCTGGGTGCGCGAGGCCGCGCAAGCCTATGCCGCAAAGCGCAAGCAAAGGCAGGCGGCACAAGCCGCATAAGAATTCAGGGAGGTCATGATGGCCACGCCGAACACGCCGCTGTGGGAAGTCTTTATTCGCAGCCGCAATGGTCTCGCGCACAAGCACGTCGGCTCGCTGCATGCCATCTGACGCGACGCTGGCGCTGCAGGCCGCGCGCGACATCTACACCCGCCGCGGCGAAGGCTTGTCGATCTGGGTGGTGCCCTCAAGCGCGATCACCGCATCCGATCCTGCCGAGAAGGGCATGATGTTCGAGCCGGCGGAATCCAAGGTCTACCGCCATCCGACATTTTACGACGTGCCCGATGAAGTCGGGCATATGTGACCGTTAACCCTCATGGTGAGGAGGCGCGAAGCGCCGTCTCGAACCATGAGGCCCATGGCCCATCCTTCGAGACGCGCCTTCGCGCTCCTCAGGATGAGGTAAGCAGGTGGATTGAAGATATGGCTGTCGCTTCCATCCAGGTCTCCGAAACGCCGCTGGTGCTGTACACGCTGCGCCGCGCCGACGATGCGCTGATCCTCGGGCACCGGCTGTCGGAATGGTGCGGCCACGCGCCTGTCCTGGAAGAGGATATGGCGCTTGCCAATATGGGCCTCGATCTGCTCGGACAGGCGCGCGAACTCTATAGCTACGCGGCAAAGGTCGAAGGCAAAGGCAACGACGAAGACAAGTTCGCCTACCTGCGCGACGTCAGGCAGTATCGCAATCTGCTGCTGCTGGAACAGCCGAACGGCGATTTCGCGCACACCATGGTGCGGCAATTTTTCTATGCTGTTTTCGCGGACCTCTATTGGCGCGCGATGATGAGGTCAACCGACGCGACGCTGGCGGCGATCGCGGCGAAATCCGAGAAGGAAAGCGCCTATCATGTCAGGCATTCCTCGGAATGGATGTTGCGGCTCGGTGACGGCACCGAGGAGAGCCACGCCCGCGCGCAAGGCGCGATCGACGATCTCTGGGCTTTTACCGGCGAGATGTTTGAAGTCGACGACAGCGAGCGCGCTCTGATCGATGCCGGTGTCGGCGTCGATCCCGCGACCTTGCATTCGCAATGGCTCAAGACAGTTTCAGGCATTGTGAGCGAGGCGACGCTGGCGTTGCCGAAAAGCGACTGGATGCAGCAGGGCGGCCGCATCGGCCGGCACAGCGAGCATCTCGGACATCTCCTGAGCGAACTGCAATCGATGCAACGCGACTTTCCGGGTGTGACATGGTGACCGCCCTGTTCAACGATGCCGAGTTGCGGCAGCGCGCGTGGGACGCTGCGGCGGCCGTGGTCGATCCGGAAATCCCGGTTCTCACCATCGCCGATCTCGGCGTGCTCCGCGACGTCACAATCAACGACGGCGGCGTCGAGGTCGCGATCACGCCGACCTATTCCGGCTGCCCCGCGATGAACATGATCGCCGTGGAAATCGAGCTGGCGCTGGAGCGCGAGGGTTTTCATGATCCAAAAGTGCGCACCGTGCTGTCGCCGGCCTGGACCACCGACTGGATGAGCGAAGATCGGCCGCCGCAAGCTCAACGAATACGGCATTGCGCCGCCGCTGGCCGCCGGCTCCCGCCGCGCGCTGTTCGGCGTGGAGCAGGTGGCGTGCCCGCAATGCGGCTCTGAGGATACCGAGGTGCTTTCGGAATTCGGCTCGACCTCCTGCAAGGCGCTGTGGCGCTGCAAGAGCTGCCGCGAACCGTTCGACTATTTCAAATGTCACTGAGACCGTCCATTAATACCGTCATTGCGAGCCAACGGGTCGGCGCAAGGCGCCGCCCGATGACAAGCTCTGCGAAGCAATCCATGGAGCCACAAAGCAAGAGTGGATTGCTTCGTCGCTTCGCTCCTCGCAATGACGTTGAGTGAAACCCGAAAGTTCCGATGTCGCACGTACCAAAATTTCATCGCCTCGCTGTCAACGATCTGCGCCGCGAATCCGCCGACGCGGTGTCGCTGACCTTTGCAATTCCGAGAGAGCTTGCGGACGACTACCGTTTTGCTCCCGGGCAATATCTGACCCTGCGAGCGACCATGGACGGTGAGGAAGTGCGCCGCTCCTATTCGATCTGCTCCGGCCCCGATGACGGCGAATTGCGAATTGCCGTGAAAAAGGTCGATGGCGGCTCGTTCTCGAGTTGGGCCGCCGATGAGCTGAAACCAGGCGACGAGCTCGACGTCATGACGCCGACCGGCCGCTTCGGTGTCGCGCCGGCGCCAAACGAGGCGCGCATCTATGTCGGCTTCGCCGCCGGCTCCGGGATCACGCCGATCCTCTCGATCGTGAAAGGCGTGCTGGCGCGCGAGCCGGACAGCCGGTTCTTTTTGTTCTACGGCAATCGCTCGACCAGCGGCATGTTGTTTCTCGAGGCGCTGGAAGAACTCAAGGACCGCTTCATCGAGCGGCTTTCGCTGTTCCATGTGATCTCGGGCGAAGAGCAGGACATCCCGGTCCTGCACGGCCGGCTCGATGGCGAGAAGGTGAGGGTGCTATTGCGTTCACTGGTGCCCGCATCGAGCGTCGATCACGTCTTCATCTGCGGTCCCACCGGCATGAGCGAGGACATCGAGGCGACCTGCCGCGAGCTTGGCATCGCAGCCGACCGCATTCACGTCGAGCGATTTGTCTCAGGCCTCGGCGGCAAGCCGCGCCCCAAGACTTTTGTGCCGGCGAGTGCGCCGCCGAAGGCCGTTGCCGCGCTGATCATCGACGGCAAGCGCCGCGAGGTGCCGGTCGCCGAGGGTGAGGCCATTCTCGACGCGGCATTGCGCGCCGGCATGGATCTGCCGTTCGCCTGCAAGGGCGGCATGTGCTCGACCTGCCGCGCCAAGCTGGTCGAGGGCGATGCGGAGATGGAAGTAAACTATTCGCTGGAGCCGTGGGAGCTCAAGGCAGGCTTCATCCTCACCTGCCAGGCGCGGCCGACCTCGAACAGGGTCGTGGTCGATTACGACCATCTCTAGAGATGCCGTCGTCATTCCGGGGCGCGCGTCAGCGCGAACCCGGAATCTCGAAGTCGCCGGCACGAGATTCTGGGTTCAGCCCTAAAGAGCTGCCCCGGGATGACGAAAAAAATCAGATCTTCGGCGGTGGCGCCGAGCCCAAAATGCCCTCGATCGAAAGTCCGAGCCCGAGCAGTTTTGCGTCGCTGCCGACCGGGCCGTCGATCTCGAGTCCGACCGGCAATCCGCCAGGCGTCATCCCCGCATATAACGACAGGCCGGGGATGCCGGCGTTGCTGCCGGGATCGGTGTTGCGGATCATGGTGTCGAACGTCGGCACCGGCTTGTCGCCATTGATCGACATCTCGCCCGATCCCTTCTCGGCATCGATAACAGGCGCTGGCGCAACCGTGGTTGGAAAAAGGATGCCATCCAGATTGTTGTCGCGAAAATAGGCCTCGTAGATCTTCTGCAGCGTCGGCCGCTGTACCGTGATCGCATCCTGGTAGGCCGCGCCGAAGGCATCTCCAGTGATGGCGCCGAACGCGCCCTTGACGTCGGGGCTCGCGATCTTGCCAGCGATGTCGGCGAGTGTAATGCCTTCGATGCCGGAAGCCTTGAGATAGGCGGGGATATCGGCAATCGGCTCATGCAGCGCGACCGGGAACGACACCTTGCCGTTCTGTTCGAACAATCCGGCAATATCGGCATCGACCAGAACCACGCCGGCGTCCGCAAGTTTTGCGCGTGCGGCCTTGCCGACAGCTTCGACGTCGCGATCGAGCCCGCTCCACAGCACCGCGGGAATGCCGAGCCGCTTGCCCCGCAACGGTTCCGCCTTGGCCATCGGGGTGCCGGTAATGACGGAATCGAGCAGCGCCACGTCTGCGACCGTGCGGCCCATCGGACCGACCGTGTCGCGGGTGTGGCTGATCGGGACTACCATGTTGGCATCGTCGTAGCGCCGTTGCGCGCCGCCATTGCCGACCGATGGCCGCAGTCCGACGGTACCGGTCAGCGCCGCCGGCACACGGGTCGAGCCGCCGGTATCGGATCCCAGCCCGCAAGCGACGATGCGCGCCGCAATGGCGGCCGCCGTTCCGCCAGATGAGCCGCCGGGAATCCGGGTCTTGTCATAGGGATTTTTCACCGGCCCTGCGAAGGACGAGAGATTGGTACTGGTAATCCCGAACGCGAGTTCATGCATGTTGGTTTTGCCGATGACGATGGCGCCGGCATCCAGCAATTTCTGCAGCGATGGCGCGTTCTTGGCCGGCCGCGCATTTTGCAGCGCCGGCGTGCCGCCCGAAGTCGGCATGTCGGCAGTGTTGATGTTGTCCTTGACCGCGATGGGCAGACCGGCAAGCGCACCGGTCTTCTGGCCGGCATCGACCTGGGCTGCCGCCGCCAGTGCTGCGTCCTTGTTCAGGATGATGAATGCGTTGAGGTCCTTGAGTTGCTCCGCGCGTTCAAGCGCGGCCCGCACGGTGCTGACCGCGGTCATCTTCTTATCGCGGATGGAGGCGACGATCTCGGCGGCGGTGGGTGAAGTGGAATCGGCCATTGCTGAACTCACATGTCCGAGGGAAGGAAGCGCCGCACCGGCGGCAAGCGCTATCGAGGATGTCAGGATATCGCGGCGCGAGGGACTGGTGTTCATGGGCTCCTCCCGATCTGCTGTGGTCTGACGTTTATTCCTTCGGCCGCTTGTCGAATACGCGCTTGGCCTTGCCGAGCGAGCGCTCCAGCGTTTCGGGCGCCACCGCCTTGATGCGCGCGTGGATGCCGGTCGTGTTCTTGATGTGGGCAGTGACCTGCTCGGTGTGTTCGACGAGGCCGCTGCCGTCCCAGATCTCGGGGCGCGCTTCCGCCAAGACAGTCATCACGTCCATTCGTCCCTCGCGCGTCAATTCGATGATGAAATGACCGCCGCACCAATCGGTGGCGAGCAGTACCTCCTCGATCTGGGTCGGAAACACGTTAACGCCGCGCAGGATGATCATGTCATCGGAACGGCCCGTGACCTTCTCCATGCGCCGCATGCCCGGCCGCGCCGTGCCCGGCAATAGCCGCGTCAGGTCGCGGGTGCGATAGCGGATGATCGGAAACGCTTGCTTGGTCAGCGAGGTGAAGACCAGCTCGCCTCTTTCGCCGTCGGGCAGCACCGCGCCGGTCTCGGGATCGATCACTTCGGGATAGAAATGATCCTCCCAGATATGCAGGCCATCTTTTGTTTCGATGCATTCCTGCGCGACGCCGGGGCCGATCACTTCGGACAGGCCGTAGATGTCGGTGGCGTCCATGTCGAACGTCTGTTCGATCTCGGCGCGCATCGCATTGGTCCACGGTTCAGCGCCAAAGATGCCGATTTTCAAGGACGATTGACGCGGGTCCAGACCCTGGCGCTTGAACTCGTCTGATATGGCCAGCATGTAGCTCGGCGTCACCGTGATGATGTCGGGCTTGAAATCGTTGATCAACTGCACCTGCCGCTCGGTCATGCCGCCGGAGACCGGCACCACGGTGCAGCCCAGCCGCTCCGCGCCGTAATGCACCCCTAAGCCGCCGGTGAACAGGCCGTAGCCATAGGCATTGTGGATGATCATGCCGGTGCGGCCGCCGGCGGCGCGGATCGAGCGCGCCATCACATCCGACCATATCTCGATATCGGCTTTGGTATATCCGACCACGATCGGCTTGCCGGTGGTACCGGAAGAGGCGTGGACGCGGACCAGTCTTTCGCGCGGTACCGCGAACATGTTGAACGGGTAGTTGTCGCGCAGATCGGTCTTCACCGTAAACGGAAACCTGGCAAGATCGGAAAGCTGCCTGAAGTCGGAGGGATGCACGCCGGCCTTGTCGAAAGCTTTTTTGTAATGCGCGACGTTGTCGTAGGCGTGCGCCAGCGTCCAGGCGAGGCGTTTTGTTTGTCGCGCCATGATCTCGTCGCGCGAGGCACGCTCGGCCTCGTCCAGCTCGGCAGCTGTAACCGCTTTTGCTTGATCTGGGGTTCGTCGAAGCCATCGCGCGTTTCCTGAAATCAGCCTGCTATTTCGACTTGGCACCGGCGTCGGCCGCCGGCACCCATGCGCCGCCGACCGTGCGCGAATGGCCGCGCATCTCGGCGATCGCGGTGCCATCGACGCTGACACGCGATATCGTAAATGCCGGAACGTCCGGTTCGCGAAATTTCCCTTGCCGTCGCAATCAGCCGATCGCCAAGCTTGCCCGGCCTGATGAAGGAGATGTTGCACTGCGCTGCGACCGCACGCTCGTTGTGGGAATTGCAGGCAAAGGCGAAGGCCGAATCCGCCAGCAAAAAGATAAAGCCGCCATGGGCGATGCCATGGCCGTTGACCATATGCGGCAGAATCGTCATCGACAGCGTGGCTTCGCCGGGCTTGACCTGCAGCATCTCCATGCCGAGACCCTTGCTGGCGTCGTCCTCGTTCCACATTGCCTCGGCGCAGGCGCGCGCGAGATCGTCGGGCGATAGCGTGGCCTTGACGTTCACGGCCGTCGTCCCCCTGACATCGATGGCCGTCTGCCGATCAGGATCGGATGCAAGACGCTTCTCCCGTATCGCCGGGCCTGTTGGAACAAGCCTCTTGAACTAGCCGTTCAGTCGGTTAGTCATGATGCGAAGCCACCATGGTGTCAACGATCCCTGTGGCCGGCCCTGATAAGCGGTCGCTGGTTCGGTCAATCCGCCGCTTGCGTCACGATGTGAATCTCCGAGGTGAGGGTGCGGTGCACCGGACACTTGTCGGCGATCTCCATCAGTTTTTTGCGCTGTTCGGTATCCAGATTGCCCTCCATGGCGATGACCCGCTCGATCTGGTCGAGCATCCCGGCCTTGGTTTCGCATTCGGCGCAATCTTCCGCGTGAATCTTGCTGTGCTTGAGCGTCACCGTCACCCGCTCGAGCGGCAGCGATTTGCGATCGGCATAGAGGCGCATGGTCATCGACGTGCAGGCGCCGAGGCCGGCCAGCACAAAATCGTAGGGGCCGGGTCCGCTGTCCTCGCCGCCCGCGGCAACGGGCTCATCGGCCAGCATGCGATGCGGCCCGATGGCGACCGTTTGCTGGAATTTGCTGTTGCGGGTCTCGCGAACCACGACGTGGCGCGGCGCTTCGCCGGGATCGACCGCTTGCTCCGGCGCGGCGGGATCGAGATAGCGGCTGGCCCAGGCGGCGATGACGTCGGCGACATAGGCGGCGTCGCGCTTGCCGCTCAACAGATGATCCGCGCCTGCCAGCGACACAAAACTCTTCGGATGCTTGGCTGCGACGAAGATGCGGGTGGCATTGTCGATGCCGACGGTGTCGTCGGTCGGCGAGTGCATGATCAAGCAGCGCCTTGTGCAGCTGTGTCAGCTGCGTCATCAGGTTGTGCTCGGCGATGTCGTCGAGGAATTCGCGCTTGATGTGAAATGGGCGGCCGGCGAGCGAGACTTCGACCTCTCCCTGCTTGCGGATGTCCTCGATGCGATCTTTGAACAGACCGGTGACATGAACAGGATCGGACGGCGCCGCGATGGTGACGACCGCCCTGGCGTCCGGAATTTGGCCCGCGGCGGCAAGCACGGCGGCGCCGCCAAGGCTGTGGCCGATCAGGATCGCCGGGCCTTTGCGGGTTTCGCGCAGATGGTCGGCGGCCCGCACCAGATCGGCGACGTTCGACGAAAACGTCGAGTTGGCAAAATCGCCTTCGCTGGAACCGAGCCCGGTGAAGTCGAACCGCAGCACGGCAATGCCCTCGGCCGCCAGCGCCACCGCGATCCGCTTGGCGGCCAGCACGTCCTTGCCGCAGGTGAAGCAGTGCGCGAACAACGCGTAAGCCAGCGGCTCGCGCTCGGGCATATCAAGCGCTGCCGCGAGTTGATGGCCGCCTACACCGGTAAATTGGAAACGTTCAGTCGGCACGTTCAGCCTCCATGGTTGGGGTCGGCCCTCGCATCAGTCGCCGGAATAGCGCTGCTCGGCCCAGGGATCGCCGCGGTTGTGATAGCCGCGGATTTCCCAGTAGCCCGGCGCATCCTCGGCGAGGAATTCGATGCCCTGCAGCCATTTTGCGCTTTTCCAGAAATAGAGATGCGGCACCACCAGCCGCACCGGGCCGCCGTGCTCCGGCTCGAGCGGCGCGCCGGACCAGGCGTGCGCCAGCAGGGCGTCCTCGGCGGCAAAATCTTCCAGCGCCAGATTGGTGGTGTAGCCGTCATGGGAATGCAGCACGACGTATTTTGCTTCGTCGCGCGGCTGGCAGGCGTCAAGCAGATCGCGGGTCGCCAACCCTTCCCATTGATTGTCGTATCGCGACCATGTGGTCACGCAATGGATGTCGGAAGTGAATTTTGTCTGCGGCTGCGCGGTGAACCGCGCGAAATCCCAGAACACCGGATTTTCGACGGCGCCATAGACATCGAGCCGCCAGCGTTCGCGGGAGATCTGCGGCGTCAGGCCCAGATCGAGGACCGGCCAGTCCATGGTGAGGTGTTGTCCCGGCGGCAGCCGCTGCTGTTCGGGGCGTGAAGTCTTGCCGGTGAGAAAGCGGCCCTCGCGCGCCCAGCGCTGCTTAGTGCGGGTCAGCTTGCTGACCGGAGGCGGCTCGTTCTCATCGGCCATATCTCACGCCATCCTGTTCGTGGCATCTTCACTCGTGCCGGTGCATCGCCGATTCATGCTTGGTGTCGCGCATCGTCGAATAGATGATCAGCGACAGGCAGATCATGCCGCTGAGATAATAGTAGAACCAGTCCTCGTGCCCGAGGCTCTTGAAATACAGCGCGATCGCCGGCGCGGTGCCGCCGAATACCGACACCGTAATCGCGTAGGGGAGGCCGACGCCGAGCGCGCGGACCTTGGTGGGGAACAATTCGGCCTTGACGATGGCGTTGATCGAGGTGTAGCCGGCGACGAAAAGCCAGGCGGCGCAGATCAGCAAGAAAGCCATCCATGGCGACTTGGTCTCCTTTAACGTGGCCAGGATCGGAATCGTCGCCAGCGTGCCGGCGACGCCGAAAAAGATCAGCAGCGGTTTGCGGCCGATGCGATCAGACAGCGCGCCATAGATCGGCTGAAGCAATGTTGCGAAAATCAACGAACCGAAAATGACAATGGTCGTCTGGTCTGGGGTCAGACCGACCGACAGTCTGACGAAGGTCTGCATATAGGTCGTAAAGGTGTAGAAGGCGGCAGTGCCGCCGGCGGTAAGGCCGACCACCAGCAACAGCTCACGCGGATACTCCAGGAGGCCGCGGATCGAGCCGGTCGGCTTGACGATTTTCTTGGCTTCGACGAACGCCTCGGTCTCGTGCAACGTGCGCCGCATCACCGCTGCGAAAATCGCGAGCAGGGCGCCGATCGCGAATGGAATCCGCCAGCCCCACTCCTTCAATTGTTCCGGCGTCAAGAATACTTTTTGCAGCAACAGCAACACGATGATCGCGGTAAGCTGACCGCCGATCAGGGTGACGTATTGGAAGCTGGAATAGAAGCCGCGATGTCTGGGGTCGGCAACTTCGCTGAGATAGGTGGCGCTGGCGCCGTATTCGCCGCCGAGGCTCAAGCCTTCGATGATGCGCGCCAGCGTGAGAATGGTCGGCGCGGCGATGCCGATCGAGGCATAGGTCGGCGTGACCGCGATGATCAATGAGCCGAAGCACATGCAGACCACCGACAACGTCAGCGACAGCCGCCGGCCGTAGCGGTCGGCGATATAGCCGAACAGCCAGCCGCCGAGCGGCCGCATCAGGAAAGTCGCGGCGAACAGCACAGCCGCGTCGAGCTGCTGCACCACCGGATCTTCGTGTGGAAAGAACGCCGGCGCGAAGTAAAGCGCGAACGCCGTGTAGGCGTAGAAATCATACCATTCGACGAGATTGCCGACCGAGCCGATGAAGATCGCCTTGATCCGGCGTTGCACGTCGGCGAGATCGAGATGGTCGGCCCCCGGCTGCACGGCTTGATCTGTCATATCCGGTCTCCGGGAACTACTCCAATCCAGGGTGGCGAAGCTCTCAGCCTGGCTTTGCGAACAGCATCGGAAGCTGTCGCGGTCCGCGCACCGTACCCTCCGACCAGGTCACCTGGCCAGCCGGGTCGAGCCGGAAATCCGGAATGCGCTTCAGCCATTCCTCGATTGCAACCGTCATTTCCATCCGCGCGAGGTTGGAGCCGACGCAGCGGTGAATCCCCAAGCCGAATGCGGCGTGGCGGTTCTGCTTGCGGTCGATCACGACCTTGTCGGCATCGGGAAAGACAGCGGGATCGCGGTTGGCGGCGGGAAACGACAACAGCACCATGTTGCCGGGTTTTATCGGGCAGCCGCTGACGACCGTCTCCTTCATCACCTCGCGCGCCATCGTCACCGGCGAATAGGCGCGCAAGAACTCCTCGATCGCGATCGGCATCAGTTCCGGCTCGGCGATCAGGCGGTCGCGATCCGCGGGCGTCTTCGCCAGATGCCAGAGCGAGGAGCCGATCGCGCTCCAGGTGGTGTCGATGCCGGCGATCAGGAGCAGCCGCAGCGAGCCCAGCACATGGGTGTCGGTCAAAGGCTGACCGTTCTTGTCGCGGGCGTTCATCAGGGTCGAGATCAGGTCGTCGGTCGGGTGTGTCTTGCGATGTTCGATATGCCCGGCGAAATATTCGCTCATCTCGTGCACCGCGCGCATCAACGTATCAT
The DNA here is from genome assembly GCA_963745785.1 of uncultured Alphaproteobacteria bacterium. Taxonomy (GTDB): domain Bacteria; phylum Pseudomonadota; class Alphaproteobacteria; order Rhizobiales; family Xanthobacteraceae; genus Bradyrhizobium. The sequence goes on along the minus strand of CAVUYV010000006.1, from coordinate 661,052 downwards.
TATCCTTGATGCCGAGTTCGAGGATTTCGTGGATCCATTTGATGAAGAGGTCGCCATCCTTTTCCGGAATGCCAAGCATGTGCGCGATCGCCCGAACCGGAATGTGCTTGGTGTAGCGCGCCGCCGCGTCGCATTTGCCATCGGCGATGAATTCGTCGATCAACTCGTTGCAGATCGCGCGAACCCTGGGCTCCAGCTTTTTCACGGCGTCGGGCGTGAACGGCGGCAGCAGCAATTGCTTGGCGGGCTTGTGCTCCGGCGGGTCGGAGGTGATCGGCGGCGCCGACCCAACCTGCTCAGGCCTGACGTCGCGTACGATGACGCGGCGCGAGGAAAAATGTTCGGTGTCGTAGGCGATCTGCTTTACCGCCTCATAGGTGGTGGGCAAGTAACAGCCGAGAAAGCGCTTGGTGTGAACCACCGGGCATTCCGCCCGCAATTCCTCCCAGATCGGAAACGGATTTTCGGTCCAGCGCGGATCGGTATGGTCGAAATCGTGAACCCAGTCGGTAACAGGAGGATGATCGGGTAGGACGCTGATGGAATCCGACATAAGGCACTATCCTCTGCTTTGCTAGCTCAGCTCAAATGTTGCACGGCATGAAATAGTTTCGAGGGCAGAATCATTCCTCGATCACGTCGATCGCGATTTCCGGACAATTGGCCTGGGCGAGCCACGCCTTGTCCTCAAGCCCTTTGGGCACGGAGCCATCGCCGATTTCGTGGGCATTGCCGAATTCGTCGAGCTCGAACAGTTCGGGCGCCAGCGATTTGCAGCGCGCGTGTCCCTGACACTTCTCCTGGTCGACATGTATTTTCAGTTTTCCGGACATTGCAGCGTTCCCCTGTGACCCGCACCTATCGCTCGCGCGTTATGTTTTGCTGGGCGATTATAGCGGTGCGCGCGCCATTCACCAGCGCCCAAATCGGCGCTTTTGTCGGGCCCATGAGGTGTCAGGTTACTTGACCGGCCTCGAATCCTTTCTCGGATCGATCGGTGTCGTGCCGCGCACGCCCAGAACATCCTCCAGCACTTTTGCGCCGGCGAGAAGCTGCGCCTCGCCGCGCGGCGGCGCCACCACCTGCAGTCCGACCGGCAGCCCTGACGCCGTGAACCCGCAGGGCAACGACAGCGCCGGGCAGCACACCAGCGTAATCGCGTAAACGATGGCGAGCCACTCGACGTAGTTGTCGAACTTTTTCCCGGCGCATTCGGCGACATAACGATTCTCGACCGGAAACGGCGCCACGATCGTGGCCGGCGCCAGCAAGAGATCGTAGCTCTTGAAAAATTCAAGCGTGCGCGCGGCCATCGCGACGCGCTGGGCTTCCGCGCGCTCGAGCTGTTCGACGGTCAGCTTCAGGCCTTCCTCGATGTTCCAGATCACTTCGGGCTTGAGCAGATCGCGCTTGGTGCGCAGCAGCGCCGCCTTGCTGATGGCGAAGTCGAACGCGCGCAGCACCTGGAAGCATTCATGGGCCTCGCGCAGGTCCGGATGGGCTTCCTCGACAATGGCGCCGGCTTCCGCGAAGCGCATAGCCGCCTTCCGGGTGATGGCGGCGACCTCGGGATCGACCGGCGTAATGCCGAGATCGGGCGAATAGGCGACGCGCTTTGGCCCTTTGCCGGAGCGCGCGGCAGCGAGGAACGGCGTCGGCAGCCGGGGCAGCGAAAGCGGATCGGCCGGATGCTCGCCGCTCATGGCATCGAGCAGCAGTGCAAGGTCCTCGACATTGCGCGCCATCGGGCCGTGCACGGTCAGATTGCGATCGATCTTGGCGACGGGCGTATGCGCGACGCGGCCGATGCTCGGCCGCATGCCGACGACGCCGCAAAAACTCGCGGGATTGCGCAGCGAGCCGCCCATGTCGGTGCCGTGGGCGAGCCACGCCGTGCCGGTTGCCAGCGCGACGGCTGCCCCGCCCGAGGAGCCGGCGGCCGATCGCGACAGGTCCCAGGGATTGAGCGTCGCGCCGAACACTTCGTTGAAGGTATTGGCGCCGGCGCCGAATTCCGGCGTGTTCGATTTGGCGTATGACCCCGCCGTTACCTTCGAGAGTTTCGACCACGATGTCGGAACGCGCTGCGATCGTATCCTTGAAGATCGGTGAGCCCTGGGTGTTCTTTACGCCCTCGACATTGAACAGGTCCTTGATCGGAATCGGCATTCCCGCCAGCAGGCCGCGATCGCCGACCGGTTTTTTCATCAGCGCCTTGGCATGGGTTCGGGCGCGGTCGAAGCACAGCGTCGGTAAGGCATTGACTTTGCCGTCGACCTCGGCGATCCGCTGCTCCAGCACGTCGAGCAGATCGAGCGGCGTGACCTCGCCTGAGTTGAGTTTATCGATGACCGCGCACGCCGTTGCGCGCACCAGGTCCTGATCGGATGCCACTTGCGTCTCCCTTTCGTTCCGCCTCTTTGCTAGCGGATGGTGGAGTCCTGTAAAACATTTTCCGGCAAAGTGGAAACGCGCTGAAGTTGCGGTCGCAATCTCCAGACTTGAGAGATGACATTTATCCGGTAGTTGTTCGAGCGAGCCGGCTGACGTCATCCTGAGGTGCGAGCCTCTTCTGCGAGCCTCGAAGGATGACGACACAGGTGCCTCTGGCCATCCTTCGAGACGCCGCGCCCGAGCGCGGCTCCTCAGGATGACGGAGAGCATGTGGCTGTGCTCTGACGCGCCGACCGCCTTACCCCCAGCCTGCGCTGATGCCGCCGTCGACGGTAAAGATCACGCCCGAGGTGTAGCCGGAGCGGTCCGAGGCGAGGAACGCCATCAGGTCGCCGATTTCGCGGGCATGCGCGGGGCGGCCGAGCGGAAAGCCCTTCTGAAATTCCTTGTAGCGGTTTTCGTCGCCGAACTGGTGTTTGGCGCGGGTCTTCAGCAGCGTGACGTGGCGGTCGGTTCCGACAGGTCCGGGATTGATGCCGACGACGCGGATGTTGTCGGCGAGGCTCTTGCTGCCGAGCGCGCGGGTGAACGCCATCAGCGCGGCGTTGCCGGCGCTGCCGGCGATGTAGTTGGCGTCGAACTTTTCGCCGGCCGCGCCGATGTCGTTGACGATGACGCCATGGCCGCGCGATTTCATCTGGGCGTAGATCGCGCGGGTGAGGTTGATATAGCCGAACACCTTCAGCTCCCAGGCGTGACGCCAGGTCGGCTCGTCGATCTTCTCGATCGAGCCGCCCGGAATATCGCCGGCATTGTTGACGAGGATGTCGATGTCGGCGGCGTCCTTCGCAAGCCTGGCAATATCCTCGGCCTTGCGGAGGTCGACGACATGGGCGGTGGCGTCGATCTGATGGGCCGAGCGCAGCCGCTCGGCAAGCGCCTTCAATTGATCGCCGCTGCGGGCCGCAAGGCGGAGATGAGCGCCTTCTTCGGCAAAGGCCTCGGCCGCGGCCGCGCCGATGCCTTTCGAGGCGCCGGTGATCAGGACGCGCTTGCCGCGCAAATGCAGATCCATGGGATTACTCGCTTGATGGGGGAAAGTGTCTGATGGGTGGTCGGCGAATTTCTACTGGTTAGGCCGCCCTGGCTAAAGCCGTCAACATTGCACTGCAGTGTTGCACCGTGACAAAGTTTGGTCCATTGCAATCCGATCAGCAGACCATCTCGCGGGCGGGCCAGGAATTAAGGAAACTCTCGATGAGCAGCGAAAAAAAGCAATATCGGATCGCGGTCATTCCAGGCGACGGCATCGGCAAGGAGGTGGTGCCGGAAGGGCTGCGGGTGCTGGAGGCGGCGGCAAAAAAGCACGGCGTGGCCGTGCATTTCGATCATTTCGACTTCGCGTCCTGGGACTATTACGAAAAGCACGGCGAGATGATGCCGCAGGACTGGAAGCAAAAGATCGGCAAGCACGACGCGATCTATTTCGGCGCGGTCGGCTGGCCCGCGAAAATTCCCGATCACGTTTCGTTGTGGGGATCGCTGATAAAGTTCCGCCGGGAGTTCGACCAGTACGTCAATCTTCGCCCGGTGCGGCTGATGCCGGGGGTGCCGTCGCCGCTGGCCAACCGCAAGCCCGGCGATATCGATTTCTGGGTGGTGCGCGAAAACACCGAAGGCGAATATTCATCCGTCGGCGGGCGGATGTTCCCCGATAGCGAGCGCGAATTCGTCACCCAGCAAACGGTCATGACCCGCATCGGCGTCGATCGTATCCTGAAATTCGCGTTTGAGCTGGCGCAATCGCGGCCGAAGAAGCATCTGACCTCGGCGACGAAATCCAACGGCATTTCCATCACCATGCCGTATTGGGACGAGCGCGTCGAGGCGATGGGGAAAAACTATCCCAAGGTGAAGTGGGACAAGTACCACATCGATATCCTCACCGCGAATTTTGTCCTGCATCCGGACTGGTTCGACGTCGTGGTCGGCTCGAACCTGTTCGGCGACATCCTGTCCGATCTCGGCCCGGCCTGCACCGGCACCATCGGCATCGCGCCGTCAGGCAACATCAATCCGGAAGGGAATTTTCCTTCCGTGTTCGAGCCGGTGCACGGCTCGGCGCCCGACATCGCGGGGCAGGGCATCGCCAACCCGATCGGCATGATCTGGTCCGGCGCGATGATGCTGGAGCATCTCGGCGAGAAGACCGCGGCAGCCTCCATCGTGAGCGCGATCGAGCGCACGCTCGGCGAACGCACGCTGCGCACCCGCGATCTCGGCGGCAACGCCGACACGGTTGCCTGCGGCAAGGCGGTCGCGGAGATGGTGGAGTAGGGACGCGCGTACGTCACCCTGAGGAGCGCCCCCTTGGGCGCGTCTCGAAGGGCGACGATGGGTGGTGGTTGTGGCCATCCTTCTAGACGCCGCGCACGCGCGGTTCCTCAGGATGACGGTAGTATGCTTTATCCCCCCGCAATCCGCCTGCAATGCTCCCACGCCGCCCCAATCAAATTCTCGCTCGCTTCCGGCGTGCGGAAGGCCGAATGGGCCGACAGCGTGACGTTCGGCAGTTTCGTCAGCGGGTGATCCACGGGCAGCGGCTCGATGTTGAAGACGTCGAGCCCGGCATGGCGGATGTGGCCCGACTGCAAGGCGTCGATCATCGCCTGCTCGTCGACCAGCGCGCCGCGCGCGGTATTGACGAGGATGGCGCCCGGCCTCATCGAGGCGATCCGCTCGCGCGAAAGGAAGCCGCGGGTTTCGTCGTTCAATAGCAGATGCAGCGAGACGACGTGGCTCGCGACCAGCAGCGTCTTCAGATCGACAAAGTCGACGCCCGGAGAGGTTTTCGCCGTCCGGTTCCAGGCAATCACCCGCATGCCGCTGCCGAGCGCGATGCGCGCCACCTCGGCGGCGATGCCGCCGAAGCCGATCAGGCCCAGCGTCTTGCCGGTCAACTGCATGCCGTCTTCGCGCAGCCAGTTGCCGGCGCGCATCTCGCGGTCCATCTGGGCGAGCACGCGCGCGGAAGCCCACATCAGCGCAACAGCGGATTCGGCGACCGCGGTGTCGCCATAGCCGCGGATCAGGTGAACGGCGATGCCGATTTCAGCTGAGTTCTTCCGGGTTCATGTAACTGCGCGCGCCGGTGCCGAGGAACACGACGTGCTTCAGGCCGGCGCATTTACGCGCGATATCGGTCGGCAGCGCGGTGTGATCGACGATCGCGATCTCGGCGCCGTCGAGCACGCCCGGCAACTGATCCGGCGTCACGTCGGGGTCGCGATGGATGCGCACCTTGGGATCGCCGGGTTTTTCCAGCCGCTCGAAGATCACAGCCAGCGATTCATTGGCATCGACAAAAACTCCGCGCACGTAAAGCCTCCCGCTGTTGATTGATTGTCAGGATGCGACGCCGGCAAGCGCAAGCACTGTATGCATCAGCGCGTTGGCGCCGGCGGCGCAGTCGGCCTGGGTTGCGTCCTCGAGCTCGTTGTGGCTGACGCCGTCCTTGCAGGGAACGAAGATCATCGCCGACGGCACGACATTGGCGAGGTTGCAGGCGTCGTGGCCGGCGCCCGAAGTGATGCGGCGGTGGCTGTAGCCGAGCGCCTTGGTCGCGCTCTCGACCGCGTCGACCAGTTTTGGGTTGAACACCGTCGGTTCCTTGCGCCAGATCGCATCGAGCGCGATCTCGACCTTGCGCTTGCTTGCGATTTCCGCGGCCGCGCCGCGCAAATCCTTGTCGATGGCATCGAGCGTTTCCGAAGCCGGGCTGCGCATATCGACGGTGAAGGCAATCTCCCCGGGGATGACGTTGCGGGAGGGAGCCGCAATCACGGCCTCGCCAACGGTGCCGACCGCGTTCGGACCATGCGCCTTCGCGATTCGCTCGACTGCCAGCACGAATTCCGACAACGCCGCCAGCGCATCGCGGCGCAGCGGCATCGGCGTGGTGCCGGCGTGGCTTTCGAACCCGGTGATCTTGCCGTCGTACCAGACGATGCCCTGGCCGCGATCGACCACGCCGATGGTCTTGTTTTCGGCCTCCAGCAGCGGACCCTGCTCGATGTGCAATTCGACAAAGGCACCTAACTTGCGCACGCCGACAGCCTCGCTGCCGCGATAGCCGATGCTGTCGAGCGCCTCGCCGACCGTGACGCCGGCGGCATCGCGCCGCGCCAGAATGTTCTCGGTGGTGTAATCGCCGGCATAGGCCGCCGAGGCCATCGTCGCCGGCGCGAAGCGCGAACCTTCCTCGTTGGTCCAGTTGACGATGCAGATCGGGGTTTCCGTCTCGATCCCGGCGTCATTGAGGGTGCGGACCACCTCGAGTGCCGCCAGCGTGCCGAGCACGCCGTCGAACTTGCCGCCGGTCGGCTGGGTATCGAGATGCGAGCCCAGGCCCACCGGCGGCTTCGACATGTCGCGGCCCTTGCGCAACCCGAACATCGATCCCAGCGCATCGACATGCACCTCGAGGCCCGCGGCCTCGCACGCCCGGCGGAACCAGTCGCGCACCTGCTTGTCTTCCGGGCCGAGCGTCAGCCGCCGCACCCCGCCTTTCGCCGTGGCGCCGAATTTCGCGGTCTCGTGAATCGTATCCCAGAGACGGGCGGAATCGATTTGCAGATTGGATGCGATTTTTGTCATTTATCCTGCCGGAAAGGCTAAGGGTGCATAACGCGGGACCGCATGGTAGAACCAGCCCGCACCACCTGTCGAGGCACGGAGCGCGTTCGATGAATGTCGGTCTGGCGAAGAAAGAGCAAGGCGGCCATGGTGAGCCGGAGATGCTGCCGAGCCTGCAGGCGCGGCTGGCCTGCCGCGCCGGCATGGCTACCACCACGGCCGGCGTCGCCAACGGTTTTGTGCAGGGCAATCTCGCGATCCTGCCGGAAAAACTTGCGGCCTCGTTTCACCGGTTTTGCCAGCTCAATCCAAAGCCGTGTCCGGTGATCGGCATGTCCGATGTCGGCGATCCACACATCCCTTCGCTTGGGATCGATCTCGACATCCGAACCGACCTGCCGCGCTATCGCGTCTGGCGCGACGGCGAGGTGGTCGAGGAGCCGACCGACATCATGGCGCATTGGCGCGACGATCTCGTCGCTTTCGTGCTCGGATGCTCGTTTTCATTTGAGGAAGCCCTGATGGCGGACGATCTGCCGATCCGTCACATCGAGCGCAACGTGCGCGTGCCGATGTACCGCACCAATATCGCCTGCGCGGCCTCTGGGCCGTTCGCGGGTCCGATGGTGGTGTCGATGCGCCCGTTCAAGCCGGCGGACGCGATCCGCGCCGTGCAGATCACCTCGCGCTTTCCCTCGGTGCATGGCGCGCCGGTTCATCTCGGTCATCCGCATTCGATCGGGATCAAGGATCTGGCAAAACCCGACTATGGCGATCCGGTGCCGGTGGAAGCCGACGAGATTCCGGTGTTCTGGGCCTGCGGCGTGACACCGCAAGCAGTGATCGCCGCTGCGAAGGTGCCGTTTGCAATCACCCACGCCCCCGGATTGATGCTGGTGACCGACCTCAAGAACAAGCAGCTTGCGGTGCTTTGAACTCCTATGGCGAAAGTTTCCTCTGCCCTGTGACGGGCATCCACGTCTTTCTGCATTTGACGAAACACAAGACGTGGATGCCCGGGACAAGCCCGGCCATGACGAGGAAAAGAGGCTAGTCGTGCCCATGCTCCGGCAGCGTCAGCCCGAACGTCTTCGACAAATCCGCCACCTGCGCCGGCGTGAGAAAACGCGGGTTCAGCCCGCGCAGCAGCAGATAGAGTTTTGCGGTCTCTTCCAGTTCCTCGATCGCGAAAACCGCGGCCTCCAGCGATTCCCCCGATACCACCGGGCCATGATTGGCGAGCAGCACGGATGAATATTTACCGGCGAGGCCCTTGATCGCATCGGCCACGGCGGCATCGCCGGGGCGATAATACGGCACCAGCGCGGTCGCGCCGCACTTCATCAGATAATACGCCGTCATCGGCGGCAATGCAGCGCGCGGATCGATCTCCGGCAGCATCGACAACGCGACCGAATGCGTCGAATGCAGATGCACCACCGCGCGCGCGGCGCCGCGCGTCTGGTACAACGCCGTATGCAGCGGCACTTCCTTGGTCGGGGCATCGCCGGACACCAGCCGGCCCTGGGCATCGAGCCGCGACAGCCGCGCCGGGTCGAGCGAGCCGAGCGAGGCATTGGTGGGCGTCACCAGCCAGCCGCCGTCGTCGAGCTTTGCGCTGATATTGCCCGACGAGCCCGGCGTCAGCCCGCGCTCGAACAGCGAACGGCCGAGGCGGCAGATTTCCTCGCGGATCTTGCTTTCGGTCATGGCAGCACCTCTTTGCCGCCTTGTCTCATGCTTTGGCAGCGCGGCCAAGCCGTGATACCGAGGGGCAAGGCCGGCCCTAAATGTCGGCTGTGAGGAAACTCTAAGGAATTGCCGCATGCCTGAATCCGCTGGCCAAAAACCGCGCGTCGCCGTCATCGGGCTGGGCTCGATGGGGTTTGGCATGGCAACCTCGCTCAAGCGCGCGGGTTTTGAGGTCACCGGCTGCGATGTTTCTGATGACGCCGTCGCGCGGTTCGTCGCTGAAGGCGGGGCGGGCGCAAGGACGCCGGCCGAGGCGGCAAAGGGCGCCGACATTGTCGTCAGCGTGGTCGTCAACGCCGCGCAGACCGAAACCATCCTGTTCGGCAAGGACGGCGTTGCCGAGACGCTGGCGAAGGACGCGGTGTTCGTCTCTTCCGCGACCATGGACCCCGATGTCGCGCGGCGGCTGGCGAAACAGTTGGAGGCCACCGGCCGGCACTATCTCGACGCGCCGATCTCAGGCGGCGCGCAGCGCGCCGCGCAGGGCGAGCTCACCATTCTGGCATCGGGCAGTCCCGCGGCCTTCGCCAAGGCAAGGCCCGCGCTGGACGCGATGGCGGCAAAACTCTACGAACTCGGCGATGCCGCAGGGCGAGGGCGCGGCGTTCAAGATGATCAACCAGTTGCTGGCCGGCGTGCATATCGCCGCCGCCTCGGAAGCGATCACCTTCGCCGCCAGGCAAGGCCTCGATATAAGGAAAGTCTATGAGGTGATCACGGCGTCCGCCGGCAATTCCTGGATGTTCGAGAACCGGATGCCGCATGTGCTCGACGGCGATTACACCCCGCGCAGCGCGGTGGAGATTTTCGTCAAGGACCTCGGCATCATCCAGGACATGGCGCGCACCGCGAAATTCCCGGTGCCGGTGGCATCCGCCGCGCTGCAGATGTTTCTGATGACGGCGGCTTCCGGCATGGGCCGCGATGACGATGCCTCGGTGGCGCGGATGTATGCCCGCGTCACCGACACGCATCTGCCCGGCGAGCCGAAAACGAAGTGAACGAACAAGAGGACAGCAGATGCCGCGTTTCGCCGCCAATCTCTCGATGATGTTCAATGAAGTGCCGTTCCTCGACCGTTTTGGCGCGGCGGCAAATGCGGGATTCACGGCCGTGGAATTCCTGTTTCCCTATGATCATCCACCGGAGGCCATCGGCGAGCGGCTGCGCCGCAACGGCCTGACGCAGGCGCTGTTCAACCTGCCGCCGGGCAATTGGGACGCCGGCGAAAAGGGCTTTGCGGCGTTGCCGGACCGTTTTGCCGATCTGCAGCAGAGTCTGCGCACAGCGCTGCCTTACGCGCAGGCGACCGGCGTCAAGCGCCTGCATCTGATGGCGGGCATTGCCAACCGCAGCGATCGGAAGGCGGTGGAGGCGTTTTACAAATCGGTGGCATGGGCAGCGGAATTTTTCGCGCCTCACGGCCTCGACGTCGTGATCGAGCCGATCAATCCGCGCAACGTGCCCGGCTACTTCCTCAACGATTTCGGCTTCGCGCGCGACCTGATCCGCGAACTGCAAATCCCCAACCTGAAACTTCAGTTCGACATCTATCATTGCCAGATCATCCATGGCGACGTCACCATGCGGCTGCGCGAGATGATGCCGATAACAGGCCATATCCAGATCGCCAGCATTCCCTCGCGCAACGAACCGGACGGCGAGGAGCTGAATTATCCGTTCCTGTTCGGTGAACTCGACCGGCTCGGCTACAGCGGCTTTGTCGGCTGCGAATATAACCCGCGCGGCAAGACCACCGACGGCCTTGGCTGGTTCAAGCGCTATGCCGGAGCAAAACCGTGACGCTGGCGCTCGGCTGCATCGCCGACGATTACACCGGCGCGTCCGATCTCGCCAACACGCTGACCCGTTGCGGCCTGCGCACGGTGCAGACCATCGGCGTGCCCGCGGGCGATCTCGCGCTGCCCGACGTCGATGCCGTGGTGGTGTCGCTGAAGAGCCGGTCGATCGAGGCAAGCCTCGCCGTGTCGCGCTCGCGGGATGCGGAAAAATGGCTGCGCGAGCGAGGTGCCGATCATGTGCTGTTCAAGATCTGCTCGACCTTCGATTCCACCGACGCCGGCAATATCGGCCCGGTGATGGATGCGCTGCGCGCCGATTCCGGCGACGCGATCGTGCTGGTGACGCCGGCATTTCCCGAAACCGGCCGCACCGTCTACCAGGGCAATCTGTTCGTCGGCGCCGTGCCGCTGAACGAAAGCCCGCTAAAGGATCATCCGCTCAATCCGATGCACGACTCCAACCTCGTGCGGGTGCTGGCGCGCCAGAGCAAAGCCAAGGTCGGGCTTGTCGGTCTCGCCGACATCGCGCGCGGGCCCGATGCCGTGCGTGCGCGCCTTGCCGATCTCTCCGGCAAAGGTTTTGGCGCAGCGATCGCGGACGCGGTGTTCGAACGCGATCTCGAGACCATCGGCGCGGTGGCGCTGGATCATCGCGTCTCCGTTGGCGCATCCGGCCTTGGACTTGGTCTCGCCCGCGCGCTGGTTACTTCGCGCCGGGTCAAATCGAATGCGCCGGATGCTGCTTCCGACGCGGCGGTCGGCGGAGCGACGGCATGTCTCGCCGGCAGCTGCTCGCAGGCGACGCTGCAGCAGATCGCAAACGCGGAAGCTGTCATGCCGGTGCTGCATCTCGACGCGAACCAGGTCGTCGCGGGCAAGGATGAAGCGCAGCGCGCGCTGGCCTGGGCCAAAGAGCGGGTCAAGCACGGACCCGATCCTGATCGCCTCTAGTTCGACGCCGGACCAGGTCGCGGCTCTGCAGGCGCGCCACGGCCGCGACGCCGCGGGCCACGCGATCGAGCAGGCGATGGCCGACATCGCCGAGGGGCTGGTCGAGGCCGGTGTGCGGCGGCTGGTGGTCGCCGGCGGCGAAACCTCCGGCGCGGTGGTGGATCGCCTGCGGATTCCCGGATTTCTGGTCGGGGCGGAAATCGCCGCCGGCGTTCCGGTGCTGCGTGCCGTCGGCGCCAGGGACGGCGAGATGCTGCTGGCGCTGAAGTCCGGCAATTTTGGCGGTCCGGAATTTTTCTCCGATGCGCTCAAGCTGATGCGCTGAGCGATTGCTCGGAATCGCGGACGCGAACGGGACGTGCGAGCGAGGCGCACTGCTTTTCACCTCGCCCCGCTTGCGGGGAGAGGTCGGATTTTGCGCGCAGCGAAAAATCCGGGTGAGGGGGACTCTCCGCGAGTCGAATGCGTGGAGAGTGCCCCTCACCCCGACCCTCTCCCCGCAAGAGCGGGGCGAGGGAGATGAGAGAGCGCCGATGTCATCCCACCCGCCACTCCAGCACGCCATCCTCCGCACTGACGATGTCGCCGCGCGAGCCGACCGGGGTGCGGTCCAGGTTGAGCAGACGCGCAAGCGTCGCCCTGTCGCTGGCGGGCACCCGCGCCAGCGCGCGCGCATTGTCTTGCGTCCGCAGCATCACCACGCCGTGCTCGGCCTCGCCGTTGCGGCCATAGATCGCGGTAAAGCTCTCCACCGAGCCCTTGCCATTGGCCTCGGTGACGAACTCAGGCACCGCGCGGCGATGGCGGTCTGCTTCGGCCTGCACGCTGGTGTCCTGCGCCAGCGCGTCGCGTGGCGCCTGCCGCGACAGCACCAGCGCGTGATGTTTTGTCACGAATCCGCCCTGGCCGTAGAGCAGGCCGAGTTTCGCGCCATCGCGCAATTTGCGCACCATCGCGCAGGCCGCATGCGTCATGTAGGTGTTGAGCGGCGCGCCGAAAAACGTCAGGCCGCCCGTCACGGTTGGCTGCACCTCAGTGCCGAGCCCCAGCGTCCGCCGCGCCATTTTCGGCACGCAGGGAAAGCAGCTGTAGAGCTCGATCGCGTCGAACGCCTTGCCGTCGCCGCCGACGAGATCCAGGATGGCGTTGAGCACGGCGTTCTGCGGATGGCTCTCGAAAAACTGGTCGCGGATCAGATAGTCCCGCGGCTCTTCCGCCGAAGCGCCGCCCCAGACGTGAACGAGCCGATCCTCGGCGATGGCCGCGGCCCGCGCCCTTGCAAGGCTCGTCATCAGCACCGCCGCGCCCATGTTGACGGTCGGATTGGCCACCTGCAATTTGGTGTAGGGCCAGGCGATCAGCCGGTTGTCCGGCGTCGGCGTCGTGATCTCGTCCGCCGTAAAGCGCCGCTTCAGCCAGGCATTGGGATTTTGCGACGCGACGTCTGCATAGGTCGACCACAGCGCGCCTGATTCCGCCATCGCTTCGCGCGGGGTCTGGCCCCAATGCGCCGCCGTCGCCGTTTCGTAAAATGGATACACCGTAATGGGGCGGAATACGCCGAGTTTGACCGCCATCGGCTTCTGGAACGCGGCGCCGCGCTTGGGCTCGGGCACATCGTGCGCGAACGGCGTCCACGGCAGTTCGACGCCGGCGCGTCCGGCCTTGGTCGCGGTGGATTGCGCTTCGGCGCCGCAGACCGCGGCGACGCTGCATTCGCCGCGCGCGATGCGTTGCGCGGCCTCATGCAGATAGCGGATCGGGCTTTCGCCGCCGACCGGGCCGTAGTAGGCATGCTCAGGCTTGATGCCGAGACGGTTCGAAAGCAGAATTTCCGGATCGCGGTAACGCCAGCTCAGAAAACTGACGACATCGAGCGATTGGATTTCGCCGAGCAATTTGCCGCCACTGTCGGCTTCGGCACGCTTCAGCGCCTTTTCCAGCAAGGCGAGCGGCTCGAGGCCTTGAAGAATCTCCTTCGGGCGATCGACGATTTCGCCGACGCCGACAATGACGGGAATGCGGTCGTCGGAGACAAAGTTGGTGGGCATTTTCTTATTTCACTTTCCAGACAATCAATTCGCCGTCGCCCCTTCGAGGCCTTCGCTTCGCTACGGCACCTCAGGGTGACGGCCGCGCACAATTCGTCATCCTGAGGTGCTCGCCGCTCTTGCGGCGAGCCTCGAAGGATGTGCCTCGCGTGCCTACTCCGCCACCAGCGCGTTCATGTGCTCCACCGCCTCGACAAAATCTTCCTTGAATTCCTGCACCACGGCGCCGGCGGACTTCACGCTGTCGATCAGGCCGACCCCTTGGCCTACGAAATAGCTGACGAGGTCGCGCGCCTGCGCGTTGCCGGCGGCGGCGGCTCGGTCGATCGAATTGAAGGCGTCGCGGCTGATGATGCTCTGCAATGGCATCGGCAGCGCGCCGGGGCTGTCGGATCCGCGATCCCAGGCATCGGTCCAGACCGAACGCAATTGCCTCGCCGGCTTTCCGGTACGGCCCTTGGAGCGGACGGCGTCGCGCGAGGAGGCCGCGATCATCTTTTCGCGAAAAATTTCTGTGGTCTCGGATTCGACGGTTGCCAGCCACACCGAGCCGGTCCATACGCCGGCGGCGCCCATCGCCATGCACGCCGCCATCTGCCGCCCGGTCATGATGCCGCCCGCCGCCAGCACCGGCACGTCGCGGATCGGTTTTATGGCCTTGATCACCTCCGGCACCAGCACCATGGTCGAGACCTCGCCGCAATGACCGCCTGCCTCGGTGCCCTGGACCACCAGGATATCGACGCCGGCCGCGACCTGACGGAGCGCATGCTCCTTGGCGCCGACCAAAGCCGCGACCGGCACGCCGTGCTTTCTGCCCTTGTCGATCATCGCCTTCGGCGGCACCCCCAGCGCGTTCGCAATCAGCCGGATCGGATGCTTGAACGAGGCATCGAGCACTTCCAGCGCGCATTGCCCATCGAACGGCTGCGGCTGGTTGTCGGCGACGTTGGTCGTCGTCAGCTCGATGCCGTATTTCTTCAGCAGGTTTTTGGTGAAGGCGCGATGTTCGTTGGAAATCCGCGCCTCCAGGCTTTTCCAGGTGACGTCCTTCTCGCCTGCGGTGGAAATATTTTCCGGGATCAGCACGTCGAGCCCATAAGGCTTGCCGTCGACGTGATCGTCGATCCATTTCAGTTCCTGCTCGATGGTTTCAGGCGTATGCGAGGTGGCCCCTAACACGCCGAAACCTCCGGCGCGGCTCACCGCCGCAACCACGTCGCGGCAATGGCTGAAAGCCAGCAGGGGAAATTCGATTCCCAGCATCTCGCAGATCGGCGATTTCATGGTTGGTTCACTCCCTGCGGCAGCTTTTTATGCCGCTCGTACTTTGTTTGAATTTCCGCGAATTCTCTGACGACGCTAGCGCATCAGGGACGGTCGTGCCAAGCGCGAGATGCTGATCCACGTCCAGATGTCGTCATCCGCGAAGGCGGATGACCCAGTACGCCGTGCCGTTCGCGAACTTTCCTCGGCCGGTGATTACTGGATACCCGCTTTCGCGGGTATGACGACCGTGCTCGGTGTATTCCACGCCGCAAAATATGCAACCCGGCAGGGCTGTTTTGTCTCTTGCGCTTTCGTGCCCGCGGGTAGAATGCTGTCCGCAGCACGAGAAAAATCCGAGGGAGTTCGAATGTCCGCCTTGCAACCCCTTTCCGGCAAAAGCCACGCCGCAGGCAACGAGACCTACGATGTCGTCGTGGTCGGCGCGGGATTTGCGGGCATGTATATGCTGCACAAATTGCGCGGGCTGGGACTAACGGTCCGGGTCTATGAGCAGGGCGATGGCGTAGGCGGCACCTGGTACTGGAACCGGTATCCCGGCGCGCGCTGCGATGTCGAAAGCATGCAGTATTCCTATTCGTTTTCCGACGAACTGCAGCAGGAATGGGACTGGAGCGAGCGCTACGCGCCGCAGCCCGAGATCCTGAGATACGCCAACCACGTCGCCGACCGCTTCAAGCTGCGGCCCGATATTGCGCTCAACACCCGCATCGATCAGGCGGCTTTCGACGAAACCGCCAATACGTGGCGGGTCGCCACATCCGACGGCAACACCGTGACGGCAAAATACGTCGTGCTCGCTACCGGCTGCCTGTCGAATGCCCGGATGCCCGATATCAAGGGCCTCGCCGGCTTCAAGGGCAAGGTCTATCACACCGGCCACTGGCCGCATGAACCGGTCGATTTCACAGGTCTTCGCGTGGCCGTGATCGGCACCGGATCATCGGGGATCCAGTCGGTGCCGGTGATCGCCGGGCAGGCCAGCCACCTCACGGTGTTTCAGCGCACCGCGAATTTTTCCATTCCCGCCCACAATGCGCCGCTGAGTCAGGAGGAGCGCGAGGCGTTTCGCGCAAAATATCCGGAAGTGAGACGCTTTGCGCGTGAAGAAGCGCGCAACGGCATCTATACCGAGATGCCCGATCGCGGCGCGCTTGATGACGGCGACAATGAGCGCCGCACGAGATACGAATCGCGCTGGGCCTACGGCGGCCTCACCTTCATGGCGGTGTACAACGATCTCGCGCTCAACAAGGCGGCCAACGACACCGCCGCCGATTTCGTCCGCGAAAAGATCGCGGAGATCGTCAAAGACCCGCAAACGGCAAAACTGCTGCAGCCCAACAATCACCCGATCGGGACGAAGCGGATCTGCGTCGATACCGATTATTTCGCCACCTTCAATCGTCCGAACGTCACGCTGGTCGATATCAGATCGAATCCGATCGAGGAGATATTGCCGAACGCGGTGCGAACCACGGCCAGGTACTACGAGGTCGACGCATTGGTGCTGGCAACCGGTTTTGATGCGATGACCGGGTCAGTGACGAAAATCGATATCCGCGGCCGCGATGGGCAGACGCTGAACCAGAAATGGGCGGAGGGGCCCAAAACCTATCTCGGCCTGATGAGCGCTGGTTTTCCAAACCTGTTCATCATCACCGGTCCCGGCAGCCCGTCGGTGCTGAGCAACATGATGGTGTCGATCGAGCAGCACGTCGACTGGATCGCCGATTGCATCGCCCACATGCGCGACCGCGGCTTTGAGGCGATGGAAGCGGAGAAGCAGGCCGAGGACAGCTGGGTCGCGCACGTCAACGAGGTCGCGCATACCACGCTCTATCCGCAGGCCAATTCCTGGTACATGGGCGCCAACATCCCGGGCAAGCCGCAGATCTTCATGCCCTACATCGGCGGCGTCGGCGTCTATCGCCAGATCTGCAACAACGTCGCGGCGAAGGGCTACAAGGGTTTTGTCATGACGGCGGCGAAGCAGCCGCAGAAGATGGCGGCTTCTTGATCGCTACAGTCTTATCCAGCTATGCGCCCTGGGCTGCCGGGAATTCGACCCGGTCGTCGGTGCGGCAGTAACGGTCCGCGAACATGCGGCCGACCGGGTGGTAGCGGTCCATGTGCACGCGCATGGCCTCATTATCCCATAGCTCGTCGCGGATGTAGAAATTGATGCCTTCACCCATGATGAGTTGCCGGTTGCCGTTCACATCGATCGTCTTCCACGTCTTGCACTCCATCGCCCACGGTGTGTCGGCAAGCCGCGGCACTGCCACCTTGGTCGAGGGTACCAGCTTCAGCCCGAGGTAGCCTGGCTCGCCAATATCGGGCGGAAAGTCGCCGCTGGAGTCGTGCATCGCGCGCGCCAACGGTTCATCGGCGATGTTGACCACGAACTCTCCGCTGCGCTGGATATTGACCAGCGTGTCCTTGACGCGTCCGTCGGGCCGCAGGTTGACGGCGAACATGCAGAGTGGCGGGTCTTCGCAAAATACGTTGAAGAAACTGAAGGGCGCAGCGTTGACGACCCCGGTAGGGCCGACCGACGTTACCCAGGCGATCGGCCGCGGCATGACAAATGACGTTAGCACCTTGTAGCGCTCGCGAGGCGTGAGGTCGTCGGGGACATATTGCATTGTGCATTCCCTGTTTTAACGGATTGCCGGAAACGTAACCCGCCGCTCGCCGGCGATAACGGTCTTCAAAACGCCGCGTAGCCGCCGTCGATCACAAAACAATCGGCGGTGTGATAGGACGACGCCTTGCTCATCAGGTAGACGGCGATGCCGCCGAAATCGGATGGTTCGCCGAACCGCCGCATCGGAATCCGTGGCATCACGGCGCCGACGAATTTTTCGTCGGCCAGCACCCTCGCGGTCATGTCGCTCTTGATCCAGCCGGGCAGGATGGCATTGGCGGTGACGCCATGACGCGCCAGCTCGACCGCGAGCGCGCGGACCAGCGCGTTGATGGCGGCCTTGGTCGCGGCGTAGTGCTCGTTGCGCGCGGTGCCGAAAATCGATGCGAGGCTCGAGGTCGCGACCAGGCGGCCGAAGGGGTCGCCTGATGTGGCGCGCTCGGTCATGTGCCGCGCCGCGGCCTGGAACACGTGGAACACGCCATCGAGATTGGTGGCGAACATGCTGCGCCACTGTTCTTCGGTGCGGTCGATGAAGGCGTGCCGTCCGCCGCCGCCAATGCCGGCATTGGCGAAGCAGCCGTCGACCCGGCCGAACCGGTCCAGCGTCGCCGCCATCGCGGATCTGACGGAGGCGGCATCGCTGACGTCGCAGATGCGGGTGTCAATCTCGCCGGCGCAACCGGCCATGGTCGCGGCGGCGTTTCTGCTCTTCTCGGCGTTGCGGCCCCAGATCGAGACGTTGCAACCGGCGGCGGCAAGCGCCTGCGCGATGCCGAGACCGATGCCGCCGTTGCCGCCGGTGATGACGGCCACGCGGCCGGACAGGTCGAAAATGCTCATGAACGTTTCCATTTGGTTTTGGCGCGCATTGGACCGTGCGCCCGTTGGCGGGCAGATGGTCGAATACCAACCATGGACAAGCTCGCCCTAGAAAATCAAATATGGCTTCGAGATTGAACCCTTGCGCCGCGAGAGATAACGCGGGCCAAAACCGACGAGGAAACACAGATGCAGTTCAAGCACGTTACGCTCGATTTCGACGGCGCGGTGGCGATCCTGAAGCTCGACCATCCGGAAGTCATGAACGCGGTTTCCATGGACATGCTGGGCGGCCTCGGTGAGGCGCTCGACGCCATTGACGACCGCCGCAACGAAGTACGCTGTCTCGTCATGACCGGCGCGGGACGCGCGTTCTGCGCCGGCGCCAATCTGCAGGGGCGTGACAATCAGAAGCCGGGCAGCCGAAGCAATGCCGGCGTAACGCTCGAAACCGGATATCACCCTTTCCTGCGCCGCCTGCGCAATCTGCATTGTCCGATCGTCACCTCGGTCAACGGCGCCGCCGCAGGCGCCGGCATGAGTTTTGCGCTGATGGGCGACATGATCCTGTGCGCGCGCTCGGCTTATTTCCTGCAAGCCTTCCGCCGCATCGGCCTGGTGCCGGATTGCGGGTCGACCTGGCTGTTGCCGCGGCTGATCGGCAAGGCACGCTCGGTCGAACTGTCGCTGATGGGCGAACGGCTTCCGGCGGAGAAGGCGCTGGAATGGGGTCTGGTCAATCGCGTCTATGACGACACGGCGCTGATGGAGGAGACCATGAAGCTCGCGCGTGAACTGGCTGAAGGACCGACCATCGCGCTTTCGCTGATCCGAAGATTGTACTGGGAGAGTTCGGACAACTCATTCGAGGATCAGCTCGATCTCGAACAGCAAATGCAGCGCAGGGCCGGTGCGGCGGAAGATTTCAGGGAAGGCGTCACCGCGTTCCTCGAAAAACGTCCGGCAAAGTTCAAGGGCAAATGATCGAACAGCAACTCGGACGCTGCGTCGCCTCGTGGTGTCCGGGCGCGACCGGCGTCTACCGGCGCGGCAAAACTTTCCGGCGGCGCCAGCCAGGAGACCTGGTCGTTCGATATCGTGCATCCCGACGGCGTCTTCGGCGCGATCCTGCGCCGCGCGCCGCCGGGCTATGGTGCGGCGCCTTCGCGGGCGGCCGGGCTCGCGGCCGAGGCGGTGCTGATGCAGCTTGCCCATGAGGCCGGCCTGCCGTCGCCGCGGGTGCTGCATGTGCTGCAGCCGCAGGACGGGCTCGGCACCGGCTTCATCATGCAGCGCGTGGAAGGCGAAACCATCGCGCGCAAGATTCTGCGCGACGAGAAGTTCGCAAACGCTCGTCCGCAGCTGGCGCGCCAGCTCGGCAAGGTCGCGGCCGGCATCCATGGGCTGCCGCTGGCGAAACTGCCAAAACTTCGCCGCATGACATCAGCGAAAGAAATTGCCGAGCTCGAACGCGACTACCGCAGTTTTGAATGGCCGCGGCCGGTGTTCGAACTGGCGCTGCGCTGGCTGCGCGACCGCGACCCCGGTCCCTCGCCAGAGGTGACGCTGGTGCACGGCGATTTCCGCCACGGCAATCTCATCATCGGTCCCGACGGGTTGCGCGCGGTGCTGGACTGGGAGCTCGCGCATACCGGCGATCCCATGGAGGATCTCGGGTGGGTCTGCGTCAATTCCTGGCGCTTTGGCGAGATCGACAAGCCGGTCGGCGGCTTTGGCACCCGCGACGAGCTGTTTGCCGGATATGAGGCGGCCGGCCGCCGCGTCGATCCCGAGCGGGTAAAATTCTGGGAAGTGATGGGCACGCTGCGCTGGGGCGTGATGTGCTGCGGCATGATGCAGCGGTTTCGCATTGGGCCCGAGCATTCCATCGAGCGCGCGATGATCGGCCGTCGCGCTTCCGAAACCGAGATCGATCTGTTGCGATTGCTGGCGCCGCGAGGAAAATAATATGCAGGACGAACCGACACCCACCGAGTTGATCAAGGCGGTCGCCGATTTCCTCCGCGACGATATCGCGCCCACGATCAGCGGCCACAACGCATTCAAGCTGCGGGTCGCGATCAACGCGCTGGATCTGGTCGACGCGCCAGTTGACGTTGGAGAGCCGTAGCGATGCCGCGGAAGCCGCGCGGCTGACGCAACTATTGGGCATGCAGGGCTCGCTCACCGAACTCAACCGCACGCTCGCCGATCGCATCGCAAAGGGCGAACTCGACCTGCAAACGCCCGGGCTTGCCGATCATCTCTGGCAGACCACGATGGACAAGCTCGCCGTCGATCAGCCGAATTATGCGTCGTACAAGAGGGAATTGGGAGGAGAAGACTGAATTGCGCTGTCGCCGTTCCCCGGATGCTGCGCAGCGCGCCGCGCTTGCGGCGTGGTGCGCTGCTGATCCGGGGTCCATCTTGCACGCGAAAGTGTGGGTCCCGGCTGTGCGGAGCAGCGCGAAGAGCGCTGCACCGCGTCCGGGACACGAGTGAACCGTTACCTCCCCACCCATTTCGGCGGGCGCTTTTCGGAAAACGCCTTCGGGCCCTCGATGTAGTCCTGCGAGGCCACCATCGCCTTCACGGCCGGATAGTCGCGCTGCTCGGCCATCGCCTGCTCCAGCGATACCGCAAGGCCTTTCTGGATCGTCTGCTTGGAGGCGCGGATCGACATCGGCGAGTTCTTGCAGATGGTTTCCGCCCAGCGCTCGGCCGCCGCCAGTGCCTCGCCCTGCGGCACCACCTCGTTGACAAAACCGAGCTCGTGGCCTTCGCGTGCGCGTGACGTGACGCGCGGTGAGGATCATGCCCATGGCGCGCTTCAGCCCGATCTGGCGCGGCAGCCGGTGCAATCCGCCGGCGAGCGCCGCCAGCCCGACGCGCGGCTCCGGCAGCGCGAACGTCGCATTCTCCGAGGCGATGATGAGGTCGCAGGCCAGCGCAATCTCGAAACCGCCGCCCATGGCGACGCCGTTGACCGCGGCGATGATCGGCTTGTCGCAGTCGAAGCGCGAGGTCAGCCCGGCAAATCCGCCGGTATCAAACCCGCGCTTGCCCCCCGCCGCCTGCCATTTCAGGTCGTTGCCGGCACAAAACGCCTTGTCGCCGGCACCGGTGACGATCGCGACCCATTGCTCGGGATCGGCGGAAAACTCATCGAACACCTTGTTCAGTTCGAAATGCGCATCAATATGCAGCGCGTTGTAAACTTCCGGGCGCGACAGCGTCACGATCGTGATCGCGCCTTTGCGGGTGACTGCCGAAAATTTCAAGTCCATGTTTGCTCCCTGGATTTTTTCTGTGGCGCGGAATGCTTGAATACTAGCTTGCTCCCGCCGCCGGACGCCACCGAATTACGCAAGACGCCTGCGCGCCACAAGCTGGGTTCGCTTGCTTGACTTGATCCAGGCTTGTCACCTTAATCGAGGCTACGCCGCTAACGAGAATAAGCGGTATTTCGGGAGAGACCGCCTTGGATTTCAACTTGCCGGCCGACCTCGTCGCCTATCTCGATGAACTCGATCGCTTCATCGAACGCGAGATCAAGCCGCTGGAGCAGGTCGATGACAACATCCGTTTCTTCGATCATCGCCGCGAATGGGCGCGCACCGATTTCGAGCATGGCGGACTGCCGCGGCCGGAATGGGAAGCGTTGTTGCGCAGGGTGAAAAATCTTGCCGACGAAGCCGGACATCTGCGCTTTGCGATTCCGAAGCGCTACGGCGGCAAGGATGGTTCCAACCTCTGGATGGCCGTGATCCGCGAGCATTTTGCATCCAGGGGTCTTGGCCTGCACAACGACCTGCAGAACGAGCATTCGATCGTCGGCAACCTGCCGCTGGTCACCATGCTCGACCGCTATGGCCGAGACGAGCAGAAGGCGATGATCGAAGGCTCGATCACGGGGAAATACCGCATCACCTTCGGCCTCACCGAGCCCGAGCATGGCTCGGATGCGACCCACATGGAAACCCGCGCCGTGCAGGCGAGCCGCGATGGCGTCCCGGGATGGGTCATCAACGGCGAGAAGATGTGGACCACCGGCATGCATGTCGCCACCCATTGCGCGCTGTTCGCCCGCACCAGCGGCAATGACGGCGACGCGCGGGGCATCACCTGCTTGCTGGTGCCGGCAAAGACCAAAGGCGTGAAGGTCGAGGAATATATGTGGACCTTCAATATGCCGACCGATCACCCGCGCGTCAGCTTTACCGACGTATTCGTACCCGACGATGCGCTGTTCGGCGAGATCGGCCGCGGCTTGTCGCTGGCGCAGTGTTTTGTGCATGAGAACCGGATCCGGCAGGCCGCAAGTTCACTGGGGGCAGCCGTGTATTGCATCGAGGAAAGCGTGAAATACGCGCGCGAGCGCAAGCCGTTCGGCAAGGCGCTGGCCGAGAACCAGGCGATCCAGTGGCCGCTGGTGGAACTGGCGACGCAGGCCGAGATGCTGCGGCTGTTGATCCGCAAGACCGCCTGGGAAATGGACCAGCTGACCCAGGCGCAGGTCGAGCACACGCTCTCCGACAAGGTCTCGATGTGCAATTTTTGGGCGAACCGGCTGTGCTGCGAGGCCGCCGACCGCGCCATGCAGGTCCATGGCGGCATGGGCTATTCGCGCCACAAGCCGTTCGAGCACATCTACCGCCATCACCGCCGCTATCGCATCACCGAAGGCAGCGAGGAAATCCAGAAGCGCAAGGTCGCCGGATTTTTGTTCGGCTATATGGGGGCGGGGAAGCATTGAGGGTTGTTGCGCGCGCGGCGCTCCAACAACCGTGTCGTCCCTGCTTTCGCCGGGGACGACGCGGTTAGCCCCGCGCGGCGCGGTCTTTTTCGTTCTGCGCCTTGATCGCATCGCGCGCCTGGGTCCAGTCGGCGTCGGTCCAGTCCCGCAACTGATAGAAGTTGCCGCCCATGGCCAACGCCTGGCCGCCGTCCATCGCGATGGTCTCGCCGTTGATCCAGTCGCAGCCGCCCGAGATCAGGAACACGGCGAGGTTTTGCAGCTCTTCCATTTTTCCGACGCGGCCCATCGGGTTCAGCGCCTTGGTGCGGGCACCGGCTTCGTCGCCGGGCTTGATGCGCTTGCTCATGCCTTCGGTCGGAATTTCGCCGGGCGCGATGGTGTTGAGGCGGATGCCGTAGCGTCCCCACTCCGTCGCCAGCGACATCGTCATCGCATGGATCGCGGACTTGCTCATCGCCGACGGCACCACGTAAGGGCTGCCATTGCGAACCCATGTCACGGTGATCGAGACCACGTTGCCGCGTTGTTTAGCGGCGATCCAGCGCCGGCCCACGGCGTGGGTCACGTAGAACGTGCCGTGCATGACGATGTTGGCGACCGCGTCGAAGCCGCGCGGCGTCAGGTCCTCGGTGCGCGAGATGAAATTGCCGGCGGCATTGTTGATGAGATCGGTGAGCGGACCCTCGACGAAAATCGTCTCGATCATTTCATCCACCGCGAGCGGGTTTCTGATATCGACGCCGTGGCTCGTCACCCTGCCGCCATACAGATCCATCAACTCGGTCGCGGTTTCGTCGCAGACGCTTTTGCGGCGGCCGCAGATATGGATCTCGGCGCCAAGCTCGAGGAAGCGTGCCGCCATCGACTTGCCGAGACCGGTGCCGCCGCCGGTGATAAGAATGCGCCGGCCCGCGAGTAGCTGTTGGTTAAACATTGAAGCTTTCCGCCCAAAGGGATTGTCTGCTAATTGGTTGATCGAATAAATCCGCCCGGCGCCTTTCTGTAAAGCGGCAAACAAAAAACAGCAGGGAGAACCATCCATGGAGGAGCGCGTCTCGGTAGCAATTGCGGACGGCGTCGCCGATGTCCGTCTGGTGCGGGCGGACAAGATGAATGCGCTGGATGCCGCGATGTTCGATGCACTGGTCGCCACTTCCGAGCGGCTCGCCCATGAAAAAGGCGTGCGGGCGGTAGTATTGTCCGGTGAGGGCCGCTCGTTTTGCGCCGGCCTCGATATGGGCCGGTTCGCCGCCATGCGGGAAAAGGGCGGTAACGGGGTACCCGGCGGCGAAGACCGCGACCTGACCACCCGCACCCATGGCGCGGCCAACTTCCCGCAGCAGGCTGTATGGGGGTGGCGGCAGCTTCCGGTGCCGGTGATCGCCGCCATCCAGGGCGTGGCGTTCGGCGGCGGCTTTCAGCTCGCGCTGGGGGCCGACATGCGCTTCCTTAGCCCCGATGCCCGGATGTCGATCATGGAAATCAAATGGGGCCTGGTGCCGGATATGGCGGGGACGCCGATCCTGGCGAGCCTCGTGCGCGACGATATCCTGCGTGAGCTGACCTATACCGGGCGGATTTTCTCGGCGCAGGAAGCGCTGAGTTACGGTCTCGCGACGCGGATCTGCGAGGACCCGCGCGCCGCGGCGTTTGAGGTCGCGCGCGAGATCGCCGGCAAGAGCCCGGACGCCATCCGCGCCGCCAAGCGCCTGCTGAACAATCTTTCCGTCGACCCCGGCCCGGCGCTATCAGCCGAATCCGTCGAGCAGATGAAATTGATGGGCGGCGCCAATCAGCTCGAAGCGGTCCGCGCCAACATCGACAAGCGCCCGCCGCGCTTTGCTGATGTTTGATCAACACGCGGCCTCATCCTGAGGCGCGGCCGCTTGGCCGCGTCTCGAAGGATGACATCTCATCCTCATGGTTCGAGACGCGCGAGGATACGCTCCTCACCATGAGGGCTCATTGACCCGACGAGCCGCCTTCTTCTTGGACTTGCGTTGCGGGTGAAAAATTGCGACTCAAGAGACTGCCGGGCAGTTTCTGGAGCAGCCAGCCATGTCGTCCCAGATCATGCCTTCCGACGCCGACCAAAAGTCCAATCGCGCCGAGGAAGCCCAGGCGCTTGAAGAAGACGCGCGGCTGCGGACGGACATCCGGCTGCTCGGGCGCATCCTCGGCGATACCGTGCGCGATCAGGAAGGCGCCGACGTGTTCGATCTGGTCGAACGCATCCGGCAGACCTCGATCCGGTTCCACCGGGACAACGACAGGCCGGCGCGGCGCGAGCTCGAAATCATCCTCGACAGCATGTCGATCTCCGAAACCCTGCGCATCGTGCGCGCCTTCAGTTACTTCTCGCACCTCGCCAACATCGCCGAAGACCAGAACAACATCCGCCAGATGCGGGCGCGCTCTAGTGCCGGCGGATCGTCGCGGCCGGGCGCCCTTGCGCTGACGCTGTCGCATGCGCGCGCGGCCGGCTTCAGCGCGGCCGATCTGCGGCGTTTTTTTGCGGAAGCCCTGGTCAGTCCGGTTCTGACCGCGCACCCGACCGAGGTTCGCCGCAAGAGCACCATCGACCGCGAGATGGAAATCGCCGCGCTGTTGGAGCGCCGCGAACGCGTCCAGCTCACGCCGGAAGAACTCGCGGCCGATGACGAGCAGTTGCGCCGCGAGGTGCTGACGCTATGGCAGACCAATCTGCTGCGCCGTACCAAGCTCACCGTGCTCGACGAGGTCGCCAACGGCCTCTCGTTTTACGACTACACCTTCCTGCATGAGGTGCCGCGGCTGCATTGCGTGCTGGAGGACCGATTGAACGAGGGCGCCCCCGCCACGGGCGGAGAGCTGGCGTCGTTCCTGAGGATGGGAAGCTGGATCGGCGGCGACCGCGACGGCAATCCGTTCGTCACGGCAGACGTGATGCGTGGCACGCTTCGCATGCAGTCGAGCCGCGTGCTGCGCTACTATCTGGAACAACTGCACGTGCTCGGCTCCGAATTGTCGCTCGCGGCGCACCTCGCCGACGTCTCTGAAGATCTGCGCGCGCTGGCGGCGCGCTCGCCCGACACTTCGCCGCATCGAAGCGGCGAGCCTTATCGGCTGGCGGTGTCCGGCATTTACGCCCGGCTCACCGCGACCGCTGTCAGGCTCGATGTGGAAACCATGAGGCAGCCGGTGGGAGAAGCGGCCGCTTATGCCGGTGCGAAAGAGCTCAAGGCCGACCTCGACATTCTCCACCGCTCGCTGATCGCGAATAATTCCGGCGTGATCGCGCGGGGCAGGCTGCGCCTGTTGCGCCGCGCGGTGGACTGTTTCGGTTTTCACCTGGCAAATCTCGACATGCGGCAAAACTCCGCGGTGCATGAACGCACCGTCGCCGAGCTGATCGACGCGGCCATGCCCGGCATGTCCTATCTGGCGCTAAACGAAGAGGCGCGGATCTCGCTTCTGACCAACGAATTGCGCAATGCGCGACCGCTCGCTTCCGCCTTCGTGAAATACTCGGACGAGACGGTTGGTGAACTGGCGGTCTTCCATGCGGCCGCCGAGGCGCATATCCGGTTCGGCGCGGAAGTGATTCCCCAATGCATCATCTCGATGTGCAAGGGGGTATCCGACATGCTGGAGGTCGCGCTGCTCTTGAAAGAGGTCGGCCTGGTCAATCCCTCCGGCCGCAGCGCGATCAACATCGTGCCGCTGTTCGAGACCATCGAGGATTTGCAGGTCGTCCGCCGCGATCATGGACCGGATGCTGTCGATTCACGACTATCGCAAGCTGGTGGACAGCCGCGGCTTGGTGCAGGAGGTGATGCTCGGTTATTCCGACAGCAACAAGGACGGCGGTTTCGTCACCTCGGGCTGGGAGCTCTACAAGGCCGAGATCGGCCTGGTCGAGGTGTTCGAGCGTCACGGCGTGCGGTTGCGGCTGTTTCACGGCCGCGGCGGCTCGGTCGGCCGCGGCGGCGGGCCGAGCTACGACGCCATCATCGCGCAACCCGGCGGCGCGGTGAACGGCCAGATCCGGATCACCGAGCAGGGCGAAATCATCTCCAGCAAATATTCCAATGCCGAGGTCGGCCGCAGCAACCTGGAAATTCTCGCCGCGGCGACGCTCGAAGCCAGCCTGCTTCAGCCAAAGCACAGCGCTCCATCAACAGAATATCTGAAGACGATGGACCAGTTGTCGGCGCTCGCTTTCAAGGCCTATCGCGGGCTGGTTTACGAGACCGAGGGTTTTGTCGACTACTTCTGGGCCTCGACGGTCATCACCGAAATCTCGACGCTCAATATCGGCAGCCGCCCGGCGTCGCGCAAGAAAACCCGCGCGATCGAGGACCTTCGCGCCATTCCCTGGGTGTTTAGCTGGGCGCAATGCCGGCTGATGCTGCCGGGATGGTACGGGTTTGGCAGCGCGGTGGAGGCATGGATCGCGGAGCATCCCGACAAGGGCATGCCGTTCCTCAAGGAGCTTTATCGCGAATGGCCGTTCTTCCGCACTCTTTTGTCGAACATGGACATGGTGCTGGCCAAGAGCTCGATTGCGATTGCCTCGCGCTATGCCGAACTGGTGCCGGATACGACGTTGCGCGAAAATATCTTCGGGCGCATTCGGCGTGAATGGCACAATTCGATCGAGACGCTGCTGGACATCATGGGGCAGCAGCGCCTGCTGCAGGGCAACCCGCTGCTGGAGCGCTCGATCCGCAATCGCTTTCCCTATCTTGACCCGCTGAACCATGTGCAGGTGGAACTGTTGAAAGAACATCGCGCGCAGAATCCCGATGAACAGGTGCTGCGCGGCATCCAGCTCACCATCAACGGGATTTCGGCGGGACTGCGCAATAGCGGGTGAGGTCGTCGTCCCCGCGAAAGCGGGGACCCATACGCCGTGCCCTTGCGATTTTGCGCTGGGAGTAGACGGCTTTCTAACAATTAAAGTCGGTGGTTATGGGTCCCTGCTTTCGCAGGGACGACGATGAGCTAGATTGCATCCCAATTGAAAATATCCGCCGAGCGATCGAGCTTGTAGAACGACGACTTCAGCGCCGGCATGCCGTGTTCGGCGATGGTCTGCGGCGTCCAGCCTTCGCCGCGGTGGATCGAGCGCAACGGGCGCGACTGGCTCATCAGGAAAATCTCGTTCATCCGCACCGCGAAGATTTGCCCGGTGACGTCCCTGGCGGCGTCGCTGAGCAGAAAAGCCACGATCGGCGCGATCTTTTCCGGGCCCATCTGCTGAATCTTTGCCACGCGCGCCTTCTCGGCTTCGGTTTCGGTCGGAATGGTGCCGATCAGCCGGCTCCAGGCGAAGGGCGAGACGCAGTTGGAGCGAACATGAAAGCGCTCCATGTCGAGCGCGATCGATTTCGACAGCCCGACGATGCCGAGTTTCGCGGCGGCGTAATTGGCCTGGCCGAAATTGCCGACCAGGCCGGAAGTCGAGGTGAAGTGGACGAACGAGCCGCTTTCCTGCTCGCGGAACAGCCGCGCGGCGGCGTGCGAGACGTAGAACGAGCCCATCAGGTGTACCTTGATGACGGACTCGAAGGCGTCGATGCTCATGCGGTGGAAGATCGCGTCGCGCAGGATGCCGGCATTGTTGACCACGCCGTCGAGCTTGCCAAAGCTGTCGATCGCGCTTGTGACGATCTTGCTGGCGGGAATCGCTTCGGCGACGGTTTCGAAATTGGCTACCGCCGTGCCGCCGCGCTTTTTGATCTCTTCGACCACTTCTTCGGCAGGCGAGGCGCTCGATCCCGAGCCGTCGGCGGCGACGCCGGGATCGTTGACCACGACCTTGGCGCCTTCCGCCGCACAGAGCAGCGCGATCTCGCGGCCGATGCCGCGCCCGGCGCCGGTGACGATGATGGATTTGCCTTCGAGTGATTTACCCGGCGCCATGTGTTTCCTCCCGTTGTTGTCATTCCGGCGCGCGAGCGAAGCGAGCGAGCCCGGAATCCATAATTCCACGATGCGGAGTATGCAGATCTCCGGGCCTGCGCCAGGTGGCGCATCCCGGAATGACGAAAGCTGCTACCGCTCGTTCGTAAAAATAATCGTGCCGCTTGCCGCGAACATGCCGCCGACGCCGTGGCAGACCGAAATTTTCGCATCCTTGACCTGCGCCGGCGCGATGCCGCGCATCTGCCGCACGCTCTCCTGCAGCGCGTACATGCCGTACATGCCGGAATGCATGTAGCTCAAGCCGCCGCCATTGGTGTTGAGCGGCAGCTTGCCGCCGGGCCTTGTGTTGCCGTCGGCGATGAACTTGCCGGTCTCTTCGTGCGGCATGAAGCCGAGATCGCCGAGGCCATAGAGCGGCAGATGCGCGAACGCGTCGTAGATCATCAGGTGATCGACATCCCTGTGCGTGATGCCGGCTTCCTTGAAGGCCAGGGGGCCGGCGACCTTGAAGGCGCGCGAACTGTCAAAGGTCTGCATCTGGCTGACCATCGGCGTTTCCACGCTCTCGCCGGTGCCGAGGATATAGACCGGCTTTCCTCGGAAAATCCCTGGCGCGGTCGGCCGAGGTCAGGATCAGCGCGCCGCCGCCGTCGGTGACGAGGCAGCATTGCAGGATGCGGAACGGGTAGGCGATCATCCGCGAGTTCAGGACGTCCGCGACCGTGATCGGCGCCTTCATGGTGGCGCGCGGATTCTTCGCCGCCCATTCGCGCTGCACCACCGCGACCATGGCGATCTGCTCATGGGTGATGCCGTGGGTCTTCATGTAGCGCAGCACGGGAATCGGAAACATGCTGGCCGGCGTCGAAACGCCGTAAGGCAGCTCGAACTGGCCGTTGAGGCTGTCGGGCCCGGTCATCCGCGGGGTGCGGCCGATATTCGACTTGCCGCTCTCGGCGTGGGTGATCAGCACCGTCTTGCACAGCCCGGCTTCGATCGCGGCCGCGGCGTGGCGGACATGCAGCATGAACGAACAGCCGCCGACCGAGGTGCCGTCGACCCAGGTCGGCGTGATACCGAGATAATGCGCGATCTGCTGCGGCGTCTCGACCGCCGTTGCAAAACCATCGATGTCCGACAGTTTTAAGCCGGCATCGGCGATGGCGTTCAGCGCCGCATCCGCGTGCAGCTGGATCTGCGAGACGTTTGGAATAACGCCGAGTTCGGTGGTTTCGGCAGCGCCGACGACGGCAACCTGATTCTTTCGCATGATGCTTAACCCTTCGCCGGGCGGAACAGGGGAAGGGTGATGTTGTCGTCGAGCTTTTCGAACGCGACTTCCAGCTTCATGTCGAGTTCGAGCGCCTCCGGCGTTTGCGGACAATCGACGATGTTGCTCATCATGCGCGGGCCCTCGTCCAGTTCCACCACCGCGATGGCGTAAGGCGGCGTGAAGCCCGGCACCGGGCGGTGATGGATCACGTAGCTGTAAAGTTTTGCCTTGCCGCTGGCCTTGAACACGCTGACCTTGCGCGAGGCGCAGGCCGGGCAGAACGGGCGCGGCGGGAAATAGACGTTGGCGCAAGCGTCGCAGCGCTGCAGGCGCAGTTCACCCGCCTTTGTGCCATCCCAGAAATGCTGGGTTTCCGGTGTCGGTTTCGGTCGCGCGCGCGCTGGCTCAGCCATGTCGGTCATTTCCTCCCGTCGGGGTCGGGCCATCTGGCCGCTTGTTCCAATCTTGATGCGACATTTGACCATCCGCCGTCAACGGTCGAGCGATCCTGGCGCATGGCGCATATTCCGGCATGCGCACAATCGCCGGCCTGAGGTGCTTGTATGCTCTCGATCTCCCGCGCTAGAAAGAAGTGACGCGGCGCCGGAGGACATGGTGTGCGAACGATACGAATAGGATCCGGTGCCGGCTATTCGGGCGATCGCATCGAGCCCGCGGTCGAACTCGCCGAAAAGGGCGACGTCCAGTATCTGGTATTCGAGTGTCTCGGTGAGCGCACCGTAGCGCTGGCGCAGCAGGCGCGCATGAAAAATCCCGACAGCGGTTACGATCCGCTGCTCGAGGAGCGGATGCGCGCGGTGCTGTCGAGCTGCGCCGCGAGGGGCATCAAGATCGTCACCAATATGGGCGCGGCCAATCCGGCCGCGGCCGCGCGCAAGACCGCGGAGATCGCCACTTCCCTCGGACTGCCGTCACTGAAGATCGCCGCCATCATCGGTGACGACGTGCTCGATGCCTGCAAGGAGCGCGATCTCAAGATCATGGAATTCGACGGCTCGATCAAGCAGCTCGGCAACCGGCTGCTGTCGGCCAACGCCTATCTCGGCGCCGAGCCGATCGCTGCACGCGCTGAGCGGCGGCGCCGACATTGTGATCACCGGACGCGCCTCCGATCCCGCGCTGTTTCTGGCGACCATGATCCACGCCTTCGGCTGGGCGTTGGATGACTGGAATCTGCTGGGCCAGGGCACTGTCGCCGGCCACCTGCTCGAATGCGCCGGCCAAATCACCGGCGGCTATTTTGCCGATCCCGGCTACAAGGATATCCCCGATCTGGCGCGGCTCGGCTTTCCGATCGGCGAGGTCGGCGAGGATGGCGCGCTCGTCATCACCAAGGTCGCAGGCTCAGGCGGCGCGGTGACGGCGCAGACTTGCAAGGAGCAACTGCTCTACGAGGTGCACGATCCCACACGATATCTCCAGCCCGACGTAACGGCGGATTTTTCGCAAGTAAGGGTCGAGGAAATCGCGCGGGATCGCGTACGCGTCAGCGGCGGACGCGGCACCGAGCGCACCCGCTACGCTGAAGGTTTCGGTCGGCTATGTCGACAGCTACATCGGCGAGGGCCAGATTTCCTATGCCGGCCCGGGCTCGCTGGCGCGCGGACGGCTGGCGCTGGAAATCGTTCGGGAACGATTGAAACTGACGGGCGTCGCCGCAAGTGAATTGCGGTTCGACCTGATCGGCGTCGACGCGCTGCACGGCGCCAACCTTGCCGCCCACGCGAGCGAACCTTACGAGGTGCGCGTTCGCGTTGCCGGCCGCACCGAAAATCTGCGCGAGGCTGTGCGGATCGGCAACGAGGTCGAAACGCTCTACACCAATGGCCCGGCCGCCGGCGGCGGCGTTTTCAAATCGGCACGCGATGTGGTCGCGGTGGCGTCGGTCCTGCTGCCGCGCGAACTCGCAAGGCCGCAGGTCCAGTTCGTCGGAGGTTGACGCGATGAAGCTGCGCGAGATCGCCCATTCCCGCACCGGCGACAAGGGCAACACCTCCAACATCTCGGTGATCGCCTATGACGAAAAGCACTATCCGCTGCTGCTTGCGCAAGTCACCAGCGCGCGGGTCAGAGCGCATTTTGCCGGCGTTGTCGAAGGCGAGGTGGTGCGCTATGAGCTGCCCAACATTGCCGCGCTGAATTTTGTGATGACCCAGACGCTCGGCGGCGGCGTAACACGGTCGCTGGCGCTCGACGCCCACGGCAAATCCCTAAGCTCCGCGCTGCTCGATCTGGAGATCGAGCCAGCTTCTGACAACGAATAATCCGTCAAGCAGAGACGAGCGACAAAACGATGCCGAACACGCCGACACTTGCATCACTGGCCGATGATCTCGAAGGTGGCCGCACCAGCGCCCGCAAGCTGGTCGACGAATGCCTGGCCCGGATCGCCGACAGCTCGGGCGAGGGCGCGCGCGCCTTCCTGCATGTCGATGCGGAAGCCGCGATCGAGGCGGCGGAAGCGATGGACCGGCTGCGCGAGGTGAAAGCGGCGCCGTCGCCCTTTGCCGGCATTCCCGTCTCGATCAAGGATCTGTTCGACATCAAGGGGCAGGTGACCCGCGCCGGCTCGCGCGCGCTGGACGATTCAGCCCCGGCGGAGGCCGATGCGCCCGTGGTGGCGCGGCTGCGCCGTGCCGGTTTCATCGTGATCGGCCGCACCAACATGACCGAGTTCGCCTATTCCGGGATCGGCATCAACCCGCATTACGGCACGCCGAAGAGCGCATGGCGGCGCGATGTGGGGCATGTGCCCGGCGGATCGTCGTCGGGTGCGGCGGTGTCCGTCGTCGATCGCATGGCGCATGGCGCGCTCGGCACCGACACCGGCGGATCGTGCCGGATACCGGCCGCCTATAACGGCATCGTCGGCTTCAAGCCGACGCAGCGTCGCGTGCCGCTCGACGGCGGCGTGCCGCTGTCGTTCACGCTCGACAGTTTCGGGCCGCTCGCGCGCACGTTGGGTGCTGCGCGGTGCTCGACGCCGTGCTCGCCAATGAGCCGATCGTCCCGCTGCAGCCGCGACCGATCAAGGGCATGCGTCTGGCGGTGCCGACCACGGTCGCGCTCGACGAACTCGACGATGAAGTGGCGCGGACCTTCGAGCGCGCGCTGGAAACGCTGTCGCGCCAGGGCGCGCTGATCGAGCGGATCGCCGTGCCGGAATTCCTCGATGTGGGCGTGATGAACGCCAAGGGCGGTTTTGCAGCCGCAGAAAGCTATGCCTGGCATCGCTATCTGATCGTCAGCCAGTGGCGACGTCTACGATCCCCGCGTGCTACACGCGCATCCTTCGCGGCGAAGCCATCAGCGCCGCGGACTATATCGATCTGCTCAAGGCGCGGAAGTCGCTGATCGCGCGCGCCACGGCTCGCCTCGCGCCCTATGACGCGCTGGTGCTGCCGACCACCGCCAACACGCCGCCGCGCATCGCCGATCTCGCCGACGACAAGGCTTTCACCAAGGCCAACCTGCTGTCGCTGCGCAATTGCACCCTGATCAACATGATCGACGGCTGCGCGATTTCGCTGCCCTGCCATCGCGAGGGCGAGGTGCCGGTCGGGCTGATGCTTGCGGCATCGGGCGGAGCGGACCGCCGCATCTTCGAACTCGCGGCCGCAATGGAGGACGTCATCCGTGTTTGATCTCACATTCACCATCGACGCCCAGGACACCACGACGCCGCTGACGCTGTCGATCGATCGGGCCGTCATGGCCGGCTGGACCGGCCGCGATCCGGTCGCGCGCGACAAGCACATCGCCGAGCTCGAGGCGATCGGCATCGCGCGGCCGGCGACGACGCCGATCTATTACCGGGTCGCGGCGCGGCGGCTGACCACGGAGGACAGCATCGAAGTCAGCGGCGGTGACACCAGCGGCGAGGTCGAATTCGTCCTGATCGGCTGGCAGGGCCGCATCTTTGTCGGCGTCGGTTCCGATCACACCGATCGCAAGGTCGAAAGCTACAGCGTCACGGTGTCAAAGCAGATGTGCGACAAGCCGATCGCGCCGGTGCTGTGGGAACTCGAGGACGTCGCCGGTCACTGGGACCAGATGATCCTGCGTTCGCACGCATTGATCGGCGGCACGCGCGTGCTGTACCAGGAAGGCACGCTCGACAGCATGCTGCCGGTGGAGGAACTGATTCACCGTGGTTTCGGCGGCGGGGATTGCCGGACGGCTGCGCCATGTTCGGCGGCACCTTTGCGGCCAAGGGCGGCATCCGCCCGGCGAGCCGCTTCGAATTTGAACTCGAGGACCCCGTGCTCAAGCGCAGCATTCGCCATGCCTATGATGTGATCGAGCTGCCGGTGCTGGGCTGAATCGTTCCCGTCATTGCGAGGAGCGAGCAGCGACGAAGCAATCCAGGCTTTCGTTGCGGCGAATGCCGTCCGGATTGCTTCGCTACGCTCGCAATGACGGTGTGGCCTTCAACCGGAAATCGGGTGGCGTAAGCGTCCCGA
The DNA here is from genome assembly GCA_963745785.1 of uncultured Alphaproteobacteria bacterium. Taxonomy (GTDB): domain Bacteria; phylum Pseudomonadota; class Alphaproteobacteria; order Rhizobiales; family Xanthobacteraceae; genus Bradyrhizobium. The sequence continues at coordinate 626,282 of CAVUYV010000006.1, read as the reverse complement.
TTTGCGAAATTCGCAGCCATGAAATCAACCGCAAAAACCCTCGTCCGTCCCGCACCCCCATCCGACATCGCCGCGCGCGTCGATGCGATCGACTGGGCGCAAGCGGCCGGCGAGCTCGATGCGCAGGGCTGCGCCGTGCTGAAGGGATTGCTGTCGCGAGATGAATGCCGCGCGCTTGCGGCGCTCTATCCGGACGACAAGCATTTCCGCAGCCGGATCGTGATGGGGCGCCACGGCTTCGGGCGCGGCGAGTACAAATATTTTTCCTATCCGCTTCCGCGACCTGATCGCGGAATTGCGGCCGGCGCTGTATGCGCGGCTTCGTGACGTGGCCAATCGCTGGAACGAGGCGATGGGCATCGACATCCGCTATCCCGAGAGCCACGAAGCCTTCCTGAAACGCTGCCACGCCGCCGGCCAGACCCGGCCGACGCCGCTGCTGCTGCAATATGGCGCCGGCGACTACAACTGCCTGCATCAGGACCTCTACGGCGAGCACGTGTTCCCGCTGCAGGTCGCGATCCTGCTGTCGGAACCGGGCCGCGATTTCACCGGCGGCGAATTCGTGCTGACCGAGCAGCGGCCGCGAATGCAGTCGCGGCCCGAAGTGGTGCCGCTCGCGCAGGGCGATGCGGTGGCTTTTGCCGTGCATCACAGGCCGGTGCAGGGGACGCGCGGGTTCTATCGCGTTAATCTGCGCCACGGCGTGAGCCGGATCCGCTCCGGCCACCGCCATACCCTTGGCGTGATCTTTCACGATGCGAAGTGAGTGCGAGTACTTTGACGACGGATTTGTTTGCCAGCATTCCCGATCTGCGTCCGACGCAGGAGCCGATGGCGGAGGGCGCCGTGCTGCTGCGCGGATTTGCGAGACCGGTCGAAGCCGATCTGATCGCCGACTTGCGCGATATCGTGGCGCAAGCGCCGTTTCGCCACATGGTGACGCCGGGCGGTCATCAGATGTCGGTGGCGATGACCAATTGCGGCGGTCTTGGCTGGGTCACCGATCGCAGCGGCTATCGCTATGATGCCAACGATCCCGAAACGGGAAAGCCGTGGCCGGCGATGCCGCGATCGTTTCGCGAACTCGCCGAGCAGGCGGCCGATCATGCGGGCTTCGGCGGGTTCTCACCGGATGCCTGTCTGATCAACCGCTACCAGCCCGGCGCGCGCATGTCCCTGCATCAGGACAAGGACGAGGAGGATTTTGCCGCGCCGATCGTCTCGGTGTCGCTGGGCTTGCCCGCGATCTTCCTGTTCGGCGGATTGAAGCGCAGCGACAAGCCGCGCCGGTTTCGGCTGGAGCATGGCGATATCGCGGTATGGGGCGGGCCGGCGCGGCTCGCGTTTCACGGCGTCGCGCCGCTCGCCGACGGCGAGCATGCGCTGCTGGGCCGGCAGCGCATCAATCTGACGTTTCGGAAAGCGCGGTGAGGCTCTCGCATTATTTTTTCATGTCATTCCGGGCGATGCGAAGGACCGAACCTCAGATGTGCAATTGCACATCGGGGAATCCCGAGATTCCGGGTTCGCTGCTGCGCACGCGCCCCGGAATGACGTGTCCTACGGCTTCGCCGGATGGATGAACGTCCACGGACTGGTCTCGGAGTCCTTCGGCACTTCGATGGCGATGAGATAAGGACCGCCGTGCGCCAGCGCCTTTTCCAGCGCGGGGCGAAATTCTTCCGGCGATGTCACGCGCGCTGCGGCCACGCCAAAAGATTCCGCGAGCTTGACGAAATCCGGATTGACGAGATCGGACGCCACCACGCGGCCGTCGAACCGCTCGCGCTGGTCGCGCCGCACATTGCCATAGGCGTTGTTGTTGAACACCAGCACCACCACGCCGATGTTGAACTGCACGGCGGTGGCAAGTTCCTGCACGCCGAACATGAAGCCGCCATCGCCCGTGATCGCGACCACCGTCCGGTCCGGATGCGCCACCTTGGCGCCGAGCGCGGTGGGAAAGCCCGAGCCGAGCGTGCCCTGATAACCCGACGTGATGAAGGTGCGCGGTTCATACACCGGAAAGCCGTACCAGGAGGTAAAGCCGACCTGCGACAACTCGTCGGTGACGATGGCATTCGGCGGCAGCACCTCGCGCAGGATATTCAGATAATCCATCTGCGGCTGAACTTTCTGAATCTCCAGCAGCGCCGCCGCCGAGGCCTCGCGGATCGCGGCGCGGCGGCCGCGCGTTTTCGCGTAGCCGGCCTTTCTGACCGCCGCCAGCAGCTCGCTCGTGCCGGCGCGCGCATCGGCGACCACAGCGGCATCGGGCGTAAAGCGGCGCATTTCCGACGGATCGATATCGATGCGAACGGATTTCAGGCCGTCGGGGCGAAACGGCCAGCGGAAGCTGGTCGGCAATTCCATGCGTGAACCGATCCCGATCATGAGATCGGTCTGCGGCCACAGCCGATAGGCCGCCGCCATCGTCAGCCCCAGTTCATGCGCGTTGGAGACGATGCCGCGTCCGCTGCGGAACGCCACCACCGGCGCGTCGATCAGTTCCGCAAGTTCGAGAATTTCATCGCGGGCGTGAATGGCGCCGCTGCCGACAAAGATCATCGGCGTCTTGCTGGCGGCGATCAACGCGGCGGCGGCCTTGATGCGCTCGCTATCGGGCTGCGGCGCCGGAAACGGATCGAACGGTTTTGCTGCGCCGGTCTCGGCGCGTTGGGTGAACACGTCCCAGGGCATTTCCAGCGCCACGGGCCCGCGGCGTCCCGACAGCATTTCCTGGAACGCGCGCGACACCAGCGCCGGCGCGGCGTCGGGATATTCGATGCGGTCGGCCCATTTCACAAAGCTTCGGAGCGTTGCGAGCTGATCAGGCATCTCATGCAGATGGCCGCGGCCCTTGCCGAGGAATTGCGTCGGCACCTGTCCGGTCAGGCACAGCACCGGTTCGTTGGCTCCGAAAGCGGTGAGCAAGGCTGCACCGGCGTTGAGCACGCCCGGGCCGGGCACCACGCTGAACACGCCGGGCCTGCCGGTGGAGCGCGCATAGCCGTAGGCCATGTAGCCGCAGGCCTGCTCGTGGCGCGCGCCGATCACCTTCAACTGCGCCTGCTGGAATGCGTCGAACAGGCCGTAGATCTGCGCGCCGGGCAGGCCGAACACGGTGTCGACGCCATGCGCGACAAGCCCGTTGACGATGGCTTCGCCGCCGGTAGTAGAAGTCATTGCATTGTCCAATCGCTCATCGGCGGGTTCATCGGGCCTCGTTATCCGATAACTGCAGCCTGGAAGTTGTCATCTGGCCTGGAGGTGCGTGGCCGCCTAGCCGGGGGTCATGCCTTTGGCCTTGATGACCGCAGCGGCGGTGGGAGTCTGTCAGATAGTTGATGAAGGCCTTTGCGGCCTCGGCGTCCTTGCTGTCAGCGGCGACGGCGGATGTGAAGACCAGCTCCTGCTGCAATTCAGCGGGGAATGGGCCGGCCAGTTCGACACCGGGCGCGATCAGCACGTTGACAAGAAATACCCCGAGATCGGCCTCACCCTTGGCGACCGCATGAGCGATTTGGGCCGGAGCGGCTTGCGGCCTGGTCTTGGCTTTCATCGCCTCGCTAATGCCGAGACGCGAAAACACACTCAAGACGTAGGCACCGGCAGCGCTCTCCGGCAGAAAGGTGATGGATTGCGCGTTAAGCAACGTCTGCTTCAGAGCATCTGGCGTGCTGACGTCGGGTTTGGGAGCGCCGGCACGCACAATGACGCCATAGCCGACGCGGGCGATATCTATCGTTGGCCCGGGAACGAAGCGGGCTTTTGCGGCGGCGTCCTTGAAAACATCGACAGGCACGACAGCCAGATCGAATGGCTCGCCCGACGTAGCCTGCTTGATCAGGTTAGGCGTGGAATCGAAGTGAATGATGAGTTTGTGGCCGGAAGCCCGCTCGAATTGAGGGCCAAGCTCGTTCAGCGAACCCGTCATGGAGCCGCCGGCCAGAACCTTGAGTTCCGTGGCCTGGAGGTCAGCAAACGGCGACATGACAATCGCAAAGCCCAGCATCGATGCGGCCGCAGTGGGCGAGGACTTTCTCATGATACCCCCATTGATCGCGATGGACGACGTTCGTACGGCGCATCCTAGTCTGCAATCGTGACATCGGCGACAAATAGCGGTTCGCGCACCGCCTGTCCCGGGAACGGCGATCCCTGCTCGAACCAGGAACGCGGCGCCGGCGCGCCCCACAGCGTCTGCCGCCGCGGGTCCTTGAGCGACCAGCGCATCGGCTCATGATCATGGTCCATGGTGAAGTAATCGCTGGTGTAGAGTTCCAGACGATGACCATCGGGGTCGCGGATATAAAGGAAGAACGCATTTGAAATGCCGTGCCGGCCGGGCCCGCGCTCGATATTTTTGAGATAACCGGTGGAGGCCATCACGTCGCACAAATGCAAAATGTTCATGGCAGTCGGCACCCAGTACGCAAAATGGTGCAGGCGAGGGCCCTTGCCGTTGGTGATGGCGAAATCATGCACGTTGCCCTTGCGGTGCATCCACGCCGCGGCGATCCGACCCTGCGGTCCGTCTTCCTCGGCATATTCGGTCAGCCGAAAACCGATCCGCGCGTAGAAGTCGACGGTGTCCTGGACCTCGGCGGCGAACACGTTGAAGTGGTCGAGCCGCTGCGGGTGACAGCCCTTGTAGAGATCGTAGCGGCGCAACAGATGCGGGCGCTTGTCCATCGACGCATAGAGTTCGAGCTGAAAGCCGAAGGGATCGGTGAACTGCAGGGTGCGGCCCTGAAACGGCTGCTCCGCAAACGCGTAACTGATCCCGTTTTCCGAAAAGAACGCTGCGGCCTTGTCGAGGTCCTGCTCGTTGCCGACCTTGAAGCCCAGGCGGTTGCAGCCGGCGGTGCCAGCCTTGCGCAGCACCAGCGAGTGGTGCTGATGCTCCTCGCTGCCGCGCAAGTACACCGCCTCGTCGTCGCGATCCTCGACATGCAGCCCGACGTTGTTTTCATAGAACTCGCGGCTGGCATTCAGATCGACCACGTCGAGCACGACGTGGCTGCACCTGATGATGTTGAAGGGCGGATCGAAGATATGCTGCGGGACGGGCATGCGGTGTCCTCAACTAGATTTCGTCATTCCGGGACGCGCCTGTTTGGCCTCGGTGGTGAGCTGTTCGTGGATGTTGTTGCGCTTCCAGCTGGTTTGCTTGTCGTTGATCTGCATGTCGAACGACAGCGCGAACGGGCTTTGCGCAAACACGGGATCGAGATGATCGGACAGCATGCGGAAAATATGCTCGCCGGCCTTCTTGCGGGTCGCGAGATCGCGGCCCTCGCCAAGACGCAGCACCATATCGAGGAAACCGAAATCGGGCCGTCCGTCGGCGATGGCGTAATGCTCGCAGCGGATCGCGCGAACCCGAATACCTCCGAGCGGAAAGATCCCGGTTTCCACCGCGGCCTTGCGGACGATCTCGACGACCGCGCCCATATCGACGCGCGCATCGAGGTTGGCTGAATATTCAATCGTGAAATGCGGCATGTCCGGGATCACTCCCACGATTCTTCAGGGCACTTCAAGCGAAGTAAACAGCTCACCGTACATGCGGATCACAATCGGCTTGAATTGTCTTGCCGGCGAGCCTGTGCGAGTTGTGAGGCCAGCGACCTTCGCAACCAGTAAGGCAAATTTGCATGATGCCGTGAACGCACTGCATAGCTCAAGTGCCACTTGTCGTTTGAGCAAGGCAAACCACGCACCAATTTGGCCGAGCCAGATACCCGAGCGGAGATTTGATGCGATATCAATTTACTCGCGCTGCGACACGCCGTAGACACAACGGACGGTTTTTCGCTCAAACCAAAACTTAAAGAAGGCCAGCGCTGAAGCTGGCCTCGGGAGGACTGAATGAAGCTTACGAGACGTGACTTCACCGCGGGCTTGGCCGTTGGTATTACAGCACCTTACGTGATCGGTAGCGCGCGTGCTCAGGGCGCGACCACCAAGATCGGGATGTGCGTGCCGGCGACGGGACCCGCGGCCGAGCAGGGGCTTTGGGCCCAGAATGGCGCGAAGCTCGCGCTCGCTGCGGTGAACAAGGCTGGGGGCGTACTCGGCAAGCAAGTCGAACTGGTGATCGAGGACGATCAGACCACCAATCCAGGCATTGTGCTGGCGTTTTCGAAACTGGCCGCGCAGTCGGACATCGTCGGGTTCCTGGGTTCGATCCGCTCGACCCAGGTGCATGCGATGGCACCTGATGTTCTCAAGCTCGGCAAGCCTGTCATGATCGGCGGAACCGATCCCACCCTCACCCACATGGGCAATCAATGGCTGTTTCGCTTCCGCCCCAACGACAGCTATTCGGGGCGCGTCATCGCCGACTACGGCGTCAACACGCTCGGCAAGAAGAAATGGGCAATCGTTCACTCGACCGACGCCTTCGGAACGGCAGGCGGAAAGGCCTTGGCCTCGGCGCTCGAAAAACTCGGCAACCCGGCGGTTCTCGATCAGGGCTATGCCAACCAGAGCCAGGATTTCACCCCGGTCGTACTGGCCGTGAAGCAGTCCGGCGCGGACGTTCTCGGCACCTATTTCACCTTCGAAAACGATCTCGGCATTTTCGCTCGCCAGCTGCGCCAGCTCGGCGTCAACATTCCCTGGGTGGGATCGCCTTCGGTGATCGCGGTTTCGTCGACCAAGTCTGGCAGGTCCGGCGCTGTACGGCACCTATGGCGTTGCCGATTACGCCGAAGAGTTCCAGCGAGGCTTCAAAGGCCTTCGGCAAGGCCTACCGCGAGGCCTACAAGACCGCGCCGGACAACCAGAGCGCCTGGCCCTATGATGCCGTCACCATCCTGTCGGCGGCGATCAACAAGGCCGGCTCGACCGATCCCGGGAAAATCCGCGAGGCGCTGCTTGCGACCAAGAAAACCCCCGGCGCCGAGGGCGAATACAATTTCGACCAGAACGGCGACGGTCTGCACGGCTACAACGTCGTGAGGAACGAGAAGGGGACGATCGTTTTCGACAAGCATATCGACTTCAACGATTGATCGCGTCGCCGGCCCCTCCGGACGCGGAGGTGCCGGCAACGTTTTTGATGAGCAGCGCCCGTACCGCGTTGCCGCCGGTCGTCCTTCCAGGTGAATGCTGTAGCCAGACGGCCTGCAGCCTCTCTTAACCGAGCATTTCCATGGATCTCGCACTGCAATTGTTGTTTACCGGTATAGGCATCGGCGCGGTCTACGCGCTGGTCGCGCTGGGTTTCGTGCTGATCTTCCGCGCCACCAACGTCGTGAACTTCGCGCAGGGCGAATTCTCGATGGTCGCGGCCTATCTGATGGTGGTGTTCGCCGTCGATCTGGGATGGCCGTATTGGCTCTCCTTCCTGCTGGCGCTGGCCGGCATGGCGCTATTGGGCGCGATCTTCAATCTCGGGGTTTACTATCCGCTGCGTCACCGCAGCTTTCCTGCCGGTGATCATCGCGACCATCGGCGCCTCGATCCTGCTCGCCAACTCGGTGCTCGCGATCTACGGCCCGCAGCCGCAGGTGCTGGAGGGATGGTTCGAGACGCCGGGCATTCAGCTCGGGCCGGTCTATCTCGACAGCCAGTATCTCCTGATCATCGCGGTCACGATCGTGCTGGTGATCTTCAATTACTGGTTCTTCGAACACACCATGCTCGGCAAGAAGCTGCAGGCGACCTCGCAGGACAAGGAGATGGCCTCGCTGCTCGGCATCTCCGTGTCGACCATGATCATGATCACCTTCATCTACTCGGCGGTGCTCGGCGGTCTCGCCGGCATTCTGGTGGCGCCGGTCCTGTTCGTTTCGATCCAGATGGGTTCGACCATCGCGCTGAAGGCATTCGCCGCCACCATCATCGGCGGATTCGGCGACGTCGCCGGCGCGATCATCGGCGGACTTGCGCTCGGCATCATCGAAACCTTCGGCGCGGCCTACATTTCAGTGCCCTACAAGGATGGCTTTGCCTTCCTCGTGCTGGTGTTGTTTCTGGTCTTCCGGCCTCAGGGCATCTTCGGCGAACGCGTCGCGGAGAAAGCATGAGCGCCCCCAGCGAGAACATGCCGATCGCCGCGGTCGTCGCCGCGTGCAAAGCCGCTGCTGCTGCGTCATCTGCCGTATTTCATCGGCGCCGCGATCCTGGTGGCGCTCGCCGCCACAATGCGGTTCGACGGCTACATCCACAACATCCTGATGCAGGCGACCACGTTTGCGATCGCCGTGTTCGGTCTCTCGGTCGTGCTCGGCCTGTGCGGCCAGATCAATCTGGCGCAGGCTGCGTTCTTCGGTTTCGGCGCCTATGCCGTCGGTCTCGGGACGTCGGATTATCATCTCAGCTATTGGCTCTGCCTTGCGGGTGGATGCGTCATCGCGCTTTTGGCCGGCGCGTTGCTGGGCATGTCGACGCTGCGGCTCGGCGGCCATTATCTGGCGATGGTGACGATCTCGTTTCAGCAGATCGTCACGCTGGTCATGATCAACACGATCTGGCTCACCCACGGCCCGGACGGCGTATCGCGGATCGGCCGGCCCGATCTGTTTCCAGTCCGTCGCAGTCGTACCTGGCTTTCTGCGTCGCCATGCTGGCGCTGGTCGGCTATTTCGTATGGCACCTGTCGGATACCCGGCTCGGCCGCGCCATGCGCGCGGTGCGCGACAACGAGCTTGCCGCCGGCGTCGTCGGCATCGATGTATTCCGCACCAAGGTTTCCGCGTTTGCGCTGCAGCGCGGTGCTGGGCGGATTGGCCGGCGGTCTGTTCGCGGTGGCTTCGCCTATGTCAGTCCCGGATCAGTTCTCGTTTGCCGAGTTGGTCGTGTTCCTGACGATGTCCCTGCTCGGCGGCGTCGCCTCGCCGATCGGATCGGCGATCGGCACTGGCCTGCTGATCCTGATTCCGGAATGGCTGCGGTTTCTCAAAAGCGTTCCCGGGCTTTATCTCGCGATCTACGGATTGTCCGTCATCCTCATCATCCGCTACATGCCCGACGGCATCTGGGGATTCGTCAACATCGCAACCGAGCGCTGGCGCGCCCAGAAGGGCGCGCCGCCGGCGGCCGCGCCGCTGCAACTGATGCCTGCGACCGTCGGCGGCGACACCGTGCTCGAGGTCAACGGGCTCTCGAAATATTTCGGCGGCCTCAAGGCGGTCGACGGCGTCGATATCGCGGTCAAGCGCGGCGGCGTTCATGCGCTGATCGGACCGAACGGCTCCGGCAAGACCACGACGCTGAACGTGCTCTCCGGCCTCTACAAGGCGACCGCCGGCAGGATCCTGCTCGACGGCACCGACATCACCAACATGCCGCCGCATCAGCGCACCGCCGCCGGATTGGGACGGACGTTTCAGAACATCCGGCTGTTCCGCTCGATGACGGCGCTGGAAAACGTCGAGATCGGCGCCGAGCGGCCCGGGCAACACGATGATCGGCAAGGGCGGCGACGACGCGCTGACCGAACGCGCGATGGAGGCGCTGACCTTCGTCGGGCTCGGCGCGCGGCCAACGAACTGATCTCCAGTTTTTCCTATGGTCATCAGCGGCTGATCGAGATCGCGCGCGCGCTTGCCGCCAATCCGACCTTGCTGCTGCTCGACGAACCCGCGGCCGGCTTGAACTCGAGCGAGAAGCTCGAACTCCATGAGCTGCTCAAGCGCATCGCCGCCCAGGGCCTGACCATCCTGATCATCGATCACGACATGACGCTGGTCTCCGAAGCGGCCCAGCACATCACCGTGCTCAATTTCGGACGCCGCATCGCGGACGGCGAATCCATGGCGGTGCTGCGCCATCCCGACGTCGTCTCCGCCTATCTCGGGACCGAATAATGCCGCTGCTCGAAATCCACGACCTGATCGTGCGCTACGGCGAGATCGAAGCGCTGCGCGGCGTCTCGATCAGCGTCGATGAGGGGCAGGTGGTGACCTTGCTCGGCGCCAACGGCGCCGGCAAATCGACCACGCTGCGGGCGATCTCGGGCTTGGCAAAGCCGGCGGCGGGCGAAATCCTGTTCGACGGCAAGTCGATCGCCGGCCTTGGGCCCGAGGCCATCGTGCGGCTCGGCATCTCCCACGTGCCCGAAGGGCGGCGGATTTTCCCGGCCTGTCCGTCAAGGAAAACATCATGCTCGGCGCGTCGAACCGGCGCGTCGCGAAATCCGAACTGTCGCGCGAAGCCGACGCGATGTTCGATCTGTTTCCGGACATCCGCTCGTTTTCCAATGCGCTCGGCTGGACCTTGTCGGGCGGCCAATTGCAGATGGTCGCGGTCGCGCGCGGCCTGATGGCGAAGCCGCGCCTGTTGCTGCTGGACGAGCCGTCGCTCGGCCTCGCGCCCGTGATCGTGCAGGCGGTGTTCCGGATCATCTCGGAGATCCGGCGCAACACGACGGTCTTGCTTGTCGAGCAAAACGCGCGCATGGGACTTTCCGTCGCCGACCACGGCTACGTTCTGGAAACCGGACGCATCGTGCTCGGCGGCAAGCCCGACGAATTGTGGGGCAATGAAGCCATCGCGCCGCCTATCTCGGCGGTCACGCCAAAGTAAGCGCTTAACAAGTGAGCTAAGCGCATTCATGGTCACCTACAAGTTCAAAAACTGATCGACTTTGTCGCCGAAGTGTTCACCCATTCGGACTCCTCGCCTGAAGAAGCCAGGCGCATCGCGACCTATCTGACGACCGCCAATCTCACCGGACACGACAGCCACGGCGTGATCCGGGTGCCGGTCTATATCAGGTGGAAGAAGATGGGCTCGGTGGTTCCCGATCAGACCGTCGAACGCGTGGTCGATACGCCGTCGCTGGCGGTGGTCGATGGCAAGTTCGGCTACGGGCAAACCGTGGCGCCGCAGGCGGTCAGGATCGGCATCGAAAAATGCAAGGCCTCGGGCCTCGCCGCGGTCGCGCTGCGCAATGCCGGACATATCGGCCGCGTCGGCGACTGGGCGGAAATGGCGGCAGCCGAAGGCCTGGTATCGGTCCACTTCGTCAACGCCGCGGGCTCGGTGCTGGTGGCGCCCTATGGCGGCGTCGAGCGGCGGCTGTCGACCGCGCCTTATTGCGTCGGCATTCCGCGCCAGGGGCAGGGGCCGATCGTGCTGGATTTTGCGACCTCGATCGTCGCCGAAGGCAAGGTGCTGGTCGCAAGCCGCGGCGGCAAGAAATTGCCGAAGGGCGCGCTGATCGATCTCGACGGCAACCTGAGCGAAGATCCCGCGGTGTTGTACGGACCGCACACCGCGGAAGGGCCGCGCGACCACAGCCAGGGCAAGGGCGCGATCCGCGCCTTCGGCGAGCACAAGGGCTCGGGTCTGGCGTTCATCTGCGAATTGCTCGGCGGCGCGCTGACCGGCACCGGCGCCACCGGGCCGAACCGGCGTTTTGCCAACGGCATGTTCGCGATCTATGTCGATCCCAAAGTGGTCGATACCAGCAATTTCTTCGACGGCGAGATTTCGCGCTATGTCAACTACTTCAAGGATACCAAGCCGGCCGCCGGCGTCGATGCCGTGCTGATCCCGGGCGAGCCGGAAGCGAAAATGCGCGCCGAGCGCACCAAAAACGGCGTGCCCTTGCCTGACGATACCTGGGCGGCGATAGTGAACACCGCCCGCGAAGTCGGCGTGAGCGAAGTGAGCATACAGCGGGCCGTGGAGTAGTTCTAGCGTCATTGCGAGCGAAGCGAAGCAATCCAAAGTCGCAAGCACAGAATGGATTGCTTCGTCGCTGACGCTCCTCGCAATGACGGTGTGTCTGGGCAAGAAGGGAAGGAAACACAGTGGCAAACAACGTCAAGAAAATATGGGCCTCGGGCAAGGCCGTGGTGAACGCCTGGCTTGCGATTCCTTCCGGCTTTTCCGCCGAGGTGATCGCGCAATGCGGCTTCGACAGCGTCACCGTCGACATGCAGCACGGCGTGCAGGACTACCAGTCGATGGTGCAATGCTTCCAGGCGATGAACGGCCATCCGGTGACGCCGATGGTGCGCGTGCCCTGGAACGAGCCCGGCATCATCGGCAAGGTGCTCGACGGCGGCGCCTATGGCGTGATCTGCCCGATGGTCAACACCAAGCAGGAAGCCGAAAACCTCGTCGCCTACTCCAAATATCCGCCGCGCGGCACGCGCTCGAACGGCCCGATCCGTTCCGGCATGTATGGCTCGGCCGGCACCTATCAGAAGACCGCGAACGACGAGATCGTGCTGCTGCCGATGATGGAGACCAAGACCGCGGTCGAGAACATGGAATCGATCCTCGACGTCGAGGGCATCAACGGCGTCTATATCGGTCCGTCCGATCTCGGCTTCTCCTATGGCCTGGTGCCGAAGCTCGATCGCGACGAGCCGGAGATCCTCAAGATCTATGAGAAGATCGTGAAGGAATGCGGCAAGCGCGGCCTCTATCCCGGCATTCACTGCAGCGGCGCCGATGGCGCGGTGCGCGCGATCAACATGGGCTTCAAGCTCGTGACGCTGTCGAACGAAAGCGGATTGATGATGACCTACGCCAAGATGCAGGTCGCGCAGACCCGCAAGGATTCCGGCGGCAAGGCGTAACTTCTTCTCCCTCGCCCCGTCTTCGCGGAGAGGGTCGGGGTGAAGGGCCTTTTCCGCGAGCTCGCGGTCGCGTTTGCATTGTGCCTTGCCCCTCACCCGGACGCTTCGCAGTCCGACCTCTCCGTAAAGAACGGGGAGAGGTGAAAGCGAGAAAAGGAGACACCCATGGCCCCAGCACCCGTCATCCGCCTGCATCCCGATGATGGCGTGCTGATCGCGCGCTCGAGCCTGCCGCCCGGCATGGTCGTGGCCGACGGCGTGACCACGGTCGAGCGCATTCCGGCGGGCCACAAGGTCGCGATCCGCGCCGATCGCGGTCGGCGAGCCGATCCGCCGCTACGGCCAGATCATCGGCTTTGCGACCGCGCCGATCGCGCCGGGCCAGCATGTCCACACCCAGAATTGCGGCATGGGCGATTTCGCCAAGGACTATGCGTTCGGCGTCGACGTCACGCCGACGCCGAACTTCGATCTGCCCGCGACCTTCGACGGCATCCGCCGTCCCGACGGGCGCGTCGCGACCCGCAACTATATCGGCATCCTCACCTCGGTGAATTGCAGCGCGCATGTCGCCGGCATGGTCGCCGATATCTTCAAGAAGAATCCGTTCACCGGCGACAATCCGCTGGCCGATTTCCCCAATGTCGATGGCGTGGTCGCGCTGACCCACAAGACCGGCTGCGGCATGACGCAGGACGAACCGCTGACGGTGCTGCGCCGCACGCTCGGCGGCTACGCGCGGCATGCGAATTTTTCCGCCGTGGTCGTGCTGGGCCTGGGCTGCGAGGTCAACCAGATCGGCGGGCTGATGAAGGAGCAGAAGCTCGCCGGCCGCCTGCGCGAACTGGAAATTCAGGAAATCGGCGGCACCCGCAAGACCGTGGAAGCCGGCGTCGCCTTCGTGCGCGAGGCGCTCGCCGACGCGAACAACGTCAAGCGCGAACCGGTGTCGGCCAGCGAACTGACGGTGGCGCTGCAATGCGGCGGCTCCGACGGCTATTCCGGCGTCTCCGCCAATCCGGCGCTGGGTGCGGCGAGCGATCTGCTGGTGCGGCACGGCGGCACCGTGATCCTGTCGGAAACGCCGGAGACCTATGGCGCCGAGCATCTGCTGACGCGCCGCGCGGTCAGCCGCGAGGTCGGCGAAAAACTGGTGGCGCTGATGCGCTGGTGGGAAGAATACACCGAGCGCGAAGGCGCCGAGATGAACGCCAATCCGAGCCCCGGCAACAAGGCCGGCGGGCTCACCACGATCCTGGAAAAATCGCTCGGCGCGATGGCCAAGGCCGGCAGCACCAATCTGGTCGACGTGCGTGAACTACGCCGAAGCCGTCACCAAGAAGGGTTTTGTCTTCATGGACACGCCGGGCTACGACCCGGTCGCGGCGACCGGGCAGGTGGCCGGCGGCGCCAATCTCGTCTGCTTCACCACCGGCCGCGGCAGCGTGTTCGGCTGCAAGCCCGCGCCCTCGATCAAGCTTGCGACCAACTCGGCGATGTACAAGCGCATGGAAGACGACATGGACGTCAATTGCGGCACCATCCTCGACGGCGAGGAAACCGTGCAGCAATGCGGCCAGCGCATCTTCGATCTGATGCTGAAGACCGCCTCCGGCCAGCCGACCAAGAGCGAGAGCTTTGATTTCGGCGGCGCCGAATTCGCGCCCTGGGTGCTCGGCGCGACGATGTAGTGGCTGCCTGCCGAGCGTCAGCTCGGATTCCGTCATGCCCGGCGAAGTGCCGGGCACTCCACGTCTTGCCGGCTGCGTCTTGACGCGATTAGACAAGTAAGCCGTGGATTGCCGGGACATCGCTCCGGCCATGACGCAACAGGGATGGACGACATCTCCAATCCGCACCTCGCCATAGGCAATCGCTGCCCGTTGTTAGTGCTTGATGTCAGCCGGAACCAGTGTTCTGCTTAAAAAAGCTGCTGGAGTGGCCCGCCTGTGTCGATCTTCGTCGCACTACATCACGTCACGCACTACAAATACGACCGTCCGATCGACCTCGGCCCTCAAACCATTCGGCTGCGGCCGGCGCCGCACACGCGCACGCCGATCCTGAGCTATTCGCTCAAGGTCACGCCCATCAAATCATTTCGTGAACTGGCAGCAGGATCCGCAGGGCAACTGGCTGGCGCGCTTTGTCTTTCCGGAAAAGGCCACCGAGCTCAAGATCGAAGTCGATTTCACGGCGCAGATGACCGTGATCAATCCGTTCGATTTCTTCGTCGAGCCCTACGCCGACAGTTTTCCGTTCGCCTATACCGACGATCTCAAGACCGAACTCGCGCCCTATCTCGCGACCATCGAGCCCGGGCCGCTGTTTGCCGCATATCTCGCCGACATTCCGCGCGAGGCGACGAGCACGGTCAATTTCCTGGTCGATCTCAACGCGCAACTGCAGAAGAAGATTCGCTACATCATCCGCATGGAGCCGGGCATCCAGACGCCGGAGCAGACGCTGGCCGCGGGCGCCGGATCGTGCCGCGACTCGGCGTGGCTGTTGATTCAAATCCTGCGGCATCTCGGGCTCGCCGCGCGTTTCGTCTCCGGCTATCTCATTCAACTGCGTCCCGACATCGATCCGGTCGAAGGACCGCGCGAGGTCGAGAACGATTTTACCGATCTGCACGCCTGGGCCGAAGTCTATCTGCCCGGCGCGGGCTGGATCGGGTTCGACGTCACCTCGGGCATGCTGACCGGCGAGGGGCATATTCCCGTCGCCGCCACGCCGCATTATCGCTCGGCGGCGCCGATCAGCGGCGCGCCGGATTTGCCAATGTCGAATTCGGCTTCGAGATGAACGTCAAGCGGATCCGCGAAGCGCCGCGGATCACCAGGCCGTTCTCCGACGAATCCTGGGCGCGTCTCGACCGGCTCGGCGAGCAGGTCGATGCCGATCTGAAGGCGGGCGACGTGCGCCTGACCATGGGCGGCGAGCCGACCTTCGTCTCGGTCGACGATCTGGAATCGCCGGAATGGAATATCGCCGCGGTCGGCCCGACCAAGCGCGGCCTCGCCGACGATCTCATCCGCCGCTTGCGGACGCGCTTCGCGCCGGGCGGCCTGCTGCATTACGGGCAGGGCAAATGGTATCCGGGCGAAAGCCTGCCGCGCTGGGCGTTCGGTCTCTACTGGCGCAAGGACGGCGTGCCGATCTGGAAGAATTCCGATCTGATCGCGACGATCGAGAACCCGCGCAAGGCCGAGATCGAAGATGCCGAGCGTTTCGCGGAAGGCGCCGCGAAAAAGCTCGGCGTCGATTCCGAATTCATCCTGCCGGCGTTCGAGGACCCGGGCCATTGGCTGCAGAAGGAAGCCGGCCTGCCGCCCAATGTCGATCCCAGCGATTCCAAATTGTCCGATCCGGAAGAGCGCTCGCGGATGGCGCGGGTGTTCGATCAGGGGCTCAACGTGCCCAAGGGATTCGTGCTGCCGATCCAGCGCTGGAACGCGGACGCCGGACGCTGGCGCAGCGAGCGCTGGAAACTGCGGCGCGGCAATCTGTTTCTGACGCCGGGCGATTCCCCGCTCGGGCTGCGGCTGCCGATCGCCTCGCTGCCGCATATTCCGGCGGAAGAATATCCCTACATCGTCGAGCAGGATCCGCTGGAGCCGCGCGAGGCGCTGCCGGTGTACGACGGGACGGCGCCGGCCGAGGCCGCGCCGCATCAGCAGGTGCAGGAGCAGCAGCTCAAAGGCGGCGGCGTGCGCACCGCGATGTCGATCGAGATCCGCGACGGCATTCTGTGCGCCTTCATGCCGCCGGTGGAGAAGCTCGAGGATTATCTGGAACTGGTCACGGCGGTGGAGGCGACCGCCGAAGAAATGCAGATGCAGGTGCATGTCGAGGGCTATCCGCCGCCGTTCGATCCGCGCGTCGAGGTGATCAAGGTGACGCCCGATCCCGGCGTGATCGAGATCAACATCCAGCCGGCGACAAGCTGGCGCGAGGCCGTCGATATCACCTTCGGTCTCTACGAAGACGCCGCGCAGGTCCGGCTCGGCGCCAACGTTTCCTGGTCGACGGCCGCCACACCGGCACCGGCGGCGGCAATCATGTCGTGGTCGGCGGCGGCACGCCGGCGGATTCGCCGTTCCTGCGCCGTCCCGATCTGCTGAAGAGCCTCGTGCTGTACTGGCAGCGGCATCCGTCGCTGTCCTATCTGTTCTCCGGCATGTTCATCGGTCCGACCAGCCAGGCGCCGCGCATCGACGAGGCCCGGCATGACGGCCTCTATGAACTGGAGATCGCGCTGGCCCATGTGCCGCCGCCGGGCATCAAGGCGCCGCTGTGGCTGGTCGATCGGCTGTTCCGGCACATCCTGGTCGATATCACCGGCAACACCCATCGCGCCGAAATCTGCATCGACAAGCTCTATTCGCCCGACGGCGCCACCGGCCGGCTCGGGCTGGTCGAATTCCGCGCGCTTGGAAATGCCGCCCGATCCGCGCATGTCGCTGGCGCAGCAATTGCTGATCCGGGCGCTGATCGCAAAGCTCTGGCGCGAGCCGCAGCAGGGCAAATTCGTGCGCTGGGGCACCACGCTGCACGATCGCTTCATGCTGCCGCATTTCCTCTGGGAAGATTTTCTGGGCGTGCTCGCCGAACTGAAGCAATCCGGCTACGATTTTTCGCCGGACTGGTACGCGGCGCAGCTCGAATTCCGCTTTCCCGCTGTTCGGCCGGGTCCACCATGGCGGCGTCGCGCTGGAAGTGCGGCAGGCGCTGGAGCCCTGGCATGTGCTGGGCGAAGAGGGCTCGGCCGGCGGCACCGTGCGCTATGTCGATTCCTCGGTGGAGCGGCTGCAGGTCAAGGCCGACGGGCTTTGTCGAGGGCCGCCACGTCGTCACCTGCAACGGCCGGCGGATGCCGATGACGGAAACCGGCCGCTCCGGCGAGGCGGTCGCGGCCGTCCGCTTCAAGGCCTGGCAGCCGGCCTCGGGGCTGCACCCGACCATTCCGGTGCACGCGCCGCTGACGTTCGACCTGATCGATACCTGGAACGGCCGGTCGCTGGGCGGCTGCGTCTATCACGTCGCCCATCCCGGCGGCCGCAGCTACGAGACCAAACCGGTCAATTCCTACGAGGCCGAGGCGCGGCGGCTGGCCCGGTTTCAGGATCATGGCCACACGCCCGGCAAGATCGATCCGCCGCGCGAGGAACGCACAATTGAATTTCCCTTGACCCTCGACTTGAGGACGCCGCTCCTGCATTGAGGATAGGCTTTGGGCAGGAGAGTTCGGGATGGCGGGGCAGGCCGGCCAGGGAAGCAGTCAGGGAGGCAGTCAGGGAGCAAGGCCCGCCCGGCCAATCGGCGCGTGGCGCAGTGGACCCGCGACTATGTCCGCCTGCCCGGAATTCCCGATGAATATATCGCGCAGGACGGCGCGCCGCGCGCGGTCTGGACCCGGTTCTTCGATGCCTTCGCCACGCTGACGCCGGCCGACATCGAGCGGCGTTTCGGCGCCGCCGACCGGCATCTGCGCGAAGCCGGCGTCACCTATCGCGCGCCCGGCGAAACCGCCGACCGGCTCTGGCCGCTGAGCCATCTGCCGCTCCTGATCGACGAGGCCGAATGGCAGCAATTGACCGCCGGCATCGTGCAGCGCGCGCAATTGCTGGAACTGGTGCTGCGCGATCTCTATGGCGAGGGCCGGCTGGTCGCCGAGGGCGCGATACCGGCGGCGGCGATTGCCGGCAGCACCGAATATCTGCGCTCGGTTTGCGGCATCAAACCGCCGGGCGGCCGCTATCTCAATCTCTATGCCGCCGATGTCGGCCGCGGGCCCGACGGGCGCTGGTGGGTGCTGGGCGACCGCACCCAGGCGCCGTCGGGCGCGGGCTACGCGCTGGAAAACCGGCTGGTGCTGTCGCGCGCCTTCACCTCGCTCTACAAGTCGATGAATGTCGAGCGGGTGGCGCCGTTCTTCGAGGCGTTCCGCGACAGTCTGCGCGCCAGCGCCGACCGCGACGAGCCGCGCATCGGGCTGCTGACGCCCGGCAGCTTCAGCGAAACCTATTTCGAGCACGCCACGCTGGCGCGCTATCTCGGATTTCTGCTGGTCGAGGGCGACGATCTCGCCGTCAGCGGCGACCGCATCCATATCCGCACCGTCGCCGGCCTGAAGCGGCTCGACGTGCTGCTGCGCCGGGTCGATTCCAATTCGCTCGATCCGCTGGAGCTCGACGCCTCCTCGCAGCTCGGCGTGCCCGGCCTGATCGACGTGCTGCGCAAGAACGGCGTCGTCGTCGCCAACATGCCGGGCTCCGGCGTGATGGAGGCGCGGGCGCTGCTGGGCTTCCTGCCGAGCCTGAGCCGGCGCTTCTTCGGCGAAGATCTGAAGATGCCGCATATCGCGACCTGGTGGTGCGGCCAGAAGTCCGCGCGCGAGGAAGTGCTGTCGCGGCTCGACGAGGTCGCGATCGAGGGCGCCTACGGCAGGGGCGTTCCCGGCTTTCCGGGCAACGGGCCGGTGCTCGCCGGCGAATTGTCGGCGAGCGAGCGCGAACGGCTCAAGACCGCGATCAACGATCGCGGCATCGACTATGTCGGCCAGGAACTGGTGCGGCTGTCGACCACGCCGGTGTGGGACAAGGGCCGGATCACGCCGCGCCCGTTCGTGCTGCGGGTGTTCGCGGCCGCGACGCCCGATGGCTGGACCATCATGCCCGGCGGCTTCTGCCGGATCGCCGATCAGCTCGATGCCCGCGCGGTGTCGATGGGCGACGGCGCGCGGGCGGCGGATGTCTGGGTGGTCTCCGACAAGGCGGTTTCGACCGCGACGCTGCTGCCGGCGGTGGATACGGTGCGGATCAGGCGCATCGCCGGCGTGGTGCCGAGCCGCGCCGCCGACAATCTGTTCTGGCTCGGCCGCTATCTCGAGCGCGCCGAGGCGACGCTGCGGCTGGTGCGGGCGCTCGGGACGTCGCAGCGCGATCCCGGCAAGGGATCGTCGACCGTGCTGCATTCGGTCGAGCGAATCCAGCGGCTGCTGGTGACCTGGGGCGCGACCTCGCAGGCGACGCGGACGCAGCCCGCCAAGATCGCCGCCGAAGCGCTGCAGAGCGAGGACAAGTTCGGCTCGGCGCTGTCGCTGGTGCGCTCGGCGCAGCGAACCGCGACATCGCTGCGCGAACGGCTTTCGCCGGATGCCTGGCAGGTCATCACCGAGATGGCGGAGCGCCTTGCCCAGGAGGTCGAGGATGACGACGGCGTCGTCAGCGCCGCCGAACTGACGCTGCAGGAGCTCGCGAGCTTCGCAGGGCTGGCGCAGGAAAACATGAACCGCGCCGCCGGCTGGCGTTTTCTCGAAATGGGCCGCCGCGCCGAGCGCGCCATCAACACCGTGCGTTTCGCGCGCCAGTTCGCCTATGACGAAGCCGGCGGCGAGGATCTCGACATCCTGCTGACGCTGGTGGATTGCCAGATCACCTATCGCTCGCGCTATCTGGTCGGGCCGCTGCTGGCGCCGGTGCGCGATCTCGTGGTGCTCGATCCCTACAATCCGCGCTCGGTCGCGTTTCAGGTCTCCGCGCTGAACGATCACATCGCCAGCCTGCCGACCCTGAAGGAGGGCGGATTGATCGAGCGGCCGCAGCGTCTCGCGGTCGCGCTGCAGGCGACGCTGACGACGGCGGAGGCCGCACGCGCTCGATACCAAGACGCTGTTCGCGCTGGAGCAGGATCTGCTCAACCTCGCCGACGCCATCGGATCGCATTATTTTCCGCACGGGCCCAATGCGAGCCGGCCCGAAAAGCTGACGGGCCTCGCGTGATCTACGACATCCGTCACGTCACCACCTACAGCTACGAAAGTCCGGTCAGTTTCGCGCGCTGCTCGCTGCGGCTGGAGCCGAGGAGCGGCGACGGACAGCAACTGGTCTCGCACACCGTCGATATCAGGCCGCGGCCGGCGGACCGCACCGTACGGCACGATTTTTTCGGGACGCATACCGAGAGCGTCCTGATCGAAACCCCGCATCGCAGCCTTCGCATCGATTCCCGATCGCGGGTTTCGGTTTCCCGCCACGCGCCCGGCCGCGCCGCGCAAAGTCCCGCGTGGGAAGAGCGTCCGCGACGCTGGCATTCGAGGCCACCAGCTCTCGGCCCGGCGTCGCCGATCGGCTACGTCTTTGCCAGTCCGCTGGTGCCGGTGCAGCGGCCGGTCACCGCATATGCGGCGCCGAGCTTTCCGCCGGCAAGCGGAATCCTTGCCGGCGCGGTCGACCTGATGCACCGGATCCGCACCGAATTCAAATACGACCCGAAGGCGACCGTGATCTCGACGCCGCTCAAGGAAGTGTTCGAAAAACGCCACGGCGTCTGCCAGGATTTTGCCCATGTGATGATCGCAGGCCTGCGCGGCCTCGGACTGCCGGCGGCCTATGTCAGCGGCTATCTGCGCACCATCCCGCCGCCGGGCAAACCGCGCCTGCAGGGCGCGGACGCGACCCACGCCTGGGTCTCGCTGTGGTGCGGCGAGGAGATCGGCTGGATCGGCTTCGATCCGACCAACGATATTCTGGTCGAGAACGATCACATCGTGCTGGCGGTGGGGCGGGATTTTTCCGATGTCTCGCCGGTCGACGGCATCATCGTCGGATCGCGCAAGCAGAAGCTCGCGGTCGCCGTGGATGTGCTGCTGGTGGAATGACGTGAGCGATCGTCGACTCGAGATGCAACGGAATTGAACGGTCACAGCGGCTGACACTGTTTCATGCGCCGGGCGTCCACCGCCTGGACCAGGCCAGCCATGACGAAAACGGTCGAATGCTCGCCTGTGTAAGCGCGTTCCGATCGAGCGCTTGGCTACCGGACCGCAGCCGGCGTCGTGGTCGCCGGCGCGGCTGCGGCGTTGTCCGCGAGTTTCAAGCGTGGCTCAGCGGCGACGCACGTTGCCCTTTGAGGCGCAGTCCGTCGATGCTGAACGATCCCGCACCGAAGGCTGCGACCTGGAACAGACCGCCTGCTATGGCGATGTTCTTGAAGAAGTGGATCATCTGGTTCTGATCGGCGAAGTTGTTATGGAAGAATACCGCCGTCGCCAGCGTGAACACGGCCATGCCGGTGGCGACGAAGGTCGTCCGGTAGCCGGCCGCGAGAAGCAGGCCGCCACCGACCTCTACCACGACGGCGATGAGATAACCGGCGATCGGCAGCGGCAGGCCGGCCGACGCGATGTAGGCTTGGGTCGCCGCGGGCGCTGCGATTTTGCCAAGACCGCCCAGAAGAAAGAGGGTTGCTATCATCAGGCGGCCGAAGGCCGCGGCATAGTCGTTGGTCATGGGACACTCCATTGATTGGCGTTGAGTAGGACTTCAGGCAATTCCTACGTGCCGACATCATGGAGCGCGTTCTGACGAGCATAAATAGAA
The DNA here is from genome assembly GCA_963745785.1 of uncultured Alphaproteobacteria bacterium. Lineage (GTDB taxonomy): Bacteria > Pseudomonadota > Alphaproteobacteria > Rhizobiales > Xanthobacteraceae > Bradyrhizobium. The sequence continues at coordinate 604,345 of CAVUYV010000006.1, read as the reverse complement.
ACAATCGAAACACATTGTTTCTGAAATTGCTACATGCCGCCCGCTGCCAAAGCTAGGGGCGGCCGTGCAGGTTTTGCTGGTGGATACCGAAATCGCCCTTGAAGCGCTCGCTGAAGCGGCTAGCCCGAAAGCGCACTGGCCTTGAAGCGGCGTTGAAGCAGCCGCTCGCCTGGAGGAAGGCTTTTGTCTCACTTGGCCGCAGTACCGGTCCGCGGTGCGCGATCGTTATGACGATCCAGCGGATCGGCGCGCAAATTGTCGGAAGAATTGTTCGACCTCGCGCGACAGAATTTCCGCCGTGGAAGTCAGCTCGGTCGACGCCGACAGCACCGATGTCGCGGCCTTGCTGGTCTCGCCGATAGCGTTGCTGAGCGAACCAATATTGGTGACCAAAGTCTCGTTGCCCTGAGCGGCCAATTGCGCGTTCGCGGAGATCTCGCGGGTCGCGGCATCTTGTTGCCCGACGGCGCCGGCGATGTTCGACGTGACCTCATTGATGTCACGCACGGCGTTACCGATTTCGCGTACGGCATCGACGGCATTCCGCGTCGATGCCTGGATCAGGCTGACGTTCTGACCTATCTCGGAGGTCGCCTTGGCGGTCTGCTCGGCCAGAGCCTTGACCTCGTGAGCAACCACCGCGAAGCCGCGACCGGCGTCGCCGGCGCGAGCGGCCTCGATCGTCGCATTCAGCGCCAGCAGATTGGTTTGCTCGGCGATCGTCTGGATCAGATTGAGCACGCCATCGATGCGCTGGGTCGCTGCCGCGAGACTTTCGATTTCGGCGATCGACCTTTCGGTCCGAAGGCCGGCCTGTTCGACGACGCCTGCCGACTGGCGGACCTGTCGGCCGATCTCCTCGACCGAAGTCGACAGCTCTTCGGCGGCGCTGGCGACGGCGTAAACATTGCTGGAGGCCTGCTCGGTAGCGCCGGCAGCGGCGACGGCGCGTCCATTTGCATCCGATGCTGCGTTGGTGATCGACTCCGCGGTATCGCGCATCGCCGACGCGTTGTCGGTGACCGCGCGCAGCACATCTCCGATCGCGCCTCGGAACGCTTCTACCGAGGTCTCAAGCTGCTGGGCCCGTTCCTCGCGCGCCCTGGAGTCCCGCAAGACCTGCGCATTGAGGTTGCGGTTACGGTCCATCGCCTCCTGGAAGACCTGGATCGCGCATGCCAGCGCACCGATCTCGTCGGCCCGATTGGTGTGCGGAACCTCGACGCTTTCGGCGCCATCGGCGACGCGCTTGATGGTTGCGGTAATCGCCGAAAGTGGCCGCGCCACCGAGCGGGAGATGATCAGGACGCCGATGCAGACCAGGACCAGCGCCAGCCCGCCGAGACCGGTCAGGACAAATGCCATTGGCGATTGACCTCGGTTTGCCGGGCGATCTGCTTGCTGCGTTCGGCATAGACCCTGGAAAGCGCTTCAAGATCCTTGTTGAGGGCGGAACGCACGCTGCGATTGGCATCGTTGTCGCCCCACTCGCGGCCCGCGGCGCCGCCAATCTCGATTCCGCGGCGAACCAGCTCCTTGCGGAAGTCGACGAACTGTTCGATGCGCTTCTTGAAGACGGCGAACTGCTCGGCGTCATCTGCCTGGACGATGGATTCCCAGTCCTTGACTACGGCAAGGATCTGATCGTTGAACTTGATAAGCCCGTCGCCATACTTCTTCACGACGGCGGGTTCCGTCGACATATAGATGCCCCGGGATTCCATCACGACGGCATAGACCAGCGAATTGACGCGCTCGACATTGAGTGCGGAGCGGCTCGCGGTCTCGATGGCTTCCGTGAGTTCCGCGTTCCGACGGGTGTTGTAGTCGGAGAGCATGGTGATCGCCGCGGTCAGAACAGCGAACAGTGCGAAGATCGAGTACAGCTTGGCTGCCAGCGAAAGCCGGGACCCAACAGCGTTGCCCGAAGAGGGTTTATCGAATTTCGCTTTTTCAGGCATGAACAGCGCCTCCTAGGAGGCCGGTCACTACCGTCGGCCGTCAAAAAATTATGCAGAATGTTCCTGTAAAAATCATTAATCGTTCACCTTATTCAGGACCTCCCGCGAGGTCTGCGCGATCGCAGCCCGGCGCTCGGGATAACAGCGAGTGGCAGTATTTAGCCGAGAATTCATGAATAACATCAAATGTTTACAGGAATATTGCTCGCGCCCCGTCCGGGCTGCGTGGAATCCCTTCAGCTGATAGTCTTGGCGGGAGCCACAGCGCGCAAACGCGCTGCCGGTCGGGAGCCGCCATGGTCTACCGCCACACCATCGATGCCACCAGCTATGTCTTCGAAAATCTGCGCGATCTCCTGGCCAAGGCCACGCCGCCGCGGTCCGGCGACCGCCTGGCGGGGATCGCAGCCGACAGCGCCGAGCAGATGATCGCGGCGCGGATCGCGCTGGCCGACATTCCCTTGAAACAATTCCTGCAGGAAACCGTCATTCCCTACGAGGACGACGAAGTCACCCGTTTGATCATCGACACCCACGACGCGTCAGCCTTTGCCGGCAATCTCTTCGCTGACCGTCGGGTCGTTCCGCGATTGGCTGCTCTCCGACGCGGCGAGCGGTGAAGTTCTCAGAAAACTGGCGCGCGGGATCACCGCGGAAATGGCCGCGGCAGTATCAAAGCTGATGCGCAACCAGGATCTCATCCTGGTGGCGAAAAAATGCGAGGTGACATCAGCCTTTCGCAACACGATCGGCCTGCGCGGGCGGATGAGCGTGCGGCTGCAGCCCAATCATCCCTTCGATGACGCCAAGGGCATCACCGCTTCGATCCTCGACGGCATCGTGTTGGGATCCGGTGACGCCTGCATCGGCATCAATCCGGCAAGCGACGATCCGGCGGTGATCGGCGCGCTGTTGCGGCTGCTCGACGACATCATTGCGCGGCTGCAGATTCCGACCCAGGCTTGTGTTCTGGCCCATGTGACGACCACGCTCGGATTGATCGATCAGGGCTTGCCGGTCGATCTGGTGTTTCAGTCGATTGCGGGAACGCAGGCCGCCAACCGGAGTTTTGGCGTCGATCTCGCAACCCTGAAGCAAGCCCACCAGGCGGGACTTTCGCTTCGGCGCGGTAGTGTCGGCAGCAATGTGATGTATTTCGAGACCGGGCAGGGCTCGGCGCTTTCGGCCAACGCCCATCACGGCGTCGACCAGCAAACCTGCGAAGCGCGTGCCTACGCGGTTGCGCGCGCTTTCGATCCGTTGCTGGTCAACAGCGTGGTCGGCTTTATCGGCCCGGAATATCTCTATGACGGCAAGGAGATCATCCGTGCCGGGCTTGAGGACCATTTCTGCGGCAAGCTGCTCGGCCTGCCGCTTGGCGTGGACGTCTGCTACACCAACCACGCCGAGGCCGACCAGGACGATATGGACAATCTGCTGACGCTGCTCGCCGCTGCCGGCGTGACCTTCATTATGGGGGTGCCCGGAGCGGATGACGTCATGCTGAATTATCAATCCACCTCGTTCCACGACGCGCTCTATGTCCGCGACCTGTTCGGGCTGAAGCGGGCGCCGGAGTTCGACGATTGGCTATTTCGTGTCGGGCTCGCCGATGCCGATTTTCGCCTGGTCGGCAATGCGGGGCGGCTGCCCGATTTTGCCTCGCGGCTGCTCGCCTGAAGGCGCCAAAAAGGACACTCCGCCCGAGGCTGCCGCGCAGCCATCCGGCCGTGCCCGGGTCAGAATCGTTGCCACAATCCTGAGGAATTTATAGCCGAGCCTTGGAGAGCGTGGTTAAATTGCAGGGTCGCGTAGAGGAAGTTCGATGAGAGTTGAGGGCATTGAAACGGTGCGACGCATCCTGTGCGTCTTTCCGCGCTATACGTCTTCTTTTGGCACGTTCGAGTACTCGTATCCCCTGACCGACGGCGTGCGGGCCTTCATGCCGCCGCAGGGCCTGCTGCTGATTGCCGCCTATCTGCCCGCGAACTGGCAGGTCCGCTTCGTCGACGAAAACCTTCGCGTGGCCACGAAGCAAGACTTCGAATGGGCGGACGCGGTATTCGTCAGTGGCATGCATATCCAGCGTCAGCAGATGAACGATATCTGCCGCCGCGCGCATGCGTTCGATCTGGCCGTCGCGATTGGCGGCCCCTCGGTCAGCGCCTGCCCGGATTACTATCCATCGTTCGACTATCTCCATGTCGGCGAGCTGGGCGATGCGACGGACGACCTGATCGCGCGGCTGGCGCGCGATCCGTCCCGGCCTCCGCAACAGGTGGTGCTGAAGACCAACGACCGCGTGGCCATGTCCGATTTTCCAATTCCGGCCTATGAGCTCGCCGAGGTCAAACGGTATTTTCTCGGCAGCATCCAGTATTCGAGCGGTTGCCCCTATCAGTGCGAATTCTGCGACATCCCGGGACTTTACGGCCGCAATCCGCGTCTCAAGACGCCGCAGCAGATCACCGCCGAACTCGACAAATTGCTCGAATGCGGGGTGATGGGCTCGGTGTATTTCGTCGACGACAATTTCATCGGCAACCGGAAGGCGGCGGTCGATCTGCTGCCGCATCTGATCGAGTGGCAGAAGAAAACCGGTTACGTCATGCGCCTGGCCTGCGAAGCGACGCTCAACATCGCCAAGCGGCCGGAGATTCTCGAGAAAATGCGCGAGGCTTTCTTTGTCACGATCTTCTGCGGCATCGAAACGCCGGATCCTGACGCGCTGAAGGCCATGCACAAGGACCACAACATGATGGTCCCGATTCTGGAGGGCGTTCGCACCATCAACCGTTACGGGATGGAGGTCGTCTCCGGAATCATCATGGGGCTCGATACCGACAAGCCCGAAACCGGCGAAGCATTGCTCGCCTTTATCGAAGAATCCAAGATTCCCTTGCTGACGATCAATCTCCTGCAGGCGCTTCCGAAGACCCCGTTGTGGGACCGGCTGGAACGTGAAAATCGTCTGATCCACGACGAAGGCCGGGACTCGAACGTCGATTTTCTGCTGCCATACGATCAAGTTCTTGCTTCGTGGCGCAAATGCATGGAGATCGCCTATCAGCCCGAACGACTGTACGCGCGTTACCAGTATCAGTGCGATTTCACCTATGCCAACAAGTTGAAGTTGCCGGCCAGTGCGCAACAGATCAGCTGGGCCAATATCAGGCGCGGACTGATCATGCTGCGCAGGATTTTCTGGAAGGTCGGTGTACTCAGCGACTACCGCAAGGTGTTCTGGAAGTTTGCGCTGGGGCGTTTGCGGCGTGGCGACCTGGAAGGCCTGATCGGCTCGGCCCTGATCGCCCATCACCTGATCATGTTCGCGCGCGCGGCGTCGGTCGGCCAGCAGAACGCGTCGAACTATTCGCTCCGGCTGCGCGAGGCATCCGTTCCTGCCGAGTAACAACGAATGAAACCGCCGGCGCCGTCGTCCCGTTCGATGCTCGATCTGCGGGACCTCACGCCGGCGCGCGTCGGGCTTGGCCGGGCAGGCGCCAGCATGCCGACCAAGGCGTTGCTTGAGTTTACCCTGGACCACGCGCGCGCTCGCGACGCAGTTCATGCCGCCTTCGACGTTCCCGCGATGATCTCGGGCCTCGGCGATCTCGGTCTCGCGGCCTTCGATGTCTCCAGCCGTGTACGCGACCGGAAGGATTATCTCCGGCGGCCCGACCTCGGACGAACGCTCGATCCGGATTCGGCGGAGCTTCTGGCGAGCCGTGCCGGCAGCCCGTGTCAGCTTGCGATCGTCGTCGGCGATGGCCTGTCGCCGACGGCAGTCCATGCTCACGCGATCGAACTCGTCCGAAGTCTCATGGGGCGGCTGGCTGCCGAGCAAATCGAGATCGGTCATGCCGTGGTGGCATCGGGTGCGCGGGTCGCTTTGGGCGATGAGATCGGCGCGATTCTTGGCGCCCGCATGATTGTCATGCTGATCGGCGAGCGGCCGGGGCTTTCGGCCCCGGACAGTCTAGGCGCCTATCTGACCTTCGCGCCGAGAGTTGGCCTCACCGACGCCGAGCGCAATTGTGTCTCCAACATCCACGGCTCGGGGCTCGGTTACGATGAAGCCGCCTTCAGGATCGCGTGGCTGATTCGCGAGGGACTGGCCCGGCAAGTCACCGGTGTTGCACTAAAGGATGAGAGCGGCCGAACGTCCCAGCGCGTCATGATCCATTCGAGCCGGCACGACAAAGCCGAAACTTGAGGCCCGTTATCCCCGCATACGCGGTGATTCTGCGCGGCCGGCTGCGCTTGCGAGACGCGGTAGAGACCTGCTAAACCACCCCGCGACAAATTTTCCGCATGTTTTCAAGGGCTAGCGTCGAGCATACATAGCCGATCGAGGCCTCATTCGCGTCCGGGAACTTAAGCTATACAAATTGAGCTGACGTGAGAATTGGATAGGGCATGCTCGAAAAGCACAGCGACAGTGAGGTCCATGTCGAGAAGATCGAGCAGCGGCCGATGGCCAGCATCGCTTTCGGGCTGGAGCGACTCGGGCTGATCGCGGTTCAGGCGCCGATCCTGTCCTGCATCGTTCTTGTCGCGCTGATCATCGGCGCGATCTTCGGTATCGACCGCATCAAGATCGACGATTCGCTCAGCCAGTTGTTCCGGTCCAACTCCAAGGAGTATCGGCAATACGAAGCCGTTACCAAGCGCTTCCCGGCGACGGAATTCGACGTGCTGGTGGTGGTCGAGGGCAAGACCCTGCTGGCGCGCGACAATCTCGAGAAGCTGCGCGATCTCGTCACCGACCTGCAGCTCGTCGAAGGCACGCGCGGCCTGATTTCACTGTTCTCGGCGCGCCAGGCGCCGGCGCCCGGCAAGCTGCCGGCGGCGCTGTTCCCGACGGATCTGCCGGAGGGCGCCGACTACGACAAGTTCATCGAGACCGTCAAAACCAACGAGATCATCCGCGGCAAGCTGCTGTCCGAAGATGGCACGCTGGCGCTGATCGTGCTGTCGCTGGAGCCCGAGGTCGTCGCCAGCAACAAGCTCAGCAAGGTGGTCGGCGATATCCGCAAGCTGATGGTGGAAGACCTTGCGGACAGCGGGTTGAAGGCGGAATTATCCGGCGTTCCCGTCATGCAGCTCGAAATCCGCAACGCGGTCGAGCGCGACGGGCTGACCTACAACATCCTCGGCATCCTGGCCGGCTGCATCATCGCGATCATCTTCTTCCGCAAGATATCGTTCATGGTCGTCGCCGCCTTCCCTCCGATGATCGCGATCTTGCTGGCGCTTGGCGGCCTCGGATGGGCCAATTTCAACCTCAACATGTTCTTGAACGTGATGACCCCGCTGATCATGGTGATCAGCTTTTCGGACTCGATGCAGCTGACCTTTGCGGCGCGCGACCGTCTGATTGCGGGCCAGGACAAGTACACCGCATTCAGGAACGCCGTGCTCGTGGTCGGGCCGGCCTGCGTGCTCACCCATGGCACCGCGGGCATATCGTTTATTGCCCTGCAATTTTCGGATTCTGACCTGATCCGCAAATTCGGCGAGGCGGGACTTGCCGCCACCATCATCGCGCTGGTCGCGGTGCTCTCGCTGGTGCCGGTGTTCGGGGTGCTGTTTGTACGCAATGAAAGAGTTTTCGCGGTCAAGTTCCAGGGCGCCGATGCCGGCGTTCAGATGCTGCGCAATTTTTGTTACTGGATCGCGGTGCGCATGGTCAGCCGTCCCGGGCTGTTCAGTCTTATTGCGGTGCTGTTTGTCGGCGGTCTCGCCGTTGTCTATGCCAATCTCGAGCCGCGCTATCGGCTTGCCGATCAGGTGCCGGACAAGCGGCAGGCGGTGGAGGCGAGCGGACGGCTGGATGCCAAGCTGACCGGGGCCAATCCGATCGACGTCCTGATCGAATTCCCCAAGGGCGCCTCGCTATATGCGCCGGAGACCTTGCAGACGATCGCGGATGTTCATTCGACGGTCGAGAAGACGGCCGGCGTCGGTAATGTCTGGTCGCTCGAAACGTTGCGCCGCTGGCTCGCGGAAAAGGCCGGCAGCAACGATGTCGCGACCTTGAAGCAATATGTCAGCGTGATTCCCGAGCATCTGGTACGGCGCTTCATATCAGCCGATCAGGATGCTGTCGTGGTGTCGGGCAGGGTGCCGGACCTCGATTCAAGTCAGCTCTTGCCGGTGGTCGAGAAGCTCGATGCAGAGCTGGACGCTGTCCGCAAGAAGCATCCGGGTTATGAGATTGCCGTCACCGGTCTGTCGGCGATCGCTGCGCGCAACAGCGCCAACATGATCCAAAAACTCAACCGCGGGCTGACGATCGAGTTCGCGCTGGTCGCGATCTTCATCGGGCTGGCGTTCCGCTCGGTGGTGGTGATGTTCTCGTGCATCCTGCCAGGCATTTTCCCGGTGGTATTGTCGGGCACGGTACTGTGGTTGCTTGGGCAGGGACTGCAGTTCGCCAGCGTCGTCGCACTCACGGTGTCCTTTGGTTTGGGACTGAGCGCGACGATTCACTTCCTCAATCGGCTGAGGCTCGAGTCGAGGCCCGGCGTCACTCCGGAACTGGCAGTCGAGCGCGCGACCGTGCTGGTCGGTCCGGCGCTGATCTTGACCACGGTGGTGCTGGCCTGCGGTCTCGTGGTGACGGTGTTTTCCGACCTGCCGTCGCTGCGCCTGTTCGGTTGGCTCAGCGCCTTCTCGATGGTGGCGGCGCTGGTCGCGGATCTTTTCATCCTGCGGCCGACGGCGATGTTCCTGATCAACCTGTCGCAGCGGCTTCGCGGGACGGCAAGTCACGCCAAGCCGTCGGAGTAAACCGAAGTGACGAGCGGGCAAAAGATACGGCGCTAGCTCTTCACCATCGTAATGGTCACGCCTCTGATCTCGCCCTTGGAGCTGATCTGTACGGTCTGTTTGTTGCCGTTGGTGCGCAGCGTCAGGTTTGCGGCAAAACCGGAAGCCTCGACGAACACGTCGATCCTGCCGCCCCCCGCGGTGCCCTGCAGATTGCCGAAAATATTCCGGCTCGCTTCGCTCCAGTTGCCGGAAATGCGGTCACCCTGGCTCGTGACATCGCTGCTCAGGTCGAATTTGTAGCTATCGCTGGCGCAATGGAGATTTTGCTTCAGGCCCAGTCCATTGCCGTTGACCTTGTAGTCGGCTTTGCAACGGATGCGCTCGGTCGATCCGTCGGAAAGCGCCACCGTTCCGTTGCCGGACCATGTTCCGTCAAAGCCGGCAAACGGGCCAGACTGGGCGTAGCCCGCCGACACCGACAACATGAGGGCGGCGCCGACGCCTGCGGCCTTGATTGCCTGCCCGAGAAAACTGGAACTAAGCTTCATGTGAGTTTCCCATTCAAAAGGACGTCCCGCCCGGGACGTCGCGCCGCATCGAAAATTTAGTGCCTGCCGCAGTGTGTCAGGTTCAAATGACAATGACGGTGTCGCCTGCGATGGCGCCGACCGGTCGTCGCAGTTGGATCGGATGTCTATAAAATACACGAGCCAACTGGCACATGCGAACGGCATTTTCTGCGTCAGTAGAAGCCTCAGATTGTCGCCAAATTTGGTTGGAGCATGTTGCCAATTGGCAACAGGAATGGTCGCCAAATAGGGATGGAATATCAGACAGTTATCTTATGCTCCCGAACTGATTTCGTAACCGCCTGATGTTCTGCATCAGGGGCGCCGCAAATTTGGCTGCATTTGCCAGCACCTGTGATTTATTCGCTGCTGCCGTTCGCGGCGTTTGCAATCTGAATAATCTGTCCCGGTCATGCCATGTGCTATTCGGGTTGGATTCCATACCGTCAAAATGAAGGAACACGATGCGTAAATTTTTCTTGGCCCTTATCCTGTTGTCGTTATCGGTGTCCACCGGGGCCATTGCCCAGCAGCAGCGGAGCGGCACACCGGAAGAACAGAAGGCTTGCACGCGCGATGTCCAGCGCTACTGCCGCCTGGTGATGGATCAGGGCGACTTCACCATCCTCGCCTGCCTTCAGCAACATCGTCCCAAATTGGCCAAGGCCTGTGATCAGGTGCTGAGAAACCACGGGCAATAGCACCGCCCGCCCATGATCGCCGCTGCGCGCCTGTTATTCGGATAATCTGGCCGCAGCCGGCGATTGCGAGAAATCGCAGACAGCATTGGTTTTGGTAGCATATTCCCTTATATGGGGTTTGCGGCCTATCGGCATGCGCGGATGAGGGGATGCGAAGTCCCCGTGCCCAGACCAATGTAGCCAGTTCTTGATGACCACTGCGAGCAAACTGCGATCCGGCAAGACACACCGCGACGAGAATTTCCCGGTCGCGTCCTGGATCATTCATCCGCGTCACCGGGCGTTGATCCTGGCGTTCTACAATTTCGTCAGAACCGCCGACGATATCGCCGATCACGCAACGCTCGGTCAGCGCGAAAAGCTCGACACTCTCGATCTGCTCGAAGCCGAACTGCTGGGCCAGGGCGACAGCCAGCCCGAAGCCGTCAATCTGCGCCGCGCGCTGGCGCAGCGTTCGATGCCGCCGCGCCACGCGCTCGATGTTCTGACCGCGTTCCGGATGGATGTCACCAAACTTCGCTATGAAAACTGGGACGAAGTGATCCACTATTGCCGTTATTCGGCCATGCCGGTCGGCCGGTTCATGCTCGACGTCCACGGCGAGAGTACCTCGACCTGGGCGGCCTCGGATGCGCTATGCGCCGGTCTGCAAATCAACAACCACCTTCAGGACTGCGGCAAAGACTACAGAGCCCTCAATCGCGTCTATCTTCCCCTTGATGCGCTGGCGGCTCACGGTGCTTCCGTCGAGGCGCTCGGCGAGGCGCGGGCATCGGCGGCCCTGCTGCAATGCGTGCATTCGCTGGCGGCGCGGACCGAGGGTCTGCTCAATGAAAGCAAATCGCTCAGCGGCGAAGTGAAGGATTATCGGCTGGGGCTCGAAATTTCGGTGATCCAGGCTTTCGCCGACAGGATCGTTCATCTTCTGAAACTGCGCGATCCCCTCAGCGAGACCGTGCATCTGCGCCCGATTGAACTGCTGGCCTACGGCGTCGCCGGGGTGGCGAGCGAGATCGCTCGCCGGGCGGTGGGACGGCGGCCTGTGTCCAAGCCGGCGGCGGGCGCATGACGCTTGAGGCGGCGGCAGCCAACGCGAATTACGGGACATCCGCTTCCGGCAGTTCGTTCTACGCGGCGATGCGCATTCTGCCGCGCGAGCAGCGCGAGGCGATGTTTCAGATCTACAGCTTTTGCCGGCAGGTCGACGACATCGCCGATTCCGATGGTCCGCGGCCCGAACGGCTGGCGGCGCTTCAACAATGGCGCGACGATATCGACGCCCTGTACCAGGACCGTCCGCCGGCGCGCTTGGTGGATTACGTCGCGTCGGTCCGGCGATTCGACCTGCAGCGCGAGGATTTTCTGGCCATCGTCGATGGCATGGAGATGGATGTGCCGCAGGATATCAGGGCACCGGATCTTGCAACGCTCGATCTGTATTGCGACCGCGTCGCGAGCGCGGTCGGACGATTGTCGGTGCGGGTGTTCGGTCTGGCGCGGGAGGACGGCATCCTGCTCGCCCACCATCTTGGCCGCGCGTTGCAATTGTCGAATATCCTGCGCGATGTCGATGAAGATGCGGCCATCGGCCGGCTGTACCTGCCGCGCGAAGCGCTGCTGCACGCCGGGATCACTGGTTTCGATCCCGTGAAGGTCATCGCCGATCCGGCGTTGCCGAAAGCATGCGCGCCGCTCGTCGAGCGCGCGCGGACGCACTTTCAGAAAGCCGACGAGGTGATGGACCGCAATCCGCGGCGGGTGGTGCGCGCGCCCAGGATCATGTCGAAATATTATCGCGCGATTCTCGAATTGCTGGTCGCGCGAGGGTTCGCCCCGCCGCGCACGCCGGTTCGCCTCAACAAGATGGCCCGCATCGCCATTATTCTGCGCTACGCTTTCATCTGATGCAGAAGACGGTTCACATCATCGGCGCTGGCATTTCGGGCCTCTCGGCGGCCGTTCGGCTGGCGCATGCGAATTTCAAGGTGCATGTCCACGAGGCTACGCAACAGGCCGGCGGCCGTTGCCGCTCGTATTTCGACGCCGCGACCAACCTGACGATCGATAACGGCAACCATCTCTTGCTCTCGGGCAACCGTCACGCGCTGGCTTACGCACGATCGATCGGCACCGAAGCGGGACTGGTCGGGCCGAAGCGCGCGCAATTTCCGTTCGTCGATCTCGGCAGCGGCAAGCGTTGGCAGCTCGACCTCGGAGAAAGCCGGCTGCCGCTGTGGGTATTCGATGAGGCGCGCCGTGTGCCCGACACCGGCCTGCTCGATTATCTCGCGCTGATGCCTCTGATCTGGGCGGCGCCAAGCAAACTGGTCGGCGATGCCATCCGCTGCGAGGGCACGCTCTATCGGCGGCTGGTGCAGCCGCTGCTGCTTGCGGCGCTGAACGTCGATCCGCCCGAAGGGTCCGCGGGCCTTGCCGGCGCGGTGGTGCGGGAAACCCTGCTGGCGGGCGGAGCGGCTTGCCGGCCGCTGATTGCGCGCGACGGCTTGAGCGCGGTTCTGATCGAACCGGCAATCAAGCTGTTGGAAGAAAAGGGTGCCAGCATCCACTTCGGACATGAACTGCGCGAATTTGCCCTGTCGGCGGACGGCGTTGGGCAATTGAAGTTTGGCGACGATACCGTCGCTGTCGAATCCGGCGACGCCGTGGTGATGGCCGTTCCGCCACGCGCGGCTTCGTCGCTGCTGCCGAACCTGCAAACGCCGTCCAAATTCCGGGCGATCGTGAACGCGCATTTCCGCTTCGATCCCCCCGGGGACATGCCTCCGATTCTCGGAATTGTCGGCGGCCTGGTGGAGTGGCTGTTCGCGTTTCCGCAGCGCCTGTCGGTCACCATCAGCAATGCCGACCGGCTGGTGGATATGCCGCGTGAGGAACTCGCGCAGGCGATCTGGCGAGACATCTGCAAGGCCGGCGGGGTTAGCGGCGAACTGCCGCCGTGGCAGATCGTGCGCGAGCGCCGGGCGACATTCGAAGCCACGCCGGAGCAAAACGCGCTGCGGCCAGGCGCGTCCACGAAGTGGAGAAACCTGTTTCTCGCGGGGGACTGGACTGATACGGGATTGCCGGCCACCATCGAAGGATCGGTGCGCTCGGGAGACCGCGCCGCCGATCTGGTGCTGGCGATGCGGCGGGCGTGATCGAGATCACAGGCGGTTTCAGCATAACCGGGTAAGTCATTTCAATTCATCCAGGGGATGTCGAGCCAGATGCATTCCATCAACAAGTCAGTGGGAATTGAGAACGCCGCGCTGGAGGCGAGCATCGCGTCGGCAACGAACGCGCTGGTCGAGCTCCAGCGCCCGGACGGGCATTGGGTCTTCGAACTGGAGGCCGATTCCACCATTCCCGCCGAGTATGTGCTGCTGCGTCATTACCTCGGCGAGCCGGTCGACGCCGTGCTCGAAGCCGGGATCGCAAATTACCTGCGGCGGGTCCAGGGCGCCCACGGCGGCTGGCCACTGGTGCACGACGGCGATTTCGACATGAGCGCCAGCGTCAAGGCCTATTTCGCGCTGAAGATGATCGGCGATTCTGTCGACGCGCCGCACATGGCGCGTGCGCGCGAGGCGATCCGGTCGCGTGGCGGTGCCATCCACAGCAACGTTTTCACCCGCTTCTTGCTGGCGATGTTCGGGGTGCTGAAATGGCGGAGCACGCCGGTGCTGCCGATCGAGATCATGCTGCTGCCGATGTGGTCGCCGTTTCATATCAACAAGATTTCGTATTGGGCGCGGACCACGATCGTGCCGTTGATGGTTCTGGCGGCGCTGAAGCCGCGGGCGAAAAATGTCAGCGGCGTCGGTATCGATGAGCTGTTCCTGCAGGAGCCGCATTCAATCGGAATGACCGCCAAGGCGCCGCATCAGAGCTGGGGCTGGTTTCTGTTGTTTCGCGGATTGGACGCCATCTTGCGGGTGATCGAGCCGCTGTTTCCCAGGAAATTGCGTGCGCGCGCAATCGACAGCGCCGTTGCGTTCATCGAGGAACGGTTGAACGGCGAAGATGGTTTGGGCGCGATCTATCCGCCGATGGCCAACACCGTGATGATGTACGAGGTGCTTGGCAAGCCCGCGGACTATCCGCCGCGCGCCATCACACGCAGGGGGCTCGACAGGCTTCTGGTGATCCGCGAGCACGAGGCGTATTGCCAGCCTTGCGTCTCGCCGGTGTGGGACACCTCGCTGGCCTGTCATGCCCTGATCGAGGCCGGCGGCGAGGGGGCGTTTGCTCCAGCCAAACAGGGTCTGGACTGGCTGCTGCCAAGGCAGGTGCTGGATATCGAGGGCGACTGGGTCGTGAAGCGACCCGAGGTTCGACCGGGCGGCTGGGCCTTCCAATACAACAATGCCTACTATCCCGACCTCGACGACACCGCCGTCGTGGTCATGGCGATGGATCGCACGCGGCGCGCTACCCGAAGCCATGAATACGATACCGCGATCGCGCGCGGCCGCGAATGGATCGAGGGCATGCAGAGCCGCGATGGCGGCTGGGCCGCCTTCGACGTCAATAATCTCGAATACTATCTCAACAATATTCCTTTCTCCGATCATGGCGCGCTGCTCGATCCGCCGACCGAGGACGTTACTGCCCGCTGCGTCTCGATGCTGGCCCAACTCGGCGAAACCGCGCAAAGCAGCAAGGCGCTCGCGGCCGGCATTGCCTATCTGCGCCGGACCCAGCTTGCGGAGGGGTCATGGTATGGCCGCTGGGGGATGAACTACGTTTACGGCACGTGGTCGGTGCTGTGCGCGCTCAACGCCGCCCAGGTCGACCACCAGGACCCCGCGATTCGCAAGGCCGTGGCCTGGCTGGTCTCGATCCAGAATGAGGACGGCGGCTGGGGCGAGGATGCTATCAGTTATCGACTCGACTATAAGGGCTTCGAGGGTGCACCCTCGACCGCCTCGCAAACGGCATGGGCCTTGCTCGGATTGATGGCTGCGGGGGAGGTCGGGCATCCGGCGGTCGTGCGTGGCGTGGAGTACCTAATAGCCACACAGACCGAAAAAGGTTTGTGGGATGAGCAGCGCTTCACCGCAACAGGCTTTCCTCGGGTGTTTTATCTGCGCTATCATGGATATCCGAAGTTCTTTCCGCTCTGGGCGTTGGCGCGGTATCGGAATCTGAGGAACACCAACAACAGGGTGGTAGGGGTCGGGATGTGAATTTGGGGGCGGGGGACGAAGCGTCCGCGGGCAGTCCAATTGACCCGCGGCCGGTGCTGATAGTGACTGGCCTGGCGCAGGAGGCCCGCATCGCGGCAGGCCCCGGCATGACCGTCATCTGCAGCAGTAGCGATCCGCAGCAATTGCGTGCGCTTCTGACGGTGTTTGACCCCTTGACGATCAGAGGCGTGATCAGCTTCGGCGTCGCCGGCGGTCTGGACCCCGCGTTGAAATCAGGCGACGTCGTAATGGCGACCGAAGTGCTGGCCGGCGATACAAGGTGGCTGGCCGGGCTGGCCCTGAACGAAGGAATGATTGCGAGCGTGGGTTTGGGGCGCCGACGCGTGGTCAGGGGTCGTCTCGCCGGTGTGGAACAGGTGGTTGCCGCCCGGTCCGTAAAGGCCGCCCTGCACTCGGAGACAGGGGCAGCCGCGGTCGACATGGAAAGCCACATCGCGGCAGCCTATGCCGCCGAGGTGGGGCTTCCATTCGCGGCGCTGCGCGTCATCAGCGACCCCGCCAGCCGCGCTCTGCCATCGCTGGTAATGGCTGCGATCAAGCCGAACGGCGACATCGATCTGCGCAAGATCCTGCGCGGTGTCGCGCGCAATCCACTCACTCTGCGCTCGCTGGTGTCGACAGGGATCGACTTCAATCGCGCGCTGCGCAGCCTACGCGGCTGTCGAGGCTTTCTGCTGGGCGGCGAGGGCCTCGTCGCGGCGGATTTCTGACAGACGCTTCTGCACTTCCGCCGAGAAGATGTACTGCGCAGGGCGCTGGTTATCGAGATTGATCTCGGGCGCCATCGGACCCGTCGTGCGCACGCCGCGCAGTGCCACCCACAGCGCCTTGAAGGGATTGTTCAGCGCGGCGGTCGCCGCGGTCGGCTCGTAGCCGCAATGCGCCATACAGTCGGCGCACTTCTCGTACCTGCCGGTTCCGTAGCTGTCCCAGTCCGTCGTCTCCATCAGTTCCTTGAACGTCTTGGTATAGCCCTCGCCGAGCAGATAGCAGGGCTTTTGCCAGCCAAAAATGTTGCGTGCCGGCATACCCCACGGCGTGCATTCGTATTCCTGATTGCCGGCCAGGAAATCCAGGAACAGGCCGGTATGCAGGAAATTCCACTTCTTGCCCTTGCCGAGCGCAAACACGTTGCGGAACAGCTTCTTGGTCTTGGTGCGGTTGAGGAAGTGCTCCTGGTCAGGCGCGCGTTCGTAGGCATAGCCCGGCGACATCGAAACGCCGACGCCGAGTTCGGTCGTGAAGTCGAGGAACTTGGCGATGTCCTCGGCGGCGTGCCCGTCGAAGATCGTGGCATTGACGTTGACGGTGAAACCCTTGGCCTTGGCGGCCTTGATGGCGGAGACCGCGCGATCGAACACACCGGGCTGCGACACCGCCTTGTCGTGGTGGTCTTTCAAACCGTCCAGATGCACCGAGAAAAACAGATATGGCGAAGGCTCGAACAGATGGAGTTTCTTTTCCAACAGCAACGCGTTGGTGCAGAGAGACACGAATTTCTTGCGTTCCACCAGACCACGGACGATCTCGCCGATCTCCTTGTGGATCAGCGGCTCGCCGCCGGGAATTGCGACCATCGGCGCGCCACATTCTTCGGCGGCATCCCAGCATTCCTGCGCCGACATCCGGCGATTGAGGATCGCGTCGGGGTAGTCGATCTTGCCGCAGCCGACGCATGCGAGATTGCAGCGAAACAGCGGCTCGAGCATCAGCACCAGCGGATAGCGCTTTCGGCCCAGCAATTTCTGCTTGACCACGTACCCAGCTATTTTCAGTTCCTTGAAGAACGGTATCGCCATTACAGGTTTTCTTTCTGGTCTCGATAGAGAAGTGGATCAGCCCGCCGCGAGTTCGGCCGGAAGCCGGAATTCGATATTTTCTTCCCGGCCAGGCAGTACCGACACCGTGACCGGCCCGATTCGCCTCAGGGCCTCAATCACGTCGTCGACAAGAATCTCGGGCGCCGAGGCGCCGGCGGTGATGCCGACGGCCTTCGCGTGCTTGAGCCAGTCCGGGTTCAGCCCGCTGCCGTCGGCAATCAGATAACTCGCGACCCCGGCTTCGGTGCCGATCTCGCGGAGCCTGTTTGAGTTGGAACTATTGGTGGCCCCCACCACCAAAATGACGTCCACGAGCTTGCTGAGGTCCCTTACCGCAGATTGGCGGTTCTGTGTGGCATAGCAGATATCCCGGATGTCCGGGCCCTGAATATCGCTAAAACGCTGGTGAAGGGCGGCAATTATGTCCTTTGTGTCATCCACGCTGAGCGTGGTCTGGGTAATATAGGCCACCGGGGTGTCCGCAGGCATCGTCAAAGCCGCCACCTCGTCGACGTTCTGGACCAGCAGCACCGGGCCGGGAACCTGACCCATGGTTCCCTCGACCTCGGGGTGCCCGGCATGGCCGATCAGAATCAGCGCCCGTCCTTTTGACATGTAGCGCTTGCCCTGATTGTGGACCTTGGTCACCAGAGGGCAGGTGGCATTGAGGACGGGCAGGCCGCGCGCGGCGGCCTCCTCCTCCACGCTCCTGGCCACGCCATGGGCGCTGAATACGGTGACGGCGAGCGGCGGAACTTCCGACAAATCCTCGACGAAGATCGCGCCCTTATTCTTCAGGCTTTCGACCACGTATTTATTGTGCACGATCTCGTGGCGCACATAGACCGGCGGACCATACTTTTCGAGGGCGCGCTCGACGATTTCGATTGCACGCACGACCCCCGCGCAAAATCCGCGGGGCTGCGCTAGATACACTTCCATAGGACGCCCGTTACGCAAGTTGCACCACACTCATTTCAGCCTCTCCGCGGTCTGGATATGTGCAATATCCGCACCACGATCCAGTTCCGCACCCATCGGTTCCCGGGGTACGGGCCTTGTGTCAAAAAAAGATCGGTCCGAAAAGGCGGATTGCCAGTAGACCCGCCCGGCGGATGGATGGTGCTGGGTAATTAGATACCGAATTTGCCCAAGCCGCGATAAAAGAAGCCTTTGGGCCTTCACCTGTTCGTCACTTTATCGCCGGCATCCCCGCTATATCAAAGGCCTCCATCGCGGTTCCCGCATCTTTGCGCCGCGTCCCGTCGTGCTTCAGAAAACAACCCAAATCAACATTAGATCGGCTCGTGGAACTCGGGTAGATAGCGGGCGTTCGAGGCATGTCCATAACGCCAGAAAGAAAAACTGTGCTGACGAGTATTGTCGTATCGATTGTCAAGGCTTGCACGCGGTTTGCCCCTCTCGTTCTCCTGGTCGGCCTTATCCTTGCGATAGGGGCGGGCTTCTACACCGCCCACCACTTCGCAATCAACACCGACATCAACACGCTGATTTCGCAGAAACTTGATTGGCGTCAGCGCGACAATCAATTCGAACACGCATTCGATCGGGACAGAACGATCCTCGCCGTGGTGGATGCTCCGACTCCGGAGTTGACCAATGTTGCGGCCAAGGCGCTTGAAGAGAAATTGTCTGGCGATACCAAGGATTTCGTGTCGATTCGCCCTTTGGGCTCCGGCGAATTCTTTGAAAAGAACGGGCTGTTGTTCCTTCCGGTGGCCGACGTCGGACGGCTCGTTGGGCAGTTCGAATCCGCAGCGCCCCTGATCGAGATCATGGCCGGCGATCCCAGCATACGGGGACTGACCGGCGCGCTGGAAACCGGCCTCGCCGGCGTCAAGCGCGGGCAAGTCAAACTCGACAGCACCGAACGGCCCTTCAACCTGATCGCCCAGACCGTCGAGCAGGTGTTGAACACGGGAAACGCAACGTTCTCCTGGCGCGAACTGGTCAGCGACAAGCCTTTGACCAACTCCGACCGCCGCGCCTTCATCGAGTTCCGCCCGGTCCTGGACTTCAATGCCCTGGAACCGGGCAAGGAGGGGACCGACGCCATCAGACAGGCGGCCCGGGATCTCAATCTCGCAGGCGAATATGGGGCGCGGGTCAGGCTGACCGGACCGGTTCCGATCGCCAACGAAGAGTTCGCGACCGTTCAGGACGGCGCTGTCGTCAACGGGATCGGAACGGTGCTTGTGGTGCTGTTCATCCTCTGGATGGCGCTGCGTTCGCCGAAGATCATCTTCGCCGTGTTCGTCAATCTCTTCATCGGCCTTTCCATCACCACGGCGCTGGGCCTCATGATGGTGGGTTCGCTGAACCTGCTGTCGATCGCGTTCGCCGTTCTGTTTGTTGGACTGGGCGTGGACTTCGGCATTCAGTACAGCGTTCGCTATAGGTCGGAGCGCTTCAAGAGCGAGGATCTGCGGGCTGCGCTCGAGAGGGCAGCCGAGCGTTCTGCAGTCCCGCTTTCACTGGCCGCGATGGCGACAGCGGCGGGATTCCTTTCCTTCCTGCCGACAGACTACAAGGGCATTTCGGAACTCGGCGCCATCGCTGGCGTAGGCATGCTCATCGCCTTTACCTCGAGCATCACCGTGCTTCCGGCTTTGCTGTACTTGCTCAACCCACCCGGCGAAATGGAGCCGGTCGGCTATGCATTCCTGGCGCCGGTCGATCATTTCCTCGAAAAGCATCGCGTCATCATTGTCGTCGGCACGCTTCTGGTCGCAGTCGCCGGTCTGCCGCTGCTTTATTTCCTCAGGTTCGATTTCAACCCGATCAACTTGCGAAGTCCCAAGGTCGAAGTCGATCGCCACATTTCTCGATTTGAGGAAGGATCCGAACACCGGCGCCAACGCCATCAATGTGATGACGAATTCGGAAACCGAGGTTAAAAAAATTGAAGCCAGGCTGAGCAAGCTGCCGGAGGTCCTCAGCGTCAGGTCGCTGAACAGTTTTGTGCCCGAAGATCAGACGGCAAAGCTGAGGTTGATCGCCCAGGGCGCGAAAATCCTTGCTCCCGCGCTCAATCCGGAATCTGTCGATGCCGCGCCCTCCGACGACGAGAATGTCGAAGCCTTGAAGTCATCGGCGGACAGCCTGCGCAAGACCGCCGGCGATGCCAAGGGTCGCGGAGCGGTCGCATCGCGGCGGCTGGCCGATGCCTTGTCAAGGCTTGCCCAGTCCGATCAAGCCACGCGAGACAAGACCCAGGCGATCTTCGTTGCGCCGTTGAAGGTGGTGCTCGATCAACTCAAGAACGCGCTGCAGGCACAACCGATCAGCCTGCAAACCCTGCCGCCCGATCTGGTGAGCTCCTGGAAAACCAAGGATGGCCTGACGCGGGTCGAGGCACTGCCGCGCGGCGATCCCAACGACAACGAGACACTGCGCAGGTTTGCCACCGCGGTTCTGGCCGCCGAGCCGACCGCAGTCGGGGGACCGGTATCGATTCTGAAATCCGGCGATCTGGTCGTGAAAGCCTTTATCGAGGCCGGCGTTTGGGCGCTGGTCGTGATCAGTCTTCTGCTCTGGCTGACATTGCGGCGAATAACCGACGTGCTGCTGACGCTTGTCCCGCTGCTGGTGGCGGGGGCGGTGACGCTGGAAATCTGCGTGCTGATCGAGCTGCCGCTCAATTTTGCCAACATCGTCGCGCTGCCGCTGCTGCTTGGCGTCGGCGTTGCATTCAAGATTTACTATGTAACGGCCTGGCGGTCGGGCAGAACGAATCTGCTGCAGTCGAGCCTGACGCGAGCGATATTTTTCAGCGCGCTGACGACAGCCACGGCGTTCGGAAGCCTGTGGCTATCGAGTCATCCCGGCACTTCGAGCATGGGCAAGCTTTTGGCGCTCTCGCTCCTCACGACGCTCGCCGCGGTGCTGTTGTTCCAGCCGGCGCTAATGGGGAAACCGCGCGATATCCGGGAGTAGACAGATGTCGCCGACCGGATCGGCCGAGGCGGACTTTTGACCCGATGTTTTGGGGGCCGGGTTGACGGAGCCGGTGGTCTTCGGCGCGGCGCCCGTCGTTGCTGGTGCCGCGGTCCGGGGTAATGCGCCCGTGGTCTTTGGCGCGCCCTTGGCCATGCTGTTGGCGGGACTGGAGGGAATCGGACCGGCGACACGGGTCCAGGTTTCACCGCCACAGAGAAAGCCCAATACGCAGCCCTGTATCTCCAGTTGATCGGACCCGATCGGCCTGATCGTTGAGCTGTAGAACTGTCCGTCCTTGGCGTTATAGACTTGGCCCTGCCATTGATCGACGCCAGGCTTCCTCTTCATATCGATCAGGATGGGCATTCCCAAGGTCGCTCTGTTCTGTTTTGAAACATCCGGATTATTCTTGTCGCGGCCGCCCGGCGTTTTCTCCCATGCAACCGCGCCCCACATGCTGCCGTTGCATTCTGCGACCCGGATATTGGCGACGCCGTCCGCCACCCTCCAATCGCCGGTGGGATCCGCCGCCAGGGCCGACGCAAAGCCTGTCGCCAAAAACAATCCGGAATATGTTACTGTGCGCATGACATTTCGTGGGCAGTGCAACATGGGTCAAACCTATGCTTAAGTAGATGATCCGATCGAGGGCAAAACGCCGCAGCGTTGACTGTTTTCAGTTGACGAAATGGCCATCAACCGACGTATGTAACTGATGCTATATTCCAATCTAGACGTTTCCGAGATGTTTGTGGACCGCCAGTCCCAGCGCAGTTCCATGCATGCGCGCTACTTGAATGAGCAACTTGTACGGGTCCTGAAGACGATTGGTTACGACGTCGGCTTCCAGAAGGGTCAAGGGCAGTACCTGTTCGATCGCGACGGCGTCCGCTATCTCGATCTACTGAGCGGTTTTGGCGTTTTTGCGATTGGCCGGAACCATCCGGCGCTACGCCAGGCGTTGAAGAGCGTCCTCGATAGCGATCTGCCCAATCTCGTGCAACTCGATGTGTCCACGCTGGCGGGAGTATTGGCCGAACGCCTGCTGAAATACGTCCCATACCTGGACAAGGTCTTTTTTGCGAATTCTGGGGCAGAATGTGTCGAAGCTGCGATTAAATTCGCACGCGGCGCCACCGGCCGGCCGGGCATCGTGTACTGCGCGCATGCGTTCCACGGATTGTCCTATGGCGCGCTTTCGCTCACCGACGATCCGAACTTCCGCGGTCGGATTCGAGCCCCTGCTACCCGGGTGCACATCTATCCCCTTCAACGACCTGGCCGCGCTGGAACAGGCGCTGTCGTCGCGCCAGGTTGCCGCCTTTATTGTCGAGCCGATCCAGGGCAAGGGCGTCAATATGCCCACCGATGAGTTTCTGCCGGGCGCAGCCGCGCTCTGCCGCAAGTACGGCACCTTGATGGTCGCCGACGAAATTCAGACCGGCATGGGACGAACCGGCCGGTTCCTCGCGGTGGAACACTGGAACGTCGAACCCGACATGGTGCTGCTTGCCAAGGCCCTGTCAGGCGGTCATGTGCCGGTCGGCGCGCTGCTCACCCGCAAGAGCGTGTTCGACAAGATCTTCAATCAAATGGACCGCGCGGTTGTGCATGGCTCGACGTTTGCGAAAAACGATCTCGCGATGGCCGCCGGCATTGCAACGCTTGAGGTGCTCGAGTCCGAAAAACTGGTCGAGGCGGCGGCCAAGCGCGGCGCCGAGCTTCGGCTGGCGCTGACCCGAATGGTCCCCGGGTATGAATTGCTCAAGGAGGTTCGCGGCAAGGGGTTGATGATCGGCGTAGAGTTCGGCCCGCCGAAATCGCTGCGCCTGAAGGCATCATGGAATGTGTTGGAAACAGCCAACAAGGGTCTGTTCTGCCAGCTCATTACGGTGCCGCTGTTCAAGGACCACAAGATCCTGACCCAGGTATCGGGCCACGGCAGCCACACCATCAAGCTGTTGCCGCCGCTGACCATCACCGAGGAGGATTGCAGCTGGATCGAGACGGCGTTCGATTCCGTCATCGCCTCCAGCCACAAGGTTCCCGGCGCGATCTGGTCGCTGGGCAAGACGCTGGTCGATAACGCCATCCGCAAATCGGCTTGACGGACAAGCAGCTTCGTCGTCCAGCGATCGTGTTCTATCGCGAATCCTCGAGAATCATCGTCGCGCCCTTTTCGGCGATCATCGCGGTCGGCGTGTTGGTATTCCCGGAAGTTATCGTCGGCATCACCGAGGCGTCGACCACGCGAAGTCCGGCAACGCCATAAAGACGCAACCGTTGATCGACGACCGCCACCGGATCGTTGGCCGTGCCCATCTTGGCCGTACCCACGGGATGAAAGATCGTGGTGCCGATATCGCCGGCGGCTTTCGCCAGCGACGCGTCGTCGTCGCCAACCGACGGGCCCGGCAGAAATTCTTCGGGGCGATAGCGCGCCAGCGCCGGCTGCTTCATCAGCCGCCGCGTGGTGCGGATGGCATCGGCGGCGACCTGGCGGTCCTCGGCGGTCGATAGATAATTCGGCGCGATCGAAGGCGCCTCGTCGGCCCGGGCCGAGCGAATGCGCACGGTGCCGCGTGACGTCGGCTGCAAATTGCATGCGCTCACCGTGATCGCCGGAAAGCGGTGCAGCGGATCGCCGAACTTGTCCAGCGACAGCGGCTGAACGTGGAACTGGATATTGGCGCGCTCGCGGCGCTGATCCGATCGGGTGAAAATGCCGAGCTGCGACGGCGCCATGGTCAGCGGCCCACGGCGGCGGAATGCATAATCGAGGCCCATCAGGCCGCGCCGCAGCAGCGAATAATAGGTCTCGTTGAGCGTGCGCACGCCCGTGACCTTGTAGATCGCGCGCTGCTGCAGATGGTCCTGCAGATTGCGGCCGACGCCTTGGCGGTCGAGCACGGTCTCGATCCCAAGCGGCGCGAGCCAGTCGGCCGGCCCGATGCCTGATCGATGCAACACTTGAATCGATCCGATCGAGCCGGCGCACAGGATCACTTCGCCCCTGGCGCGGGCCTCGGCGACTTCGCCTGCCTGAATGAAGCGCACCCCGGCGGCGCGGCCCTGCTCGATGATCAGCCGATCCACCAGCACGTCTTTCTCGAGGCGAAGATTGGGCCGCCTCAGCGCCGGCTTCAGAAATCCGCGCGCGGAAGACCAGCGGCGTCCGCGCTTCTGGTTGACGTGGAAATAGCCGACGCCCTCATTGTCGCCGGTATTGAAATCCGGAATTTTTGGAACGCCCATCTCTTCCGCGGCTTCGCCGACGGCGTCCAGGATTGTCCAGGACAGCCGCGGCGCTTCGATCCGCCAGCCGCCGCCGGTGCCATGATGCTCGCTTTCACCCAGAAAATGATCCTCCAGCTGCCGGAACGCCGGCTTGACGTCGTCCCAACCCCAGCCGCCAAGGCCAAGCTGCCGCCAGTGGTCGTAATCGGCGGCCTGGCCGCGCATCGAGATCATGGCGTTGATGGCGGATGAGCCGCCGATCACCTTGCCGCGGGGATAGGCCAGCGAGCGGCCGTTGAGACCGGCTTCCGGCTCGGTCCGGAACATCCAGTCCGAACGCGGATTGCCGATCGCGAACAGATAGCCGACCGGGATGTGAAACCAGATCCAGTTGTCGCTGCCGCCGGCCTCCAGGATCAGCACGCGCTTGCTGGGATCGGCCGACAGCCGGTTGGCGACGATGCAGCCGGCGGTGCCCGCGCCGACGACGATATAGTCGAAATCACCTTCCAGCCGTTTCGGCATTTTTTGAGTTTCCGCCCGATCCATCATTTGTCGTCATGCCCGGCTGCGTGCCGCAAATGACGTCTTGCCTGGTTTTATTCAGTCAGACGCGGATGCCCAGGACAAGCGTTCTGTTCGGGGACATAGCCGACACCTGTTCGGGAGGCATGGCTGACACTTCGGCCGCTGCCGCGGGAGTGTTGGGCGGATCGCGGCTGCGTGCTAGACAAGGCCAAAGCGCTCAAACCCGTAACCGAGAATTGCCATGCCCATCATCAACCGCGTCGCCGATCTGCAACCCGACATCCAGGCTTGGCGCCGGGATATCCACCAGCATCCCGAATTGCTGTACGACGTGCACCGCACTGCGGCATTCGTGGCGGAGCGGTTGCGGGAATTCGGCTGCGACGAAGTCGCCACGGGTCTGGGCCGTACCGGCGTCGTCGGCGTCATCAAGGGCCGCAAGCCCGCGCCCAAGGGTGACATCAAGGTGATCGGGCTGCGCGCCGACATGGACGCGCTGCCGATCGAGGAGGCGACCAATCTCGCTTACGCCTCCAGAACGCCGGGCAAGATGCACGCCTGCGGCCATGACGGGCACACCGCGATGCTGCTCGGCGCGGCGCGGTATCTCGCCGAGACGCGGAATTTCGCGGGCGACGCGGTTGTGATCTTTCAGCCGGCGGAAGAGGGCGGCGCCGGCGCAGCCGCCATGATCAAGGACGGGCTGATGGACCGCTTTGCCATCGACCAGGTCTACGGCATGCATAATGGTCCGGGAATTCCGGTCGGCTCGTTCGCGATCCGCTCCGGCCCGATCATGGCCGCGACCGATGCCATCGACATCCGGATCGAGGGCCTCGGCGGACACGCGGCGCGTCCGCACAAATGCATCGATTCCGTTCTGGTCGGCGCGCAACTGATCACCGCCCTGCAGTCGATCGTGTCGCGCAGCATCGATCCGCTGGAATCCGCGGTGATTTCGATGTGCGAATTCCACGCCGGCAACGCCCACAACGTGATCCCGCAAACCGCCGAGCTCAAGGGCACCGTGCGTACGCTGACGGACGAAGTGAGGGAACTGGTCGAGAAGCGGGTGCGCGAGGTGGTCGCAGGCGTGGCGCAGATGACGGGCGCCAAGATCGATCTGGAGTACGAGCGCGGCTATCCGGTGGTGGTCAACCATGTCGCGCAGACCGAGCGTCGCGACGCAGGTGGCGAAGGAAATCGCCGGCGAGGCCAACGTGCACGAAATGCCGCCGCTGATGGGCGCCGAGGATTTCGCCTACATGCTGGAGGCAGCGGCCGGGCGCGTTCATTTTCTGCGGCAACGGCGACAGCGCCGGGCTGCATCATCCGGCCTACAATTTCAACGACGACGCGATCGTCTACGGCACGTCGTACTGGATCAAGCTGGTCGAAAACACGCTGGCGGCGTGAGGCTGGCGATCGCGGTTACCGGATCTCTTCCGGCGGCTTGGTGTGCGCAAGCTGGCCGTGGGTGATCCAAAGCAGGCGCTAGCGCGCGTCCTTTTGCCATTGCCGGAACATTGCACATCAGGTGGCGTTGAGACGCAGAACGTCCCCTGTCTGCTCTCGCCAAACGGAGTGCGCCATGTCCGCGAAAGACAAAAACCTCAACGACCTCTTCCTCGATACGCTGAAGGATATCTATTACGCCGAAAAGCAAATTCTCAAGGCGCTGCCGAAGATGGCGAAGGCCGCCCATTCCGACAAGCTGCGCGCGGCATTCGAAAAGCATCACGGCGAGACCGAAGGCCAGGTCGAGCGCCTTGAGCGGATTTTCGAACTGATCGACAAGCCGGCGCGCGGCAAGACCTGCGATGCGATCCAGGGCATCCTCGACGAGGGCAAGGAGATCATGGACGAGTACAAGGGTACCGAGGCGCTCGACGCCGGCATGCTTGCCGCGGCGCAGGCCGTCGAGCATTACGAAATCGCGCGATACGGCACGCTGAAGCAATGGGCGCTGCAGCTCGGCATCAAGGACGCGGTTCGGCTGCTCGACGAGACGCTGCAGGAGGAGAAGAAGACCGACGAGGCGCTGACGTCGCTCGCGGAAGCCTCCGTCAACCTCGAGGCCGCGGCGTGAGAAGGAGCAATGTAGCCGTCATGCCGGGACAAGCCCGGCCATGACGACCACACTTGCTCACGTGATGGGCGCTACGCCGCGCGCGCGGATTTTCTCAACGCCGCCGCGGCAATCCTGAAATCGTCGACGAAGCGCGCATATTCGCGCGTCCTGGACGCGGCATCGGGCAGCCGCAACAGATACGACGGATGCACCGTCACCAGCGCCTTGATCCCGTCATCGAGATCGATCAGGCGTCCGCGATTTTTGTTGATCGGCGTGATTTTTCCGAACACGCATTGCGCGGCGGTGGCGCCCATCGCCACCACCAGCGCGGGCTTGATCGCGGCCAGTTCGCGTTCGTACCATTGCCGGCACGCCTTGATCTCCGCCGTATTCGGCTTCTGATGCAGACGGATTTTTCCGCGCCGCACGAATTTGAAATGTTTTACGGCATTGGTGACATAGACCTTCCTGCGATCGATGCCGGCTTGTTCCAGCGCGCGGTCGAGCATCAGCCCTGCCGGTCCCACGAACGGTTTGCCGGCAAGGTCTTCCTTGTCGCCGGGCTGCTCGCCGACCAGCATCATCTGCGCATTCTGCGGGCCTTCGCCGAACACGGTCTGGGTTGCAGGCTTCCAGAGATGACAGGCGCGGCAGTGGCGGGCTTGTTCGCGCAGGGTCTTGAGGCTGCGGCCGGACATGCGTGACGCCGTGGTCATGGGCGTTTCCAGTCGCCGGTTGGGATGGCAATTGCGGCGAACGAGGGCTCAATGCCGGCAGGCCGCCGAAGGTTCCTTCGATCCCATTGGGATTGCTCACGAAAATCATAACCGCCTGATCACGATTGACTCCTTGGGCGATGTTAGCTTTATATTAGAACATATCATGAACAAATGAGCCAGACGCGGGTTCACTGTAGCAGAACCGGTGACGGCCAGCCATCTTCTGAGGAGCGGCGCATGACCGGCGCACGCACGAGCACGCTTGCGACTTTGCGCGGCAGCATCGAGCGCATCGAGACGCATGGCGACGCCTGCACGCCTGGCAGGGTGGCGCTCGGGCATGCCGACGCCGATGCGACGCTGCAGGGCGGTCTCGCCGTGGGTGCGATGCACGAGGTATTCGCCGATGCAGGCCGGCAAAGTGCCGCGGCGACCGGTTTTGTCGCGGGCCTTGCGCGGCGGGTGGCGGCACGGCGGCCGCTGGTTTGGGTGCGTCAGGATTTCGCCGAAATTGAATCGGGCGCGCTGTCGATGAGCGGGCTAGCCGAACTCGGCCTCGATCCGCGCCTGTTGGTGACGGTGCGCGCGGCCGATGTGGACACCGCGTTGCGGACCGCCGCCGATGCGCTCGCCTGCGATGCGCTCGGCGCCGTCGTGCTGGAAGTCTGGGGGCAAGCGCGGCAGCTCGATCTCGTCGCCAGCCGCAAGCTGACGCTGGCGGCGCAGGCGTCGGGCGTCACCGGCCTGTTGTTGCGCCTGGCGGCGGAGCCGCAGCCCTCGACAGCGGAGACAAGATGGATCGTGCGCGCGGCGCATTCGCCGCCGGCCGCACCTTTAATGCCTGCGGCGGCTTGCAGCACATGGGGCGCGCCGGTGTTCGACGCGCAGCTTGTCCGCAACCGTCATGGCCCTGTTGGGCGGTGGATCATGGAATGGAAATGTGATGAGTGCCTTTTCAGTAAACCGGCGGCGTATCCTCAGCCTGTGGCTGCCGCGCCTGCCCATCGACCGCATCAAACGCCAGCTCGCGCGCGGCAACGCCGCGCTGGCTAGCGATAATGCCTGCAAGGAACTCTGGTGACGCGATCCCAGCATTGTCGTCGCCAAGCAAAACAATGCGCTGCAAATTTTTGCGCTCGACGACGCGGCCGCGCGTCTTGGTCTTGAGGTCGGCCTGCCGCTCGCCAATGCCCGCGCCATCTGCCCGCAATTAAGGGTGTTCGATGCCGATGAGGTTTCCGACGCAAAGACACTGAATGACATCGCCGAATGGTGCGACCGCTTCACGCCCCTGGTCGCGCTTGATTCCCCGCATGGCCTGTTTCTCGACATCACCGGCTGCGCCCATCTGTTCGGCGGCGAGGCCGCGATGATGCGGCTGATGTGTGACGTGTTGACCGCGCAAGGTTTTGCCGTCAGCGCCGCCATCGCCGGCACCTCGGTATGCGCACGGACGATGACCCGTCATGCCCATGGCCGCATCGTCCGCGATGGTGAGGAAGCCGATGCGGTCAAGCCGCTGCCGGTGTCCGCGCTCGGTGCCGACGAGGCCATCACCCGCGGCCTGCGCCGCGCCGGGCTGAAAACCATCGGCGATGTCGCCTCCCGCGCGCGCCATGAAATCACGGCAAGGTTCGGCGCCGGCTTCACGACCTTGCTGGAACACGCGCTGGGGCAGGGCGATGCGCCGATCAGCCCGCGCAAGCCGCTGCCGGATTACATCGTGGAGAAGCGTTTCGCCGATCCGGTGGCGACGGACGCGGTGATATCGGCGACATTATCCCGCCTGGCCGGGATGCTGGTTCGTGGCGATGGCGCAGCAAGGCAAGGGCGCGCGGCGGCTGGAGGCCCGTTTCTTCCGCACCGATGGCGCGGTTCGCACCATCATTGTCGATACCGGACAACCCGTGACCCGAGCTGAGGTGATCGACCGCCTGTTTCGCGAGCGGCTCGATGCTTTAAGCGATCCGCTCGATCCCGGCTTCGGGTTCGATCTCATTCGCCTGTCCGCAAGCCGCACCGAAATCGTCGTGCAGCAGCAGCGCGATCTCGATGCCAATGTGCACGACAATGACGAATTGGCGGCCCTGATCGACCGCATCGCCGCGCGCATCGGCGGCCGGCGCGTGGTCGTGCACCTGCCGCAGGACACCCATATTCCGGAGCGCGCGGTGATGGCGGTGCCGGCGCAGCATCACCTGACCGCTGCTGCCCATGCGGTCTGGCCGGCACGCGTGGAGGGCGAGCCGCCGTTGCGGCCGTTGCGGCTGTTCGAGCGGCCGGAACAGATCAAAGTCATCGCGCAGGTGCCGGATGGCCCGCCCGCCCGATTTGTCTGGCGCCGCGCCACCCACGCCGTGGTCCGCGCCGAAGGCCCCGAGCGCGTCGCCATGGAGTGGTGGCGCCCGGAAGGCGAGATGCTGACGCGCGATTATTTCCGCGTCGAGGACGAGGCCGGCTTGCGGTTCTGGCTGTATCGCGACGGGCTTTACGATCGCGAGATCGAACAGCAAGAAGGCAAGGCGGTTCAGCCGAACTGGTTCATGCACGGATTGTTCGCATGACTACGCCCTGCCTATGCGGAGATCGGAATCACGACGAATTTTTCGTTCCTGCGCGGCGGATCGCATCCGCAGGATTACGTGCATGAGGCGAGCGAGTTGCGGTCTTCCCGTCATCGGCATTGCCGACCATAACACGCTGGCCGGCGTCGTGCGTGCTTACGTGGAGCTCGAAAATCCCAAGGTTAAATTCAAGCCAAAACTTCTGATCGGCTCGCGCCTCGTCTTCAGGGACGGCACGCCGGACATTCTGGTCTATCCGCGCGACCGCGCCGCTTACGGCCGGCTATGCCAGCTGCTCACCCGCGGCAAGCGAGGCGAGGATACCGAAAAGGGCGAATGTCATCTTGATCTCGACGACCTCCTGGAATTCGCCGAAGGTCAGCTTGTGGCCGTGATGCTGCCGCATCGCTTCGAGACGGCGAAAGCGCTTGATGTTCTCGGCCGATTGCAGCGCAGCCGCGCCGATGGCGTGTGGCTCGCGGCGAGCCTTTTGTACCGCGGCGATGACAGGCGTCGGCTGGTGCGGCTGCAGCGCATTGCCTCAACCGCCGGCGTGCCGCTATTGGCGACCAACGAGGTGCTGTATCACCATCCCGCGCGCCGCCCCTTGCAGGATGTCTTGACCTGCATTCGCGAGAAGACGACCATCGAGACCATCGGCAAGCGTCTTGAAGCCAATGCGGAGCGCTATCTCAAGCCTGCGCGATGAAATGGCACGGCTGTTTCGCGATGTGCCGGAGGCGATCGCGGAAACCATGCGGTTTGCAAGCCGCATCACGTTCTCGCTTGCTCAGCTCAAATACCAGTATCCCGACGAGCCGGTGCCGCCGGGCAAGACCGCGCAACGTCATCTGGAAGATCTGACCTGGCAGGGTGCGCACGAAAGATTCCCGGTCCGGATTTCGCCCAAGACCAGGAAGGTTCTGCACAAGGAACTGCGCCTGATCCGAAAACTCAAATACGCGCATTATTTTCTCACCGTGCACGACATCGTTCGCTACGCGCGCGAGCAGAAAATCCTCTGCCAGGGCCGGGGTTCGGCGGCGAACTCGGCCGTGTGCTACGTGCTCGGCATTACTTCCGTCGATCCGACCAAGATCGATCTGCTGTTCGAGCGCTTCATTTCCAAGGAACGGCTGGAGCCGCCCGACATCGACGTCGATTTCGAGCATTCGCGGCGCGAGGAGGTGATGCAGTATGTCTACCGGAGATATGGCCGTCACCGCGCCGCCGTCATCGCAACCGTGATTCACTATCGGCCGCGCAGCGCCATCCGCGATGTCGGCAAGGCGCTGGGGCTGACGGAAGACGTGACGGCGGCGCTGGCCGATACGGTGTGGGGAAGCTGGGGCGACGGCCTCGACGACATGCAGGTCAGGCAGGCGGGGCTCGATCCCAAAAATTCGATGGTCGAACTGGCCGTCGCGCTGGCGAGCGAACTGATCGATTTCCCGCGGCATTTGTCGCAGCATGTCGGCGGCTATGTGCTGACGCAGGATCGGCTCGATACTTACGTGCCGATCGGCAATGCCGCGATGGATGACCGCACCTTCATCGAATGGGACAAGGACGATGTCGATGCGCTGAACATGATGAAGGTCGATGTGCTGGCGCTGGGCATGCTGACCTGCATCCGCAAATGTTTTGACCTGATCGCGGATCATAAAGGCGAACGTTATGAGCTCGCCGATATCAAATCGGTCGATGACGACGAAGTTTATCAAATGCTGCAAAGGGGCGAATCGCTCGGCGTGTTCCAGGTCGAAAGCCGTGCGCAGATGAACATGCTGCCGCGGCTGAAGCCGCGGAAATTCTACGATCTCGTCATCGAAGTCGCGATCGTGCGGCCGGGTCCGATCCAGGGCGACATGGTGCATCCCTATCTGCGGCGGCGGAATCGCCAGGAGAAGGTGAGCTATCCATCGCCGTCGCCTCAGCACGGCGAAAAGGATGAGCTGTACAAGGTCCTGCACAAGACCCTCGGCGTGCCGCTGTTCCAGGAGCAGGCGATGCGGATCGCCATCGAGGCCGCGAAGTTTAGCCCCGAGGAGGCCAACGGGTTGCGCCGCGCGATGGCGACGTTTCGCAATGTCGGCACCATGGGCAAGTTCGAATCCAAGCTGATCAACAACATGATCGCGCGCGGCTACGATCCCGAATTCGCGAAAAGCTGCTTCGACCAGATCAAGGGATTTGGCTCTTACGGTTTCCCGGAAAGCCATGCCGCGAGTTTTGCGCAACTGGTCTATATCTCGTCATGGTTGAAGCATTTCCATCCCGACGCGTTTTGCTGCGGGTTGCTGAATTCGCAGCCGATGGGCTTTTACGCCCCGGCGCAGATCGTCGGCGATGCCCGCAAGAACGGCGTCGAGGTGCGCGAGATCGACGTGTCGTTCAGCCACGCGCAGAATACGCTGGAGGAGAAAAGCGGCAAGTATCACGCCGTGCGGCTCGGCTTTCGCCAGATCGACGGCTTCAGATGGGCCGATCCGGATGAGGAGCGGTTGAAGCAAATTCAATCGTCATTCCCGGCGGCGATTGGCGCGTCTGAGGGCACGCGAAGCGTGAACCCGGAATCCATATCCACGATCGGGCAGTATGCATTCCGGGTCTCGCGCTGACGCGCGCCCCGGAATGACGATGCGGGAGGGCGCAAGACTGGGCCGAGCGCATCGTCGCCGCGCGCAACCGCCGCCCCTTTACCTCGCTGGAAGATTTCGCCCGCGACACCGCGCTTCCCAAGCGCGCGCTGATCCTGTTGGCGGACGCCGATGCGTTTCGCTCCATCGGGCTTGACCGCCGCGCGGCACTTTGGGCGGTGCGGCGTCTGCCCGATGACGTGCCGCTGCCGCTGTTCGAAATTGCCGCCGCACGCGAGCAGCCCGACGAGAATGCGCCGGAATTGCCTGACATGCCGCTGCCGGAACAGGTGGTCGCGGACTATCAGACCATCCGGCTGTCGCTGAAGGGCCACCCGATGGAATTCTTGCGGCCGATGTTTGCCAAAGAAGGCGTCATCGCCTGCCCAAGCGTCTGTCATGAGCGCGACAAGCAATATGTCCGGTGCGCCGGCGTGGTGCTGGTGCGGCAGCGTCCGGGCAGCGCCAAGGGCGTCGTCTTCATGACGCTGGAGGACGAAACCGGCATCGCCAACATCGTGGTGTGGCCGAAGGTCATGGAACGCTACCGCAAGGAGGTGATGGGTGCGCGGCTGGTTCTGGTCGAGGGCTATATTCAGAGTAGCCCCGAACAGGTGACGCATCTGGTCGCCCAGCGATTGTTCGACCGCTCGCATGACCTGGTGAATCTTGCCAACGACGCGCTCAGCCGAAAGCATGCCGTGCCGGCGGGTCCCGCGCTGGTCGAACCGCTGCACGACGACCGGCGCCAGCACCCGGACAATCCGGCCCAGAAAATCCGCCATCCGCGCAACGTGCGCATCCTGCCGCCATCAAGGGATTTTCATTGACAGTCACCGCGAGCGAAAGGTCGGGCCCACACCCTGTCATTCCGGGTTCAGCCCTGCAGGGCTGCCTATCGGTCACGAACGTGCTAACCAATAAGGCTCGATGTCAAAATGGCTTAAACAGCTTCTGTTTGGGATTTGGGGTCTTCTGCTGATCCCGCTGATCATGCCTATCCTCGACAAATGGCTGAAGGAAAACATTCTCTCCGATCCTAACGGTATGGCCACCACGGTTTTTGCTGATGCCATGGCCTCGACCGTTTTTAGCAATCTCCTCGCACTGGGCCAACAGCGTTGGTTCAAATTTGCGTTGGTCTTTTTGACCGGAATCGTAATTGGCGTTTCATTGGAATGGTTAAGCCGGCAGTCGGACGAAAAAAAAGCTTTCGAGCTCCGAAGCCTCGGCTCCAAATTTCGCAGTCTTTCAGACAACATCAAAACCCGGACCGCGTTGTCAGGATGGCCGGACAATGTACGTGATCTAAGACCTGCAATCCTGTCCGCACTTGTCTCCGCCAAAAAATTTGGTTTGTGGGTCCCGAACGAGCACGTCTACCAATTGCCTGATGCGTCATTCCTTTGCGAATACTTCAAATGTGTCGGCAAGCTTTTGGAGGATGGCTATTTTGACGAGGCCAACAGTGAGGCGCTCTCCTGGAAACCGTTTCTCGACAAAGTCAAGCTGTCTTGAGTTGTTTCAGCATTTCAGGTTGCAGCCCAAAGCCGGGTGGTGCCCATTTGGGTGATGTCCGCTCAGGTCTCAAGCGAGAAACCATCCGCCGATTGCCTGACGGGCAAATCACTTCTGATTTTCCGAAATCATGTCAAGCCCCGTTTGCAAAAATATTTCTGTTTTCTCCCGACCCAAATCAGTTCACTGATTCGCGCTGTCCGGTCTCGACAAGAGGGGCGTTGCGCACGTCACCAACGCGGGGCGGGATGCGGTGGACGCGGGCAGCGCACTTGACGAATGGTGCTGACGCGGACGGCGAAGTCGTGTCGTTCTGACGCCCCAATCGTTGGCGTCAAGTCTGCGAGAAGAAGCGCAGGCGACGGTGTCAAAAAGCGTGGTCACCGGGGAGAGCGCGAAGTAAGCCGTAAAACCATTGCGCGGGGAATGCCGGGTCGATTCCGGTGTGACCGTGGTGACTAACTCGTGTGCTTGTTTTATTTTGCATGCGAGGCTGCGGGTGCATTGCGCGCCCGGCATTCCCTGCGCCCTCTGATTATCGAGGGCGAAGACGATTCTTGCAAAACCTCGGGCGCATCGCGCCGCGAGATCGCGGAGGCTTGTCGTCAGACTGTCATGCGAATGCGTCACGACTTCAGCCGTCATCGCCTGCGAAGTGCGAGCGATCGCGAGTATTCGCAGGATGACGGCTCGTGCGTCGCAATTCGAGACAGCCGCGCGTACCGGATCCCTGCCTGCACGGCGTAGACGGATTCGGTTTCGCGACGCGAGAGATGGATTGTCATTGTCGCGGAGCCTGTCATCGAGCGCGTTCGCGCGACCCGTTGGCGCGACCTGTTCGCTTGCGCTCGCAATGAATGTAAATCTACTCAGGCGCGGCACCGATCGGCGGACCGCCGGGTGGCCGATGCAGGTAGGTGATCGTTACAAACGCGCCCACCCACGAACCGAGAGCCGCGAAGGCGACGTAGATCCAGTTTTCGGTATAGCTGATCACGGCGTAGGACGAGAGCAGATACCATATGCTGCTCCAGGTCGCCGCCGGCACGCGCCTGCGCGCTACCACGGCAGAGGTGAACATGACATAGACCGCATCGGTTGCGGCAGTCGCAAGCAGGACGCCCCCGGCGGTCAAGGGATCGATGGCAGCCATTGCAAGTCCTTCCATGCCATAGTGTTTTCGAGCAAACTGGGTACCGGTTTGAGTGAAGAAAACGCGTCAAAACAAAAAGTAGAGCCCGGTTCTGATGCAATCAGAACCGAACAGCTCCAAGGCAGAGCTTTTGAACGTTAGGCAAGAGTGACGGTCATGCAAAGCCCCAAGGAAATTCTGGCCGATCTGTGGACACTGGCCGGCGGCGACCTTGCCGCGCTCGACGCCGTCACGCTGACGGGAGAAGAACCGCAACTGCCGTCATCGTTTCGCGTCGCCGCCGCGGCGCAAGCCAGCATTGCCGCGGCTGGACTTGCTGCCGCGCAGATCTGGAAATTGCGCGCGGGGCAATCGCAGGATGTCGCGGTCGATATGCGTCATGCCGTTGTCGAATGCCGCAGCGAGCGTTACCTGCGCGTCGACGGCAAACCGCCTCCGCCGGCCTGGGACGCGATCGCTGGCATCTACAGGACCCGCGATCAGCGCTTCGTGCGGCTGCACACCAATTTCAGGCATCACCGCGACGCCGTCTGCAAGGTATTGAACTGCAAGCCGGAACGCGACGAGGTTCAGGCCGCGCTGATGCAGTGGGACGGCGAGGCCTTCGAGACCGCGGCCTATGCCGGCGGCTGCGTGGTCGCGCTGATGCGCTCGCACGACGAATGGTCTGATCTGCCTCACGCCAAGGCACTGGCCGCACTGCCGCTGATCTCGATCGAGAAAATCGGCGATGCCGCCCCAAAACCATGGCCCGCGGGCGACCGTCCGCTCGAAGGCGTCCGCGTGCTCGACCTGTCGCGGGTGATCGCCGGTCCCGTCGCCGGCCGCACGCTCGCCGTCCATGGCGCCGACGTGCTGCTGATCTCCGGTCCCGATCTGCCGGCGATTCCCTGGCTCACCATCGATACCGGCCGGGGCAAGCTGACGAGTTTTGTCGAACTCAAGAGCGAACAGGGGAGGGGCGTATTGCGCGATCTCCTGGCCAGTGCGGATATTTTCTCGCAAGGCTATCGTCCGCGCGCGCTTGCGAGCCTCGGTTTCTCGCCCCAGGACGCGGCGCGGATCAGTCCCGGCATCGTCTACGTGTCGCTGTCGGCCTATGGCCATGCCGGGCCGTGGGCGGAGCGCCGCGGTTTCGATTCGCTGGTGCAGACCGCGACCGGTTTCAACCATGCCGAAGGGCTGGCCGCCGGCGTCGATGGGCCGAAGGAATTGCCGGCGCAAATGCTCGATCACGCCACCGGCTATCTGATGGCGTTCGGCGCGATGATGGCGCGGGCGCGCCAGTCGCTCGAAGGCGGCAGCTGGCATGTCCGCGTGTCGCTGGCGCAGACCGGGCGATGGCTGTGGAATCTCGGCCGCGTCGCCGATGGCTTCAAGACCGAGGATTTGAAAGCCGACGCTGTCAGACCATTTGTCGAAGAGGTGCCCTCGGGATTCGGTCCGTTGCTGTCGGTCAGCCATTCGGCCGTGCTGTCAAAAACGCCGGCATTCTGGGCGCGGCCGGCGATGCCGCTCGGCAGTCATCCGCCGCAATGGCCCGCGCGCAATTGAAGGTCAAAGTAACCGTCCCGGCCTCCGCCCCCAAAATTAAGACCCGCCTCTCCAGATTTTAACTTTAAACGCTAGGGCTAGTCGCGTTTTTGTATTGTTTGAAATGCCAAATGGGCACTATTAGCGCACCGATGAGGCAATGATCGCCGGAATCATCGCCGAACTGACCGGGCCCCATGCTGTCGAAATTTACCAAGCAATTGCATACGCTTAGGCGGAGACAGCTGGCCATTGGCGCGGCCGTGCTGGCGCTTGCCGGCGCAGCGCTCTACGGGCTCGTGCATATCAGCGGGGCAACCCAGCAGAATTCCGACGTGTCAAGCCAATCCCGCAAGGGATTGCAACGCTACACGCCGAGCCCGGCCGAATGGGCCAGCCTGACCATTCAGCCGGTCGCCGAGCGAGCCTTTCGGGCAGAGCATGTGACCGAAGGCAAGATCGCGGTCGACGAGGATCGCTCGACGCCGGTGTTTTCGCCTTATGCGGGCCGGGTCACCAAACTGCTGGCACGGCCGGGCGACAGTGTCGTGCAGGGCCAGCCGCTGTTCGTGATTGAGGCCGCCGACACCGTGCAGGCGCAGAACGATTTCATTGCGGCGATGACCGGGTTGAACAAGGCGAAGTCGGCGCTCGATCTTGCGCAGCTACAGTACAAGCGTGCCAAGGATCTGTTCGAGGGCAGGGCTGTCCCGCTGAAGGATTATCAGCAGGCCGAGGCAAACCTGACGCAGGCGCAGAACGATCTGCGCTCGACGCAAACAGCGCTGGATGCGGCGCACGATAAACTGCGAATCCTCGGCTACACCGACGAAGCCATATCGACGTTTCAGGACAAGGGCAGCATCAATCGGGAGATCACCATCTTCTCGCCGATTACGGGCACTGTCGTGCAGCGAAAAATCGGCCCGGGCCAATATGTGAACTCCGGCGCCAGCGATCCGGTATTTGTGATCGGCGATCTCTCAACCGTCTGGCTCACGGCCTTCGTCCGCGAGACCGATGCGTCGAACGTATCGGTGGGGCAGGAAATTTCCTTCAACGTGCTGGCGCTGCCCGGCCGGACGCTGACGGCGCGCATCAACTATGTTGCCGCGGCGATCGATCCAGCGACCCGCCGGCTGCTGGTGCGTGCCACGATAGATAACAAGGACGGTCTCCTGAAGCCGGAAATGTTCGCGAATGTCACGATTTATTCCCCGGGCGATCACCCGGCGGTTGGTGTGCCAAAGCAGGCCTTGATCTACGAGGGCAATCAGGTCCGGGTCTGGGTTGCCCATGAAGACAAGACGATCGAGCTGCGCCAGATCAAACCCGGCCTCACCAACGGCGACCTCGTCGAGGTCGAGGGTAATTTGAAACCCGGCGAGCAGATTGTTACCAAGGGCAGTCTGTTCATCGACCGCGCTGCATCCGGCAGCTAACTTAATTCAGCCCATTGAAAGTTTCGATCTGAATGGATCGCCTTGTCGCCATCGCAGTCAGCCGCCGCTATTTGATGGTCGGCCTGTTGGTCGTCGTCATCATCGGCGGCCTGATCGCGTTCAAGCAGCTCAATATCGAAGCCTATCCCGATCCGACGCCGCCGATGGTCGACATCGTGACGCAGAGTCCGGGATTGTCGTCGGAAGAGATTGAACGCTACATCACGATTCCGATCGAGACCCAGGTTTCAGGCATCAAGAACCTGCGCACGATGCGCACCATTTCGCTGTACGGATTGTCAGACGTCAAACTGCAGTTTTCGTTCGACTACACCTATGACGAGGCCTTGCAGCAGGTGCTGAACCGGTTGTCGCAACTGCCGCCTTTGCTTGGCAACGTGCAGCCGACGATTTCACCGCTCAGCGCCATCGGCGAAATCTACCGCTACCGGTTGGCCGGGCCGCCAAATTACAGCGTGCTCGACCTGAAAACGCTGCAGGACTGGGTTTTGCAGCGCCGCTTTCGCGCCGTGCCCGGGGTGATCGACGTGACCGGCTGGGGCGGCAAGACCAAGACCTACGAGCTGCAGGTC
This sequence comes from uncultured Alphaproteobacteria bacterium, assembly GCA_963745785.1. Classification (GTDB taxonomy): domain Bacteria; phylum Pseudomonadota; class Alphaproteobacteria; order Rhizobiales; family Xanthobacteraceae; genus Bradyrhizobium. The sequence continues at coordinate 565,347 of CAVUYV010000006.1, read as the reverse complement.
GATTTCAACAAGTTGATCGCCTACGGCCTGACGCTGCCGCAACTGCTGCAGGCGGTCAGCAACTCCAACATCAATGTCGGCGGCAACACCGTGGACATCGGACGCGCAATCCGCCGTGGTGCGCGGCGTCGGCCTGATCCGCTCGATCGACGACCTTGCCTCTACCATGGTGTCGCAGAGCGGCGGCAATCCCGTGCTGGTCAAGGACGTCGCTACCGTGACCGTCGGCGAGAAGCCGCGGCTCGGCATCGCCGGCCTCGATCAGGACGACGACATCGTGCAGGGCATCGTGCTGATGCGCCGCGGCGAGCAAAGCTCGCCGACCATCGCGCGGGTCGAAGCACTGGTGGCGTCGATCAACAATTCCAGCATCCTGCCGCCGGGCGTGCGCATCGAGCGCATCTACGACCGCAAGGATCTGATCGACATCACCACCGCGACCGTGCTGCACAACATGGTGGCTCGGCATCCTCCTGATCGTGTTGCTGCAATGGATTTTCCTGGGCGATCTGCGCAGCGCGCTGATCGTCGGCGCCACCATTCCGTTCGCGCTGTTCTTCGCCGTGATCATCCTGGTGTTGCGCGGGGAATCCGCCAATCTGCTCTCGGTCGGCGCGATCGACTTCGGGTTGATCGTGGACGCCACCGTGATCATGGTGGAAGCGATTTTCCGCCGGCTGTCTCAAACCACCGCGCTTTCGGAAGCCGAGCAAAGCCATATCTCCACCGACACCACCATGGGCATGAAGAGCCATGCCATCCTCTCGGCGCGCCGCCGACGTGTCGCGGTCGATCTTCTTTGCAGCCACCATCATCATCGCGGCGTTCCTGCCGCTGTTCACCTTAAGCGGTGTCGAAGGCAACATCTTCGGGCCGATGGCGCGGACCTATGCCTATGCGCTGGCGGGCGGTCTGCTCGCGACATTCACGATCACCCCGGCATTGAGTGCGATCATCCTGCCGTCGCATATGCGGGAAACCGAAACCTGGATCATGGCGTTCCTGCATCGGCTCTATGTTCCGGTGTTGAACTGGGCGGTCGAGAACCGGAGACTGGTGATGGCCGGGGCCGCGGGCCTTGTGCTCATGACGCTTGTGTTCGGCCGCCTGCTCGGGACTGGAGTTTCTGCCCAAACTGGAAGAGGGCAATCTCTGGATCCGCGCGACCTTGCCGCCGACCATCTCGCTGCAGGAGGGCAACGCCTACGTCAACGAGATACGCAAGATGATCCGCAGCTTTCCCGAGGTGGAATCGGTGGTGTCGCAGCATGGCCGTCCGGATGACGGCACCGACGCCGCCGGGTTTTTCAATGCGGAATTCTTTGCGCCGCTGAAGCCGGCCAGCGAATGGCCCGATACGCATGACAAGCAAGAATTGACGGCTCGATTGCTGGCGAAACTGCAGGATAAGTTCCCCGGCGTTGAATTCAATTTCTCGCAGTACCTTCAAGATAACGTTTCCGAGGCCGTATCCGGAGTTAAGGGTGAAAACTCGATCAAGCTGTTTGGCAACGATCTCCAGGCGCTCACCGACACCGCCAACAAAATCAAATCGGTGCTGGCCACGGTGCAGGGAATCACCGATCTGGCGGTGTTCACCTCGCTTGGCCAACCCACGGTCCAGATCGATATCGATCGCGCCAAGGCTGCCCGTTACGGACTGGCGCCCGGAGACATCAACGCCACCATAAAGGTAGCGATCGGTGGCGACAGCGCCGGCGATCTCTATGAACCCGGTAGCGACCGGCATTTTCCGATTATCGTCCGTCTTGCGCCCGAATATCGCAAGAGCGCGGAGGCTATCCACAACCTGCGGATCGGCGCGGCGGGTCCGAACGGCACGATCACGCAGATACCCTTGAGCGAAGTTGCGTCGATCAACCTGGTCTCCGGGGCCGCCTACATCTATCGGGAGCAGCAGGAGCGCTATCTGCCGATCAAGTTTTCGGTCCGCGAACGTGATCTCGGCGGCGCGGTCAGGGAAGCCCAGGAAAAGGTCGCAGCCCAGATCGCGCTTCCGCCGGGATCGCGGCTCGAGTGGGTCGGCGAGTTCGGCAATCTGCAGGACGCCATCAAGCGGCTGTCGATCGTGGTACCGATCAGCCTCGCGCTGATCGCGGTGCTGCTGTGGTTCAATTTCGGTTCGATGGTCGACACGCTGCTCGCCATGAGCGTGATCCCGATGGCGATCTTTGGTGGCGTGCTCGGGCTTTTGATATCCGGGATTCCGTTCAGCGTGTCGGCGGCGATCGGATTTATCGCGCTGTTCGGCATCGCGGTGATGGACGGCATCATCATCCTGTCGCAATACAATCAGCTGATCGATGAAGGCTTCGACCGGGTGCGGGCCGTGATCCGCACCGGCGAACTTCAGCTTCGGCCGGTGCTGATGACCTGCGTTGTCGCGGGCGTCGGGCTGTTGCCGGCGGCGATGTCGGCAGGGATCGGATCGCAGGTGCAAAAGCCCTTGGCGGTGGTGGTGGTCACCGGCATGTTGCTGGCGCCGCTGGTCATTCTGGTGACGCTGCCGGTGCTGATCGCGTTTTTCTCGCGCCGGGCTGCGCCGGGCCGGTGATGGGTCAGGTCTAAGTGGCTAACCTCACCATCACCACGACGCACGCTCGATGCGATCGGAGATGATAGACGCGGTGCGCCGTCAATGCATCGTGCCGGCCGTATCAACAGGGCGGCCTTCTATTGCCCCGACGGGGTACGCAGGCCGTGCCAGGCGTCGCGCACTTGATGGTAGTGCACCTCCGGCAGATAGTCCGGCGTATTGAGCGCCAGTGTCTTGACGTCGAGCCTGCCGATGGCGCTGAGCAGGGTGTAGGAGGCGATCACGCGATCGCGTTGGGCGCCGATCAGCCGCGCCTTGGCCGAGATCAGATCCTGCTGCGAGTTCAGCACGTCGACCGTGGTGCGCTGGCCGCCCTGCGCCTCCTTGCGCACGCCCTCCAGCGCGACGCCAGCGGCACGCACCTCGGATTCCGAAGCCGCCACCGCGATCTTGGCGCCTTCATTGGCAACCCAGGCGCCGATCGCGGCGGTGCGGGCCTGATTGCGGACCTGATCGAGCACCAACCGGCTTTGTGCGGCCAATTCCTTGGCCTGCCGGGTCTGCGACGCCGCGGTGCCGCCATCGTAGATCGGCGCGTTCATTTGGGCAGTCACCGAAGCCTGATCCGTCCTGAAGGTGCTGAGCGTGGGGTCGGAGTCTTGGCTGTGGCTGGCGCTGCCTTGCACGCCGATGGTGGGCAGCAGGCTGCTTTCGGCGACGCGGATGGTGGTCGAGGCGACGTCGACGTCGAAGCTTGCGGCAAGCACCGCCGGATGCTCCTTGAAGGCCATCGCGGTGGCGTCGTCGCGGCTGCGCGCCAAATACCGGTCCACGGGCTCGGCGGGCCGCAATTGGCCGGGCGGGTTGCCGATCACCTGGGTGTAGGTCGCCCGGCTGATGGCGAGACTGACTTCGGCGGCGTTCAGATCTGCCTGGCCGCGGCTGAGCCGGGCTTCGGCCTGCGCGGTGTCGGTCGGCGTTACGTCGCCGGCATTGAGACGCCTTTGGGTGACGCCGAGGGTTTCCCGCAAGAATGCGACATTGGAGCGTTGCGCTTCCACCAGCGACTGATTGGCGAGCACGTTGCTATAGGCGGTGACAGCGTCGAGCAGCACGCCTTGACCGACATTGCGCAATGCCTCGCGACCCGACTGCACCTGCAGTTCCGCCACCCGCACGCTATTTGCGGTCTTGAAGCCATTGAACAGCGTCTGCGTCACCGTCACCCCGATCGTCCAGGGTTTCAGGGTCGCGGATTGAATCGTATTGTCGGGCAGCAGGTTTCGCACCGCCTGCAGTCCAACGCTCAGGCTGGCGACGATCTGGGGCCGGTAGCCCGCCAGGGCCTGCGGGACGTTCTCGTCAGTGGCGCGCTGCCGCGCCCGTTCGGCATTGAGTTGCGGATTGGACTGGTAGGCTTTGGCCAGGGCCTCGGGAAGGGATTCCCCCAGCGCCGCGGTAGCGGCAAAACCGACCCAAGTTGCAACGCCAAGGCAAATGCCCGATTGAAGCACGCGCCTTCCCACGTGGCCAACTTTAGCGGCACGCCCGATCATATGATCCCGCAGCAACCCCGGCCGTCCGCCCCCGCCGACGGCATCGACACATTTACCTGTTTAGAGGGCACCACCGCCACAGGCAAACCGTCAGCTGCGAAAACCCCATGAATTCAGTGCTTCTCTGTTGCCGGTTCGTCACAGACGAATATCAGGGGCAAATACGCTATAGCTGCGGGCGGCTGCGTCCGATTCCAGAGCTGGCGGCTATCCCAACCGCGCCCGGGCTTGCATTTTGATGCCGAAACTATTCACCGACCCCGAGGCGGTCGCGGAGGATATCATCCGCGATGTCGGGACCGAACTGGTGGTCGGGCTGCCGCTCGGGCTCGGCAAGGCGAACCACATCATCAACGCACTCTACGCGCGCGCGGCCGCCGACCGTGCGATCAAGTTGACCATTTTTTCCGCGCTGACCCTGGAAAAACCGAGGCCAAAGAACCTGCTCGAGCAGCGTTTCATCGCGCCGGTGATCGAACGCCTGTTCGGCGGCTACCCCGATCTCGCCTATGCCGAGGCGCTGCATGCCAATGCGCTGCCGCCCAATGTCGAGGTGATCGAGTTTTTCTTTCTGGCCGGCAAGTGGCTGCACGTGCCGTTTGCGCAGCAGCATTATATTTCCGCGAACTATACCCACGCCACGTCATACCTGCTGGCGCGTGGCCTCAATGTCGTCACGCAACTGGTGGCGAAGCGCGTTGTCGATGGTGTTACCCGCTACAGCCTGAGCTGCAACACCGACACCACGCTCGACATATTGCGCGCCCGGGCGCAAGGCGCCGCATCGTTCAGGCTGGTGGGCCAAGTCAATTCCGAACTGCCGTTCATGCCGGGCGCCGGCGACCTGCCGGCGGAGGAATTCAGCGCAGTGCTCGACAGTCCTGCGACCGAGTTTCCGCTGTTCGCGCCGCCGTCGGAGCCGATCACCGATACCAAATATGCCATCGGTCTTCACGCCGCAGGCCTCGTGCGTGACGGCGGCACGCTGCAGATCGGCATCGGGCAGGTTGGCGATGCTTTGGCGCAGGGGTTGATCGTTCGCCACCGCGACAATGCGCAATTTCATACCATCATGAAGCGGCTGGGGAACGGAACCGAGCCACTGCCGGCGCTGGAAACCGGATCGTTCGAGCAAGGTCTTTACGGCGTCAGCGAAATGCTGTTCGAGGCGTTTCTGGGCCTGATCGACGCCGGCATTCTCAAGCGCGAAGTCGATGGCGTATTGCTGCACGGCGCGTTTTTTCTCGGACCGAAATCATTTTATCGCGCCCTGCGCGAAATGACGCCGAGACAGATCGCGCGGATCCAGATGATGCCGGTCTCCTTCACCAACGAGATCTATGACGATGAGGATGCCAAGCGGCGCGCCCGTGTCGACGCCCGCTTCGTCAACAACGCGATGATGGCGACCTTGATGGGGGCGGTGATTTCCGACGGCCTGGAAAACGGACAGGTCGTGAGCGGCGTCGGCGGCCAATATAATTTTGTGGCGCAGGCGTTCGCGCTGCAGGGCGCGCGCTCGATTCTCACCGTCGAGGCGACGCGGCAAGCCGGCGCCAGGACGCAATCCAATATCCGCTGGAGCTATGGCCATGAGACAATTCCGCGGCACTTGCGCGACGTCATCGTCACCGAATATGGCGTCGCCGATATCAGGGGAAAATCCGACGCCGATGTGATCGCGGCGATGCTGCAGGTCGCGGACTCGCGCTTTCAGGGCGAACTTGGGCGGCAAGCCAAGGACGCCGGCAAGCTGCCGAAAAACTTTGATATTCCGGCCCCGTACCGCGAGAATTTTCCGGAACGGATTACGCGCGCACTAAAACCTGCGCGCGAGGCTGGCGTGCTGCCATCGTTTCCGTTCGGCAGCGATTTTACCGAGGTCGAGCAGCGGCTGATTCCGGCTTTGCAAATTCTGCAGGAGGCGCAACGTTCGCCGCAGCGCCTGGCTGGATTGTTGTGGCAGGGACTGACCGGCCGGCTAGGTGTTGCCGACAGGGAATGCCTGGCACGGCTCGGCCTCGACCGGCCGGCGACATTATCCGAACGCGCCTACCGCGCGCTGGTGAGCGCGGCGCTGGTGAGGAGCCAGGAGGCCTGAGGTCCCACCGCCGTCATTGCGAACGAGTCCCTATTTGTTCTTGTTCACCGGCTTGCGCTTCTCGATAAACGCAGCCATCCCTTCGGAGCGATCCTCCAGGGCGAAGGTCGAATGAAACAGGTCGCGCTCGACGTTGAGTCCTTCGGACAGCGGGGTTTCGAACGCGCGATTGATCGCGCTCTTCGCCATCTCGGTCGCGGGGCGCGACATCGAGGCGATTTTTTCCGCCATCCCGATCGCTTCGTCCATCAATTTGTCCGCCGGCACGACGCGGCTGACGAGGCCCGAGCGCTCCGCCTCACTGGCATCCATCATTCGCCCGGTGAGACACAGGTCCATCGCCTTGGACTTGCCGACCGCGCGCGTCAGCCGCTGCGTTCCGCCGATGCCGGGAATGGTGCCAAGCGTAATTTCCGGCTGGCCGAATTTCGCGGTGTCGGCGGCGACAATGATGTCGCACATCATTGCGAGTTCACAGCCGCCGCCCAGCGCATAGCCACTCACGGCGGCGATCGTCGGCTTGCGGCAGTTGGCAACGCGGTCGGCGCCGATGGTGGTGAAGTCGCTGGAGAACATGTCGATGAAGGTCTTGGGCTGCATTTCCTTGATGTCGGCGCCCGCGGCGAAGGCCTTTTCGCCGCCAGCCAGCAGGATGCACCCGATCTTGTCATCGGCTTCGAGGTCGTCGACGGCGGCGGCGATTTCTCGAAATACGCCAAAGGACAGCGCATTGAGCATTTTCGGACGGTTCAGCGTGATGATGCCGACCGCGCCTTTACTTTCGACGATGATGTGTTCGAACGTGCTCATGGTCCACCCCGCGTGATTTCACGGGGCAATGTGCCCGCTGGGGGGACCGGCTTCAAGTGGGGAATGGGACGACCGTCCCGCCATTGCAAGCAGCGTCAGCGACGAAGCAATCCAGCCTGCCTTTGCGGCTTCTGGATTGCTTCGCGCAGCCCCTCATCGCGCGCGCATTCGCGCGACCCGCCTCGCAATGAAGCTACCCAATGAACATGCGTGCGGCGGAGGCCATCGTCAGCAACGCACCGAAGCCGATGAAGATTTTCCCGATCAGAGAGGTCTGCTCCCAGGCGGAGCTTTCGTTGCTACTTGCTGTCGTCACAGGGCGCGGCCGGCGCCGCGGGCGCCTCGGCCGCGGCCATCAAGAACATCGGCGCTGGCGGTGTGCCTTCGTGCAGCGCGCGGTCGACATCGTTGAGCTGATCGGCGGAGACGACCTCGCTTTCAGCAGCCGGTTGCACGTCAGCAGACTTGTCCGGCGCGTCTTGCAGAATTTCGTTGGCCCGTGCGGCCATGGTCTTGACGTCGCCGGTTGGCGTATCGGCAGACGCCAGTCGCGCATTGGCGTTGGCCACCCAGGACGGGATCGCAGGTGACGTCGATGAACTGTTGTTGTCCTTGTCAGCAGCTTCGGTCGTATCGGTCTTGTCGGTATCCGATTTCACCACCACCACCTTGCTGGATTTGCGAGCGGCGTGGCTTTTCCAGTGACGCGAGCCGTGTTTGGCGGATTTTTTCGGCGCAACGGGCGCCCCCGCAGTATCTTCCGATTTGGCACTACCGGCCGCATTGTCAGCGCTCGCCGTTGCCTGCGGCGGACCTGCGAAGCATACGAAGAGCCCTGTTGCCAGTATCAATGCCGGGCGCCGGCTGGCTTTGATCTTCATTCGGCAATCTCCCCATTTGCCAGCCCCCAAAAGCGCAATGAGACCCTGGGACGTGTCCGCAGCGGGGCAGAAAAAGGGAATCTTCGGGCTGCAGCGGGCAAAAGCAGGGCAACAGCATTGCCGGATGGAACAGTCGCAGTGCCCTCGTTCACGAGATCCTCCGCGTATCGAAGCCGCGCGTGTCAGCGGGATCGATCGATGTTATGAGCCTGCCGATTGCGGTATGCGTGGGTGCGGTTCTAATGACGGCGATCACGACTTCGTGATCGCTGCCTGCCGCCGTAACAAATTGAAAGACCGACCGAATTGCAAAGTGGGAGCGCGCGTGCGCGAACGTGAAGACGAATGGACCGGCCTGATGCGGTCGGCCATTTCAGGCGACGATGCGGCGTATCTTCGTCTGCTCAAGGCCGTCACGCCCGCGCTTCGGGCCGCGGCGCGCCGCGGTCTGGCGCGGGCAGGACAACCGGTCGATCAGTCCGAGGACATCGTGCAGGACATTTTGTTGGCGGTGCATCTGAAGCGGCATACCTGGGACGCCAACGCCCCCTTCGCGCCATGGCTGTTTGCGATCGCCCGCAACAAGCTGATTGATGCATTGCGCCGCCGCGGCCGGCGGGTTTTCGTCAACGTCGACGATTTCGCCGAGACACTCCCGAGCGAGCCGGTCGCAGAGACGGCTTCGGCGAGCGAGGTCGCGGCCCAGCTCAAAACCTTGCCGGCGCGTCAGCGCGAGGTTTTGCAGTCGATCGCGGTTGACAGCGCATCCATCAAGGATACGGCCGCGAAATTCGCGATGAGCGAGGGCGCGGTGCGCGTGGCGCTGCATCGTGGGCTTGCCAGCCTCACCGCCAAACTGCGGGAGAAATGACAATGGAAACCGATCAGCTCATTCGAACGCTGGCCGCCGACAACGCGCACCGCGCTCGGCCGGTCGGGTTCGTGCTGGCGCTGGCGTTGCTGGCCGCGGCGCCGGCTTCGGTGGCGATGTTCTTGGCGGGGTTAGGTGTCCGTCCGGACGTCATGACCGCGATGCACAATCCGTTTTTCGACCTGAAGTTTGTGGTGACGCTGGCGCTGGCGATTCCGGCCATCGCCATCAGCCTGCATTTGTCGCGGCCGGAGGCTTCGCTGCAGGGTTGGAAATGGCTGCTCCTGATTCCGGTCGGACTTCTCCTCGCCGGGATTGCGAGCGAAATGATGATGCCGCAGCGGCTGCCGATGATGACGCGGCTGGTCGGCAACAATTCGCGGGTTTGTATGACGGCTATTCCGCTGATGTCACTGCCGCTCTTGGTGGCGGCGCTGATCGGCCTGCGTCACGGCGCGCCAACCCGGCCAGCGGTGGCCGGCGCGATCGCCGGACTATTGTCGGCGGGCCTGGCGGCGACGCTCTACGCATCGCACTGCACCGACGATTCACCGCTGTTCGTAGCGACCTGGTACACGATCGCCACGGCGCTCGTTACCGCCATCGGCGCGCTGGCGGGATCGAGGGTGCTGCGGTTCTAGTACTGCAATTACCAGCTCTCGTGTTTCGTCGGAACGAGACTGGGTTGGACTAGCGCCCGTTCAGGCAGCCGAGGGCGCAGTCTGCTGCATGCGGTGAAAACGCAGCACCTGCTGAGCGGTCGAGGGCCGCAGCCGTTCGTAGGTATCCTTACAGAACTGAATATCAGTCGGCTCTGCGCCTGAGAGATGGTCGCGCATGTTGATGATCGCCTTGACGGTCGACCACGAGATGCCCGAGACCTTGGCCAGGATCATGATGGCCTCGGAGCGGCTTTCCACCATCATATCCTCTGCGATCGACACCGGAACATTGGCGAGCGCTGCCATCGCCGCATTGGCTTCGTCGAACTTGCCGGCCTCGGCAAATGCGGCAAGCTGATGCTCGTCGAGCCGGCCGTCCTCGTACAACGACTTGACCAGCGCGTGGGCGATTGCCGTTTCCCTTGTGATGGCCGAGGTCGAACAGCGCGCCCGTCTCGCTGCCTCCTGCACCGCGCTCGGCACCTCCCTTGCTTGCTGCGGGTTGGCCGCTTCGAGCCGCGCCCGTACTGTCACGGAGGCTTTCGCGATCAGTCTCAGGTACAGATGGCGCGGAATCGTCGGACGCAGTCCGATGCAGGTCGCAAGGTTATCGTCCCCTTCGGCGCGATCGACCAGCCGGTTGAAGCCTTGCTCGGAAAATTCCGCGCCGGGATTGTTGACGGTGCTATGGATCACCTCGTCATTGCCCCGCAGCACCAGCACGTCGGTCACCGCGTCGCTCAGCACTCTTCGCGTCGAAATCGCCATCAAATGCGCTTGGCTCTTGTTGTGAGCGGCCTCGATCAGCGCCTCGTCGTCAAGCAGCTCCGACTGCGACAGCACCGGGGCTGCGACCTCGATGACATCGTCGAACGCCAGCGCGCGGATGGTGAGCGGCGGCGCGGTATCTATTGGAGCTAGGCGACTGGAAAGCACCGCCTTGGCGGAGGTCTCGATGTGCTTCATCAGACACTGGAAGACGTCGTCGAACAGCTCAATCTGTTCGTGCGAATAATCTACCGCGCCGCTGAGGAAAAGATCGGTTACGCGGCGCAGGGTTTCGACCCGGCGCGCGACCGTTCCGTGCGCAAGTGTGGTCTGCAGCTCGTCGAGCAGACCTTGGGGAGTGGCGGCGGATTTCGAACTCATAACTCTATCCTGGAGCGTTCGGACATGCAGACTGGCGACGGTTCTCCATCGCCGGAAACAAATGGGATCGGATCAGGCAATGGCGATGCGGTTGCGTCCTCGTGCCTTGGCTGCGTAGAGCGCGTTGTCGGCGCGGACGAGTAATGAGGCCTCGGTCTCATCCGGCCTCAGCGTCGCGACGCCTGCGGAAATGGTCACCCGCATGTCCGGCGAGAACGCGCTCCAGTCGAGACCGGCGATGATGACGCGCAGCCTGTCGAGGATGTTCGCGGCGCTATCATCGGGTGTATCGGGAAGCACCAGCAGGAATTCCTCGCCCCCGTAACGGCCGAACCTGTCGAAGCTGCGGATGTTGGCGAACACGGTGATGGCGAAGGTTCTGAGCACTTCATCGCCGGTGGGGTGTCCGTAGGCATCGTTGATGCGCTTGAACCAGTCGAGATCGATCAGCGCGATCGAACAGGGTGTCTGGCTACGATGGGCCCGGGCAATCTCGTCATCCAGCATCCGCATGATGCAGCGGCGGTTGAACGAGCCGGTCAACTCGTCGAGTTCGGCAAGCTCTTCGATGCGCTTGTAGGCCTGCTTGAGTTTGAGGCCGCTCTGGTAAAGCGACTGACGCATTGCACTTGAGAATATCCCGAGAAACATGCAGCGCCCGATGGTCAGGATGAACACCGACATGGTTGCAAAGCGTTCGAGATAGGTACCGTGCGGCATCGAGATTGGTTTGTCGGTGAAGAGAAACAGCCCGGCCAGGCCGAGCGCCATCGCGGTCCAGAAAATTGCCGTTTGCCGCGGCGTTGAGCGGAGCGAACCGAAATTGAACACCACGAACAGCGTGCAGAGAAACATCATGCCGACTTCGGGTGCGATGTAGGCGAAAGCGAGCAGGATCGCGGTGCTGGCGATCAACTGGGGCGCCACGAAATAATGATCCTTGAAGCGCTCGGTGAACCCCGTCTCCGACAGCACCATGTAGCACGCCACCGAGAGGAGGCCGCAGACGGCGAATGCCGAACTGACCGTCGACGGAATCGTCCCTGCCTGGGCGTAGATCAACAGGACCAGGGCGTCGATGAGGTAGCTGGCAGCGATCATTCCCTGAATCTGACGGCGCTGCCTGGCGCGGAGCGCCAGCGCCCTGGCGGTCCGCTTCGGGCTCACGCTTTCCAGTTCAGCCGCAATCGGATTCAAAAAAGGGGACGCAGCAGTGCCCATGGTCTCGCCATCGATAAAACGTACGTGCCGAAACTAAGTGGGAAAGCCTTTAGGTTTGGTATCTTTCAATGCCGAATTTCGGCTATTCAAAGTTGTAATGTCCTTGTTTCGCAATGGGAATTAGCCCGATCCGAACGGTGATGGAGCCGCCAATTCCGCACGCGCAGAGGCCGACAGGGTCATGCAAATGCTGTTTTATGAACCGAGGCTTGGTAAGGTTGGTAACGGATGGCGCGTGACGAAAGTTTCCCTGTACCATGGTACCAATTGTTACGCTCCGTTCTCCCTCGGGCCCGCAGAGTGGGGCCGGCCATCACCTTCCGTGCGCTACGTCACAGATGCGCGCGCCCTATTGGGGTAATTTGAAGAATCTTGCCTTTGCAATCGAACCACCCGCCAATCCAATGAGACCAACCTTGCGAGACGGCCATTGAGTGCGACACAAGCGGCTTCGGACGATGTCCTGATCGCTCGGATCGCTCAAGGCGACCGGCTCGCCATGCAGGTGTTGTACGGAAGGCACCATGTCAGGGTGTTTCGCTTCGGGTTTCGGCTCGTGCGGGACGAACAGATTGCGGAAGACCTCATCAGTGAAGTTTTTCTCGATGTGTGGCGTCAGGCTGGCAAGTTCGAAGGCCGATCCGCCGTTTCCACCTGGCTCCTGGCAATTACGCGATTCAAGGCCCTGTCTGCGCTGCGCCGCAGGAAGGACGTTGAACTGGACGACGAAGCCGCCAACGCGATCGAGGATAGCTCCGACGATCCGGAAGTGACGGCGCAGAAGAAGGATACCAGTGAAGCGTTGCGCAAGTGTCTGACTGCACTTTCGGCGGAACACCGGGAGGTTGTCGATCTTGTCTACTATCACGAGAAATCCGTGGAAGAGGTGGCTGAAATCGTCGGCATACCGGAAAACACTGTGAAGACGCGCTTGTTTTATGCGCGCAAGAAATTGGCCGAGCTGCTGAAGGCGGCCGGCGTAGAACGAGGCTGGCCATGATGGCAATGAGCAAGAAAATACTGGAGCAAGAGCCCAGTGAATTAGAAATGCTGTTGCCATGGCATGCGGCCGGTACCCTGAATGCGCGCGATGCCCGCCGCGTCGACGAAGCGCTCGCCCGCGATCCAGAGCTTGCCAAGCAATACGCCGTGATCCGGGAAGAATACGCCGAGACCATTCATCTCAACGAAAGCCTCGGTGCGCCGTCCGCGCGCGCCATGCAAAAGCTGTTTGCGGCAATCGATGGCGAGCCGGCACGCAATCCCTCGGCCTCGCTCAATCTCGCCGCCAGGATCTCGGAGTTTTTCGCAAAGCTCTCGCCGCGGACACTGGCCTGGTCGGCGAGCCTGGGCGCGCTGGCGCTGTTGTTGCAGGCCGGCGTTATCGGCGCGATCCTGATGAAGAACCAGGGCGCCTCCTACCAGACCGCGTCATTGAGCGTGAACGAGCCTGTCACCCGCAATTTGGGGGCGGGCAGGCCGCCGCGCGCCCTGGTACGGTTCGCGCCGGACGCCCGCGTCGCCGACATCACGGCGCTGCTCGACGCCTATCAGGCCTCGATCGTCGATGGCGCCCAGGGCGGCCTGTTCCAGCTGCAGTTCGGCAACAAGGCGATGACAAAGGATGAGATCGCCGGTCTGATGAGCAAGCTGCAAAGCGAGAAGACCGTCAGTCTCGCGGTGCCCGCGCAGTAAGGCGCTTGGTGCCTCCTCCATAGCGCATAGGCCGAGGTCTCATGGTCCACGATCGTGCCAATTGGCGGGTGAAGACGCGGCGCGCGGCGTTGGCCTTGACCGTTGCGGCTTTGCCATTTGCGTATCTCGGTTGCTCGGCGCTTCAGGCGCAAAGCGTTATGCGTTCGCCCAACCTCAACATCCAGCCGCGGATTCCGACCATCAACCCCACTGTGGTGCCGCGCATCGATCCCAACATTGCCGGCAGAATGACGCCCAATCTCCGGACATATCCGGCGTGCAGCTACGCCTACCGCAACAGCGATGGCGAATGCTCCAGTAAGCCGGTGTTGTCGACCGATGGCGGCGGTACCGCGGGTACCGGCGGCAGCGGCGGGGCGTCGGGCAAGAACAAGGACAAGAACAAAAACAGCGGTCCGCGGCGCATTGTTGCGCAGACAGCACTCAACCAGCGTACGATCACAGGCGAGATCGTCGCCGAGATCGACAGCTCGCTGTCCGTCACCCAGACTGACGAGCTGGCGCGGCGTCACGGCTTGGCGCGTCTGCAATCGCAGAATTTTCCGCTTATAGGCGCGACCATCGGCTTGTTCCGCATCACCGATCGCCGATCGGCCCAAACAGTGAGCCGCGAACTCGCCACCGAGGCCAGCATTCGCTCGGTGCAGCTGAATTTCCGTCATTTCCTGCAGGAGCAGAAGGCGGCATTGACCGAGGGCGATCCCGCGCAATACGCGCTTGCGAAGCTTCGATTGCCCCAGGCGCATACGCTGGCCCGCGGCGCCAACGTCACCGTTGCGGTGATCGATTCCGGCGTAGACGTCAAACATCCGGAGCTCGCCAACGCGATTGCGGACTCATTCGACGCGCTTGGCAGCAAGGAAGGTCCGCACGTCCACGGCACCGGCATCGCCGGCGCGATCGTGTCACACGCGCGGCTGATGGGCAGCGCCCCGGCAGCACGGATTTTGGCAATCCGCGCTTTCGCGGCGGCCCCGAATGGCGGGGAGAGCACGTCGTATGTGATCCTGAAGGCACTCGATTACGCGGCGGCGCACGGCGCACAGATCGTCAATATGAGCTTCGCCGGTCCGAACGATGCGTTGATCGAACGCGGGATCTCCGCCGCAGTCGCGAAGGGCATCGTGATGGTCGCCGCGGCCGGCAACGCTGGAGCGAAATCGCCGCCGCTATATCCTGCCGCCAATCGGAATGTAATTGCGGTCAGCGCCACCGATGCCCAGGACCGATTGTTTGCCGCATCGAACCGTGGCGGCCATATCGCGGTGTCAGCTCCTGGCGTCGATATTTTCCTGCCCGCGCCGGACGAAAAATATCAGATGACGTCCGGCACCTCGTTTTCCGCAGCCTATATCAGCGGCCTCGCGGCGCTGTTGCTGGAGCGCAACCCTGCCTTGAAGCCGGACGAGGTCCGCGCCATCCTGATGAAAACCGCCCGCGATCTCGGCGCCCCCGGACGCGACGATCTGTTCGGCGCCGGCGAAGCCGATGCCTATGCGGCGGTATTGGCGGTGGCCCCCGCGCCGGCGACGCCCGTAGCCACGGTTTCGGACAGACCTGCTGGAGAAATTGTTCCGGACCGGCAGGACGCTCCCGCGACCCGCGCGCTGAACCAACCCCCGGCCGCCATGGCGTCCGACAAGTCGGCCGTTGGCGGAGCCGTTCGGCCCGCCGCGCGGTAGTTTTCCGTCCAAAATCTCCCGCCAAAAGAGTTAAAAAAATCTGAAGTCCGTTTGAACGTGCCGCGACCCTCCCGCGACACAATAACTGTGGGAGCGGTTATCCCTCCCCATCGAGGCTGTATTCGGCGCGAGCGCCCATCCACCCCAAGCGCGCCCATATGGCTTGACCCGTCCGGTTGTCCCCCCGGACGGGTCTTTCGTTTTTGGGGATATTTCCGCCGCTCCGCTTGACGAAAATCGGCTTTCGGGAGCCGCGCCCGCGTATTTGCGGCCGCCTGCAACTCCGCCATGCCGGTATGCGGCTTGACTGTGGATTGGAAGGAAAACCCCGCCATTCTACGGCTTTCTGTCGATTTCGGGGCTGCGCCAGCGTCGCCGGCTGGACAACGTTAAGTTTTCCACAAAATATATATGTCACGTTTGATTGATTCGTGCTCGTTGCGTCCGCGTCCGTTCTTCTCCTTGCGGGCTGGTTCATGACACATCAAATCGACGTGGCACGCGGTCGCGACACCGTCGCGCGCTGGTGCGCTCTTGCCGAACAGCGGCTGGAGTATCTCACCGAATTGTTCGAGACCGGCCGCTGGCGCCGCTTTCACAGCGAACTTGCATTTCTCGAGAACATCCAGGAGGCCAAGACCGCGGTAGAAATCTGGCGCGATCTGTCGTTGCGCGAGGCCTCGCGGGATCATTCGTCGGTCGACATCGCCTGGCTCGGTCGCACCGGCACGGCCATGCCGTGCCGCGTAACCTGGCTCGATCCGGGACATCGGATGCAGCCGCGGGCGGCGGCTGCGGATAACCCCCCGACATCGATTGTTTCGATCGTCCCCGAAACCGATAGCCATTGTTCGAACGAAGTGCGTTCGAACGAAGTGCCTTCCCTGCCGGCGACGAAAGACGCTTCGAAGCCGAGATCGGATATGACAGCGATCGCTGAACGCTATCCGCTGCTGCGTATCGCGCTGTAGGGGACGGCGGACGTCACCGCGATGTGGTGCGGCGTCGCTGCTTCCCGCACCGCCTGCCTCGTCAGCCTCACCATCTCCATGAGCATGGCTTCGCCGGCATCGACCAACTCTTCCAGCGTGACCCGTCGCGTCGCCCCTTTGCGTTGCGAGGCGCCGTCTCGCTTCAGCGGCGGCACGTGCACGAAGGCAGCGAGGCGGGGGCCGGTGTCGCCCGACGTCGCCTCGATCGCGCGCCAGCTCAGATAATTGCAGAGATAGCTGCCGGCATCGCGCGAGGTCCGTGCGTCAATGCCGGTGCCATCGGCCGCCCGCAGCAGTTTTGCGACGTGAGGGCCGAACATCATGGCGTCGGCGCGGCCGGCGATCGAGCCCTTGCGCAAGCGCGCATGGTCGGCATCGGGCCACAGCGTGGTGACGGCATTGCGGGCGCGAGTCTCGACCCGCAGATAGGGCGTGCGGGAGGCAAGACCGAACATCAGCAGCGCATGCGGCTGCCTCGACGCCAGCAGTTCGGGCAGTTCACGATCGACGGCGGTGTAGGTTACCGGAAAGATGTGGCCCGACAGTTCGACGTCGCGGAGCGCGGGGCGGCGCAGCCGCACCAGCCGAGCCACCAGCGGCTGCGTCGGGTTAAAGGGCGCACCGGGAAACGGGCCGAAACCGGTGACGAGGATACGGAGTTTCTGGCTCATCTCATCTCAGCATCTCGGCGATCTGCTCCGCCGCCAGCGCCGGCGTGACGCGGCCGTCGGCCACCTCGGCTTCGACCTTCTTCACTTTGGCACGCACGGAAGGATCGGCGCGCAGCCGCGCCATCATCCGCTGCTCCAGCATCGACCACATCCACTTCACCTGCTGCTGCCGGCGCCGTGCGGCGAACTCGCCTGAGGCATTCATTGCGGAGCGGTGATCGAGAATACTTTGCCAGAGCGCGTCGATGCCGGTGCCGGTGAGCGCCGAATAGGTCAGCACCGGTGGCTGCCAGTGCTCCGAGCGCGAGCTGAGGATGTGCAGCGCGCCGCGATATTCGGCCGCCGCAAGATTGGCCCGCTCGATGTTGTCGCCGTCGGCCTTGTTGATCGCGACCAGGTCGGCGAGTTCGACCAGGCCCTTCTTGATGCCCTGCAGCTCGTCGCCGGCGCCCGGCAGCATCAGCGCCAGGAAAGAATCGGTCATGTCGCACACCGCGGTCTCGGATTGCCCGATGCCGACGGTCTCCACCAGCACCACGTCAAAACCCGCGGCCTCGCACAGCAGCATTGCCTCGCGGGTTTTCGCGGCGACGCCGCCGAGCGTGCCCGAGGCCGGCGAGGGCCGGATGTAGGCGCTGTCCGAAGCAGCGAGCCGTGCCATCCGCGTCTTGTCGGCGAGAATCGAACCGCCCGTGCGCGCAGAGGAGGGATCGACGGCGAGCACCGCGACCTTGTGGCCGCGCTCGATCAGGAACATCCCGAGCACATCGATGGTGGTGGATTTGCCGACGCCGGGCGAGCCGGTGATACCGACGCGGATCGCCTTGCCGGTGTCCGGCAGCAGCGCCTGCACCATATCGCGCGCCGCCGCCTGATGATCGCCACGCCGGCTTTCGATCAGCGTGATCGCCCGCGCCAGCGCCGCGCGGCTGCCGCCGCGGAGATCTTTTGTCAGGGCGATGATGTCAGGGGGGGTGTTCGGTAGGGTCATGCCTTGCTTTACAACGCCGACACGTGGCAGGCGAGGGGCAGTGCGGTCGCCGATTTGCAAAAATGAGACTGTCATTGCGAGCGGTCGTTGGCTCGCAATGACGGTTAGCGTCGCTTGTGCTCCTCGCAATCACGGCCGTATGGCTTCACATTTCAAACAGCCCGCCGTGCACAAACACGGCTTAGCGATCTCGCCGCGCCTTTCGCGCGAGGTTTGCTTAAGAACATCCCGCCCGCTGAAATCAGAGGGCGCAGGGAATGCCGGGCGCGCAATGCACCCGCAGCCTCGCATGCAGTAAAAAAAGCATACGAGTTAGTCACCACGGTCACACCGGAACGACCCGGCATTCCCCGCGCAATGGTTTTACGGCTTACTTCGCGCTCTCCTCGGTGACCACGCTTGTTTGACACCGTCGCCTGCGCTTCTTCTCACAGGCTTGACGCCAACGATTGGGGCGTCGGAACCACACGACTTCGCCGTACGCAAGCAGACCGCGTTCGTCTCGCGCGCTGCCGCGTCCACCGCATCCCGCCCCGCGTTCGTGACGCTGCGCACGCCCCTCTTTTGGGACAGGACCAATCGCTATAGTGCTGATTTTACCCCGCCGTCAAGCGAAATTTCTGGAAATCAGAAAATGGAACGGGACTGCCGGTGGCATTGGTCGAAGGAAGCCGAAACCATGTCTTTACTCAAAAACGGCGTCCAGCAGCAGCCGCTTGACATCGACAGCGGCCATGCGGTCGCGCTTGAGCAAACGAGGCTGATCCGTCATCACTAACGGACCGTCCTCGGCCTTGTCGGTGAGCCGGCCGTGTGAGCCGCGGACAAGTGATGCATCGAGCGGGATCACGTCCATCAGCGTACGAAATCCCAGCTTGCGCAGAAGCAAGCGTTTGCCAATTGTGGCCTTCGGCAGCGTGATGGACGGATCGAGGAATAGCTCGACAGGGTCGTAACCGGGCTTGCGGTGGATCTCGACGGTCCGCGCGAAATCGGGCGCCCGGCTGTCATCCTTCCAATAGTAGTAGGTAAACCACGAACGGGCGTCTGCCATCGCGATCAACTCGCCTGAGCGGACATGATCGAGGCCGATCGCGCCTCGTTCGGCCCCGCCATAGACATGCTCAACCCCGGGCAATCCTTCGACCAGACTTCTCACTTTCGGCAACAATTCCCGATCGGAGACGTAGATATGTGCGATTTGGTGGTCTGAAAGTGCGAACGCGCGCGATGCCATCGGATCGAGCAGTTCACCGCCGTCTTCCTCCCGGACAACCAGTAGGCCTGCGTCACGCAATGCTCTGTTGATGTGGACGGGCCGGTCGACTGGCGTAATGCCATATTCGGAGAGGACAACGACCGATCGGCCAGATGCGCGCGCGACGTCGGCAAGATCGCCAGCAACGGTGTCGATATCGATCAGTGATTGCCGGACGGAGGCATGAGCCTCGTCGGGTCCGAAGCGCTGCAAATCGTAGTCAAGGTGAGGGAGATAAGCGAGCGTGAGCGTTGGATTATGCTCGGCCATGACCAGCTTGGTGGCTTCGGCAATCCAGCGTGTCGAGGCAATGGTCGTTGCAGGTCCCCAGAACTGAAATAGAGGGAATGCGCCCAGCCGTTCGGTCAAGCGCTCACGCAAGTCCGCTGGCACTGTATAGCAATCCGGAAGCTTGCGACCGTCCGCCTTGTAGATCGGCCGCGGCGTGGCGCCCACGTCGTGACTCGACGCCATGTTGTACCACCAGAACATGTTGGCGCATGTGAAGTCGGGATCGCGTTTCTTGCCGGCTTCCCAGATCTTCTCGCCGCCGACAAGCCGATTGGATTGACGCCACAGCAAGACCTCCATCTGATCGCGGAACAGCCAGCCATTTCCGACAACGCCGTGGTCCTGCGGCAACGTACCCGTCATGAACGTGGCCTGAGCGCTGCAAGTGACGGCGGGGGTCACCGTGTCCAGCGTTGCCATGCGGCCTTCGTGTGCAAGCGCTGAAAGCCGCGGAGTCAGAGGCCCCAAATGCCGTGGCGTCAATCCGACCACGATCATTGCCAGCACCTGTTTCAACGTATTTTCCTCTCTCGTCGCAGGGCGGCATTGCCGGCCCGGGGCAACGCAGCAGCACGAAACGGCTTGCCAAACTGGCAAGCAAAGTGGCACGCTGTCCAGTGAAATTGAAGTGCGCGTTGCGATCCGCGGCGCTCGAATGCTGATCGTTTCGCAGGTGTTCGCCGGCCCATACAGAGCAGAAGAACAAGGGCGCCGCGCGAGGGAGAATGCGATGCTTGATACGCCCTCTCAAAGAATCGAGGATGTTCGGCGGCAATCGTTCAGCGTCACCTACGAATACCCGGTGGTCTTTACGCGTGATGCTTTTGCCCTTGGCAACCGTAGCCTGGTCGACGTGTTGTCACAGCGGGAACCTCACAAGCGCCATAGATGCCTGGTCTTTGTCGATCAGGGCGTCCTGAGTTCGCTTCCCGACCTCGCGTCGCAGATCGAGAACTACGCCGCGGCGCATGCAGGAAGCATGGAACTGGTCAATCCGCCGGTGCCGGTCGAGGGAGGCGAAGCTTGCAAGAACGATCCGAATACCATTGCCCGTCTGCTTGAATTGCTTTCGCAGCACGCGATTGACCGGCATTCCTTTACGCTTGCGATCGGAGGAGGTGCGGTGCTCGACGCAGTCGGCCATGCCTCCGCTATCTTTCATCGCGGCGTCCGCCACATTCGTTTTCCGAGCACGGTTTTGGCCCAGGATGACAGTGGCGTCGGCGTCAAGAATGCCGTCAACCATTTCGGTCTGAAGAATCTCATCGGCACTTTTGCGCCGCCTTGGGCGATCATCAACGACAGCTCCTTTATCGATGCGTTGCCGCCCCGCGAGAAGCGAGCAGGCATGGCCGAGGCCGTGAAGGTTGCCTTGATCCGCGACGGAAAGTTTTTCAACTGGCTCGAGGCCCATGCGGACGAGCTTGCACGGTTTTCCCGACCTCATCTGGATCATCTCATCAAGGGAAGCGCCGAACTGCACATGCGCCAAATCCGGCTCGGTGGCGATCCGTTCGAGATGGGGTCGGCGAGACCGCTCGATTTTGGTCATTGGTCGGCGCACAAGCTCGAGCAGCTCACGCGCAATGAAGTGAATCATGGTGAAGCCGTGGCCATCGGCGTTGCGCTTGACACGCGCTATTCGTTCCTGTCCGGGCATCTGGCCGCCGGCGAGGACGAGCGTGTGGCAGCTCTTCTGGAGCGGCTCGGCTTTGCCTTGTGGCACGACAAGCTTCGGCAATGCGATTCGCAAGACCGGCCGCTGGTGCTGAAAGGTCTTGCCGACTTTCAGGAACATTTGGGCGGAGAATTGGCGGTCACGCTGCTTGCAGGAATTGGCCGCGGCGTGGAAGTCCACGAAATGGATGAGAAAATCGTCGGCCAGTCCATTGACTGGCTCGAACGGCGGAAGTGACGGAGAATGAAACTCGACCAGCTTCCGGGCGACGTTCACTTGACTTATTGCACGAACATTCATGCCGGCGAAAGCTGGCGTGACATTCGGGCAAGCCTGGACGAGCATGTTCCGGCCATCAAGTCGAGTGTCGCTCCGAACCAGCCGATGGGAATAGGATTACGGCTTTCCGGCCAAGCCGCGGCCACCGCGAGGGAGCCTGACGCGCTGGCTTCGTTTAGGGATCAACTATCGAAGCTCGGCGCCTACGTCTTTACCATCAACGCGTTCCCGTTTGGGCCGTTTCACGGTGTCCGCGTCAAGGAGCACGTCTATTTGCCCGATTGGCGCGACCGGGAGCGCGTCGCATTCACGGCCAACAGCGCAGCCGTGCTGGCTGCCATTCTGCCGGATGGAGTCGATGGCAGCATTTCGACCGTGCCCGGCGCCTTCAAACCGAACGGCCGATCAAGCGAGGCCATTGCCGCCATGGCTGGCAACCTGATGATGGCGGTCGCAGATCTCGTCGACGTTGAACGCCGCACCGGCAAGCATATCGCGCTCGCTCTCGAGCCGGAGCCCTGCTGTTTTCTTGAAACGACCGCCGAGAGTATTGCGTTTTTCAAGGACACGCTTCTCAAGCCTGAAACGCTTGACAAACTTGGCGCCGTCGCAGGTGTGTCCCGGCAAGAGGCCGAAGTTCTGTTGCGCCGCCATCTCGGCATTTGTTACGACGTTTGCCATGGCGCGGTCGAATATGAAGACATCGTGGCCGAGCTTGATCGCCTGCTGGCCGCAGGAATCGCGACCCCGAAAATCCAGTTGTCGGCGGCGATGCGGGTGCCGGCGATGAGGAAGGACCTCGTCGCCGCCGTGATGAAATACAACGACGGCGTCTATCTGCACCAGTCCATCGTCCGTCGCGATGACAATCTCGCCCGTCATGTCGACCTGCCGGACGCCGTTGCTGCGTTCGGAGAAGGGCAGGCTGACGGAGAGTGGCGTATCCATTGTCATGTTCCGGTGTTTCTAGCCGATCTCGGCGAAATCAGTTCTACGCGCAGCGATCTTGTGAAGACACTCGCCGCCTTGCGTCAGAAAAGCAGGTCGTCGCATCTGGAGGTCGAAACGTATACGTGGGACGTTCTGCCCGACCAACTCAGGACCGGCTCGAAATCGGCTGACATCGCTCGTGAAATCGCGTTCTGCCGGCAGGAACTTGTGGGATGACTGTCGTAGCCGTCCGAGCACCCAGCGCCCAGACCCTGCTGAGGCTGGGCCGGGTGTCCAATCTGCCGACCGTGTGGACCAACGTCATCGCGGGAGCCACGATAGCCAACGCCGCCGCAACCATCGCCGACGTCGCGGTCGTTGGCCTTGCCATGACGGCGTTCTATGTGGGCGGCATGTATCTCAACGATTTCTTCGACAGGGAAATTGACGCGCGGGAGCGCCCGGGTCGTCCGATCCATGCCGGGGATATCGGCGCGGGCACTGTGTCGGCAATCGGATTTGCGCTGCTTGCAATCGGCGTGGCCCTGCTGGCGCCGTTCGGCCTTTTGACCGCGATTTGGGGCTTGGCGTTGGCTGCTGCGATCGTGCTTTACGATGCCTGGCACAAAGGCAACATTTTTGCGCCGGTGATTATGGGTCTCTGCCGTGCCTTGGTCTATCTGGCGACCGGTGCAGCTGTCAGCGGGGAAATTCGTTCGACATTGATTATGGGGGCGACGGCTCTTGCCGCTCACGTCATCGGACTGACCTACGCCGCCAAGCAGGAGAACCTCAATCAAGTCGGCAAATTGTGGCCGCTTTTCATTTTGGCCGGCCCTCTGCTGTTCGCGTTATCAGGCATTTCAGGCGGATGGCCTGTCGTCATTGGAGCTTTTGTTCTGTGCGCGGTTGACATCGCTGCCGTGCGGCTATTGGCCAGGCGTGCTACACCGGATGCGGTGCCGCGCGCCGTCTCGATGCTGATTGCCGCGATCTGCCTGGTCGATGCCCTGGCTGTGGCGCTGTACGGGGGAGGGATAGTGCTCGCTTGCCTTTGCGCGAGCGGTTATGTCCTGACACGGCTTTTCCAGGCGGTTATTCCAGGAACGTGATGCAAGCCTTGACGAGTTCATCCGGTCAAAATGGAAGCGGTCGCGCCGGAATGATCGTTTGCGACGGCTTCATTGCCTTGGCGGACGACTGGATCTCACGGGCGGCGAACGAGAATGCTCTGACCTGGTTTCGCGAGACCATCGGGCATATCAAGCGTGCGCCGCGGGGCGATCCGCTTGCCATGGCGATCGGTCTTGCGCCGCGCCGTCTTGGCAGGGCCGATTTGGCACTGACACCAGACGACAGGGCGCGTGCAACGGCATTGCGGCCGGGTCTCGATCCCAGCGAATGGAGCGTCGATCAGGCGGCACGGATTGCTTTTGCGACCGCAAGCTATGCGGGCGACGATGCTGCCTTTGCCGGCTGGTTTGACGGCTTCTGTGCCACGGCCGGGCTCAATGAATTGATCGCACTTTGCCGGGGATTGCCGGTGTATCCCGCCGCCGAAATGCTGGAGCCGAGGGCGCGGGAAGGCATTCGTTCCGGCATCAAGCCTGTCTTCGAGGCGGTCGCCCATCGCAATCCGTATCCGGTCGAATGGTTCAGCGAAGACGCCTGGAACCAGATGGTGGTGAAGGCCTTCTTCATCGGCTCACATCTGTGGCCGATCCAGGACCTGGACCGGCGCGGTAACCCCCGACTGGCGCGCATGCTCGTTGATCTCGCCGAAGAGAGATGGGCGGCGGGACGGCCGGTGAGCGGAGAAGTATGGCGATGCGTGGCGCCTCATGCGGACGCTGCGGGAGTCGCGGCGTTGGTCCACGCGTTCGAGACAGGTGGTGACAAGGAGCGCCTCTCGGTTGCACTTGCGTTACAGCGAGCGCAACCGGGACGTGCCGGTCCCACGTTTGAGCAGCGGGGCTTGCGTGGGCAAGTGGTGGAAATCCAATCACGCCTGGTGACAGAAAAGATCGAATGGAAAGCGCTCGCATGAGCGAATGGTCGCGGCCATTCCTTTCGCGAATGCTGCTGCGTGCTCTGTCAGTACTGCTGACTATTTGTCTGCTCGTGCAGTTCTTCATCGCGGGAATGGCTGCGATGACTGATCCGCAATGGTGGACCTATCACAGCGCCTGGGTCGCCATCTTTCAGTGGCTGTTCATCCCACTTCCGATCCTCGCTTGGTTGGGCGGCCCTCCTCGTGGGCAACGCGTGCTGTTCTCCTGCATTCCGCTGCTGCAAATTGCGTTGCAATATGCGTTAGCGCACCGCGCAATCGAAGGCCGCCTTGCGATTGGCCTCGGCCTGCATGCGCTTGATGGCGCGCTCTTGTTGCTGATCGCGGCCGCGCTCGCAGTCGGCTTGTTCGACTGACGCAATCCATGCGATCAAACAAATCCGATCAAACAGGCGCGGTCAGGCGACCTTGGCAGCCTTCTTGACGCGCCCGATTGATTTCCTGTTGCAGCTTCGAGGGAACGCGCTACCATCCTTGTCGGCCGGATCCGAAATCAAAGAAATATTGCCGGCCGGGAAACGAACAGGAGTCAACCATCATGAGAACGTTGACGCTCGCCGCCTTTTTGGCGGCGGCATGCTTGGGCATGCCCGTTGCGTCTGCGCAACAGGTGCCGGCAACGCCGGCCGATGTTGCTCAGCCCGGGGGAAAGATACCGGGCGCCCCAAAATTGGCGCTCGTCAAGGTTGCCGACGGCTTTCACGATCCGGTCGGCGTCACCGCCGCGAATGACGGTTCTGGACGTATCTTCGTCGTGGAGCGCGCGGGCCGGGTCAAGGTGGTCGACAAGAGCGGCAAGGTATTGCCCGAGCCGCTTATCGATCTGACCAATTTCAACCCGCTCGGTTCCGATGTGCAGACCGGATTTGTCGAGCAGGGACTCTGGTCAGTCGCGTTCCACCCCAAGTTCAAGGATAACGGCTACGTCTACGTTCACTATGCGTCGCTTCCTTTCAACGGCGCCTCGATTATCGCGAGAGTCACCGTTGACCCCAAGAGTCCCAATCAGGTGACCAAGGAGCAGTTCACGAAGACCGTGAAGGTGCTCATGAACATTCCGCAGCCCTACTACAATCACTACGGCGGCATGATTGCTTTCGGTCCCGATGGCAAGCTCTATATCGGCAAGGGCGACGCAGGCTGGGAAGGTGATCCGCTCAATGCGGGGCAGAACCTGAACGTTCTCTGGGGCAAGCTGCTGCGGATCGATGTCGATACCGACGACGACACGCCCTATTCAATTCCAAAGGACAATCCGTTCGCCAAGGCCGACAAGCCACAGTTGATGTCGCTGTTTGGAATCACCGAGCAGGGCTTCACCGTGAACAAGATCGGTTCGCGGCCGGAAATCTGGGCCTATGGCCTGCGCAATCCCTACATGTTCCACTTCGATCAGAAGTCCGGCGACCTCTTCATCGCGGATGTTGGCCAGAACCACTGGGAGGAGATCAACTACCAGCCAGCATCGTCGAAGGGCGGTGAGAACTACGGCTGGAAATTCAACGAGGGCTCCTATTGCCACCCGGCGATGTCCGCCGATCAGAAGTGCCCGATCGTCGGCGTTCTGCCCGTTGCCGAATATCCTCACTCCGAGGCGTTCGAGAACGGGACCAAGTCCAACGTCGGCGGGTGCTCCTCACAGGGGCTCGGCGTTGCCAACTACGGTGGCCTGAACAAGACCTACATGGTTGGCGATTGGTGCTCGGGCCGGCTGTTCGGCGTGGCCTGGGATGACGGTGCCAAGAAGTGGCAGATGCAGGAGTTCATGCAGACGCAGCTCCAGTTCACCGCGGGCAATGTCGATGCGGATGGGACTGTGCTGGCGGTGAACTGCTACTGCTTCTACACCGACGACAAGGGAGCCGACCGCAATCCGCCCGGCGCTCTCTGGCGTGTTTTGCCCGCGGACAAGGTGCCCGCCGGCGCGGAACTCGCCAAGGCCAAGTAGGACCTGGGGTACGGAAGAAAGGATCATCGCCCGCCTTGTTGCGGGCGATGATTGTTTTGGAACAAGCGAGATTGAACCGATGACGTCTGATCGCCTGCGTCAATGCAGCGTAAGTTTCCTGTCAGCCGTGATCGTCAATGCGATGGCTGTCTCGTTCGTCGCGGCCGGGGACGTCGCCGACTTCAAGAGTCCGCTGGACAATTCGCCGATGACATTCAAACCCCAGCCCGGCGAGGTCGAAACGCCCGCCGTCAAGAAGTTCAAGGAAACCGGAGACAACGACTATCGTGGCAATGCCGGCGCGATTGCTGACGGCAAGAAGCTTTACGTGTCGAACTGCGTCGTCTGCCATGGCGCCGATGGAACCGGGAAGATGGGCCCCACGCTGATCGGCAAGGATGTCGTCTACAAACAGGTGCTGACGGACCCTGGAATGTTTTCTATCATCTATGGCGGAGCCAGCGGCGCGATGCAGTCGTTCCATCGCCGCGGCATGAAGCAGGATGAAATGCTCAGGATCGTTGCCTATGTGAGGACACTGGAACAAATGACAGGATCTTCTCCTCTTGGACCGTTCGCCTGCGATGCAGGCACATTGCAGGAATTGATGGCCGGCAAGACGCTCGCATGTCCCTGCTGCGATAGCCCGTTGACCGCCGAGAAGCTTGCGCGCCTGTTGAACGACGTGCAGCGCCTTGCTGCGGCCGCGAGCGAGCAGCCGGATCATGCTTCGAACGGCACGGCCGGAGGCCGGCACGGGGGGATCATCATTGATCCCCACGCCCACATGATTTCGCGGACGACCGACGACTACGAAGCCATGGCCAGGGCCGGCGTGGTCGCGGTCATTGAGCCGGCCTTCTGGCTCGGGCAACCCCGCACAAATGTCGGAAGCTACGTCGACTACTTTGCCATGATATCAGGCTTCGAGCGCTTCCGCGCCGGGCAATTCGGCATCCGGCACTACTGCACGATCGGCCTGAATCCGAAAGAAGCCAACAACGAGGCGGTGGCGGAAGCCGTGATCGACGCCTTGCCCCGCTTTCTTGTCAAGGAAGGCGTCGTGGCGATGGGAGAGCTTGGCTACGACGAACAGACATCCCTCGAAGACAAGGCACTGCGAAAGCAAATCGAGTTGGCGAAGGAATACTTTCTTCCCATCATGATTCACACACCGCACCGCGACAAGCACGCCGGGACGCTGCGAACGATGGACGTATTGAAGGAGCACAAATTCGACCCCGCGCGGTGTGTGATCGACCACAACAATGAGGAGACGATTCGCGACGTTCTCGACCGCGGCTATTGGTGTGCGTTTTCAATCTATCCGCAGACCAAGATGGGCAGCGAACGCATGGCCGCCCTTGTCGAAAAATTCGGCCCCGAACGGTTGATTGTCGATTCGGCGTGCGACTGGGGTGTTTCGGACCCGCTGGCTGTACCCAAGACGGCGCGG
Organism: uncultured Alphaproteobacteria bacterium; assembly: GCA_963745785.1. Taxonomy (GTDB): domain Bacteria; phylum Pseudomonadota; class Alphaproteobacteria; order Rhizobiales; family Xanthobacteraceae; genus Bradyrhizobium. Next base: position 537,576 of record CAVUYV010000006.1, on the reverse strand, counting down.
CTGATGGCGCAACGCGGCGTGAGCACGGATGCGATTCATCAGGTCGTCTACAGCAACGCGCTGGCCGTCTATGGGTTGAACGGCGAGATGGACGAACAGCATTGGCTTGCGCCGGCCGCTATCGACCAGAGGACCCTGTACGAGGGTAATTCGGTGCTGCGCGGTGGCCAGGCACCGCGTATCGAGCAGCCTGGTCGTCCGGCCGACGATTTGCGGATTCTCTAACAACGCTGCAGCCGGAGAGCGGCTCCTTCGGGCGCACCGCATCCAGACCCGTTCGGCGGCTTCGGCGTAGGCGACGACAGTACCGCCAGCACTGCTCAAATAGGGCCTCGCAGGTGGCCGTGTTCTCCCTAGCAAAATGAAGTCTGCGTTGCGGCAAAACGGACCTGTCGGGCACTACTCCGCCGCCTCGCTATGTCCGAGCCGCGCATTGAGCTTGTGGATCAGCTCTTCGGCGGCGTCGGCAATCACGGTGCCGGGCGGGAAGATCGCCTCGGCGCCGGCCTTGTAGAGCGCGTCGTAATCCTGCGGCGGCACCACGCCGCCGATGATGATCATGATGTCGTCGCGGCCCAGCTTCTTCAATGCGGCTTTCAGTTCCGGTACCGCGGTCAGATGGGCTGCCGCCAGCGATGACACGCCGAGGATATGCACGTCGTTCTCGACCGCCTGCCGCGCGGCCTCCTCGGCGGTCGCAAACAACGGCCCGATATCGACGTCGAAGCCGACATCGGCAAAGGCGGACGCAATCACCTTCTGGCCGCGGTCATGGCCGTCCTGGCCGATCTTGGCGACCAGGATACGCGGCCGGCGGCCCTCGGCATCCTCGAATGCGTCGATCAGCGCCTGCACTTTCTCGACCCGGTTGGACATGGCGGACGCCTCCCGCTTGTAGACGCCGGTGATGGATTTGATCTCGGCGCGATGCCGCCCGAACACCTTTTCCATCGCATCGGATATTTCGCCGACGGTGGCTTTGGCGCGCGCGGCATCGATCGCCAGCGCCAACAGGTTGCCGTTGCCCTCGCCGGCGCTGCGGGTCAGCGCCGCCAGCGCGTCGTCGACGTCCTTCTGGTTGCGCTCTTTCCGCAAGCGCGCGAGCTTGTCGATCTGCAGCCGCCGCACCGTGGAGTTTTCCACTTTCAGCACCTCTACCGGCGCCTCGTCGATCGGTTTGTATTTGTTGACGCCGATCACGGCCTGCTTGCCGGCATCGATCCTGGCCTGGGTTTTTGCGGATGCTTCCTCGATCCGCAGCTTTGGCACGCCGGCTTCGATCGCCTTCGCCATGCCGCCGAGCGCTTCCACCTCCTGGATATGGCCCCAGGCCTTTTTGGCGAGATCGCGGGTGAGCCGCTCGACATAATACGAGCCGCCCCAGGGATCGATAATGCGATTGGTGCCGCTTTCCTGCTGCAGGAACAATTGCGTGTTGCGCGCGATCCTGGCCGAGAAGTCGGTCGGCAGCGCCAGGGCCTCATCGAGCGCATTGGTGTGCAGCGATTGCGTATGGCCCTGGGTTGCCGCCATCGCCTCGATGGTGGTGCGCATCACGTTGTTGTAGACATCCTGCGCGGTGAGCGACCAGCCCGAAGTCTGGCAATGCGTGCGCAACGACAGCGAGCGCGCGTCCTTCGGATTGAATTGGGTCAACAGCTTGGCCCACAACAGCCGTGCCGCGCGCATCTTCGCGACTTCCATGAAAAAATTCATGCCGATCGCCCAGAAGAACGACAGCCGCGGCGCGAAGCGGTCGACATCGAGCCCGGCCGCCAGCCCAGCGCGGACATATTCGACGCCGTCGGCCAGCGTATAGGCGAGCTCGAGATCCTGGGTCGCGCCGGCTTCCTGCATGTGGTAGCCGGAGATGGATATGGAGTTGTATTTCGGCATTTTTTGCGAGGTGTATGCAAAAATGTCGGAGATGATCCGCATCGAGGGCGCCGGCGGATAGATGTAGGTGTTGCGGACCATGAACTCCTTCAGAATATCGTTCTGAATGGTGCCGGAGAGTTTTTCCGGCGGCACGCCCTGTTCCCCGGCGGCTGCAACGAACAGCGCCAGGATCGGCAGCACCGCGCCGTTCATGGTCATCGAAACGCTCATTCGATCAAGCGGGATGCCTGCGAACAGCGTGCGCATGTCGTAGATCGAATCGATCGCCACGCCGGCCATGCCGACGTCGCCGGATACCCGAGGGTGATCTGAATCGTAGCCGCGATGGGTGGCGAGATCGAACGCGACCGAAAGGCCCTTTTGCCCGGCGGCCAGATTGCGGCGGTAGAACGCGTTGGAATCTTCCGCGGTGGAGAAGCCGGCATATTGCCGGATGGTCCAGGGCTGGTTGACATACATCGTGGGGTAGGGGCCGCGCAGATAAGGCGCGATGCCGGGCCAGGTCTCGAGGAAATCGATGCCATCGAGATCGGCTTCGCTGTAACCGGGTTTTACGGAGATGCCTTCGGGCGTGAGCCAAGGCTCGGCGCCGCCGGCGGGTTCGGCGCGGGCGGTGTTTTCAAAAGCGATATTCGCAAAGTCCGGTATGCGGCTCATGCCAGCCATCATAGCACATGCGACGCCCGCGGGTCGCTACCCCTAGTCATGGTCCGGATGCTGGTTGCTGACGATGCCGCCAAGCTTTTCCGGGCCGTAGTTCTGCAGCGTGGTCTGGCTCGGCAGATTGGCGACGCCGACCACCCAGCCGAGCCGGGATTCGGTGCCGAATTGCTGGGTCGGTATCACCCGGTCCGGCCGGTCGAAGGCGCCGGTCATGATCTCGATCCGCGGGCCGTCGATGCGGCGGAAAGCTGAGCGGGGTGCCGCAATCCCTGCAAAAATCGCGCTCGGCGATCGAGGAGGAGCGGAACGCGGCCGGCTTGCCGCGGGTCCAGGTGAAGTTCTCGCGGTCGATGTCGGCGAACGACGCAAATGGCGCGCCGGAGGCCTTCTGGCACATCCGGCAATGACAGATGCTGACTTTCACCGGCGGCGCTGACACCGCAAAGCGGATGGCGCCGCATTGGCAGCCGCCGGTCAGGATCGGTTTCGTCGCCGAAATCATGCTCCCTCCGTCAGCCGGTAGGCCTCTTGCAGAACGGTTAGCGCATCGCCGCCGGCAAAGACAAAATCGTTAACGCCAGCGGCACGGAGCGCGGCTTCCTGCTCGCCCGCGCGCCCTGCCAGATAGATATGCTTTGCGCCGGCGGCTTGAAGGGCCTTTGCCGCCGCTGTTGCCTGCCCGGCATAGACCTTGTCTTGGGAACACAGACAAGCCAGCGCTGCACCCGATGTCCTGAATGCGGCCACGAGCGCCGCCGGATCGGTAAATCCCTCGGTATCGATGGCCTCGATCCCGCCGGTTTCAAAAAAACTCTTCGCAAACGTCGCGCGCGCCGTGAAGTCGGCGGGCGTGCCGAGATTGGCGAGGAAAACCTTTGGCCGGGCACCCCTTTGTTTCAGGATTTGATCCGACCGGTCGCGCAAACGCTCGAATGGCGCCGCCAGCCGCATCGGCGACAGCGCGTCGAATTTGAATTTTGCTTCGCCTGGGGGCGCGAGCGCAACCGGTTTTGCATCCAGCACCGCTACGAGCGTTTCGTGCAGATTGGGGAACTCGGTGGCGCCGGTCAGCACTTCCTTGCGCCTCGCAATGTTGGCTTCGCGCGCCGCCCGCGTCGCCGCGACCTTGCGCTGGATCAGGTTCTGCTCAAGTGAAGCGAACACGCCGCCGGCCTTCTCGATCTCCTGAAACAGCGACCATGCCGCTTCGCAAAGCTGTTGCGTCAGCTTCTCGATGCCGCCGGAGCCGGCGGCGGGATCGGTCACTTTTGCGAGGTTGGATTCCTCCAGCAGCACCAGCTGGGTGTTGCGCGCGACCCGCCGCGCGAACGCATCAGGCAATCCCAGCGCCAGCGTATGCGGCAGCACGGTGATGGCGTTGGCGCCGCCGAGTCCTGCGGAAAATGTCGCCATCGTCGCGCGCAGCATGTTCACGTAAGGATCGCGCTGCGTCAGCATCCGCCACGCGGTTTCGGCGGCAATGAACAGGGGTTTCGGCGTCAAGCCGCAAGCTTGTTCGATGCGCGCCCATAACAATCGCAGCGCGCGAAATTTTGCCATGGTCAGGAACTGATCGGCATCGGCGCTGAGTCGTGCATAAAGCATGTTCTGCGCGTCTTCCAGTGCAACCCCGGCACTCTCCAGCGCGCGCAGATAGGCGACGCCGGCCGCCAGCACGAAGGCCAGTTCCTGCACTTCCGATCCGCCGGCGTCATGGATCACTCGTCCGTCGGCAACCGCGAACGGACCCTTGAATCCGATTTCGGCAAGGCCCTTGATCGCGCCGGTGACCGCGGTCACGATCTCAGGCCAGGCATAAAGACTGGATCCCGAGACTGCACAGGCGCCGATCGGGTCGAGGCCGAAACGAATGTCGCAGGCAGAAGGCGAGAGGCCTTGGTGTTTCACATATTCGGCGACGTGAATGGCGGCCATCCGCGACTGCGTGCCGAGCTGAAGTTCGAGAGCGATCCCGGCATCGATGAAAACGCCGTCGAGAGTCTTCGCGACCGCTTCAGTCGTCGGCTCCAGTCCGAAGCCATGAGCGCCATTGGCGCCCGCGAAGACCAGCGTCAGCCCGCTAGCGCCGTTTTCGAGATCGTGCAGCGCCTGTGCGTTGGCCTGCGCGGCATCCGGATGATCGATCCGCTGCATGATCTGCCAGGGCGCGGCGGGGGCACGGCCTGCGATCGGTGCGGCGCCGCGCGCGCGGGGATAGATCGGTTCGATCCGCAGCCCGTCATGGGTCTTGCCGACCAGCTTCTCGAACGGCGCGCCCTTGAGCACCCCATCGACCAGCTTGCGCCAGTCGGCATAGCTCGCCGGCGCGAAATCCGCTGCCAGCCGCAGGTCGTCAGGTGCAGATGCCATTTCGGTAGGTCGCTCCCTCCGAGCCGTTTTTGTTGCTACGGCCGGAAATTGCCACGGGCCGACCGCCAAGCCAAACGGTTGTTTTTGAGTTTACGAGGCGGTTTTTGGTCAATCGAGGTCGGGTAGCCGCTCGATTCCGGCGGTGGATAGCTGTGCCAGCGCTGCCGAAACACTGCGTCCCGCGATGACACGGTCCGGGGCGATCTCCACGAGCGGCACCAGCACGAAAGCGCGCTCGAACAGCCGCGGGTGCGGCAGCGTCAGTTCCGGCTTGTCGATCGACACGTCGTCATAGGCGATCAGATCGAGATCGAGGGTACGCGGACCCCAGCGCCTTTCGCTGGCGCGATCGCGGCCGAACTTCTTTTCGATCCTGTGCAGCGTAAACAGCAGCGCGTGGGGATCGAGGTCGGTTTCGATTTCGATGCAGGCATTGATGAAAGCAGCCTGCTGCTCATCGCCCCAGGGCGGGGTGGAGTAATCGGACGACCGCGCCAGCAACGCGCCCTGCGTCATGCCGCAGATATTGGCGATCGCCTTTTGGAATGTCGCGCGGACGTCGCCGACATTGCCGCCAAGCGCGATCAGGACGTCAGCCATGAGGCGGCTGCGGCCGCGTGCGCGTCAGCACCACCCCGACATCGTCGAAAATCGCGGGGATCGGCGCGTGCGGCTTGTGGACGGTGACCTTGATCGCGCTGACGCGCGGAAACGCCCCCAGTATCGCGTCGGCAACAGCGCCGGCCGCGCGTTCCAGCAGCTTGTAGTTGGCATTCTTGAAGGCAGCCGTCGCAGTCGTGACCACATTGGAATAGGACACGGTATCGGCGAGACGGTCGGTGCGCGAGGAATCCGACAGATCGGTAAAGAGTTCGAGATCGATAACGAACCGCTGCCCGACCTCGGTCTCATGTTCCATCACGCCATGGCGGGCATGGATGACGAGGCCGGTGATAAAGATACTATCGGTCATCGCCTGTCCCAAATCGCCGCCGCCACGCGCAGCGCTTGTACGGTTTCCGACACATCATGGGTACGAATGATCCGCGCGCCGCCTTTTGCGGCCACCACATGCGCCGCGATCGATCCTCCAAGCCGCCGATCCGGCTCCGACGGCACGACCGAACTGATAAAACGCTTTCGCGATGCGCCGACCAGCAGCGGCAGCCCAAATGCGCCGAGTTCATTCAACCGGGCCAGCGCCGTCATGCTCTGCTCAGGGGTCTTGCCAAATCCGATACCGGGGTCGAGCACGATATTTCCACGTGAGATACCCGCCTTGGCGGCGATCTCAAGCGAGCGCGCAAAAAACGCCGCGATATCCTTCATGATGTCGATGCCGGCATCGACGCGGTCGCGGTTGTGCATGACGATGACAGGCGAATTGCGCGCCGCCAGTAGCCCGGCCATGCCGGGATCGCGCTGCAGGCCCCAGACGTCGTTGGCCATGGTCGCACCTGCATCAAGCGCCCAGGCGACGACAGACGATTTCATGCTGTCGATCGATACGGGGACACCGAGGGAAACGACGTCGGCCAGGACCGGCTGCAAGCGTTCCAGTTCTTCCTCGGCCGAGACCGGTTCCGCGCCATAAGGCCGGGTGGATTCCGCGCCGATATCGATGATGTCAGCGCCCTCGGCGATCATTCGGCGAGCCTGCGCCAGCGCGCGCTCCGGCGCGTCAAACTGTCCGCCGTCGGAAAACGAATCCGGCGTAACGTTGAGGACGCCCATCACGGCCGGATACGGCCTGGACAAAAGCGCCCGCAGCACCGGATGATCTGCCGGGGCGGTCGCGGGAGCTGGTCTGGACGTGGTCGCGATCATGCGGTCGCTTTGCGCGGTCCCCGCATCGGTGTCAAGATGCGGGCGCGCCGCTGCGGCGCCGGCCTGGGCAGCCTGAAACAGCGTTAAATTAACAGCTGCCCGGCTCAGTAGGTAATTTTGGGCTGAAGCTTGCGGGCCTGCGCGATCAGTTGCTCGACGGACTTCTCCGAAGGCATAACCCGGACGAGTTTGCGTTTGGTATTGACCTCTTTCATGCTCTCGGCCAGGCGCGCCGGATTGCGCAGCGCAAGTTCGCGAACCGTGGCGACGCCGGCGGCGCGCACCAGCCCGACCTTTGCCCTGCCCATCCCGGGAATCCGCATGTAGTCGGACACATTGGCCCATTCGAGCAGTTGCTGCTCGCTGATACCGGTTTTCGCTGCAAGTGCTTTGCGGCCCTTCACGGTCCGCGCCGCCTCGAGCAGCTTGTCCGTGGTGCGAATGCCAAGCGATTTCAGTTTGGAAGCGGCGAAGGATGGCAGGCCATCAATCTCGGAGATTGGATATGTCATGACACTCAATTTGAAAGGCGCTTTAAGCGAACTGGCTGAGGCCCGGGGTCCCTGCGATGATCTCGCCCATTCGATCCGCTCCGATTTTGTCGCGGCCGAACCTGAAAAGTTCACGAGCGACGTTCTGAATTTCGCCCATGCCCAAGCCAAGCCCCATCAGCTTGGTGCCGAGCGCCATCAGACCACCGCCCATCAAATTTCCGAGACTGCCGCCATTGCCCGACGCCGCGATCGCAGCTTCCGCACCGGGAATCTGGTCGATCAAGGCCTGAACTTTGTCCGAGGGACCCTCGTTGCGAAGAAAGCCGAGAATGATGCCGATGGTTTTTTCAGCCACAGCATCATCGATGCCGGCCTTTACGGCCAGCCGTCCAATCAGTTCGTCCATATTGCCCCGCCCTCAGCCGGTTACGTGCCGGATCCTTGCTTATCGAATTTATCTTGATCTGCTGCGATACGAATTACAAGCGATGACCGCATTTGAAAGTGTTTTCATCTTCGATCCCGTCAGGAGTGTTGCAGCAATGCAAGAGCCGTTGCGAAACTCGCCGGCAAATTGTCGCCGACCCGACCGTTCGCTGCAACTTTCGGCGCAGGAGAGCACGAAGCCGGCTCGATCGGGTCTCGATGAACCGGGTTTCCGATCCCCAAATGCCGTTGACCGGGTTCAATCGGCTTGCAAGATGCAATAGGATCATGGCGTCCGGGCAATCGAGCCCTTGATGCGCGCGAAGAGGCGATGCAATGGCTGCGTCCGACAACAAGATCGCCGATACCGACGAGAAAATCTTCATCGGCAAGGGTGAACAGCCGGTCTGGCTGACGCTCGGGCTTGCAAATCGCCATGGCCTCGTCACCGGCGCCACTGGAACCGGAAAAACCGTCTCGTTGCAGGTGATGGCGGAGGGATTTGCGCGCGCCGGTGTCCCGGTGTTCGCGGCCGATATCAAGGGAGACCTCTCGGGCATCTCCGAGGTGGGCGAGCCCAAGGATTTCATCGTCAAACGGGCCGGTGATATGGGCCTCACCTTCCAGCCCGACCGGTTTTCGACCGTGTTTTGGGATGTGTTCGGGGAGCAGGGCCATCCCGTGCGTGCAACCGTCTCGGAAATGGGTCCGCTGCTGCTCTCCCGCATGATGGATTTGAACGACGTCCAGGAAGGCGTGCTCAACGTCGCATTCAAGGTAGCCGACGAGCAGGGATTGCTGCTGCTGGATATGAAGGATCTGCGGGCGATCCTGTCGTTCATCGCCGAACACGCCGCCGACCTGACCACGCAATACGGCAACGTCTCCAAGCAGACCGTGGGGACCATCCAGCGTCAGCTGCTGGTGCTGGAAAATCAGGGCGGGGCCAGGTTTTTCGGCGAACCGGCGCTGACGCTGAAGGATTTCATGCGTACCGACAGCGACGGCCGGGGCATGGTCAATATCCTTGTGGCGGATAAACTGATGCAGAGCCCGCGGCTATACGCGACTTTCCTGCTGTGGATGCTGTCCGAGCTGTTTGAAGAACTTCCCGAGGTTGGGGATCCGCCAAAACCGAAGCTGGTGTTCTTCTTCGACGAAGCGCACCTCTTGTTCAACGATGCGCCGAAAGCGCTGATGGACAAGATCGAGCAGGTGGTGCGGTTGATACGCTCGAAGGGCGTCGGGGTTTATTTCGTGACGCAAAATCCGATCGACGTTCCGGACAAGGTGCTCGCCCAATTGGGCAACCGCGTGCAGCACGCGCTCCGGGCCTTTACTCCGCGCGACCAGAAGGCGGTGGCGGCGGCCGCGCAAACCTTCCGGCCCAATCCCAAGCTCGACACCGCACAGGTGATCACGCAATTGGGCAAGGGCGAAGCGCTGGTGTCGTTTCTGGAAGGCAACGGCACGCCGGCAATGGTCGAGCGGGTCATGATCCGGCCGCCCTCGGCGCGGATCGGGCCGATCACGCCTGAGGAACGCAAGGCGATCATGGACAAGAGCCCGGTGAAGGGAAAATACGACACCACCATCGATTCCGAATCCGCCTATGAGGTGCTGCAGAAGCGCGTGGCCGGAACGGCTGCGTCTCCGGGTGGAGCGGCCGGAGGCGGGGGAATTCTTGGGCAGATCGGTGCGATCGTCGGGACGATTTTCGGCACCAGCGTGTCGCGGGGAAGATTGTCGACCGGCCAGATCATCGCGCGAAGCGTCACCCGCTCGGTCACCAACAAGGTGGTCGGCGGGGTTGTTGCCGATCTCGGCAAATCGGTGGGCGGCTCCATGGGTAGTTCGGTCGGCCGCGCGCTGGTGCGCGGCGCGCTCGGCGGGTTACTGCGACGATAGAACTTTGCGACATAATCCCCCTGTGATTTTTTCGGAAAGGTCCGTGTGCTGAGATATCCGTCGTTGCGAGCGCCGCTCGATATTCTGTTTCTGGTCTGCTGCATCGCGCTGACGGCCGACGTTCTGGTCCCGGAAATCTGGGGGAACGGAAAGACAAAAGACTATCCGCTCTGGTTCTGGGCCGGGCAGCAGGTGCTTCAGGGCAGGGATCTCTACCCCAGCGATCCCAAGACCTATTTCGAATTCATCTATCCGCCGCTGCCCGCGGTCTTGCTTGCGATACCGAGTTATTTCGGCAAGTTACCGCTCTATCTAGGCCTGTCATTTTTGAACGCGGTCGCATGGTGGATGACGGCGCAATTGTCGAATGCGATGACGGGATCCGGCAAAATACCCGGCCCCTGGCTGTTTGCGCTGCCGGGCTTCGTCACGATCTCCTTTGTTTTCGACATGTTCGATCTCGGGCAGCCCAACCTCGTTCTGCTCGCGATGATGTTGCTCGGGTTCTGGTTCTTGCAGCACGAGCGCCCGTGGATGGCGGGAAGCATGTTTGCGCTGGCAACCGCAATCAAGGTTTTCCCGGTGGCCGTGTTTCCTTACCTGGTATGGCGACGGCGATGGGCATCAGCCGCAAGCATGGTCGTCTTCCTCGGAATCTTTCTGTTCGTGGTTCCCGCGCCCGTGCGCGGTTTCCAGCACAACGTCTCCGAGCTGAAGACCTGGTTTGAGGGAATGGTTGGATCGAGTTCGGAGCAGGGCTTTGGACAGCGCGCCGAGCAGAACTGGTCGTGGGTCAATCAATCCATCATCGCGGTGACGCACCGGCTGGCGCGCCCGGTCAATTACAACCAGGACGATCCGGCCAAGCCGCCTGCCTACATGAACTTGCTCGACCTCGATTTTAGAACGGCGAATTGGGTCGTGCTGGCAATATCATTGGCGATCGGGCTTGGGTATATCGCGGTGATGCCGCCGCCCGCGCGAACAACACCGCAGTCCGAGGCCGAGGAACTTGGTCTGCTGTTCTGTCTGATGACGGTGGCATCGCCGCTGGCCCGGCAGTATTATTTCGTATGGCTATTCTTTCCGATCGCGATCCTGATGCATCGAGGAGCCTTTGATCCGCGTCCTGCCGTGCGGATTGGTACGTGGGCCGCCCTGGCGGCCGCGGGTCTGCTGATGTGCCTGTCATTGCCGGTTTTTCCGAAGGACCTGCAGGCCTACGGGAACAATCTCGCCGCTACCGCGGTGATAGCGGGGGGATTGATCTGGCACATCCTGCATCCGCCTTTGAAAGCCAAAGCCAGCTCCTTGTCTCCGAGGGACGGCGAGCCACAACCCGATATGCCGAGCATCGCCCGCTAGCCCAGGGAAAATCGAAATGTCCAACGCGTCGCAGCTACAGCCGGTCCTCGACCGCATCGATGCCGATCTCGACAACAGCCTCGAGCGGCTGTTTGCGCTGTTGCGGATCAAATCGATTTCAGCCGATCCGGCCTTTGCCGGAGATTGCAGGGCGGCTGCCGATCATCTTGCCAAGGACATCGCATCGCTGGGTTTGGCCACTGACGTCAGGCCGACTGCCGGTCATCCCGCGATCGTTGCCAAGACCAACGGCGGCGGCAGTGGTCCGGGGCGGCCGCACGTGCTGTTCTACGGTCACTACGACGTGCAGCCGGTCGATCCGCTCAGCCTTTGGCACCGTCCGCCCTTCGAACCTGCCGTCACCGACCATGCCGACGGGCGAAAGATCATCGTCGCGCGCGGCGCCGAGGACGACAAGGGTCAATTGATGACCTTCGTCGAAGCCTGCCGGGCCTGGAAATCCGTAACCGGCTCGTTGCCGCTCGACGTCACCATGGTCATCGAGGGCGAAGAAGAAATCGGTTCGAAGAATTTCGTTCCGTTTCTTGAAAGGAACAGAGACGATCTCAAGGCCGATTTTGCTTTGGTCTGCGACACCGGCATGTGGGACCGGGATACGCCCGCCATCACCACTTCGCTGCGCGGGCTGATGTACGATGAGGTGCGGATCAAGGCCGCCAACCGCGACCTGCATTCCGGCATCTTCGGCGGAGCTGCGCAGAATCCGATCCGGGTGCTGACCCGCATTCTCGGCGGCCTGCATGACGACAACGGCCGCATCACGATTCCCGGCTTCTATGACGGCGTGAAGGATTTGCCGGCAGACATCCTGGCGCAATGGAAGAAGCTCAATCTCTCGCCGGAATCCTTCCTCAAACCGATCGGGCTTTCGATCCCCGCCGGCGAGAAGGACCGGCTGTTGATCGAGCAGCTCTCTTCGCGCCCGACCTGCGACATCAACGGCATCATTGGCGGCTATACCGGCGAGGGCTCAAAGACCGTCATCCCGGCCGAAGCCTCCGCCAAAATCTCGTTCCGCCTGGTCGAGGGCCAGCAGCCCGAAAAAATCCGAAAAGCGTTTCGCGATTACGTCACTGCGCGCGTGCCTGCCGATTGCAGCGCCGAATTCACCGACCATTCCAGCGCGCCGGCGATCGCGCTCGACTGGAACATGAAGCCGCTGGCCGCCGCCAAGCGCGCGTTGACGGACGAGTGGGGCAAGGAAGCGCTGCTGATCGGCTCGGGTGCCTCGATCCCGATCGTCGCGGATTTCAAACGCACCCTCGGCCTCGATACCGTGCTGGTCGGTTTCGGCCTGGAAGACGACAACATCCATTCGCCGAACGAAAAATATGACCTGAAGAGCTTTCACAAGGGCATTCGTTCGTGGGCGCGAATTCTCGCGGCGCTGGCGGACGCGCCGAAGGGATAGGCGTCGTGGCCGCCGGAATGCGATCTGCCCTCACAGATGAATTCTGGCGCGCCTATCGCGAGGCGGCCGGTCTGCGTCACGACAATTGCGACGTCGTCGCGTTCGGCGATGGTGCCGAGATGGCGACCGAACTGGCGGAACTCGTGGTCGCCGGGATCAAGCGGGCGACCGCGGGATTGGTTCGCCAATTTGGCCCGGACGGCGAGCCGCCGCCGGTCGTCGGGGGTTACGTCGTCTTGGTCGATGGCGCCGAACGCCCGCGCGCGGTTTGGCGAACGATCGAGGTCCGGATCGGACCGCTGAATTCGGTCGATGAACGGTTTGCCTGGGACGAAGGCGAGGGCGAGCGCACGCGCGATTGGTGGCTTTCCGCGCATCGCCGGTTTTTCGGACGGCGGGCCGCCGCTCAAGGGTTTCGGATGCACGACGAGATCGAAACCATGTTCGAGCGGTTCGAGGTCGTATGGCCGCCTGAAATAGCTGACCGCCGCAAGCCGTCGATCGGAAAATGAAAACGCCGCCCGGAATTGGGCGGCGTTTGGTTCGGAAGGTGCAGAGGTCGTTAAGCCGAAAACTACACCAAAATCCGGAATTTTCAAGTCTTGTAGCTCGGGTCGAGACGGTCGAGCTTGCGCAGCAGCGGCGGCCATACCAGCTGCGTCGAGCGCAACTCGGCGCGATCGGGATCGGAAAACACCTGCTCGTTCTTGTCGAGCACCGCCTGTTCGACCGGATAGGCGGTCGGGCCCAGCATGCGGGTGCGCACCTGCATGGTGCAGGCGCGCTCCAGATGGTACATGCGCTCGAAAGCGGAAGCGACCGAGCGGCCGACCGTCAGCGTGCCGTGATTGCGCAGCAGCATGTGGTTCTTGTTGCCGAGGTCCTTCTGCAGGCGCGGCCGCTCGTCGTGATCAAGGGCGACGCCTTCATAGTCGTGATAGGCGAGATCGTGGGTGACGAACTGCGCGGTCTGGTTGAGCGGCAGCAGCCCTTCCATGCAACTCGCCACCGCGGTGCCGTCGGGCGTGTGCAGATGAAGCACGCAGCCGGCATCCTCGCGCGCTTCATGGATCGCGGAGTGAATGGTGAAGCCGGCGGGGTTGATGCTGTAGTCGCTCTCGGTGAGCTGGTTGCCGTCGAGGTCGACCTTCACGAGGCTCGATGCGGTGATCTCGTCGAACATCAAGCCGTACGGGTTGATCAGGAAGTGATGCTCCGGTCCGGGCACCCGCGCGGAGATGTGGGTATCGACCAGATCGTCCCAGCCATAATAGGCGACCAGACGGTAGCACGCGGCAAGATTGACCCGCTGGGTCCATTCGGCATCCGTCATTCCCGAGGGCTCTTCCTGCAGGCGAGCTTCCGCTGGTGACATGACCGGTTTCTCCCAATTTGCATGGTTGATTTTCGTCTCGAACCTAGCCCTGTGACGCGGCTGCAGCAAGGCGCGCGACCGGCTTGGCAGTCATGCTGTTTGACGACGGTATTTGCCTTAAGGTGCCGGAATCGCCAGCAGGCTGGAAATGCTGCGGCCGCGGATATCGTAGACACGAGCGAACACCACGTCATCGCGCTTGATTTCCACAATGACCGGCGCGGTCAGCCCCTTGCAGTAGAATTCGCCCAGCGTCATGGCGAAGTCGGCGGATTGGCTGTCCCAGCCGATCGTGAAGTCGGGACCGAGCGCGACCTGTGCGGGGCGTTGCGGGCCGCACACCGCGACCTTCCATTTGCGACCCTGTGGCGGTGCTTCCTGCCGCTCGATCAGTTCGTCGCGCAGGCCATCGGATGCCTGCTTCAGGGCAAGGCCCCAATAATCCAGCATGAACAGATCGTCGGCGCCACGCACCGTGCCCGCGATGTGATTGAAGTGGGTATATTGATAGGGATGCAGCCGGATCATTTCGCCAAGCGGCAACAGCAGGCCGAACGAGAAAACCGCCACCGCCGCGGGCTGCCAGCTGCGGCGGTTTTCCTTGAGCCAGTTCATTCCCCATGAGAAGGCAACGCCTGCGAGCACCGTCATCGGCGGGATCACAAAAATGAAATGACGAATGCCGTTATAGAGCGCCGGGCGCTTCACGATCGCGATCACGAGCGGCAGTGTTGCCGCCACCGTCAGCATCAGCAGAATGGACTTGCGGCGCGCCGGGACATCCTTGCGCGACAGCGACATCAAGCTGCCGATGACAGCTGCGAGCGAAAGAACCAGCAGCACTTCGGGAAGCTGCAGCGCAAACAGGGTCGGCAGATACGACCAGGGCATGTCGGGCACCGACACCAGTGCGCCATCGAACATTTCCTTCCACGGCTTCTCGAAGAAGTGCGAGAAGTAGGTCAGGGCCTGGAACGGATTGCCCGGTTCCATGATCGACCACGGCCAGATCAGCCCCATCACGAGGTAGCCGAGGATCAGGCCGGGCAGCAACACATAGACAACGTGCATGAAGCGATGGGCAGCTTCGCGCGCGCTATGGGTGTGAATCTCCTCCAGGAACAACGGCACAAAGCCGACCAGGGCATAGACCAGGGCCAGCCCGCCGAGGACGCGCGAACCGAACGACAGGCCGGCGCCAAGACCAACGATCAGGATCGTCCGAGGCGAAGGCGAGGGGTATTCCTCGGCCAGACGGACCAGTCCCAGCATCAGGATCACCATCGCAACGGCGAACGGCGCATCCTTCGGGTTCATGAACATGTGCCCGTAGTAGGTCGGGCACAGCGCCAGCAGAAGCAGCGCCGCAAGCCCGGCAAGCGGGCCGCCGACGCGTCGGCCAAGCCGCCACGTCACCGCAAGGCCGATCACGCCGACGACGGCGCCGAGCAGGCGGCGGGTTTCAAACAGCTCTAACGGGATGACTTTGTGCAGCAGCGCAGCCGCCATGTCGAAGCCGCCGCCATACATGTAGAGATTGGCGAACGACAGGGCGCCGGTATCCTTGAACCCGGAACCATACATGCGCAGCAGGAGATCGGCATATTCGGCATGGGTGTAGTCGTCCCAGCCCAGCCCATAATCGCGAAACGTGAGGCTTGCGATCAGGCCGACCGCAGCCAGCACAATGATGGCGAGGTCGTCGCAAGTCCGCTCCACCGAGCGCCGGTTAGGCGTATCGATGGCCGAAGTTGTGATGGAAGACATGGCTATTGGTAACCCGGTATCCCCTTGTGGCCCAGTTTTGGCGCTTTTGGGCCTCGTTCCCCGGCATCCATATAGCGCAGTTCCCTTTCCAAGTAATTGGCAATTGTGGCGTAAGTTCCCTGATGCATCGCAGCAATCCTCAGAGGGTAAAGATTTTAGGCCAAGCCCCACTCAGGTGCCGAAGGAATTAAGGTCTTGGGTGGTATTGTTGAGCGGGGCCGATGGTTTAAGGGGACTGAACCAGAATTGCCGGTTGGCCACGCGCGAAATATGACACTATCGTGGCGCTAGCGGCGTTGTGAGCGTTTCCAGCGCAGCCTGGGATAAGTTCGAATGATGGTTTTGCTGTTGATCGCAGGGATTGGCTTTCTGTTGGCTGGAGTCCTGACGATCGGTTTCGGGATCCCGGTCAAGGAATTCAGTTTCGGCAATACCTTGATCCTCACCGGCACGGTCGCGGCTTGCACCGGCATCATCATGCTCGCCCTTTGGATGGTCGTTCGCGAGTTGAGGAATATTGCGCGGCGGCTTGGCCCCGGGGTTTTGACAGAAGACGAGGGTCTCTTAGTCAGCCCTGACCAGCCGGCAGCGGAAAACGCGGGCAATGCGGAGCCTTCAGCGCCGTCGCCGCCGTGGCACGAGGACGCCGGGTCGCGCGATCGCGTGCGAGGTGACGTGCCGTCCGCGCCAGAACCTGTCGAGGCCGCGTCAGCGGCCAAGCAGCGGCGCAACCTGCTGTTCTCGTCATCCTCGCGAAGGGAACGCGAGCGCGCCCAGGCGCGCACCGCCGATCCATCCGCTCCTGATGCTCGTCCCGCACCGGCTGTGCCACCAGGGTCCGATTCAACCGAGGGGCCGCGCGCGACGTTCGAGGACGCCTGGCCAAAATCGGAGCGTTCCAGAACCGCCGATTTGCTGCCGCGGCGAAGCGCCCGGGCGCCAGCGACCTTTACCGAGCCAGGTGCCGACACAGCCGGCGCAGAGCGCCAGACGCCAGCCGCACGCAAGGAGGATCCGCCGCCAGTCACGGTTCTCAAATCAGGCGTGGTTGATGGGATGGCCTATTCGTTGTATTCCGACGGCTCGATCGAGGCACAAATGCCCGAAGGCATGATGCGGTTCGCGTCGATCGACGAACTGCGCGCGCACCTTGACCAGCGTCCCTGAGCGCATCTGTAGTTCCGGCAAAGTTCGGTTGAAAATAAAGCGCCGCTGCTCTTGTGACGTCAGCAGCAGTAGCGGAAGACTTTGCAAGCGTATTGACGCGGCGGGATACTGTCGCATCCTGCAAGTTCCCCGGGACTGCCATCTCTGGAAGGTTCCAACATGAATGACGCCGCCGGCAAGAACTTCATCGACCTGACCGCGAATATCGTGTCAGCCTATCTCAGCAACAATCCAACGCCGGCTTCCGAAATTCCGAACCTGATCAGCCAGATCCATGCGGCGTTGCTGCGGGTTTCGACCGGACGGGTCGAAACGCCCCTGGAGCCTGCACGACCGGCTGTGTCCGTGAAGAAATCGATGACCCCCGACTATCTGGTGTGCCTCGAGGATGGCAAGCGCTTCAAATCGCTGAAGCGTCATCTGCGCACGCAATACAACATGACGCCGGAGCAATACCGCGACAAATGGGGCCTTCCGGCTGACTATCCGATGGTTGCGCCGAACTATGCGGTGGCGCGTTCGCAGCTTGCCAAAAAAATGGGACTCGGCCAGCAACGGCGGCGACGAAAATAGCGGATTGATTTCAGGAGGCGGTGGCCAGCGCCTGGCGGGCGTCGGAACGAATCCGCTCGACCATGGCGCGCAGTCCGTTGGAGCGCTGCGGCGTCAGATGCTCGCGAAATCCGAATTGATCGAATATCGCAAGTGCATCGGCGGCAAGAATTTCCTGCGGCGTGCGGTCTGAAAACAACGTCAGCAGAATCGCGATCAGTCCGCGTACGATGTGGGCGTCACTGTCGCCGAGATAGCTAAGCACTGGTTCGTTGCGGCGATTGCGGCTGACGTGTTTTGCGAGCCAAACCTGGCTGGCGCAGCCCTGAACCTTGTTGGCTGCGGAATGAGCCGCTTCCGGCATCGGCTCCAGCGTGCGGCCGAGTTCGATGACATACCGGTAACGATCGTCCCAATCGTCCAGCAACGCAAAATTATCCCTGATCTCGTCGATCGTCATCGCGTCCCGCGCTCGTGCCAACGGCATATATAAGGTCGCCGGAGGCCGAAAGCGATAAGTTTCAGGCGAATAAGTTCCGGGCTGAATTTGCCGTCACGGCGTCGTCGGGGCCCGCCATTCCGCTACCAGATCCTCCGGCGTCAGCGTGTCGCGCAGCGCTGCTTCGGCGGCGTTGGCATGCCCGGCGCCGAGCGAACTGGTATGGTCAGATGCGCGCTTGTCGGTGATGATCTGGTACAGCTTGCGCGCGCCGGCCTGGGCGCGCTGGCCGATGACGGTGGCGGCCTGGCCGCCGACCTCACAGGCCGCCGGCTGGCGCTTGCAAAATTGACTCACGTCCGACACCGCCGCTGACGCCGCGGATACGGCTTCGGAGGCGCCCAGCTGCGGCAGCTTGTCAGATTCAGGCGTCTTCTCTCTGGGCAGCAGCACAAGCACCAGCCCAAGCCAGAATGCCATGCGAAGCAGAAAAAACATCTCGCGCGACCCCCGCCGTCCCTTTAATTTCGTTGCGATTGCTCGCAACCGTTGCGGTTATCCCGCAATCCTGTCCTGACTAACAGCCGTCGATAAATCGCAAGTGTTGCATTGAACCTAAATCGTCGAAAATTTGCAAAAAACCCGACTGATTTGATTCGGTGTAAATTTTCGATTGATGCCGGCCTTCGCTGTCGATTCGATACATCCACCATTTCGAAACCATACCAGGGTCCGTTCTGGAAACCCGGCGTTCACCATCTGCATCGAATGCACCCTCTCGCGGCCTGCGAAAGCCAAGCGGACATACGGTGATTTCACCATCGGCCGGCGCGCCTTAGCGTTCGCTTAATTTCGCTCTGACACGGTGGCGCAACGATAAAGGGGGTGTTCCGGCGCGTTTT
Organism: uncultured Alphaproteobacteria bacterium; assembly: GCA_963745785.1. Lineage (GTDB taxonomy): Bacteria > Pseudomonadota > Alphaproteobacteria > Rhizobiales > Xanthobacteraceae > Bradyrhizobium. The sequence goes on along the minus strand of CAVUYV010000006.1, from coordinate 518,990 downwards.
TACGAAGCAGCCGAAGCGCGGGAGCCGTGACAATTTTGAGCATCATCCGCGATTGCCTCGATGCGCTGCTGCATCCCTCAGCGCGATATGACGCGCTGACGCGCGCGCGCCATCGTGTGTTCATGGCGCCGCGGTTATTGGGAAGCCTCGCGGCCTTCGCGGCGTTCCCGGTCTATCTTGCGATGCGCGGCGCGCCCACTGCACTGGAGGTCGCAGCCTTCGCATGGCTTATCGCGCCCATTCTGCTGTCGTGGTTTCTGTCGCGCACCGGCCGCTACGAGGGCGCGCATGTGCTCTCCTCGCTGGCGCTGGCCGGGCTCGTGATGACGGTGGCCATGTCCACCGGTGGCATCGAATCCTTTGCCGCGATTTGGCTTGTCGTTGTACCGCTTGAGGCCGCACTCTCGGCATCGCGCCGCGTGGTCGCGTTCGCTTCGGTACTGGCGCTGACGTGTTCCGCCGTCCTGATCGTTGCCGGGCATTTTGAGATGTTGCCGGCGTCGGATGCGAATGTTGCCGGGCGCGGCATATTCATGGCGTTCGGCGTGGCGTCGGCGACGCTCTATGCCGCCGGACTTGCCTTCGGCGCCGAGTCGCTTGCGCGCACCAGCGTCTCGCTGCTCTATGTCGAGGAGGACCGCTATCGCCTGCTGGCGCGAAACATGGGCGATGTGATCTCGCGCCACCGCCGCAACGGCGCCGTGCAATTCATTTCGCCCGCGGCGGAGGCGATGTTGGGAACACAGCTCACGCGGCTGCTGGGGCACGGCCTGTTCGACCGGGTCCACGTCGCCGATCGTCCAGCCTATCTCACCGCGCTTTCGGACGCGGCACGCGGCGGCGAAGAGCGCAGCGTCGAATTTCGTGTCCGACGAGATGGGCCGCGCGGCGGCGACCAATCGGTGGATTTCATTTGGGTCGAAATGCGTTGCCGGCCACTCGAACAAGCGTCGGAAACGGCGACGTCGTCCGAAGCCGAAGTCGTGGCGGTGATGCGCGATATCACCGACCGGAAAATCCAGGAACAGGCGCTCGATATGGCGCGCACCGCCGCCGAGCAGGCGGATGCGTCCAAAACCCGCTTCCTCGCCACGATGAGCCACGAATTGCGCACGCCGCTCAATGCCATCATCGGTTTCTCCGACATGATCGTTCAGGAAGATGCCTTGATGCTGGATGCGGCACGCCGCAAGGAGTACGCCCAACTGATCAACGATTCCGGCCAGCATCTGCTGTCGGTGGTCAATGGTATTCTCGACATGTCCAAGATGGAGTCCGGCAATTTCGAGATCTCGCCGGAGCCGTTCGCGCCGCGTGCGGCGCTGATCAATTGCTGCAATCTGCTGGCGCTCAAGGCGCGCGAAAACTGTATCGATCTTGTGACCCGGGCACCCGACGATTTGCCGGTCATGACCGGCGACCCGCGCGCCTTCAGGCAGATCGTGCTGAATCTGGTGTCCAACGCCATCAAGTTCACCGAGCGCGGTGGCAAGGTGACGGTAACAGCGGCGGTCGAAGGACCGTGGCTGGTGCTGCGGGTCAGCGATACCGGCGTCGGCATCGGGGCCGACGATCTCAAACGGGTTGGCGATCCCTTCTTTCAGGCCGGCAAGGCCTATCAGCGGCGCCACGAAGGCACCGGCCTGGGGCTGTCGATCGTGAAAAGCCTGGTTGGATTGCATGCCGGCGAGATAACCGTGCAAAGCAGGATCGATGAAGGCACCAGCGTGACCGTCGCGCTGCCGCTGGCATTTTCGCCGCCGGCGCTCAAGCCATCCAGCAATATCGCAACGCTCACGCCGGCGCCGCGCTCCAGCAACCCAGGACCAAGCTCATCAGGTGAAGAGAAGTGCCTAGACAAATTGCAAGAGATGAGGACGACATGCCGCGCCGTCGCCGCGCGCGCGCGGTTGCGGTTGAAGCGGATTCAGAGCGCGGATTTGCAATGCGGATCTTGCTGCACAGTCCGAAGGACGTGGTTGCGGGCGCATTTGCCGTTGCGGCGGTTATCGCAATCATTGCCAACGCGCTGTTCCTGCAGGCTGGACGCCATCCATCGCCAATGTTCGGCTCGGTTGTCGCTATGCCGGCGGCATTGGCGCCTGCCAGTCCCTTGCCGCGCCCGCGCCCGGCCGAAGCCGATACCTCGCTGTCCGAACCAAAGGCAGCCGAGGCGAAGCCAGCGGAGCCGAAAGATCCTTTGGCCAATCTCGTCAAGGCGACCAGCGCTCCGGCGGTGACGCCTTCCAACGTCGTGCGGCCGCCCGCGCCGATCCCGGCTTCGTCCCGCAACGAGACGATTGCCAATCCATCGCCGGGCTCGCGCCGGGTGGCGGCGGTGCAGCGTGCGCTCACCGAATATGGCTACGGCCAATTGAAGCCGACCGGCACCGTCGGCTCCGACACCCAGGCCGCAATTCAGAAATTCGAGCGCGAGCGCAAGCTACCGGTGACCGGGCAGATGTCCGATCGACTGGTACGCGAACTGATCGCGGTGACCGGACGGCCGATCGAGTAGTCCGATGGTACGTCAACGCGCCTTTTGCCAGCCGAAGAAGCTGCGGGCCTTCATCGATTTTCTGGTGAGCAGGGTGGCGCGTCCAAGACGCGAAGTGACGCGCGACAGCCCAACGAACAGCCGCCTCTGATCGCACGGTTGAGCTTGTGACGGCCTGCTTATCAGTCCACACGTCCGGCGTATTAATTGCCAGCATCCTTTAACTTCGCTGCTGAAGCCGCTGCGACGTAAGACGAACTTCAGGACTAGCGTCAGCTCATCCGCTCGCCTATCGTCAGCCCCATGCGACTGAAATCCAGCATATGGGTGGCGGCTTACTTGCGCCGCTGCCAGACCGAGGGGATATTCGGCGCGGTGCGCCGGCGCGGCGCCGAAGAGGCCGGCGCGGTGTTCGTCAAGATCACGCTGCTCGACGGCAAGGCCATGCTGTATGTGCCGGCGCCGCAGACCGTCTATGACGAGAGCCGTCCGATCGAGCGCATTTTCATGCCGACGTCGACGGAGCCGATGCCCGAAGCTTCAGTGGAAGAGCGCCTCGTCAAGGAAATCCGGTTCGACCCGGATGCCTGGATCGTGGAGACCGAGGACAGGGCAGGGCGGCATTTTCTGGATCTCGCGCGGGCTTAACGCGTATTCCGCAAAAGCATGCCCTCGGACTTGATCCGTGGGTGGGTACCGGTTTTGCGATTAGAATACGCGCTGTACTAACGTCCCGAACCCCTGCGCGGTACGATATCGGCGTCAGGCAGTTGCGGCGCTGGTCGTGTTTGAGCGGGCGTCGAGCGCACCCGATGGCGTTCGTCGTCATAAAGCGAAGAGCGATATTTGGCGCGGGCGAGTCGCCATCGTCGAGCCCCGCCAGGCCGCCAGCATGATCAGGGCGGATCGTTCGGTCAATCTGTCGTACAAGCGCGACAGCCGGTAGACATAGTGCACGGAAGCGCCGAATTCAGGATTGAGGAACAGCAACACCCGCTGAAAAACCGCGCTCGGCATGTCCAGCGCCTTCGCCGCGCAAGCCAGGGGCTCGCCGCCGGGGTCGTTGACCACCTGCGCTGCAATTCGGGACGGCAAGATCAGCGCATCGCCGAGTTCGAGCGTGAAGTTTTCGATGTCGGCCGCGAACGCCGCCATCTCCAGCGTTTCGATGGCGCGGGCCGCGCGTGCGGCGGGAATCCGAGCCGAAGCCCTTAGCTGGGTGTCGTGCAGATCGTACAAGATCAAGACGCGTCCGCCCGCGCTGGCGTGGAAAAACATGTCGCTGATTTCGGCGGCGTCCCTCGGCTGCATCGACAAATTCGACGCCAGCCGCAATTGCACCTCGCTCGAGGGCTTCACCGGCGGTGCAGTCGAAGAGGTTGCGGGAATCTCGGGAGCGAGCGGCACGCGCTGGTCGGGACTTGCGGGTTTCAGCCCGAGCTTTCTGGCGACTTCGACCGGCGTGAGCGGATAGACCGCAAGCCGCGCCCGGACCGCCGCCCGCGTCGCGTCGTCAACCTCGTCGATCAGGCGGGAGGTCAGCTCGACAAACTGCCGCGCTTCCTCACCGCTGTGCGTGTTGGCTTGGACGTAGAGATCCGTCAGCACACGCAGCAAGGTGGGTCTGATATCGACGCCTTCCCGGCGCGACAGCGTGATCAACCCGTCGAAACCGGGGAGCGATGGAAGTGTGGTCATGTCAGAGGTACGCGAACTGAGTAATGCTCGCGCCAGTTTATGCGCGTTGCTTTAACAGCGCGTTAAGGAAAACAATCCGTGAAAGACCGTGGTCGTATATGAGACTCGTTGTGCCACAACGCGCCACAGTCTGGTGCTGGCTTCTATAAGGTCTTCGAAAAGCACATTAAGATACCGTTAACCACGTCCTGTTCTTAATGACGCCTGCCGCCGGCAAGTCGTGCCAGGGCGGCAATCGGAGAGAGCCTGACATGAGCACCATCATTGAATTTCCGGCGGATGCAGCGTCGCGACGGCCGGGCTCAAGCATGAATGGCGCTCCCCGCGAAGGCATGGGAACCGTTCTGATTCTTCCCGTCGTCCGGATCGAACGCGCTCGCGATGAAACCAGCAGTGGCAGCGGACCGGAAGAGGGTACGGCCCCTGGGCGCCGTCGTCGTCGGCGCTGACCTCAGGACATCTCGCCATGCCGGAGACGTGTTTTCCGATCCGGACAAAACGCCAGGTTCCGATCTCATTGCCGGCTGTCGCGCTGCTTTGGATCAGCGTGACACTCGGGGGCTGCAGCGGCGGCGATTTCGGCCGCGCCCGCTACGATGTCCTGAATGACGACATGCACCGCTGGATCGGTGCCGAGGCGACGTCGAGCATCGGCCTGCGTCCATCGCAGTTCCAACTCACCGACAACGAACGGCTGCTTCGCGATCTCGCCTACCCACTGATCGAGCCGCCGCATTCGCGCCCCGCGTGGAAGAGCGTGTTCGGCAACTATCAGCCGCTTCCTTCGCCCTGGCGCCAGCAGGTGGTATTCGACCGCACTGCCTATGGCCGCTTGCTGATCGACGAGCCACACCGTTCGCATTCATCGCGCTATGCGCAATTGATGGAAGATGTGCGCGACGACATCACCCGGTTCGAGCCGTTCTTCGCCGACGCCGTGCGCGTGCTCGAACTCGACAAGAAGCGCAACGCCAGTCTTGCGCTTGTTTCGGGATTGTCGCCGCGCGAAAACGCCGACGCGATCGCCCGCATGCAGGAGAATACCCTGATCGTGCAATGGGTGCAGCAATGCCTCGAGCAACGAATATCGTCCTACCGCTGGGCGCTGGAACGGCTGGTGATCCAGGCGCCGGACAACATCGCGGCTGACGCCGACCGGTTGATCGGCGAACTTGCCGCGCAAACCGCAAACCCGCCGGTGGCGGCGCAGCCGGTCATCGGACGCGCGCTGAGCGTGCGCGGCTAGATTAGAGATAGCGGTGAAATTGATCCCGGTGCGATCAACGTTTGGCTGGCGGCGCTTCCGCCTGCTTCGCCGCTGGTTCGGTCTGCACCTTGCAGCTCGCTGCGGCGAGCGAGGCCTGGGCTTGCGGCATCAGGCCGGGCTCTGGCGCCAGCGCCTTCATCACGATCAACCCGGCGGTGGTCGGGGAATCGATGATCAACCGGTCGGCCGCGGTCACGTCCTCGTCCTCCGGCAGCTCGGCGTGTTGCGCCTCGGTCATGAGATCGAGTTCGATCACCTTGCGTCCCGCGGAGCGGTCGTTGATGGCGTAATAGGCGACTTCGTTGCGCGTGTAGAACGACACCGACGTATAGGCCTGGCTGACGGGGACCGTGAGCTTGATCGAGCCGCCGGACAAATCGTAACGGCAAATCGCGATCGCGAACGCCGGGTCCATGAACGGCATCGGAGCGTTGTTGGGGTCCGCCAGCGGAAGGGGGGTGACGGCGTTGAGCTTCGTCATCGGCGTGAGGCGCGAATAGGCGTCCTGGCTCGCAATGCGCGGCAACGCCAGAACGCTGACCAGGTGCACGACGCCGCCCAGCAGCACGCCCGCGATAATCGTGAACAGCAAGCGAATCATGGGCACCCCGCGGTCGCAATCGACGGCATCGGCGCGTCGCGCTGCGTGCGCGTCGCCACGCCAACCGGCGTGTCGTAAAGCCGAAGCATCAGCGCATAACGCTCGATCCCTCCGGTGGGAAGCCAATTTCCCGCGCGCGATCTCGACGTCACCCGTATTTCGAAGGCGCCGTCCGCGCCGCGGATGATTTCCTGGCTGGTAAAGCCGTAACGTTGCAGCGAATTCGCAACCAGGCGCCCTTTCTGGTCATAGAGCGTCAAGGTCCAGAACCGCGCCGCGGGCGTGACGCCGCTGACCACCACGTCGCACCGCCCGTCGAGCGGCCGCTTGCGGTCGTCGGTCGTCGCCGAGAATGCCACGCCGTCGCCGGTGCCGACCGGTAGTTCGCCGCTGCGCGCAATCGAGGCGCGTGAGTACGGATCGACATCGGCGGTCCCGGTCTTGGGCCGGGCGGTCCAGGCGCCGATCGTGAGTGTGCCGAGATCGGTACCGCGCGTTGCCGTCATCCAGGTCGCGCCGAGGCCCACGACCGTGGCCAGCATCAGCGCCAGCAAGGTGATGAAGATCAGCCGCACGGGTTAATTCTTGCGCGCCGGCGCCGGAGCAGCTGGGTCGCCCGGCGCTGCCGCCGCGAAGCTATCCGGGAACGTAACGGAGCTGGACGATACCGGCTTGACGGGCTTCGCCGGATCGCCGGACGAGGTCTTTGCCGCGGCCTTGGCCGCCTCGTCGAGCAGTTTTTCCACGCGCACCAGAATATCCGCGCCGCGTTTGGTCAGGACCGGCGGTGGTCCCGGCTTGATGTCCGGCGGCTTCGGCGCGCTATTGGCCGCCACAGCCGCGGAAGCGGCCGGAGCAGGCAATTTGGTTCCTGCGCCGATGCCCGGGATCTCCTTGATCTCGACGCCCTGGTGCGCCGCCACCATGATGTCGTGCCAGGTCTGCGCCGGCAGCGAGCCACCGGTCATGCGGTTGGTCGGCGAGTAATCGTCATTGCCGTACCAAACGGCACAGACGAAGTTGCCGGTATATCCGACGAACCAGGCATCGCGGTAGGCGTTGGTGGTGCCGGTCTTGCCGGCGGTCGGAATGCCGTCGAGCGCGGCACGCCGCGCGGTACCTTCGCTGACGACGTGGCTCATCATGCCCGCCATGTCGGCGGCGACTGATGCCGGAATGGCTTGCAGCGGTTTCTTCCCATCGCGGTCGAAGCGCCAGACCAGATCGCCGGCGCCGGTGCGGACTTCAAGCACCGCATGAGGGGTCACCGATTTGCCCTTGTTCGGGAAGGTCGCATACGCCACGCCGTGCTCGAGCACGGTGACTTCGTCGGCGCCGATTGGCAGCGACGGCGTATCCGGCAGCGGCGCCTTGATGCCGAAGCGGCGCGCCACCTCGACGATCTTGGCGCGGCCTCTCTTGGCGGACTCCCACTGGTTTTTCGGATTGTTGCCGATCGCGATCGACAGCTTTACCGGCACCACGTTGATCGAGCGGGTAATCGCCTGCGTCAGCGTCACCGTGCCGGAGTAGGAGTGACCGTAATTTTGCGGACACCAGTTGCCGAGACAGACCGGCCCGTCGACTATGGTCGAGGTCGGCTTGAAACCATTCATCAGTGCAGTCGAGTAAACATAGGGCTTGAACGAGGAACCGGGCTGGCGGTAGGCATCCACGGCGCGGTTGAACTGGCTGGCGCCGTAGTCGCGGCCACCGACCATCGCGCGCACGCCGCCGTCGAGATCGGCCACTACGGTAGCGGCCTGGGTGGCGTGATAGTCGCGGCCGAACTGGCGCAGCTGGTTTTCGATGGCTTCTTCCGCGGCGCGCTGCACGTTCATGTCGATTGCGGTGCGGACCACGAAGACGCGCTCGACGTAGGACTTTGGAAAGGTATCGACCAGCTTGCGCATCTCGTCGAACGCCCAGTCGAGATAATAATTCGGCGAGTTTTCGTCGCGGCGGTCGACGGCCACGGCCGGGTTGCGCCGCGCGCCGAACACCTGGCCTTCGGTCATGAAACCGGCGTCGACCAGATTGTCCAGCACGATGTTGGCGCGGGCGCGGGCGGCGGGCAGGTTGATATGCGGTGCAAATTTGGTGGGGGCCTTGAACAGCCCGGCCAGCATTGCGGCTTCCGCCAGATTGACGTCGCGCACCGACTTGTTGAAATAGAAATGCGCGGCGCCATCGACGCCGAAGGTGCCGCCGCCCATATAGGCGCGATCGAGATAGAGTTTCAGGATTTCATTCTTGCTGAGCCGCGTCTCCAGCCAGATCGCCAGGAATGCTTCCTTCACCTTGCGCTCGATGGTGCGCTCGTTGTTCAGGAACAGGTTCTTCGCCAGCTGTTGGGTGATCGACGAGCCGCCTTGCCTGACGCCGCCGGCCTGCGCGTTCGTCATCAGTGCGCGCGCGGTGCCGGCGATGTCGATGCCGAAATGCTCGTAGAAGCGGCGGTCCTCGGTGGCCAGCGTCGCCTTGATCAGATTGTCCGGAAAATCCTCCAGCGGTATGGAATCATTGTGCTTGATGCCGCGGCTGCCGATCGGATTGCCGTAGCGGTCCAGGAATGACACCGCGAGATCGGATTTTTTCAGCCAGTCATCGTCGGCGGTCTCGCGAAATGCCGGCACCGCCAGCGCCAGCATCAGGATCAGGCCGCCGAGCCCGATGGTGGCCGCTTCGGAAAACGGTTCGATGAAGACCCAGCGTTTCCAGCGGCCGACATAGAAGCGATCCATGAAGGTCGAGAACCGCTCGTAAAGCTCGCGCGCGCCCTTGGCGGACGAGAACAGCGTCGAGTCGATGCGCGCATCGAAATCCAGCATCCAGTGCCGGATTTTTCTCTTCCATTGCGGTGGTACGATCTGGCGCACGAGTGCCCGTTTTCCGAAGTTCGTAATACGTTTCAGCACCCCTTGTACGAACTTCGGAAAACAAAGGGCACTGGTAAATCTCAAATTCTAGCGCCGCTTTTCGATTTGAAGCTCCTGGTCGGGCTTGCCGCTTGCGGTGCAGCAACTTCAATCGGCGGCACTGGGACCCTTGTCAGTTCGCAGCGCTCAAGCACCCGGGGGCACCGCTGAGGCGTTTTGCGAGAATGTTGCGGCAAACCCAAGGCGGTTTTGCGCCGTTGGGGCCTTGATGACTTTTTAGCCGAGCGGGGATCATAAACCAATGGTCTGGCTCACGATTTTGAACAGCAGTGCTAACGCTGTCCCCGGGTCTTTGGTTCGTTGCCGAACATCCTACTTGTAGCTTGGCCGCGGCAGCCCCTAGAAGGGGCCCAAGCCGACCGCCATGAGGAAACGTCAGGACTTAATGACCGCAGCTTCCAAGCCATCCTCGCCTCAAGAGGGATTCTTTTGGAAAACCAAGACGTTGGAAGAGATGTCCAACGCCGAATGGGAAAGCCTGTGCGACGGCTGTGCGCGTTGCTGCCTGGAAAAGCTTGAAGACGAGGATACCGGCAAGATCTATTTCACCCACGTTTCCTGCAAGCTGTTGGACGCGGGATTGTGCGCCTGCAAGGACTATTCGAACCGGACCGACCTGGTTCCGGATTGCGTCAGGCTTACGCCGGAAAACGTCCGCACCCTTAACTGGCTGCCGCCGAGCTGCGGCTACAAGCTCGTGGCCGAAGGCCGCGATCTCTACTGGTGGCATCCGCTGATTTCGGGCGATCCCAATACGGTTCATGAAGCCGGCGTTTCCGTGCGTGGACGGGTGCAGGGAACGGAGAACGAGATCGCGGACGCTGACCTCGAGGATCATATCGTGCAATGGCCGTCGCACCTGCCGAAACGGGCGCGGCTCAAAAAGCCGCCACAATCCTGAAAACCGCCGCCCGATCGCGCCAATAGATGACTCGACGGCGATGGTACCGTCGCGGGACGCACCCATGCGCGTAACCCGCTGCCGCGAGGTGGATTTGCCCCCTAGATTGCAGGCGATACAGCGATTCCGCGCGACCCACCGTCGCGCCCATCAAGCATATGTCCGCATGAACAAGTTCGAACGGCAGAGCCGTCACCCGGCTGAGCCACAAACATTGCCCGAGGCCATCGGCAGCGATCTGTCGCATATGCCGGCTGAGGTTATCGATATCAGCGACGCGCCGCCGATCGCGCCAAAGGCGCCGCTGACCCAAAGCGAAGTCCGCACCATCCTGATGAGCCTGATGCTGACGATGTTCCTGGCCGCTCTCGACCAGACCATCGTCGCGACCGCGCTGCCGACCATCGGCCGGCAATTCCGGGACGTCACCAACCTGTCCTGGGTGATCACCGCCTATCTGCTGGCTTCGACCGCGGTGGCCCCGGTATTCGGCACGCTGAGCGACATCTACGGCCGCCGCGCCATGATCATCCTGGCGATGAGCCTGTTCGTCGCCGGCTCGGTGCTGTGTGCGCTGGCGCCGAACATGCCGGTGCTGATTCTCGCGCGCGGGCTGCAGGGCCTCGGCGGCGGCGGCATCCTGCCGATCGTGCAGACCGTAATCTCGGACGTGGTGACCCCGCGCGAGCGCGGCCAGTATCAGGCTTATTTCAGCGGCGTATGGGTCGCGGCAGGTGTCGGCGGACCGATCCTCGGCGGGGTATTCGCCGAGCATCTGCACTGGTCGATGATCTTCTGGATCAACGTGCCGCTCGGGCTGGGTTCGCTGGCGCTGCTGCTGCCGAATATGGGCAGGATCCCGGTGTTTCACCGCAGGCGCAAGGTCGACTGGCTGGGCGGCCTGCTGCTGATGGCCTCCGCCGTTGTTTTCATGCTGGTGCTGACCTGGGGCGGCAACCGCTATCTCTGGCTTTCCCCCACCATCATGGCGATGGTGGGCGCGTCTATCGCCCTGGTGCTGGCGTTCGTCTGGCATGCCCGCAACGCCGAGGAGCCTTTCCTGCCGTTGCCGCTGTTGGGCGGAACAGTCGTGCCCTACGCAATGGCCGCCGGTGGCTGCGCGCTGGGCGCGATGCTGGGCCTGACCGTGCATCTGCCGCTGTATTACGAGGTGGTCTATCACCTCAGCGCCAGCGAGGCGGGGCTTTCGCTGATCCCGCTGGCGGCGGTTTCAACCGGCGGCGCCGCGATCGCCGGGCGGACCATGGCCCGTGCAAGGCATTACAAGCGGGTGGCCATCATCGGAGACGCATGCGCGGCGCTGGCGGGACTTGCGCTGGCGCTCACGACGCTGCCGCTGTGGGCGCTGCTTACGCTGCTGTCGGTGTTCGCGCTCGGGCTCGGCACCACGTTCCCGGTCACCGTGGTCTCGATTTAAAACGCCGTGGCACGCTCGCAGGTCGGCACCGTGACCGGCGCGATGAATTTCTTCCGCGCGCTGATGGCTTCCTTCACCGTGGCGGCGTTCACCGCGATCCTGTTGATGGCGCTCGGCGCCGACATTTCGCTTGCCGGAGAACATCGGGGACCGGTGAATTCGATTGCGGGAGCCGACATGATCGCGGCGTTCCGCTATGTGTTCGGCGCAGCCGCAGCGATGCTCGCCTGCGCGGCGCTGTGCATGATCCTGATGGAAGAGAAGCCGCTGGCCGGGCCGGCCACGGCGGTGGAGATGGCGGAGTAGGGCGCGCTCTCAGCGGTTCAGCCCTCACTATCCTTCGGCCGCGATTTGATCTAACAGCGGCGGCAGCAAATCATCACAGATCACGTGCGACAAGGAGCCGCCATGAGCAAACCCTCCATCGAGCAAACAAGGATGGGCAGCGAAGGCATTGCCTTCTGCATCGCCCGAACCCTGATCGAACGCGATCCCTCGCTGAAGGCGCCGATGCGCGCCAACCTGCGCAAGATGTGGGAGCTTCTGGAGGAACGCGAAGACCACGGCGCCGCCGACATGGTGGACACCATGATCAAGGCGCTCAACGATCCCGCGTTCTTCAAGCCGTGATGTCGCGGCTCAACTAGCTCGCTCACGTCTGACCTTTGGTCTTTGCAATAATGCTCGTCCGCGGCAGCACGATCCTGAATTCGGTGTATTCGCCCGGCGCACTATCGACATCGATGGTGCCACCGTGTTGTTTCACGATGATGTCATGGCTCATCGAAAGGCCAAGCCCGGTGCCTTCGCCTGGCGGTTTGGTCGTGAAGAATGGATTGAACATCTTTTCCCTGATTTCGGCCGGGATGCCGATGCCGTTGTCGCGAATGCGAATTTCCACGGCATCGCCGAGATTCCTGGTTGCCGCGCTGAGGATGGGTTCGAACGCTGCGCCAATCTCGAGCGTGCGCTTGCTCGCCGCGTAGAAGCCGTTGGAGATCAGGTTCAGGAATGCGCGGGTGATTTCCTGCGGAAACAGGTCGACCGCACCCGCCATCTCGTCAAAATCCCGCTGCAAGGTAATATTGAATTCGCGCTTCTCCGCGCGTGCGCCGTGATAGGCCAGGTTGAGACTCTCATCGAGCAGCGCATTGATGTCGGTGGGCCGATGCTCGCCGGAGCCTTCGCGCGAATGCAGCAGCATGTTCTTGACGATGGAGTTGGCGCGCTTGCCGTGCTGGACAACCTTTTGGAGATTGTCTTTCAGCGTCCGCGTCAATTCGTCGACTTCCTCCCGCATCTTCTTGTCAAGCGCAGCCGGCTTGAGCACGTCGTTCAACTCATCGGTCAGCTCGGCCGAGAGCGCGGAGAAATTGTTGACGAAATTGAGCGGGTTCTTGATCTCGTGGGCGATGCCCGCGGTGAGCTGGCCGAGCGAGGCGAGCTTTTGCGTCTGCACCAGCCGGTCCTGCGCGGTGCGCAGGTCTTCGAGTGATTTCGCCAGTTCGCGCGTGCGCGCTTCCACGCTGTCGAACAGGCGCACATTTTCGATTGCGATAGCCGCCTGGTCCGCAAACGTGGTGGCTAGCTCGATCTGCTTGTCGGTGAACGGACGCACGCTTGGTGCGCGTCAAACTCAGCACGCCGATCGGAATGCCCTCGCGCAGCATCGGGACGGTCAGAACCGTGCGGTAATCGCCCAGCCGCTGGCCTTCAAGATAGGTGTATTCGGAATCAGCCAGAACATCGGGGATATGAACCACCTGGCCTTCAAGCAGTGCGCGCCCGAACGACGAGCCTCGCCCGGGTTCGATCGGATTATCTTTGGCATACTCGCTGGAATTCTCGGAGAAAACCCGCAGGCCTCGGCGCGGTAGAACGCGCCATTTCTTTCGCGAGTGATGATTGTTTTGTCGGCATCGCAGAGCCGGGCGGCCGACTCAACGAGGGTTTGCAGGACTGCCGGCAGATCGAAAGTCGAACGGCTGATGACCTTGAGCACGTCGGCGGTCGCGGTCTGCTGCTGCAGCGATTCCGTGAGGTCGCGGGTTTTCGCCTGCACCTCGTCGAACAGCCGGACATTGCCGATCGCGATCACCGCCTGGTCGGCGAAGGTCTTCAGCAAGGCAATCTGCTTTTCGCCGAACGGCTGCACTTCGGTGCGGCGAAGCAGGATCGCTCCGATGCTCTCTTTCTCGCGCAGCAAGGGCACGCTCAGGATGGTGCGAACGCTACCAAGGTGACCCGCGATGCGCGACAATTCACGGCCGTCGGGGAAATCGTCGCCTTCATCCGACAGAAGGTCATGCACATGCACAGGCTTCTGATCCAGGAACGCGCGCCCGGCGGTCCAGTTGCGGCTGATCGGCCACTTCTCGATGTTGATCGGTATCGGGCCGTGGTGCGCGCTAAAGCGCAGCTCGTCGCCGTCTTTCAGGAGCACGACGGCATCATAGGCCTCGCAAAGCTCGCTGGCGCTCTCGACAATGGCGTTGAGAACCGGCCCGACATCGGTCGGCGAGGAAGCGATCACCCTGAGGATGTTGCCGCTCCCGGTCTGGTAAGTCAGAGCCTCCGTAAGGTCGCGCGTCTTGGCCTGCACCTCCTCGAACAGACGGACATTGCCGATCGCGATCACGGCCTGGTCGGCGAAGGTTTGCAGCAAGGCGATTTGCTTGTCGCTGAAAGGCTGCACTTCGGTGCGGCGGAGCACGATTGCACCGATGCCCTCGTTCTCGCGCAATAGCGGTACGCTCAACACCGTGCGCACGTTGGTGCGGCGCGCGAATTCGCGGGCGTCCGGGAACTCGTCGCCCTCCGGTGCGTGAAGATCATGGACATGAACCGGCTTGCGCGCTCGGCGACGGCGCGGCCGGCATACCATTTTACGGTTGATCGGCAGCCTCTGCCAAACGACGGAATCGATCCATGCTGCGCCCCGAAAACAAGCTCGTCGCCGTCCTTCAATACCGCCATCGCATCGTCGGCCTCGCAAAGCTCGCAGGCGCTTTCGACGATGGCCTTGAGAACCGGTCCGACATCGGTCGGCGAAGACGCGATCACGCTGAGGATATTGCTGCTCCCGGTCTGGTAAGTCAGCGCCTCAGAGAGCTCGCGGGTCTTGGCCTGCACCTCCTCGAACAGATGGACGTTACCAATGGCGATCACGGCCTGATCGGCGAAGGTTTGCAGCAGGGCAATTTGTTTGTCGCTGAAAGGCTGCACTTCGGTGCGGCGGAGCACGATTGCTCCAATGCTCTCACCCTCGCGCGAAAGCGGTACGCTTAGAACGCTGCGGAAACCGAGGTGGCGCGCCCTTTCCCGACCAAGAGGGAATTTGTCGCCTTCGGGGGAGAGGAGGTCGTGCACATGCACCGGCTTCCGGTCCAGGAATGCTCGTCCGGAAGCCCAGTCCCGGTTGATCGGCAATTTGTCTAGAGCAATCGGTATCGGTCCATGATGCGCGCCGGAATGCAGGTCGTCGCCATCCTTCAGGAACACGACGGCATCATTGGCCTCGCAAACCTCGCAGGCGCTTTCTACGATGGCCTCGAGAACCGGTCCGATATCGGTCGGCGAGGACGCAATTACGCTGAGAATGTTCGCGCTGCCGGTCTGGTAGGTCAGCGCCTCCTCCAGCTCGTTGGTCTTGGCCTGCACCTCATCGAACAGCCGTACGTTCTCGATGGCGATCACGGCCTGGTCGGCGAACGTTGAAACGAGTTCGACCTGTTTCTCGGTGAAGGGTTCGACCGTCCTGCGCCCAAGAAAGAGAACGCCGATCGGCTCCTTTCCGCGCAGAAGGGGAACGCCGAGAAGTGTCCGATAGCCGGCGGCTTTCTGCATATCGGAATATGCGTATTCCGGATCGGTAAGGACATCGGGGATCTGAACGGCCGCGCCGGTCAACAGCACTCTTCCGATGAGGCTGCCCCTCTCTGGCTGTAGTCTCAAGGGATCAGCCAGCCTGACCCAGTCGACGGAGAAATTGTAGTTGGTCGCATGATAGAAGCCTCTGTCGTCCTTCCGCGCGATCGCCGCCATATCGGCATTGCAGAGCCGCGCCGCCGACTCCGTGAGCGTGTCAAGCACGGTTTGCAGATCGAAGGCCGAGCGGCTGATGACCTTGAGCACGTCGGCGGTCGCGGTTTGCTGCTGCAGCGATTCGCGCAAGTCTTCGGTGCGCGCCTGCACCTCCTCGAACAGACGGACATTGCCGATCGCGATCACCGCCTGATCGGCGAAGGTTTGCAGCAAGGCGATCTGCTTATCGCTGAAAGGCTGCACTTCGGTGCGGCGGAGCACGATCGCGCCAATGCTCTCGCCCTCGCGCAGCAGCGGCACGCTCAGAATGCTGCGATGACCCTGCCGGCGTGACATTTCCTGCCCTTCGGGAAATTCGGCTGCTTCGGACAGCAGATCATGCACATGGACCGGCGCTCTGATCGAGAACGAGCGGCCCGTGACCCAGTCTGCGGTTGATCGGCCATTTCTCCAGACCGATCGGTATCGGTCCGTGATGCGCGCTGAAGCGCAGGTCGTCGCCATCCTTCAGGAGTACGATGGCATCATAGGCCTCGCAAAGCTCGCACGCGCTTTTCGACGATGGCCTCGAGAACCGGCCCGACATCGGTCGGCGAGGAAGCGATCACGCTGAGGATATTCGCGCTTCCGGTCTGGTAAGTCAGTGCCTCCTCCAGCTCGCTGGTCTTGGCCTGCACCTCGTCGAACAGGCGCACATTCTCGATCGCGATCACGGCCTGGTCGGCGAAGGTCGAAACCAGTTCGACCTGTTTGTCGGTGAAGGGTTCGACCGTCTTGCGGCACAGAAACAGAACGCCGATCGGCTCTTTTCCGCGCAGAAGAGGAACGCCGAGGATTGTGCGATAGCCGGCGGCTTTCTGCATATCGGAATAGCCGTATTCCGGATCGGCGAGGACGTCCGGAATTTGAACGGCCGCGCCGCGCCAAGCAGTACACGTCCGATGACGCTGCCCCTCTCCGGCTGAAACCTGAAGGGGTCAGTCAGCCTGACCCAGTCGACCGCGAAATTGTAGTTGGTCGCGTTATAGAAGCCTCTCGCGTCCTGCCGCAAGATCGCTGCCATATCCGCATTGCAGAGCCGCGCCGCCGATTCCGTGAGCGTATCAAGTACGGTTTGCAGATCGAACGCCGAGCGGCTGATCACCTTGAGCACGTCGGCGGTCGCGGTCTGCTGCTGCAGCGATTCACGCAAGTCTTCGGTGCGCGCCTGCACCTCGTCGAACAGGCGCACGTTCTCGATGGCGATCACCGCCTGGTCGGCGAAGGTCTGCAGCAACTGGAGATGATGGAGGGAGAACGAGCCGGGCTCGACGCGCGTCACGCTGATCCGGCCGATCGGTGCCCCCTTGCTCATCAGCGGGGCCAGCAGCATGCTGCGAAAACCGCGCGCCCGCGCTATTTCCCTGATCTTAACATCCGGGCTAGTTTCGACATCCGCGATTTGCACGACTTCGCCAGCTTGCGCCAACTCAACGGTCCGTGGGAACGAAGACTTCAGGATTTCGTCCGCGGCCGGGGTGGTCGGCGTGAACGCCGCCAGGTGACTGACACCGTCGACGAAGCGGAACACGGCGGTCGAGAAGCCGCCGATCAACCGGTTGGCGGTGGTTGCAATCGCATCGAAAACCGGCTGCACGTCCGACGGCGAAGAGGCAATGACCTTCAGGATGTCGGCGGTGGCGGTCTGCCGCTCCAGCGCCTCCCGGGTCTCGTTGAACAGCCGCGTATTCTCGATGGCGATGACGGCCTGATCGGCAAAGGTTTGCAGCAACTGAACGTGGTGATCGGCGAACGAGCCGGGCTCTGTGCGCGTGACGCCGATCTGCCCGATCGGCACGCCATTGCTCATCAAGGGCGCAAACAGCATGCTGCGATAACCGCGCAAACGCGCTATATCGCGGATGCCGGGTTCAAGTTCGGTATCGATGACCTGCGCGGCCTCGCCCTCGCGGACCAGTTCAAAAGGCGGAAATTCGGCAAGCGGTCGAGGCAATGATGCCTCCAACGCTTCGTCCGCCGCTGGATTCGTCGGCGTGAACGCGGCCAGGTGAACGACGCCGTCGACGAAGCGAAGCACCGCGGTCGAGAAACCGCCAATCAGCCGGTTGGCGCTGGTCGCGATCGCCTCGAACACCGGTTGCACGTCGGACGGCGAAGAGGCGATCACCTTCAGGATGTCGGCGGTGGCGGTCTGCCGCTCCAGCGCCTCCCGGGTCTCGTTGAACAGCCGCGTATTCTCGATGGCGATGACGGCCTGGTCGGCGAAGGTCTGAAGCAACTGCACGTGATGAGCGGCGAACCTACCCGGCTCTACCCGTGTCACACTGATAAAACCGATTGGCGTCCGGTCGCGCAGTAGCGGCACACGGAGCAGGCTGCGGAAGCCGCGCATCCGTGCCAAGTCCCGCAAATCCGGCAACATGGCCCCTTCGACTTCAACGTCGGGGATGTGGACGAGCTCGCCATTGCGCATCTGTTCGCCCCAGGGAAGCGTGGACAGCGGTCTGGGGAACGACGCTTGCAGGGCCGCATCGCCCGCCGGGCTGGTTGGCGTGAAGGCCGTCAGGTGAAGCGTATCGTCGACAAGGCTGTGCACCGCGGTCGACAAGCCTCCGATCAGCCGGTTGGCGCTGGCCGCGATGGCCTCGAACACCGGCTGCACGTCCGACGGCGAAGAGGCGATCACCTTCAGGATGTCGGCGGTCGCGGTCTGCCGCTCCAGCGCTTCCCGGGTCTCGTTGAACAGCCGCGTATTCTCGATCGCGATGACGGCCTGGTCGGCGAAAGTTTGAAGTAGTTGCACATGGTGAGCGGCAAACGCGCCCGGCTCCTTGCGCGTGACGCTGATCAGTCCGATCGGCACCCCCTCGCGCAGCAGCGGAACCAGGAGAAAGCTGCGGAATCCGCGCTGCCGCGCCAGCTCCCGCAGCGCTGGCATCTCGGCAAATTCGACTTCAGTGTCGCGGCTCTGGACGAGCTTGCCGCGGCGGGCCTGTTCGCCCCAGGGCACAGCGGAGAGGGGTCTGGGAAACAACGCTTTCAGCACCGCATCAGCCTCCGGACTGACCCGGGTAAAGGCCATCAGATGCTGGGTATCGTCGATCAGCCTGTACACCGCGGTCGACAAGCCTCCGATCAACCGGTTCGACCGCTCCGCAATGGCCTCGAACACTGGTTGCACATCGGACGGCGTAGAGGCGATCACCTTCAGGATGTCGGCGGTGGCGGTCTGCCGCTCCAGCGCCTCCCTGGTCTCGTTGAACAGCCGGGCGTTCTGGATCGCGATCACCGCCTGGTCGGCGAAGGTCTGCAACAGCGCCAGTTCCTTGTCGCTGAATGCACCCTTGAGCCGCGAGACGCCGATCGTGCCGATGCCGCGCTCATTCCACATCATCGGCGCGTAGGCCATCGCCTCGTATCCGGCTACTTGCGCCACGTGCCGTACCGCCCGCGTGAGCCGCGCATCGTTGGCCGCATCGGTGTAATGCACGACGCGTCGCTCGCGAATGGCATGGCCTGCCGGCGACTTCTCTACCGGCGCCGGGAAAGTGGCGGCCACCGCGTCATGCTGCTTGCCGATATAGGCGCCGAGCGTGACAACGCCTTCGTCATCGACCAGCAGCACCGCGGTCTCGTCGCTGCCGAATAGGTGCTTACAACTGTCGAGGATCTTGTCGAACGCCGGCTGGGTGTCGGCCACAGAGCTGCTGATCGCGCGCAGGATGTCGGCAGAAGCTTTCTGTTGCTCCAGCGCTTCCTTGGTCTCGTTGAACAGCCGCGTATTCTCGATCGCGATGACGGCCTGGTCCGCGAAGGTCTTGAGAAGGGCGAGCTCCTTGTCGGAAAAGGGCTTCGGGGGCTGCCGCAACGCGACCAGCGCGCCGACGCCGCGTTGCCCCCGCAGCATCGGTGCCGACGCCAGCGAATAGTCGCCGATGCGTTCGTAAACGTTACGCACGGTCGGCGGCATATCGGGCATCGCTGCCGCGCTCGGAACGTGCAAAATATTCCGGCTTTGAATGACAAGCCCCGTTGCGGTCTGCTCTACGGGTCTGGGAAGGGTGGCGACCATGGCTTCCAGCGCGCCGCCACGCCAGGCTGGCACATGAACCTGCCCGTCGCGCACGAGAAAGATGCCCAATTGTTCGGTGGCGAACAGGCTCTGGCAGCTGTCGAGAATCTTCTCAAAGACGGGTGCGGTGTCGGCGACCGAATTGCCGATAACCTGCAACAGGTCGGACGTTGCCTTCTGTTGCTCCAGTGCCTCCCTGGTCTCGTTGAACAGTCGCGCGTTTTCGATGGCGATGACGGCCTGATCGGCAAAGCTCTGCAGCAGCGCAATCTGCTTGTCGGTAAACGGCCGCACTTCGGCGCGGGTAGCCACGATACGGCCGAACGGGACGCCGTCCTTGACCAAAGGCAGGGCCAGGTAAGTGCGAAGGCCCCCGATCTCAAGGATGGCGCGCAAGTTGGGTTCGTCGGGAAACCGTTCGACATGTTTTGCCATGTCGATGATTTGTTGGTGATGAACGGCTTGGAAGAAGGGCCGAGCCAGGTCGGTAATCTTGTATCCCTGGCGCAGCCACGTTTCCCAGCGTTCACTATAGCCGCGCGCAGCCATCGTGCGAACGACATCGCCTTCGAAAAACTCTAGACTTCCGGTGGTGACGTCACAGAGACTGTGGGCCTTTTCAAGGATGGCGTCGAATACCGGCGTCAGACTGCCGGGTGAGCTGTTGATCACCCTCAGGATTTCCGCCGTCGCGGCTTGCTGTTCCAGCGCCTCCCTGGTCTCGTTGAACAGTCGTGCATTCTCAATCGCAATGACGGCCTGATCCGCGAAGCTTTGCTGCAGCGCAAGCTCCTCGTCGGTGAAAGGCACGGGCCGGTCGCGATGCACGACGAGAGCGCCGATCGCCTTGCCCTCGCGCCGCAGCGGCGTGCCGGCCAGCGCGCGGGCGCCGGCGGCGCGCGCATTTGGCAGAGTGGGCCAGTCGGCGATCGCCGGGTCGAGATTGTCCAGATCGGGAATGTGGATCTGCCGGTTCTCGCGAAACACCGTGCCGGGCAGATTGCGCCCGCCAATCGCCGCGCTGCGCCGCCGGAAGCCCCGAGCCGGCACGCTGCGAGCTGGCCCCGACGCGGATCATCCGCGCCCATTCGTCACCGCCAGCGATATCGAGCGTGACGCTGGAGGCGCCGAACAGGCGCGCGGTGGTCTCGGCGATCTGTTGCAGCGGCCGCTCGGCGTCGCCCGGCGTGCTGGCGATGGCGCGCAGGATTTCGGCGCTGGCGGCCTGGCGATCCCCGGCGATGCCCAGCTCGCTCAGGAGCCCCGCGTTCTTCATCGCAATTTGCGCCTGATCGGCAAAACTTTGCACGACTGCGATTTGCTTGTCGGTGAACGGCTGCACCTCCCAGCGAATGAGGGTGAATATGCCGATCATGCGCCCACCCTCGTTCAGAGGGACGCTAAGGCTTGTCCGAACCCGACCAAGATCGACGTTGGCGACGAAAAACGGGATGCCGTCCTGGTAGGGCTTCGTCGTCTTGAGATCGACGACGTGGACAAAGGGCCGGTTTTGATCGCGGCCCAACAAGTATTTGACCGGTACGGATTCGTGCTCCACGTAGTCGTAAAACGGCTCCGGCATCTTGCCGCCGCGGCCACCGGTGGCCCGGGCCATATCGCCGTCGACGAGCCAGAGTGCGCCACCGTCGGCGTCGCACAGCCGTGTGGCCTTATCCACGATCGCATCGAACACCGGCGCGAGGTCACCGGGCGAAGCATTGATGACCTGCAACACCTCCGCGGTCGCGGCCTGTTGGGCGATCGCTTCGTCGCGCTCGGCGAAAGCCGACTTCGAGCGTCTGCTCGAGTTCGGCAACCCTGCGCCTGAGATCGGCCACCACGTCCTGGGGAAGCGCGGTCATTCACTCAAATCCATTTTGCCCGGCGCCTGGCGCCGGGCTCAAATAGCAGCATACCCGTCCGGGCCGCCGGTTCATACGGGGGCTGGCCGGCAAGGCCGTCTGCCCCCAAATCAGGTCAATGCCCGATTATTCCACTCCGGACGCATCTCTGCCAGCGCGATCCCGGCGTTTTTTCGGCCCGGCGGACAGCGGCCTTAGGTCCCGGGCCGTGAAACCTCGGTCTCCTTGCTGGTGATGAATTCCAGCAGCACCGGCACGCCTTCCCTGGTCTTGGCAATGCCGCGCTGGATGGCGGGGACGATGTCTTCCGGCTTTGTCACCCGCTCGCCATGGCCGCCGAAGGCGCGCGCCATCGCGGCATAGTCGCCGGAGATATCGGTCGAGCGATATTTTTCGGTCGAGATCGGCATCACCTTCAATTCGATCGCCATGCTGAAGTTGTTCAACAGCACCGACATGATCGGGATGCGCTCGCGCACCGCGGTCTCGAAATCCATGCCGGTGAAGCCGATCGCCGCGTCGCCCCAGACATTGATGCAGAGCTTGTCGGGCTTCGCCAGCTTGGCGCCCATCGCGAGCCCCAGTCCATAGCCGAGCTGGGTGGTCTTGCCCCAGCCGATATAGGACAGCGGCTCGACCGCCTTCCAGAACGGCGAGAGCTGATCGCGCGGGCTGCCGGCATCGTGGGTGATGATGGTGTTCTTGATGTCGACGGTGCGCTGCAAATCCCAGAGCACGCGATAGGGGTTGAGCGGGGAGTCGTTGCTGGTCAGCTTCGGCATCCATTTTGCCAGCCACTCCTTGTGCGAGCCGGCGATCTCGGCGGCGACCGCCGACGCATCGCGATCCGACGTGACGGTCTTGCCGATTTCTTCCAGCAGCGCGTCGAGCACCAGGCCGGCATCGCCGACCAGCCCGACCCTGGCCTCGACATCCTTGTTGAGATGCGCGGGGTCGAGCGTCGAATGGATGATGGTCTTGCCCTTGGGCATGGCGATGCCGAAATTTGTCTCGGTGAACGAGCAGCCGATGCCGAAAATCACGTCGGCTTCGCCAAGGAATTTCGGCACCGCGCGCGGCACCGCAAGACCGCCTGAGCCGAGCGAAAGCGGATGCGTCTCCGGAAATGACGACTTGCCGCCGAGGCTGGTCGTGACGGGGATGGCGAGCCTTTCGGCCAGCCGCTTCAGTTGCGGCCAGGCTTGCGCATAATGCACGCCCTGGCCGGCATAGATCACGGGACGTTTGGCGCCGGTCAACAGCGCCGCCGCTTCCTTCACATGCACGGGGTCGGCGCCGTAACGTGTTCGCAGCACCGGCGTGTAATTCAGTGGCTCCGGCACTTCCTCGTTCCACATGTCGGCGGGGATTTCCACGATGACAGGCCCGCCGCGGCCGTTTTTCAGTTTGGTGAAAGCGCGGCGGAAAATGTTGCCGACTTCGCTGGCGAGATTGATCGGCTCGGAGGATTTCGCAAACGCCTTCATGGCCTGGCTGGAATTGAAGTTCGGCTCGATGTTCGCAAGCCGCCGCGCATAGCCCATCGGCAGCACCAATACGGGCACGGATTCGCCGTAGCATTGCGCCACGCCACCCATGGCGTTTTCCGCGCCGGGGCCGTGCTGCATGCAGAAGGCGCCGATGGTGCGCCCCGATGTGACGCGCGAGATCGCATCCGCCATGTGCAGCCCGATGCGCTCCTGCCGCACCATCACCGGGCGGATGTCGGCATTGGCGGCATGTTCAATCAGGTGATTGACCGGATAGCCGCAGAGAATCTCTATTCCCTCGCGCTTCATGATTTCTGCGATGGCGGTGCCGAGCTTCATGGCGATTCCTTCCCCAAGACCGGCCGATGCTGGTGTCGGCCTGTTGCCGATAGTTGGAACAGGATTTTGTCGATCGGTAAAGCGCGGGGTGCGTCTCGCCCGGGAAGTGCTGATATGCGTTCCGTCCGTAAGACCGTCGCCGTGCGCTTTCCGATCTGGCCGGCGCACTAACGAGTCCCGCGTCATCCTGAGACATCGTGGCATTCGTCCGAGGGCACGCCGAAGCCGCTCGATCCTTCGGGTCGCCGCGGTGCAAATGACCGCAAGGCTCGACTCCAGCGATAACGTCGTTGCCGTTCGCAATGACGGCAGATTCAGAACAGGACTCCGCGATCTCGCGGCGCGTTTCGCCCGAGGTTGTGCATAAAACTTTCGCCCCGAGAAATCAGAGGGCGCAGGGAATGCCGGGTGCCCAATGCACCCGCAGCCTCGCGTGCGAAGTGAAAAAAGCACACGAGTGTAGTCACCACAGGTCACACCGGAATAACCCGGCATTCCCCGCGCAATGGTTTTACGGCTTACTTCGCGCTCTCCCCGGTGACCACGCTTTTTGACACCGTCGCCTGCGCTTCTTATCGCAGACTTGACGCCAACGATTGGGGCGTCAGAACCACACGACTTCGCCGTCCGCGTCAGCACCATTTCGTCAAGCGCGCTGACCGCGTCCACCGCATCCCGCCCCGCGTTCGTGACGATGCGCGAAACGCCCCTCTTGTCGGGACGGGACAGTGCGAATCAGTGAACTGATTTGGGTCGGAGAGAAAACAGAAATATTTTTGCAAACGGGGCTTGACACGATTTCTGAAAATCAGAAGTGATTTGCCCGTCGGGTTAGTTTGCCGCAGCCCAGATGCCCAAATTTGATTTGCCATGGCGGGCAAATCAGTACGCACGGCGAGGAAGACCCTCATGGTGAGGAGCCCGCGTAAGCGGGCGTCTCGAACCATGAGGCCCGCGGCCATCCTTCGAGACGCGCGCAAACGCGCGCTCATCAGGATGAGGTCTTCGAGACGCGCGCACCGGACAGGACAGGTGGGATGGGTTGAGCCCTTCGCGAAACCGGAGAGGGAGCGCACTTCCGATGCCGCTTCAGGTCGACCTCATCTCATCTCGTCTCAGCGCTCGCGTGCGTCGCCATTGAGCGCCCGCATCACTCCAATCCGCGCAAACATCAGCCAGCCGCCGCCGCTCTCCGCGGCATTGATCAGGTTCTCGACCGCGATCTGCCAGCGCTCTTGCCGTTGCACGTCTTCCGGCAGCTTCATGATGTAGTCGGCGGCGTGCTGCAGCGTCGCGAGCTTGCGCCCGCCGCGCAAGCGTATCGGCTCATCGAACGGGGCCGACCACGGCATTTCAGGCCAGGCGTTGTGGTGGTCGCGAAGCCGCCGTTGGCATTGGGCCGGAATCAACGCGCGCTGCCGCGAGGGCTTGCGCACCTATCCGGCCTTTTTCGATCGGGCTGCGGCGCGGACCGGCTTCTCGGCCTTCTTCGTCTGCTGCGCTCTCGGTTCTTCCTTGCCGCGCTTGCCGCTGATCGGCAGCAGCATCTCGCGCTGACCCTCCGCGCCCTTGCGCGGCTTTTTGCCTTTGGCTTTCGCCGCGGGGGCGGACTGCTTCTCGCTCGCCAGGCTGCGCTTCAAGGCGTCCATCAGATTGATGACATTGCCGCCTGATTTCGGCGCGGCCTTCGCCGGCAAGCGCACGCCGCTGCGTTTCCTGTTGATGAGATCGATCAGCGCGGATTCGTAGTGGTCCTCGAACTTGTCGGGCTCGAATGGCGCAGCTTTCTGTTCGACGATGTGCCTGGCGAGATCCAGCATGTCCTTGGTCACTTTCACGTCCTGGACCTCGTCGAAATATTCCTTCTCGCTGCGCACCTCGTAGGGGTAACGCAACAGCGTTCCCATCAGGCCCTTGCCGAGCGGTTCGAGCGCGATGATATGCTCGCGGTTGGTCAGCACCACGCGGCCGATCGCGACCTTGTTCATGTTGCGGATGGTTTCGCGGATCACCGCGAAGGCGTCATGGCCGACCTTGCCGTCGGGGATGAGATAATAGGGGCGGATCAGATAGCGGTTGTCGATATCCGTCTTGGGCACGAACTCGTCGATCTCGATGGTGTGGGTCGATTCCAGCGCGATATCGTCGAGCTCCTCCTTCGACACCTCGATGTAGGTGTCGGTATCGACCTTGTAGCCCTTCATGATGTCTTCGTTGGCGACTTCCTCGCCGGTGTCGGCATCGACCTTGGCATATTTGATGCGGTGGCCGGTCTTGCGGTTGATCTGGTTGAAGCTGACCTTTTCGGTATCCGAGGTCGCCGGATACAACGCGACCGGGCAGGTCACGAGCGAAAGGCGCAAAAAACCCTTCCAGTTGGCGCGGGGGGCCATGAGATACTCCGAAAACGCAACAGTCGACCGGTAAGGATAACACCGGGGAACCGGGTTTCAAGCGAGCGGGGGAGGAATTCTCTCAACGGCGTTAACCGTGTGCGTCGGCACGGCAGGGCCGGAATTGAGGCGCCACGGAAGGCTGGC
This sequence comes from uncultured Alphaproteobacteria bacterium, assembly GCA_963745785.1. Lineage (GTDB taxonomy): Bacteria > Pseudomonadota > Alphaproteobacteria > Rhizobiales > Xanthobacteraceae > Bradyrhizobium. The sequence continues at coordinate 493,302 of CAVUYV010000006.1, read as the reverse complement.
AAGGCCGCTTGCCCTTGACCCTGCCATGCACCGCAGGCGGGCGTCGCGAGGGCCAAATCCGGAACATGACAGCGCATCATGCGTTTTCCCCGGTATGCGACGCCGCAACAACGCAGGAACATCAGGGAAATCGAGGGCGCCATGGCAACGAGACGACATGATCAGATCATCGAGACCCCGACCGAAGCACGTCAGGCCGAACCCGGCCCGTCGGTGCTGGCCCTGCTCACCGTCTCGACCGGACTCGCGGTGTTGATCCTGGGCGTGGTCTGGTTCGTATTCTTCCGCACCTGAGGGTCTTATCCGCAACGTTCGATTGCACACGAGCCCAGACCGTGCGCGGCGCTTGTTGTGCCGAAGACGCGGTGGCAACCCGTCCTCAACAGCAGCCCTTGTCACGGCGGCGTGGATTTTCCCGATCCGGCATGCAGCGGGTTATCCCTGAGAAACTGCTTCAACAGGCCCTCGAACCAGACGGGATCTTCAATTTCCGGGAAATGACCGACGCCTTCCCGTTCCACGAAGGTGGCGTGCGGCGCGATGCTCAGCAATGAGCGCTTGTTGCTCTTGCGATGCGAGCGGTCGTTGAGACCCCAAACCGCAAGCGTCGGCTGATTGAAGAGTGGAAACGCAGGCCGCTCGCCATCCGGCCCGAACCAGGCCTGGATCAGCGAGGCGAGGCAGAAATTGCCCTGATGTGCAAAGCAGTCGCAGGATTGCCGGAGGAAAGATGTGATCCTGGCGGGATCGCCAAGCGCGTTCGGATACCAGGCTTCCGCCGCGGCTGCACGCATTTGATAATTGAAGATCTGGCCGGCATAGGGCCTTGCAAGATCGCCATTGGGGTCGACGATCTTGCCGGTCCAGATTCGCTCCTGGTCCCATTCCAGCGCCTGCATCAGCACGACATGGCTGACGAGGTCTGGATGCTCGGCGGCGATGAGGGCGACCGGATAGACGTTGGTGCAGGTCGGGCACAGCACATAGGGCCCGCGGCCGAGCGCGGTCAGTAGCGCGGCATAGGCATCGGCGAAGGCGCGGAGCGTGAAGTCAAAGTTTGACTCGGGCGTGGAGAAACCGAATCCCGGCGGATCGACGGCGACCACGCCGCTCCATTGCGCCAGCCGCTCGAAGATCGCATCGTGGTGCTCGAGCGCGTTGGGTCCGTCGGCGAACAGCACGATCGCAGGTCCGCCCGAGCCGCCCTCGCGCACGCGAAAACACACGGTGTCAGTCTCGACATAGCGGATGCCGGGCCGCGAGACTTGCCCCACTCGCTGAGCTTCGCCGATTGCACCGGCGAGCGAGCATGGGTGTCAAGAAAAACCGGATTCATCGATGTGACCTGTCGAGCCAACCGGCCGGATTGAGAGGTGGTGCGGGGCTGGCGCGTCACCGTGGGGGTCAACGATAGCCGGGCGGTTGGTCACGGCCAAGCTCGGTTTGCTCACGAGCGGTGAGAGAAATTCATCGCGCCGCCCATTCCGAAGCAAATGCTCATAAGGGCGCATGACTGTGCCGGCGGCAGCCTATTGGGGCTTCCGATTCGGCGTGTTACGCCTTTGGATCAGGGCGGAGCGGCGAAAAGCTCAGCGCCGCCGCCGGCGAGGGCGCGACGGCCCGACCAAAAAACCGGTTGTGAAGAAAAAGTAATGATGCGCGTTCATTATTGTTCATCCGGCATTCACGCCTTGCCGTCTCATCTTGAAGGCGGCGATTTTGCCGGGACAGTTTGCGGAGGCCAGCTTGCGCCTGCTCGTCGTTGAAGACGATCCGGATCTCAACCGTCAGCTGACGACGGCGCTGACCGATGCCGGCTACGTCGTCGATCGCGCCTTCGATGGCGAAGAGGGGCATTTTCTCGGCGACAGCGAACCCTATGATGCCGTCGTGCTCGACATCGGGCTGCCGAAGATGGACGGCATCTCGGTGCTGGAGGCATGGCGCCGCAACGGCCGCGCGATGCCGGTACTGATCCTCACCGCGCGCGACCGCTGGAGCGACAAGGTGCAGGGTTTCGATGCCGGCGCCGACGACTATGTGGCAAAACCCTTTCATCTCGAGGAGGTGCTGGCCCGGATACGCGCGCTGCTGCGCCGCTCCACCGGTCACGCCCAGTCCGAGCTGACCTGCGGGCCGGTCTCCTTGGATACCCGCACCGGGCGGGTCAGCGTCTCGGGCAATCCCGTCAAGATGACCTCGCACGAATACCGGCTGCTGGCCTATCTGATGCACCACACCGGGCGCGTGGTGTCGCGCACCGAACTGGTCGAGCATCTCTACGACCAGGATTTCGACCGCGACTCCAACACCATCGAAGTATTCGTCGGACGCATCCGCAAGAAGCTGGACGTCGATATCATCCAGACCGTGCGGGGGCTCGGCTATCTGCTGACGCCGCCATCGACCGGCAGCTGATCTCATCTCTTTGTTTGAGCATGATCTTTTCGGAAAACCGGTTCCCACTTTTCCGGATCATGCTCTAGGGGGTTGATCCGCCAGCCGTCTTACTCTTTTGTTCGAACATGATCGTGTCCGAAAACCGGCATCCATCCATCGGGGCCTGCCCCGAGGACTTGCCTTTCGGGATCAAGTTCTGATGCACGGTAGCTCGCTCGCCACTCGCCTGTTCCTGTCTGCGACCGCATGGGTGGTGGTGATCCTCGCCATCACCGGTATCGTGCTGTCGTCGGTATATCGCAATGCCACCGAGCGCGCCTTCGACCGCCGTCTCAATCTCTATCTCCGCACCCTGATCGCCGAAGTCGCAACGCCCGACGAGCCGCCCGACCGTCAGTTTCAGTCGCTGGGCGAGCCGCTGTTCGAACTGCCGCTGTCGGGGTGGTACTGGCAGATTACCCGCACCGATACTGAAAAGCCCGAGCTGCGCGCCTCGCGCTCGCTGTGGGACAAGAAACTGCCGAAGCTCGAGGAGCAAGGTGTCGATTTAACCGCGGCCGGCATCCGTCTCGGCTATGTCGACGGCCCCGAGGGGCAGAGCTTGCGGATGGTGGAACGGCCGGTCGATCTCGGCGGCGAGGGAAAATTTCTGGTCAGCGTGGCCGGCGATGCCACCGAGATTTTCGACGAGACGCGCAGCTTCGATTATTACCTCGGCGGCACCTTTGCCGCGCTTGGAATCGTGCTGCTGCTGACCACGATCTTCCAGGTCCGCTTCGGGCTTGCGCCGCTGAAGCGCATTTCGGAATTGATCGCCGATATCCGCTCCGGCCGCGCCGAGCGGCTCGAGGGCCAATTTCCCGTCGAGATCGCGCCGCTGGCGCGCGAGACCAACGCGCTGATCGACGCCAACCGCGAAATCGTCGAGCGCGCCCGCACCCATGTCGGCAATCTCGCCCACGCCATCAAGACGCCGCTGTCGGTCATCGTCAACGAAGCCTCCGCGCATGTCGCCGATCCGTTCGCCACGAAAATTCTGGAGCAGGCCGATGTGATGCGCGACCAGGTCGCGCACCATCTGGAGCGCGCGCGGATCGCTGCGCGTCTCACCATCATCGGCACGGTCACCGAGGTGGCGCCCGTGATCGAGGCGCTGCACCGGACCATGGAGAAACTCTATCGTGGCCGCGACATCGCCATTGGCGTCGAGGCCGACCCGCAGGCGAAGTTTCGCGGCGAGCGGCAGGACCTTGAAGAGATGGCCGGCAACCTCGTCGACAATGCCTGCAAATGGGCGGCATCCCGGGTGTTCATCGAGGTCCTGGTGGAGCGGCCGGTTGAGCCCGGCGCCGGGCCGATGCTGCGGATCATCGTCGACGACGACGGGCGCGGGCTGTCGGAGACCGAGCTCGCGCAGGTCTCGCGCCGCGGCCAGCGGCTGGACGAGTCGAAGCCGGGTTCCGGGCTGGGGTTGTCGATCGTGGTCGATCTCGCGGCCCTGTACGGCGGCAGCCTTTCGCTCGGTAACGCGCCCATTGGTGGGTTGCGGGCCGAACTGGCGCTGCCGGGGGTGTGAACACCTGCCGTTTCACCATTACTAACGCCTTCTTAACGCCGGGGCTTTTATGATGATCGGGGGACGCGTTTTGCCGTCCGTCCGACACAAGCGTGCATACCGGGCGTATGAGCCAGACATCGACCGAGCGGCTGAGGGATTATCTCGCGCAGCTTCCGCCGCAATCGCAGGCGCTGCTGATGCGGGAGTTCGAGCGCGCCATCGAGCGCGGCGAAGACACCACCGTCGCCAGCTTCGTGCTCGAACAGTTGCGCAAGGTGGTGCGCGGAAACGACGACGAGGCGGAGCCGCGGACCAACGATCCGGCCCGCCTGCTATTCCGTCCGCTTGAGCCTTTTCTCGTCGAAGCCAATTTTCCGGTCCGGCCGGGTCAGGTCCGCCGCGCCTCGCTGTTGCCGGTATGGCAATGGCTGATCCGCGACGGCGCGCCTGAGCAGGCGCGCGAATTCGAAGCGATGCTGGCCCGGGTGCGCCAGGACGGAACGGCGTCCGAGCTCGAACCTGCGATCCGCAAATTGCAACTCGCGGCCGCTGATGCAATCCTCAAGATTGCCTCGCCCGTGCCCGGCGGCGACAAGCATCGGGCGCTGGCCCGCGTCGGTCCACCGGATGTGATCGCCGATCTGCTGCCGATCGCTTTGGTCTTGCAGGCCCGCGAAGCGCTCGACACCCTCGGCAGCCGGCTTCCGAGCTACTTGCGGATGTTTGCGGATCAACAGATCGGGGTGGTAAGCGCCTCGCTCAACGTTGGCTCGCTGCAAACGCCGCAACTGCTGCCGTTCGCGCTTTCGCTGGTGATGCAGCGGCTGGCCGCGCCATGGCAAATCATACGCCTTGCCATCAAGATGGCCGGGTCGGACGATGAAATCCGCGTTGCCGCCACCCCCTATGGCGTCGCCGTCACCATCGCGCTGCACGATCTGTCTTTGCTCGCGGTCACACTGCGGTCAGATCTCAAGCGCGGCCATTTCGACAGCGTCGCCGAGCATCTCAAGACCCTTCATGACGGCGTGCGCGGCTTGCGGACCGAACTCGATCTGCGCAACGATTCCACCTGGGGCAAGCAACTGACCTCGATCCGGGCCGATATTTCCAACGCCCTGCAATCGGAAATCGACAGCGTGCCCGGCCGGGTCCGCCGTCTGTTGCGTCAGCGTGCCGACAAGGATATCGGCGCGAGCGCCAGGCTCGACCCAGGGGAGGTCGACGAAACCGCCGCAATGATCGATTTCGTCGCGGTGTGCCGCACCTATGCCAGCGAACTTGCGATCAACGAGGTCACGCTGCGGACTTATTCGGACCTGCAGCATTATGTCGAGCATTCCACCGAGGCGCTGGTGCAATCGTTGCGCGGGGGCGATGCCAAGGCCCGCGCTTACCGGCAAATGCAGGTCGCCGCCGCCATCCGCTTCTGCGACGTCTTGTTCGGCCAGGATTATGCGTCGCTGATGAGCAGAGCGGCTGAAAATGCGATGACCGGTGAACGCAAACCATCGCGCGCCGGCTAACGGCTCTCCGATGCCCAGAGGCTCACTGACGATCAGGCTGCCAGCCTCGATCAAACCAGGGGCCTATGATCGGAAAGCGCTGAACGGACACCCTCTGGTCCGGGCCTTGTCTGCAGACTTGCGAGTTCGCAATTGTCAATTGCCGGGCTTGCCGCCGGTGGTGTAAAGCGGCGCATCGGTGCCCCCCGGTTTGGCGCTGTTCGGTCGGAACTGCTTGATGACGTTGTGGTTTGTGTTCGCGCTGATGACGGCCGCGGCGATCTTCGCCGTGCTGTGGCCGTTGGGCCGACATGGCCAGCCGCAAAAGGATGGCAGCGAGGCGGTCGTCTACAGGGATCAACTTGCCGAGATCGATCGCGATGTCGCTGCCGGGCTGATCGGCTCTTCTGAAGCGGACAGCCGCGCGGGTCGAGATCAGCCGCCGTCTGCTGGCGGCGGCCGACAATCAGCGCGATCCGCCGCTCGCATCGAGCGCCAGCTTGCGGCGTTCGGCTGCCATCGTAGCCTTGATCGGGCTTCCGATCGTGGCGGTCGCACTTTACCTTCCGCTCGGCTCGCCGCGGCTCGGTGATTTTCCGCTGGCAGAGCGCACCCGTGCGCCGGACGGCGCGCAGCCGCTCGAGAATCTGCTGGCGCAGGTCGAAGCTCACCTCGAGAAAAATCCGACCGATGGCCGTGGCTGGAACGTGATTGCGCCGGTGCTGGCGAGATTGGGCCGCTACGATGACGCGGTCCGTGCCTATCGCAATTCGATCGCCTATAGTGGCGACAGCGCCCAGCGCCGCGCCGATCTCGGCGAAGCCATTGCCGGCGCAGCCGGTGGCGTCATCACCGCCGAGGCCAAGGCTGAATTCGAACGCGCCGTCGCGTTGAACGCCGACGAGGTCAAGGCAAGCTACTTCCTTGGGCTGGCCGCCGAGCAGGACGGCCGCACCGCCGAGGCCGTGTCGATCTGGCGTGCGATGCTTGCAAAAGCGCCGAGCGATGCGCCGTGGCGCCCGCTGGTTCAGGCCGCGCTGGCGCGGGTCGGCGGTTCAACCGCTCCGGTGCTGTCGGAAGATGCGATGGCGGCGGCAAAAGACATGAGCGAGACCGACCGCGGCGCGATGATCCGTGGCATGGTCGAGCGCCTCGCCGTTCGTTTGAAACAAAACGGTGATGACGTCGAGGGATGGCTGCGGCTGGTGCGCGCCTATATGGTGATGGGCGATCACGACAAGGCCAGGAGCGCGCTCACCGACGCCCGCCAGGCCGTCGCCAATGACGCCGAGCGGCTGCGACAACTCAATGAGGGCCTGAAAAATCTCGGGCTCGATGGATGAGCATGATGCCAGGGAATGTAGAGCAATTTTCGGGTGATATCATGCGCAGGATCAGGCGCATGATGCCGAAAGGCGTGAGGCGGTTTTCGGATCACTGCATGCACAGGACTAGAGACCACGCATGACCCGCAAGCAGCGGCGTTTGACGATCATCGGCGGCTCGCTTGCGGTGCTCGCGGTCGCGGCGGCGCTGGTGCTGAACGCGATGCGGGATTCGATCGTGTTTTTCTCGACCCCGGCGATGGTGGCGGAGAAGCATATTCAAGCCGGCAAACGTTTCCGGCTGGGCGGCCTGGTGCAGCCGGGGTCGCTGGTGCGCGGCGATAATCTGGCGGTCACGTTCACCGTTGCCGACGGCAGCAACACGTTGCCGGTTTCCTACAAGGGAATACTTCCGGATCTGTTTCGCGAAGGGCAGGGCGTGGTCGCCGAAGGCGCCCTCGACCCCTCCGGCGTGTTCAGGGCCGACACCGTGCTCGCCAAGCACGACGAGACCTACATGCCGAAGGATGTCGCGGACGCCCTGAAGAAGCAGGGGCACTGGAAAGACGATTACGGCGCGAAGCCGGATGTCAACGCGGGCGCCCAGGGCGCATCGCGTGCCGCGCAAAGCGCGCCGCCGGCAAGGCAGGGTGCATCGCAGTGATCGCGGAATCCGGACATTACGCGCTTGTGCTCGCGCTGGGCCTGGCCCTGATCCAGTCTAGCTTGCCGGTTCTCGGCGTGCGCTGGCGCGATCCCAGCCTGATGAATGTCGCGCGCTCGACCGCGCTTGCGCAATTGCTGTTCGTGGCGTTTTCGTTCGCGGCCCTCGTCGCTTTGCACGTGACTTCCGATTTCTCCGTCGTCAACGTGTTCGAGAATTCGCATTCGTTGAAGCCGCTGATCTACAAGGTCACCGGCGTCTGGGGCAATCATGAAGGCTCGATGCTGCTGTGGGTGTTGATCCTGGCGCTGTTCGGCGGCCTGGTGGCGGCATTCGGCAACAATCTGCCGCTATCGCTGCGCGCCCATGTGCTGGCGGTGCAGGCCTGGATCGCCAGCGCGTTCTATCTGTTCATCCTGATTACCTCGAACCCGTTCCTGCGCATCGCCAATCCCCCGATCGAGGGCCGCGACCTCAATCCGGTGCTGCAGGACATCGGTCTCGCGGTGCATCCGCCGATGCTGTATCTCGGTTATGTCGGATTCTCGATTTCGTTTTCCTTCGCGGTCGCGGCCTTGATCGAGGGCCGGATCGACGCGGCATGGGCGCGCTGGGTGCGGCCGTGGACGCTGGTGGCGTGGATATTCCTCACCCTCGGCATCGCGATGGGCTCCTACTGGGCCTATTACGAACTCGGCTGGGGCGGCTGGTGGTTCTGGGATCCGGTCGAGAACGCCTCGCTGATGCCGTGGCTCGCCGGCACCGCGCTGTTGCATTCCGCGGTCGTGATGGAAAAGCGCAACGCGCTCAAGGTCTGGACCATCCTGCTTTCGATCCTGGCTTTCTCGCTGTCGCTGCTCGGCACCTTCCTGGTCCGCTCCGGCGTACTGACCTCGGTCCATGCGTTCGCGACCGATCCGACACGCGGGGTATTTATCCTCTTGATCCTGTGCATCTTCATCGGCGGCAGCCTGACACTTTATGCCTGGCGCGCGCCGGCGCTGAAGCAGGGTGGGCTGTTCGCGCCGATCTCGCGCGAGGGCGCGCTGGTGCTCAATAACCTGTTCCTCACCACCGCCTGCGCGACCGTGTTCATCGGAACGCTGTATCCGCTGGCGCTGGAAGTCTTGACCGGCGACAAGATTTCGGTGGGCGCGCCGTTTTTCAATCTCACCTTTGCGCCGCTGTTCGTGCCGCTGATGATCGCGGTGCCGTTCGGCCCGTTGCTGGCCTGGAAGCGCGGCGATCTGCTCGGCGCGGCGCAACGCCTGACCGCGGCCGGCGTCGCGGCGTTGATCGCAGTCGCGGTGCTGTGGGCATGGACGCGTGGCGGCAGCGCCTTCGCGCCGCTCGCCATCGGGCTTGCGATCTTTGTCATCGCGGGAGCATTGAGCGATCTCGCCGAACGCACCGGCCTGTTCCGCGTACCGTTTGCAACGGCGACGCGGCGCGCGCGCGGATTGCCGCGTTCGACCTGGGGCACGGTGTTCGCGCACGCCGGCGTCGGCGTCGCGCTGATCGGCATCGTTTGCGAGACCACGTGGAACAGCGAATATATCGCAACGATGAAGCCCGACGACGTCGCAAAACTTGCCGGCTACGAGTTGAAGCTCGACGGCCTGGCGCAACGGCAAGGACCGAATTTTCGCGAAATGCTGGCGCAGTTCACGGTGAGCCTCGACGGCAAACGGCTCAGCACGATGACGCCGTCGAAACGCAATTTCACCACGCGGGGATCGTCGACCACCGAAGCAGCGTTGCTGACGCGCGGCGCAAGCCAGCTCTATATCTCGCTTGGCGACGCCACCGCCGACGGTGCGATCGCGGTGCGTATCTACCACAAGCCGCTGGTATTGCTGATCTGGTTCGGTCCCATCCTGATGGCGTTCGGCGGCATGCTGTCGCTGTCGGATCGCCGGCTGCGGGTCGGCGCGCCAAAACCCGCCAAGGCGATGCGAGGCTTGCAGGCGGCGGAGTAGGTTGTTTAGCTAGCGGTCAGCGTCGGCCGCGCTGACGCTTCACGTCAGCGATGACTTGCTTACGTTTGGCAAATCTCGCCGGATCGGCTTCCTTGCCTGACACCGGGATCGGCGCCAGCAGATCGAGTGGAATTCCGAGAAACCGTGCGATCTTCTGATGCAATTCGAGCGGGCCTTTGCGGTTACCGGTTTCCAGGTCGGACAGATAGTTCTGTGCGATCCCAACCGCCGCAGCTAGTTCCGCCTGGGTCTCTTTGCGAAATTGGCGCAGCACCCGTATGGGGTTCTCGCCATTCGCAAGACGATCGACAACCTCCTTCGGCAGCACCGGCGTGCCGCCCGCGATCTCTCTCTTTGCTCGCGCAATCAGCCGAGCGGTGCCTGAATCTTCCTCGGCTTCGTGTTCCAGAGCCTTGAGACGCTCATACTCCGCACGTGGAACAATCGCCACTTCGCCCTCAGGCGTCGCCTTGAATTTTACCTTCATCACGTCCTCTTAATCGTAGATGTCACGCCGGTGACCAACCGCTACAACCACGATCGTTTCGGCCTCTTGGTAAAAGATCACGCGCCAGTCGCCGACCGGCAGCCGCGCGCCGGCATGGCCCTTTAATTTCTTTACGTCGCCGTGGCCAGTCGCGGCAAAGGCATCGAGTTTCTTGCCGATACGTTCCCGAACTTGGGGCGAAAGCTTGAGCCATTGGCGGGTTGCGGTCGGCGTAAATCCAATCTGCCCCATCACATCAATATCGCACAATGCGATATCGATGTCCAGCGGAAAGCTTGATGACGCAAGCGCTGATGCGGGGTAAAAGGCAGAAATGAGATCAGTGAATTCCATCCTGCTCGTGTTCGTCTGCTGGATTTGTTTGGCGTCTTCGGCCTACGCCGTGCAGCCTGACGAGATCATGTCCGATCCGGTCAAGGAATTGCGGGCGCGGGATTTGTCGCGTGAGCTGCGCTGCATGGTGTGTCAGAACCAGTCAATCGACGATTCCGAAGCGCCGCTGGCGCGCGATTTGCGGCTCCTGGTGCGCGAGCGGATCGCGGCGGGCGACAGCGACGCCCAGGTGATCGATTTTCTGGTCGCGCGCTATGGCGAATTCGTGCTGCTGAAGCCGCGGCTGGAGCGCCACACATTCTTGCTGTGGCTGTTGCCGCCGCTGGCTCTGGCGGGAGGCGGCCTGGCGCTGTGGGTGCACAGCCGGCGGCGCGCCAAATCCGCCAAGGTTGAAGATTTATCCTCTTCCAGATTGACGGCTGCGGAAGAAGCCCGGCTGGAACGGCTGATCGCGGGGGAACCCGCGCCGGACAAGCCGGTTTAGCCCGCGACAGGCCTTTTCGCCCAGCGATAATCCGATTTCGGCTGCGATAATCCGATTTCGCCCTGCGATAATCCCGATTTCGCCCCTGCGATAATCCGCCGCATTCGCTTTTCCCCTTCATTACCAAAGTTTAATTCCGCCGCCAGCGCGCTGTAAGGCGAAAATCCCCATGTTCACTGACGCAAGGTGCTGGCCCCAAGCATCGTCGAATTTCACGCCCTGGAGATTTTAGTAATGAACGAACGACCCATCGATCTTTCGTCGCTCCCATCCTACCGGCAACCCCGCCGTTCGCTGTTGTCGGCGCGCAAGTTCGCGTTGATGGCTTCGGTTGTCGCTGGCCTGGGTGTCGCCGTCTACGGCTTCAGCCCGTCGCATGGTCCGGTCGATATCTTCAGCAGTCCGGCTCATGCGCAGGTCAACAACGAAGTCCGCAAGGTAGAGAAGCCGATCGGCTTCGCCGACATTGTCGAGCGCGTGAAGCCGTCGGTGATCTCGGTGAAGGTCAATATCACCGAGAAGCTCGCCAAGGACGATAGCTCGAACAGCCAGGAGGATTTGCCGTTCCAGCCGGGCTCGCCGATGGAGCGCTTCTTCCGCCGCTTCGGCGGACCTGATGGCTTGCCGCCGGGCCTGCGCGGCGGACCCCGCGGTGGCCGCGGCGTGGTGACCGGTCAAGGTTCCGGATTCTTCATCTCTCCCGATGGCTATGCCGTGACCAACAACCACGTGGTGGATGGCTCCGACAAGGTCGAAGTTACGACTGACGAGGGCAAGACCTACACCGCGAAGGTGATCGGCACCGACGCGCGGACCGATATCGCCTTGATCAAGGTCGACGGCGGTTCGAACTTCCCGTTCGCCAAGCTTTCGGAAGGCAAGCCCCGGATCGGCGATTGGGTGCTCGCGGTCGGCAATCCGTTCGGCCTTGGCGGCACGGTGACCGCCGGCATCGTCTCGGCCAGCGGCCGCGATATCGGCAGCGGCCCGTACGACGATTTCATCCAGATCGACGCGCCCGTGAACAAGGGCAACTCCGGTGGCCCGGCCTTCAACACCGAAGGCGAGGTCATGGGCGTCAACACCGCGATCTATTCGCCGTCCGGCGGCAGCGTCGGCATCGCGTTCTCGATCCCGGCATCGACCGTGAAGAATGTCGTTGCCCAGCTCAAGGACAAGGGCACCGTCAGCCGCGGCTGGATCGGCGTCCAGATCCAGCCCGTCACCTCCGACATCGCCGACAGCCTCGGCCTCAAGAAGGCGGAGGGTGCTCTGGTTGCGGAACCGCAGGCCAACGGACCGGCGGCCAAGGCCGGCATTGAATCCGGCGATGTGATCACGGCGGTGAATGGCGAGCCGGTCAAGGATGCCCGGGAACTCGCCCGCACCATCGGCGGCCTCTCGCCCGGCAATGCAGTGAAGCTCAACGTGCTTCACAAGGGCCAGGACAAGGTCGTCAACCTCACGCTCGGTCAATTGCCGAATTCGGTGGAAGCCAAGGCCGATACCGGCAAGGGCGATCAGGGCAGCGCAACCCCGCGCGGAACCGACGTGCCGAAGCTCGGCCTGACGGTGGCCCCGGCCAACAGCGTTGCCGGCGCCGGCAAGGACGGCGTCGTCGTTACCGAGGTCGATCCGAAGAGTGCGGCGGCAGAGCGTGGCTTCAAGGAAGGCGACGTGATTCTCGAAGTCGCCGGCAAGAACGTTACCAGTGCCGGCGACGTGCGCGAAGCGATCGATGCCGCGCGCACCGACAACAAGAACAGCGTTCTGATGCGCGTCAAGAGCGGCGGGTCGTCGCGCTTCGTCGCGCTACCCCTGGCGAAGGGCTAGAGCATCGAGCGTTCCCGAGCATGAACCAGGAAAAGCGCAAACGCGGTTTTCGAAGGCTCATGCTCAAACAGAGATGAGACCATGGTCCGGTTAAATCCAATCGGAACATGGTCGAGAGAGATGGAGGGTGTCGCCGGCATTAGTCGCCCCCGCCGACGGCTCTTTCCGGGGAGTGGGTCAAAAGCCCGCTCCCTTCAGTTGCCTTCCGGTAGAATTACGCCCCCCTCTGTCGGAAGGTTAAAAGGGCGGTGAGGTTCCCCCAGCTTCACCGCCCGCTTTTTTTGACTTGTTCGAGAGGTGTCGGGTCGCCTTGCATGAGGATGTCGACCGCGCCATGGTGATAGAAAGCTCGCCCCCTTGACCGCAACCGACCCCAACAATATGCGCCTTTTGATCATCGAGGACGACCGCGAGTCCGCCGACTATCTGGTGAAGGCGTTTCGCGAAGTCGGGCACGTCGCCGATCTCGCCACCGATGGCGAGGAAGGCCTGGCGCTCGCCGAAAACGGCGACTATGACGTGCTGGTGGTCGACCGGATGCTGCCGAAACGCGACGGCCTGTCGCTGATCGGCAGCCTGCGCGACAAGGGCAATCGCACGCCGGTGCTGATTCTCTCGGCGCTGGGACAGGTCGACGATCGCATCAAGGGTCTGCGCGCCGGCGGCGACGATTACCTGCCAAAACCCTATTCATTCGCCGAGCTGCTCGCGCGGGTCGAAGTGCTGTCGCGCCGCCGCGGCGGACCCGCCGAGGAGACGACCTATCGCGTCGGCGATCTCGAACTCGACCGTCTTTCGCACCGGGTGGTGCGCGGCAAGGACGAATTGACGCTGCAACCGCGCGAGTTCCGGCTGCTGGAATATCTGATGAAGCACGCCGGGCAGGTGGTGACGCGAACGATGCTGCTGGAAAACGTCTGGGACTACCATTTCGATCCGCAGACCAATGTCATCGACGTGCATATTTCGCGGCTGCGCTCCAAGATCGACAAGGGCTTCGAGCGGCCGCTGCTTCACACGATTCGCGGCGCGGGGTACATGATCCGTGACGGCATTCGGTAAGCTGATCCGAACCACGGCGTTCCGGCTGACGCTGGTATATCTGTTTTTGTTTGCGCTGTTCGCCGCGTCGCTGCTTGGCTATTTCGCCTGGAACACGCGTCGGCTGATCACCGAGCAGATCACTTCCACGGTGAACGCGGAAACCGGCGAGATCAGCGAGATCTTCGGACGGCGCGGGCTGCGCGGACTGGTTTTCACCCTCGAGAACCGCGCGCTGCGGCCGGGCTCCAATCTCTACCTCGTGACTGCGCCGGCGGGACAGGCGCTCGCCGGCAATGTCGGCTCGCTGGCGCCGGGCGTGATGGCGAAATCCGGCTGGTCTGAGACCGCCTACCGGCGGCTCGACGAGCAGGACGCCACCGATCATCGCGCATTGGTGCGCGTCACCGAATTGCCCGGCGGCTTCCGTCTCCTGATCGGGCGCGATCTGGACGAACGGCGGCGGCTGTTCGGCATTGTCGCGAATGCGGCGCAATGGTCGCTGTTGATCGTGATCGTGCTGGGCCTCGGCGGCGGCGTCTTTGTCGCGCGGCGCGTGTTGCGGCGGATCGATGCGATGACCGGCACCACGCAGCGCATCATGGCGGGCGATCTGAGCGAGCGGCTGCCGGTCGGGCGCAGCGGCGACGAGCTCGACCGTCTGGCGGAAAATCTCAACGCCATGCTGGAGCGCATCGAAGCCCTGATGGTCGGACTGAAAGAAGTTTCCGACAACATCGCCCACGATTTGAAGACGCCGCTGACGCGCTTGCGCAATCGCGCCGAGGAGGCGCTGGCGCGCTCCGGCAGCGAGGCCGAATATCGCAGCGCGCTGGAACGAACCATCGAGGAATCCGATGGCCTGATCCGGACCTTCAATGCGCTGTTGATGATCGCGCGCGCCGAATCCGGGCAGGCGCGCGGCAATATGGACGACTTCGATGCGGCCGACGTCGCCAATGGCATTCAAGAACTCTACGAGCCGCTCGCGGAAGACGACGGCATGACCTTGCGCGTCAAGACCGTGCCGGCGCGCCTTCACGGCAACCGCGAATTGATCAGCCAGGCGCTGGCGAACCTGGTCGAGAATGCGATCAAATACGGCAAGCCGATGCCGGCCGCGCAGCCGCTGAGCGCTGATGCGGTCGCCGGCACTGAAAGCAGGGTGATCCTGATCGAGGCCCGTCGCGACGGCGATCAGGTGCTGCTCAGCGTCACCGACCATGGGCCGGGAATTCCCGAGGCCGATCGCAAACACGCGGTGGAACGATTTGTCAGGCTTGAAGCCAGCCGCACCCAGCCCGGTTCCGGTCTTGGATTGAGCCTGGCCTCGGCGGTGGCGACGCTGCATGGCGGCGAACTCAGGCTCGCCGATGCTCATCCCGGCCTCACCGCGACGCTGGCAATCCCGGCGCCGGTCGGAGTAAGCGACAGGCTTGCGGCGCAAACGCCCGATGTGCCACAGAAGGTGGCATGACCTCATCCGCGAAGGGCGACGCGGACCAATGTCTGGCCGCGCGCTTCGTGGACGGACCGCATGTGTCCGCGCCCGACAAAGCCGAGCAACGACTGGCTGACTGGCTGACCGATCTCGCATCGGAGCAGGCGGCTGAGGCCGAGGGTCTCATCGCCCGCTTCCCCCTCGCCAAAACCATCCTTCTCGGCATCGCGGAAGCCTCTCCCTATTTGTTTGATCTTGTTCGCGCCGATGGCGCGCGCGCGATCCGGTTGCTCGAAAGTGAGCCGGAGGCGCATCTGGCACGCTTGATCGAGAACACCTGCCGCGACGTCTCGGCTGCATCGAGCGAAGCCGACGTGATGGCGCTCGCTCCGCCGCATGAAATCGGAAGCAGCCTTGCTGATCGCGCTGTGCGACATTGGCGGGGTCTGGCCGGTGATGCGGGTGACCGCGGCGCTGACCGATCTGGCGGTCGCCTCGGTTCAATCGGCGTTGCGCTATGTGTTGCGGCAGGAAGCCGCGCGCGGCCGGCTGTTGCCGCCGAACGTCGATTCCCCCGAGGACAACAGCGGCCTGATCGTGCTCGCCATGGGCAAGATGGGCGCCGGCGAGCTGAATTATTCCAGCGACGTCGACCTGATCGTATTTTTCGATCCCAACGCGACGACGCTCGCACCCGACATCGAGCCGCAGCCGTTCTTCGTGCGGGTGACGCAGGCGTTGTCGCGGCTGTTGCAGCAGCGCACCGGCGACGGCTACGTGTTTCGCGTCGACCTGCGGCTGCGGCCTGATCCGTCCTCGACGCAGGTGGCCATGTCGACCGACGCGGCGCTGCATTATTACGAGCGGGAAGGGCGCACCTGGGAACGCGCGGCCATGATCAAGGCGCGACCCTGCGCCGGCGACGCCAACGCCGGCGAGGCGCTGATCGCGGAAATCGCGCCGTTCGTCTGGCGCAAGCATCTGGATTTCGCGGCCCTCGCCGACGTCCACGACATGAAGCGGCAGATGCAGACGTTTCGCGGGCAAAGCGAGATCGCGGTCGAGGGCCACAATGTCAAGGTCGGCCTCGGCGGCATCCGCGAAATCGAGTTTTTTGCGCAGACCCAGCAATTGATCGCCGGCGGCCGCAACCCCGAATTGCGGGTGCGGCCGACGCTGGCAGCCCTGGATGTGCTGGCGTCAAGCAACTGGATCACCTTCGCCGCGCGCGACGAGCTCGCCGCGGCTTACATCTTCTTGCGGCGGGTCGAACACCGGCTGCAGATGGTAGCGGACGAGCAGACCCAGACGCTGCCTGACGAGGTCGAGGACGTGGAGCGGTTCGCTCATTTTCTGGGTTACGGCAGCCGTGCCGCCTTCGCCAGGGATCTGCTCGGCCATCTCAATGTCGTTCAGGCGCATTACAGCAAGCTGTTCGAAGGCGATCCGACCGGCACCGCAAAACTGCCGGCAGTCGATTACGGCGCCGGTCCGGAGGATGCGCGGCTGCTCGAACATCTGGCCACGCTCGGCTTCAAGAAGCCGATCATGGTGGCGCGGACCGTGCAGCACTGGATGCGGGGTGAGTATCGCGCCTTCAGGAGGAAGTCGACGCGCAACGCCTTCGTCGAGTTCGTTCCCGCACTGATCGCCGGCCTCGCAAAGGCCGAGCAGCCCGACGACGCGGTGACGGCCTTCGACCGCTTCCTGCAGGCGCTGCAGCGGGGCGGGCGGCTGATTACCCTGCTCAGCCAGAACCGCGACCTCGTGGCATTGGTGGCGCTGATTCTCGGCGCCGCGCCGCGGCTTGGCGATATGCTGGCGCGGCAGCCGCAGATCATGGACGGGCTGATCGATCCGCGCTTTTTCGGCGCGATGCCGGACCGGCGGAAACTATCCGCCCGCCTCGCCGCGACGCTGGCGGATGCGGATTCCTATGAAGAATTCCTCGATCGATTGCGATTGTTCGGCCAGGAAAGCCTGTTCCTGATCGGCACGCGGATCCTGTCCGGCACGGTCTCCGCCCAACAGGCGAGCGTCGCCTTCGCCGACGTCGCCGAGGGCATTGTCCATACCGTGCGTGGCCTGGTGACGGATCAGTTTGCGGCCCAGCATGGCCGCATCAAGGGACAGGAGACGGCGATCCTCGCGATGGGCAGGCTCGGCAGCCGCGAGATGACCGCTTCCTCCGATCTCGATCTGATCCTGCTCTATGATTTCGATCCCGATTACCCGGACTCGGACGGGCCGCGTTCGTTGCTTGGGGCGCAATATTTCGCCCGCTTTACCCAGCGGCTGATCAGCGCATTTACGACGCGGACCAATTACGGCGTGCTTTACGAAGTCGACATGCGGCTGCGCCCCTCGGGGCGGGCGGGCCCGGTCGCATCGCACGTCACTTCCTTCGCCGAATACCAGGAGCGCGAAGCCTGGACCTGGGAGCACATGGCGCTGACCCGCGCGCGGGTGATTTCGGCGTCGCCGGAATTTCGCGCCAGAATCGAACAGACCATTCGCGAGCGTGCTGACGCGGCGGCGCGACGCCGCAAGCGTCGCCAAGGACGTGGCCGAGATGCGCCGTGCCATTGCGCTGGAGAAGGGCGAAGACGACGTCTGGGACTTGAAATATGCCGCGGGCGGCATGGTCGATATCGATTTCATTGCGCAATATCTCCAGCTTGTTCATGCCGCCGACAAGCCGGACATACTCGACGTCAGTACGCTGCACGTGCTCGATAAGGCGGCGCGGCTCGGCGTGCTGCCGCAAGCGGTGGCGGAAGTCTTGCGTCCGGCAGCGCGGCTCTATCACGACCTCACGCAAATCCTGCGGCTCTGCGTCACCGCGAGGTTCAAGCCGGAAACCGCGGGCGAAGATCTGTTGCGCATCATGGCGCGGGCGGGCGATGCGCCGGATTTTTCCTCGCTCGAGGCGCGGGTGAAGGAGACGCAAACCGAGGTACGGCGGGTGTTTCGCGAAATTGTCGAAGGCGGCGATTAGGCGGCGGCGGAAATCTTCGGCCTGTTCTCCAGCGGCTCGCGCGGCAGCGACACGCAGACGACGGTGCCGGCGCCGAGCTTCGAGCGCAACCGCATCGACCCGCCATGCAGACAAGTCAGCGAGCGCGCAATCGCCAGCCCAAGCCCGGAGCCGTGATAGGTTTTGGTGAGCTGGCTCTCGACCTGCTCGAACGGCCGGCCGAGCCGCGCCAGCGATTGCGGCGCAATCCCGATGCCGGTGTCGGCGATCACCAGCACGATTTTATCGCCGAGCAGGCGGGTGCGGACCACCACCCTGCCGCCATCGGGGGTGAATTTTACCGCGTTGGAGAGCAGGTTGACGATGATCTGCTTGATGGCGCGGCGATCGGCCACCACGGAAATGGTGCCGTCGATATCGGCATCGACCACCAGGTTCTTGTCCTCGGCGCGGCCGGACACCACGCGCAGCGATTCCGCCAGCGTCTTGGACAGATCGAGCGGCTCCAGGTCGAGCTTCATCCGGCCGGCTTCGATCTTCGACATATCCAGGATGTCGTTGATCACTTCGAGCAGATAGTGACCGCTGGTGAGGATGTCGTGACAGTATTCCTGGTATTTTTCCGAACCAAGCGTCCCGAACATGCCGCTTTCCATGATCTCGGAAAATCCGATGATCGCATTGAGCGGCGTGCGCAGCTCGTGGCTCATATTGGCAAGGAATTTGGATTTGGTCTGGTTGGCTTCCTCGGCGCGGGTTTTCTCCCTGGAATATTTTTCGGCGAGGTCGGCGAGTTCGAGGGCCTGCCGTTCGAGCTCGGCCTGCGAGCGCTTGAGGTCGATCACGGTGGCGCGCAGGCGAAGATCGTTGTCGACCAGTTTCTGTTCGTGCTCCTTGATGCGGGTGATGTCGGTTCCGACCGAGACAAAGCCGCCGTCCTTGGTGCGGCGCTCGCTGATATGGAGCCAGCTGCCATCCTCAAGTTGCGCCTCGAAGGTGCGCGCGCCCGGCGTCTGGGTGCCGGTTTCGTGCAGCCGGCTGCGGACCTCCGGCATGCTGCCGACTTCGATCACCGTTTCATAGGAGGTGCCCGGCGTGACCGCCGAATCCGGCAGCTTGTGCAGGCGCTGGAAATGCGAATTGCACAGCACCAGGCGATCGCCCGCGTCCCACAGCACGAAGGCTTCCGGGATGGTCTCGATCGCGTCGCGCAGCCGCAAGTCGGCCTCCACCGTCTTCTCGGCCAGGCTTTTCTGTTCGGTGATGTCGACGGCGATGCCGATCAGGTGCATGCCGGCATCGGCGGCGCCGTGGCTGAGCTCGCAGCGGACCCGCAGCCAGATCCAGTGGCCGTCGGTATGCTGCATGCGGAAGGTCTGGTCGATGTGATCGATCCTGGAGGAAATAAGCTGATCGGCGATCGCGAACAGGTCGATGTCATCGGATTTCACCAGCGCATTGACCTCGCCGAACGTCAGCAGGTCGCCGCGGGCGTCCAGCCCCAGCATCGTGAACATCGATTGCGACCAGAAGATTCTGCCGCGTGACAGGTCCCAATCCCACAGTCCGCAGCGTCCGCGATTGAGCGCGGTATCGATACGGCCGCGCACGGCATCATTGATGAGATCGCCTTCGCGCGCCCGGGTCGATTGCCAATGGAATGCAAAGCCGAGGATCAGCACGACAAAGCCGGTGGTGGCGGAAAGCGTCACCGACAGGGCGGCGTCCGACCGCCAGATCGAATCGACCCGCTCCTGGATGATGATGACCCGGCCGGGCAGCGATTTGACGACGTGCTGAATCGCCAGCGCGGTGCTGCCGTCCGGCAAGGTGATGTCGGTCACGCCGGGTTGTTGCCCCGCCGTGGTCAGCGGCAGCGCTGCGCTGACGACGTCGAGAATGCTGGCGGTATCGCCAAACCCGGCGTCGATCGGGATGCGGGCGAGAATGCGCTGGTCGGCGCCGGTGACGATGACGTGCCTGCCGGCCGCGATCGCCCACGATGGAATAAGGCCGGGCAGCAGCAGTTGCAGGCGCTCGAATGTTGCCGCGCGTTCCTGTCGAACCGAAGCGATGCGGTCGAGGCGCTCGGCGAGCAAATCGGCAATCGCCGCCAGATCGCGCTTGATTGACGCGCGCTTTTGCCGGTTCTGATCGACCACCTGCACGAATGCGCCAAGGCAAATGGTGATCAGGAAAGCGATGATCAGGGTGGGCACAGCACGGCGAAGCGCGGGCTCCGCAACCAACAGCCGGTGATAGGCCGGTTTCGCGATCGACTGCGCCAATCCCTTGATCGAATCGGATTGGACGCACGCGCTCGCCGCGTGTGCGCGCGCCATGCCTTTGGCCCCCTCGGAAATCTTATTGCACCCGGTTCGGAAGTCTCCCAGCCGCTTCCGAATCACAGCGATTTGAATCCAGTTTTGCCGAGCTGTCGAGAGTCAACGATTCGTTAATGCAAAAAAATTTTGTCCACGCAGAATCGAAACCCGCAAAACACGGGCAAAGAGAGTCCGAAAGGAGAACGCGCGGCCGGCGCCCGGATTCCGCTACGCGTCCGGCGGCTCGGCGTGGCTGATGACCCGTTTGACGGTCGGGAATGCGCGGCGCAACGCACGCTCGATCTCGTCGACGTTCTCGTGAACCTTGATCACGCTCATCGACGGCGCGGCGCGGCAGTGGAAGTTGACGATTTCGCCGGCGTCGGTATTGCGCACCCGCACGCTATGGATGTCATGGATCGCGCCATTGGCGGCGAAGCGCGACAGTGCGGTCTTGATGGTTTCGACGCGCTCCGGCGCGGCATCGGTACCAAGCGGCAATTCCGGCTCCAGCGGCTCGATGTGGGTATCGACCTCGACGTCCTCGCCGAATTCCTCGCGGATGTTCCGCTCCAGCTCATGGGCGATGGCGTGGGCCGCGGTGAGCGGCATATCGCCGTCGACCTCGAGATCGATGCTGACGGTCAACTTGCCGCCGAGATCGTGCACGGTGACGTGGTGGACGGCGAGACCGGAATTGCGGGCGATCACCATGATACGTTCGCGCACACTCTCGTTGTCGCGCGCGACCGGCACGGCGGTGAACGTCAGGTCGGCATCGCCGAGCGCCTTGGTGACCGCCTGCTGTGCCGTTCGCTTGATTTCCTCGACGCGGTCGATCGGATAGGTGCGCGGCACCTTCACGATGGCGTCGATGAAATACGTCGGGCCGACCATCCGCGCCCTCAGGCGCTCGATATCGACGACGCCGGGCACGGCCCTGATCGCGGCTGCGGCTTTCTCCGAGACGCCTTCCGGCGCGCGATCGACCAGGGTTTCGACGGTGGAGCGCGCCAGCCGCAGGCCCAACAGCGCGATCATGACAGCCACGGCGACGGCAGCCGCCGCGTCCCCCCAGGCATAGCCCAGGCCTGAAAGTGCAAGTCCGATGATGACGGCGACCGAGCCCAGCACGTCGGAGGCAAAATGCAGCGCATCGGCGGCGAGCGCCTGGCTTTTGGTGTCGCGCGCGGTGCGATGCAGCGCCCGGGCGCGCCAGAAATTCACGGCGATGTCGATCAGCAACACGACGAACGGGATCGCCGAGATCGTCGGCGGCGGCGCGCCTTCGCGCAGACGGCTCCAGGATTCGACCAGAATGCCGCCCGCCAGCACATACAGCAGCGCGATCACGCCGAGCGCCGACAGGCTCTCGAGCTTGCCGTGACCGTAATGATGTTCCTCGTCCGCGGGGCGGTCGGACACCCGCACCACCAGCCAGGTGATGACGGTCGCGACCACGTCGACCGAGGAGTGCAGCGCCTCGGAGATCAGCGCGAGACTGCCGATGGCGATGCCGACCACGAATTTGGCCGCGGCCATGCCGGCGCTGGCAAATACCGAGATCGCCGCGACGCGGGACTTGATGGTGTGATCGGCAGGGCTCATGGGCGCGGGTTTAGCAGCCCGTCAGTTAACATTAAAGCGCCGATCAATTGCGCTATCGCCACTCAATCGCAGCAACGATTGTTGCGAATTGTTCCTACTTTAAAAAAGGGCAGCGAACGCTACAGCGTCACCACGATCTTGCCGAGGTGCCGGTTGGCTTCCATGTGCTCGAAGGCCTTGCCGATATCGTCGAAGGCAAACACCTTGTCGATCGGCAGTTGCAGCTTGCGCGATTCCACCGCCGGCCAGATGTCCTTGCGGACTTCGTCAAAAATCTCGCGGATTTCCTCGATCGAACGGGTGCGGAAGGTAACGCCGATATAGGTGATCCGGCGCGCGGCGTGCAGGTCGAAATTGAAATCGGCGCGGGTGCCGCCGAGCCTGCCGACATTGACGATGCGGCCCTTGATTTTGGTGGCCGCGAGATTCTGGTTCGCGACCTTGCCGGAGACCTGATCGACGATCAGATCGACGCCTTCGCCGTTGGTTGCTTTCAAAACCTGATCGACCCAGCCGGGATCGCTGGAATCCACCGCCAGATCGGCGCCGAAATCCTTCAGCCGCCCGCGGCGCGTCGCATCCGTTGAAGAGCCGATCACAAGCCTGGCGCCCTTGAGTTTTGCAATCTGCAGCGCCATCAGGCCGACGCCGGAGCTCGCGCCTTGAATCAAAACCGATTGGCCCACCTGCAACGCGCCGTTGGTCACGACCGCATTGTGCATGGTGGCGAGCGCGACGGGGAGGGTGGCCGCTTCCTCGAAATTCATGTTCGAGGGCGTGCGAAACAGCCGGCCGTGATCGGCCAGCGTGTATTCCGCGAACGCCGCGCCGCCGGAGCCCATCACCTTGTCGCCGACCTTGACGCCCTTGGCCTCCGGTCCGACTTCGGCGACTTCGCCGGCCCATTCCATCCCGAGCACGGTGCCGACACCGCCGGCGCTGCCATGGGCATGGCCCTTGGTCATGCCGAGGTCGGCGCGGTTGAGGCCGCA
Organism: uncultured Alphaproteobacteria bacterium; assembly: GCA_963745785.1. Taxonomy (GTDB): domain Bacteria; phylum Pseudomonadota; class Alphaproteobacteria; order Rhizobiales; family Xanthobacteraceae; genus Bradyrhizobium. The sequence goes on along the minus strand of CAVUYV010000006.1, from coordinate 470,330 downwards.
GGCGCGGACGCGAACCAGCACCTGCGTCCCCTTCGGCGCGGGCTTTGCGACGTCGGTGATTGCAGCGCCGTTGGCGCCGTAGACATAGGCTTTCATGAGATCATTCCCGGTTTGTCGCTGACTAAAGCCCGCTCATTCCGCGGCCTGACGGCGCGCGCCCGACATCATGCCCTCGAGCCGGCTTCGGATGATCGCCTCCGCCTCGCGCATGATGCGCGACACCAGTTCGGCGCAGGAGGGGATGTCGTGGATCAATCCCTGCACCTGGCCTGCGGACCAGATGCCTTCATCGGCGTTGCCGGTGGCGTAGACCATCTTGCCGCGCGCGCCGGCCACGAGATCGCGAACCTGCTCGAAGGTCGCGCCTTCCTTCTCCATGGCGACGACCTTGGTGCTGACCGCATTTTTGGCGACACGCGAGGTGTTGCGCATGGTGCGGAAAATCAGCTCGGTCTCGCGTTCGTCGTTGGCGACGATTTTTTCCTTGATCAGCTGATGGATCGGGCTCTCTTTGGTGCACATGAAGCGGGTGCCCATGTTGATGCCTTCGGCGCCGAGCGCCAGCGCGGCCACCAGGCCGCGGCCGTCGCCGAAACCGCCCGACGCGATCATCGGAATTTTCACCTTATCGGCGGCCACCGGAATCAGGATCAGGCCGGGGGTGTCGTCCTCGCCGGGATGGCCAGCGCACTCAAAACCGTCGATCGAGATCGCGTCGACCCCCATGCGCTCCGCCGACAGCGCGTGGCGGACGCTGGTGCATTTGTGCACGACCACGATGCCGTGCTTCTTGAATTCGGTGACGTGTTCCTGCGGCTTGTTGCCGGCCGTCTCGACGATCTTGATGCCGCTCTCGATGATGGCCTGGCGATATTCCGCGTAGGGCGGCGGCTTGATCGAGGGAAGGATGGTGAGATTGACGCCGAACGGCTTGTCGGTGAGGCCGCGGCAGCGCGCGATCTCTTTTGTCAGGTCCTCGGGCGTCGGCTGCGTCAGCGCGGTGATGAAGCCGAGCGCGCCGGCGTTGGCGACGGCTGCGACCAGTTCGGCGCGTCCGACCCATTGCATCCCGCCCTGCACGATCGGGTGTTCGACGCCGACGAGCTCGGTAAATCGCGTCTTTATCATTCCTGACCCCTGACCGTTTCCAGGAGCATTTTCCATGAGGAGAATGCTCCACCCTGGATTTGCGCGTATTCTGATCGCAAAACCGGTGTCCGCTTTTGCGGAATACGCGCCGCGGGCAACCGCGCGCTTTTCTGGAGTTTCAGCGGCAGGATGCCGTCCGGCCCCGGCAAATGTCCACCGGACGCCAGAGCGATCAGGGCAACGCGATCATGCAAAAACGAGGGGTTTTGCCTCGACGGGCCGCAGGTCGCTGTACAGCCCGGCGATTTTCGCGCGCTGCGCAACCAGCGCCAGTACCGCATCGAGCGCCGGCGTCGGAATCTGTGTCAGACGCCCCATTTCCTGAACCACCGTGACCAGGGATCGATCTCCATCGGACGTCCGCGTTCGAGATCCTGCAGCATCGAGGTCTTGTGAGCGCCGACCTTGCGCGCGCCCTCGATGCGCCGCTCGACGTCGACGCGGAATTTGACGCCGAACGTCTCGGCAATCGCCTGGGTTTCCAGCATGATCGCCTTCGACAGCGCGCGCGTCGTCGGATCGGAGCAGATCACGTCAAGCGTTGCATGGGTCAGCGCGCTGATCGGATTGAGGCAGACATTGCCCCATAGCTTGAGCCAGATTTCGTCGCGGATGCGATCGAGCACCGGAGCCTGCATTCCCGCCTCGACAAATAGAGCGGAGAGCCGCTCGACGTCCGGGCTGGTCTCGCCCGAGGGCTCGCCGATCGGGAAGCGGTCGCCGTAGACGTGACGGATCACCCCGGGCGCCTCGATCTCGGTCGCGGGATAGACGATGCATCCGATGGCGCGTTGTGGCGTAAGCTCGCGCCATTGCCGTCCGCCGGGATCGATGCTTTCGAGCGTCGAACCTTCGTAACGGCCGCCGTGCCTGTAGAAATACCAATAGGGAATGCCGTTGACGGCGGTGACGATGCGCGTTCGCGGCCCGAGCAGCGGCTGCATCGCTTCGATCACGCCGGTGATGGAATGCGCCTTGAGGCAAACGATCACGAAATCCTGCGGCCCAAGCTCGGCGGGATTGTCGGTGCAGCGCGGCCGCACCACGCGCTCTTCATCGCCGATCAGCAGTTTAAGTCCGCTTTCGCGCATCGCGGCCAGATGCGGTCCCCGCGCCACCAGGCTGACGTCGGCGCCCGCGCGCGCCAGCTGCACCCCGAGATAGCCACCGATCGCGCCGGCACCGTAGATGCAGATTTTCATGACATGTTTCCAGGCGGGTGAGGGAAAATTGCAGCACGAGGCACTCGCCGGCTTTGATCTGCATCTCAAAGCCAGGTGATCGTCAGGTTGGCGGGAGGGTCTTGTCAGGCCGCCGCGGCCGTCGCCTCGTCGTCGAACGCGGTCGAGATGTCGCGGATGCTGATGACGCCGATCAGACTGTAATCGTCGATCACGGGCAGATGGCGGATGTGGTTCTTGTTCATCAGGTGACGAACGTGTTCGAGCGTATCGGTCGAACTGCAGGAGACCAGCTGCTGCACTGAAATCAACTGCGAGACCTTCAGATTGACACCGGCGGCGCCGTGCTCGGCGATCGCGCGGACGACATCGCGTTCGGTGAACATGCCGACCGCGGTGTTGCCTTCGGTCCGGACCACGTCCTTGACCACAAGCGCGCTGATATTGCTGGCGCGCATCAATTGGGCGGCGATGCCGACGGTTTCGTTCATTCGAACCGTTGCAACGCGGGCAGTTTTCTTGCGCAGGATGTCTCCGACTTGCATCGCAACCTCCTTCAGATGAGCCGCAGGACGTGTTTCGTGTCGAGTAGATTGGTATACATTATGCCAATTGTCAACGGGAATTCTCGATTCATTGTCGTCACTCGAAGGTGATAAAAAAGGCAGCAATACTGACGTTCTGCCGTCGTTTCATCGCTCATGGCGCAGCGTGCGGCGCCGCGTCCAAGCGTGGACGGAACGGCGTCTGGTATACCAGCGATCCTGAGAGCCTCGGCGCACGAAAAAGCGCGCCCATCCTTTCGGATGAGCGCGCTTCTTGAAAAAGTATCGTGCGGGGCGATTAGGCCGCCTGGGCCTTGGCGACCACCGTCTTGCGCCACGGCTTCAGCACGACGATCGCCAGCAGCGAGGCGAGAATATTCGCGCCCGCGGCGATCAGGAACACACGGTCCCAATTGCCGGAAGACTGCTGCATGTAGTTCGCGACCGGCACCAGCAAGGCTGCGGTGCCTTTGGCCGTATAGAGCAGGCCGGCATTGGTGGTCGCGAATTTCGCGCCGAAGGTATCGGTGCAGGTCGAGGGGAACAGCGAATAGATCTCGCCCCAGGCGAAGAACACCAATCCCGAAAGGATCACGAACCAGACCGGATCGTGGCCCAGCATATAAAGCGCCCAGATGCCGATGCCTTCGATGCCGAACGCGATGAACATCGTGTTCTCGCGGCCGATCATGTCGGAGACCCAGCCGAAGAACGGCCGGGTCAGGCCGTTGAGGATACGATCGATGGTCGCAGCGAACGTCACCGCGGTCATGGTCATTCCAATCAGCGTGACCGGGATGTTGTCGACTTTCCAGTCGACGGCAATCGGTTTCAGATTGGCGGTGACCATCAATCCGCCGGCGCCGACGATCACGAACATGAAATACATCAGCCAGAAGATCGGATGACGGATCACCTCGGTCGGCTGATAGTTGCGCCGGCTCTGGATCACGTTGGCATTCTGGATCACGGCGGGGACCTGTCCCGCTTTTGGCGCGAACAGGAAGAAGGCGAGGATCACGATGATGATGCCTTGTCCGAGACCGAAGTAAAGGAAGGTGTTCTGGAAGCCGGAATCCTTGATCATCGCCTGGATCGGCGCGACCGTCAGCGCCGAGCCGGCGCCAAATCCCGCCGCGGTGATGCCGGCGGCAAGGCCGCGCTTGTCCGGAAACCATTTCAGCGCGTTGCCGACGCAGGTGCCGTAGACGCCGCCGGCGCCGATGCCCGCCACGATCATCCCGAGATAATAGCCGTTGAGCGTGGTCGCCTCGGCGTTGATCGCCCATCCGATGGCGCAGAGGATGCCGCCGATCAGAACCACGAGGCGCGGGCCGTATTTATCGACGAACCAGCCTTCGACCGGCACCAGCCAGGTTTCGAACAGCACGAACAGCGTGAACGCCCACTGGATCGATGCGCGATCCCATCCGAATTTTTTCTGGATATCGGGGACGAAGAACGTCCAGCCGTATTGATAATTGGCGATCATCACCATCGCGGCGACGCCGATGGCCAATTGCGTCCAGCGATAGGCATCGCTGACGCGTGTGACTGCTGGAGCGGTCGCGTGAACTGTGTCCGTCATAGCTCCTCCCGAGGCACGCTTCTATTAGAGACTGGCGAGCGTTGCCGGTCGGGCATATTGGTATGTGATATGCCAGAGCGCAAGCGATTTAATGGACGCCGGCGGCGACCTGTTCAATATGTCGCAGATGTTGCGTGATTGTCGAGATTAGCGGCAGGCGAGCATACAAAAATGGCCCCGAAAACCGGGGCCATTCGTCGAAAGTATTAGTCCGCGTGGTCTGCAGCGCAACAAGCGGCGATCTCAGAAACCCTGCATTTGCAGGGCTCAGAGGCCGAAATAGGGCAGGTCGCCATTGCGCAGCGCGGCGCGGGCCGGGTCATCAGCGCGCGGTCGATCGAGGCCATCAGGCGGCCGAACAGGGTGGTGGAGGGCGCGAAGCCGATGGAGGCAGTCTTGGACATTGTCGTCCCCTTTCTAAAGGCGCGGCGGATCGCCGCATCTGGTCTGGGGATAATCTACGTATACCAGATACCAGCCACAATCACGTTTGTTTGCATAGCAGCAATTTGCCTTTTGCAATGCAACATAACGCATGGGAACCACGCAGTAAGGCCCGGCCGAACAGGCAAAAAAGAAGCCGCCGGAAACCGGCGGCCTCTGAAGCGTTCGAGCCGTGCCGCCTATTCGGCGGCGACCTTCCGCGGTGGGTCGAGCGCGCCGGAATCGTGGATCTCCGCCACCTGGTGGTCGGTGAAGCCCAAAACCTGCCGCAGGATCTCGTCGGTATGTTCGCCGAGCAGCGGAGAACGCGTCACCTCGGTCGGGCTGTCCGACATCTTGATGGGATTGCCGACCGAGAAGTATTTGCCGCGCTCGGGATGATCGACCTCGACCACGGTGCCGGTGGCGCGCAACGATTGATCCTCGATCAATTCCTTCATCGACAGGATCGGGCCGCAGGGGATGTCGTCCTTGTTGAGGATCTCCATCGCCTCGAACTTGGTCTTGGTCATGGTCCACTGCTCGATGCGCGCGAAGATTTCGTTCAGCCGCGACAGCCGGGCAGGAGGCTTGGCGTAGTCGGGGTGGGTCTTCCAGCCGGGCTCGCCGATGACGTCGCAAATCTTCTCCCAGACCGCCGCCTGGGTGATGAAGTAGATGTAGGCATTGGGATCGGTCTCCCAGCCCTTGCACTTCAGGATGCGGCCGGGCTGACCGCCGCCGGAATCGTTGCCGGCGCGCGGCACCGCGTCGCCGAACGGAATCCCTTCGCCGTACTGGCTGTACTCCGTAAGCGGGCCATGGGCGAGGCGCTGCTGATCGCGCAGCTTGACGCGCGCGAGGTTGAGCACGCCATCCTGCATGGAAGCGGTGACCTTCTGACCCTTGCCGGTCACCGTGCGCTGATAAAGTGCGGTGACGATGCCGAGCGCCAGATTGCAGCCCGGTGCCGCTGTCGCCGATCTGCGCGCCGGTGACCAGCGGCAGGCCGTCGCGAAAGCCGGTGGTCGAAGCCGAGCCGCCGGTGCATTGCGCGACGTTCTCATACACCTTGCAGTCCTCGTAAGGGCCGGGGCCGAATCCCTTGATCGACGCCACGATCATTTTCGGATTGATGCTTTGAATCTTCTCCCAGGGAAATCCCATGCGATCGAGCACGCCGGGGCCGAAATTCTCCACCAGCACGTCGCATTTCTTCATCAATGCGGTGAGGACTTCCTTGCCCTTGGGATTCTTGGTGTCGAGCGTGATCGAGCGCTTGTTGTGGTTGAGCATGGTGAAATACAGGCTGTCGACATTCGGCTTGTCCTGCAATTGACCGCGCGTGATATCGCCAACGCCGGGACGCTCGACCTTGATCACGTCGGCGCCGAACCATGCCAGCAACTGCGTGCAAGTCGGTCCCGACTGGACGTGCGTAAAATCGAGAATGCGAACGCCCTGCAACGCCTTTGTCATGTCCTTCTCTCCTCAAGATGCAATGTCGTCATGCCCGCGAAGGCGGGCATCCAGTAGTCACCATCGATTCCGTCGGGCACCATTTTCGTCTCATGGTCGTTCGGCGGTTACTGGATTCCCCGCCTGCGCGGGGAATGACGCCGGTGGTTACGTTGTCACTTCTTGCGAAGCACGCTTTGCGGATTGAGGTTGCCGATGCGGCCGCTCTCCGAGCCGGATGCCGGGTCGATCACCGCGTTGATCAGCGTCGGCTTGCCGGAGTCCATGGCCTCGTTCACGGCGCGTTTGAGCTCGTCCGGCGTCGTCGCATTGACGCCGACGCCGCCGAATGCCTCCATCATCTTGTCGTAGCGCGAGTCCTTGACGAACACGGTGGTCGCAACATCCGAACCGCCGGTCGGATTGACGTCGGTCCCGCGATAGATGCCGTTGTTGTTGAAGATGACGACGCAGACCGGCAGGTTGTAGCGGCAGATGGTCTCGACTTCCATGCCGGAGAAGCCAAAGGCGCTATCGCCTTCGACCGCGAGCACGGGCTTGCCGGTCTCGATCGCAGCGGCGATGGCAAAGCCCATGCCGATGCCCATGACGCCCCAGGTGCCGACGTCCAGGCGCTTGCGCGGCTTGTACATGTCGATGACGCCGCGCGCGAGATCGAGCGTGTTGGCGCCTTCGTTGACGAGGATGGCGTCCGGCCGCTCCTTGATGATGGTGCGCAGTGCGCCGAGCGCGCCGTGGTAATCCATCGGCGACTTGTTGTTCATCAGCCGCGGCGCCATCTTGGCGATGTTTTCTTCGCGCTTCGCATTGACGGCGCCGACCCAGTCGGCCGGCGGGGAGGGCCAGTTGCTGCCCATCGCCTGCAAGCAGCGCGGCTACGCAGGAGCCGATGTCGCCGACCACGGGAGCGGCGATCTCGACATTGGAGTCCATCTCCTTGGGCTCGATGTCGATCTGGATGAATTTCTTCGGCGCCTCGCCCCAGGTCTTGCCCTTGCCGTGCGACAACAGCCAGTTGAGGCGCGCGCCGATCAGCATCACCACGTCGGCGTCCTTCAGCACCGTCGAGCGCGCGGCACCCGCACATTGCGGATGGGTGTCGGGCAACAGGCCCTTGGCCATGCTCATCGGCAGGAAGGGAACGCCGCTCTTCTCGACCAGCGCGCGGATATCGTCATCGGCCTGCGCATAGGCCGCGCCCTTGCCGAGGATGATCAGCGGACGCTTTGCGCTTTTGAGGACATCGAGCGCGCGCTTGACCGCGCTGGGGGCCGGGATCTGGGCCGGCGCCGGGTCGATCACCTTGACGAGCGATTTTGCGCCGGCGTCCGCATTCATGACCTGAGAGAAAAGTTTGGCCGGCAGATCGAGATAGACGCCGCCGGGACGCCCCGAGACGGCGGCGCGGATCGCGCGCGCCAGGCCGATGCCGATGTCGGCGGCATGCAGCACGCGGAACGCCGCCTTGCACAGCGGCTTGGCGATCGCAAGCTGGTCCATCTCTTCGTAGTCGCCCTGCTGCAGGTCGACGATCTCGCGCTCGGACGAACCGCTGATCAGGATCATCGGGAAGCAGTTGGTGGTGGCATTGGCCAGCGCCGTCAGGCCGTTGAGGAAGCCGGGGGCGGACACCGTCAGGCAGACGCCGGGGTTCTTGGTCAGGAAGCCTGCGATGGCCGCCGCATTGCCGGCGTTCTGCTCGTGGCGGAACGAGATGACGCGTATGCCCGCGGCCTGCGCCATCCGGCCCAAATCCGTGATCGGGATACCGGGCACGCCGTAGATCGTGTTGATGCCGTTGAGCTTGAGCGCATCGATGACGAGATGAAAGCCATCCGTCAGCTCCTGCTCGTCCTTGTTTGCATCAATGTTCTGTACCGTTGCGGGCATTCCGCTTCTCCCTGATCGTCTCTTAATGCGGACGAGTTCGTCGTCTTCCAAATCGTCGCCCAAACAAGGACTGTGGTTAGCTAAAGAGTTCTTGTCCGTGGGCTTCGACATAGGCGGCAAGGCCGAGCGTGTGATCGCGTGCACGCTTTTCCGCAAGCTCGGTATTACGCTCTTCCAGCGCTTCGATGATGGCCATGTGCTCGGGCAACGATACTGCGGTGCGGTCGGTCCGCCCGATCGTGAGTTGCCGGTAACCGCGCACATGCAACAGGATATCGTTGGTCATGTCGACCAGCGTCGGCAACTCGCTGAGCGAGATCAGCGCCTGGTGGAAGGCGATGTTGGCCTTCGAATATTCCTCGACGTGGTCCTGCGGCAGGCGATCCTTGCCGAAATTCCTGAAAAAGTCGCGCAACGCGGAAATGTCCTTTTTGCGCGCGGTGGTCGTGATCAGCCGCGCCGCCATGCTCTCGAGTGCGGCCCAGGCCCGGATCATGTCGACGATCTCGCTCTTGGTCCGGCGCACGACGACAATGCCGCGGCGTGGCACGGTCTTGACGAAGCCGTCCTGCTCCAGCATCGCGATCGCCTCGCGGATCGGGGTCCGGCTGACGCCGAGTCGTTCCGACAGCGCACGCTCGTCGAGCATCACCGGGTCGGGCGTCGTATAGATGTCCATCTTCAGGATCGCTTCCTTCAAGGCTTCATAGGCCTTGTTCTTGAAGCTGGTCTCCGGAGCTATTCGGACGATTGCAATCTCTGCCTCGGCCATGGTGGGCGATGCCTTGCTTGGTTTCCGTAGGGGCACGACTGATCTCCCGCGCGGGAGACGTCTCTGTACCAGAATATCGGGTTTATTTTTGGCATACCAAATGCCAGAATGTCAAGTTGCCCGTGTTTTCAGCATTTCCCTCCATTGCCCTGCCTTGACAATTCCGTCTCTGGCATACCAAATGCCATACCCGCCGGTTGTTCGGTGGCCGGACCCGATGCCGCAGCAGGCGGGTTCTTGCCGGTCACTGGGAACACCGATTGAAGTGCGCAGGCAATGGTCCTGAGGTCCGCACACGCTGCCGACGAGCCAAGAAACAGACGTTCAAGGAGGAAGCCAATGTCGAATTCCAAGGATGCGGTCCGCAAAATCCTCGATCTGGTCAAGGCGGACAAACGCACAAGCCTGACGGCCCCCGAAGGCAAGCTGGTGTGCGATGCCTATGGCATTCCCGTTCCCAAAGAGGGCGTCGCCAAATCCGCAAGCGAGGCGGCCAGGATCGCGACCGACATGGGCTTCCCGGTCGTCATGAAGATTGTCTCGCCGGATATTCTTCACAAGACCGAAGCCGGCGGCGTGATGGTGGGGGTGAAAACCGCCGCCGACGTCGAACAGAATTACGCGACCATCCTGGCGAATGCCAAGAAGTACAAATCCGACGCCAAGATCGAAGGCATCCAGGTCCAGCAGATGCTGGCCGGCGGCACCGAGGTCATCGTCGGCTCGATCACCGACGGCTCGTTCGGCAAGCTGGTGGCCTTCGGCCTCGGCGGCGTGCTGGTCGAGGTGCTGAAGGACGTCACCTTCCGTCTCGCTCCCGCCACCAAGGACGACGCACTGTCGATGCTCGACGGCATCCAGGCCCACGACATGCTGAAGGGCGTGCGCGGCAGCGACCCGGTCAACCGCGAGGCGCTGGCCGACATCATCATCAAGGTGTCGCAGCTCGTCAGCGACTTCCCCGAAATCGTCGAACTCGATCTCAACCCGGTATTCGCCACCAAGAAGGATGCCATCGCCGCCGACGTCCGCATCGTCGTTGACTTCGACTACAAGCCGCGCCCGGCGCCGCGCTCGAACGAGGAAATCGTCGCCGCGATGAACCGCATCATGCAGCCGAAGGCGGTTGCCGTGATCGGCGCCTCCGCCGAAGACGGCAAGATCGGCAACTCGGTGATGAAAAATCTGATCAACGGCGGCTACAAGGGCGAGATCTATCCGATCCATCCGAAGGCCGCCGAGATTCTCGGCTACAAGGCCTACAAGAGCGTCAAGGACGTGCCGGGCGTGATCGACACCGCGGTGTTCGCGATCCCCGCAAAATTCGTCGCCGGCGCGCTGGTCGAATGCGGCGAGAAGAAAATTCCCGGCGCGGTTCTGATTCCGTCGGGCTTTGCGGAAGCGGGTGCGCCCGAATTGCAGGCTGAGATCGTCGAGATCGGCAAGAAGTACAACGTCCGCCTGATGGGGCCGAACATCTACGGCTTCTACTATACCCCGGCCAATCTCTGCGCCACGTTCTGCACCGCCTACGACGTCAAGGGCCATGCGGCGCTGTCGTCGCAGTCCGGCGGCATCGGCATGGCGATCATCGGCTTCTCGCGCTCCGCCAAGATGGGCGTCTCCGCGATCGTCGGCCTCGGCAACAAGTCCGATATCGACGAGGACGATCTGCTGGCCTTCTTCGAGCAGGATCCGAACACCAATCTGATCGCGCAGCACTGCGAAGACTTGAAGGACGGCCGCGCCTTCGCGGAAGCCGCCAAGCGCGTCTCCAGGAAGAAGCCGGTGGTGGTGCTGAAGGCGGGCCGCACCTCGGCCGGTGCCAAGGCTGCCTCCTCGCACACCGGCGCGCTCGCCGGCAACGACAAGATCTACGAGGACGTGTTCAAGCAGTCCGGCGTGATCCGCGCCCGCAGCTTGAGGCAATTGCTCGAGTTCGCGCGCGGCCTGCCGGTGCTGCCGACGCCGAAGGGCGAGAATATCCTGATCATCACCGGCGCCGGCGGCTCGGGCGTGCTGTTGTCGGATTCCGTGGTCGACAACGGGCTGTCACTGATGGCGATGCCGCCGGACCTCGACGCCGCGTTCCGCAAGTTCATCCCGCCGTTCGGCGCCGCCGGCAACCCGGTCGACATCACCGGTGGCGAGCCGCCGATCACCTACGTCAACACCGTCAAGCTCGGCCTGTCCGATGAGCGCATCCATTCGCTGATCCTCGGCTACTGGCACACCATCGTCACCCCGCCGATGGTGTTCGCCCGCAACATGGTCGAGGTGAAGAAGGAAATGGAGGCCAAGGGCTTCGTGAAGCCGATGGTCGCCTCGCTCGCCGGCGACGTCGAGGTCGAGGAGGCCGCCGAGTATCTCTACCAGAACGGCATCCCGGCCTATGCCTACTCGACGGAATTGCCGGTCGAGGTGCTGGGAGCCAAGTACAAATGGGCGCGCGGCGCGGGCCTGCTCTAAGTCTTGAACGACAGCCGCCGCTTCGGACAGTCCGGAGCGGCGTTTATCTCGGGGGATGTAAGGCACAGCGGAATTTGTAAATCGAGCAGCGAACACGCCTTCACACCTCAGAAATGCAGGTCGCGATGAAGAGAAACGTGATCCGGCGCAGGCTCATCGAGCCGAAATCCCATGCGGACAGTGACCACAGAGACGGTGGCGTGCAATCCGTCGATCGTGCGCTTCTCATTATCGAAACGCTGGCCGAAGACGATGAGGGATATCGGCTGAGCGATCTTTCCGTCCGCACCGGCCTGTCGACCTCGACCGTTCATCGCCTGCTGGCGACGCTGGAAAAGCGCCGCTTCGTGCAATTCGACCGCTACGAATCGAAGTGGCACGTGGGCGCACAGAGCTTTGCCGTCGGCGCCACCTTCGCCCGCCGCCGCAACTTCGTGGCGCAGGCGATGCCGTATTTGCGCAAGTTGCGCGACCAGACCCGGGAAACCGCAAATCTTGCGGTGGTCGACGATGAATCCATCATCGTGCTGACCCGCATGGAAAGCCGCGAGATCATGCGTTCGCTCACCAAGGTCGGCGGCCGCGTCGCGATGGTGGCGTCCGGCGTCGGCAAGGCGGTGCTCGCGACCTATTCCGACGAAGACGTCAACGCGATCATCCACCGGCAGGGCATGCCGCGTTTGACGGAAAAGTCGATCGTGCGGCCGAGCGAATTGTTCAAGCAACTGCAAGCGATCCGGCGACAGGGCTACGCCGTCGATGATGAAGAGGCGCGCATCGGACTGCGCTGCGTCGCCGCCGTGGTCTACAACGATTGCAGCGAGCCGCTCGCGGCGATTTCGGTGTCCGGCATGACCAGCCGGCTGACCGACGACCGGCTGCCGGCTATCGGCAGGACGGTGCGCGAGGTTGCAGCCGAGCTGACCGCTGCGCTCGGCGGCGTCATGCCGCATTGCAAGTTCTGCCTGACAACGAACCGCGTCATTGCGAGCCAACGGGTCGCGCGAACGCGCGCCCGATGACAGGCTTCGCTTCGCTCGCAATGACGAATCCGCTCTGCATTTCCATCTGCGAGATCAATCCAAACGATTGATCTCATGCCCCTTTCACAAATCATCCCACACCGCGGGAAATAAAATCTGCTGCGTTGAGACCGGCGCCGTTCGCATGATCATCACCGAGAGCCAACTCAAACGAACGGGCGGTCAAATGGCGAAGATGCGAGCGATCGATGCTGCGGTGCGTGTTCTGGAAAAGGAAGGTGTCGTTACCGCGTTCGGCGTTCCCGGCGCCGCGATCAATCCGTTGTACTCAGCCTTGAAGAAGCGCGGCTCGATCAATCACATTCTGGCCCGCCACGTCGAGGGTGCCTCGCACATGGCGGAAGGCTATACCCGCGCCAAGGCGGGCAATATCGGCGTCTGCATCGGCACGTCGGGACCTGCCGGCACCGACATGATCACGGGTCTTTATTCGGCAATCGCCGATTCGATCCCGATCCTTTGCATCACCGGGCAAGCGCCGCGCGCGCGCCTCTACAAGGAAGACTTTCAGGCCGTCGATATCGAATCGATCGCGAAGCCGGTGACCAAGTGGGCGGTGACCGTGCGCGAACCGGCGCTGGTGCCGCGCGTCTTCAGCCAGGCCTTCCACGTCATGCGTTCGGGACGTCCGGGTCCGGTGCTGATCGATCTGCCGCTCGATGTGCAGCTTGCAGAAATCGAGTTCGACGACGAAACCTATCAGCCGTTGGCCGTCTACAAGCCGGCCGCTACCCGCAAACAGATCGAGAAGGCGCTCGACATGCTCAATGCCGCGGAGCGTCCGCTGATCGTGGCGGGCGGCGGCGTCATCAACGCCGATGCATCCGACCTTCTCGTGGCCTTCGCCGAGATCGTCAACGTACCGGTGGTGCCGACGCTGATGGGCTGGGGCGCTATTCCGGATGACCACGTTCTGATGGCGGGGATGGTCGGATTGCAGACCAGCCATCGCTACGGCAATGCGACCATGCTGGAATCCGATTTCGTGCTCGGCATCGGCAACCGCTGGGCCAACCGGCACACCGGCTCGATCGAGACCTACACCAAGGGGCGTACCTTCGTGCATGTCGATATCGAGCCGACCCAGATCGGACGCGTCTTCAATCCCGATCTTGGCATCGTCTCCGATGCCAAGGCCGCGCTTGAACTGTTCGTTACGGTCGCAAAGGAACGGCTGAAATCCGGCAGGCTGAAGAAGCGGCAGGCCTGGCCCGCGGCATGCCAGGATCGCAAGCGCTCGATGCTGCGCAAGAGCCACTTCGACAACGTGCCGATCAAGCCGCAGCGCGTCTATGAAGAGATGAGCAAGGCGTTCGGCCGCGATACCTGCTATGTCAGCGTGATCGGGTTGTCGCAGATCGCCGGCGCGCAATTCCTTGGCGTCTATCATCCGCGCAACTGGATCAATGCCGGACAGGCAGGTCCCCTGGGCTGGACGCTTCCCGCGGCGCTGGGCGTGCGTGCCGCCGATCCGGCCCGCGAGATCGTGGCGCTGTCAGGCGATTACGATTTTCAGTTCCTGATCGAAGAGCTCGCGGTCGGCGCGCAGTTCAAATTGCCCTATATCCACGTCGTCGTGAACAACTCCTATCTCGGGTTGATCCGTCAGGCGCAGCGCGGCTTCGACATGGACTATCATGTGCAGCTGTCGTTCGAAAACATCAACGCGCCCGAACTTGGCGTCTATGGCGTCGATCACGTCGCGGTCGCCGAGGGCCTCGGCTGCAAGGCGATCCGCGTCACCGATCCCAGGGATGCGCAGGCGGCGTTCGCGGCCGCGCGCGAGCTGATGACGAAATACAGCGTTCCGGTGGTGGTCGAGTTCATCCTCGAACGCGTCACCAATATCGCGATGGGCACCGAGATCGACAACATCGTCGAGTTCGAGGAGATCCTCGATCTCCCGCTCGACGACGTACCGGCGAGCCCGGACGTGACGCGACGAGACAGGCTTGTGCCGGTCTGAGCGGTGGATTGTTGCGAATTAAGTTTTCGTCCTAACGAGCGGGTTGCCTCGCGCTGTTCCGTTCCCCGGAACCGGACAAATGGAACCGGAACCTTCATTCTTCCCGCCTGTTGTTGAGGGCTATCAATTTCAACTGGAGGACATGATGAACAATCGTTTTGCTGTTTCGCTGATTGCGGCTTCGCTGTTGGCGTCCGGCGCTGCCTATGCTCAATCCACCACCGCGACCGGCGCTGCGAGCGGCGCCGCGACGGGCGGCGCAGTGGGCGGTCCGATCGGCGCGGCTGTCGGCGGCACCGTAGGTGCGGCGGTCGGCGCTGGCCTGGAAATCCCGAATGCGGTGATCACGTCGATTCAGGGTGAGCGCGTGCCGTCGGTGAGGGTGCGTGAGCGCGTCGTGGTAGGCGAGCCGCTGCCGGCGACCGTGGAATTGCGGCCTGTCCCCAACTACACCCAATATCGCTATGCGGTCGTCAATGATCGCCGGGTGATCGTTGAGCCGAGGACGCGCAAGATCATCAGGATCATCGACTAATCAAGCAGCAGACTAGCCAATCCTCGCGGGCCTGACCCGCGAGGATTTTTTGTGTCAGGAAGGATTGGCGTTGGATGGCGCGACCGCCGAATTGCGGATCGCCTCATCCGCTACGGTGGACAGTCATAACGGCTGCCGCACGCCGAGCCCGAGCATGAAGCGTTCTCTGATCTGCACGGGATCCCTGCGGGTGGTCCCGACCCCCGGCTTGTCGTCGATGCGCACGCCGATCAGGCTTGGCCCGGAGGCCGAAAGGGATTGATCGACAAGGCGCTCAAAATCCTCTTCGTCGGCCGCCCAGGCGCTGTCGGCCAGACCGCAGCCGGCAGCGATGGCGACGATATCGGATACGCGCAGCGGCGGGCGTCGGCTGCGCGCCGGTGATCTGGTAGATGCCGTTATCCATCACGATCATGGTGAGATTTTTCGGCTTGAGTGCCGCGATGGTCGACAGGCAGCCCATCTGCATCAACAGCGAGCCATCGCCCTCCAGCGCGAACACGCGGCGCGTCGGCTGGGCCAGCGCGACGCCGAGCGCGATCGGGAATGCAAGCCCCATGCTGCCCAGCATGTAGAAATTCTGCGGCCGGTGGCCGGCCGCCCAGAGATCGAAATTGGTGTTGCCGATACCGCCGACGACGGCTTCCTCGTTCTTCAGTTTTGCCAGCAGCCGCGAGGTGAGATCGAAACGGTTCATCACCTTGGTGTTGCGGGCAGGGGCGTTTGCTTCCTTGTTCATGCGCTCGCTCACTTGTCGAACACCTTGCCGCCGGTCAACAGCGGCGACAGGATCAGCGCCACCGGCGCCTGGGTGGTGATGGCCTGCTTGATCGATCGATCGGCGATGAACTCGAACTCATCGAGCCGGGTCACGGTGTGATGCTCCATCGCCAGCGAGTCGAGCACCGGCCGCATGGTGCGGCAGACCAGCGACTGCCCGTAATTGAATTCGCCGAGCGTGCCGCGTTCGGACACGAACATGATCAGCGGAATCTGATAGGGGATCGCCAGCGAGGCCAGCACGTTTGCCAGCGTGGCGAAGCCGGAGGTCTGCATCAGCACCGCGCCGCGCATGCCGCCCATCCACGCACCGGAGACGATGCCGACCGCCTCTTCCTCGCGTGCGGTGGGAAAGGTGGTGAAGAACGGATCGGCGTGAAGATCCTGGATCAGCCTGGTCAGCACGCGATCGGGAACGTAGGGCACAAGGCGGATGTCGTTGCGCTTGAGCGTTTGCAGCACGATGTCGTGCCAGGCCTTGCCGGACGACGCGGTCTCGGGAGAGGGCTTCTGATCCAGGGTCTTGGGCGAGGTTTTTCCCTCGGCAGCCGCCATCGAAATCTCCCCTGCTGCGCGATGACTTTTCGTTCGCGACATGATCGCGGCCATTCTGCCGAGGCGCAAAACTTGACGCGATCTCAGGGATTGTCAACATGTCCCGGTCGTATCCGTGATCTGCGCGCCACGGCGGTGCCGTTGGCGTGTTGGCATGCGATAAAGGAAGCAACAAAGACATTGGGAGGGCATGCCATGGCCGGCTGGGTCCGGGTCGCCGCAGCGGTGGCGATGTTTACCGCGGCCGGGACAGCGTCCGCGCAGTCACCGTTTCCGTCCAAGCCCGTGCATATTTTCGTCCCCTACGCCGCCGGTGGCGGAGTGGACATCCTTGCCCGCACGCTCGGCGATGTGGTCTCGCGGCACTGGGGCCAGACCGTCGTGGTTGAAAATCGGCCGGGGGCGGGCGGGGTGGTTGCGTCGCAGGCACTGGTGACGTCGCCGCCGGATGGCTACACCCTCATCGTTGTCGCAAGCGGTCACGCCACCAATCCGTTTCTGTACCCCAAAATTCCCTACGACACCTTCAATGATTTTGCGCCGATTTCGCTGCTGGCCTCGTCTCCCAATATCCTGCTGGTGCGCGCCGATTCTCCGTTCAGGACGCTTGCCGATATGATCGCGCAGGCGCGCTCAAAACCGGGAAGCCTGTCCTTCGCGCATGCGGGGACCGGAACATCGACGCATCTCGCCGGTGAACTTCTGAAAAATCTCGCCAGGATCGATCTCAACGCGATTCCCTACAAGGGCGGCGCGCCCGCCATCAACGATCTCCTCGGCGGGCAAATTCCGATGTCGTTCAACAACGGTCCGGAATTGGTCGGACAAATCGAGGCCGGCACCGTGCGGGCGCTCGCCGTCACGACGGCTTCGCGGGCGTCGTTCCTGCCCAATGTACCCAGCATGGCCGAGACCGTGCCGGGCTACGACACCGAGGTGTGGTGGGGTTTGCTCGGCCCGGCCGGCATGCCCCGCGATTTGGTGGAAAAAATCTCGCATGATTTCGTCGCAGCCTTGAACACCGAGGCGGTCAAGGAGCGGCTGACCAAGCTTGGCGCGTCGCCGATCGGCAGCTCGCCGCAGCAATTCGATGCCAAGATTCGTGCCGATTACAGGAAATGGGGCCCGATCATCGAGGCCGCCGGCATAAAGCCCGAGTGATGCAGCGGATACGCCGATGATTCCTGCCTGTCTCCCGCCGCGCGAGGTAAGCCGGCCGAAAGTGCCGCCGCCGCCGAACGCCTGCGATACGCATGCGCATGTATTCGGGCCGGCAGACCGGTTTCCTTACACCGGGGATCGCAGCTACACGCCGCCGGATGCGCCGCTCGAAAAATATCTCGATATGCTCGACACCATCGGATTTGCGCGCGGCGTGCTGGTGCAAGGCAGCGCGCACGGCCGCGACAATTCCGCGATGCTGGACGCGCTCAGGCAACGCCCCGATCGCCTGCGCGGTGTCGCGGTGGCCGACGCCGATGTCTCGCCGGCCGATCTGCGCGAGTGGAACCGGCTCGGTATCAGAGCATTGCGCTTCAATCATTTTTTCCGCGACGGGCAATTGCACTATCGCGGCGGCGTGCCGCTATCGGCGGCGCGGACGCTGGCGCCGTTGATGGCCGAACTCGGATGGCATCTTCAACTCTGGATCGATGCGAAGGATTTGCCGGAGACGATACCGGTGCTGAAATCGCTCGGCCTGCCGGTGGTGATCGATCACATGGGCCGCACTGACGCCCGCGCCGGCATTGGAACGGAAGGTTTCCAGTCGCTGTTGCGCGCGGTCGGCGACGGGTGGTGCTGGGCCAAGCTATCCGGTGCCCACCGCCTCAGCCGCGACGCGCCTGATTATCCCGACGCGCGGCCATTTCATGAAGCGCTGGTGCGGGCCAATCCGGAACGGCTGGTATGGGGTGGCGACTGGCCGCATCCGCGCGTCGAGGGCGAGATGCCCGACGCCGGCCACCTGTTCGAATTGTTTCAACTGTGGACGCCGGACGTGGCGATCCAGCACCGCATTCTCGTGACCAATCCCGCAACGCTCTATGGCTTCCCGAACTGAAAGTCGCATCAGCAATGTCCGTCAACAACAAGCGCGTGTTCTACGTCAAATATCTGGCGCACGAGATCTATGCCGACATCCTGCGGGCGCGGCCCGATGTGCGGCTCGACCGGCTCGAGAACGAAAGTCCCGACGAGGTTTCGGCGCCGATTCTAGCCGCGGCGCATGCCTATCAGATCGGCGCGGCGCGCGATGAATTGGCAAAGCATTTCCACGTCGATCAGGACTTGCTGCGGCGCGCGCCGAACCTCTTGATCGTCTCCAGCAACGGCGCGGGCTATGATCCGGTCGATGTCGAGGCCTGCACCGAAGCCGGCGTGCTGGTCGTCAACCAGTCCGGCGGCAACGCCCATTCCGTGGCCGAACACGCGCTGGGCATGCTGCTCACGCTGTCGAAACGGATCCTCGAGGCCGACCGCGCGCTGCGGCGCGAGGCGAACGTGAACCGCAACGCCCTGGTCGGCACCGAGGCGCACGGCAAGACCATCGGCATCGTCGGGCTGGGCAATGTCGGCCGCCGCATCGCCGCGCTCTGCAAGGGCCTGCTCGGCATGAAGGTGCTGGCCTATGATCCCTATCTCACGACGAGCGAGATGGCGGCGCGCGGCGGCGAGAAGGTCGAGCTGGATGAACTGTTAAGCCGCGCCGATTACGTCTCCGTCAGTTGTCCGCTGACCAGGGAAAGCCGCGGCATGATCGGGGCGCGCGAATTCGCGCTGATGCAGCCGCACGCCTATTTCATCACCACGGCGCGGGGCTTTATCCACGATGAAGCTGCGCTGCTCGAAGCGCTGCGCAACAAGGCCATTGCAGGCGCGGGTCTCGACGTCTGGGCCAAGGAGCCGCCGCCGCCCGACCATCCGCTGCTACAGTTCGATAATGTGCTGGCGAGCCCGCATACCGCGGGAGTGACCAGGGAAGCGCGGGCGAACATGGGCCGGATTGCCGCCGAGCAAGTCCTCGATGCGCTCGACGGCATGCGCCCGCCGCGCCTCATCAACCCGGAAGTCTGGCCGCGTTACATCAGGCGCTTCGAGCGCGCATTCGGGTTCACGCCGGAATAGGGGTTTCGGCGATAAATTGTTTACCCCGAGAATGGGAGCCAGGCGCCGCTCACGCGGCAATCGGATCCTCGATCGGTGGGTAGCGCAGGCCAAGGCTCTCCGCCACCGCCTTGTTGGTGATGCGGCCGCGGTGAACGTTCAGGCCTGCCCGCAGATGCGGATTCTGCGTGACGGCTGCAAAACCCTGGTTCGCCAGCGCCAGGCCGAACGGCAGCGTCGCGTTGTTCAGCGCCTGGCTTGAGGTCAGCGGAACCGCGCCGGGCATGTTGGCAACGCAGTAATGGATGATGCCGTCGACCTCGTAGGTCGGATCGGCGTGGGTGGTCGGATGCGAGGTCTCGAAGCATCCGCCCTGATCGATCGCAACGTCCACGATCACCGCACCCGGCTGCATCGACTTCAGCATTTTTCGCGTGACCAGCTTCGGCGCGCTCGCGCCGGGCACCAGAACGGCGCCGATCACGACATCGGCGGCGAAAACTTCCTGCTCGATTGCCTCGGTGGTCGGGAAGCGTGTCCGGATCCGACCCGTGAACAATTCGTCGAGCTCGCGCAGCCTCGGGATCGACCGGTCCAGGATCGTGACCTCCGCGCCGAGGCCAACGGCCATCCGCGCTGCGTGCGTGCCGACGACGCCACCGCCGATGATCACCACGCGGGCGGGCGCGACACCCGGCACGCCGCCGAGCAGAATGCCGCGGCCGCCTGCGCTGCGCTTGAGCGCCGAGCCTGCCGCTTCGATCGAAAGCCTTCCCGCCACCTCGCTCATGGGAGCGAGCAGCGGCAGGCCTCCCTTCGCATCGGTGACCGTTTCATAGGCGATCGCGGTGCAGCCCGACGCCATCAGGCCTTTGGCCTGCGCCGGGTCCGCGGCGAGATGCAGATAGGTGAAGATGATCTGGCCCTCGCGCAGCTGCGACCATTCGCGGGCCTGCGGCTCCTTCACCTTCACGATCAGATCGGCGGTAGCGAAAATCTCGGCGGCGGTGCCGGCGATCGCCGCTCCCGCCTTGCGGTAGGCCTCATCGGTCGCGCCGATACCTGCGCCCGCATTGGTCTCGACGATGACGCTGTGGCCTGCGGCGACATACTCGCGAGCCGCGCCCGGCGTGAGGCCAACGCGGTACTCGTGCACTTTGATCTCTTTGGGCACTCCGACGCGCATGGCTGGGCACTCCCTTTTCAACCCTCCCTCCAATATGTAGGTCGGATTCTGGTTTAAGTCCTTGCAATTTCGGTGGATTATTGCGATTTTTCGCCAGGAACCAGCTTAGATTTCGCATCTTTGCGCAGGAATCCAAACAAATGAAACCCGAGCAGATCGACCATATCGACACAACGATTCTGTCGGAGCTCGCGGCCAATGCCCGGGCCAGCCAGGTCGATCTTGCCGAGCGGGTCGGGCTTTCGAGCACCGCGATCGCGCGGCGGCAGAAAGCGCTGGAAGAGCAAGGCTTCATCCGCGGCTATCAGGCCGTTCTGGATTTGACGCGCTTCGGCCTCTCCACCACCGTGCTGGTCAGGGTGACGCTAGAAAGCCAAAACGAGGATGCGCTGAAATCGTTCGAAGCCGCGGTCATCGAGTGTCCATCGGTGGTGCGCTGCTTCCTGATGTCCGGCAGCGACGACTACATCGTCATCGTGATGGCGCGCGACATCGAGGACTTCGAACGCATTCACCGAACCGAGCTGTCGCGATTGCCGCGGGTGGCGCGGATCCAGTCGAGCTTCGCCATGCGCGAGGTCGTGAACCGGGCGGTCCCGCCGGTGATCTTTGGCGGACCGCGCCGGCGCGGACGGACCTAACCGCGCCCGGCATCGCGACGGCATCGATCAGGCTCACCGAACAGGCCGACGCTCCTGCTTTTCGAAAGTCACCTTGCCCCAAGGCGTCCTCCCGATTGCGAATAAAGCGGTAACTGTCTCCTCGTTTTTGCTATGATTTGATTATGACGATCGGGATCACCGGACCCGAACCGAAGGTACCAAGGCGAAGCGCCGTGGTCAGGCTCATCAGTGCGGCCATCGTCATCGGGATTTTCCTGATACTGCTCGGGCTCGCGAGCGACTTCCTGGTCGATTGGCTGTGGTTTTCCTCGATCGGCTATCTGCAGGTTTTCTGGACAACCATCGGCGCTAAAGCCATCGTCTTTTTTGCCATCTGGTCGGCGACAGCCGTCATCCTCTGGCTCAACGGATGGTCCGCGGCGCGTTTCGCCCGGCGGCCGCCGACCCCATCCGTCACCGGTTTTGCGTGGAACCCTGCGGGCAATGTGCCACCGCCCGATCTGTTGACGTTCATGCGCGATCGGCTGCCGTGGCCCCGGGTTATCGCAGGCTCCGCATGCTTGATTGCTCTGCTGGTTGCCGCGATAGACGTCGGCAATTGGAACGTCTTTTTGCAGTTTCTCTATCGCGTGCCCTTTGGTGCGGACGACCCGCTCTACAACAAGGACATCGGTTTCTATCTCTTCGTACTGCCTGCCTATGTCATCATCAAGAACTGGATGCTGCTCACCCTCGTTCTGAGCGCGCTTTTCGCCGGAATGATCTACCGGGTGTTCGGCGATATCGAATACGACATTCATCACCGATCGATGTCGCCGACAGCCATTGCTCACGGCTCGGCGTTGCTCGGTCTGCTCTTCGTCGTGGAGGCCGGGTCCTACGGCCTCGACCGATATCTGCTGCTGTACGGCGACAATGGCGTGGTCGTCGGCGCGAGCTACACTGACGTCCATGTCAGGTTGCCCGTGCTGTGGTTGCTGATCGGCCTGTCGATCGTTGCAGCGTTCGCTTGCTGGGCAAACGTCTGGATGCGCACCTATCGGCTTCCCGTCGCAGCGGTCCTGCTCGTCGCCATCGGCACTTTGGTGCTGTCCGGCGTAACTCCCGCGTTGTTCCGGCAGCTGTACGTCAAACCGAGCGAGCTGCAGCTTGAGAAGCCCTACATCGAACGCAACATCGCGCTCACCCGGCAGGCCTATAATCTCCACCAGGTCACGGCGAAGCCGTTTGCCGCCGAACAGAACCTTACCCTCAAGACATTGGAGGCCAACAAGGCGACCATCGAAAATATCAGGCTGTGGGACTGGACGCCCTTGTCGGATACCTACGCGCAACTGCAGGAGATCCGCACCTACTACAAATTCCATGATCTTGACGTCGACCGCTACTGGCTCGACGGCTCCTACCAGAGCGTGATGCTTTCAGCCCGCGAACTGCGGCCCTCCCTGCTGCCGCCGAATGCCCAGACCTGGGTCAACCGCCACGTGTTGTTTACTCACGGCAATGGCGCCGTGATGAGCCCGGTCACTCGCAAGAGCCCCGAGGGACTGCCGATACTCTATTTGCGCGATATTCCTCCGGTCGCGGACGGGGGCCCCCAGATTCGCGAACCTCGCATCTACTATGGTGAAGAGCCCGACAGCTACGTCATCGTCAAGGGAAGCACACCGGAGTTCGACTATCCGAAGGGCAAAGACAATGTCTATGCGGCCTATGACGGCACGGGTGGCATTCCGATCGGAGCGACGCTGTGGAGAGGCCTGTTTGCCTATTACTTCAACGATCCGAACCTGGTTCTCTCAAGTTACATCACCGCCGACAGCCGGATCATGATCCGGCGCAATATCCAGGAACGAATACGAACGATCGCTCCGTTCCTCAGGCTCGACCACGATCCGTATCTGGTCATCAGCGATGGGCGGATGTTCTGGATGCAGGACGCCTACACGACGAGTTCCTATTTCCCCTCTGCGCAGCCGGCGCAAGATCTTGATCTCAACTACATTCGCAACTCGGTGAAGATCGTCGTCGATGCCTATCACGGAACCGTCGACTTTTATCTGATGGACGCCGGCGACCCGGTCGCCGCGACTTACCAACGCATCTTTCCGAGCTTGTTCAAGCCGTTCTCGGCCATGCCGGCGGACCTTCAGAAGCACATTCGCTATCCGGAGGACCTGTTTCTGATTCAGGCGCGGCTCTATCAAAGCTACCACATGGAGACCGCCGAGGTTTTCTATAACCGTGAGGATCTCTGGCAGTTTCCGCGCCAGCCGGGCGGCGACGGCATTGCAACGATGGCCCCGTATTACATCATCATGCGGCTGCCCGGCGAGCCGCAGGCCGAGTTCTTCCTGATGCTCCCCATGGTGCCGAGCCGCCGCGACAATATGATCGCGTGGCTCGCCGCGCGTTGCGATGCACCGGACTACGGCAAGCTGATCGTCTACGAATTTCCCAAGGAGAGGCTGGTCTACGGGCCGTTCCAGATCGAGGCACGGATCAATCAGACTACCGAAATATCGCAACAGCTCACGCTGTGGAACCAGATGGGTTCGCGGGTAATACGTGGCGCGAACTTGCTCGTGATCCCGATCGAAAACTCGCTTCTCTATGTAACGCCGCTCTATTTGCGGGCGGAGCACGGACACCTGCCGGAGCTGAAACGCGTGATCGCGGCCTACGGCGAACATGTGGTGATGAAGGAGACGCTCGCCGAGGCGCTGGCGGCGCTGTTCAATGAACCCGGTGCTGCGCCGGCAGCTCAAACGTGACAGAGGAAGCGCCTGTCGCAGGTCGGGCCGCGGCAGGTCGGGCGCAGGAGGCGCTCGATCGCTACAATCGGGCAGTCGAGCGATTGAAGTCCGGAGATTGGAAAGGTTTCGGCACGCAGTTCGATGCAATGCGGGAACTCCTTGAGGAAATGAGCCGGCAATCCGCCGGTCACTAGGACCTTAACGGCCGATCGAGCTGCCGTCCCGGTCCAGCGCGAAATCGGCCGCCAGCTCCGAGGTCGATCCTGCAATCAGGT
Organism: uncultured Alphaproteobacteria bacterium; assembly: GCA_963745785.1. Lineage (GTDB taxonomy): Bacteria > Pseudomonadota > Alphaproteobacteria > Rhizobiales > Xanthobacteraceae > Bradyrhizobium. The sequence goes on along the minus strand of CAVUYV010000006.1, from coordinate 446,010 downwards.
CGCCGATCAACTGCGCGGCGAGAAAGCTGAATGTGATCCCGTTGCCGCCATACCCATACGCCGCATAGACGCCCTTCGCGCCAGGGACGGGGCCGATCAACGGCAATCCGTCCTTGGTGTTATCGAACGTACCGGCCGAGCGGAATTCAACGTCGCGTTGGGCGGGCGGCCAAAGCGCCGCGAGGCTTCGCGCGAGCACGTGTGTTTTCTCCGGTATCAAGGCATCGCGCGCCTTGGGCTCGATGATTTCCTCGCTGTCCTCACCGCCGATGATGATCCGCCCCGCGCTGGTGGTTCTGGCGTAGAGATAGTTCTGGCTGTCTTCCCAGATCAGCGCGCCTTCCTTCCAGATGTTTTGCGGTTGCGGCGTCGTCGCAATCGCCCAGCTCGATGACACCGAGTGGATGGTCGACTGAATGATCGCCGGCATGACTTAGCCGGTTGCAAGGACCACCGATCGCGCCTCGATCTGGCGGCCGTTCTTCAACTGGACGCCGAGCGAGCGCGCCGTGGCATCAAATTCAACGGCTTCCGCCTCGAATAGGCGCGCGCCGCGGGCAATCGCAATTCCAAGCAGTCCGCGCGCCAATTGCATCGGGTCGGCATCCGCAGCCCCGGCGACACAATGGCGCCGGCGCGGCCAATCCCGAAGACATCGAGGAGCCGCGCGTGGTCCAGGAATTCGCCGGGCAGGCCGGCGCGTTTGCGGAGCTGGTGCTCCCCGAGTAACTCCTTGCCGGTGCTGCCCGCCGCAAGATAAAGCGAATGCTTTTCGCGCATGTCGCAGGAAAGCCCCAGTTCAAGGACCAGCGACCTCAGCCCGCTGACGGCGCTGAGGCTCGCAAGATAGGCGCGCGATGCCCGTTCAAAGCCGTAGGCTTCCGTCAGATCGGTGAGAGCGGTCGATTCCCCATAGCAGCATCGAGGTGCTGGCGGCTGTGCTGCCGCGGCCGGGAAACTCGCGATCGATGAGGACGACATCGAGGCCTTGGCGCGTCAGGCGCTCGGCGACCAGCGATCCCGTAATGCCGCCGCCCACGACCAGCGCATCACATTTCATGCTCTCGGCGATTTCAAGGCTGACGGCATGCCGGCCTGTGGCAAACCAGGGAGAGTGGCCGCCACGCAGGTCGGCTTGCTCCGTCTCATCTGGGTTGAGAACGCTGATAACAATCCTCAGTGGTTGCCGGCGGCCCGGAAACGGACCGGGCGAGGAAACAAAAGTAGGCTAGGTCTGTATGTCCAGCTTCTGAGCACCCGCGGATCAAACGACCACCCATGGCGTTGATGTGGCATGAAGAAAGACAGCCCAACGGTGCGTATCAACGGCATGCAGACGCTGGCCTACCTAAGGGGCAAGCTGGCGCTGGTGACGTTTGAGCAGTGCACCCGCAGCGGCGAGTGGCGGGAGCGGACTCGTGAAGTCTACGACAATGGCAATTCGGCCACCATTCTTCCCTACGATCCCCAACGCGGGACCGTTCTGCTGACCAGGCAATTACGGCTGCCGATGTATTTGCAGGATGGTTTTGAGAGTTCGATTGAAGCCTGCGCCGGCAAGCTCGACGGTGAGCAGGCCGAAAAGCGAATCATCGAGGAAATGGAGGAGGAACTCGGCTATCGAATAGCAAAAGTGGAAAGACTATTTGAACTTTACGTCAGCCCCGGCGCAATCATGGAGAAGATCGTATTTTTTACCTGCGCCTACTCACCGGCGGACAAAGTATCCGGGGGAGGCGGACTGCCGGAGGAGGGCGAGGATATCGAGGTCATGGAGACGACGTTAGAGCAGGCCGCCGCGATGATCGCCGCCGGCGAGATCATCGATGCAAAGACGGTCATCCTCGTTCAATTTCTCCGGGGACGCGTCGGCGATTGACCAAACATATCGTTCTCGGAACGGTCTGACGTTCACCACGCTGCAAAGAGACTGTATTGGTTTAGACGGCGATCATCGTTCCCGAGCCGCCGGTTTGTCTGCGCCAGTGATGAAGGGCTGTTCGATGCCGATCCACATCTGCTGCACTTGCGGCACCTCCTATCCCGATGCTGCCGAGCCGCCGTCGCGTTGCCTGATCTGCGAGGATGAACGCCAGTTCGTGCCGCGTGCCGGCCAGCTCTGGACGACCCCGGAGAAGCTTGCTGGTGGGCACGTCAACGCCTGGCGGCGACTGGAAGGGGATCTGTTCGAAATCCATACCCATCCGCAATTCGGTATCGGCCAGCGCGCGCTGCTGTTGCGGACCCCTCAAGGCAATGTCCTGTGGGACTGTATCAGCTTGCTGGATGAAGCGACCATTTCGCTCATCCGCGCCTTGGGCGGTCTGCGCGCGATCGCGATCTCGCACCCGCATTATTATACGTGCATGCAGGATTGGGCGCGGGCCTTTGACTGTCCGGTTCATCTCCACGCCGCCGACGCCGACTGGGTCATGCGTCCGGATCGGGCGATCCGCTATTGGGATGGCGAGACAGTGGAAATCACGCAAGGCGTGACGCTGCTCAGGCTCGGCGGCCACTTTCCCGGCGGCGCCGTGCTGCACTGGGCTGACGGGGCGGAGGGACGCGGCGCGATCTTGAGCGGGGATATTGTGCAGGTGGCGGCGGACCTCAATCGGGTTTCATTCCTCTGGAGCTATCCCAATATGATGCCGCTGTCGGCGGCGACGGTGCGCCGTATCGCCGATACGCTGGCCAAATGGCAGTTCGATCGGATTTACGGCGCCTTTCCCGGACGCCAGGTGGCGACCGGCGGCGCGCGCGCCGTCGAACGATCCGCCGCGCGTTATGTCGAGCTTTTGAACGCTAACCAGCCATAGATTGCAGGAATGTGATGCCAGCCACAACCGTCACGGAAGCCATCGTGATAAAGACAATGATCGGCACCGTCATTTGGCGATGATCAGGGTCGAATGTATCTGAACTTGTTGGTCGGCGGACCAATCAGGATGCCCTCGGGGAAGCAGGAGGGGTTTGATGGAACCGACTGATGATTTCGCGCGGGTCGCACTCGCCGACGTGTTCTGCGGGCGATGTTCAAGAGCCAATGGCTATTCAGCGTCTGCGCTACGCCGACCCCGCAGCTGGATTTAGCTCGATCGATTATAAATGCCTCTCTTGCGGGCATGAGGACATGCGCCCGTATCAGCCTGAAACGCTATCGGCGCCAACCGGTTAGACTTTGGCCTTCTTCCATAGCTCGACCCCCTTGGCCGCGACTTTTCACCCTGTGAGTAAACCGCGGCACCTCGCAAAACCGGCCCTCGTCTGCGAAGCTCAGCGAGCGGCCTCGATCACCTCGGTCACTTCATAGAGATGCGGATCGATTTGATCGGTCAAATCGTCGAACTTGTTCCAGGCCTTGCGAAAGTCCGGCGATTTGTGAGCCGCCTGGAGCAGTTCGCGGTTTTGCCACTGGATGTAGTTGACGATGCGCCGCCCATCGAGGCTTCGGTGCAGGCTGATCGAGATAAAGCCCGGCTGACGCGCCATGAAATGAGCTCGCTCGGTCACCAGCGACAGCGCCTCCTGCAGCTTGTCCGGCTCGACTTCGATGAAGGTGATCTGCGTGACGGCCTGGCCGGCTTTCTCGATGCGGGGCATGGAATCACTCCTTCCGGTACCAAGAAGGGCGGCCCGGTGGGGCCGCCTTCATCCAGTGAACCCGGAATTACCGGCAGAAGCGCCGCAACCCGTCCGCGCCAACGTACCAGGTGCCGCGCACGCAGGGAGCGTCGTAATACGCATAGGCGTTGGGTACGGTCACAATGCTGCGGGCCAATCATCATGCCATAGTCGCCGTCATAGCTTCCGTATTGACCGCGCGAGGTGCCATGCACGCCGTAGCCGCCGGTGAGGTAATCGACAAATGGATGGTGCTGACCAAGGGCGCCGGGTTCCTGAATCGCTTCCTGCGCCGCCGCCGGGACGGCAAGCGCGCCGGAAAGGATCGCTGCCACCCCCAGAAGTTTTAATCCGGTCATCGTTCTCTCCTTCCGTATGGGGACGTGATGCCAACCCGGCGCGGAAACAGAGGTTCCAGTGGCGCCGGGACGACAGTTCAAACGGGCGTGAAGTTTCGGCAATTGAGAAGAAGCCAAGTCCGGTTTCGTGAGTGGCCATGTCCGGACGCCGGCGGACGAGGTCCAGACCGGGCGCAGCGCAGTTGAAAAGAAATGGCAATGCTTTAACTCTGCTATGCCTGTTGCAGACCGACATGCGTCGGGGCGAGGCAGAAAGAGACATGACATCAATATGTTAGATGTACGATTGTCGGTCGCCCCGATGATGGACTGGACCGACCGGCATTGCCGCGTCTTCCACCGCCTGATGACGCGGCGTGCCCGGCTTTACACGGAGATGCTGACCACCGGCGCGATCATTCATGGCGATCGCCGTCGGCTGCTCGGCTTCGATGCGAGCGAACATCCCGTTGCGCTTCAGCTCGGCGGCTCCGATCCGCGCGACCTCGCGACATCTGCGAAAATTGGCGAGGATTTCGGCTATGACGAAATCAATCTCAATGTCGGCTGTCCGTCGGACCGGGTGAAGGATGGCCGGTTTGGCGCCTGCCTGATGGCGGAGCCGGCGCTGGTCGCCGCTTGTGTCGGCGCCATGAAGCGCAGCGTTGCCATTCCGGTCACGGTCAAATGCCGGCTCGGCATCGACGATCAGGATCCGGAAGCCGCGCTGGATGCGCTGGCGCGCAGCGTGATCGCAGCCGGCGCGGATGCGCTGATCGTCCACGCCCGCAAGGCCTGGCTCAATGGATTGTCGCCGAAGGAAAATCGCGACATCCCGCCGCTCGACTACGACAGGGTATATCGGCTGAAGGCTTCGCTGCCTGATGTGCCCGTCGTCATCAATGGCGGCATCGCAAGCCTGGCCGAGGCCAGGCGGCATCTCGGCTTTGTCGATGGCGTGATGCTGGGCCGCGCAGCCTATCAGGAGCCATGGCGATTGCTGACGGCCGATCCCGAACTGTTCGGCGAGGCGGCGCCGCACGCCACGATGAAGGACGTGTTCGAGACGATGATGCCTTATATCGCGCGCGAACTTGCGCAAGGCGTCCGGCTGCATTCGATCACGCGGCATTTCGTTGGCGCGTTTCACGGGGTGCCGGGCGCTCGCGCGTTCCGCCGTTACCTCGCCGAAAACGGCGTCAAGCCAGGGGCCGGCGTGAATGTTCTGCGCGACGCGATCGCGCTGGTCGAGGACCGCGCCGTTGCCTCGATCGCCGCCTGACGGCGGCGGTGTCGTTGCCGCAGACCGGCATTGACGCATCAGATTGGAAGCGTCAGCTCATCGAGGCAGTGAACTCGCATTGAGTTTGTGCTTGAGTTCGAGCGCGCGCTCATAAGCCGTGGTGCGGGACCTGCGGAAGGCTGTTTATTGCTGCAGGAAGGCGAGTGCCTGCTGAACGAAGGCGGCGTGGTGCTGGAAGATGCCGCCGTGCCCGGCGTCAGGGAAGATGCTCAATTGTGCATTCGGCAGCCTACGGGCGAGCTCGAATGAGTTGAACGACGGCACCATCACATCGTCATCGCCATTGACGACCAGGACAGGATGCCGAACCGTCCCGAGCTTCGTGGCATCGCCCTGTCCCCAGGCCTGGATCGCCGCAAGCTGAGCCTGAACGGTTTCGTCGCGTACGGGCGCGTCGAGGTCCTTCGTTCGTTCTTTCAGGCGGCGCAGGAAGTCGTCGGCCGCCGACTGGCCGTTGCTCGTCTGTGTAAAGAATAGAAAATGCTTCGGATGCTTGTTGGTGGCGGCTGCCTTGCCAAACGCGTCCTGTAGGACAGGACCGACATTGGCGATGCCCTCGCCGCCCGCAGGGCCGGTTCCCGCGAGAATGATTTTGCGCACCAGACCAGGTTGCCGTTGCGCGATGACCTGAGCGACGAAACCGCCAAGCGAGAAACCGAAGAGATCGACTTTGCTAAAACCCAGAGCGCCTATGAACGCGACGGCATCCTGAGCCATCTCCTCGACCGTTTTGGGGGCAGAACCTCCGGATCCGCCGACCCCTCGATTGTCGAACGCAATCACGTGGTGCTTTGCCGCCAAGCCATCCACGACCCTCGGATCCCAATCCTCCAGTACCGCCGTCAGATGGTGAAGCAACACCACGGGAACGCCGCCCTTCTTCCCAATTTCTCGGAACACGAAGTTCGTACCGTTCACATCGGCCGATTTGGTCGCCGCATTTTCAAAGGTCATGCTCATCGCTTTTCTCTCGATTATTCGCGAGGTTAGGTAACTGTCGCGAAGGTTGATACCAGGATAACTATCGTTATATGACGTCTGTCATTCCATGGTCAATGTCGGTGGGCGCGGTTACACGACGATTTCAGAACGAGTGAATCTGGTTACGTCCGTAATTCGGGACGTTTGCCGAATGCGCCTTGTGTCTCGACGGACGGGACGGCGTCAAGCCAGGGGCCGGCGTCAATGTTCTGCGCGACGCGATCGCGCTGGTCGAGGACCGCGCCGTGGCCTCGATCGCCGCCTGACAACGATCATTGTTGCGAATGGCGCTTTAGGGATAGCCGTGCAGCATCAGCCTGTCGGCGCGCACTTCCCAGCTTTCCAGCCGGTCCAGAAAGCTCATGCCGAGCAGATTGGTCTTCATCTGTCCGTGCGGCACCACCAGCGCCGGCACCGAACGCTCGACAAGCTTGCCGATCGCGACGCGATCGAGCGTCAGCCGCGCCGCTTTGGTGTGTCCGCCGGCGGTCTCGACCTCGACGTTATACTCCAGCAACTCCAGCGGCAGCCCGGCGGCCTTCGCCGTCTCGTAGGTCAGTACAACCCAGGTCGCGCCGGTGTCGATCACCATCGGAGCGGTGACGCCGTTGATCCTGGCCTTCAGTGTAAACTCGCCGGTCTGTCCGCGTGCGATCTGCACGGCGCGGCCCGAAGACGCGGCCCGCCTGCGCAGCAAGTCAGAGACGGTATCGCTGGCACGCGCGATCTGCTCCGGATCCTTATAGGCGACCACCGCGCCGGCGCGTCGCCGCCAGCACGAGAATGACGAGCAAAAGCCGGCTCACAGCGGGCCTCCGATGCAAGTGTAGTCATCGCTCAGTCGGACTCCGGAGTTTCCGCCACGCGGGGCGGCGCAAGGCCTGCGTCGTTCATGCGCGCCGCGAGCTGCGCCATCACCGCAAGCCGCTCGGCGCGGTCCATCCGGTGCCAGCGCGCGATCTCCGGAAGCGTACGTCCGCAGCCGAAGCAGAGGCCGGTTTTGGGATCGATCATGCAGACTGCGATACACGGCGTTTCTTTGCTCATTCTGGGATTGTGATGCGTATTCGGTCACTTGCGCAAGCGCTCCAGTTACAATCCGGTTCCGGCGCTCATGATCGGCTTGTGGCGAGGCCTCCGCTTGTCATCGGCCGTCGGGGCGCTCGTGGCTTCCGGTTGCAGCGGCGGAGCTTCCTCGGCCGTCGGAGCCAGCGCCGACATCACCCGCTCCGGCGGGAAGGTGACGATGACATCGGTGCCGATGCGAAGTTTCGATTTCAGCGTGAATGTGCCGCCGTGCATGTCGATCAGGCTTTTTGCGATCGGCAATCCAAGGCCGGCACCCTGCTCGGCGGATTTGATCGAGTTGGAGCCCTGACCGAACGAGGCCAGCACGATCGGGATTTCATCCTCCGCAATGCCGGAGCCGGTATCCTTGACGCTCAGATATTGCCCGCCCGAGGCGGTCCATCCCACTTTCAGCCAGATCTCGCCGCCCTGCGGGGTGAACTTGATGGAATTCGACAGCAGATTGAGCACGATCTGGCGCGTGGCGCGCTCATCGCCCCAAATTCGCGGCATGCTCTGCTCGAACACCTCGTGGATGGCGATGCCGCGGCTGGAAGCGCGCAGCTTCAGCAAATGATGGCAGTCGGCTACGACGTGCACGAGCGATACGGCCTCTTCGTTGAGTTCATACCTGCCGGCCTCGATCCGCGACAGATCGAGAATTTCATTGATGAGATTGAGCAGGTGTACGCCCGAATTGTGAATATCGGCCGAATATTCCTTGTAAACCGGGATCGCGTGGGCGCCGAAGATTTCGCTTTTCATCACCTCGGAGAATCCGAGGATGGCATTGAGCGGCGTCCGCAGCTCATGGCTCATTTGCGCCAGAAATCGCGACTTGGCGACGTTGGCCGATTCGGCACGATGACGTGCCTCATCCGATATCGATTTCGCCTGCTCGAGCTCGCCGATCAGCGCGTCTTTTTCGGCGCGCGCCTCCAATGTCGCCAGCGTGGTCGAATGCAGACGGTGGGCGAGCAGCGCAAAATAACCTTCGGCGGCGAGCGCGAAAAACGCCAGCACGTAATTGTCGAAGCTGCCGCTCAGCACGAAGTTCGCTACAATCGCGATGGTGACCGGAATGGTTGCGGCAAGGGCTGCGACCGGAAGACTTGCCGCCAGCATGCTCGATACCGCGATCACCAGCAGCATCATGAACATCATCAGGGTGTTCGAGGCCACGGCGGGGCCTGTCGGGTAGATCAGGATCGCCATCCAGTACAGGCCGTAAAGCAGATCGAGCAGAACAAATCGCGTTCGCCAGGTCGGCGTCGCGGTAAGCCTTGGCGGCTCGGCGAGAAACCTGGCGCAATGGCGGATGATCACCGCATGAATGCAGAACATGCCGCAGGTCCAGGCCGCCGCCAAAATAGGCTTGACCAGGAAACCGAGCAGCAGGCCCGTGGCCGCCACGAGCAGCATTACGACGTAGGATGCCGACAGCCGCGTTCGGGCATATTGCCGAAGCAGCTCGCGATCGAAAGATGGACGGATTCCGCTGGTCGACGTTAACCGATCGCGCGCCTCGCGCACCCGCCGCGCGGCGCGGCGGCGGTCAGGAATTGGGGCCGCGGCAGGCGTTTCGGCCGGAAGCTGCAGGACTTCAGGCTTATCTGCGGGGTTACTCATCAAACAACACAAATCCTGCCCGCGACCTGCGCGAGCTTTTGCACTGTCTATCTCTGGCGCTAAATCATTAAGAGCTGCCTTAAAGAACCAAAAAATCACCTTAACGGGAGGTTAAATTAACCTCTTGCGCCGGTCGCGAATGCTCAGCGCCCAGCCGGGCGAGCAGGCCGATCCCAGATGAAAACCGCAATTTCGAAAAGAGTTGGCGACGCCAATGCAATCCATAAATCCAGAGGCGGGGGGCGAACGTCCGCTTTGGTGCGCATTCCGGACTCAAGTCAGACATCGCGCAAGGTCCGACAAGTGCCCATGAGCGGAAGTCGCCGCTCTGCTCGATCACCTCGTCGCCACGGGCGAGCACTTGGCTGCGATGGTCATTCGGGCAACCCGGCTCGCCGCAATCCTTCTTCCAATCGCGAGAGGTCTTCGGCACGCCGATAAGGGCCCTGCACATCTTTGAGATTGCAGATACGTAGCGCGGGATTGAGTTGCCGCAGCCGAGCCACTGCCTTTTGTGCTTGCTCCGGCCGTCCGGCCATTGCGTTGCTTGCGGCGGCGATGCGTAATCCAGGTTGATAGTCCGGATTGTCCTGCAATGCCATCGCCGCCCACGATGCCGCTTCGTCATAGCGGCCCAGGAAGAAATGTGCATACGCGGTCCCGCCTCGCATTGCTATCGCCCGCGGATCAAGTGGGCTCAGGCGCATGGCACGCGCGAAGCGCTCGATCGCCGTTTCCGGCTCGCCGAGAAAGTTTTTTACCCAGCCGCCGAAATTCCATGCCTCGGCCGAATTGGAATTGAGCACAAGCGCGCGATCGATCAAGGCGGCGGCCTCGAGATCGCGAACAACAAACGCTAATGCATACCCGCCGGTGGCGAGCGCGATCGCGTCATCCTTGCCCAACTCAACCGCCCGCTGGGCGAGCCTCGTCACTTCGGCAATCTCGTTCGCTGTGACTGAAATCCAGCCATTGGTCTTGGCAAAGACGTAGCAAACGGCGGCACGACCGTAGGCGGACGCAAAATCCGGGTCGAGCGCGATCGCGCTGTTGAACAGGCGCAATGCCTCCTCGTTCGCTTGCCGGTTGCCAAACTGATAGAACACGGCCAAACCACGTAAATAGAGGGCATAGGCGTCGAGACTCTCGGTCGGCTTGCGCCTGGCACGCTCGATCTCGGCTTTTTCCACCGCCGGTGCGATCGCCCCGACAACGCTCTCGGTCACCTGGTCCTGCAGATCGAAGATGTCGCTGAGACCACCATCAAACCGGTCTGCCCAAAGATGTGCTCCAGTGGCGGTATCGACCAGCTGTCCCGTGATGCGCACCCGGTTTGCCGCTTTGCGAACGCTGCCTTCCAACACGTAGCGCACCCCAAGCTCGCGCCCGACCTGCTTCACGTCGACGGCGCGCCCCTTGTAGGTGAAGCTCGAGTTGCGGGCGATGACGAACAGCGCCTTGAAATGAGACAGCGCCGTGATGATGTCCTCGACCATTCCATCAGCAAAGTAGTCCTGTTCCGGATCACCGCTCATGTTGGCGAATGGCAGAACAGCGATGGAGGGCTTATCAGGAAGGGCAAGGGCGGGCTTCGATTCTGGCGCAACTGTCGTTTTCGATTCCTTCGCGCCAGAAATCGCGAACACTTGCACCGGTCGCGCGATGTTCTTCAGCGCGATCTCGCCCTTGTCGTCGAAACACACATTGATCCGGTCACGGACCTGATCGTGAACAGCACGAGAGATCGAAATGCCTCCCGGCACAGCGATGCTTTCGAGCCGCGCTGCAATATTGACGCCATCGCCGAAGATATCGTTGTCGTCGATGATGATGTCTCCCAGATGGATGCCGATGCGGAACTCGATCCGCTTGGCCTGGGGTATCTCCGTGTTCTCGTCAGCCATGCCGCGCTGAACTTCGACGGCGCATCGCGCTGCATCGACGGCACTGGCAAATTCGACCAGCATACCGTCGCCAGTGGTCTTGACGATGCGGCCGCGATGTTTGGCGATTGTGGGGTCGACAAGCGTTTTTCTGAAAGCCTTCAGTTGCGCCAGCGTGCCTTCCTCGTCGGCACCAATCAAGCGGCTATAACCGGCGACATCCGCCGCCAGGATAGCCGTCAGTCGCCGCTCTACGGGCTCGCTGCTCAAGACGCACCCCCGGCTCGGGAAGCTAGATGTCCATCATAGCAGCATCGTGGGCCGCTGTCCGGCCAGGACCAATGGGTCAATCGCGTCCGTTTGACGATGGCCGAGTCACTTCCGCTTATCCCCCGAGAGCGGCAGTAGCTCGACTACTCAGCGCTCCAGCCGGGCGAGCAGGCTGGAAGTGTCCCAACGCTTGCCGCCCATCTTCTCGACTTCCGAATAGAACGCATCGACCAGCGCGGTGACCGGAAGGCTGGCGCCATTGCGCCGTGCTTCGGCGAGACAAATCGAGAGGTCCTTGCGCATCCATTCCACCGCAAAACCGAAATCGAATTTTCCCTCGTTCATGGTCTTCCAGCGGTTCTCCATCTGCCAGGACTGCGCGGCGCCCTTCGAGATGGTGTCGATCACGGCCTGGACATCGAGCCCCGACTTTTTCGCAAAATGAATGCCTTCCGAAAGACCCTCGACCAGGCCCGCAATGCAGATCTGGTTGACCATCTTGGTCAGTTGCCCCGAGCCCGCCGGCCCGAGCCGCTTGCACATCCTGGCATAGGCCGCGATCACGGGCTCGGCGCCGGCATAGGCCTCTTCGCTGCCACCGCACATGACGGTCAAGACACCGTTCTCCGCGCCGGCTTGCCCGCCGGACACCGGGGCATCGACAAATTTGAAGCCGCGTTTGGTAGCTTCGGCGTCGAGCTCGCGCGCCACCTCGGCGGAGGCGGTGGTGTGATCGACGAAGGTCGCGCCCTTCTTCATGCCGGCGAAGGCGCCGTTGGCGCCAAGGGTGATCGCACGCAGGTCGTTGTCGTTGCCGACGCAGGCCATGACGAAATCCTGGCCTTCGGCGGCGGCTTGCGGCGTCGGCGCCGCGCGTCCGCCGAATTTTTCGGTCCATGCCTTCGCCTTGGCCGGCGTCCTGTTGAACACCGTCACCTCGTGGCCCCCTTTTTTGACGAGATGCCCTGCCATGGGGAAACCCATAACGCCGAGACCGAGAAAAGCGACTTTAGCCATGTTTTAAACCTTGGGGTTTTGCCGGCATTGGATGCCGGACAGTGTTTCTGGAGAGGGGCGGTGGGCTGTCTCACCCTCGAAACAGGTTCCGCTGAGGAGGTGGAGACCGCACAATAAACCCTGCGCCATAAAGGGCAAACGCCCCGTTTGCCGCACGGGCAGGGTTATATGCTAGGATCACCTTCTCGACGATCGAGATTTCACGACAAAGGGAGTGATCGCATGAGCGTAGGCGTGCTCGACCATTTCAACATTCGGACCCGCAAGCTCGCCGACACGGTCCGGTTCTATGAGGATGTGCTGGGTCTGGAGAAGGGCCCGCGGCCGAACTTTGCCTTTCCGGGAGCGTGGATGTACAGCGAAGGCAAGGCGGTCGTGCATCTGGTGGATATTTCCAGGACCGACGAGCCGCAAAAGCCGGATTCCGGCGTTGTCCACCACGTCGCCTTCGCCAGCCGCGATTTTGCCGGCATGAAACAGCGGTTGGCGTCCAAAGGGATGCAATTCGACTCGCGACAGGTTCCGGGCGGCGATCTCTGGCAGATATTCGTCAATGACCCGAATGGCGTCATGATCGAATTGAATTACGAGGCCGCCAGGGAGCAGGACGGATCGGCGCCCGCCGAGCGCCGGGATGATGTTGGGGCTCGGTAGCCTTTTGAGCGGGACCGCTCATATGGGTCGCATCCGAGACGATCAGGAGATGCGCATTGAGCGTAACGCAGCAGCAGGTTCTCGATACTCTGGCCAAGGTGATGTCGCCGCGCGGCGTCGCCTTGACCGATGCCAATGTCCTGTCGGCGATATCGGTCAGCGACGGCAAGGTGTTCTTCTCGATCAATGTCGAGGCCACCGAGGCCCGCGCCTGGGAAAGCGTTCGCGCCCAGGCCGAAGCGGCCGTGCGCGCCATTCCTGGCGTCACCGTCGCGATGATCGCGCTTACCGCTGAGCGCAAGCCCGGCTCCGCGGCGGCGCCGCCGCCACCGCGCAGTGCGCAGGGCGTGCCGCACGTCTCGTCGCACCGGCCGCCGCAAAGTCCGGCGTCGCCGATGTCGAAGCAATCGGAAATTCCCGGGATCGCCGCCGTCATCGCAGTGGCTTCCGGCAAGGGCGGTGTCGGGAAATCGACAACCGCGCTCAACCTGGCGCTCGGCCTGCGCGATCTCGGTTTGCGCGTCGGCTTGCTCGACGCCGACATTTATGGACCGTCGGTCCCGAGGTTGACCGGCATTCGGCGAAAAGCCGCAGCTCAACGACGAGCGGAAGATGATTCCGATTGCGCGTTTCGGTCTGGCGATCATGTCGATCGGTTTTCTGGTCGAGGAGGACACCGCGATGATCTGGCGCGGGCCGATGGTGATGTCAGCCATCACCCAGATGCTGCGCGATGTCGCGTGGGGCACGCTTGATATTCTCGTGGTCGATATGCCGCCCGGCACCGGCGATGCGCAACTGACGCTGGCGCAGAACGTGCCGCTTAAAGGCGCGATCATTATTTCGACGCCGCAGGATCTTTCCCTGATCGATGCGCGGCGCGGACTGGCGATGTTCAAGAAGGTCAATGTGCCGGTTCTCGGCATCGTCGAGAACATGAGCTATTTCCAGTGCCCGCATTGCGGCACTCGATCGGACATCTTCGGCCACGGCGGAGCGCGGCACGAGGCCGATCGGCTAGCGGTGCCGTTTTTGGGCGAAATTCCGCTCCATATGTCGATTCGCGCCACCTCGGATTCCGGGACCCCCGTGGTGGAGAGCGAGCCGGAGGGACCGCACGCTGCGATCTATCGGGCGATCGGTGCCAAGGTGCGCGATCAGCTCCAGGGCGTCATCGCGGCGGCCTGAGCCGGCTTCCGGCCCCTATTCGACTTTCGTTTAAAGAGTGACGTCATGCGTTTGTCGCGTTTTCGCCGGCCGACCTTCCGTGTTAAAGCCCCCGCCAGAGCGCCTTCGGCTGACGCGCAAACCGCTTTGCCGAGACAACTGCTCCAGGAATCTGGGAAGAACGCCCCAACAAGGAGACACCTTAGATGAAACGTCGTGATTTTTTGAAAGTTTCGGCAACCGGTGCCGCGGCGGCCGCGGTGGCCTCGCCGGCGATTGCGCAGTCCTCGCCCGAGGTCAAATGGCGCATGACGTCGAGCTTCCCGAAGTCGCTCGATACGATCTATGGCGGCGCCGTGGAGCTTTCGAAGTATGTCGCCGAAATGACCGATAACAAGTTTCAGATTCAGGTCTTTGCCGCGGGTGAAGTTATCCCCGGCCTGCAGGCGCTTGACGCGACCTCCAATGGCACCGTCGAGATGTGCCATACCGCCTGCTATTATTACGTCGGCAAGGATCCGACCTTCGCCATCTATGCCTCGGTGCCGTTCGGCCTCAATGCGCGCCAGCAGAACTCCTGGTGGTATCAGGGCGGCGGCATGGAGCTCGGAAACGAGTTCTTCAAGAAATCCGGCGTGATCGGATTTCACTGCGGCAATACCGGCGCCCAGATGGGCGGCTGGTTCCGCAAGGAGATCAAGACCGCTGCCGATCTCTCCGGACTGAAGTTTCGCATCGGAGGAATTGCCGGCCAGGTGTTGCAGAAGCTCGGCGTCGTGCCGCAGCAGATTGCCGGTGGCGAGATCTACCCGGCGCTTGAGAAAGGCACGATCGACGCCGCCGAGTGGGTCGGACCCTATGACGACGAGAAGCTCGGTTTTTATAAGGTCGCCAAGTTCTATTACTATCCCGGTTTCTGGGAGGGCGGCACGGCGGTCCACGCGTTCGCCAATCTGGAGAAGTGGAATTCCTTGCCGAAGAATTATCAGGCGATTCTCGAAAACGCGGCGGCACACGCCAATAGCTGGATGGCGGCGCGCTATGACATGCAGAACCCGGGCGCGTTGAAGCGGCTTGTCGCGGGCGGCACCCAGCTTCGTCCCTTCACCAATGAAGTGCTCGAAGCCTGCCTCAAGGCGACCAACGAATTGTGGACCGAGATTTCCGCGAAGAACCCCGACTTCAAGAAAACGATCGATGCGATGCAGGCCTATCGGTCAGACCAGTATCTGTGGTGGCAGGTTGCCGAATATACCTTCGACAGCTTCATGATCCGCTCCCGCACCCGCGGCTGACCCAAGACCACGTCTAAAGTCGTAGAGAAAAGCCCGGCCGCCAAGGCCGGGCTTTTTTGCGTTGCGGCACTTCAGTTGATCATGGAAATCCCGAACCGGATGTTCCATGCTGCGGGTAAGCCTCGAAACGAAGGCTGGCACGACACCCCACAGGAGGAAGAGCGCAATGAAACGACGAGACTTTATCAAGGTCACCGGAATAGGCGTCGCTGGCGCCACGACGATTGCCGCGCCCGCGATCGCCCAATCAATGCCGGAACTGAAATGGCGCATGACGGCGAGCTGGCCGAAATCGCTTGATACGCTGTACGGCGGAGCCGATGTGCTGGCTAAGGCGATTGCCGAAGCCACCGACAACAAGTTTCAGGTTCAGCTCTTCGCCGCCGGTGAAATCGTGCCCGGGCTGCAGGTCCTCGATGCCGTGCAGAACGGAACGGTCGAGATGGGTCACACGGCGTCGTATTATTATTTTGGCAAGGATCCGACCTTCACCTTTGGCACTTCAGTGCCATTTGGACCCAACCAGCGCCTCAACCAGGCTTGGTATATGCTGGGCGGCGGCAAAGATCTTTTGAACGAGTTCTACAAAGGCTACAATTGTCACGCATTTCTCGCTGGCAATACGGGCTGTCAGATGGGCGGCTGGTTCCGCAAGGAAATCAACACCGTCGATGATCTGAAGGGTCTTAAATTCCGTATCGGCGGCTTTGCCGGGCGCGTGCTGCAGAAGCTTGGCTCGGTGCCGCAGCAGATTGCCGGTGGCGACATCTACCCGGCGCTTGAGAAGGGCACCATCGACGGCGCGGAATGGGTCGGTCCTTACGATGACGAGAAGCTCGGCTTTTACAAGGTGGCGCCGCATTACTACTATCCCGGCTGGTGGGAAGGCGGCCCGCTACTACAGGCTTTCGTCAATCTCGACAAATGGAATGCGCTGCCGAAATATTATCAAAACGTCGTCGAGCAGGCCGGTCACTATGCCAATAACTGGATGATGGCGAAGTATGATCAGGCTAATCCGCAGGCCCTGCGCAGGCTCCTCGCGAACGGCGCGAAACTGCATGCCTTCTCACCGCCGATCATGGAAGCGTCGTTCAAGGCGGCGAAGGAACTGCACAGCGAAATCGCTGCTACCAATGCGAATTTCAAGAAGGTCTACGATTCTCTGACCGCCTTCTCCAATAACGGATATCAATGGTTCCAGGTCGCGGAAGTCGGTTTCGACAACTTCATGGCGCGTCACTCGCAGAGCTGATCGCGTCGGACGTTCAAGCGAACGCAAGAACCCCGGAGCAGGAGCCTCCGGGGTTCTTTGTTTTTGCAAACCAGAATTGCTGGTTGAATCGGTGCCGGCGTTTAAGTCACCTCGCCCCGCTCTTGCGGGGAGAGGTCGGATTGCGCAGCAATCCGGGTGAGGGGGGACTCTCCGCGCACTCATCCACTTGCCGAGACAGCCCCTCACCCCAACCCTCTCCCCGCAAGAGCGGGGCGAGGGAGGTCAACTTAAACGCATCACGCTTTATTGCTTCGGCGGCGGACCGAAATTGAGCGGCGGTGCCTCCATCTCCGGAATCTCGATTTTGATGGTGTTGGGATCGATCGTCGATAGCGACCCTTTGTAATGCATCACCATCGCCGGGAACAGAATCACCAGCAACACCATGATGACCTGGATCACGACGAACGGCACCGCGCCCCAATAGATCTGGCCGGTCGTAACGGGCTCCATGCGCTTGCCGGTGACCCGGTCGACATAGTGCTCCTTTGGCGCCACCGAGCGCAGATAGAACAGCGCAAATCCGAACGGTGGATGCATGAACGAGGTCTGCATGTTGACGCCGAGGATCACGCCGAACCAGATCAGGTCGATGCCGAGGTGTTCGGCGGCCGGCCCTAGCAGCGGGATGACGATGAAGGCAAGCTCGAAGAAATCGAGGAAGAAGGCGAGCACGAAGACAAACGCGTTGACGAAAATCAGGAAGCCGATCTGGCCGCCGGGCAGCGAGGTCAGGAGATGTTCGACCCAGAGGTGGCCGTTGACGCCGTAGAAAGTCAGCGAGAAAACGCGCGCGCCGACCAGAATGAAGACCACGAAAGCCGATAGCTTTGCGGTCGATTCGGTTGCCTGCCGGACCAGATCCCAGCTCAGCCGGCGCTTGGCGGCGCCGAGAATCAGCGCACCGGTAGCGCCCATCGCACCGCCTTCGGTCGGGGTCGCAATACCGAGGAAGATCGTGCCCAGCACCAGAAAGATCAGGAACAGCGGCGGCACCATCACAAACGTCGTCTGTTGGGCCATCGCAGAAAGGAAACGGAATCCGGTAAGCTTGTCGATGATCCAGTTCAGCACGGCCACGAAGAATGCGAACAGGATGCCGTTGAACATGGTCAGCACGACAAAATCCGCGCCGTGGGTCTCGGACTTCCGCATCACGAACCATCCGAACACCACGCTGGCGAGCGTCAGCACGCCCAGGGAAGTCAACCCGCGGCTGCCGTCTTTCTCGCGAAACCCGATCGCCTCGGGCGGCAGGCCCGGAGCCGCCTTGGGAAAGATCAGTGTGACGATAAACGCATACACGGCATAAAGCCCGGCGAGCACCAGCCCCGGGATGAAAGCGCCCTCGTACATGTCGCCGACCGACTTGCCGAGCTGGTCGGCCATCACGATCAGCACCAGCGATGGCGGAATGATCTGCGCCAGCGTGCCGGAGGCGGCGATGATGCCGGTGGCCATGCGGCGGTCGTAGCCGTAGCGCAACATGATCGGCAGCGAAATCAGGCCCATCGAAATCACGGAGGCCGCGACCACGCCGGTGGTGGCGGCCAGCAGCGCGCCGACGAACACCACCGCATAGGCGAGGCCGCCGCGGATGGTGCCGAACAACTGCCCAATGGTATCGAGCAGATCCTCCGCCATGCCCGAGCGTTCGAGCACCAGTCCCATGAACGTAAAGAACGGAATGGCAAGCAGCGTATCGTTGCTCATCACGCCATAGACACGCTCGGGAAGCGCTTGCAGGAAGTCCGGCCGGAATTCGCCGAGTTGGATGCCGACGAAGGCATAGATCAGGCCGACCGCGCCGAGTGAGAATGCCGCCGGATAACCGAGCAGCAACACCACGACCAGCGACGCGAACATGATCGGCGCCATATTGGCGATAAGAAAAGCGGACATCTGAACTCCCTTGTCGACCGCCTCCGGTAAATCAGCGCTTTTCCATCACCTCGACGAGGTGCTCGACCTCGGCCTCGATCGCATGCACCTGCGATGCGTGTGGATCCGGGATCAGCCCGCGCATCACGGCGATACGCTTGATCAGTTCGGATATGGCTTGCGCCAGCAGCATGGTGAATCCGATGATGATCAGCGACTTCGCGGGCCATTGCGGAAGCCCGCCCGCGTTGCCGGATTGCTCGTTGATTTCGAACGAGCGCATGAAGAACGGACCGCCGGTGATAATCATGACGATGCACAGCGGGATCAGAAAAAACGCATGACCGATGACGTCGATGCTGTCGCGCACCTTCTTCGGCAGCAGGTTATTGACGATATCGATGCGGATATGCTCGTTGTCGAGCAGCGTCCAGGACGAGCACAGCAGGAACACGATACTGAACAGCACCCATTGCAGCTCGAGCCAGGAGTTGGAAGAGGTGTCGAAAATTTTCCGCACGCTCGCGTTGAGTGCCGAAACAATTACGGCGACCAGGATCAGCCACGCCAGGCGCTTGCCCAGCCACCTTGTGAACGCGTCGATTCCACGGCTTATCTTCAGAAGTTCTTGCAACGATCATCCTCCCCGTGTGCGCCTCTGCCGTCTTGACCGCACCTGTCGGGCGCAGCGGTTTATTCACCGGGCAAGCATGAAGCCCGCGCACCTTTCCAGCGCGCGACGCCGCCGTCAATTGGAAGTTTGCCGATAACGAGGGGGAGTATTGGCCCGGCGGCGCTTTACCGCAGCTGTCTCAGCCGCCGGTAACGCTCATGTGGCGGCTGACGCTCGGGCGGTTGTGCCTGCGATCGATGATGAAGTCGTGACCCTTCGGCTTCAGGCCGATGGCGCGATCGATCGCCGCGCCGAGGAGTTCATTGTCGGCGGACGCCCGCAGCGGCTTGCGCAGGTCGGAGGCATCCTCGTGGCCGAGGCAGGTATGCAAGGTTCCGGTGCAGGTGATCCGCACCCGATTGCAGGACTCGCAGAAATTATGGGTCATCGGCGTGATGAAGCCGAGCTTGCCGCCGGTCTCGCTGATGCGAACGTAGCGCGCGGGACCGCCGGTGCTATCGTCGAGATCGGTCAGCGTGTAGTGCTTGGCGAGGCGCGCGCGCACGAGCGACAACGGAACATATTGATCGATGCGCCCTGCGCCGATGTCACCCATCGGCATGACCTCGATCAGCGTCAGCGCCATGCCCTTGCTATGCGCCCATTCCATCAGCGACGGGATTTCCTCCTCGTTCAGATTCTTCAGTGCCACCGCATTGATCTTCACGGCAAGACCGGCTGCGCGCGCGGCCTCGATGCCTCCCAAAACCTTGTCCAGATCGCCCCAGCGGGTGATGGCGCGGAATTTGGCGGGGTCGAGGGTATCCAGCGAGACGTTGATGCGGCGTACCCCGCATTGCCGCAACTCGCCGGCGAAACGGGCCAGTTGCGACCCATTGGTCGTCAGCGTCAGTTCATCGAGTGCTGCGCTATCGAGATGGCGCGACAGCGAGCGCACCAGCGACATCACGTTGCGCCGCACCAGCGGTTCGCCGCCGGTCAGCCGCAATTTTCGCACGCCCTTGGCGATGAACGCCGAACAAAGCCGGTCGAGCTCTTCCAGCGTGAGCAGGTCGGCCTTGGGCAGAAAGGTCATGTCCTCGGACATGCAATAAAAGCAGCGCAGATCGCAGCGATCGGTGACCGATACCCGCAGATAGCTGATGGTCCGGCCGAACGGGTCGGTCATCGGACGGGACAACGAGGCGGCAGAAGTCAACGACGGTTCGGTCATTCAACGGGCCTTGTCACTGCGGGCAGCCGCGATCATCAGGCGGGCACAACGCGCAATCTAGGCATGATGCGCCCGGCATACAATCCGCCGTCCGTTGCAGTCCAGGCCATCAGCGGCCAGGCGCGACCGGCACGGAGGCTTGCGCCGGATCGGGGAGGGGCGATGGAGCCGGTGTCGCGGCCGTTGCCTTTGGTTTTGGCTTTCTCGGTTTCAATATCCTGCGCGCCTTGGGCGGCGGGCCCGCTGGCTGAAGTTCGGCGATCACCGGGTTGGGATCGACCGTGGTCGAGGCAGGTGTGGAGAAATCGCCGGGGATGTGGCTGACCTGCACCGGGACGGTCAACGGCTGGAACTTGCTCAGCGTGTAGGTGACCGAGAAACCGGCATCCGCCACGGAATAATGTTCAACTAAATCATATGGTTAGATGGAGTTTTGCTGAAGCGCCAGGGCCTCGACGGCCGCTGGCAATTCCCGCATGTGAGCGATCAGCCGGTCGGGTTTGAATTCGGCGATCGGGACGTCCGTATAGCCAAACTCGACGCCGATGACCGGGATGCCGGCGCGGCGGGCCACCCCGATATCGGGACCGGCATCCCCGACCATGATCGCCGACGACAACCGGCCGCCGGCGCGCGCGATCGTCTGCCGCAATATCGCCGGATCGGGCTTCGACACGCCAAAGGTGTCGGCGCCGCAAATCGCGGAAAATCGCGAACTCAAGCCAAGCTGATCGAGCAATAGCTTCGACAACCACTCCAGCTTGTTGGTGCAAACCGCAAAGCGATATCCGCCTGCCGCAAGATCATCGAGCGCGGTTTCCAGGCCTTCGAACGGACGCGAAACGTCGGCGATATGAGCCGCATAATGATCGATGAAGTCGTTGGTGAGGCGGGTGATGTCCTCGAAGCCGGCGGTACGGCCCTCCGACTCCAGGCCGCGTTCGATCAGCCTGCGGGCGCCCGCGCCGATCATGTTGCGCGCGGCATGGAGGGCGACCGGAGGCAGACCCTCGCGGGCAAGAACAAAGTTGAGCGCGTTGATCAGGTCGGGCGCCGTATCCACGAGCGTGCCGTCGAGATCGAATACAACGGTGCGGGTAGAGGTCATCGAAAATCGCTATCGGTCTGCGCCCAATCATGCAAGTAGGAGACCTCAGGCATCTCACGTAATCTGCAGATAGCGGGAACAATCAACGATGCGGGAGCTCGCCGGCAAGACCGCATTCGTGACGGGCGGGGCCAGCGGTATCGGGCTCGCGCTCGGCGCAGCCTTTGCCCAGGCCGGCATGAAGGTGATGCTCGCCGATATCGAGGCCGGCGCCCTGGCGGAAGCCGTCAAAAGCCTGCACGATTTTGCGCCCAACGTGCGCGGCGTCGCTTGCGACGTCGCCGATCCAGTCAGCGTCGAGCGCGCGGCGAAAGCCTTGTACCAGGCGTTCGGAAATGTCCATGTGGTTTGCAACAATGCCGGTGTCGCCGCAGCCGGCGGCATCGACAATATCTCGCTCGACAACTGGCGATGGGTGCTCGATGTCAATCTGATGGGCGTGCTGCACGGCATCCGCACCTTCCTTCCGCATATCCGCGCCCATGGCGAAGGCGGCCACATCGTCAACACCGCCTCGATGGCCGGCATGAGCAGCGGGCTCGGCTTCAGCCCTTATGTCGCGAGCAAGTTCGCGGTGGTCGGCATCTCGGAGGGGCTGGCGGCGCAGCTCAAGCCGTTCGGCATCGGCGTGAGCGTGCTCTGCCCGAGCTTCGTTCGCACCCGGATCGGCGAGAGCGGCCGCAATCGGCCCGAGCGCTATGGAGCGACGCAGACGCCGGATCCCGCAAGCCCGGCGGGCTTGCTGCTCGCCCAGCTTGCCGAACGCATACAGTCCGGGCTCGACCCATCGGATGTCGCGGCGCGCGTTCTTGCCGCGATCCGCGAGGACGAACTCTACGTGTTCACGCATCCGGAAATGCGCGGCGGGGTCGAAGACCGGTTCGCCGCCATCCTGGCGGCAATGGACAAAGTGACGGCGCGCTAGCGCCTGCGTCGCATTCGCGCCGATCCGCAAGGGTTGTCAAATGCCGCCCGGCCGGCGTATTGCGCTGTTCCTCCCTGCAAAACGACGCTAGATATGCGGCGCTGGAAATACTGGGCTAGCGGGGGGCTCGATTGCACCTGAATATGGACGGATTGAAACGGCAAGCGGCGGCCCGTGCGCTCGAACAGGTGCGCGACGGCATGAAGCTCGGGCTGGGCACCGGATCGACCGCGAAGCATTTTGTCGAGCTCTTGGGCGAGCGGGTTCGTGCCGGCCTCAACGTCGTCGGCGTGCCGACCTCGGAAGCAACCCGCACCGAGGCGGTGCGCTGCGGCATTCCATTGACCACCCTCGATGACGTCGATCGGCTCGATCTTACCGTCGACGGTGCCGACGAAATCGACCCGGTTCTCAATCTCATCAAGGGCGGCGGCGGCGCGCTGTTGCGCGAAAAAATCGTCGCCGCGGCCTCTGATCGCATGATCGTGATCGCCGACGATTCCAAATGGGTCGAAATTCTCGGCCGCTTCCCGTTACCGATCGAGGTCATTCCGTTCGGCCTCGCCGCGACGCGCCGCGCCATAAGCGAGGCATTTGCGCAAAGCGGCGTTTCCGGGCAAATGGTGGTCCGAAAAGGCAAGGACGGCCACGTTTTTGTCACCGATGGCGGCCACTGGATCGTCGATGCCCATCTCGGACGAATAGCCGACGCCCCGCGTCTGGCGGGATTACTGGCCTCGATACCGGGTGTTGTCGAGCACGGGCTGTTCACTGGCCTTGCCAGCATGGCAATCCTGGCAGGCGCTGAGGGAATTCGCGTAGTTGAACGGCCATAGCGCCGCAATCTTGGGAGAATTGAATGAAGCGTTTTTCAAGAATTTTGTCGGCCGCGGGGCTTGTCCTGGGACTGGCCGTCGCTGGCCTTCCCGCGGTGGCTCAGCAACCGGAACCGCGTCAGCTCAAACAGGGTTCTCCGGCGGCGATGGCGGCGGCAAGGGAAATCCTGGCGATGAAGAACGCCAGCGCAATGTACGCCAGCGTGGTCCCCAACATCGTCCAGCAGACCAAGAATCAGCTGATGCAGAGCAACCTCAACTATCAAAAGGACCTCAACGAAGTAGCCGTCATCGTCGCGCAAAAGCTTGCTGGCCGCGAAAAGGAAATCGGCGAGGGGATGGCGACGGTCTACGCCAACGAGTTCACCGAGCAGGAATTGAAGGACCTGGTCACGTTCTACAAAACGCCGCTGGGGCAGAAACTGCTCTCCACCGAGCCGAGGGCAATTCAGTTCAGCATGTCCTTTATGAACCAGTGGGCGCAGGTTTTTGCCGAGTTCGTCAACGGTGAATTCCGCGCCGAGATGCGCAAACGCGGCAAGGAGATATGAATTCCATAGCGTTTTCGAGCGAAGTGGATGCCGGTTCGCGTGAAGAAAACGCGTCGAAAATAGAATCCGGGCAGGGTGACCATGGCTGAGTTCGACGTCGATCTGTTCGTCATCGGAGGAGGTTCGGGTGGCGTGCGCGCCGCCCGCATCGCCGCCGGCCACGGCGCGCGCGTCATGCTTGCCGAAGAGTACCGGATGGGCGGCACCTGCGTGATCCGCGGCTGCGTGCCGAAAAAGCTCCTGGTTTACGCCTCGCACATCCATCACGAGATCGAGGACGCGGCCGGCTTCGGCTGGACGATACCCTCCGCAACGTTCGACTGGCCGACCCTCATTGCCAACAAGGACAAGGAGATCGCGCGGCTGGAGGCCGCCTATACCGCCAATGTGGAGAAATCCGGCGCCGGCATCGTCAAGACGCGCGCGGTGTTCGAGGACCCACATACGCTGCGCCTCGCAACCGGCGAGGCGGTGAGGGCAAGACATGTGCTGATCGCGACCGGCGGCGCGCCAAATCACGGGCTTGCGATTCCCGGCATTGAGCACGTGATCTCGTCGAACGAAGTGTTTCATCTGCCCGCGCTGCCGAAGCGCATCGTGATTCAGGGCGGCGGCTACATTGCGCTGGAATTTGCCTGCATCTTTGCCGGCTTCGGCTCGGACGTGACGCTGATCTATCGCGGCGAGAATATTTTGCGCGGCTTCGACGACGACGTCCGCGCCCATGTGCGCGCCGAGATGGAAAAGGAAGGCATCAGCATCATCACCGGCAACACGGTCGACAAGATCGAAAAGCACGGCAAGGAATTCACCACGCATCTGTCCAACGGCTCGAGCATCGCCTCCGATCAGGTGATGTTCGCGATCGGGCGGCATCCCAACGTCGCCAATCTCGGGCTCGAGAAAGCCGGCGTCGCCATCAATCCGAACAATGGCGGAATCGCGGTCGATGGTTTCTCGCGCAGCTCGGTGCCGAACATCTATGCGATCGGCGACGTCACCCATCGTCTCAACCTGACGCCGGTGGCGATCCGCGAGGGTCAGGCGTTCGCGGATACGGTATTCGGCAAGCGGCCGGTCGAGGTCGACCATGTCAACGTTCCGACCGCGGTGTTTTCCCAGCCCGAGATCGGCACCGTGGGACTGACGGAAGCGCAGGCGCGCGCGCAATTCAGCCACGTCGATGTCTACAAGGTCGACTTCAAGCCGATCAAGGCAACGATGTCAGGCCGCGACACGCGGATGTTGATGAAGCTGGTGATCGATGGCTCCACCGACCGCGTCGTCGGCTGTCATATCGTCGGCGACGGCGCGGCCGAGATGATCCAGCTGCTCGGCATTGCGGTCAAAATGAAAGCGACCAAGGCCGATTTCGATGCGACGATGGCGTTGCATCCGACCTCGGCCGAAGAGCTCGTGACCATGCGGACGCGGACCACGCGCCACGTCAGCGAAGCCGCCGAGTGATTCCACAGGATCGCAGGCCCTACGGACAGGGCATCACAGCGTTTCCGTTATCTTGGTGAGATTTGGCGGATTGTCCGGATCGAAACCGCGATCCCGCGCAGCCTGCTCGATGGTGGCGTAGGCTGGCAGCAACATCGTAATCGCATCGCAAATCGGATCGTCATTTCCGATCCAGGGAAGTGTTGCGCCCGGATCGCCGACGGAAAAGACGTTGAGCTTTCTGGCGCGGAGATCGGCGATCAGGGCATCGACCATCGCCGACGATCCGTCGGTCTGCCTCAACACCAGAAGCGGCGTCTCGGCGCTGGCGGCGGCAAGTGGACCGTGCCGTACCTCTGCGGCGCTATAGCCTAATGTCGGCAGCCGCATCGTTTCGGCGATCTTGAGCGCGATCTCGCGCGCCGGTCCCAGTCCAAATCCCCGCCCGATGACGAACGCGGCGCGTGCCGCTGCAAAACTGCCGCTCCATGCCGACCAATCGCAGGTTAGCGCATCACTGAATCTTTGCGGGAGCTGTTTGATCTTTTCGCTCAAGCCATGATCGGAGGTCAGCGATGCAATCAGCTGCCCGCTTATCACCATCGACAGTACGACCGATTTTGTCGCCGCCACCGCGCGCTCCGGGCCGGCGCCAACCGGCAGCGTCAATTCGCAGGCCTGGGCAACGGGCGACGTCACATCGTTTACAATTGCAATCGTCAGCGCTCCGCTTTTTCTGGCCGCTCGCGCTCCCGCCACGAGATCGGGACTCCGGCCGGATTGCGATACGACGATGAACACCGCGTTCCGCATATCGATCGATTGTCCGTAGGTTGTCACGACCGAGGGAGCGGACGTCGAAACCAGCAGGCCCGCGCGAGCCTCGAACAAATAGCGAAGAAGAGTTCCCGCATTTGCGGAGCTGCCACGGCCTGAAATCACGACGGCGCGCGGGTCGGCGTGGCGGATGCGGTCCGCGACGCTTGCGACCAGATCCTGCTCCGCCAGAAGGCGCTCGGTCGCAAGCGGGATCTCCCGGATCTCCCGAGCCATGGCCGTCTGTATCAGGTCATGTTGGATCATGGGCCAGCCCGTCGATGACTGATCTCAGATTGCCCTCGTGTTTGAGCAACGCCTCGACGGCTTCGGCTTGTTCCCATCCCAGACCAAGCAGCACGGCAACCTTGACGTCGCCGTCGGCGCGTTGAACGAATTTGGCGGCATCGTTCTCGTCGCATCCCACGATCTGGCTGACGATGATTTCTGCACGGCGAAGAAGTTTTGCGTTGCTTGCGCGCATGCTCACCATCAGGCCCCGATAGACGCGGCCGAGCTTGACCATCACGGCCGTAGAGAACAGGTTGAGGACGATCTTTTGCGCTGTTCCGGCCTGCATCCGCGTTGAGCCTGCAAGCACCTCGGTGCCGGTCTCAATCAGGATACGATGGCGCGCCGGCTCGAAAAGCGGCGCGCCGCGGTTGTTCGCCACGGCAATGCACAGCGCGCCCCTCGCTGCCGCGGAACGCAGGGCTCCGACAGTGAACGGCGTCGTACCGCTCGCTGCGACAGCTATGACAACGTCGTGTTGCCGAACGTCAGCACCGGCGATGGCTTCTGCGCCTTTTGCTTCGTTGTCTTCGGCGCCTTCGACGCTCTGCAGCACCGCTTGCATTCCTCCAGCCATCACGAAAACGATACGATCGCTCGGCCAATCGTAGGTCGGACCAAGCTCGGCGCCGTCCTGAACGGCGATGCGGCCGGAGGTGCCGGCGCCGACGTAAACCAGCCGGCCGCCGCGCTTCAGCGCCGAGACCGCGTCGTCCACGGCGGCATTGATCGCCGGCAGGGCTGGTTTTACGGCTGCGCAGGCGATGAGCTGTCCGTCATACATGGCCTGGATCATGTCGCCGGTGGACCATGAATCGAGGTCGACGAACCGCGGACTTATGTGCTCAGTCAGCATATCTGCGCACCTTTCTCTGCCGCCTCGGCTCGGTTGCCGCGTGTCCCTCGCGACGGGCCAGATAGCAGGGCGCCAGCCACCGCATCGCCTTCGGGCGGTGAAAGAAACTCCAGGACGTCGGCTGAAAGCCACTGAACCAGGCGCGATGCCAGGCCCCCAACCAGCGAGATGCGCGGCGCACCGAATTCCACCAGTGAACGAATCAGCACGTCGACGTGGCGGGCGCCTTCGGCGACAATTTCCTCTGCAAACGGGATCGCCGGCCTCGGCGTGGCCCAAAGCAACTGGAGCCAGGCTCGCATACTCTGTCGGCGGTCGCCCGTTCGGCCCACGCGACCAGCGTAACGGCATCAGGCCCAAGCCGTCCCATCACTTCGAGCAAAAAGGCAGAAGCTCTTGCCCTGCCATCGTAGGCGCGAAGGGCGAGCCGCACGGCCTGCAGTCCGAGCTCGGCACCACTGCCCTCGTCGGAGATCGGGAATCCGTATCCTCCGATACGGCGCTCGCGGCCTTTCACCCGGGCGAAGCCGATGCTGCCGGTGCCCGCAACGACAATGCCTCCATCGCGGCCACCATGCGCTCCCAGGCAGGCAATTTTCGCGTCACTCGCGTAGACGACGTTTCGAAACGGATGGGACAAGCTTCGCAAGCGCTTCACGGGCCCCTTTACGATCAATTCCAGCCAATCCCACGCCGGCGATCATGTCTGCAAGGGCGGCCGGCGGCAGACCGGCGTCGATTGCGGCCGCCATGCTCGCCGCGCGCACCGCCTGCATCGACCTATCCGCGCCGATGCGCGTTGTAGCAGGCCCGGCGGTGCCCTGACCCAGAACACGGCCTTCCGCATCTTCGATGCGGGCCCGGCAACTCGTTCCACCGCCATCGACGCCGATGTAAAACTGAGCGTGATCCGATGAAATCGTATTTGCTCATCCATTTACTCGCGAAAAATGGCGATGCCGGGTAGCGCAAACGTTACGGCGGCCCCCTTCCGGAACGTTTGCTGGCTCCCTGAGTTCCGCTGTCATGATAGCATACCGGGCGCGCCGAGCCGGTGCATCCTGCAGTTCAATCAATGAATTGATCGGGCCAACCGGCCAGTGAGGAAGTGAGGCGATGGGCCTGAAACCAGCCGAACACGGCCGAACACCCCGGTTGGCAATTTCGGCTGACCGCATTTTCGATGGATACCGATGGCACGATCATTCGGTCATCCTGATCGAAGGTGGGGTGGTTCAGCGCATCGCGCCGCGTTGATCAGAGCGCGCGCGACTGGCCGACCGAAGTCATGCCGCCCGGGACGATGCTTGCGCCGGGCTTCATCGACCTGCAAGTCAACGGCGGCGGCGGCATCCTTCTCAATGATGCGCCAACGCCGGACGCGATGCGTGCCATTGCTCGAGCCCATCGCCGCTACGGCACCACGAGCTGTCTGCCTACCTTGATAAGCGATACCCGCGCGAAGGCTATCGCCGCAATTGCTGCCGCAAAATCGCTTGCACGGCACCGACGGAATTCTGGGTCTTCATCTCGAAGGTCCCTTTATCAGTCGCGCGCGCCCCGGGATTCATCGCGCCGACCACATCGTGTCCGCGACAATGGACGATCTGGATTGGCTAGGGGAGCTATCGGCCGTCGGCTCGTCCATGGTGACCCTGGCGCCGGAATGCGTACCTGCGGGATTTGTGAAGACCCTGGCTGCAAGCGGAATTCGAGTGTCGGTCGGTCACAGCGAGGCAGACGCCGACACCTTGAGAAGGGCCGATCGACGACGGGCTTAGTGGTGTTACCCACCTCTTCAATGCAATGCCCGCCATGAGCGCCCGGCAACCCGGCATCGTCGGCGTGGCCCTTACCGACCAACGTCTCACAGCTGGCATCATTGTCGACGGCATCCATGTCGATCCGCTTGTTGTACGTGCCGCCTTTGCAGCAAAAAATCGGAGCAACATTGCGCTCGTCAGCGATGCGATGCCCACCGTCGGCACCGGGCAGGACCATTTCGAACTCATGGGCAGGCAGATCGAACTGCGGAACGGGCGGCTGGTCTCCGAAAACGGAACGCTTGCCGGCGCTCATCTCGACCTGGCATCCGCCGTCAAAAATGCCGTAACGCTGGTGGGGATTTCCCTCGACGATGCGCTTCGCGCCGCATCGCTTGTTCCGGCACGGTTTTTGGGAATTGAGCGACATCGCGGTACGCTAGATGCCGGGGCTCGAGCAGACATCGTCGCATTAACAGCAAACCTCGATGTGCTGACGACCTGGATAGGTGGCAAGCGGGCTGAATGAGCCTGGTCGCCGAGCCGCCTGTTCGACAAAACGGACGTGCCAGCAATCCCCTGAGGGCCATCTTCGAGGGTAAAACTGTGCGCTACGAGAACTTTCCCCATGCCCGCTCGGTAGCCCACCAAATAAGCCGGCCTCCCCCGAGGATGATCACGCCCAAACAAATCCATCCAAATATGCCGACGGTGACGAACCCCGCACCGAGTGCCATCACGGGCACGATCATGGCGAGATAGTAAGGTCCGGTGTAGCGGCAGTGCGTGCGATTACACCGCCTCGCATTCAGCATGCACGCCGTGCCCATCCAGATGAGGGCGATAATCCAGATCACGGCGCGAAAAGACACAGGGACAAACAAACCGGCAAGAATGCCTGCTTTAGGCATCCACCACGCCAGCAAGCTGGTGTGCACACTGCCAAGCCAGTCGCGCGAGGTTTGGGTCGGCGCGTTGATCATCACCTGTTAGGCACAGCAGGAGGCAGCACCCGGTTCGCCGGAGCGTACTGCCTGAATCGGTGGACACGGCACCGAGCCGTATGAACAGAAAACGCAACAATCGCCCGACTTGGGCTTTAACTTTGTGCCGCAGCCGGTGCATTCATAGAAGAACTGACAGGCGTCGGTCGGCATGATCTCCACTTTCGCAACGGCGCAGTGGGGACAGGTGATGGTCGATTGAAGGAGCATCGGATCAGCTCTTGGGCGAGGACGGATAACCCGCCTTGGTGGTCGCCGATGTCAGTTGGTTCACATCGGCTTTGGCGTCGTCATAGAGGACCGTTGCCGTCTTATCCTTGTAGGAAACCGCAACCTTGGCGACGCCGGGAACGGCTTCCAGGCTTCCCTTGACGATGGAGGGGCATGCCGCGCAGTACATGTTGTTCACGGCCAAGGTGATCGTTCTGTCTGCGGCCATCACTGCCGACGAGGCAAAGATGCCAACCGCAAATGCCGCGTGGGCGAAAAGCTTGTTCATGGGAATTCTCCGGTCACGAGTTGAGAAAGAGGGGCGCAATGAAGTCGAGGCCGAGCGCGGCGACGACGAGGATCGTCGCGAGGATGAGACTCATCTTGACGGTGCGATTCGGCAGCGGGCGCGCGCACGCCTCGCCATCGGCGCAGGCTCGCGTTGATGATCGGTAGACCAGCCAATAGCCGTACCCGAGAAACGCGAGCGTCGCGGCGATGAACCACGGCTGGTAGGGAGCGAGCCGGGTGAAATTCCCGATCCATGCTCCGCTGACCCCGAGGCCGAACAGAGCAAGGGGCAAGATGCAACAAGACGAGGCCGCGAACGCTCCGAGAAGGCCGCCTGCCGCCATTAGACCTTGCCGCCGCCGGTTGTCGGCAATGTGATCAGTCTGATTGATTGTCATGGGCTAAAACATGCATCCTGTAGCGACTACAGGATCAAGGACAATTTCATGCGCGTCATCACGTCTTCGCGAGTCGAAAACATCTCGATTGGTGAACTCTCCAAGCACAGCGGCGTGAACATTGAGACCATCCGCTATTACGAGCGGATCAAAATGCTGCCGGCCCCGCCCCGAACGGCGGGCGGTCGACGGGTCTACGGACCAGCCGAAACACGGACATTGGCTTTCATCCGCCGTTCCCGCGAACTCGGGTTCACTCTTGAGGAGATACGCGCCTTGTTGGCCCTCGGAGGTCCAGAGCGCGCTTCGTGTGCCGACGTGCATAAGATCGCGAGCGCGCATCTGGCGAGCGTTCGTAGTAAGCTCTCCGACCTCGTCAAGCTTGAATCCATCCTGGCGGAAACGGTCGCGCAATGCTCCGACGGCGCTGCCCCCGACTGTCCGGTGCTCAATATTCTGGATGCTGGCCGGCAAAGCGACCTGGACCATGTATCCGATGTCTGACGCACCGCTCGGATAAGCGAAACATAGTTGTCTGCAATTCCCGTGCGGTTAAATTGTGCCGGATTGCGAGCGCAAGAGATTGATTACCGCGTCCCTGGTGATGCATCCGCATTGGTCGGGTAATTTTTCGGGGATCGAATGTTATGAAACCCAATTCCTTGTACTGACGAGACCTGATCTTCAACGACCGCGCTTTGCGCCGAATCGAGCGCCATCGCGGTACGCTCAATGCCGGGGCTCGAGCAGACATCGTCGCATTGACGGCAAAGCTCGATGCTCTGACGACCTGGATCGGTGGTAAGCCGCCGGAATGAGCCTGGTCGTTGAGCCGCCCGCCGGACCAAAAGCGGCGAGGTCGCTCCTCGATCAGCTTGGGTAAGCCGAAATCGCCTGGAAGCAAGCCACTCACCGAGCCCGACCCCGGAAGCCCGTAAACCGAGGCGGTCAAACAGATGGCCGCATTAACTCTAACCAACGATTCCAACCCAGAGCCCACAGCCAGGGTTCAGACCGCCCTCTAACCGCCCAAATCTATCCGAAGCCTGTCGCTGAGCTATTGATCCCCGTGGGGGCTAGGATGATCAGGACCGTCTGGCTTGCTATCGCATGTCTGGCTGTGCTCGTCGCCTTGGGCATCGGCAAGGCTCTCACAACACCCGTTGCTCCGGCAGGTGCAGAAAGTCGGGTCGAGGAAACGACAATCGGTGCTGACTTCGGTCAGGAAACACTGACCAAGGCTGACCGCCTTGCGATCGCCTACGTGCCTCCCGAATCGCCGGCTCCGGCCGTATTGCAGCCGGTAGAGCCGCTGGGTTCGGCGATTTCCTCAACCGTTCGGCAAGCTGAAACGAAGGTTATCAGCCGCCACTGGCATGATCCGAACGCGCCAGCGTCATCGGCAGCAAGGACAAAACGAACCAGGCAATCGCAAACGGACAAGAAGAGCAGGCCTGATCCTAAACGCAACCAAACCGCAGATCGCGTCAAGCCAGCCGAACAGCCAAAACCACCCTGTAATCGGACCGGCCCGTTCAATGAATTTTTGAAGGCCTTGAACCTGTCGCCTGCCTGTGCCTCTTGATTTTCCTGGCAGTCGTTAGCCTTGGCGATGCATCCGCATCTGGTCGGGTGATTTTCGGGGATCGAATGTTATGAAACCGGTTCCTTTTACTGACGATACCTGATCTTCAACGCGAGCTTTGCGCCGAATGCGCTCGCGCCTTGAGACCTCGAGGATCCAGGGAAAGAAACGGCCCCAACCAACAGGAGGCAGTTGGGGCCGAAGTTTACAGGGAGAAAAGTGCCGCATGTCGGCACGATCTGGATGTGGGCTCGCAACCCGCCGATCCCATTAAATTCTGCTTTAGGAAACCCCAATAATGGCGGCCTGTTTTGAGCATCTGGCGCGAGGCATCTTGCGCAAGGCCGACAATTCGCGAATCAAACGATGAGCCATAGTCCTTTGTGGATATCGAACTTGACCAAGTGTTCGTCGCGCATCTTCAAAAGGAGCGATTAGCAAGCTGCCTCATTGACGACATTGGCGTGCTTCATGATTTCGCAGACTTTGAGCGGCTTGTCGCGGAGTGCGCTCAGGATATTTTCTCGATCATCAGCACGAATAAACTCCTACAGTCACTCGCTAAATCACTGAGAATACGAAAGCTGATCTTCCGTAACTACTCGTTCGATATTCTCTGATTTGCTCTTGATGCGGTATCTAAGACGTCCGTCTGCCTCAATCGGCATGCGTTGAACGATGGTGTAGATCATTGGCGGATCAGCTGCGGCACGACCTTGTGGTCCTTGGGGCCGGTGGTGAACGTCTTCGTTCACATTGTAGGCATATGACATGTGTCCACCTCCAAAATATGGGGCTGCTCTAGCGCAGACGGTGCGGTGATGCAATGCACGCTATTGCCCTTCCAGCGTGGGCTCGTGAAAGCGAAATTAGCGCTTAAGTGCGTTAGACCGTCTACGGCGCGTCAGCGAGGTTGACCTAATGCGTCCCAATATCCATTGAGTATCAGTCGTCGCGTTGAACGGAGGTGGCTGAATGCATTAGGTCGCCGCCGATCCCAGGAGAAAGAGATAGCTAGTCGGACCAAAAGAGCGCACGGTAGATGCATGCACAACAATAGTGTCGGCGCAGAGCTGCTTGCGAATGACAGCTGGGCATGACCATACGCTCGCGGCGGGAAACCATCACCTTCAAACACCCTTTCCGGATCAAGGGCATCGATCGGCTGCTGTCTGCAGGTGCTTACGAGGTCATCACGGATGACGAGATGATAGAGGGGTTATCATTCGCCGCGTTTCGCCGTGTTGCCACCATGATCATGGTGCCGGCGGCAGCGCCGCGCAGTTCAACGATGGAGATGATTTCCATTAGCTCGATCGATCTGTCCGATGCGCAGCGCATTGACGCGAGCGCGCCCAGTGAGTGACGAGCCGCTCGATCTCGACAAGCATCGCGGCATGGCTGCACAAAAAGCAACCGACCTTCGGCGTATTCTGGCTGATGTCGAGAACAACGCAAAAGACCTGCGTGAGCGCCAGGGGATACTCGAAAGCCAGCTTCTGTTGGTTCCGGCGGCGTCGTGGCCGGAAGCAGCTGCCAAGGCGCGCTACGTCTTGAACCTATACGCCGCAGGGCTGGCGCCGGCCGACACCCATCATCGCGACCTGGTCGCCGCCATACTTGCTGATTTTGCCCGGCTCTCCAACGAGAGCTGAAACGAATGGTTGTTCGCCGAACAACCGAAAGCTCCACCCAGCGTTCGATGGAAGATCGAGCGCTCTCCTGAAAGCAGACTTAATGCAAAATCTTTCGCCGCGTCACGTCAAAACAGAAGAGTCACTCCGGCTCGGAGTCAATATCGGGTTAGTATAGCACAAAAGTCAGCGGAACATTTGTTTCCGGACCGCATGAGTCGGAAGCCAACTGCCTTCGCAAAAATCGCAGAGATCAACCCGCCGGCAAAGGACCCAAGAGGCGCGCCCGTCATGTAGATCGAGACAGGAATAAGGGGCAATCTTGTTGACAAGCGTCACTGTATCTCGAGACCTCAACGTCCTCCTTCAGGAGGTAAGTTAAATGGCACTCACGCGAGGTAGCTTTCGCGGCTACGAATATGACCGGATGGTGATCCTGTTTTCGATGATTGACGGTCAGAGGGAGATACCCTGTGCGATCAGCACCTCCGCCCTGGATGATTTGGAAAGCGTGGCACGGACCAAGCCAGACGAGCGCGAAGCACAATTTATAAGATTGCGCGATCGGATCGAAGAGCGTGCCGTTCGCAAGTTCGTTGCCATGGAGTTCGAAGGCACTCCTCCTGGCGTTATCTTGCGTAGCATCGATTTCCGAAAATAGCTTCCAATTCCAATTCTAGGAAACAGGCTTCGTGCGTTGGCTTGCGGTTAAGCGGCTACAAGCCCATAGTGGTCGCATGGCCCATGTTTCCTCTGCGGTGTTGAGCGCCGAAGAGCTCGCTTCGTTAGTTGAAGTTGGCAAGGGTGACGCACAACGCGAGATCCCCCAATTTCACCGGGAGCGCCTTGTCGCACGGGGTTACGCACAGCGGCGGCTCGGAGTGCTCGGGCTGACTGAATCTGGCGTCCGCCGATTCGCAGCAGGCCAATAACCATGGTGAAATTCATGCCCGATCCCTGAGCCGTGTACGCCGGCAAGGGCGTGGTGCGATATTCTTGGTGAAGTGGGCGACTTCCGTTGTTGGCAGATACTGTTGAAAAAGTCTTTTCTGGCTGACGAACAAAATTTTTCAGGACCGCTGATGCGGTCCGCGTGTCTGGGTCGGATTGAGCCAAGACATTACACCATCGCGTAAAG
Organism: uncultured Alphaproteobacteria bacterium; assembly: GCA_963745785.1. Classification (GTDB taxonomy): domain Bacteria; phylum Pseudomonadota; class Alphaproteobacteria; order Rhizobiales; family Xanthobacteraceae; genus Bradyrhizobium. Next base: position 410,925 of record CAVUYV010000006.1, on the reverse strand, counting down.
CGGCACGGCTAGTAGCGACCTGCGACCCTCCGCCCTTAACCGGAATACCGCAAGCGAATCTACGACGCCCGCGCCGCGCGCCGCAGCGATTGCGGCGTCTGGCCGAAGGCGCGGATAAAAGCGCGTCGCATCCGATTCGGGTCGCGAAACCCGGTGACTTGCGCGACGCGTTCGATCGCCTCACCGGAGGATTGCACCCGCTGGCGCGCCACCTCGATCCGCAATCGCTCGATTGCCTTCGACGGCGTGGAGCCGGTCTCGGCGAGGAAGGCGCGGGTGAAATGCCTCGCACTCATGCCTGCTTGCTCGGCCAGATCTTCGACCGTCAGTGGCGCATCGAGATGCTCGCGCGCCCAGGCCAGCAGCCGCCCGAAACGGCCGCCGGGCGCCTTCAATTCCAGCAGCTGGGAGAATTGCGATTGGCCGCCGCTGCGGCGATGGTAGACCACAAGCCGGCGCGCGGTATTCTTCGCGATCTCCTCACCAAAATCCTCTGCCGACATCGCCAGCGCCAGATCGATGCCGGCGGTGACCCCGGCCGAACTCCAGATGTTGCCGTCCTGGACGTAAATCTGGTCGGGCTCGAGCTTTACCTTGGGATAAGAGCTGACGAAATGCCGGGTGTTCCACCAATGCGTGGTGGCGCGCCGGCCATCGAGCAGGCCCGCTTCGGCGAGGACGTAAGCGCCGGTACAAACGCTGGCGATGCGGACGCCGCGCCTGGCCATCATTCGCACAAATGACAGCGTCCTTTCGCACGTCGCTGCCGCGGGCACAACCTCGCTGCCCACCACGATCAAGGTGCTGATCGCGCGAGAAGACCCGAAGCCACTCGCCAATACCTCGACGCCCGATGAACTACGCACGGCGCCTGGTGTCGCCGCCAAAATCCTGATCGCGGGAGAGACACCAGCGTAGCGCGCTGCAACCTCAAACACCGAAATAGGACCGGCCGCATCCTGCAACTGGAAATCAGGAAAAACGAGAACTCCGATCACGATCGTCCTCCTTGTCCTAAAATGACGGAAATACGCCATTTAAGACATCATCCCATCATGTCAGGATACCCGCGTCAACTACCCATCAGTGAGATTAGGGAGAAGTGAACCGGTTCGGACCACCTCTCGAGGAACGGTGCCCAGACCGACACGCGCGGGCAGCAAGAGAATCCGCCGCTCCTTCCGGCGGTCGCTCCCACGTTCCTGCGTGAAGCTTTCGTCGATTCGGTTCGTCTATGCCGTTGGCACCCTGCTCCGAGAAAAGAGCGACGAATGGGGATCGGCGGTCGGCCGCTGACCACCGAAGTCGCTCTCGCCGCTGGTCGACACGCGCAGTGACGCTATTCGTATAGGAGATTTTGAAATGACATCCATTCTCAACTTTCACGCCTTCGCCGCGACGCGCGGCGAAGGGTTACGTCCTGAGCTCCGCGCGCTCTTCGAGCGCGTTGCGGCTACTCCCCGCTCCGAACTTACCGCGATAACTGACGGTATGATCCAGTCGGGCCCTGATCCAGTATCCGCGGAGGTTTCGAAGGAGCGAGGAAACGTCTCGCTCTTGCAGGAAGAGAATTCCGCCGCTCCTTCCGGCGGTCGCTCCCACGCTCCTGCGTGAAGCTTCCGTTCTGATACAATTCGCCCGTCCCAGATTGCTGCGATCATTCACTTCTAGAGGAATAATCAGCCTCGTCTAAAGGACAAATCAAGCGGCGGTCAGAGTCTTTTGGTCCGCGCAAGGCCATCTTTGGTTCATCACGGTCGCATCGTGTGACCGCCTTATCGGAGCTGGGAGGGGCGATTGCGCGCCGTTCTTTGCAATGCATTCGATGGAATCACAAGCAGTTCAACAACCAGGAGAAGAAGAGAATGACCAAGACGACAGGTTCAAACGCCGCGAAGATCAACAACGGCGTCAACGTCGATGCGCTGTTGGGTGCCCGCGAGGCGCTCGAGCAGGCGCCCGAGGCCGCCCAGTTCAAGTGGCGCGCAAGCTGCGAATGGGTGACCGGAACGCACAGCCGCTCCGTGATCGGCAACTTCTTCGGCCTCGGCGCCGAGCAGTCCCGCGACAAGAATTTCCGCGTGGAAGCCGATCATCCGAAGGTCTTCGCGTCCGAGGACAACGCGCCGACTCCGGTGGAGATCGTTCTTTCCGGGCTCGCGAGCTGCCTCACTGCCGGTGTTGCCGCCGTCGCCCAGCGCCGCGGCATCCAGCTTCACTCGGTCAAGGCCACACTCGAGGGCGACATGGACATCCAGGGCATCCTCGGCATGGATGACGACATTCGCAACGGCTTCGGCGGCATCCGCGTCCACTTCGACATTCGCGCCGATGCGAGCCCCGATGACATCAAGTCGCTGGTCGCCCAGTCGCAGAAGCGGTCGGCGGTGTTCGACATCATCACCAACCCGACGAATGTCTTCGTCACCGTCAACTGACGACGAGCGGAGAGGCGAGGAAGTATCGTGCGGCACGTAACGACCGTCATCATCGGCGCCGGCCAGTCCGGACTTGCCACGAGCAAGCACCTCACCGACCGCTCGATCGACCATGTGTTGATCGAGCGGGGCGAGGTCGCCAACTCCTGGCAGACGGAGCGGTGGGACTCGCTTCGCCTCCTCACGCCGAACTGGCAGAGCCGCCTTCCCGGATACGCCTACGACGGCGACGACCCAGACGGCTACATGAGCGTGACTGAGGTCGTCGGCTATCTGAAGAGATATGCCGGCGCCTCGGGCGCCCCGGTCCAGGCGCGCACAAAGGTCACGCGCGTGCGCCAGGTGGACGGCGGCTACGAGGTGGCAACCGACCAGGGTCCGTGGCGGTGTCGGACGCTCGTCCTTGCAAGCGGCGCCTGTAACATCGCGACTGTCCCGGCTGTCGCGGCGGGCCTGCCGCCGGAGATCGCCAGCCTCACGCCGATGCAGTACCGCAAGCCGGAAGAATTGCCGGATGGCGGCGTGATGGTCGTCGGAGCCTCGGCGACCGGCGTGCAGCTTGCACGCGAGATCAGGGCCTCGGGCCGAAGCGTCATTCTCGCAGCCGGTGAGCATGTTCGGGTGCCCCGCGTCTACCGCGGCCGGGATATCAAATGGTGGATGGATGCGATCGGCGCCATGGATCTGCGCTACGACGCGGTCGACGACATCGATCGGGCAAGACGTCTGCCATCGCTTCAGCTGATCGGCACGCCCGGGCGCGAAACCATCGATTTGAACAGCCTGCGCAAGGCCGGCGTCGAGATCGTCGGACGCCTTGCGGGTATGCATGACGGAAAGGTGCAGTTCTCCGCGTCGCTCCCGAATCACTGCGCGCTCGCGGACCTCAAGATGAACCGGCTGCTGGCGAGCATCGACGCGTGGATTCTCGCGAGCGGGCAGGAGGATCGCTTCCCCGCGCCGCATCGCTTCGAGCCGACAGAGATTGACCCGCAGACCAGGCTCGGCATGGACCTGAATGATGGAAGCGTCAGAACCGTGATTTGGGCTACCGGATATCGCCCCGACTATTCGTGGCTCGATGTCCCCGTCCTCGATCGCAAGGGGCGCATCCGTCACGATGGCGGCGTCGTGGCGGCGCCCGGGATGTACGTCATGGGCCTGCCGTTCATGCGCCGGCGCAAGTCATCTTTCATCGACGGGGCCGGGGAGGATGCCGCGGACCTTGCCGCGCACCTGAATCTCGGCCTGCGTCGCTCGGCCGCCTGACGGAGCAGTTCAGATGGATACGCCTCGTCATTTCCAGCCGCACTACGACGCGGTGATCGTCGGCGCGCGATGCGCCGGGGCTGCCACGGCGATGCTTCTCGCGCGCGCAGGGATGAATGTTCTCGTGATCGACCGTCAGGCCTACGGCTCCGACACGATGTCGACTCACGCCCTGATGCGAACGGGAGTCCTTCAGCTCAAGCGATGGGGATTGCTGCCGGCAGTGATGGCCGCGGGAACACCCGAAATTCGCGCCACGACGTTTCATTATGGCTGCGAGTCGCTGCGTCTGAGCATCAAGCCGGAGTATGGCGTCGAGTATCTCTGCGCGCCAAGGCGGACCGTGCTGGATCGCATTCTCGTCGATGCAGCCCGCAGCGCGGGCGCCGATGTGCGTCACGGCGTCGTTCTCTCTCGCCTTCAGATCGATTCCAAAGGCCGGGTCGTCGCTGCATTGCTGAGGGACGCGGACGGCAATAGCACGGCTGTTCGCTCGGACATCGTGATCGGCGCGGACGGCAGGCAGTCCACGGTTGCCGCGCTGGTCAAGGCCGGGACCTATCTCAATGGCCAGAGCGCATCCGGCTACGTCTACGGATACTACGAGGACCTGGAGCGGTACGGATATCACTGGCACTTTGCGGAGAACGTTGCGGCAGGTGTCATCCCCACGAACCACGGGCAGCACTGCGTGTTTGTCGGCGTGCCGGGCACAGCCTTCCCGGCCACGTTTCGCGGAAATGTCGAGGGCGCCTTCCTCCAGGTCCTCGCGGCAAACTCGCCGCATCTCAGCGACGATGTCAGTCGCGCTCGCCTGGTCGGCCGCCTGCGTGGCTTCGCCGGCGTCCCCGGGCATCTCAGGCAGTCTCACGGTCCCGGTTGGGCGCTGGTCGGCGATGCCGGATACTTCAAGGACCCGCTGACTGCTCACGGAATAACCGACGCACTCAGGGACGCGGAGCTGCTCGCCCGCGCGATTCTGGATGGAAGAGCGCTCGAGGCCTATCAGCGCGAGCGCGACGTCCTGTCGGAGCCGCTGTTCCACGCTACGGAGGCGATCGCCTCGTTCCGATGGAATCTCGATGAGGTCAAGACCCTGCATTCAGGCCTCAGCGCGTCCATGCAGGCTGAGTGTGAGTACATGGCAGGCTTGCCTGCGCCTGTGCGCCGCGAGCCGCAAACTCGATCAGCAACGTCAGATCGAAACGCGGCACTGGCGTCGAGACCTGCTAGTCCCTTTGCAGCTTAGGAGCACGACAATGACGGCAAACGAGCACCCCTGGAAGCAGACACTGGCCGGCCAGCCGCGGATTGGCGCACGGGCCGAGCGGCGGCGTACGACGTCGATGCGTGACGTCGAGATGTTCACGGAAATGACGGGGGACAGGAATCCGATTCACTATGATGCCGACCTCGCAGCGAAGTCTCCGTTCGGCGGACTGATCGTTCAAGGCGGTGTCACGACCGGCCTGTTGAACGCCGTCGTCGCAGAGGATCTTCCCGGGCCCGGCACTGTCTTTCTTGAGACGAACTGGCGTTTCGTCAAGGCTGTACGCGTCGGGGAGACGATCACGGCTACAGTCGAGGTCGAACATGTCCGCAGCGACAAGCCGATCTGCAAGCTCGTGACGACGGTACGCAATGCGGCGGGAGAAGATTGCGTTCTTGGTACCGCGACGACCTACACGATGCCGTTGCTTGATCGGAAACATGGCGCCGCACGATAGGATAATCCCATGAGCGCGCAGGAAATCGGGAAGCCGCTCGTGGCGCGGTCCGCTGCCGGTCGCCATCGCGGCACGCTGGTGGTATTCGCCGCCACGCTCGTGATGGCGATGGGATTTGGCGGCCTCGGCTTGGTCTCCGTCTTCATGGCCCCGATGGAGGCAGATCTCGGCTGGACCCGGTCCAATACAAGTCTCGGTTATTCACTCGCCGCGACCGGCATGGCGGTCGGTGGCCTGCTCTGGGGCCGGGTCTCGGATCGAGTCGATATCAGGCTGCCGCTGGCAATCGGCGCGACCGGCATGGTGTCGTCGTTGTTCGCGATGGCCATGCTGCAGTCGCTGACGACTTTCTACATCGCCAGCCTGATCTATGGCGGCTTTGGCTTCTCGGTACTCTATGCGCCTCTCGTTTCGACGAGCGGCGAGTGGTTCCCGCAGCAGCGCGGGCTCGTCACGGGCGTGGTCACCGCGGGGGGCGCGCTCGGACAAGGATTGTTGCCGTTCGCAGGGAGGTTCCTGATCGAGGGATTCGGCTGGCGCCTTGCGTTTGCCGGAATTGGCGGCGCCATGCTGGCAGCACTTGCGTTGAGCCTGCCGATCCTCAGATGGCCGCAAGGGACCACGGCGCCTCCTGCTTCTGTCACGGACTCGGGCGAAGCGGGCGCGGCCGAATACAAGACGGTGGCCTTGCTGGCGCTCGCTGCCTATCTGTGCTGTGCGTGCATGGGCGGACCCCTGGTGCACATGGCAAGCTTCGTCGGCTCCGTCTGCGGTTCTCCGGCCATCGGCGCGACCAGCCTTCTGATCGCCATGATCTTCGGCGCGATCGGGCGAGTTTGCTTCGGAGTGGCGGCTGACCGGCTGGGCGCGCTGACCAGCTATGCGATGGCGTCCGCGACGCAAACTGCGTCCGTGCTCGTATTTCCGGTCCTCGGAGACAGCCTGTCGTTTATGGCCCTGTCCGCCGTGTTCGGCTTCGGATTTGCCGGCAACATGACATCCCTTTCGCTGTGTGTCCGCGATGCGGTGCCGGCACACCGTTTCGGCGGCGCGCTCGGAGCAGTCATGATGGTCGCCTGGGCCGGAATGGCGTCCAGCAGCTATGTCGGGGGGCGGTTGTTCGACGCCACCCTCAGCTACAATCTTTCTTTCATTCTGGAAGGCGTTGCCGGTGCACTCAATCTCATGGTGCTGGCCCTGCTCAGCTTCAGGCAACGAACCGTCTTGCAGCGGTCGATCGGCTCGCAGTCGTACCAGCTCTAGGTGGTTAAGATGATGGCAGCGCGAGTAACGACGGCCGGGTAATTTCGGGCGGTTTTTTCGAAGCGGGTCTGACGCGGCGGAATTGCTTGAGTATAACGATTTGTTGCTGCGGCGCATGAGTCCGGAACTGGGCACAAAGCGGACATGCAGATCGCCGCGTAGAATGTCCGCTTTTGGGGGGCAAAGCGGACGTGTCGCACGGCGTGTTTTATGAGTACATCCCTAGCCGCGGGTGTGGCCTAAACAAGATTTTAATGGTGGCGGCACGGTTGTCTCTTATCTAGACGACAAAGGAGACAACGATGAACCTTACGGCAATAGCCTTAGCGGCGTTCGCGCTATCCTACACGTTCGCATTTGTCCAGACAGTCACGGCTCGCACGTCAGGACTGATCCCATCGATGCTGCGCCGTCAGTCGTCTCGCATCCGCCCTGCGCGCTGAGCACGATTTGTCGGACCGGATCGGTCTGATTTTGCCTGACGGGCAAATCACTTCTGATTTTCCGAAATGGTGTCAAGCCCCTTTTGCAAAAATATTTCTGTTTTCTCCCGACCCAAATCAGTTCACTGATTTGCGCCGTCCCGTCCCGACAAGAGGGGCGTTGCGCACGTCACCAACGTGGGGCGGGATGCGGTGGACGCGGTTGGCGCACTTGACGAATGGTGCTGACGCGTACGGCCAAGTCGTGTCGTTCTGACGCCCCAATCGTTGGCGTCAAGTCTGCGATAAGAAGCGCAGGCGACGGTGTCAAAAAGCGTGGTCACCGGGGAGAGCGCGAAGTAAGCCGTAAAACCATTGCGCGGGGAATGCCGGGATGATTCCGGTGTGACCGTGGTGACTAACTCGTGTGCTTTATTTCATTTGCACGCGAGGCTGCGGGTGCATTGGGCACCCGGCATTCCCTGCGCCCTCTGATTTATTGGGCGAACGATTTTTGCACAACTCGGGCGAAACGCGCCGCGGGATCGCGAAGCTATGTCTGAGCGAATCGGCAAGCCGTCATTGCGAGCGAAGGCGAAGCAATCCATCTCGCCGCGCAGGGAACGATGGATTGCTTCGTCGCAGCTCCCGCAATGACGGTTTTACGATCGACCATCGCTCGGCTCTTTGAAAAATTGCATCGGCACGTCGTTCCGGCGCCCGGTCACGGCGAGACGAACCTACCCCGCCGCCTCGATCCATTCCGCCGCGCCTCGCCACAGCGTGTCGCGATGCTCGGGACGAAAGAATCCGAAATGGCCGATCTTGCTCGCTCCGACGTCGGCCGGCGTGATGGTGAGGATCTCCGGCTTGGCGGAGACAAAGCCCGCGCAAAGCAGGTCGACCGCCGGCCGTGTCGCCCAGGGATCATCGGAAAAGCACAGCGCGCGCATCGCGCCATGGAATTGCGGAAAATTCTTCAAGCCGCCGAGCCTGGGATCGTCGAACAGATAGCGTTTGCTCATGACCCAGGAGACCCATTCCTCGAATACGCCCTTCGGCAGGTCCTCGCCCAGGCCGCTCCACCCCGGCGCATAGCCCAACAGCCGGGTGAGAGGGGTGCCGACGAAATTCAGCATGGCATAGACGCGATAGCGTTCAGGCGAGGCCATCAGCTTCCAGTATCCGGCCTGGGAAGCGATCAGCAGCGCGCGCGAGACCTCGCTGTTGTTGGCAAGAAGTCCCAATGCCTGGCCGCCGAAGGAATGGCCGACATAGTTGAGAGGCAGATTCTTGTAACGCTCGCGCATCCAGTTAACCGCGGCGGTGACGTCGAGCGCCGCCCAATCCGACATCGAGGCCTTGAAGCCGGCCAGCGATTTCGGCTGGTTGTAACCGACCGGCGATTTCTTCCGGCTATCGCCGATGCCGCGGTAGTCATAGGTCAGGACCGCGCAGCCGCGTCCGGCCAGATAGCCCGCAAAACCCCGGTAGATCTTGCGCGGCACGGCGGTCGCCGAATTGATCAGGACGGCATGGCGCTTCGCGCCGCGCGGCAAAAACAGCGTCGCGCCCAGCAGATATCGATCGGCGGCGGGAAAGGAGATGTCATCGATGAAAACGTCGTCCAGCGCAGCCTCTGCCACCGCGATTTCCCTCGGTCCTTTCGCGCCGCTGCAGCAAATGCGAATTCGGCTTTTGCCGCAAGGGCTTGTCGCGGGTAGTGGAAACCCTTTCGGAAGTTCGTAAAGGACTGCGGCATGTCCGCCACAAAGTTCGGAAACAAAGCCGGTAAACACCTATTTCCGGTGGCGTTTTCGATTTTGATGCTCTGGTAGCGGCTCGCGGCGCAGGGTGCAGCGGCTTCAGATCGGCGGCACTGGCGGTCCGGCATCAGCCTGTGTATAAACCGGCCCGCCGCTACCTCGGATAAGTAGCGGTTTTTGTTAAGGAGTTAACCTCATGTCCGAGCGGTGGACACCCGACGGCTGGCGCACCAAGCAGGTGGCTGCAGTTGCCCGCATTATCCCGACGCCAAGGCGTTGGCCGATGTCGAGGCGCAGCTCGCCACGTTTCCTCCGCTGGTTTTTGCAGGTGAGGCCCGCAACCTGAAAAAGGCGCTTGCGCGCGTAGCCGCAGGCGAGGCCTTCCTGCTCCAAGGCGGCGACTGCGCCGAAAGCTTCGCCGAGCATGGCGCCAACAACATCAGGGATTTCTTCCGCGTGCTGCTGCAGATGGCGGTGGTGCTGACCTATGCCGGCGCGGTGCCGGTGGTAAAGGTCGGCCGCATCGCCGGACAATTTGCCAAGCCGCGCTCGTCGCCGACCGAAAAGCTTGGCGACGTCGAGCTGCCGAGCTACCGCGGCGACATCGTCAACGATATCGCGTTCACCGCGCAGTCGCGCACGCCCGATCCGCAGCGCCAGCTGATGGCGTATCGCCAGTCGGCGGCGACGCTGAACCTGCTGCGTGCGTTTGCGACCGGCGGTTTTGCCAACCTCGGCAGCGTGCACCAGTGGATGCTGGGTTTCCTGAAGGATTCCCCGCAGTCCCGCCGTTACAAGGAATTGGCGGACCGCATCTCGGATGCGCTGAACTTCATGCGCGCCTGCGGGCTCGATCTGGAAAGCCACCCCGAACTGCGGGCGACCGATTTCTACACCAGCCACGAGGCGCTGCTTGCTCGGCTACGAGCAGGCTTTCACCCGCGTCGATTCGACCACCGGCGACTGGTACGCGACCTCGGGCCATATGATCTGGATCGGCGACCGCACCCGCCAGCTCGATCACGGCCATGTCGAATATTTCCGCGGCATCAAGAATCCGATCGGATTGAAATGCGGCCCGTCGCTTAAATCCGACGAACTGCTGCGGCTGATCGAGGTGCTCAATCCGGACAACGAGCCCGGACGGCTGACCCTGATCAACCGCTTCGGCTCGGAAAAGGTCGGCGATCATCTGCCGCCGTTGATCCGCGCCGTGCAGCGCGAAGGTCACGTGGTGGTCTGGTCATGCGATCCGATGCATGGCAACACCATCACCTCGACCTCGGGCTACAAGACCCGTCCGTTCGACAAGATCCTGTCGGAGGTGAAGTCGTTCTTCGCCATCCACGCGGCGGAGGGTAGCCACGCCGGCGGCGTCCATCTGGAAATGACCGGCCAGGACGTCACCGAATGCATCGGCGGCGCCCGCGCCATCACCGACGAAGATCTCAACGATCGCTATCACACGGTGTGCGATCCCCGCCTCAATGCCGAGCAGTCGATCGACATGGCTTTCATGATCGCCGAGCTGCTCAAGCAAGAGCGCGGCGGCAAGGCCAAACCGATGCCGGTCGCGGCGGGACTTCTGACTTGCGGCGGTTCTGGAAGGCGACGATCAACACGCGCAACGGCCTGATCTTTGCTATCCGCTCGGAGCAGGCCATTCGCGAGGAGATTGCCGCGCTGGCATTGTCGCTGCCGCTGGCATGGCTGATCGGCACCACCACGATGCGCCGGATCGAGCTGATCGCCGTCGTGGTGCTGGTGCTGGTCGTCGAATTGCTCAACACCGCGATCGAGAAGCTCGCCGACCGCCTGACCACCGACCATGATCCGCAGATCGGCCGGGTCAAGGATATGGGTTCCGCGGCCGTCGGCGTCGCGCTGGTCATGGCAGGCTTGTTCTGGTTGTTTGCCATCGCCGAACGCATAGGCGCGATCTGAAGCGCGCGATTGCGGTTTGCCCCTGCGAGAGGCACCTTAGAGCGATGAGCGAACAGTTTTTGATCACACTGGCCCAGTTGAACCCGACGGTCGGCGATGTCGCGGGCAACGCCGCCAAAGCCCGCCGAGCGCGCGCGCAGGCCCGCGCCGACGGCGCCGATCTCATCGTGTTCCCGGAATTGTTCATTGCCGGCTATCCGCCGGAAGATTTGGTCCTGAAACCGGCGTTTCAGTCGGCCTGCCGCGCCGCCATCGAGGAGCTGGCGCGAGAGACCGCCGACGGCGGACCTGCGATGCTGATCGGCAGTCCCTGGGTCGAGGACGGCAAGCTCTACAATGCCTGCGCCCTGCTGGATCAGGGGCGGATCGCGGCGCTTCGCTTCAAGGCCAATCTGCCGAACTATGGCGTGTTCGATGAAAAGCGCCTGTTCGCGCGCGGTCCCGCCGCCGGTCCCGTAACCGTCCGCGGCGTCCGGGTCGGGGTGCCGATTTGCGAGGACATCTGGCTGGAGGAGTCGGAGGAATACGAGAACGTCGTCGAATGCCTCGCCGAGACCGGCGCGGAAATTCTGGTGGTGCCGAACGGCTCGCCTTACGCGCGCGCGAAGGGTGATCTGCGGCTGTCGGTCGCGGTGGCGCGCGTCACCGAGAGCGGGCTGCCGCTGATCTATCTCAACCAGGTCGGTGGACAGGACGAGCTTGTATTCGACGGCGCATCGTTTGCATTGAATGCAGACCTCTCGGTGGCGGCGCAATTGCCGGCGTTCGGGGAGAGCATCACCACATTGCGCTGGAGCAGGACCGGCGCCGGCTGGCGCTGCAACGGCCTGATGGCGCCGGTGGTCACCGGCGACCACGCCGACTACGCGGCTTGCGTGCTGGGACTGCGCGACTACGTCGAGAAAAACAAGTTTCCCGGCGTGCTGCTGGGCATATCGGGCGGCATCGATTCCGCGCTATGCGCCGCGATTGCGGTCGATGCGCTGGGCGCCGAGCGCGTCCGCGGCGTCATGCTGCCGTTCCGTTTCACCGCGCAGGTGTCGCTCGATGACGCGGCAAAGCTTTCGAAAGCGCTCGGCATTCGCTACGAGGTGCTGCCGATCGCGCCGGCGGTCAACGGCTTTGAAGAGATACTGTCGCCCGTATTCGCCGGCCTGCAGCGCGATATCACCGAAGAGAATTTGCAGGCCCGCGCGCGCGGCACGTTGTTGATGGCGATCTCGAACAAGACTGGCGCCATGGTGGTCACGACCGGCAACAAGTCGGAAATGTCGGTTGGCTACGCGACGCTCTATGGCGACATGAACGGCGGCTTCAATCCGATCAAGGATATCTACAAGACCGAGGTGTTCCGCCTCTCGAGCTTGCGCAACTCATGGAAGCCGGACGGCGCGCTTGGCCCATCGGGCGAAGTCATTCCGGTCAACATCATCACGCGCCCCCCGACCGCGGAGCTGCGCGAAAACCAGACCGACCAGGATTCGCTGCCGCCTTACGAGGTGCTCGATGCGATCCTGGAACGGCTGGTCGAGCGTGAAGAGCCGCTGGCCTCGATCATTGCCGAGGGCTTCGATCGCGACACCGTGGCGCGGATCGACCGTCTGCTCAACATCGCCGAGTACAAGCGGCGCCAGGCGGCGCCGGGCGTCAAGGTCACCGAAAAGAATTTCGGGCGCGACCGCCGCTATCCCATCACCAATCGCTTTCGCGATATGGGCGAACTGCTGCCCGGACCCGACGAGAAACTGGTCTCGCGCGCGGGTCAGGCCTCCGCGGAAACGTTTGACGGCTAAATCAGAGCATGATCCGGAAAAGTGGGAACCGGTTTTCCGAAAAGATCATGCTCAAACAAGAAAGATGAGCGACGGTTCTGATTCAGCAAAGCTGGATCAGAACCTAGCGCGCGGGGATGAAGGTCGGGCCCACCGACCGGATCGACTTGTTGTCCGATGGGGTGCCGGGGGCCGGCGCCGCAGGGCTTGTGCCGGAGGAAGGTGCCACAGGGCTTGGCGGAGCGTCAGGGGCCGGCGCTGCATCGGGACCGGCGGCCGTAGTCCCCTTCCTGGCCGCCGTCGGAGCCGACTTGGTCTGCGGCCGCGACATCTTCTTCGCGCTCTCTTCGGTGACGATGATGTCGCCCTGCTGCTCGGCGGCAGCTTTATCGTCGATGCTCTTCAGTGCATCGGACCAGGTCTGGCCGGCGGCCTTGCACGCACAGGATGGGTTGAACTCCTGACGGTAGCGGAATGCATTGGGGGACGACGCGTAGGGCTGACCGTTGATCGATACCGCCTGATTGATGTCTTCGCCGGGATTGCGATAGGTGAAGAGATTGGCCTCCGCCGCCGGGCAGAGCGCCTTGCAGGTCCTTTCGTCGTCGGGGAAGCGGGCGGGCACGGTGGAGAACGAGATCGGAAAGTACGCGCCGTCGCAGCTGCGCACGCAGACGGTGCGGAAGGTGCCCGATTGCGGACCGAGATCGGCGCTTGGCGGACCTGGATAGTTGTTGTTGTTGCCGAACAGATTGTCGAGAAAATTGCCGGGACCTCGCACGGCGTTGGCATATTGCGGCCCGCAGTTGCTTTGGGCCAGCGCGAGCAGGATCGAGCGGCGCTGATTTTCCCGCTCGGCGCCAAAGCCGCCGCGCAGCCGCTCGAGGCTGGTGGTGATCTGCTCGAGATTGGCTCGCATCTGCTGGATCTGGTTGTTGACCGGACCGCATTGCGCCGACTGGCCCGAGAACAGCGAGAAAAATCCCGAGCTGTCGCAGCCCATCCGCTTGGCCTGCGAGGTGACGCGATCGAGTTCGGTCTGCTGCTTGGTCGCGGCTTCCTGGTAGCGGCGGATTTGCTCGTCTCTCGCCGGGTCCCCGGTGCTGCCGCCGCCGCGGTCGAGAGCCGCCAATTGCGCTTCCAGCCGGGGGCACATCGGGTTGACCGGCGCGCCCTGCGGTGGCGGCGCCGCCGGGCTCATTTGCGCCCAGGCCTCAACGCTTGGCGCGAAGACGCCGAGCAGCGCGGCGCAGGCCAGAATCCGGGACAAGCGAGCAATCAGCGTTTTAGGCATATCCGGCCATTGGAACGGTTTCCGCGCAGGCTACCGAAAGCCTTGAGGCGCAGCCAATGCGGCCTCCCATACCCGCTTCTCGGGGCAGCGTCACGTCGTTTCCGGGGCGCCGGTATGGCCGGACGGCACGGCAATCTTGCGGCGGCCGACGGTCAGCGCTGGCAGGTAATGGCAACATATTCCCTGCAACGGGCACGTCCGCAGCTCTCAGCCGCCGTGGGCACCGAGCCGGTGATTTCATCGGGGTCGGCGCGCCGGTAGGACGATGCCTCGGCAAAATTCCGCGACCGGCAATAGGACAGGGCGGCATGGGCGCCACACTTCTCACCCTTGGCGAGGCACTGGTCGACGCCGTAGCCGTCCGCCTGGTTGACGATGATGAAAACCCGGCTGTCGGCCGAAGCAACCGAGGCGGCAAACAGGAACACACAGGCCGAAAGCGCGGGAAGGGATCGCATGCTGCACCGATGAATGAGAGGATCGCCCGCATTCGATAACCCCGAAAGTGTTAACAATGATTAATCATAGCGTTAGCGGGTGGGGCGGTTTCATGCCCCAAAGCGGCGTTTCTAGGGCACTTGACGCCATCCCCCGGGCTGGCCCATGGTAATGCGCATGAACGGTTTCCTCGCCATTTGTGGCATTTGCCGCGAGATTACGAGCTAGCAATTCGCTGGCTGAGGCCGTCTTTTCTCACACGAGATCACTGGACGCCCGGCCGCAAGGGATGGGCTTTCCATGCAATTGCGCCTTTACGATACGTTGACCCGGGAGAAGCGGCCCTTCGTGCCGCTCGATCCCAGCAACGTGCGCATGTATGTCTGCGGGCCGACGGTCTACGACTTCGCCCATATCGGCAACGCGCGCCCGGTGATCGTGTTCGACGTGCTGTTCCGGCTGTTGCGGCATCTCTACGGCGAGGGTCATGTCACCTACGTTCGCAACATCACCGACGTCGACGACAGGATCAACGAGCGCGCGGCGCGGGATTTTCCCGCGCTCCCGCTGAACGAAGCGATCCGCAAGGTCACCGAACGGACCGAAAAACAGTTTCACGACGACGTCGAGGCACTCGGCGCCTTGCGGCCGACGGTCGAGCCGCGCGCCACCGAGCACATCGCGGAAATGCGCACGCTCATCGAGAGGCTGGTGCAGGGCGGTTTTGCCTATGTCGCGGAAGACCACGTGCTGTTCTCGCCGCAGGCGATGAATGCCGCGAATTCCATTCTGCCGCGCTATGGCGCGCTCGCCAAACGCTCATTGGACGAGATGATCGCGGGCGCGCGCGTCGATGTCGCGCCCTACAAGCGCGACCCCGCCGACTTCGTGCTGTGGAAGCCGTCGAAGCCGGGCGAGCCGTCATGGCCGTCGCCTGCGGGCATCAAGGTGGAGGGCCGTCCGGGCTGGCATATCGAGTGCTCGGCGATGGCGTGGAAGCATCTCGGCGAGCAGTTCGACATCCACGGCGGCGGCATCGATCTGGTGTTTCCGCACCACGAGAACGAACTCGCGCAAACCTGCTGCGCCTTCCACGAAGACCGCATGGCCAACGTCTGGATGCACAACGGATTCCTGCAGGTCGAAAGCGAGAAGATGTCGAAGAGCCTCGGCAATTTCGTCACCATCAGGGAACTGCTGGGCGAAGTGGTGGCCCGGCGATGTGCTGCGCCTTCAAATGCTGATGAGCTCACTACCGATCGCCCATCGACTGGACTTCGAAACGGACTGTTACAAGCCACAACGAGCTTGAAGATTGGTCCCATGTGCTGCAATCTTGCACGCGTGGCTGACAGTGTTTCCATCGCCAAAATCGTCGCGAGAGAATTTGCCGACGATCTCGATACACCCAATGCACTTACGGTGTTGCGCGAATTGTACTCTCGCGCAATAGGAGCCCAGAAGGATATATTTGAATTTGCTGCTTCCTGCCGCGTGCTGGGATTTCGGCACTTGATAAACCGGGATTGTTCGAACAAGGCACGTCGGGCATCGGAGAAGTGTCGGCTCGTCTCTTGTTTAGCAACGCAGTTCGCGTTCAAGCGCTGCGTGCAGCGTACGCAAACACGGCAGCTCCGAGCGTGATTTCGTCGATCAGATCAGAAATCGCAACGGGCGTAAGGTCGAAGTCGACAGTACAATATCGAATTGGCCTAGGCATCGACGTGGATTGAAGCAAAGTGGACGATCTGATCGATTTGCGCGCCGCTGCCCGCGCACGAAAAGACTTCAAGGAATCCGATCGCATTCGCGACGAACTCGCGGCGATGGGCGTCGTCATCAAGGATGCCAAGGAAGGAACACCACCTGGGAGATCGCGCGATGACGAAGCCGGACACGCCTTTCCCAAAACACTGGCGCTATTACATCTTCATCAAATGGGCGGTCATCATCGCAGCCATTGTGCTTGCGCTAACACTGCTCGGAGAATTTTGAGGTGATGGCACAGGCGCTTCCAAGACCTGCTTTGCGGCCGTTTCTCACGGAAGATGCCCCCGTGCTGGCGGCGATCTTTGCCGCTAGCATCGAGGAATTGACTGGCGACGACTACAACGAAGCGCAGCAGGAAGCCTGGGCAAGCGTCGCCGATGACGAAGAAGAATTCGGCAAGCGCCTCGCCTCCGAGCTCACCCTGGTCGCAACGCTGCAGAATTCTCCCGTAGGCTTTGCCGCGCTTAAGGGCGCCGATCATATCGACATGCTCTATGTTCACCCGGGCGCGGCCGGGCAGGGCGTGGGCTCAATGCTGACCGACGCGCTGGAAAAACTCGCCGGCGGCCGCGGCGCGAAAAGCCTCACGGTCGATGCCAGCGACAACGCGCAGGAGTTTTTCGCAAAGCGCGGTTACGGGGCCAAACAGCGCAACACCGTGACGATCAACGGCGAATGGCTCGCCAACACCACGATGCAGAAGACGCTTGCCAACGGCTCATCGCCGGGAGATTCCAAATGACCCGCGAGCGCCTCTATCTGTTCGACACCACGCTGCGCGACGGCGCGCAGACCAACGGCGTCGATTTCACGCTGCAGGACAAGCAGCGAATCGCGGAAATGCTCGACGAACTCGGCATCGACTACGTCGAGGGCGGCTATCCCGGCGCCAACCCGACCGACACCGAATTCTTTGCCACCAGGCCGAAACTCGGTCACGCCCGTTTCACGGCATTCGGCATGACGCGGCGGCCCGGCCGCTCAGTCTCGAACGACCCGGGCCTTGCCGCGCTGTTGGAAGCCAAGGCCGACGCCATCTGCTTTGTCGCGAAATCCTCGGCCTATCAGGTTCGGGTCGCGCTCGAGACCACCAACGAGGAGAATCTCGCCTCGATCCGCGACAGCGTGAAGGCCGCGAAATCGGCGGGCCGCGAGGTCATGCTCGACTGCGAGCATTTCTTCGACGGCTACAAGGAAAATCCGGAGTTCGCGCTGGCCTGCGCCAAGGCGGCCTATGATTCCGGCGCGCGCTGGGTGGTCTTGTGCGACACCAATGGCGGCACCATGCCGCACGAGGTCGAGACCATCGTCACCGAGGTGGTAAAGCATATTCCCGGCGATCATGTCGGCATTCATGCCCATAACGACACCGAGCAGGCCGTCGCCAATTCGCTGGCCGCGGTGCGCGCCGGCGCCCGCCAAATCCAGGGCACGCTGAACGGGCTTGGCGAACGCTGCGGCAACGCCAATCTGTGTTCGCTGATCCCGACCCTGCGGCTCAAGAGCGAATTTGCCGATCGCTTCGACATCGGCGTCTCGCCGGACAAGATGGCGACCTTGATGAAGGTTTCGCGGACGCTGGACGATATGCTCAATCGCGCGCCCGATCGTCATGCGCCCTATGTCGGCGAGAGCGCGTTTGTGACAAAAACCGGCATTCATGCCTCCGCGGTGCTCAAGGACCCCCAGACCTACGAGCATGTGCCGCCCGAGACGGTCGGAAATCATCGCAAGGTGCTGGTGTCCGATCAGGCCGGCCGGTCGAACGTCATCGCCGAGCTGGAACGCGCCGGCATTGCCTACGACAAGAACGACACAAAACTCGTTCGTCTGGTCGAGGAATTGAAGGAGCGCGAGGCCGCAGGTTACGCCTATGAGTCCGCCAACGCGTCGTTCGACCTGCTGGCGCGGCGCAGGCTTGGCCGGGTGCCGGAATATTTCCGGGTCGAGCAATTCGACGTCAATGTCGAGCAGCGCTACAACGCCAACGGCCAGCGCGTCACGGTGGCGATGGCGGTGGTGAAGGTCGATGTCGCCGGCGAGCGGCTGATCTCGGCGGCCGAGGGCAACGGTCCGGTCAATGCGCTCGACGTCGCGCTGCGCAAGGATCTCGGCAAATACCAGAAGTACATCGAAGGCCTGAAGCTGGTCGACTACCGCGTGCGTATCCTCAATGGCGGCACCGAAGCGGTGACGCGGGTGCTGATCGAGAGCGAAGACGAGGAGGGCGAGCGCTGGACCACGGTCGGCGTGTCGCCCAACATCATCGACGCCTCGTTTCAGGCGCTGATGGATTCGGTGATCTACAAGCTGGTGAAGTCCGGCGCGCCGGCGTGAGGGGTTTGACGCAACGAATCGGATTAGCCGTCATTGCGAGCGTAGCGAAGCAATCCAGAAATCAAACCGCGGCGGTCATGGATTGCTTCGTCGCGGAGCCTGTCATCGGGCGCGCATTCGCGCGACCCGTTGGCTCCTCGCAATGACGTTCCAAGACCCCGGGATGCATCCATGATCGACCATATTTCCGTCGGCGTAAGTAACCTCGAACGCTCCGCGCGTTTCTACGAATTGGCGCTGACGCCGCTCGGGTCTGTCGCGCCTGGTGACACGTCCGGCGACGGTCGGGTTCGGCAAGAGCTATCCGGAGTTCTGGATCAATCTGCGCGCGGAAATGGCGCAGGTCGCGCCGGACAGCGGCGTCCATATCTGCCTTCGGGCAAAGTCTTCCGGCGAGGTCGACGCGTTCCATGCGGCGGCGCTGAAGGCAGGAGGCCGCTCCGACGGCGCGCCGGGGCTGCGTCCGCACGATCGCGTGCGCTACTACGCGGCGTTCGTCATCGACCCCGACGGCAACCGCATCGAGGCCGTGACATTCCCTGGGGAATGATGCGGAGATTTTGCGAGAGCTTTAAAGCCGACGCGCCAATTCGGGCGCCAGCTCCTCCGTGCCCTCCACTGCGCGGACGGCAGCCGCGCGCAACCGCGGCAGGATATCTTCGACCCGTTCGGCTTTCAGAACATCGACCGCCAGGTTAGGTCGAATGAATTGCGTCGCGCGCATGTGTGCGAGCAGGGCAAGCAATGGCTCCCAAAAGCCGTCGATGTTGGCGAGCAGAATTGGCTTGCTGTGGCGGCCAAGTTGCTTCCAGGTCATTTGCTCCACCAGTTCCTCCAGTGTGCCAACCCCGCCGGGCAGCGCAACGAACGCGTCGGAACGCTCGAACATCAACCGCTTGCGCTCATGCATATCCGGGGTGACGACCAGTTCCTGAACGCGGGTCAACGCGTTCTCGCGGGAAGTGAGAAAATCCGGAATAATGCCGGTGACGGTACCGCCGTGATCGAGTACCGACGTGGCAAGCGCGCCCATCAGTCCGATCGAGCCACCGCCATACACGAGGCGGATGCCGTTCTCGGAGAGAATCTTTCCTAATGCGATGGCTGCTTCAATAAAGCGGGGGTTTGAACCGGGGCCCGAGCCGCAATAAACACAGATAGTCTTGATCTTGCTCATTCCGGGCATGTGGCACTGCAGCGTAAAGGCGTCAAGGTATCGGATTCATGGAGTCAGCAGAATGTATGCCCAAATGCCGCAAATCGCGAAAGAATTGCCTCTCGCAAGGGTGCATGCGGCGTTCAAACGCTCTATATGACGGAAACAATGCAGATAAACAGAACAAGACGCGCGACAACTGACACGCGCACCGTTTCGTTCCAGGCTCCTATTGATGGCTGACACTGATTCGTTTCGGGACGCTGGCGAAGCGCTGCCTCCCTCCAACACAACCATCGAGCAGGCGACTCTGATCGGGACGCTGGTGCATCTGTGGCCCTATATCTGGCCCAGCGATCGCGCCGATCTGAAGATGCGCGTGGTCTGGTCGATGGTGTTGCTGCTGCTCGCCAAGCTGGCAACGCTCGCGGTGCCATTCACATTCAAATGGGCGATCGACGCCCTGACCGGCGCCAACACCGCTCCGGTGCAGTCGTCGAACTGGCAGCTGTGGTTGATCGCCTCGCCGCTGATCATGACCTTGAGCTATGGCGGCCTGCGTGTGCTGATGGCGGTGCTGACACAATGGCGCGACGGAATTTTTGCGCGCGTCGCGATGCACGCGGTGCGCAAGCTCGCCTACTTGACCTTTGTCCACATGCATGAGCTGTCGCTGCGCTTTCATCTGGAGCGCAAGACCGGCGGACTGACGCGTGTGCTGGAGCGCGGCCGGGCCGGCATCGAAGTCATCGTGCGGATGGTGATCCTGCAACTGGCGCCGACCATCGTCGAGGTTTCCTTGCTGATGGCCGTGCTGCTGTGGCAGTTCGACTGGCGCTATGTGCTCGCCACCCTGGTCACAGTCGTGGTGTTCATGTATTTCACCTATATCGCGACCGAATGGCGGATCGAAATTCGGCGCCGGATGAACGACTCCGATACCGAGGCCAACACCAAGGCGATCGACTCGCTGTTGAATTACGAGACGGTCAAATATTTCGGGGCCGAGGAGCGAGAGGCCCAGCGCTACGACCGCTCAGTGGAGCGCTACGAACGGGCCAGCGTCAAAACCTATACGTCGCTGGCGGTTCTCAATACCGGGCAGGCGATCATTTTCACCGCCGGTCTGACGGCAATCATGCTGATGTGCGCGGCCGGGGTGCGCAACGGCACCCATACCGTCGGCGATTTTGTCCTGGTCAACGCCATGATGATCCAGCTTTACCAGCCGCTGAATTTCATGGGCATGGTGTATCGCGAGATCAAGCAGGCGATCATCGACATCGAGAAGATGTTCAACGTTCTGGCACGCAATCCCGAGATCAAGGATGTTCCCGGCGCCAGACCTTTGATCGTGACATCGGGCAATCTGCGTTTCGAGGATGTGCGGTTTTCGTACGATCCCGAGCGTCCGATCCTCAAAGGTCTCAATTTCGAGGTGCCGGCCGGCAAGACGGTCGCGATCGTCGGGCCATCCGGCGCCGGCAAATCGACCATCTCGCGCCTGTTGTTTCGTCTCTATGACGTCTCAAGCGGCAGGATTTTGATCGATGGCCAGGATATCCGCAACGTCACGCAGTCGTCGCTGCGGGCCTCGATCGGCATGGTGCCGCAGGACACCGTATTGTTCAACGATACCATCCGTTACAACATTCGCTACGGCCGCTGGGATGCCAGCGATGCCGAAGTCGAACAGGCGGCGCAGCTGGCGCAAATCGACGGCTTCATCCGAATGTCGCCGAAGGGTTATGAGACCCAGGTCGGCGAACGCGGATTGAAATTGTCAGGCGGCGAGAAGCAACGCGTCGCGATCGCGCGCACGGTGCTGAAAGGCCCGCCGATCCTGGTGCTCGACGAGGCCACCTCAGCTCTGGACAGCCATACCGAACGGGAAATTCAGGACGCGCTGGAGCGGGTGTCGCGCAACCGCACATCGCTGGTGATCGCGCATCGGCTGTCCACGATCGTGGGCGCCGACGAGATCATCGTGCTGGATCAGGGCTATATCGTCGAGCGCGGAACTCACTCCGGGCTTTTGGCAAGCGGCGGACTTTATGCCAGTATGTGGAACCGGCAGCGCGAGGCTGAGGAGGCGCGGGAGAAGCTGGCGCGGATCGCTGACGAGAACGAAGCGCCGAACCGGGAGCCGCCGCCGGTTGACGATCCGCTGGTGACGCCCGCCGCTGCCGAATGACCGAAGCGTAATCCCGTCTCTCCGCAAGGCGAGATGGGACAACAGATCAGTGATATCGATGTCGATCACCAACTCCATCCGCGCGCAAATTCCGCCTGTGCACCCCGAGGGCTATCCGTTCATCGGCGGTTTTGCGCTTGCCAGCCTGATTCTGTTCTGGATCTGGACGCCGCTCGGCTGGCTCGGCACGTTGCTGACCATCTGGTGCGCGCTGTTTTTCCGCGATCCGGTGCGGGTGACGCCGGTGCGCGAGGGTATCGTCGTGGCGCCGGCCGACGGACGAATTTCGATGCTGACGCAGGTGTTGCCGCCGGCCGAGCTCGGTCTCGGCGACAGACCGCTGCCGCGCATCTCGATATTCATGAGCGTGTTCAACTGCCATGTGAACCGCAGTCCGGCGGCGGGACGGATCGAGAGGATCGCGTATCGGCCGGGCAGCTTTGTCAACGCCGAGCTTGACAAGGCGAGCGAGGACAACGAGCGCAATTCGCTTGTCATCTCGACGCCGGACGGGCGGATCGGCGTGATCCAGATCGCAGGCCTGGTGGCCCGGCGGATCGTATCGTTCGTCCGCGAAGGGCAATCGATCGCCGCAGGAGAGCGATTTCGGGCTGATCCGCTTCGGGTCGCGGCTCGACGTCTACCTGCCCGAAGGCACCAAGGCGCTGGTCTCCGAAGGTCAGACCGCGGTCGCAGGCGAGACCATCCTGGCCGATTTCAGGCTTGGCGACGAAGCTCGGACTTTCCGGCCCGATTAACCATTTCGGCGGTGAAACAGGTGGCTGACCGCACATGGCGGAGTCGGCTGGCGCTTGCTATATCTAGGCCGCCATGCAGATGCCGATGGATCCCAGAGTCTCCCGAAATGCGCCGGCGCCGGTTTCGCCCGATCCCGGTGCGGATGCTGGTGCCCAACGTCATCACCCTGCTTGCGATCTGCGCGGGGTTGACGGCGATCCGGCTGTCGACGGAAGGACGGATGGAATTGGCCGTGGCCGCGATCGTGTTTGCGGCCGCGCTCGACGGCATCGACGGCCGTGTCGCGCGCATGATCAAGGGCCAGTCCAAATTCGGGGCCGAGCTCGACAGCCTCGCGGACTTCGTCAATTTCGGCGTCGCCCCGGGTCTGATCCTGTATTTCTGGCAGCTGCACGAGATCCACAATGGCGGCTGGATCGCGGCGATGGTGTTCGCCATCAGCGGCGGCTTGCGGCTTGCGCGCTTCAACGCCACCATGGACGATCCGAACAAGCCGGCGTTTGCGGCGAACTTCTTCACCGGTGTTCCGGCGCCCGCCGGCGCGATCACGGTGCTGCTTCCGATCTATCTCGCTTTCCTTGGGCTGCCGAAACCGCATCCGACGCTGACCGCGCTCTATACGCTGTTGATTGCGTTCCTGATGGTCTCGCGCCTGCCGGTGTTTTCGGGCAAGACCATTCGCATGCGCGTGCCGCCGGAAATGGTGCTGCCGGTTTTCGTCTCGGTCATTTTCTTCATCGCGCTCTTGATCGGGTATCCCTGGTACATTCTGTCGGCGGGTTCGGTGCTCTTTCTCCTCAGCCTGCCGGCCGGATGGAAGTCTTATCGCGACCAGGAGCGCGCCTACGCCGCGCAGGCCGCTGTGCCCGCCGATGCCACGCCGTCAACTCCAGCGTCTCCCTACGCTCCGACCGCCGCCGAAGCAGAACAGGACAATCGGCCGGCGCGGCTGAATTGAGCGTTCGCCCCAAATATCTGCCATGAGCAATCGCCGAGTTGGGTTCGATCCCAATCTCGGTTATACGGCTGACCATAAGCGCCCTTGAAAAGCGCCGACCCATGAATTCTGGAGAGAACGCCGTGACGGATTCCGCGACCCCACCGCTGCCCGCCGCACTTCTTGAAGCATTGGCGCGCTACGACACGCCCACGATCTGCAACGCGTTGGAAATCGTCGCGCCCGCCCGCCGTCTCGTCGGCTATACGACGAAGCCGCTGGTCTGCCCGTTCCCCGATCTGCCGCCGATGGTCGGATATGCCCGCACCACGACGATCCGCTCGGTGCTCGCCTCCGGCCTCTCCGCCGCCGAACAGCAGCAGCGGCGAATTGCCTATTACGAATATGTCGGCACCGGCCCGGGGCCGCGCATCAACGTGATCCAGGATATCGACGGCCCCGATACGGGATTTGGGGCGTTCTGGGGCGAGGTTCAAAGCTCGGTGCACAAAGCGCTCGGCTCTCTCGGTGTCATCACCGACGGTTCGATCCGCGACATCGCGCAATGGGCGCCCGGCTTCCAGGCGCTCGCGGGCTCGATCGGACCGTCTCACGCCTATGTGCACGCCGAGAATTTCGGCGGCGAAGTTCGCGTGGCCGGAATGACGGTGCGCTCCGGCGATCTCATTCATGCCGATCGTCACGGCGCGGTGGTCATTCCGCTCGATGTGGCCGCGAAGCTGCCGGATGCGGCCGAGCTCTGCGGCCGCCGCGAGACGCCAATCCTTGAGATCGCCCGCAGCAAGGATTTTACGCTTGAAAAGCTGAAAGAGGCGCTGAAGCGTTCGGCTGAAATTCACTAGCGATCCGATCGCTTCGGCATGTGGGGGCTGTCATGAGGAGGTTCTTGGTTATGCTGGTGCTGGCAATCTTTGTCGGCATCGTTGCTGTGCAGGCGCAGAACCTATCCATCGCGCTCAATCACGCTGGTGGTTCCGTTCCCGCCGGGCGGATCGACCGATACCGCCGCACGGATCATGGCGGAGCGCATGCGGGCCTCGCTGGGACAGCCGATCGTAATCGAAAATGTCGGCGGCGCCGGCGGCAGCATCGGGGTCGGGCGCGTCGCCCGTTCGGCGCCCGACGGCTACACCTTCGACATCGGCCAATGGGACACCCACGTCGGCAGCATCATCTACAAACTCGACTACGATCTGGAAAAGGATTTTGAGCCGATCGCCCTGATCTCCAACAATCCCCAGCTCATGGTCGCCAAAAATGACCTTCCGGCCAACAGCCTCGCCGAACTCGTGACGTGGATGAAGGCGAACCCGGGCAAAATCAATTTCGTCAACCAGAACGCGGCGGCCAATGTCACCGGCGTGCTGTTCGAGAACCTGACCAAGCAAAAAGTGCAGTTCATTCCTTATCGCGGCGCGGGCCCGGCAATGACCGACCTGATCTCCGGGACCGTGGACCTGCTTGTCGTTCAGGGCGCGGTGGCCCTGCCGCAAATCCGCGCCGGCAAGATCAAGGCGCTCGCCAACCTGTCGCCGCAACGCTCGGCCTCGATGCCGGACATTCCGACCGCCGACGAGACCGGCGTGCCCGGACTTTACATGTCGGGTTGGTTCGGCTTCTTCGCCCCGAAAGGGACGCCGAAAGACGTCATCGCCAGGCTCAATGCCGCGACCGCCGAGGCGCTTGCCGATCCGGCGATCCAGAAGCGGTTTACGGAGTTGGGGCTCGACGTCGCGCCGAGCGAGCAGCAGACGCCGGAGGGGTTGGCCGCGTTCCAGAAAGCCGAAATGGAAAAATGGTGGCCGATCATCAAGTCGGCCGGTATCGGCGCGCAGGCGCAGTGAGCGCGAGAACGGAAATGCTTTCGACATGAAGATGGATGGCAAAACCGTACTAGTCACAGGCTCGACCGACGGCGTCGGCCGCTATGTCGCCGCCAGGCTTGCTGCCGATGGCGCCAAAGTGCTGATCCATGGCCGGGACGAAGCCCGGGCCAAAACGCTTGCCGATGAAATTCGCGGCCAGGGACGCGCCGCGCCGATCTTTTATGCGGCGGATTTGGCTTCGCTTGCCGGCACGCGGCAGCTCGCGGAGGCGGTGACTGCCGACCACAAGCGGCTCGACGTTTTCATCAGCAATGCCGGAATCGGGTCGCGCGCGCTCGGGACCGAGAGACGCATTAGCGCCGACGGACACGAACTGCGGTTTGCCGTGAATTACCTTTCCGGTTTCCTGCTCGCTTACCTTTTGCTGCCCTTGCTAAAAGCCAGTGCGCCGTCGCGGATCGTCAACGTCGCCTCGCTCGGCCAGCATCCGCTCGATTTCGACGACGTCATGCTGACCAAAGGCTACAACGGCACGCGCGCCTACGCGCAGAGCAAGCTGGCGCAGATCATGTTCACCATCGATCTCGCCGCAGAACTCAAGGGTTCGGGCGTGACCGTGAATGCACTGCATCCCGCCACCTACATGAACACCACGATGGTGCGTGAAGGCGGCATCACGCCGATCTCGACCGTCGAGCAGGGCGGCGAAGCGATCCTGCATCTTGCAGCGGGAGACGACGTCGCAGGCAAAACCGGGCTGTTCTTCAACGGCATGCAGCAATCGCAGGCCAATCCGCAGGCCTATGATGAGGGCGCCCGCAAACGGTTGCGCACGCTAAGCCGCGAACTCACGGGCCTGACCGGCGCCTGACCAGTCAGACCGGCGTTGGCACTTCGCCATCTGCTGGCTTGCTCTGAACTGGCGCAGGCGAGGCTTTGCGAGTTGTCCGCTGCAATTCAACTTCCTTGGTGACGGCCGCAACGGAATTGCCGACCTTGTCGACCACCGCCTTCAATGCATCAGGGGATATATCGAGCCGCCGGGTCCAGGCACGAACCTGAACGGGCTCCGCCAGGTCGATTTTATTGCGGATGGGCGGATGCTTGATTCGTTGCATGACGGGATACCCCTGGTTAGAGGGTCAACGTCATCCACAGAGCTTCGTTCCATTTTGCCGACGCGACCGAATGCCTGTGGAGCGGTGTCCCACAAACGATCGCGAGCGGCGTTCGATAAATTCTGGCTGGGTCACATCAGCAGGCGATTTCGATGCCAATGCAATCCGGCAAGCTTCCAAGCGGCTTCAGCCCGGCGACCGAACTTCGCGGCAGGCCAAAGGGGAGCAATGCGATGCATTGCTCCCCCTGCGCTTGAATTATCGAGTTAGCCCTTCGTTACGATCGGCGCCGGGGCCTTGCCGACCGGGTATTTGCCGACCGGGGCCTTGCCGATCGGGGCCTTGCCGACCGGCGCCTGCGTGTAAACCGGCTGCGCGCGGGGCAAATCAGCGGCGACGGCAGCGGTCAACATACCGAGCGAGGTGCCTGCCACTACCAGGAACTTCAACATGAGCATTCTCCTATCACGTATCACGAGGGACAAAACTTGATTCGAGTAGTAGTCTGCTCAACGTTCCCCGGCAATTAACAGGCGACAATCAACAGGATCGCAGGCGATTTTCTGGGCTTGTGTGGCCGAAATACCACGCGGAAGCCGTGCCAACCATGCTTCGCGTCCGCTTTACTTGGCCTTGGCGACTGCCCCGACCTCACGGACGATTTCGGCCTGGATGCGCGCGCTCTTGTCGATGTTGATGTGGGAAACCGCCGAATCCTCGGCGACATCGACATTCGACAGCTTGCCCCGGAAACCAGGTGCTGCCGTAAGCGGAGCTCCCCAACCCCCCGCTTGATAATAGTTGACCGCCCGCATGACGTTAGCCGGCACGGGATCCTGCCTGTAGGGCGCGAGCGTCACCAACAGCGCGACCGGCACATTTTGCGCCTCAAGCACCCGAGCCATGTCGATGACGTTGTTGGCCCCTTGTGAGTGGCCCACCAGCACGATCGCGTCGGTCTTGCCCTGCGCGCGCTCGCGAAGGATTTCATCCGCAGCCGCCTTCCAGGAGAGATGCCCGCTCACCTCCGCGTGGATGCCCTTGGCCTTGAGCGCGTCGGCGATGGTGTCAAGGCCTGTCGAGAACACACCGAACCAGCCTCGCAACAAAAGCACACGCGTCTCGGCGCGGGCGGGACTGCAATAGAGGACGAGGATAACCGCGATCACTCCTACGCACGAACTGACATAGCTACGGCCGTTCTGCACGCGCTTGCTCCGGAAAGATTGTGCCACGGCGCCACTTAATCCGGAAAGCATGATCCTGTCAGCCCGCTTGATTTCATAGGGGTCCTGCTTGCGGCCAGCGCTCGCGCTTGAGTTCAATCGGCAATCACGGCATCACCATCGAATTATTGCGAACTATCTGGTTACCTGCAATTCTGAAGCCCTTATGATGACCTTTGCAATACTTGGTCTCATCGCCTTCCTCGGGATATCTCTGATCCCAATTTATATCTTGCGTCGCAGGGAATACGCCCGAGCGCGAGAATATTTCGTTGCTTCCGAGTCCACTCCCGGCGGGGTCGTACAGAATAGTTCCATTGCTTACTCGTTACAGATTGCGGCTTTTGCCCAGTTCTTCAGCTGGGGCGCCAGAGGCGACTTCTGGTCGGCTATCGTTTGCTCGGCGATGTTTGGAGCGGGCCTGTACCTGATCTACCGACTGCGGCGGCCGATGCTCCTTTTTTTGAGCCAGGCGCTCGATCGCGATCGGTCCATCACGGTCCCGGGTTTCATCGCACGCCAGCACGGCAACGATCCGCGCGTCCGGTTATTTGCGGCGGCGCTAAGTGTTCTCGCGTTCGCGGGCTTGATCACGGGGGCGGCGATCGGCGTCGCGTCATTGGTGAAGCCGCTCCTTCCGGGTGGCGCAAATCTCACATCCACCATCGCATGTGGCCTTTTGGGATTGATGATGCTGTACACAATACCGGCCGGGAATTCCGGGGCCATGCGTTCGGCGCAAGCGCAATTGGGAATTCTGTATCTTGGATTGATCGGATCGATCCTCGTTGTCTTGTACATGTTGATTTCGTCCGCTGTGCGGATGCCGCCGCGCGGCACGTTCGCGGTAGCCGTGCTTGCGGTCTGCTGCGCAATCGTGCTGATCTATCGGCGATCGCGATACATCGATACCAGCCCGATCGGACGCCCCGTCTCCGGCGAAGGCGTTGATATCGAACCACGCGGTGCGCCGCTGTTCCGCAGGTTTTCGAGGGTTACCAATGAACTGATAGCATTGGTGGTCGCGATAACGCTCGGCGTCGCGGTGATCGATCTATATGCCCAGGGCTTTTCAGCCGTGGTCACCGAGAGCCTCGCCGCATTGCGGGCAGTGAGGCCGACGTCCATTTCAGTGTTGATGGCCCTGGTCCTGCTGACGGTCTTCTATCCGATTGTCGACACCACGAACTGGCTCAGAATAGCGGCGCTACCGGCGGATGGCGGCCAAACGCCGGAGGCATTTGCAGGGGTGCTTGGGATGTACGCCGGCGCCAGCGCCCTGCTGTGGCTCATGATAAGCATGTTCGGGACGATCGCGGTACTCGCGACGGGCATGCCCGATGGCGCCGACATTTTGCAGTCTTTCATCGGGTGGCTTGCTTCGCAGCAGAACGGTGTGGCGGATGCGGCCTCAGGGCTGTTGTTCGTAAGTCTGATTGCAATGGCCCTGGTGACCATGAGTGCAATGTTTTCTGCAACGCTGGCGACCATTCGGTACGACCTGATCCCAGCCCTCTCGCCTGGCCCGGCGCAGCCCGACCAGGCTCTCGCGAGGAGACGGGCCGTCACTGCGGGCGGCGGGGTCTGCGTGGCCATGCTCATCATCCTGTCCTTGCTGAATGATTATCTCGACCCGAGTTTCGCCGGCGCCAGGTTTGTTAACCTGCAGCTCGCGTGTTTTTGTGCACAGCTTGCATTCGCTCCACTCGTCGTGGGTCCCATGGTCTTCGGAAACGCTGGCGTCATTGGCCCGGCCTGGGCAATCGCGGTGCTCGGAGCAGGCGTTGCCGCGGGGCAAGGCCTCGTTATTGTCAGCCTTCAGCCCGAATACAAAACGTGGCTGTGGGCCGCGATTCCGGCGTGTCTCGCAGTTGGCTGGTTGCTTTATGCGGTTGCGCTGCTGCGGACCAACAGAATGTCGCCGGCCGCGTAGCGGCAACCGCGTCACGATTTGACGTACCTCGTGGTCACGCAACCGAGCAGAAATCCAGCGAACACAGGACCATGACCTGGCCTAGTTCTTTATTAACCAATTGTTATGCCTACTAAATTCGGTAACGCGTCTTTAATGGCGCCGACGTAGGGTTCCCGTTGCGCAGCTCCGGATGGGCCGCGCCACCGTCCAGAACGGCCGGTCGTTCGCGTACGCGTTGGAGAATCCCATGGATATCATGACGGGCGTCGGGCTCGTGTGCGGCATCATCGTCGTTTCAGTGATGATCCTCATGGGCGGCGACCTCCACATGTTCATCAGCGAGCATGCTGCCCTCATCGTCATCGGCGGATCGATCGCCGCCACCATGATCCGCTTTCCGCTCAGCGCGATTTTGCATGGTCTGCCGCTGGGTGCGAAGTTTGCCTTCACGATCAGCCGGCTGTCGGCGCGCGATCTGGTCGACGAACTTGCCCGCATCGCCGAAATCGCGCGCAAGCAGGGACCGGTCGGCCTCGAAAAAGTCGAGACCGACGAACCGTTCCTGGCCAAGGGAATACGCTACGTCGCCGACGGCTACGATCTCGAATTCATCCGGGACAACCTCGAGCGCGACCGCGACAATTTTCTGATGCATCTCGACGAGGGCGGCAAAATCTACCGCGCCATCGGCGACTGCACGCCGGCGTTCGGGATGGTCGGCACCTTGATCGGCATGGTGCAGATGTTCGCCAACATGACCGACCCTTCGAAACTCGGTCCGTTCATGGCGACCGCGTTGCTGGCGACGCTGTACGGCGCGGTGATCGCGAACCTGTTCTGCCTGCCGATTGCCGACAAGCTGCATGGCAAGCTGCTCGACGAGGAGACCAACCGCACGCTGATCATCGACGGCATTCTGATGATCCGGGACTCCAAAAGCCCGACGCTGGTCCGGGAAATGTTGCTGGCCTACTTGCCGGAAAAACATCGCGAGGAAGAAGGCGAGCCGGTACCGGCCTGACCGGCGGGTGACGGCGGTCCGGGAAGCAAGCGATGGCCAAGAAAAAACGTGGCGGTGCACATGCCGGAGGGCACGGCTGGTACGTGTCGTTCGCCGACCTCATGGGCTTGATGATGAGCTTCTTTGTGATGCTCGTCGCCTTCTCCAACCAGGACCAGCAAAAGCTGAAAATCGTCGCGGGCTCGATGCGGGAGGCGTTTGGCGTGCAGACCGACGCGCGTCACACCGGGATCATCGAATCCGATGGCCTGCCGACGAGGCCGAAGCTGAAAAACACCGCGCACATTCCGCCCGAGGAAGCATCCAATACGCCGACCCCGGATCAACAGGAGCGCAACCTTACTGCCGGCGCCCGCCTGAAAGTCGATCGCGAATTTGCCCTTGCCTCGGCATCGTTGCGGCAGGCATTGCAGGACATGCCGGAACTGACCGAAATTTCAAAACACATCATGTTTGAGGAGACCAGCCAGGGCCTCAATCTCGAAATCGTCGATCAGGATGGACGGTCGATGTTTGCCGACGGCTCCAAGGTGCCGTATGAGCGCACGCGCCGGCTGATCCAGAAGCTTGCGGCTCCGCTGAAGGCGACGCCACTGCGAATCTCGATCGTCGGTCACACCGCGGCGGGTTTCGTGCCGGCGCAAAGCGACTATGGGGCGTTCGATCTTTCGGCGGACCGGGCCAACACGGTGCGGCAGATTCTCGAGAGGGAAGGATTGCCGCCAGCCCATATTTTTGCGGTCTCCGGAAAAGCTGACAGCCAGCCACTCTTCCCGGACGATCCCTCGCTATCGGCGAACCGCCGCGTGACCATCACGCTGATGCGTGAAGCTCCACCGCTGCCGCCAGGTCTGAAGCCTTAATTCATTCCACTACTATATTACCACTCACCGCCTGATGCTTTGTGGAGGTCCGGCATTGCCGGCAGCGTCACGGTTGGTCGGTTGACAAGCTTTGCGGGAAGGCGTCGATAGCCGGCCCGGATCATATCAATCCATAGAGCGTTCCCTCCCATCATGGCCGTCAGCGTCACATCAACAGAAACCCAGGAAGGTCGGGTCTCGACCGGCTTTTGGGCGCTGACGCTGGGAAGTATCGGCGTCGTCTTTGGCGACATCGGAACCTCGCCGCTGTATGCGTTTCGCGAGGCCGTTGCTGCCAGTGCAGCGCACGGCCAGCCGGTCACGCGAGCGATCGTGCTCGGGGTTCTGTCCCTGATCCTGTGGGCACTCCTTATCGTCGTCACCGCAAAATACGTTCTGCTGCTGCTGCGCGCCGATAATAACGGCGAGGGTGGCACGCTTTCGCTGATGGCGCTGGGCCAACGGGCATTGGGTCGGAGGAGTTGGCTATTGCTGACGCTGGGTGTCATCGGTGCGTCGATGTTCATCGGCGATTCCATGATCACGCCGGCGATCTCGGTACTGTCGGCGGTCGAAGGTCTCAAGTTGGCGGCGCCGGCACTTGAGCACTATGTGGTGCCGCTCACGGTTCTGATTCTTGTCGTGCTGTTCTCGGTTCAGAGCAGCGGCACGGCCCGGGTGGCATCGGCCTTTGGGCCGGTCATGGTGGTCTGGTTTGCCACCATCGCGGTCATGGGGCTTATTCATATCAGCGACGATCCGTCAGTGCTGGCCGCGATCAATCCCTGGTACGGGATCCAGTTTCTGCTTTCCCACGGCGTCATCGGGCTGGTGACCCTGGGAGCGGTATTTCTCGCAGTGACCGGCGGCGAGGCGCTCTATGCGGATCTCGGTCACTTCGGACGCAAGCCGATACAGGGTGCGTGGCTTTACTTCGTGTTGCCGTCGCTTTTGATCAACTACTTCGGTCAGGGCGCGCTGGTGCTCTCCAATCCTGCGGCGATCGAAAATTCCTTCTACCGGATGGTTCCAGACATCTTGCTGCTGCCGCTGGTGGTGCTGGCGACCGCGGCGACGGTGATCGCGAGCCAGGCGGTGATCACGGGAGCGTATTCGCTGATCCGTCAGGCGGTGCAGCTCGGTCTGCTGCCGCGCTTCGAAGTTCGCTACACCTCGGAGACCCACGCCGGCCAGATTTATCTGCCGCGGGTGAACAGGCTGCTGCTGATCGGCGTAATGCTGCTGGTGCTGTTGTTCCGGACCTCGAGCGGGTTGGCTTCCGCCTATGGCATCGCCGTCTCCACCACCATGGTCGTCGACGGCATCATGGGTTTCGTCGTGATCTGGAAATTGTGGAATTGGCGCGCGGCTACCGCAGCGGCCGTGATTTTGCCGTTTGTCGTCGTCGACATGACTTTCTTCGCTGCAAATCTTTTGAAACTGCTTGAAGGCGCATGGGTGCCGCTGCTGTTCGGCTTTACCGTGGCGATCATGATCTGGACCTGGCGCCGGGGTGCGGCGATTCTGACCATGAAGACGCGGCGTATTGAAGTTCCGCTCAAAGATCTGATCAAGAGCCTCGAAAAGCGTCCGCCTCACATCGTCAAGGGCACCGCGGTTTTTCTGACCAGCGACCCGAATTTCGTGCCGACCGCGCTGCTGCATAATCTCAAGCACAACAAGGTGCTTCACGAGCACAACGTCATCCTGACCATCGAAACCGCACAGACCCCGCGCGTCGACCTGGCCGAGCGCGTCCGGATGGAAACCATCAGCGACAAGTTTGCCACCGTCCGGCTGCGCTTCGGTTTCATGGAATCTCCGAACGTTCCGAAGGCGCTGGTGATCGCGCGAAAGCTCGGTTGGCAGTTCGATATCATGTCGACGTCATTTTTCGTGTCGCGGCGTTCGCTGAAGCCATCTTCGCAATCGGGAATGCCGCTGTGGCAGGATCACCTGTTCATCGCGATGAGCCGGTCCGCGAATGACGCCACCGACTATTTCCAGATTCCAACAGGACGGGTGGTTGAAGTCGGAACCCAAGTGACCATCTAGCGGTCTAGGCATTTTTGCATGGCGCGGGCCTAAAATCAGGCTTGGCCATGCTTGAAGCGCGGGACTATATGCCGCGTCGCTTTGCTAATCGCGCAGTGAAGCATTTTGAGGCCCCAACTCCCATGACCAGCGATGTTGTAGCTCCCGCCGCGGAATCCACGGCGGCCAATGGACATGGCGAGACCCATTCCACTGCCCGCTTCACGGCTCTCCTGATCGGCAGCATCGGTGTCGTTTACGGCGACATCGGCACCAGTCCGCTTTACGCGTTTCGCGAGGCCGTCGTCGCGGCCAGCGGCTCTGCCGGCGCCGTCACTCCGCAAGCCGTACTCGGGGTTCTCTCATTGATCGTGTGGGCGCTGATCATCGTGGTGACGCTTAAATATGTGGTGATCCTGCTGCGCGCAGATAATAACGGCGAGGGCGGAACGCTGGCATTGATGGCGCTGGCGCAGCGCGCGGTCGGCCATGGCGCCGGCACGATCGTGCTGCTCGGAATCATCAGCGGCGCGCTATTTTATGGCGATGCGGTGATCACGCCGGCGCTGTCGGTCCTTTCCGCGATCGAAGGTATCAAGCTCGTCACTGAGACGTTCGAGCCCTATGTCGTTCCGCTGACGGTGATCATCCTGGCCGCCTTGTTTGCGGCTCAATCGCGCGGCACGGCGCGTGTTGCGGCCTTCTTTGGACCGGTAATGTGTATCTGGTTCGCCGTCATCGCGATCGCGGCGATTCCCTCGATCGTGCGGCATCCGGAGGTCTTGCTTGCGTTAAATCCGCTCCATGCTGTCTCGTTCATGCTCCATCATGGCATCATCGGCTTCGTCACGCTGGGCGCGGTGTTTCTCGCCGTCACCGGCGCCGAAGCGCTCTATGCCGACCTCGGGCATTTCGGCAAACGGCCGATCCAGACCGCCTGGCTTTTCATCGTATTGCCGTCGCTGGCGCTGAACTATCTGGGGCAGGGCGCTCTGGTCATCGCCGACCCGAAAGCGGTGGAAAATCCTTTCTTCCTGATGTATCCGGACTGGGCGTTGATCCCGATGGTCGTTCTCGCCACCGTGGCGACAGTCATTGCAAGCCAGGCCGTGATCACCGGCGCCTATTCGTTGACGCGTCAGGCCATTCAGCTCGGCTTGCTGCCGCGATTTGAAATCCGCCATACGTCGGAAGCCCATTCCGGCCAGATCTACATCCCGCGCATCAACATGCTGCTGTTCATCAGCGTGATTTTGCTGGTGTTGATGTTCCGCTCTTCAAGCGCGCTGGCGTCGGCCTATGGCATCGCCGTGACCGGCACCATGGTGGTCACGGGCATGATGGGCTTTGTCGTGATCTGGCGCGTCTGGGGATGGTCGCCCCTCGCGGCCGCAGCGTTGATTGCTCCGTTTCTATTTCTCGATCTGACGTTTCTCGCGGCAAACCTGTTGAAGGTATTCGAGGGCGGTTGGGTCCCGCTGGCGCTCGGAGCCGTCGTCATGCTGCTGATGTACACTTGGCGGCGCGGCAGCCGTCTATTGTTCGAGAAATCCCGCAAGCTGGAGTTTCCGTTGCTCGATCTGGTCGCGATGCTCGAAAAGCGGCCACCGCAGCGGGTTTCCGGCACCGCTGTGTTCTTGACCAGCGATCCAGCCAGCGCGCCGACAGCGCTGATGCACAGTCTCAAGCACTATAAAGTGCTGCACGAGAAAAACGTCATCCTTACCATCGAGATCGCACCAACGCCGCGGATCGATCCGGCCGAGCGAGTGAGGCTGGAACAGATCAGCGCGACCTTCTCCAAGGTGAAGCTGCGGTTTGGATTCATGGAATCGCCCAACGTGCCGAAAGCGCTGGCGATCGCGCGAAAGCTGGGATGGCAGTTCGACATCATGTCGACCTCGTTCTTCCTGTCGCGGCGCGCGCTCAAGCCGGCCGCGCATTCCGGAATGCCTCGCTGGCAGGATCACCTGTTCATAGCGCTCAGCCGCACCGCCAACGATGCGACCGACTATTTTCAGATTCCAAGTGGACGGGTGGTCGAGGTGGGAACGCAGGTTACCATCTAGCTCCCAGGGTGCCTTCCGGAGCTTGATTTTCGTCGCGTGAGGGGCGAGGTTGGCGCCGAAGGGCGAGCAATCGGTATCCGTCC
Source organism: uncultured Alphaproteobacteria bacterium (assembly GCA_963745785.1). GTDB lineage: Bacteria > Pseudomonadota > Alphaproteobacteria > Rhizobiales > Xanthobacteraceae > Bradyrhizobium. Next base: position 375,263 of record CAVUYV010000006.1, on the reverse strand, counting down.
CTGTTGGGTTCGTTCATACTCGCGCGTGTTCCGCAAATGTGGATACCGGTTTTTGCGAATGGAATACGCGCAAGTTAGTGCACGGATGATCGGTGGGAGAGTTTGAGTGGCGGATCAGGTTCACGATTTGACGCCGGAAGATGTAGCGAAAGGAGTGGCCGAGGGCCGCTACCTGCTTGTCGATGTCCGCGAGCCGAACGAGGTTGCCGTCGAAGCCTATCCCGACGCGGTCGTGGTTCCGCTTTCGAGTTTTGATCCGCAGGATATTCCGGATCCCGATGGCAAGCAGGTGGTCTTTGCCTGCCGCTCGGGGAAAAGATCGGTGACAGCATCGCTGGCTGCTCAGGCCGCGGGCTTGCCTTACGACAACCACCTTGCGGGCGGCCTGCTGGCCTGGAAGGCCGCGGGGTTGCCGACCAAGACCGGTGGCTGACCATTGCCATGACGTCCATGAACAAGGTGTTTGCGGATCTTCCCGTGACCGTCTTCGAGGCGATGTCGCAGCTTGCGCGCGACAACAACGCCATCAATCTCGGCCAGGGTTTTCCCGACGATCCCGGTCCGGAAGATATTCGCCGCGCGGCGGCGGAAGCGGTGATGGACGGCTACAACCAATACCCGTCGATGATGGGTATTCCGGAATTGCGGCAGGCGATCGCCGCCCATTACGGGCGCTGGCATGGTCTCGCGCTCGATCCCATGACCGAGGTGATGGTGACGTCGGGCGGCACCGAAGCGCTGACCAGCGCGATCCTTGCCGTGGTCGAGCCCGGCGACGAGGTCGTGGCTTTTCAGCCGGTTTACGATTCCTACCTCCCGATCATCCGCCAGGCCGGAGGCATACCGCGTCTGGTGCGCCTCGAGCCGCCGCATTGGCGGCTCACCGAGGAGATGCTGCGCAGCGTCTTCAACCACAAGACCAAGGCCGTACTCTTCAACAATCCGCTCAATCCCGCCGCAGTCGTCTATCCGCGCGAGGACCTCGAGCTGCTGGCGCGGTTCTGCCAAGAGTTCGATACAATCGCGATCTGCGATGAGGTCTGGGAGCACGTGATCTTCGATGGCCGCGAGCATATTCCGCTGATCACCATTCCGGGAATGCGCGAGCGCACCATCAAGGTGGGTTCCGCAGGCAAGATTTTTTCGCTGACGGGCTGGAAGATCGGCTTTGTCTGCGCGGCGCCGCCGCTGCTGCGCGTGGCCGCCAAAGTGCACCAGTTTCTTACCTTCACCACCGCGCCCAATCTTCAGGCGGCGGTCGCCTACGGCCTCGGCAAGCCGGCGGATTATTTTTATCAAATGCGCAAAGAGCTGGCGCGGAGCCGCGACCGTCTCACCGCGGGGCTGGAGAGCATCGGCTTCCCGGTACTTCGCTCGCAAGGCACTTATTTCCTCACGGTCGACCTTTCCCCGCTCGGGCTTAACGAAACCGACGAGGCATTCTGCAAGCGCATCGTGACCGACTACAAGGTCGCGGCGATCCCGGTGTCGGCCTTCTATGAAAAGGATGCCGTGACGTCGGTCGTGCGTTTTTGTTTCGCCAAGCAGGATGCAACCCTCGACACCGCGCTGGAGCGCCTGTCCGACGCGGTGCACCGCCGAAGAGACCGATGATGACGCACGGCTGGAGCTGGACTCAAATCCGATTTGCTGCCGCAGTTGTCGCAGCCTTCGCATTGCTTTCGCCGCCCGCGAAAGCGGAAGCGCGCACCGTCAATTTCTATAACTGGTCGAACTACATGGCGCCGGGGGTGCTGGAAGACTTCACCAGGGAAACCGGCATCAAGGTCGTCTACGACACTTTCGATGCCAATGAGACCCTGGAGACGCGGCTGCTCGCGGGTAAATCGGGCTACGATGTCGTCGTTCCCACAGCCTATTTCCTGCAACGCCAGATCACGGCCAAGGTTTTTCAGACGCTCGATAAATCAAAGCTGCCGAACCTCGCCAACGCCTGGCCGGTGGTGACGAAACAGCTAGCTGTTTATGACCCCGGCAATCTCTACGGCGCCAACTACATGTGGGGCACCACCGGCATCGGCTACAACGTCAAGGCGGTACAAAAAATTCTCGGCGCCGACGCCAGGATCGACAGTTGGGACATCGTCTTCAAACCGGAGAACCTGGCCAAATTCAGGGATTGCGGCATTCACATGCTGGATTCCGCCGATGATATTTTTCCGGCGGCACTGAGCTATCTCGGGCTCGATCCGAATTCGACCAGACAGGCCGACCTCGAAAAGGCCGCCGATCTCGTGCAAAAAATCAGACCCAATGTCCGCAAGTTTCATTCCTCGGAATATCTGAGCGCGCTGGCCACCGGGGAGATTTGCCTCGTGGTCGGGTGGTCGGGCGACATCATGCAGGCGCGGAGCCGCGCCGCGGAAGCAAAGAATGACATCGAGATCGGCTATGCCATCCCCAGGGAAGGCGCGCAGATGTTTTTCGATAATCTTGCGATCCCGGCCGATGCGAACAATGTTAGCGAGGCCTATGAGCTGATCAACTATCTCTACCGGCCCGATGTCGCGGCAAAGAATTCGGATTTTCTTTCCTACGCCAATGGCAATCTGGCGAGCCAGAAGCTGATCGATCCGAAAATCCTCAACGACAAGAACATCTACCCGGACGAGGCGACGCTCAAAAAGCTGTTCGTGATCACCGCGCGCGATCCGGCCACGCAGCGGATCATCAACCGGTTGTGGACCAAGGTGAAGACGGGGCGATAGCGCGCGTCGTCATTGCGAGCGAAGCGAAGCAATCCAGCATGCGGCGCGCGGTAGCTGGATTGCTTCGTCGGTTACGCTCCTCGCAAAGACGCTCTGAGGCTGCACGCGTGTACCCGCTACCGCCAGCGGCGATGCAGCCATAGCCATTGATCGGGATATTCGCGGATCCAGCCCTCGACCACCGAGGTAATCGCCTGCGTCGTGCCCTGAATATCGATTTTGCCGGCGGCGTCGCGGACCGGCTGTACTTCATCAGATAGTTCGGCGCGAAAACGGTGACCGGGCAGGCGGATGATCCGCACGCCATGTACCGGGCATTCGACTTGCCGCAATAGCCGCGCCAGCATCGGATTGGCGCGGGTCTTGCGGCCGAAGAAGGTGACCTCGACGCCATTGGTAAGATACTGATCGACCAGCATCGCGACGTGCTGGCCGTTTTGCAGGGCCTCCGCAAGCTTTATCGGGGCGTCGCGGCCGGCCGGAATCAGCGTACCCATTTTTACCGCGCGTATTTCCTGGATGGCGCGATCGGCGGAGGCGATGTTCGGCCGCCGATACAGGATCGCGGCGTCCAGTCCGTGCGCGACCGCGGCCAGCGCCGGCAGTTCCCAGTTGCCGAGATGGCTGGCGAAGATCAGCGCCGGCTTGCCATCGAGCCGCAGCTGCGCAAACAGCTCGTGGGTGCGCGGCAGGATTTCGATGCGGCTTTGTTCGGGATAGGCCGGATCGTGCTCCCAGATATGATCGAGATGCGCGAATTCGGCGCCGACGCGACCAAGATTGTCCCAAACGCCCGCCAAAATGGTCTCGATCTCGGCAGGCGATTTTTCCGGGAATGCGGCGGTCAGATTGGCGCGGCCGATCCGTTGCTCGCGCATCATCGGCCCAACGGAGCGAGCGATCCGGCCGAACAGGTTCGCGGTCTTGATCGGATCGAAATAGCGGGTGGTGCGAAGCATTCCGATCGTCAACGCTCCGACCGCGGCTTCGGCGATCGGCTTGGTGGCATCGCGAATACGGGCCCTGGCGCGAGGGAGCAAGCGGCTCATTTGCAAAAATGGCCGACTTGCTAGACCGGTTCGCGCGTCAGAATCAGCGAGGCGTTCTGGCCGCCGAAGCCGAACGAATTCGACATCACGGCGGTGACGCGGGCATCGCGCGCCTTGTTGGGGACGACGTCGAAGGGAATCGCCGGATCCGGAACATCGTAATTGATGGTCGGCGGAATCCGCTGATGCTCAAGCGTCAGCAGCGAGAACACGGCTTCCACCGCGCCGGCGGCGGAGAGGGTGTGGCCTACCATCGACTTGTTGGACGATACCGGAATTTGCGTGGCGCGCTCGCCGAACACGGTCGAGATCCCCAGATATTCCATCTTGTCGTTTTCCGGGGTGCCGGTGCCATGTGCATTGATGTAGTCGATCTGGCCGGCGACGATTCCGGCGTCGGACAATGCGTTGCGGACGCATCCGATGATCGGCTTGCCGTCCGGGCTGGAGCGGGTGCGGTGGAAAGAATCCGCAAGTTCGCCGCAGCCGGCGACGATGCCGAGGATTTTTGCGCCGCGCGCTGTCGCAGCTTCATAGCTCTCCAGCACCAGCGCGCCTGCGCCCTCCGCCATCACAAAGCCGTCGCGGTTCTTCGAGAACGGCCGCACCGCCGCCTGTGGCGGATCGTTGTGGGTTGACAGCGCCGACAGCAATGAGAACCGGACCAGGGCTTCCGGATTGACCGAACCGTCGGTCGCAACGCACAGCGCCGCGTCGGTCTCGCCGCGGCGGATGGCTTCAACGCCGAGCTGAATGGCGGTGGCGCCCGATGCGCATGCGGTGGAAAGCGAGATCGGCGAACCCTTGGTGCCGAACACCTCGGCCAGGTGATCGGCCACCGAGCCGAACAGAAAACGCCGGTGATATGCTGTGTACTTTCCGCCGCCGCTGACGCGCAATATGGCGTCATAATCGAAGTCGGTTTCCGTAATCGCGCGCCCAAGTTCCTCGCGTTGCGGCCACTCGACCTCGATGGGGGCAACCGCAAGGAACAGCGGCCCGGGAAAATCACCTTTGCTGCCGATCGCGGATTCCGCGATGGCTTCTTCAGTGGCGATATCGGCAAGCCGCTCCGACAGATCGGTCGATGTAAAAGGCTCGACCGGCACGAAATCAACCGTTCCAGCCATCGTCGTTTTCAGTCCCTCGATGGGGAAGCGCGTGATGGTCCGAATGCCGGATTCGCCCGCGGTGAGCTTTGCCCAGTTGTCGGTCTTGCCGGAGCCGAGCGACGTCACGACGCCCATGCCGGTAACGACGACGATCGGTCTTCCCAACTTATCGCGTGATGCTGTCATGTTTTCCCCACCGGTGCAGCGGCGTGCTCACTTGATGGCTTCGACCAGGGCCATGCCTTCACCCCGCCAGTGACCGGCCCCAACGACTACAATCTGTGTCGGCGGCCTGGACATTTCAACCTCGAGTCCCGTGGGATCGTTGGGCGGAAACAGCGCCCCGCGGGAAAGCGAGAGCGCCGCCAGCGCCAGTCCCAGCGGAAACTGCGTCTCCATGGTGTGGCCGAACATGGTGCCGGTGGCCCGCACCGCGAACTCCGGATGCCCGCCCAGGAACGCCCGCTCTTCGGATGTGACCGGTTCGGCGCCGGTCGCGCCGGTGATGATGGCAGCCTTGTCCTCAAGCTTGCCAAGTTTCGACCACAGCTTTTCCAGCGTCGCGGTAATCTCGCCGGGATGCTTGCGGTGCGCCAGATCGGAGACGACGTTACTCAGGCGCGCATAGGGTTTCGCACCGCGCGCTTCCGCGTGCGCTCTGGACTCGATGACGAGAAAAGCGCCGGCGGACCCCAGCGCGAAGCCGGCGTTTTTCTCGCGAGCCCAAACCGGAGCGAATTTCTCCCTGAGATTGAAGTCACCGAATTCATAGAGCACCAACAGGTCCTTGCGCTCGCCGTTTTGCGATCCGCCGATCAGCGCAATGTCGCTTTGACCGGCGGCGATGCGTGCAAGCGCGATCCTTGCGGCGTCAACGCCTGCGGCTTCCTCGCCCATGAAGGTGCGCGACGACCCGGTTACCCCGTGCACGATGGCGATATTGCCTGCCAGCAGGTTCGAAAGCTGGGCCAGGAACAGCGTCGGACGTAGATCGTTCATCAGCCGTTCGTTGAGAAAGCCGGGAGCGGAGTTGCCCTTCGCTTCCAAATTCAGGATGTTGCTGTCGACCGCGAGATCGCGTTCGCCGCCACCGGCGGCGACAATCATGTCCATCCGACCGAGGATTTCCTTGTTGCCCTTAACGCCGGCCGAATCCAGCGCCAGCCCGGCGGCATAGGTCCCGATGCGCTGCCAGGCTTCCATCTGACGCTGATCGCCCTTCTTGGGAATCTGCGTGTCAAAATTTACCGGTGCCAGGGGATGGACGATGTATGGCGCAAAACCCTTTTCATCGACGTTGATGCGCCGCGCATTGAGCGCCTCCCAGTTTGCATCCAGCCCTTCGCCGAGCGAGGTGGCGAGGCCAATGCCGGTGATCCAGACCTCCGTCGATCCCGGAGCCGAAGGTTTCACCTCAGTCATGAGCAATGGCCTGCTGGGGAAAGCCGACGCGCTTGGCCATGGCTTCCATGTGTCCGCGCAAATCCGGATTCGGGAAGGGAATATGACTGAACGTGATGGTCGCGTTGCACTTAAGCTTGCCGCCGACACTTACCTTGGCCTCGGTCATCGCATAACCCGAGCCCTCGTGCAGGACGTTGGCGTTGATCGTCAGTACTTCTCCAGGCGACACAAAACCGCGCATCTTGGCTTCCTTGACCGCGGCGAGAAACGGCATGCGCTCGAATTTCATCAACGCGAGCAACAGCCAACCCGAGGTCTGCGCCATCGATTCAATCAGCAAGACGCCGGGCATGATTGGATAGCCAGGGAAGTGCCCCTCGAAGATGGTGCTGTGCTGGGGAACCTGCGCCTCGACCTGAATCGTCTTCTCGTCGATGTTGAGGTCGAGAATGCGGTCGATCAGGATGAAATATTCAAGCTGCATGGCGGGCGATTAGGCGCCGGCGCCCGCGGCCTTGGCGGCGACCAATTCGTCGATGCGTGCGCTGAGGTTTTTCAGGACAAAGTATTGTTCGGTCGTCGCCTTGCCGTCGTTGACTTCCTGCGTCCATTTTTCCAGCGGCAGCTTGATCCCGAATGCCTTGTCGATCGCGAACGCGATGTCGAGAAAATCGAGGCTGTCGATCCCCAGATCGTCGATTGCGTGGCTGTCGGGCGTGATCGTGTCGCGCGGTATGTCGCAAGTTTCAGCGATGATCGTGGCGACCTGATCGAATGTAGATGACATCACTAAGCCTTTGATATATTGAGGATAAGTTCCGGGATGGCATGACAGGCGGGCGCGGCGCCCCGAAATGCCCCATCCGCGGTCCGGAGTCGAGTGCCCGTATATCGGGTCGCCGCCCCGAGTTCAATGGAGGCGGGCTTTGCCAGCCGGTTGCAATTCAAAGGCCAAAGCGGTCGATCTTGCTTGAAACGGCTAAAAATGCGTTGTGGAAATGCGGGCGCAATCGCGCCGGCCCATCAGCACGCAGTCCTGGGTCTTGCGCAGATCCGCAATGCTCACTGCGAGCCAGATTCCGATCGCCGTCAGCGCCACGGTAAACGCCAGGGCCGCAACATTTGCCAGCATGCGACGGCGAAAATCGTCCGGTTCATCGCGGTCTCGCTCGTAGCGCGACAGGTCGTTCGGCTGTTGAGGGGCCTGGTCCTGAAGAGACTGGTCGCCCAGGTTCCCCAGCCGGCCGGGAGGGTGGGCCAAGGTGCGCGGCCGGAATTTGAGCACGCGATGCTCTTGTTCCGACGCGATGGGCTGCTGGGATTTCACTGCTGCCAGCTCCGGGATATCCTGATCTTGTTTAGCACGCTCGCGAGGCGTCTCACAGAAAATCTTGACATGGCACCGACGCCGCAACTACGCCTCAAGGGTCTCCTGGAACCTGCTGAAGTCAATCCTGATGCGGCCGTCTTCCGTGGTATCGAGGATATCCGCATAGCGCCGCCCAAAACGGATATCGTGATAGTCGTAGGATTTTCGCGCGTGGACGATTTGCGCCGCGACGACGTCGTATCCGGACACTACAACCACCAGCGAAACCTCCGATGCAGCAAGATCGTCGGCATCGAGCCCGTAGAGCGGGCTTTGTTCATCGAGGATATGGTAGAGCGTCCAGCTCAAGGCCAGCGCGGGGTGCTCATTCCGCACCAGAGCGAGCTCGTAGAACCTTCGAACCGACTGGCCTTCCATGCTCACGACGTTCCTGAGTAACCACAGTCTGGCGGTGGCATTGCCGATGATGTTGTGACGCTCGTTGGCGAAGCGAATCATCAAGGTCGGCTTGCCCTCGTGGCTTGAAATCACCGGGTGGTCGGCGAACAGCAAGCGGGCATTTGGCCGCGAGAATCGCGCAAAGATCAGTCCGGTCATCAGCGACATCGAAAAGATGCCGGTGAAGAGCTCCACCGTCGCGATGAAATGACCATAATGGGTCTGCGGATGCATGTCGCCGTAACCGGCGGTCGAAAGCGTCTCGATGCTGAAATAGAGATAGTCGATGTAGGCGCCGCCGGGCACGTTCGAGATCGGCTGATTTCCGATCCAGTAGAACGATGCGAACACTGCATTGAAAGCGACGAACACCAGCGCGGCTCCGGCGATGAAAGCCGGCCATGAGGCCGTCATGCAGCGATGGCTGATATCCGCCCAAAAATTGAGGCGAACGCCCTCGGCGATGACTTCGCGGCCGCCAAGTCGCACGACCCGCGTGTTCGCTGTTCGCTCGCTCCGGCTTTTGATCATCTTTTCAAGTTCTCTTGAGGACGCGTAGGCATTTAATCGGCCGTGCCATCATGGCATAACTGGACGAATTTCAGAGCGATTTTTGGCGGTCAGACAGGGATTCAAAATCATGGCGAATACGCGTGAACCGATCCTTCAGCCGATTCCGATCCTCTCGTTGCATCCAACCCAGATGACGGTTGGAATGAGAGAGGTGAAGGAAAAGCGCAAGCGCTTGCGAGAGCACTGGCGCAAGCACAAGAAGATAAAGCAGGGCGAATTTCTGGGCAGACACATGATCCCCGTGGTCCTCGGGCCGGACAAGCGCCACTACGTGGTCGATCATCACCATCTCGCGCGCGCGCTTCACGACGAAGGCGTGGAGGACATTATCGTCACCGTCATCGCCGATCTCACCATGGTTGACCGCGATGCATTCTGGGGCGTGCTCGACAATCACAAGTGGGTCTATCCCTATGATGCCAAGGGCCAACGCCAGCACTTCAGGGACATTCCAAAAACGGTAGCGGACCTCAAGGACGATCCATTCCGCAGCCTCGCCGGCGAATTGCGACGCGTCGGCGGCTTTGCCAAGGACACGACACCGTTCAGCGAATTTCTTTGGGCGGATTTCCTGCGCCGCAGGTTATCGCGCAAGAGCGTGGAAGCTGATTTCGACAAGGCCATGGAAAAAGCGCTGGCCTTGGCGAAAAGCAAGGACGCGGTCTATCTACCGGGCTGGTGCGGACCAACCTCGGACGACTAGTTTAGTTCGGCGGCGTATCGAGTGGTGAAGCGGAGGGAGCAGACGGCCGCTCCGGATCGCTGCTTCCGCCGAATGTGCGATGCAGCCAGCGCTCGACGTGACGGCCGGCGATCAGAAGCGTGAACGCGATCGCAAGCGCGATGCCGACAATCCGCCATTGTCCGGCACCGCACGCGATCCCAATGCAGGCCGCGAACCAGGTACAGGCCGCGCTGGTAAGTCCGTGAACCCGAAAATGGTGCTGCGTGTGGACAATGACGCCCGCGCCGAGAAAGCCGATGCCGGTAAGGATGCCTTGAATGACGCGGCTGCCGGCGTCGGTAAGTCTTCGCATGATCGGGGGATGGATCGGCCAGCATAACGACCATTGCGGTGGCCAGACCCACCAGACCAAGCGTCTTCAAGCCGATCGGTTTGCCCTGAAGATCGCGATTAAGCCCGATCAGGCCGCCCGCAAGCGTGGCGACGCCAAGGCGCAGCAAGATCTCCGGCCAATCCAGCAATGCGACGACCTCCGGTTTCGGGCCTTGCGACGATAAGCCAATGTCCGCGATGTCTCAATCGCCGAATGGGATCGCGTATCCGGACCGACAGCCTATTTCGGCAAACGCCCCATGATGTAGAATTCGTCATTCGGGCGCATGCCGGTGACGTTGGCCATCCGGTTCGACAGTGCGAAGAACGCCGAGATCGCGGCGATATCCCAAATATCGTCATCGCTAAATCCATGGCTCGCGACGGCGCTGAAATCCGCTTCCGAGATGCCGTGCGCCTCGGTGCTCACCTTCATCGCGAAGTCAAGCATGGCTCTCTGGCGCGGCGTGATATCCGCCTTGCGGTAGTTGACGGCGATCTGGTCTGCTATCTGCGGGTTCTTGGCCCGGATGCGCAGGATCGCGCCGTGCGCAATCACGCAATAGAGGCATTGGTTGGCGCTGGAGGTGGCAACCACAATCATCTCGCGCTCGGCCTTGGTCAGTCCGCCGTCCTTTTCCATCAGCGCATCGTGATAGGCAAAGAACGCCCGGAATTCGTCAGGGCGATATGCCAGCGTCAGGAACACATTGGGGATGAAGCCGGACTTCTCCTGCACCGCGAGCAGGCGGGTGCGGATGTCGTCCGGCAGCTTGTCGATGGACGGCGTCGGGAAGCGCTTTGCAATGGGCTGCGTCATGGAGCAGACTCCGGATCAGGCCGCATGATGCGGCGGCCGAAGACCATAATCCATCGCGGCATCTGCGCAAAGCACGCCGCGCGCGAGGCGGCGCGGAGCAAAATGGCGGCGCTGAACCCGTCAGCGTAACGGCTTCTTCAGCAGCGAAAAGCGATCGGGATCGAGCCCCATCGAGGGCTGCAGCATCGGTGCTTCCACCGAGCGCGCGACGGCGCGATCGCCGGAATCGTTGGGAGCGTCGCGATGCGAAGTGGCTGCGCGCCAGCGCTCGAGCACGGCGTTAACGAAATGCGTATCGTGGCCGGCGGCAACGGAGGGCACGGCCGAGATCGTTGCTTCGCTGCGCGGCAATTGATGCACCGGCACTTCCTTGAAGCGCAGCCGCGTCGGCAGCGCCACGCCTTCACCGAACGCCAGCACTTCGCGGGTGCCGAGCGAGGGCACGAACGACAGCAGGTTTGCGGCGGCATCCGAGACCGCGGAGCGCAACAACGCCTGGTCGCGATCGTTGGCGAGGCGCATCGTAAACAGCGTGTTGCACTGGGAAATGATGGTTGCGTCGAGCTCGGCGGGGCGCTGCGTGACGAGACCGAGAAAGACGCCGTATTTGCGGCCTTCCTTGGCGATACGCGAGACCGCCCTGCGGGTCGGCCCGAATCCGATCTTGCTGTCGGCGGAGACGTAGCGGTGGGCCTCCTCGCAGACGAACAGCAGCGGCGAGACGCCGTCGCTCCACAGCCCGAAATCGAACGCCATGCGGCACAGCACCGAAACCACGGAATCGACGACCTCGACGGGGAAGCCGGCAAGCTGCATGATGGTCATCGGCCTGCCGTTAGCCGGCAGCCGGAACAGGTGGCCGATGACTTCCGCCATGGTATCGCCGCCGACGTTGGCGTTGTCGAACATGAATGTGTAGCGCGGATCGTTGCGCACGGTATCGATGCGGGAAATCAGCTTGTGATAGATGATGCGCGATGAGCGGTTCTCGAGCTTGCCCATGCGTTCGTCGATCAGCGAAACCACATCGACCAGCCGGTAGGGGACCGGCGTATCGCCGGTATAGCCGATCCTGGCACTGGCGCGCTTCGATCCGATCTTGTCGGCATTCATTTGCTGCGCGTAGATTCCCTTCGCCAACGGAATGACTTCGGCGAGAATTTCGAGTTCCTCAGGCCCCACGGACCGGCCGCCGAACAGCACATCGACGATCTCTTCGAAGTTGAACAGCCAGAACGGCAGCTTCAGATTGCGCGGATTGAGAACCAGTGAACGTTCTCCGAAACAGCGGCCGTATTCGTTGTGAACGTCGAGCAGGAAAATTCGCAGATTCGGCCGCGACTTGAGAATCTCGTTCAGCACCAGCGAGACGCCGGTCGATTTGCCGACGCCGGTAGAGCCAAGGATCGCGAAATGCTTGGAGAGCAGCTCCTCGACATCGACATAGGCGGTGACCGAGGCGTCCTGCTGCAGGGTACCGACTTCGATCTGATCCGATCCAACCGGTGCATAAACCGTGCGAAGGTCCTGGTGGGTGATCAGCTCGACGCTATCGCCGATGGTCGGATAGTTGGTGACGCCGCGCTGAAATTTCGGACGCTCCGGCCCGCCGAGAATTTCGCCGAGCAGGTCGACCGCCGCGGTGGCTACATAAATGTCCGAGGTCGGAAGATTCTCGCAGGATACTTCCGTGATCATGGCGATGATGGTGGAAGTCGCTGCGCAGCGGATGCTGACGAACCGGCCAACCGTAGCCCTCATATCCGATGAACTCGTTTGGCCTGCCGCCAGGAGCCCAAGCCGGGCGATGGAGCCGCGTACTGAAATCACACGTCCGAAGGATGTCACAATGATTGCACCTGGCATGTCATGAATTTGGGTCAGGGCCCTCACTATGCAGAAGGTGATTGGAGAAACGGTTAAACCGCAGGAGTCCGGGGTTCATCAAATCCGCGACATTTCGTCGGGACTGTATCTTGGGGCAGTGCGCGGCTGGCGTTGATTGGATGATTGTATGGAAAAACCGGCTCTTGGCGCGGTGCATTGGCGCCGATGAAAGGTTCCGTTAACCTTTGATTCACCAAGCGCAACGAGGGCTGATCGCGAGGCGCGGCCACCTTCACCGGAGATCTGCCGCACCGCTGCCCACTTGGAGGACAAGGTTGGGACAATGCTTCCGTGCAATGTCGTGGTGCAGGATTCGGTGATGGGAAGACGGAAGTGGCAGCCATCGACCCGGTCGCCTCCATGCAGGTCATCGAGAATCCTAATCTGAAGCGAGCGGCAGAGCAGGTCGGTGCCAAATTCAAGAAGTTCATTGAGGCGCCCTGAGGCAAGCGATGCTCGTATCGCTCAACCGCCTATCACGTTCTCGTTAGCCTTTAAGGCTTCCAATTCGACCGCATCTATGAGATTTTGGCGGCGTGAACCGCGAGATCATCATACGCCGGCTGCTCGCGATCGTTATGATTGCAGGACTGGTATTGGCTCCGCTGTCCCGGCCATGGCTGGCACGATGGTGGATGCCTCGATGTCGGCGATAGCGGAGGATATGTCCGCGACAGCGGACGAGATGGCAAGCGACATGCCTTGCTGTCCCTCAAGGCTCCTGCGCCGATTGATTGCGACAATTGCGCGTTCATGGCGGCTTGCGTGAGTCAATTTTTTGCAGGCGCATCGGCGGCAATATTTCATCCGCCCTTTGCGGCTTCCGGCAAAATTGCTCCGCTGCGAAACGATTCTCTGGCCCGAGGGTCTGGGTCATCCGCCTCCCGAAGCATCCTCCTCGAACTCTGGTCTGATCGGCGCCCCAGCGCCGGTTGCTGCTGCGTGATTTTTTAACCGCGCGGATAAACGCATGCCGCTTTGCGGCGACCAATGACCACAGAGGACCTAAAATGAAGACGTCTCGCTATCCGCGGGCCCTATGGGCCGCGTTCATCGGCATTGCTATGACCGGTGCGGTCACCATCGCCCGCGCCGACATCAAGGATTACGAATTCCAGCTCGTCGATCAAAGCATTCAGGCTGGGCCGGAAAAGACCATCACGGTTCGGCTCGTCAACAAGGCTACCGGCAAGGCGGTCCCCGGTGCGGTGATCTTCGCGACCCGTCTCGACATGGCGCCCGACGGGATGCAGGAGATGGCCACGAAGGTTGCGCCGGTGCCAAGCGGAGAGCCCGGGACCTACAAGTTCAAGGCAACCCTCTCGATGGCGGGCCGGTGGCAACTGTCCTTGGGCGCAAAGGTCCAGGGCGAAACCGGCACGGTCGAAAACAAACTCGTTATCACGGCGCAGAAATGAACCGCGCCGCCTTTGCGAGCGTCGCCGTCGCTGCGTTGATCGCGGCGGCGGGAGGCGGGTTCATCGCCGGCCGCGCACAGCGCCAGCCGGCCGCAACATCGGAAATGGCCGTGATGACGCCTGCGGCCGCAGAAACGAGCGGTGAGCCGATCTACTATCAGGACCCAGACGGCAAGCCATCCTATTCGCTGACGCCTGCGAAAACACAGGACGGGCGCGACTATCGCGGCGTGCCAGCCAGCGCCGATATCAGTTTCGACGAAGTCCCTCCGGAGACCACGCCGTCCGCGCCAGCTTCAGCAGGCGCCGGGGCGCGCAAGATCAAATACTACCGCAATCCGATGGGCCTGCCAGACACGTCGTCCGTGCCGAAGAAGATTCTATGGGAATGGACTACATCGCGGTCTACGAAGGTGACGATACCGACGATGGATCCGTCAAGCTGACGCCCGGGAAGATCCAGCGCACCGGCGCGAAGTCGGAACCGGTGTCCAAGCGGGTGATCCGCACGATAATCCGCGCACCCGGGACCATTCAGCTCGACGAGCGGCGGGTTTCTGTGATCTCGATGCGGTCCGAAAGCTTCGTCCTGAAAGTCGCCAATGTCACGACGGGGTCGCACGTCGTCAAGGGTCAACCCTTAATGGAGGTCTACAGCCCAGCGGTGTCGTCCGCGGCGGCCGAGTACCTCGCCACGATCACATCCAAGACGACCAGCGGCGACGGCTCGTACGGCCGGGGATCCCGACAGAGGCTGATGAACCTCGACGTGCCGGATGCAGCCATTGCTGCGATCGAAAAAAACCGGAACGTTCCGACCTCCATCCAGTGGACCGCTCCACGCGACGGCATCGTTCTGGAGCGCAGCGCGATCGAGGGAATGCGCGCTCAACCGGGTGGCGTCCTGTTCAGAATCGCCGATCATTCGGTGATCTGGGCATTGATCGACGTCGCGGAGCGCGATCTGGGCGCGATCTCCATCGGTCAACCGGCCACCGTGAGGGCCCGGAGCTTTCCTGGGCGCGGGTTCTCGGGGAAAGTCGAGGTCATCTATCCGGAAATCAATAAGGAGACGCGGACGGCGCGTATTCGCGTCGAACTGTCGAATCCCGATCTGGTGCTGCTTCACGACATGTATGTGGACGCCGAAATCGACACCGGCAGCGGCGAACCGGTCCTGTCCGTTCCCGAGAGCGCGGTCATGGACACCGGCAGCCGGCAGGCCGTCTTCGTCGACAAGGGGCAGGGCCGCTTCGAACCCCGCGAGGTCAAGCTCGGTCACCGGGGCTCCGGATATGTAGAAGTTCGTCAAGGCGTCGCCGACGGCGAGCCAGTCGTCGTTTCCGCCAATTTCCTGATCGATGCGGAAAGCAACCTGAAGGCGGCGCTGAAAGGCTTTTCCGAAGGAGCGCAGCAATGATCGCGCGGCTCATCGCCTGGTCGGCCCACAACCTGCTGTTGGTGCTGTTCGGTACCGGCTTCGCCGCCGCGGCCGGAATTTACGCGCTCGTGCATCTTCCGCTCGACGCCATCCCGGACCTCTCGGATACCCAGGTGATAGTCTACACGGAGTATCCCGGCCAGGCGCCACAGGTCATCGAGGATCAGGTCACCTATCCGCTGACCACCGCGATGCTCACGGTTCCGAAATCCAAAGTCGTGCGCGGTTTCTCCTTCTTCGGGGTGTCGTTTGTTTACGTCATCTTCGAGGACGGCACCGACATCTACTGGGCACGGTCGCGTGTACTTGAATTTCTGAACAGCGCGGCATCGCGGTTGCCGGCGGGAGTGACGCCGACTATCGGCCCGGACGCAACCGGCGTGGGCTGGGTCTACCAATACGCGGTGATGTCGAAGGAATTGAATCTTTCCGACACGCGCGCGATCCAGGACTGGAACCTGAAATTTGCCCTGGCCAAGGCCGAGGGCGTGGCCGAAGTGGCAAGCGTCGGTGGCTTCGTCAGGCAATACAACGTCATTCTCGATCCACAGCGCATGCGCGATCTCGGCATCACCATGCAGAAGACGCGAGAGGCGATCCGCGCCAGCAATGCCGACGTCGGCGGCCGCACCGTCGAATTATCGGAGTTCGAATATGTCATCCGCGGCAAGGGCTACCTGAAGGGCATCAACGACCTTGGCAACATCGTGCTGAAAACGAACAACGGCACGCCCGTCCTGCTGCGCGACGTCGCCCGCGTCGAGCTCGGCCCCGACGAGCGGCGCGGCATCACCGAGATGAACGGGGAGGGAGAAGTCGCCAGCGGCATCGTGCTGCAGCGCTTTGGCGTCAATGCGCTCGATGTGATCGAAAACGTGAAGAAGCGCTTCAAGGAAATCGCCAGCAGCCTGCCGAAATCGGTGGAGATTGTACCGGTCTATGACCGTTCCAATCTAATCTACGCCGCCATCGAGACGCTCAAACACACACTGTTCGAGGAGAGCATCGTCGTCGCGCTGGTCTGCGTCGTTTTCCTCATTCACTTCCGCAGCGCATTGGTGGCGATCCTGATGCTTCCGGTCGGCGTGCTGATGGCATTCGGCGCGATGAAACTGCTGGGCCTCGGCTCAAACATCATGAGCCTCGGCGGCATCGCCATCGCGATCGGCGCCATGGTCGATGCGGCGATTGTGATGATCGAGAACGCGCACAAGCATCTGGAACGCGCTGAGCCCGGCCGTTCGCGGCTCGATATCCTGATCGCGGCGGCGTCGCAAGTCGGGCCGGCGCTGTTCTTCAGCCTGCTGATCATCACCGTCTCTTTCATGCCGATCTTCACGCTGGAGTCGCAGGAAGGGCGGCTGTTCGGTCCGCTCGCGTTCACCAAGACTTTCGCCATGGCGGCGGCGGCGCTGCTATCGGTCACGCTGGTGCCGGCGCTGATGGTGATCTTCGTGCGCGGCCGGATCGTCCCGGAGCATCGCAATCCGATCAACCGGTTTCTGATCTGGGTCTACCGCCCCGTCATCAAGGGCGTAATGCGTGCCAAGACGCTGGTGATCGCACTTTCGCTCGCGGTGCTCGCAGTGACCGTCTGGCCCGCGCGCCAGCTCGGCACCGAGTTCATGCCGAACCTGAACGAGGGCACGCTGCTCTACATGCCGACGACGTTGCCCGGCATTTCCGTTACCAAGGCCGGCGAATTGATGCAGACCCAGGACAAGATCATCCGGTCGTTTCCCGAAGTGGCCTCGGTCTACGGCAAGGCCGGACGCGCGGCGACTGCGACCGATCCGGCCCCGTCCGAGATGTTTGAAACGGTCGTCAATCTGAAGCCGAAGCACGAGTGGCGTCCCGGTGTGACGGTCGACGGCCTGATTGCGGAAATGGACAAGGCGCTGCAGTTTCCCGGTGTGTCCAATGCCTGGACGATGCCGATCAAGGCGCGCATCGACATGCTGTCGACGGGAATCCGGACGCCGGTCGGGGTCAAGGTGATCGGGGCCGACCTCGTCGAGATCGACAAGCTTGCGAAGCAGATTGAGCAGGTCCTGAAGGCCGTGCCTGGAACGTCATCGGCATATGCCGAGCGCGGGATTGGCGGTTACTATCTCGAGGTGACGCCGGATCGTGCGGCCTTGGCGCGCTACGGCATCATGGTCCAGGACGTCCAGGACGTCATCGCGACCGCGCTTGGCGGTCAGACCGTGACCACGACAGTGGAAGGCCGGCAACGCTTCAGCGTCAACATGCGCTACCCGCGCGATCTCCGGGAAAATCCGCAGACCATCGCCAACGATGTCCTGGTCCCCATGCCGGCCGGCGGCGCCGTGCCGCTCGGAGAGGTCGCCAAAATTTCCCCGGCGCGGGGACCGACATCGATCCGGACCGAGAACGGACAGTTGGCCACCTATATCTACGTCGACATCCGGGACCGCGATCTCGGCGGCTATGTCGCCGACGCGCAGCGGGCGGTGCAAGCGAGCATCCAATTTCCGCCCGGCTACTACGTCATGTGGAGCGGTCAGTACGAATATCTCGAGCGCGCAACGGCGCGCCTGAAGATCGTCGTTCCTGTGACGCTGCTGATCATCTTCCTGCTTTTGTACCTTAACTTCCGCTCTATTGCCGAGACCATGATCGTCATGCTGTCGCTGCCGTTCGCGCTGGTCGGCGGGCTCTGGCTGATGTGGTGGCTTGACTTCAACCTGTCGGTGGCGGTCGCGGTCGGTTTCATTGCGCTTGCCGGGGTCGCGGCCGAGACCGGCGTTGTGATGCTGATTTACCTCAATCAGGCGTTGGCGGAAATCAAGACGCAGCGCGACATCGAGGGCCGCGCGCTGACGCGCAGCGACCTTTACGATGCCATCATGGAAGGCGCGGTGGAGCGTGTGCGGCCGAAGATGATGACGGTCGTGGCGATCATGGCGGGACTGCTGCCGATCATGTGGAGCACCGGCACCGGCTCCGAGATCATGCAGCGGATCGCTGTGCCCATGATCGGCGGGATGATCTCCTCGACGCTACTGACGCTGATCGTGATCCCGGCGATCTATGGGTTGGTCAAAGGCTTCCGATTGCCGCGTGAAGATCGCTTCGAAACTCAACCTCCGCCGCTCGCAAGCAAGTCAGTCGAACGGACTCAACGTGTTACGCAACCTGCCGAATGAGGTGAACCATGGACGGAATGGCGTCTGGAATGATGGTGGCGATGGGGCTGATTTGGCTGCTGGTCGTCGTCGTCCCGACCCTCTCGGCGGCTCCACTCGTCAAATACCTGCGCTCCGGAAACAATGGAGACCGACGATGAACAAGCTAGCAATCGTGGCGCTTTCGGCGATCGCGTTGTCACCCCCGGCGCTGGCCGAGCCAGGCGATGCCGCGCGCGGCGAGCGGGATTTCCGCGCTTGTGCGCCGTGCCATTCGCTCGAACCGGACCGGAACATGACCGGACCAAGCCTCGCCGGTCTCTGGGGACGCAAGGCCGGCTCCCTGCCGAGCTTCGAACGCTACTCCGATGCGCTCAAATCATCACGCATCATCTGGGATGACCGTTCGCTCGACGGATGGCTCACCGATCCCGACCGCATGGTGCCGGACAATGAAATGCCCTTCAACGGAATCAAGGACGCCCGCGATCGCGCAGACCTGCTCGCCTTTCTGAAGGAGGCAACACAGCCGGGAGCCGCGCCGCAGCGGAATGCTCAGGCGCCAATGGGAGGCATGGGCGGGATGATGGGCGGCGGTCCCGACCCCAACCTGAAGCACCTCGAGCCCGGCCAACAGGTCAAGGCGATCAGCTATTGCCACGACACCTATCGCGTCACGACCGTCGATGGAAAGACCCGCGCCTTTTGGGAACGCAACCTGCGCCTGAAAACCGATTCCAGCAAAGCTGGTCCGCAAAATGGCGCGCCGGCCCTCGTGTCCGCCGGAATGATGGGCGACCGGGCGGACGTGATTTTTGCCGCGCCCGAGGAGATCAGCAAGATGATCGCACCGCAATGCTGATGACCGAATCCTTACGTGAGACAAGAGTTCGGTAAACATTGCCACGCTGCTACCGGAACGACCCCGTTCGATTGCGACTACTCTTATTTTCTGAGCCCTTCTCAGCTTTTCGGTGTTGAAGGGAAACCGGCGCTGGTCGTCGCATTCGTCAGGTCCTTAACCTGTGCCCGCGCATTATCGAACACGACGACCGCCGTTTTGTCCTTGAACGAAACCCTAACTTTCGAGACGCCGGAGACCTTCTCGATCGTCTTTTTCACCATGTACGGACAGGCTTCGCAGTACATGCTCTCTACCGCCAAGGTAACGGTTCGCTCCTCGGCCATAGCAGCGCCGGAGGAAACGATAAGCAGTCCGAGCGCCAGTGAAATGGGGAACTTTGTCATCAATCTCTCCATCACGTGTTCAGCAATGGCGCAAGGAAATCGAACGCAATTGCAGCGACGACCAATATCGTCGCCACAATGAGCGCGGGATTTACGAATTTGCTCGCCGGCCGAGTCGAGCATGGCGCAACGCATTGCTGGTTCGATGAGCGATGCGACAGCCAGTACCCGCACCCAAGGCACGCGAAAGCTATAGCAATGAAGTAGGGCTGATAAGGGGCGAGCCGAGCCAGCGTGCCGATCCATGGACCGCTGGCTCCCAGCGTAAAGAGAAGCAGCGGCAGCATGCAGCATGAGGCCGCCGCGACTGCGCCTAAGAGACCGCCGGTCGCGGCGGCATGTTGCAAGCGCGACACGTCGCGAGGGCTATCGGCTTCTCTGCTCGTCATTGATGCCAGCCTGTCAGACCGCCAGTTCAGGAATCCAGATGTACACCGCGTTCAGCATGTAAAAGCCCATCGCGATCAGGAGGACGCCGCCAGCAATCTCGAACCCTCGCCTGTATCGGGCAAGATGGTTGAGGTTTTCGAGCCAGCCGACGGCAAAGGCGCCGATGGCGACCGGAACGACGCGGCCAAGTGCGAACGCAAGAAGTAGAAGCACTCCGAGCCAGACCGACCCTATTCCTGCCGTCACGCCGAGCAACACCACCAAGGTCGGCGTGCACACGGGGCAAACGGCAATTGCGAATGGAATGCCGAGCAGGAAGGCTCCCCATGCGGCGGCCGGACGGCTTGCGCGGAAGCCGAATGACGGCAGCGGTATCCGAAGCCAACCGGCCCACATGAGACCCAGGACGATCAATAGCGGCCCGAGAAAAAGTCCCCAGCCCCTTCCGGTGATATCCGCGGCCCATTTGCCGCCCAATCCTGCAATCAGACCGAGGACGACATGGGCCAGGATCATGCCGGCGATGAACATCGCGCCAAAGAGCACCGCCTGGCCCCTGTCGCGCCCTCTGGTGACGTAAGCGAGCGAAACCGGGATCGAAGCAAGCGCAACCGGATTGAAGCCGAAAACAAGCCCGGTCAGAAACGCGACGCCGGCGGCTGCAAGCCCGGCGTGCTCCACCGCCTGGCGAAGCGCATCCGCGTCCATCACGTGTTCGCTCCGGTTCGCTTCCGCAACGCTTCCCGCAGTTGCGCAACCGTTGGCATCGACGTGAAAACAAGTTCTCCGTCGACGGCAATGGACGGCAGCGTAGGCACGCCGAGTTCGACGGCGTAGTCGAGATCATCGAGCACATTCAATTCGCGCCACTCCAGATCTTTCACCAACTCTTGGGCGATCGCCCGGAGCTTGGCGTGCGCGGCGACGCATTCCGAGCAGCCCGGGGTATAGAAAAGCTCGATCTTCATGGTCACTGAACCGGAGTCGGAACAGCCCTTTCCAGGGCGGCAATAATGGTGCACTCGTTCACTGGCTGTCCTTCATTTGTGCACTCCACGATCAACTGGTCGAGCGCCTTGGACATCGCCTTCATTGCGCGCATCTTGCCTTCGATTTGAAGCTTCTTCTCGACGGCACGGGTGCGAACGTCGCCGCAACACGCCTTATCACGACCCCGCAACGCCAGCAGCTCGCGTATCTCGGCAAGCGTGAAACCGCAATTCTGGGCATGTCTGATGAAGCGAATGCGTCGCTCCGAATCCGTGTCGTACAGCCGGTAACCCGCAGGGCTTTTGCCTGCCGGCTCGAGGAGGCGCTCCTGCTCATAATAGCGCAGCGTGTCGTTGCTGACGCTTGTGAGGGAAGCCAATTTGCCGATGGTGAACATCAAGTCGTCTCCAGCGCGAGCGTTTTAACCCCAGGAGTATACTCCAAGGTCAAGCCGATCGGCCGAGATGAGATGCCGGCGGCCAGCACCGTGCCGGCCCCACCGAACACGAATTCGTTACCGGCTGTCACGTTGTTCAAACAGCCTGTATCGGCGCCGCAGCCATGGGCTGACCGACGCTGCGGATCGCGTCGAAAAAGAGCCGCGGGTTTCCCCAGAGCGAGTTGAAGAAGATCGCGGTGACGCTCACGGCCATCGCAACCATCGCCCATACCGGATGAATCAGTCCGGTCGCAGCCAGCGGAATGCCCATGCCATTGAAGAGAAACGCAAGAATGATGTTTTGCACCATCTTCGCGTAGCTCCGTCGGCTGATATCGCGGGCAATCGGAAGGGCGGTCAAACGGTTCGACAGGATAATGATGTCCGCCGCCTCGATCGCGATATCCGTGCCGCCGCCCATGGCGATTCCGATATCGGCCTGCATGAGCGCGGGGGCGTCGTTGATGCCATCGCCGACCATAGCGAACTCTGGAACCGACCTGGAGTTCTCGGATGATTTTGGCTTTGTCCTGCGGCAACACCTCCGCGTGTACCTCGTCGACGCCAACATCCCGGGCGACTCGGTTTGCTGCACGCGCGTTGTCACCGGTTACGAGAATTGTTTTCAAGCCCGCCTTGCGAAGTGCCGCAAGGGCCGCAACTGCGTCCGATCGGAGCGTGTCGCCCAGGGCGACGGCGCCCAACGCGGTTCCACTCCTCGCGACAGCGATCACAGTACGCCCGTCCGCTTCCAAGCTTCCGATGACCGTGCCAAGCCTCGTCAAGTTCACGTTTCGCTCGGCAAGGAAGCGCGGGCTTCCGACGACTACTTCCGCAGTTTCGATGCGCGCGACGACGCCTTTGCCGGGAAACGCCTCGAATAACTCGATATCGGGAGGCGTTGCGCCCCGATCAAAAGCCGCCTTCATGACCGCGCGCGCGAGCGGATGTTCGGAGGATGTTTCAGCGGCGGCTGCGATTGCCAATAGCTCCTCCTCGCTGACATCAAGCCTCTCGATCTCTCGCACCAAGGGATGCCCTTCGGTGAGGGTCCCCGTTTTGTCGAGAACGATCTGCGTGACCGTTCGGAAGCCCTGAAAGGCTTCGCCGGTGCGCATCAGGATGCCGTGCTCGGCGGCCTGGCCAGCTCCACGCACGATCGAGAGCGGAGCAGAGATGCCGACAGCGCAGGGATAACCCATCACCAGAACGCTCAAACCGGCGAAAACAGCGCGTTCTACGTCGATATGGCCGGTGCCGAGCCAGGAGCCAACGAGCCATCCGACGACGGCAAGCGCGGCAATCACAAGAACGATCGGAGTGTAAACGCGAAGCACGCGGTCTACCAAATGGAGGATGCCGGGTTTCAGCGCGCGCGCATCCTCGACGTGACGGATCACCTGGTTGAGGAAGCTGCCCTCCCCGATCGCGGTGACGGTCACCAAAAGCGTGCCGGTGGTGTTGATCGAGCCCCCAATGACCGAGTCCCCGGTTGTCTTTTCGACCGGGAACGACTCGCCGGTCACCAGGGATTGATCGACTCCGGAATGACCTTCGACCACCTTGCCGTCGGCGGGAATCCGCTCGCCGGGACGTATCCGTATCAGATCGCCGGCCTTCACCTGTTCAATCGGCAATTCCAGTTCCTGAGTGCCGCGAACGACGCGCGCGGTCTCCGGTTGCAGGTCCAGGAGCCGCTTGACGGCCTGGGAGCTCCTCGTCTTTACGATCAGCGACAACCACTCCGAAAAAATGTGATAGGTGCCGACCATTACCGCGACGGCGAAGAAGGCCGCAGTCGGATAGCCCGGCTTATTGAGGATGAGCCCGACAATCCCGCCGACGATGCCTGCGAAGGCCCCAATCTCAAGCAGCACATGCTGGTTTAAGATGCCGCGCCGCAGTGCCTGGACGGCCATATGGAGAATATGCCGTCCGACACCGAAGACGAGAATAAAAGCCAACGCGCCCGTTAGCCATGGCGCGGCATGCGTTAAGTATCCGTACATGTTGAGGTACAGAAGGCCTAGAGCCATGATCGTAAGGCCCACCGATGAGCCGATAGCCGCCCAAAATCCGCTCGATCGTAAGACCAGGAAAACGAAGCCGCCAAGGCTGAGGCAAACCAGCGCTGGCAGAAAGCCGATCCATCCTACCGTTGGATCGGCTATGATCGGAATCGAAGCTACGCTGAGAACGACCGCGAGGACGAAGCGCCGGGCTTCGCGGACCAGATCGCGCTCTTCTTCCTCGAAAGCCCTGAGCTTGCGCGGGTCGGAGATCGTATAGCCGATATCTCGCAACGTTTGCAGCAACTGTTCCGGACGCGCGATGGCCGGGTTATACTCTACCAGTGCTTGCTCGTGCGTGAGGCTCACGGCGACCTTGTCGACGCCCGGCATCTGTCCAAGCGCCTTTTCAATCGTACCGATGCAGAGCGAACAATGAAGACCTCCGATCCGAGCGCGTATTTTCCTGCGATCGGGTCTCGTTGAGGGCTCTTCGCTCCAAAGTTCGAAGGTTGAAGCAGTCGCTGCGGAAGCGGTCATGGGAATCTCCGGAAACTGGTACCCTTAGACTGATGTCAGTCGGTCACTTCACCTATTCGCGTCCCACGACCCGAAAGCCGGGCTTCTGGATGGTGTCGACGAGGCGCTCTTCATCGATCGACTTCGGATCGAAGAGCACGCGGGCCTGCCGGTCGCCGTATGAGACCGCCGCCATTTGTACTCCTGGTTCCTTTTCGACGAGCGTCTTGATCGTGTTGGCGCAAGCGTCGCAGTTCATGCCTTCGATCTTGAATATGGTGGTCTTCATCTGGCGCTCCGTTTTGTCTGTCACAGGCGTTGTCTGTCACAGGCGATTTCCCAAGTTTAGCCCCTGGAGTAGCCTCGAAT
Organism: uncultured Alphaproteobacteria bacterium; assembly: GCA_963745785.1. GTDB lineage: Bacteria > Pseudomonadota > Alphaproteobacteria > Rhizobiales > Xanthobacteraceae > Bradyrhizobium. Next base: position 350,892 of record CAVUYV010000006.1, on the reverse strand, counting down.
GTCAAGTGACTATCCGGAGCCGGACAAAACAGGGCAATCACCTATTGCCGTGAACAACTATCGTGTGACGGCGCGTGCCTTCTGGGAGCGCAACCTGCGCTTCAAGACCAGACTCCAGTCAGGATGGCCCGGAAAAAGGCGTGCCTGCAATCACGCCGGCAGGGATGATGGGCGACAGAGCCTCGGTGATCTTTGATGATCGAAGCGCGATGCTGAGGGAACCGGCCTGGCTCGCTGATCAGCGGCGTCTACATGTTGTACTCCCGACAAACATCAAGGTGGTCCGATGTCCTTCTATAATGATGTTATCCTGCCGAGGCTCTGCGATCTTGCGATGCGTAATAAGCGCCTCGTGCCTTATCGGCAGCGGGTGATAGGGGCGGCCGAAGGATGCGTGCTGGAGATCGGAACCGGCTCGGGCCGTAACCTGCCGTTCTATCGACCCTCCGCGAAACAGATACTGGCGCTCGAGCCTTCTCCGAAGCTTGTGGCCATGGCGCGCAGCGTTCCGCATCCAGGGATACCCGTTAGCTTCCTTGAGGCTTCCGCTGAAACCATTCCACTCGACGATCGCACCGTCGATACCGTGGTCACGACCTGGACCTTGTGCAGCATTCCTCAGGCCGCCACAGCCCTCCGTGAAATGCGTCGTGTGCTTCGGCCCGGCGGCAGGCTGCTCTTTGTGGAGCACGGGCTGGCGCCGGACGAAGGCGTGCGCTGGTGGCAGGATCGGCTGACACCGGCATGGAGATCGATCAGCGGCGGTTGCCATCTCAACCGGCCGATACAGGCGATGATCGAAGGGGCGGGTTTCCGGGTCGATCGAATCGAGACTGGCTATATGCCCGGACTGAAGCCGATGACGTTCATGTACGTAGGCAGCGCGCGGTACTGAGCGACGAGGCGCTAGCGCATTCCTGGGGGCCAGCTTATCTTGTCCCGATGGATGAATGCTGCGCTCCGCCGCCGCGCCCTGGCGGCTCAAAAAAGCAGGATGACGCTTATCGCCGTGTGCTCTGGGCGGTGCTGGCGATCAACGCCGCAATGTTCGCGGTTGCATCGACATCGAGCGGATATTACGGCGGCAACACTGTTTTGGCTTTGAGCCGATACGGGTAGGTCAAGCTTACCCAGCAGTGACTTTACTTGACGCCGGCCTTTCGCAGGCCATCCAAGTATGTCTGCATCTGATCGGCGCGTTTGATGTAGAAGAGACGTTCCTTGGCAAAATCAACCGTGAACGCTGGCTTGATCGCCATCAGGTCCTTGAGCGCCGTCTGCGCAGCTGTTTGATCGCCGAGGTGGCCTAGCGCGGCGACGAGGTGAGCCCTAGCCCAATATTGGGCATTGGGGACTTGTACTGCTCGGCGCGCCCACGCGGCGGCATCCTGAAATTCGCCGCGGAAAAGATGCGCTAGCGATCGATACGAGAAAAACCCCCAACGGAATGGATCGTGGGGACTCAGACGAACAGCTAGCTCGAATTGCTCGATTGCCTGATCGAGCAGACCTTCATAGGCGAGCGAATCACCGAGGCCGCAATGCGTCACCGCCGAAGATGGATTGAGCTCCAATGCCTGTTCCAGCGCTCCAATCGCATGGTCATATTCGCACCGCGCCAGGCGAACTCGGCCCAGCGCGAAGTAGCCATTAGCGTCTTGATCATCAAGTTGGACAGCGCGCTCTGCCGCAGCGAGTGCGGCGTCCATTTTGGCCTGATCGACCGGCGCGTCGAAATAGACCATGCTGAGTACAATCGCGTAGGCGAGACGTGAATGCGCACTCGCCAGCTCGGCGTCAAGAGCGATTGCCTTCCCGAGCATCTCCTGACATTTAAGATTGCTTTCAGGTGTGAACTTATAAAACTCAGCTGTTGCGAGCTGGTAAAGGTCCCAAGCGCCGAGATTTTTGCGCGGGCGCCGCTCTGCCTTTTTCTGCTCGGACAGTCCCAACTCCGACTCGATTCGCGCAGCCACTAATTCAGAAATTTCGTCCTGAAGATCGAAAATGTCGACCTTGTCGCGGTCGAACCGCTCGGACCAGACACTTTGCTCCGTCTCTGCGTCGGCAACCTGAACGGAAATGCGGAAACGCGTGTCCGCCTTCCGCAGGCTTCCAGTGACCAGATAGTCGGCTCCCAGCTTCTTGCCAATTGCGTTGATACTCTCCTTTGAGCTCCGGAATGCGAAGGCCGGGTTACGAGCAATCACGGTGAGCCAGCGATTCTTGGCTAGCTCGGTGGTAATATCCTCCGCGATACCATCGGCGAAGACGTCTTCGCTGGAGTCCTGGTTGAGGTTCAGAAATGGCAGCACCCCAACCGATGGCTTCCTCGCAATTGATGGCGCTATTCGATCGTAGTTTGTGTGATCAGCATCTTTCGCCTCAGCCCTGCTGCCACTCTCGATCGGTGCCACGAAGCGAAAGCCACGGCCGTGCAGCGTTGAGATTGTGTGTTGTGACGCGCCGTCATCTCCTACAGCCCTACGCGCCGCCTTGATCTGACTGCTTAGCGCCGTGTCCGATACGATCCGATCACCCCAGATTTCGGCGTAAATCTCCTTCCTCGTCACAGTCCGGTGGCTATTGCGCGCAAGGAACACAAGCAAATCGAAAACCTGGGGCTCAAGCGGAATCCGATCTCCGGACTGGCGTAGCTCGAACAATGCGGTGTCTAGTTCGAAATCGCCGAAGCGAATCAGCGTGTGGTGGCGCCCCCTCGGAGGTCATTTCCACGCGATACGCGTGGATAGGCCGGCTGATGTTCTTGACCGTCTGCTCTCCGAGCGAGACGAACCGCGCCTTAACATTGGCTCCAATATGGTCATGGACTTGCTTCGAAAGCACAATCCCGCCCGGGTCCGCGATGCTCTCGAGTCTCGCCGCAACATTGACGCCGTCGCCGTAGATGTCACCGTCCTCAACGATAATGTCGCCGAGGTGTACACCGATGCGCAGGCGAACTCCGTTCTTGTGTTCGCCCGAGCCGATGCGGACGCCGAGTTCGCGCTGGATATCGATTGCGCATTGGAGTGCGCCAACAACGCTTGAGAACTCGAGCAGCGCGCCGTCGCCCATCAGCTTCACAGTACGTCCGCCGTAATTGGCGACGGTCGGGTCGATGATTTTCGTTCGGATGTCCTTGAGTTGCTCGAGCGTGCCTCGCTCATTTAGCTCCATGAGCCGACTGTATCCAACCACGTCCATCGCGACGATTGTCGTCAGCTTGCGATCCATGGCTTCCTCCACGCGGCAAGTGCTCCGTTCGATACGAGTCGGCATAAAGTCTTTGCGCGGCAGCTCAGTTCCCCGCGTGGCGGCGAGTATTGTATCCGCCGCCACACAAAATTGGCAAGATTTCACGATGCGCTGACAAAGGGCCGGCGTACGTTGTTCAGGGCTCGCTGTAGCCCTCGAACAGCACGGTCGACACGTATCGCTCGGCGCAGTCGGGAAGCAGTGTCACGACGGTGCGGCCCTTCATCTCAGGACGCTTGGCCACGCGAAGTGCGCAGGCAAGCGCAGCCCCCGATGAGATGCCGGCAGGAATGCCCTCGGAAAGGGCCAATCCCCGCGCAGTCTGTATGGCCTCATCATTGCTGACGAGCATGACCTCATCGATGAGCTTGGTATCCAGAACATCGGGAACAAAGCCCGCGCCGATGCCCTGGATCAGATGCGGCGAATGTTTACCGCCCGACAGCACGGGACTGTTCTCTGGCTCGACGGCAACGATTCGTAGGTCACCTTTTCGCGCCTTCAGTACCTCACCGACGCCCGTCAGTGTACCGCCGGTGCCGACGCCGAGTACAAGCACATCGACAATGCCATTTGTGTCGCGCCAGATCTCCTCGGCTGTCGTTCGGCGGTGGATTTCCGGGTTCGCCGGATGGCCGAATTGCCAGGGCATCACGGCTTTATCGGTCGCAGCGATGATCTCCTTGGCTTTCTCGATTGCGCCTCCAATCCCTTTTTCGCGCGGTGTAAGTACGAGCTCTGCGCCGAGAAAACGCATCAGCCGCCGTCGCTCTATTGAAAAGCTATCGGGCATGGTGAGGATGCAGCGATAACCTTTGGCGGCGCATACAAAGGCGAGACCGATTCCGGTGTTGCCAGAGGTGGGCTCAACGATCACGCTGCCTGGTCCGATGGTGCCATCAGTTTCCATTGCCTCGATCATGGAAACTGCTATCCGGTCCTTGACGCTCGAGACGGGATTGAAGAATTCGAGCTTGGCCAGAACCTCTGCCTGGCACTCACGCTGTTGCGCGTAATGACCAATCCGGACCAGCGGCGTGTTGCCGATCGTCTCGAGGATGCTTCCATACACCCGGCCTCGGCCTGGCTTGTCCAAGACCAATTGAGCCGCATACTGATGTTTCATGTCGCCCTCCTCAGGCGGGATTTACCGCGCTAATGACCCAGGATGAGCTGTCCATCACGATGCCATCGGCAGCGATCTTCTGGTGATTGATGGCCTCCTGCCAATGCGGCTTCTATCTCGGCGCGCTTCCCTTCAGCCTGGGCGCCGGCCTCGCGAAACACCTCGCCCGCCGGGCCGATTGCAAGCTGGAATGCAATAGCATCCTTCACGTCCTTGCCGACCAGCACCGGCGCGTCGACCCGCCGAAGTTCGATCTCTTCATAGCCTGCGCTTTTCATCATTGCGCGAACAACGGTCTCATCAGACATCGAGAAGGGCCCTGGGCCACAGGTCTGGGCCTCGTCGCCGGGCGGTGGCAGAAATCGCAACACTACGTCCTTGGCCATAGACAGCCAAGGATTGTCCGCACGCTCGCGCCAGACGATGTGCACCATACGCCCGCCAGGCTTGAGCGCGCGGCGCATATTGCGCAAGCCAGCCACTGGATTGGCGAAAAACATGGTGCCGAAGCGGGCAAACACGAAATCGAACTGGTTAGTTGGCAGCGCAATCTCGGCGTCGCCGCGTACAAAGGTGACGTTATTTAGGCTTCGCGCGCGCACCTCGGCCCGGGCGTAGTCCAGAAAGGCCTCGCAGCAATCGATGCCGACCACGCTTCCGGTTGGGCCAACACGGGCGGCGAGCTTTAGCGCGGTATCCCCGAAGCCGCACCCGACGTCGAGCACGTGGTCACCCTCATGCACTGGAAGTGTGGGGAATACCGCCTCGCTGTGATGAGCAAGACCATCCACCAATATGTGCTTGAACCTGATGAATTTTGGCGCAAGCACTTCGTTCCAAAAGCGAACAAAGGCGGTATCGTCAATCGTCGGAGACTTTGCGACCGCGGTATTCATTTTGCTCCCCTTCGGTTGGAGGCCCGTTGCTGATGCCAATGTCATACCTGCACCGGATTTTGTGTGCTTGGCCAAATCGTTGGGGAAGTCTGGATTTTTCGTGAGGAAATGCTGAAAAGCGCTCTGCGAGTGCATGATTTGGGTCCGTCGGAAACGGATAGCGGCCCACCAGAAATCCCACAGAAACCCCGCGAACAAACGCGCATGAACGCACGCGAACACGCACAGGGATCATTGAAAAGCTCACACTTTTCAGAGATTCGCCGCGCTCATAACGGTCTGGCACTTCCGGGTTTGACATGGCGCGATGTCCGACTTGAGTTCCGTTATGCGCAGCAAAGCGGACGTCCGCCGACCACTCTGGGTACGGGTTCAAGTCCTAAGTGCCCGACGGGCAAATCACTTCTGGTTTTCCGAAATCGTGTCAAGGCCCGTTTTGCAAAAATATTTCTGTTTTTTTCTGACCCAAATCAGTTCACTGATTCGCCCCGTCCGGTCTCGACAAGAGGGGCGTTGCGCACGTCACCAACGCGGGGCGGGATGCGGTGGACGCGGGCAGCGCGCGAGACGAACGCGGTCTGCTTGCGTACGGCGAAGTCGTGTGGTTCCGACGCCCCAATCGTTGGCGTCAAGCCTGTGAGAAGAAGCGCAGGCGACGGTGTCAAAAAGCGTGGTCACCGAGGAGAGCGCGAAGTAAGCCGTAAAACCATTGCGCGGGGAATGCCGGGTTAATCCGTCTGAACCTGTGGTGACTACGCTCGTGTGCTTTATCACTTTCGCACGCGAGGCTGCGGGTGCAGTTGGCACCCGGCATTCCCTGCGCCCTCTGTTTATTGGGCGAACGATTTTTGCAAACCTCGGGCGCATCGCGCCGCGAGAATGCGGAGTCGCATTTGAAATTTGACGTCATTGCGAGCGAAGCGAAGCAATCCATTTCGCCGCGCAAAGGAAGAATGGATTGCTTCGTCGCTTGCGCTCGCTCGCAATGACGGTCTCAGAATTGGCTGTTTGAAAATCGAAATCTATCCGATGCAACCAAGACCGAAACCGGGAAGTCCAGTTAGCACCGTTTCAAGAAGTGAGTTATTGCGCGGCCACGGCCGCGGGACTGCTCTCTTCCAGGGCTTCGGCAATCGCATCGTCGACACGTTCGAGCCAGACGAACTGCAATTTGTCACGCGCGCCCTGCGGAATTTCATCGAAGTCCCGTCGGTTACGCGCCGGGAGCATCACCCTGGCAAGGCCGGCCGCGGCAGCGGCGACGACTTTTTCCTTGATGCCGCCAACCGGCAGCACCAGACCCCGCAGCGATATCTCGCCGGTCATCGCGGTGTCACTCCTGACCGTGCGATTGGTGAGCAGCGAGGCAAGCGCCGTGAACATCGCGACGCCGGCGCTCGGTCCATCCTTTGGCGTGGCGCCCGCGGGCACATGGACGTGGATGTCGTTTCTTTCGAATATCGAGGGGTCGATTCCGAGTTGAGCGGCGCGGCTCTTCGCCAGGGTCAGCGCCGCCTGCGCGCTTTCACGCATCACGTCGCCGAGTTGGCCGGTGAGGATCAATGCGCCTTTTCCGGGAATCCGGGTCGCCTCGATAAAGAGAATGTCGCCGCCGACCGGCGTCCATGCCAGCCCGGTGGCGACGCCGGGAACGCTGGTGCGCATCGCGATCTCATTTTCGAAGCGGGGCGGGCCGAGAACCGCGGTGAGGTCGCTCGTGGTGATGATGACCTTGTTCGAGCTACCCTCGGCGATCTGTACCGCGGCATGGCGGAATGCCCTGCCGATTTCCCGCTCGAGAGAACGAACGCCGGCCTCGCGGGTGTACCCCCTGATGATGAGTCTGAGCGCTTCAACTTCAATCTCGGCCTGTTCGGGATTCAAGCCGTTTGCTTCACGCTGGCGCCGAACCAGGTAGCGCCGCCCGATCTCAAGCTTTTCATCCTCGGTGTAGCCGGGCAGGCTTATGATCTCCATGCGGTCCTGCAACGGTCCCGGTATCGTATCCAGCATGTTGGCGGTGGCGATGAACACGACGCGCGAAAGGTCGAAGGGCACGCCGAGGTAGTTGTCGCGAAACGTCGAGTTCTGTTCCGGATCGAGAACTTCGAGCATCGCGGCCGATGGATCGCCCTGAATTCCGCGTCCCATCTTGTCGATCTCGTCGAGCATCATCACGCAATTGCGCGCGCCCGCTTTCTTGATGGCTTGAATGATATTGCCGGGCAGGGCACCGATATAGGTCCGCCGGTGGCCGCGGATTTCCGCTTCATCATGGACGCCGCCGAGACTGACGCGGACGAACGGCCGATCCATCGCGCGTGCGATCGACTGGCCCAGCGAAGTCTTGCCGACGCCGGGTGGTCCAACAAAGCAGAGGATCGGCGCCTTGCCCTGCGGCGCCAGTTTTCGCACCGCCAGATATTCGATGATCCGGCTCTTGATCTTCTCCAGACCGTAATGATCCTCGTCCAGGATGCGGCGCGCCTCCGGGATATCGATGGTTTTTTCAGGCGGCAGACCCCATGGCAGCTCGATCAACCAATCGAGATAGCTGCGGACCATGCCGGCCTCTGCGGCTGCCTCCGGCATTCGCTCGTAGCGCCGTACCTCCTTGCGTGCCTGGCTTTCCGCCTCGGGCGGCATCTGCGCCTTGGCGATCGTCTCGTTCAGCTCCGCGACTTCCTGCGCCTTTCCGTCGCCTTCTCCCAATTGGCGCTGAATGGTCGCCATCTGCTCGCGCAGGATGGCCTCACGCTGGCGTTCATCGAATACGGCCTTTGTCTTCTGGCCAATCTCGTTGGTCAGTCGAAGCACTTCCAACCGCTCGGCGAGATGACGTGACACCTTCTCCATTCGCTGCGAGAGGTCGATCGTCTCCAGGATCTCCTGCTTGTCTTGCGGCTTGATGTCCATGTAGGACGTGGTGAGATCGGCCAGCGCCGCGGGAGAAGTGGTTGACTGAAATACGGCGACGAGCTCCGGCGGCGCCTGCGGAAGCAATTGAATCGCTTCGATGGCTTGCCGTTGCAGGTTCAGGAATCGTGCCTCGATCTCCGGAGAGGTGATCGCGGGCTCGGGAATATGCAGAACCCGCGCCGCCGGGAATGGGGTGCCGGGAAGGAAGTCAAGAATGCGGGCGCGCTGCACGCCCTGGCAGATGATGTGGTGGGTCTCATCCGGTGCGGTGATGTAACGCACGATATTGGCGACGGTGCCGATGCGATAGAGATCATCGGGACCGGGATCGTCGAGGTCGGGATTTCGCTGCAGAAAGATTCCGATCGGCCGCTGCTCGCGCAGGGCCTGCTGCGCGGCGGCGATCGATTTCGGCCGGGAGATGGTGATCGGGGCCACGACGGAAGGGAACAACACGGTATTGCGAACCGGCACAATGATAAGCGCATCATTGGGGATAGGGACCGACTCGGTTTGAGCGCCGGGCTGGGACGAAACTGAAGCGGGTTCTTCGCTGTTTGGCGACATCGCTACCTCACGCCGTTTTTGACAGGCGCAGCCCAACGCATCCATGCACCGCGAAGCGGCTGACGACATAACGCCCGGTGGGCAGCAAGATGCGGCGCTCGAACCGGCCTTGCGGGAGTTCGAGCCGGTGAATCCGCGCATCTTGCAGCTCTGCCGGCAACACGCGGCGTCCGCTGATGATGAGCATTCCGTCTTCGATCACGGCCACGACCTGATCAGGATCGACGCCGGGCAGGGCTACCAGAATCAGCACCTCCCGCTCGGTCTCCAGCACGTCGATCGGCGGCTCCCAACTCGGCTCTCGCGAACGCGCCGTTGATTGCAAGCTGAAGAACTGCTGATGCAACCGTTCGGCGCGCGCAAGCGTATCAATCGCTTCAGACAGCATCCAGTTGACGGGATCTCTTGTCGACATTTGTTCTCTCGCGTTACTGAATTTCCAAACCACACGCCCCGCGTGACCCGGGAATGCGAATGCAACAGCGTTTCTCTGCGACCGTCCGGGCATAGTTCTACGCTTGCCCCATCCCGTCAATCAGGCGCGAACGCGAATGAGTGCGGCCAGCCTTGCTTAGGATGTGGTCGAGGCCTCGGTACGCGTTCGCGCCAGGATGCCGGCGGCAATTTGCATGGTGGTGCCGATCGACCAGGCAAAAATGATCAGGCGAGCGGTAGTTGTGCGCACAGCCTCGTCCAGAACGATGCCGGAGACCGACACAACGGCTGCCACCGCGGCGAGAAAAATGCCGGCGGCGCTAAGTAGCTCCACCGCGTCCGCCCTGGAACCCAGATTGCGCTTCAGCGGCAGCGGCACTCGGTGATCCGGAGGAGCGGGAGGCAGGTCAATTCCGACATAGAAGCCGGCAGCCCCGTAAAGCATGATGGCCAGGATAGCGAGAGGCGAACTGAGAAGACCGACGTCGACCCTCGCCACGTCTGCGGCAACGAACAGCCCGCACGAGCCGCCAGCCAGGGCGAGACCAATCCGCTCGAAGACGTGCGCCCATCTGCTGATGGCGGAGCGGTCGTTCCATGGGTCCGCGCGCTTGATCATCTGCCCTAGATACCAAACATAGCTGCGCAGCGCCATTGACAATGATCAAGCCAAGCAGCGTAACCTGCCGCCCGGGCGATGCAGGCGCCGGCTTTTGATCCAAAGCGGAGGGCAAATGCGGGATTCAGATGGAAAGAATGTAGCGGGATCGCCGCCGCGAAAGGGACGCAACTCCCATTCGGAACAGACCGACGAGGCGCCCGGCCTGATCGACAAGGAACAGGTCGAGGTCGAGCGGGAAATTCCCGCCGATGATAATCAGCCGATCGAGCAAATCGGGCCGCGCGAGCGGCCCGAACCTCCGGTGTTCGAGGATTGAAGATTTCGCGTAAATTGCAGTAGAAAATCCAGCGCCATGGCTACGGCGTCGAACCGAACTCCGCTGTCATGTCTCGTCGACTTGACGAGATCGTTGCGCCGCTTTGGTCCGGGAGTGCACAAGACGCTTTGCCAAGGCGGTATGAACCGATCGCCGAGGCCTGCCTGCTGCGGACTGCAAGGCGGCAAGTTTCCGCCCCACGCGGCTGCTTGCCAGTTCCTTGAGGGATTTCTTCTTCGCCAACAATGCGCGAGCCTGGTCTTTGCTTTGGCGGCAGCCTCCAGCTTGGCGGCTGCCGCGCGCTGCGCTTCCGCCTCGGCCTTCTTGATCGCGTCGCTTATCGAAGGAGCCAGTGCGACCGGTATGGCCGCGACTTCCTTTGCTTTGGACAAGCCGCCCACGCCTTCGCAAGGCGCGCCCCGGGGTAACTCCAGGTGCAGCGCCAGGGTCCTGGATTCTTCACGCCAGTTCTCGGCATTATTGCCGGTGATGATCCGCACATAATCCCGCGTCTCCCGCGGCAGTGCACTGCGACCCGTCAGCCATTTCTGGATTCGGCCGCTGCCTGCGTTATATGCCGCCGCAGCCAATCCAAGGTTTCCGAATTCATCATGTAGTTTTCGCAAAAATCTTGCCGACGCTGGCATCGCCTTGAACGGATCGAATGGATCATCAAGTCCCACTTCGGCCGCCGTGGCCGGCATGAATTGCGCGACGCCCTGGGCGCCCACCCGGCTCACTTCAAAGGCCTGAAATCGGCTTTCCTGCCAGAGCAGGCGGGCAAAGAACGCTACCGGAATATCGCTCGATTCCGCCGCCTCTCTGAGAGCGTCGCAAAAATCTTTCTTCGGCTCTGGCGTGGGAGCTTCGACCTCCGCAACCGCCTCGCTGTCAACCGACGGGCTATTCGTTTCCACCGGATGAGCCGCAGCCTCGGTGCCGACCGAATGTTCTGCAGGCTCGACCTTATCTTCCTCTCCAGCGTGTCCCGCCGCTACCGTGAATGCGCCTCGCGCCATTCCATGAAGACCATGGTTGAGTTTGAAGCTTTCGAAATCGAATGTCATCGTCGCAAACGCAACAACGGCAGCGATGAAAAATCGCATCTTTAAAGATTCCCCCGTTTTTTGATGAGGCCGGGCAAATGCCGGTTGATGAAGACGTTTTCGCGTTTCGAATGAGGCAAAGAAATGATTTCGCTTGTTCCTGCAGAGGAACCGAATTGTTCATGACGCAAATTCAGAAAATTGAATCTTTTTCCGAGTCTTCAGCAACCAACTCTCGCGGGCAAACGACTTTGATGTAGCTCTAGTTACTCGGGCGCAGGATTGCTGAGCGACGGATTGGCTGAACAATATCGGTTGACGAGATCAACCGGGCTCGAGCAGGCGCTGCCTGCCGCAACAGCTCACACCGATGGTCACGTGCTGATCGCGCGGACCCATGGGATCGATCGCGCACTCCAGGGGCGTAATTGACACAGGGAACAGCAAGGCTGTATCCCTTTGCTGGGAATAAGTTCCCGCGCCGGAAAGTCCGTTTTCCGGAAGAAAAAGAAAAAGGGCAGGGTGGAACGCGATGAACCGCGGCATCGAATTTTGAGCGGATCCGCGCGGCCTTCCGCGCTCGCTCCCTTCCGCATCCGGAATTACCGTTTCCAGTGGCCCGCCGATCTGCTCACCTCGTGGGCTTTCGAGATGGAGACGCTCATTCTCGGCTGGTATGTGCTGGTCGAGACCGGATCGGTGCTGCTGCTGACAGTCTTTGCGTCGCTCAATTTCATCGGCACTTTGATTGCGCCGATGTTCGGCGTGGTGGGTGACCGCATCGGTCATCGCGATCTGCTCGCCGTGATGCGCGCTACCTATGCGGTGCTGGCCGCGACGCTGATGACGCTGGCGCTGACAGGTAATTTAAGCCCGCTCTATGTCCTGATCATCGTCGCGATCATGGGCCTGGTCCGGCCGTCCGACCTTGGCGTGCGCGGCGCGCTGGTCGCCACCATCATGCCGTCGGATCAGTTGATCGGCGCGATCAGCATTTCGCGAACCACGATGGATACCGCGCGCATCGCCGGTGCGCTGAGCGGTGCCGGATTGTTCGCCTCCCTCGGCATGGGGCCGGCCTATGTCGCGATCGTCAGCCTTTATGTCCTCAGCACGCTGCTGACGCTTTGCGTCGTGGCGCCGTCGAAGCCGCACCCCATCGACGAGGCGGCTGATGCGGTGCTGCGGAGCTCGCCACTGCGCGATCTGAAGGAGGGCATGGCGTATGTCTGGACCACGCCGCGGATGCGCGCGGCGATCTGGATCGCGTTCCTTGCCAACCTCACCGCATATCCATTGTCCAACGGATTGCTGCCCTATGTCGCGCGGGAGATCTACGGCACCAACCAGACCGGGCTCGGCTATCTGTCGGCGAGTTTCGCGGTTGGTTCGCTGGTCGGCTCGGTTCTCCTGAGCCTGATCGGCGGCATCCGCGTTGCGCGGCTGATGATCGGCGCCACCGCGATATGGTACGCCACGCTTCTGGTGTTCGTGCAAATGAAGACCATGCCGGCCGCGATTGCCTGCCTGATGCTGGCGGGGTTCTCGCAAAGCCTGACCATGATCTCGATCGCGGTGATCCTGATGCGGACCGCGAGCGCCCATTTCCGCGGCCGGGTGATGGGCGTGCGCATGCTTGCGATCTACAGCCTGCCGCTCGGCCTGCTCGCGGCCGGCGCCCTGATCGACGAGATCGGATTTGCCGCGACCGGCACGCTCTACGCGGCGGCGGGACTGGCGCTGATGCTGGCGGTCGTGCTGCACTGGCGCGCGGATTTGTGGCATGTCCACGCGCCCGCGAACGTGAAGTGACAATCGGCGCAACGCGAGGGGAATTGGCATGAAGACGGTCGTTATCCGCAACATCGATCGCGCCGACGCGGCGGCGATAAAACGGCTCGGCGCGCTCGGCACAGCCACGGTGCACGAGGCCTATGGCCGGGCGGGGCTGATGAAACCTTACCTTCGCCCGGTATGGGCGGGCGGCGAGGCGGCCGGTAGCGCCGTCACCGTGCTGGTGCATCCCGGCGACAACTGGATGATTCATGTCGCGGTCGAACAGTGCCGGCCGGGCGACATCCTGGTGGTCGGCTGCAGTGCCGACAGTACCGACGGCATGTTCGGCGATCTGCTCGCGACCTCGCTGAAGGCGCGCGGCGTCACCGGCCTCGTGATCGATGCCGGCTGCCGCGACGTGAAGTCGCTGCGCGAGATGGGCTTTCCGGTGTGGTCGAAAGCGATTTCTGCAAAAGGCACCGTCAAGGCGACGCTGGGCGCCGTGAACGTCCCGGTGGTATGCGCAGGCGTCAATGTCGAGCCCGGCGATGCCGTGATCGCCGATGACGATGGCGTCGTGGTGGTGGCGAGGAAATATGCCGGCGAGGTCGCGGCCAGGGCCGAAAAGCGTCATGCCGACGAGGAAGCCAAACGGAAGCAACTCGCCTCAGGCGCGCTCGGGCTCGACATGTACAACATGCGCGAGCCCCTGGCGAAGGCGGGGCTCGTCTATCTCGACGAGCCGGAGACGGATTGAGATAAGGAAGCGTCGGCGAAGATGGGGCGACGTCGCTGTCGCCAATTTTTGGCATAGAACTAGTCGACCGGATTGAAGCGCGCGTCCCAGTTCACAATGCAACAGATGCTTCATCGCCTGGAGCGATCAGCATTTACGTCATCGACGCAAGATACAGCCTCCCACCGGCTGACGTTGTTCCCAACCGAGACGTTCCAGTTCCGGGCTATCGTCGTCGGCCTGTGGATAGCCGAGGCAGAAATATCCGATAAAGCGCCAATCTCTGGGAACATCGAGAATCGCACCGATGATGACGGGATCGAGGATCGACACCCAACCCATGCCAACGCCTTCGGCGCGAGCCGCTAACCAAATTGAAAAGACCGCTGTCACCGTGGAATAGTCCGCCGTCTCGGGTATCGTACGCTGGCCGAGTCCACGGCCGACGACAGTTGCATGGTCGGCGAAGACGGCGAGATGACATGGCGCCTCGCGCAAACCGGCAAGCTTCAGAGCGGCGTATCGAATTGACAAATCGCCAGTATAGTCACTAAGCGCATCAGCGTTGCAAGACTCGAAGTTATCCATCACCGCTTGCCGACGGCCTGAATCGCCGACAATCACGAAACGCCAAGGCTGGCTGAGCCCGACCGAGGGCGCTAGACAGGCGATCTCGATAAATCTTTCCAGCATGCCCAGGGGTAAAGGCTCGGCACGAAACCGGCGCACGTCGCGGCGCCAGGAAAACAGATCAAGCAAGCGTGCGCGAAAAGCATCATCGAAGTGCGGCGCCGCTAACGGACTGTGACTCATGCTTGCCTTTGCTTGCGCTCGCCAAAAAACGAAAGAATAGCGATCTGCGCGGAAATTCTACAGGACCGCAATTGGCGGGCATTTCTTGCGTTGTGCGGGGTAAAATCTCGGCTGGCTGGGGAACTAGGATTCGAACCTAGACAAACAGAGTCAGAGTCTGTTGTGCTACCGTTACACCATTCCCCAATAAATTGTAAGCATGTTCAATACGTTACAGCACTAAGTTAGGTAATCGCTTGCGACGGGGTTTTTGCAAAAATCCCGCCCCAGGGCAGCGTCTTCTACTCGCTCGCTCCCGGCCTTGGCAAGCGCCCGGCGAGGTCGTTCCTGGGAAACGACTGCAGGTCCGCGCCAACTTTCAGCGGTTGGCGCATGAGCTTTCTCGAACAGTTGGATTTCAACTTCGATGTAGAGGTGGCGAGGTCAACGCTCCGCGTGTTCGAATGCGCACTGCTGGCACGATCGCAGTTTGGCCGCCGACCTTCGACGGTCTGCGGACCGTGCGGCGCAGGCGACACCGTCTGCCTGTCCACTATGCATCCAAGCCTGCGTCTTCATGCGGTCCGATCCTGTCTCCGGAAACCGAAACCGCGGGTGAGCGGCGGCAACTTGCCCCTGCCAACCCGGCATGCAATGCTGAGAGTGCCAATAATAATGGGAGGTTGCGGGGTTATGTCCTTGCTCATCCTTAAGTTCAGAGTCTGGCATCGCGTAGGAACGTTCGGAGCTATCACATGAAATTTAAGCATCTCCTCGGTCTGCTTTGCGCCGCCTCGATTTCGGTTTCGCTGGCGGGTGCGGCTTCTGCCCAGGACAAGACCGTCAAGATCGGCGCGATCTTTCCCTTGAGCGGCAACGCCGCCAGTGCCGGCGTGCACGCCAAGGCGGCGATCGAAACCGCGATCGACATCATCAACAACGCGCACCCGGAGCTCGGCAATTTCCCGCTGGCGAAGAACGCAGGACTTGCCGGGCTCGGCGGCGCCAAGGTCGAAGTGGTGTTTGCGGACAATCAGGGCAGCCCGGCCACCGGCCAGAACCAGACGCTGCGGCTTATCACTGAAGAGAAGGTGGTGGCGCTCACCGGCGCCTATCAGTCGGGCATCACGCTGACCGCGAGCGCGATCGCGGAAAAGTATGGAATTCCCTTCCTCAACGGCGAGTTGGTGGCCGCCAACCTGACCGAGCGCGGCTTCAAATGGTTCTTCCGCACCACGCCTGTGGCCTCCGACTTCGCCAAGATCTATTACGAGTTTCTCAAGGACATGAAAGCGACGGGCGTGAAAACCGACAGCGTCGCAATGGTCCACGACAATACGGAATACGGCACCTCGGTCGCGAGCGTGATCACCAGCGTGTTCAAGGAAAACGGCCAGAATGCCCCGCTCGATATTGCCTACGCGGCCAATGCAACCGACGTGCAGAGCCAGGTGTTGCAGCTCAAGGAAAAGAAACCCGACGTCGTGATCATGATCACCTACACTTCGGACGCGATCCTGTTTTCCAAGACCATGCAGGCGCTCGATTACAAGCCGCCGATGCTGCTGGCCGACGACGCAGGATATTCCGATCCGTCGTTCATCAAGGCGGTTGGCAAGATTTCGGTTGGCGCGTTCAATCGTTCATCATGGAGCGTCGGACCTCCCGGCTCGCCGACGGCCTTGATCGCCGAGATGTATAAAAAGAAGAGCGGCGACGAGATGGACGATACCGCCGCGCGCCAGATGCAGGGCTTCTTCGTCCTGATGGAAGCGATCGATCGCGCGGGCTCGACCGATCCCGCCAAGATCCAGGCGGCGCTAAAGGCGACCGACCTGAAGCCAGATCAACTGATGATGGGCTACAAAGGCGTCAAGTTCGACGACAAGGGCCAGAACATACTCGCGGCCGGCGTGATCATTCAGTTGCAGGACGGCGAAAACTATGTCGCCGTCTGGCCGAAGGCCAACGCCCAGAAAACACCGATCGTGCCCTATAAAGGCTGGTGAGATATCGAGGGCGGGGAGCGGTCCCCGCCCTCTGCACTTTTGTCGTATCGCAATTCCCTTGAGATTTAACCCGCAAGGTTTAGCGCCGGCATGTCCACTATCCTCGTTCAGGTGATTGTCGGCGGCCTTCTGCTGGGTGCCATTTACGCGCTGTTTTCCTCAGGCCTCACCCTGGTCTGGGGCATGATGAACATCGTCAACTTCGCCCACGGCGATTTTGTCATGCTCGGCATGTACGTGGCGTTCGTGGTCTATACGCTGCTCGGCGCAGGTCCTTTGCTGGGCGCGCCTCTCGCCGTGCTGGTGCTCGCAACCCTTGGCGTGCTCGTCTACTTCGGATTGATCCGCGAGATCATGAAGGGACCGATGCTGGCCCAGATTCTCGGCACCTTTGGGCTCGCGTTGTTGTTGCGCTATTCAGTGTTCTGGTGGTTCGGCGCGAATTTCCTGACGCTGCCCGAAAACATCGTCGGCGGCACCTTCGATATACTGGGCCTGCGTATCCAGGCCTCGCGCCTCTTGGCCGGCGTGGTCGCCTTGCTGGTGACGCTCGGCCTGCACCTTCTGCTCACGCGCACTTCGCTCGGCTCGAAGATGCTCGCCGTCGCCGAAGACTCCACCGCAGCGCAACTGATGGGGATCCGTCCAGACACCATGCAGGCCATCGCCTGGGCGATCGCCGCGGGAGCGACGGGGCTTGCCGGCGCGCTGATTGCAACCTTCTTCTATATCGTGCCGACGGTGGGCGAAACCTTGGCCATCGTTGCATTCGTCACGGTTTCTCTGGGCGGTTTCGGCAGCGTGCCCGGTGCGCTGGTGGCGGGACTTCTGATCGGGGTCATCGAATCGCTGTCGGCCTACTGGATCGGCGCCGTCTACAAGGACATCGTGGTGTATTCGCTGTTCCTGTGTTTCCTCTGGTTCAGGCCGCAAGGCCTGATGGGCAAAGCGTGATGCGGCGTCTTATCTGGCCTTCGATAGCGCTCGCACTGGTGATCGCATATCCGCTGTTGTTCTCGACGCCATTCCTGCAGCGGCTCGGGGCGCTGGTTTTGCTTTATGCGATCGCGGCGTCGGCGTGGAATATCGTCGGCGGTTACGCCGGCCAGGTATCCGTGGGACACGTGGTGTTCTTTGGTTGCGGCGCCTATGCCGCAATGGGGGCTTATTCGCATTTTGGATTATCGCCGCTGATTGGGATCCCGGCCGGAATCGTCGTGAGCGTCGCGATTGCGGCCATCGTCGGCGTGCCGACGCTGCGGCTGTCCGGCCACTATTTCAGCATGGCCACGATCGCCGTCGCCGAACTCGTCCGGTTGATCGTCACCAATACCGACTATCTCGGCGCGGCTGTCGGGCTGAGCGGTCCGACCGTTCCGCGAAACGTCTTCGATCTCTCGTTCATATCGGCGCTCCCCTATTACTATCTGTTCCTCTCGGTTCTCTTGATC
Source organism: uncultured Alphaproteobacteria bacterium (assembly GCA_963745785.1). Classification (GTDB taxonomy): domain Bacteria; phylum Pseudomonadota; class Alphaproteobacteria; order Rhizobiales; family Xanthobacteraceae; genus Bradyrhizobium. The sequence goes on along the minus strand of CAVUYV010000006.1, from coordinate 332,943 downwards.
ACGCTCGGCATCACCTGGTGGATGGCGAATAGCCGGATGGGATTTTATCTCCGCGCCATCAAGGATTCCGAACGTGCGGCGCGCTCGCTCGGCGCTCCCGCAAGCCGCACCAAGCTCTACGCCTTCATGCTGAGCGCCGGGCTGACCAGCGTCGCCGGCGCGCTCTACGCGATGATGTTCGGCTTCGTCGATCCAGAATCGGGACTCGGCATCCTGATCTCGGTGAAGATCCTGATCATGGCGGCGCTGGGCGGCGCCGGCCTATTGTTCGGACCGCTGGTGGGTGCTGCGATCCTGGTGCCGCTGGAGGAAATCTCCAACAACCTGCTTGGCGGCAAGGGCGCTGGCCTGACATTCGTCTTGTATGGCGCGATCATCGTCCTCATTGCGCGCTTTCAGCCCGGCGGCATTTTGACGTTGATCAATCGGTTATGGGCGAAACGTAACAAGGCCCCGGAGCCAGCGGTCGCGGCGGGAGCAGCCCATGCTCCTTGAAGCCCGCGATGTGACAAAAGCCTTCGGCAGCTTCAAGGCCGTCGACGCGGCTTCCGTCACGCTGGAGCAGGGCGACATTCTCGGGCTGATCGGGCCGAACGGCGCCGGCAAATCCACGTTTTTCAATTGCCTGACCGGCGACCTGTTGTCGACATCGGGCAAGGTTTTGTTCGAAGGGCAGGACATCACCAATTTGACGCCGGAGGCGCGCGCGCAACTCGGGCTCGCCCGCACCTTTCAGGTGCCGCAGACATTCGAGGGCATGTCGGTGCTGGAGAATGTCATGATCGGCGCGTTCCTGCGCACGTCGCATCGCGCCGAGGCCGAAACACGCGCGCGCGCCGTGCTGGCGCGCGTCGGCATGAGCAAGCTCGCCGAAGCGCCGGCACGTTCGCTCGGCACGCCCGGCCGCAAGCGGCTCGAAATCGCCCGCGCGCTGGCGACCGAGCCCAAGGTTCTCTTGCTCGATGAGGCGATGGCGGGTCTCACGCAGCGCGAGGTGCAGCTCGCGATCGATCTCGTGCGCGACATCCATCGTTCCGGCATTACTTTGGTGATTGTCGAGCACATCATGGAAGTCATCATGTCGCTGACGACGCCGGGTCATGGTATTTCACCAGGGCCGCGAAATCGCGCGCGGCAGCCCGCGCGAGGTCACGGGCAATCCGGCGGTGATCGCGGCCTATCTGGGCACGCGGGCCGCCAAGGCTGCCGCCGGCCACACCCCGATCGAGCTGATGGGCGGACCCGCGACATGACCGCGCCCTTGCTCCAGATCGAGCATCTCGAAGTCCGCTACGGCGACCTGATCGGCGTATCCGACGTTTCGCTTGATGTGCCCGAGGGCAGCGTTGTCGCGCTGCTCGGCTCCAACGGCGGCGGCAAGACCACTGTTCTCAATGCCATCGCCGGGCTCATACCAGTGCATTCCGGCTCGATCGGATTTCGCGGGCAGCAGATCGGCGGCGAGAGCGCGTTTTCGATCGTGCGCAAAGGCCTCGCATTGTCGCCGGAAGGCTGGCGGCTGTTCGTGCAGCAAAGCGTCGAGAACAATCTGATGCTTGGAGCCACTCCGCTGCGCAACAAGGCGCGCAGCGCGAGGCTGCTCGAGCGCGTCTACGAAATCTTTCCAAAACTTGCGGAGCGGCGCAACCAGCGCGCCGGCACCATGTCGGGCGGCGAGCGACAGATGCTGGCGGTCGGCCGCGCGCTGATGAGCGATCCCAAGCTTCTGATGCTGGACGAGCCCTCGCTCGGCCTCGCGCCGACGGTAGTCGAGTTCGATGTACGAGACGTTTGGGCGGTTGCACCGGGAAGGGCTGACGATCCTGCTCGCCGAGCAATCCATCGAACTGGCGCTGGAGGTCTCGGATTTCGCGACCGTGCTGCAAGTCGGCAAGAGCGTGTTGTCCGGCGCGGCCGCCGATCTCGCCGAGGATCCCCAGGTGCAGCGCGCCTATCTCGGCAGCGCCTGAGCAAGATCGCGCGCGAGGCGGGAACGCTGGCGGAAATGCTGCGGCCGCACGGCTATCGCAACTACATGATCGGCAAATGGCACGTCACGCCGCTGACCGAAAGCGGCGCGACCGGCCCGTTCGACGGCTGGCCGCTCGGCCGCGGTTTTGACCGCTTCTACGGCTTCCTCGATGCCGAGACCGACCAGTACGCGCCGGAACTCGTCTCCGACAACACCCACATCGATCCGCCCGGCACCTATGCCGACGGCTATCATCTGACCTCCGATCTGGTCGATCAGTCGATCCGCTTCATCGCCGATCACACCGCCGACCGGCCCGATATTGCCCTGGCTGACCTGGGTCGCGCTCGGCGCCTGCCATGCGCCGCATCAGGCGCCCGCCGATCTCATCAAGGGCTATGACGCGACGTTCTGCCCATGGCTGGGACGTCGAGCGCGAGCAGCGCATGGCGCGCCAGAAGGCGATGGGGCTGGTGCCGCCAGGATACCAAGATGCCGCCGCGCAATGACGGCGTGAAGGCGTGGGACGAGCATTCCGCCGACGAGCAGCGCGTGTTCACGCGGCTGCAATCGGCGTTCGCCGGCATGCTCGACCATGCCGACCAGCATCTGGCGCGGCTGGTCGCGTTCCTCGACAAGGCCGGCATCCGCGACAACACGCTGATCCTCGTGATGTCCGACAACGGCGCCAGCCAGGAGGGCGGCCCGCTCGGCTTCGTCAACGCGATGGGACCGTATAATCTCCGCCCCGAGCCGATCGCGGAAAAGCTGCGGCGGATCGACGATATCGGCGGGCCGGACACGCACACCAATTTCCCGCACGGCTGGGCGATGGCGTCGAACACGCCGCTGCGCCGCTACAAGCAGAACACCCATGGCGGCGGCATCCGCGATCCCTTCGTGATGTCGTGGCCGAAGCGGATTTCGGCGAAGGGCGAGCTGCGCCATCAGTTCGTGCATGCCTGCGACCTGACGCCGACCTTGCTCGACCTGATCGGCATCAAGCGCGCCGGCGGAAATCGCGGGCATTGCCCAGATGCCGATCGAGGGCGAGAGCTTTGCGCGCTCCGATCACCGATCCCGCGGCACCGTCAAAATCCTCGCCGCAATATTTCGAGATGTTCGGGCATCGCGGGCATCTGGCAGGACGGCTGGAAGGCGGTGTCGTTCCATCCCTCCGGCACGCCGTTCGAGAACGACAAATGGGAGCTGTTTCATCTCGACCGGGATTTTTCCGAAGTCGACGATCTCGCGGCAAAGGAGCCGGAGCGGCTCGCCGCGATGATCAAGACTGTGGTGGAGCGAGGCCGAAAAGCACAACGTGCTGCCGCTCGACGACCGCTTCGGTCGCGCGCTTTGCCGAGAACGCCGCGCGCTTTCAGGGCGCGCGCAGCAATTTCACCTTTCACGCCGGCATGGGCCACGTGCCGACCGACGTCGCGCCCGACGTGCGCAGCCGCAGCTACACCATCGAGGCCCATGTCGAGATCGCCGACGCCGGCGCCGAGGGCGTGCTGATCGCGCATGGCGAGCGGCTCAGTTCACTCCGCGGCTTCCTTGACCGGGCGATGTTCACTCGCCGGCGGTTCGCCTTCGACGTCACTTGAGCGTCCCCAACGCTCAAAGGCGTTCGAGAGCCTGTCGAGATAGAGATAGACGACCGGCGTCGTGAACAGCGTGAGCGCCTGGCTGACGATCAAGCCGCCGACCATCGCATAGCCGAGCGGCTGCCGGATTTCCGATCCGGTGCCGGTACCCAGCATCAGCGGTACGCCGCCGAGCAAGGCCGCCATCGTCGTCATCATGATCGGGCGAAACCGCAGTAGCGCTGCTTTGCGGATCGATTGCTCCGAGGTGAGATGCTCGTCGCGTTCGGCCGTGATCGCGAAGTCGACCATCATGATGCCGTTCTTCTTGACGATGCCGATCAAGAGGATGATGCCGATCAAGGCGATCAGGCTGAAATCGAATCCGAACGCCATCAGGATCGCCAGTGCGCCGATGCCGGCCGAGGGCAGGGTCGACAGAATGGTCAGCGGGTGAATGTAGCTCTCATAGAGAATGCCGAGGATCAGGTAAACGACCACCAGCGCCGCCAGGATCAAGAGCGGCACGGTGCCGAGCGATTGCTGGAACGCCTGTGCGGTACCCTGGAAGCTCGAGTTGAGCGTGGCAGGTGCGCCGAGTTCGACCATCGCTTTCTGAATCGCGCCGGTCGCCTGCCCAAGCGCTGCGCCCTGCGCCAGATTGAAGCTGATCGTGATAGCCGGAAACTGGCCCTGGTGGCTGATCGAGAGCGGACGGACCGGGACGCTGGTCCAGGTCGCGAACGTCGATAACGGCACCTGATCGCCGGTCGTTGGCGACCTGATATAGAGCTTGTTGAGGGTGTCGAGGTTGCCTTGCAGCTCAGGCAGGATTTCCAGGATCACGTGATAGCTGTTGAGCTGCGTGAAATACTGGGTGACCTGGCGCTGGCCGAACGCGTCGTAAAGCGTGTCGTCGATCAGTTGCGGCTGGATGCCGTAGCGCGAAGCGGTGTCGCGATTGATCTTCAGCTCGAGCGTCGTGCCCTGGCTCTGCTGGTCGGTCGCGACGTCGCGCAACTCGGGCAAGGTCTGCATCGTGGCCAGGATCTTCGGCGCCCATTCGTTCAGCTCGGCCAAGTTGGCATCCTGCAGCGTGAACTCGAACTGCGTCCGCGTCGGCCGGCCGCCGAGCCGCACGTCCTGCGCCGCCTGCATGTACAGGCGCGCCCCCTCGACCTTTTCCAGCTTCGGGCGCAGGCGGGCGATGATCTGCTGGGCGGACGCTTTGCGTTGATCGCGCGGTTTCAGCGTGATGAACAGATTGCCGTTATTGCCGGCCCGGCCGCTGCCGCCGATCGCCATCGCCACGCTGGCGACATCGGGGTCGGCACGCACGATGGCCTCAAGCGCCTCCTGCCGCTGCTTCATCGCGGCGAAGGAAATGTCCTGCCCGGCTTCGGACGTGGCGGTGATCAGGCCTGTATCCTGCTGCGGGAAAAATCCCTTGGGAATGATGACGAACAGGTAGACCGACAATCCCAGCGTCGCGAAGAAAACCATCAGCGTTGCAAAGCGCCAGCGCAAGGCCAGGTCGAGGCCGCGCTCGTAGCCATGGAGCATCGCGTCGAAGGCGCGCTCGCTCCATTGATAAAACCGGCCGTGCCGCGTTTCGTGGTGCGCGCGCAGGAAGCGAGAGGCCATCATCGGCGTCAACGTTAGCGATACCACCATCGATACGAAGATCGTCATCGCCAGCGTCACCGCGAATTCGCGGAACAGGCGTCCGATGATACCGCCCATCAGCAACAGCGGAATCAACACGGCGATCAGTGAAATACTGATCGACACGATCGTGAAGCCGATTTCGCGGGCGCCCTTGAGCGCGGCGGCAAGCGGCTTCTCGCCTTCCTCGATATAACGCGTGATGTTTTCCAGCATCACGATGGCGTCGTCGACGACGAAACCGACTGAGATCGTCAACGCCATCAGCGACAGATTGTCCAGGGTATAGCCGAACACCCACATCAGCGCGCAGGCACCGAGCAATGCAAGCGGCACGGTGACGGCCGGAATGACGGTCGCCCAGAAACTGCGCAGGAACAGGAAGATGACCATGACGACCAGCGCGATGGTCAGCAGCAACGTGAACTGAACGTCCGCGACCGCGGCGCGAATGGTCTGGGTACGATCACTAATGAGCTCGATCTTGATCGCGGGTGGAATTGCCGCCACCAGCCTCGGCAGCAGCGACTTGATCTTGTCCACGGTCTCGATGACGTTGGCGCCGGGCTGCTTGAAGACCACCAGAAACACGCCGCGCTTGCCGTTTGCCCAGGCCGCCTGCTTGGCATCTTCCGGTCCGGTAACGGCCTGGCCGATGTCGCGGATTCGAAGCGGACCGCCGTTGCGATAGGCGATGATGACGTCGTTCCAGTCCTTGGAGTCCAACAACTGATCATTGGCGTAAATCGTGTAGGCGCGCGTTGCACCGTCGATGTTGCCCTTCGGGCTGTCGACCGTCGTGATCGCAATCTGGCTGCGGACGTCCTCCAGCGACAGGCCCTTGGCGACCAGTTTCGCCGGATCGACCTGGACCCGGATCGACGGCTTCTGCTGGCCCCCGATAAAGACCTGCGCCACGCCGGAAATCTGGCTGATCTGCTGCGCAAGCTGGGCGTCGACCGCGTCGCTCACGCTGGTCAGGGGCAGGGTGTCGGATGTCGCCGACAATATCAGGATCGGCGAATCCGCCGGATTGACCTTGCGGTAGGTCGGCGGTGAGGGGAGGTTTTTCGGCAGTTGGCCGCCGGCGGCGTTGATGGCGCCCTGCACGTCATTGGCGGCGCCATCGATGCTGCGGTTGAGATCGAACTGGATCGTGACCGCCGTTGTTCCCAGATAACTTGTCGAAGTCATCTGTGCCACGCCGGGAATTCTGCGCGAGTTGCCGCTCGAGCGGCTGCGCCACCGAGGAGGCCATGGTTTCAGGGCTGCCGCCCGGCAGGTTTGCGGTGACCTGGATGGTCGGGAAATCCACCTGCGGCAGCGGCGCCACCGGCAGCAGCGGGTAGGCGACGAGGCCGACAAAGAGAATGCCGGCCATCAGCAGCGAAGTGCCGATGGGATAACGAATGAAGGGTGCGGAAATGCCTTCGTTCATTCCTGCTTGACCTTGGATTGCGCCGGATCAGAACTCGCCACCGCCGTGGTGACGAGCGTGCCGGGCTGAACCTTGTACTGGCCCGAGGTGATCACCTGCTGTCCAGGCGACAGGCCGTCATCGACCACCGAGCGTCCGTCGATCGAGTGGCTAACCCTGACCTTGCGGACTTCGGCCTTGTTGTCCTGGTTGACGATATAGGCGTAGAGGCCGTCGGTAGAGTGCTGGATCGCGTCGTCTGGAACCACCGTCGCATCTTTCAATGTCTTTATCAGGAGCCGGGTCGAAACGGACTGGCCCGGCCACAAGGCGTGGTTTTTGTTATCGAACACCCCCTTGAGGCGAATAGTCCCGCTGGTGGTATCGACCTGATTGTTCACGACGGACAATGTTCCTTCCGCCAACGGCTTCTTGCCGTCGGTTGTGATCGCAATGACCTTGAGGGGCTGTACCGATTGTGGCTCGTTGATGTACGGCAACTGCTCTTCCGGCGCGGTGAAGATGACGGCGATCGGTTCGATCTGGGCGATGGTGACGATGCCGGTCTGGGTCGAGGCATTGACGATGTTGCCGACGTCGACCTGGCGCAGGCCGGCGACGCCGGAGATCGGCGCCTTGACGGTGGTGTAATCGACCTGGGTCTGGGCGTTGGAAATCGCCGCATCGTCGGCGGCGATCTGCGCGGTCAATTGCGCAACGGTGGATCGCTGGGTGTCGGTCTGTTGCCGGGTCGCGAATTCGCCGAGCCTGGTGAAGCGCTGCAGATCCAGATTGGCATTGGCGAGATTGGCCTCATCCTGCGCCTTCTTGGCCTTGGCCTGATCGAGCGCCGCCTGGAACGGCCGGGGATCGATCTGAGCGAGCAGGTCGCCCTGGTTGACCAACTGGCCCTCCTTGAAGGCAATCTTGTCGATCTGGCCGTCGACCCGGGTTCGCACCACCACGGTATTGAAGCCCTGAACGGTTCCAAGGCCGGTCAGGTAGACGGGGAAGTCGGCTTTCTCGACCGGTGCGATGGTGACGCGCACCGGGGCTGCCGGCGGGGAGGAAGATGACTTTTGAGCGCTCTCGGTCTTCGCCCCCGGATTAGGGCCATAAAATCGCTGCCAGCCGAAATAACCCACCGCGCCAACCGCTGCGATCAGCAAAACCCAACCGATGGTCCGCGATTTCGTCATGTGCGCTCATGTGCTCGAAAACAAGTAATGGGGCTTTAAAACGGTTCCCAAGGACCTCAGATATAATACGCGTGCACTTAATGAGTACACATACTATGACTTGAGAAACCTAAACTTTTGGAAAGCTTTGGGAGGTCGCAGCCCATGTCGCTCGATCTGAAACGCCAGCTGATTGCGCAACTCGTCGAGAGTTCGCGCCTGCTGCGCAATTACATCGACAACCGCGCCAAGGGCCGCGGCACCACGCGCGCGCAATGGATCGTATTGTTCCGATTGCGGCAGCAGGAAGGATTGTCGCAGGTCGATTTGGCCGATGTGCTCGAATTGCAGCCGATCTCGCTGGTGCGCCTGCTCGATCGCCTGGTTGAGCATGGCCTTCTCGAGCGACGGCACGATCCACGGGATCGACGCGCCAATCGACTGTTTCTCACCGCAAGCGGCCGTCAGCTTGTGGACGATCTCGACAGTTTGCGCGACGCCATCGCAACCGACGTGCTGCGGGATATACCGGCCAACGCGATCGAAACCAGCCTCAAGACGCTCAGCGACATCAAGGAGCGGATCAAGGGCTTTGCCGAGCCTCGCCGCGACATCGCGGCCAAGTGATCGCGCCGATCTCGCGCCGGGCGCGATGACCGTGAAACGGTCAAATTGACCGGTATCTATCCTGATCGCTGTCGCGCTGAAGTATGAATACGTCACTAGGCGCGCTCCCCGGGATGTCATATTGTAACATCGTCACTGGTCTTCGGACCCTTCGTTCAAGGCGCGTGCCGGCATGAATTGGTTCCGATCAAACATCAGACTCGTATCGCGGCTGGCGTTGTTCGCGCTCGCGATCCAGGTTCTGCTGTCGTTCGGACATTTCCACGGCAGCAGCGCGCAGGCGGCGCCCGCGTTGGCGGACGGGAGCCAACCGGGCGTTCACGATACCGTTAGACGTGCGGCCACCCACATGGATGCTTGGGCCGGAGTTCCGCAAGAGGACGCATTTCGCGCGGTCGGGCTAAAGAGCTCCGACCATGAGTCCGACGGCCGGCCAACCGATGACTGCGCGATTTGTGCCGTCATGGCGCTGGCCAACGCGCTGGTGGTTGCAACACCGTCTTATCTGCCGGGCCCTCAACCCGCCTCATCCCTGTATTTGGTGACCGACGCCGAGTTCATCGCTCTGAACTCCGCCCGCGTCGTTTTTCAATCTCGCGCTCCGCCCATCTCCTGATATTGATCGCTCTGCGAGCGGTCCAGCATCGGCGTGTGCGCAGCCCAATGCGGCCAGCGTCGCGGCTTTTCACTCGGCATCCGGCAAAACGTTGCGACTGGCCAGATGCATGCGTCACAAATTGAATGATTCACTACTGGATCGAAGTATGAACATGTCACCTTTTCGAGCGGCATTTGGCGTGATGTTCGCGCTGGCGACGCTGTCGCTGGCATCGCCGTCATCGGCGCAGCAGAAAACATCGCCGTGGCCGCAACAGCCTCCCGCGCTGTCGCAATCACAACCGCCGGCGCTCTCGGCACAGGCAGCACCGCCGGCGCAGGCTCCCGCGCCGGCCGTCGACGCTCAGCCCGCTCCGACACCTGCCGCCTCCGACGCCACGGCAGCTCCCGATGGCAGCAGATCGCTGAAATCGACGACCGTCGCGCTGCGCGAGTTGTCGCCCTGGTCGATGTTTGTGTCGGCGGATATTCTGGTCAAGGCGGTCATGATCGGCCTTGCCTTTGCATCGCTTGTGACATGGACCATCTTCATCGCAAAAATGATCGAGCTGTCGCTGATCCAGCGCAAGTTGCGCGCGGCGCTCGGCGCGATCAGCGACGCAAGGTCGCTGGCGGAAGCGCAGTTCGCGCTCGGCGCCAAGGGCAGCGTGCTGTCGTCGCTGCTGTCGGCGGCAATGCGCGAGGCGCGGCTGTCGGCGGGGATTTCCAGCGATACCGGCATCAAGGAGCGGGCGGCCTCGAGCTTTGCCGAGATCGTGCGGGCCGAAGCGCGCCGTATCCGGCTCGGCATGGGCGTGCTCGCCACCATCGGCGCAACGGCGCCGTTCGTCGGGCTGTTCGGCACGGTGTGGGGCATCATGAACAGCTTTATCGGTATCTCGAAATCGCAGACGACCAATCTTGCCGTCGTAGCACCTGGCATTGCCGAGGCGCTGCTCGCCACCGCGTTCGGTCTCGCCGCGGCGATCCCGGCCGTCATCATCTACAATCATTTCACGCGGATGACGAAGGGCTATCTCGAACTGGTCGGCCGGTCGTCGGGCGCGGCAGCGCGCTTGCTGTCGCGCGATCTCGATCGCACCCACGGTAGCTCGCATTCGCGCGCGGCGGAGTAGGCCATGGGCACTTCGATCGCAGATACCGAACTGGATGACGACGGCGATTTCGCGGAAACGCATGAGATCAACGTCACGCCGTTCATCGACGTCATCCTGGTTCTTCTGATCATCTTCATGGTGGCGGCGCCGCTGTCGACGGTCGATCTGCCGATCGATCTGCCGACGTCGACCGCGACCCCGCAGAAGAAGCCGGACAAGCCGACCTATGTCAGCATCAAGCCGGATCTCGCGGTGGCAATCGGAGAGACCCCGGTCAAACGCGTCGATCTGGTTCGCAGCCTGGAGGCGATGGCGGACGGCGGCAAGGATCGCTTTATCTTCCTGCGGGCCGACCGCGCCGTACCCTACGGCGAGTTGATGGACGTGCTGGAGATCCTGCGCGCGGGAGGCTATTCGAAGATCAAGCTGGTGGCATTGGAGGGTGTTCCGGAAACATCTGCGCCGCTGCCGGCGCCTGCAAATCCAAAACCCTGAGCGGCTGACTTAACCAAGATGACCGACCTCGACAGCGAGCAAACACCTTCTCGGCGGCTGTGGGTTCTCGCCGCGGTGGGTGCGCTTGCGCTTCACGTCGGTGGCGGCGCGCTTGCGGTTGTGCATTTGCAGACCGACGATCTCGACGATTCGCTCGGTGCGCCGGCAATCGAGATCGGGCTGGAATTGATGTCGCCCCGGCTTGAAGCCAACGATCTGCCGCCCGGTCCGGACACCGATGCTTCCGTAGCTTCGCCAGCCCTTGCCGAGCAGAAGGCCGAGCTCAAAGAGACCGAGCTGCCAAAGGACGTGCCGACCGAGGCCGACGATCCAGACCGGGTGGTGACGCCGAACGATTCCAACAAGCCCAAGGAGGAAGATGCGAAGATCGCATCGGTGCAGACCAACGCCTCAACGGAGTCGGTTGCCGCTGAGGCGACAGCCACGCCCAGTTCAGAAGCCATTCGGAAGGGACCGCGCTCGATCGCTCCTGCGCAAGGCGTCGGTGAAAGCGCGCGGCGCGCGCGCCTCACCTGGCAGAAGGAATTGATGGCGCATCTGGAGAAGCACAAGCGCTATCCGGTGGAGCGCACGCAAAAGGGCGCCGAGATTCTTGTCGGCTTTGCGCTGGACCGGATGGGTCATGTGCTCTCGACCAGCATTGTCAAGGGATCCGGTGACAAGGCGTTCGACGAAGCGGCGCTCGCGATGGTGCGGCACTCCGACCCGGTCCCGCAACCGCCACCGCTCGTTGCCGATGAGGGACTGAATTTTACCCTTCCGGTGATCTTCAAGGTCAAGGGCAAGAGCTAAATGCAAACCGGAAAGTGAACGTTGCCTGCGCAAGCGACCGTTCGTGCACAGCAATTTCTTCCAAGTTATAGTGCAGGGCTTGTGATCCCATCGAGTTCGCAACGACGCGGAGAAGCTCGATGAACATTGCCTCCAGTAAATTGATTTCGGTTCTGCATGCCGAGAAGCCCGCAACGGATCGAGCGGAAAAGTTGCAGCTTTATGGCAGGTTCATTGGGGATTGGGAGACAAAGGTCATCGCCCATGCCCCCGGTGGCGCGCGCCATGAAGGTTCGGGCGAAATTCATTTCGGCTGGATTCTCGAAGGCCGGGCCATCCAGGACGTCTGGATGATACCGCGGCTCGCAGAGCGGCCGAATGCGCCGCCTTTTCCCGTCGCCGGCAACTGGTTTGGAACGACCATCAGGGTCTACGACCCCACTATCGATGCCTGGCGCATCTATTGGATCGATCCGGCCAGAAATACCTTTCGCCAGCAAATCGGTCGGCAGCGCGGACTGGATATCATTCAGGAGGGCAAGACCGAGACGGGCGCTCTGTCGCGATGGAGTTTTACCAACATCACGCCGCATTCTTTTCACTGGCTGGGAGAGTCGTCCGCAAGCGGCGACAGCTCATGGCAATTGGTTGTGGAGGTGCTGGCCCGACGCAGGGCTTCTTAGCGAGGCCTTTTCCGTATGCCGTTAAAACGGCCAGCAGCATCCTCTACTGCAGCAGATATCTGATGCCGACATAGACGACGACAAGGCAGGCGAATATCAGGGTGACGGGAAGCCTGGGTTTTGCGTCCGGGGCTCGCGCGGGCTGGCGCTGGACGGGCTTTCGTTGGGCGGGTGGGCGTTTGAACGCGGTAACGTTTCCCTTTGTCCGATCCTTCGGGCGGGCAGGAAGGTCGGGCGGCGCGCCGGCCCCGCCCATTTCACCGTAATAGCTCCGGTAAATCACATTAATGGTCGCCTCGGTTGCCTCCGGCTCCGCCATCTCCTTGAGCAGCGTCTTGTAGCTCTCAAGGAAGGCTTGGGCCTCGGCGGGCAGGGAGGAGGCGCCGTTCAACTTCGCCATCATTTTCCAGGTCGCGAAATCGGCGCGGGCCCTCGTGTCGGCACGGCGCGCAATCAACATGTCGGCAGCCTTGATCGCCATGCCCTCAGCCTTTTCGCCCTTCCTACCCGTTGCCGGTTACCACCAGCAGCAGCCGGATCAGGTAGCCGGTCGATGTTCGCAGTATCGCCGAGATAACATCAAGATTTAGACCGAACTGCGAACCTGCCAAGGGCAGGACGATCAGAAATCCGATCAGGATCAGCATTCCATAGGGTTCCAGACGGGAGAGCGGAAGGCCGAGCCACCTGGGCAGCAATCCGACCGCGACCCGGCCGCCATCCAGCGGAGGGATCGGGAGCATGTTGAAGATCGCCAGCACGACATTGATGACGACGGTATTTTTGAGGTTGTCGGCCACCCATTGCGCAGCACTCGCGGGAACAAGGGGGAGGAGATGAAACGCCGCCGCCGCCAGCAGAGCGAGGGCAATATTGGTGGCAGGTCCGGCCAGCGCCACCAAAACCATGCCGATCCGCGGATTGCGAAGGGCGCGAAAATTCACCGGCACCGGCTTGGCGTAGCCGAACAGAAACGGCGAATGTGCGAGCAGCAGCATCGCCGGCAACACCAGCGTGCCGAACGGGTCGATGTGCTTGAGTGGATTGAAGCTGACGCGACCCAATTCCCAGGCGGTCTTGTCGCCGAGTTGGTGGGCCACGAAACCGTGGGCCGCCTCATGGAAGGTGATGGCGAAGACGAGCGGCAAGACCCAGACCGATATGTCGTAGGGGGAGATGTTCAACGGATGTCCTGACCGGTTCAACTGATGCGTCAGGCTACCACATATTCATGAACGGTCGGCGCGAATAGGGCTCCTCCCTCAGGGAGCCTGTCCCCGGATATTGCGGCAGGCCGTCGTCGAGCTTTACCCAATCCATCTTTTCCGTGATCCAGATGTGTTCGGTTGGCGCAAACGCGTTGCGGTCGTCAAACGCTGCGAGCGCGACGCCTGCCGCCGTGCCGTTTTTTCGCCAGGAGAACAACCGCGTGCCGCAAATCCTGCAGAAGACCCGGTCGAGCGCCTCCGATGAAGCATAGCGGGCGGTCTCGCCTGCAACGGTCAGGGCCTTTTGGTCGAACAGCGCGCGGGCAAAGAACGGCGACCCCATCGCCTTCTGGCAATTGCGGCAATGGCAGATACGGACATTGATCGGCTCGCCCTCCGCTTTGAACCGAACCGCGCCGCACAGACATCCGCCTTCCCTGATCATGACGACCTCTCTGTCCTCATCCTGAGGAGCGGCGTCGGAGTTTATCATCGGGCCGCGCTCCGCGCGGACCCGTTCGCCGCGTCTCGAAGGATGAGTAACGCGTCGTGGCCTCATGGTTCGAGACGGCGCAAGAGCGCCTCCTCACCATGAGGGTCGATTTCTTAATAAGTCGCGCGGCCGCCGGAAATGTCGAACACCGCGCCAGTGGAAAACGCGCAATCCTCGGAGGCCAGCCACGCCACCATTGCCGCGAGTTCTTCCACCAGAACAAAACGTCCTTTCGGAATCTTCGACAGCATGAAATCGATGTGTTGCTGCGTCAGCTGGTCGAAGATCGCGGTTTTGGCCGCGGCGGGGGTCACGGCGTTGACCGCGATTTCGTAGCCGGCGAGTTCCTTGCCGAGCGATTTTGTCAATGCGATCAGGCCGGCCTTCGAGGCCGAATAATGTGCGGCGTTCGGGTTGCCTTCCTTGCCGGCGATCGAGGCGATGTTGACGATGCGGCCGTAATTCTGCTTGACCATATCGGGCACGATCGCCTTGCAGCAGATGAAGGGCCCGTCGAGATTGATGCGCAAGACCTTGCGCCATTCCTCGAGATCGGTTTCCCAAACCGTCTTGTTGACGCCGGCAATGCCGGCATTGTTGACGAGAATGTCGATCTTTCCGAACGCTTTGAGCGTTGCGTCTCGCGTCTTTTCGACCGCGGCGAGATCGGAGACATCGACCTTGAACGCCGTCACTGCGTTGCCGATTTCTCTGGCGGTCTTGTCGGCGAACGGCTGGTCATGATCCCAGATCGCGACCTTTGCGCCGGAAGCAACAAAGCGCTCGGTGATGGCCCGTCCAAAACCCTGCGCGCCGCCGGTAACGACAGCGCAGCGTCCGTTCAGATCGATCTTGTTCATGCAAAGAACCCTTTCACTTCTATCTTGCGGCGCCGGTGGTCTGCTCCCTCGCCCCGCTCTTTGCGGGGAGAGGGTTGGGGTGAGGGGCTCTTCCGTCCGCGAGCGACGCGGACAAGTTGGGCACGGTGCCTAGCCCCTCACCCGGAAACTTAGCTTCGCCAAGTTTCCGACCTCTCCCCGCAAAGAGCGGGGCGAGGTTAAGAATCACAGCGTCCAGCCGCCATCGATGATATGCGCGACGCCGGTAGTGAACGCGCTCTCGTCGCTGGCGAGGTAAACGGCGAGCGAGGCGATTTCCTCCGCCGTGCCCAGCCGTCCCATCGGCTGCCGGCTCACGAACATCTCGCGGCCCCCGGGACCCGCGGTGGCGGCGCGCTGCAGCATCGACGGCGTCTCGATGGTGCCGGGGCAGATACAATTGCAACGGATGCCCCTGGTGATGAAATCGACGGCGACCGCGCGGGTCAGCGCTGCAACCGCAGCCTTGGTCGCGCCGTAGACGTAGCGGTTCGGCGCGGCCTTGAATACGCCGGCGGCGGACGAAATGTTCACGATCGAGCCCCGGCCACTTTCCAGCATGCCCGGCAGAAACGCGCGGATCGTGCGGTGCATCGACTTGACATTGAGGTCGAACGAAAAATCCCAGTCCTCGTCGGAACAGTCCAGCACCGTGCCGTGATGCACGAAGCCGGCCGCGTTGAGCAGGATGTCCACCTTGCCGACGCGTTTTGCCATTGCGGCCACGGCCGCGCTGTCGCGCACGTCAAGCCGCGCCACTTCCGAAACGCCGTCGTTCCTGAGGGATGCGAGGCCTTTCTCGTCGATGTCGGTTGCAAACACGCTGGCGCCTTCGCGCGCAAAAGCAACAGCGCTGGCCCGGCCGATTCCGGCCGCCCCCGCGGTCACGAATGCGCGTTTGCCCTTCAGGCGGTCTCCCATGTCGTTCTCCTTTTCATTTTCTTTCGTCATTCCGGGGCGCGACGAAGTCGCGAACCCGGAATCCATAACCACGATCGTGAGAATGGATTCCGGGCCCGCGCCTGGCGGCTCATCCCGGAACGACGACCATTGCTAATGATTGTCCCGTGCCACGCCGACGCGGCCGGCGATATCGTGATAACGGGTCGCGAACTCCATGCAGGCGCCGGTGGCCTGCTGGCCGACAGTTGAGCGATAGAGTTCCTGCCACGGCGTCTGGTTGGCCGGATAGGGGAAGCCGCCGCGTGCTTTAAGTTCGGCGCGCCGCCGCTTCAGCTCTTCCTCTGAGATCAGGATGTTGGCGCTGCCCTTGTTGAGGTCGATGCGGACCTTGTCGCCGGTTTTCAGGATCGCCAATCCCCCGTCGGCGGCGGCTTCCGGCGTGGCGTTGAGGATCGACGGCGAGCCTGATGTGCCGGACTGGCGGCCATCGCCGATGCAGGGCAGGGACAGGATACCGCGTTTGATCAGTGCCGCCGGCGGCTGCATGTTCACGACCTCGGCGCCGCCGGGATAGCCGATCGGACCGGTGCCGCGCACGAACAGGATGCAGCGCTCGTCGATGTCGAGCGAGGGATCGTCGATCCGCTCGTGATAATCTTCCGGACCCTCGAATACGATGGCGCGTCCCTCGAATGCGTTCGGATCCTTCGGGTTGACCAGATAGCGGTCGCGGAATTCCTTTGAAATCACGCTGGTCTTCATGATCGCGGAATCGAACAAATTGCCTCGCAGCACCAGAAACCCGGCATCCTTCACCAGCGGCTTGTCGTAGCTCCGGATCACGTCGCCATCGGGCTTCGGCGCATTGCGGCAGTTCTCGCCCATGGTGTGGCCGTTGACGGTCATGGCGTCCTCGTGGATGCGCTTTTGCGCCATCAACTCGCGCACCACCGCAGGCACGCCGCCGGCGCGATGATATTCCTCGCCGAGGTAGAACCCCGCCGGCTGCATGTTGACCAACAGCGGAATCTCGTGGCCGAACTTCTGCCAGTCGTCGATCGACAGCTCCACGCCGATGTGTCGGGCAAGCGCATTGATATGGATCGGCGCGTTAGTCGAGCCTCCAATCGCCGAATTGACCACGATACAGTTTTCGAAGGCCTTCCGCGTCAGGATGTCCGACGGCTTCAAGTCCTCCCAGACCATCCCGACGATGCGGGCGCCGGTCTCATAGGCGATCTGGCCGCGCTCGCGATAGGGGGCAGGGATCGCGGCGCAGCCTGGCAGCGACATCCCTAGCGCCTCGGCCAGCGAGTTCATGGTGGAGGCGGTGCCCATGGTATTGCAATGACCGACCGAGGGCGCCGAGGAAGCCACGATGTTCATGAACTCCTCGTAATCGATCTCGCCGCCGGCAAGCCGCTCGCGCGCCTTCCAGACCACGGTGCCCGAGCCCGAGCGCTCGCCATTGTGCCAGCCATTCAGCATCGGCCCGCCGGAAAGCACGATCGCCGGCAAATTGACCGTGGCCGCCGCCATCAGGCAGGCCGGGGTGGTCTTGTCGCAGCCGGTGGTCAGGACCACGCCGTCCAGCGGATAGCCGAACAGGATCTCGACCAGGCCGAGATAGGCGAGGTTGCGATCCAGCGCCGCGGTCGGGCGCTTGCCGGTTTCCTGGATCGGGTGCGTCGGAAATTCCATCGCGATGCCGCCGGCGGCGCGGATTCCCTCGCGGACCCGATGCGCCAGTTCAAGGTGATGGCGATTACACGGCGAAAGATCGTTGCCGGTCTGCGCGATGCCGATGATCGGCTTGCCGGATTGCAGTTCGTGCCGGGTCAGGCCGTAATTAAGGTAGCGCTCGAGGTAGAGCGCGGTCATTCCCGGGTTATGCGGGTTGTTGAACCACTCGCTGGAACGGAGTTTGCGCCTGGTGACGCCGGTAAGCGGCTTGTTCATGGTTTCTCCCGCAGCGCACACGCCTTATTTTTGTGCGTCGTTTTCTAATGGCGGGTGATGTTTGCATGCCAACGGGCGGTTCGCAATGTCGCCCGCGGAGGGGGAACCCCTACGACTTTGATCCAACGACATTGCCGAAAAAGTCTGGTAAAGACCCCGGTTAAATAACAACCGCCGCGGCGTCAATCGCGGAGGCTTATGCGTATTAGGAGGGAATGAATGTCGTCGGTGCAGATTCGCGACGTGCGGAAATCGTTTGGTGGCTTTGAAGTCCTGCACGGAGTCTCAATCCCGATCGAGGATGGCGCCTTTGTCGTACTGGTAGGTCCCTCAGGCTGCGGCAAATCGACCTTGCTGCGGATGCTCGCCGGGCTCGAAAACATCACCTCCGGAACGATTTCAATCGGCGACCGCGTCGTCAACAATGTCCAGCCCAAAGAGCGCGACATTGCGATGGTATTCCAGAATTATGCGCTCTATCCGCATATGACGGTCTCCGACAATATGGGATTTTCGCTGAAATTGCGGGGCGCCAGCGCCGACGAAATCAAGAAAGGGGTCAAGCGCGCCGCCGAAATTCTGGCCCTGACCCCACTGCTCGATCGCTATCCCCGGCAATTGTCCGGCGGCCAGCGCCAGCGCGTTGCGATGGGACGCGCCATTGTGCGCGATCCGCAGGTGTTCCTGTTCGACGAGCCGTTGTCCAACCTCGACGCCAAGCTGCGTGTTGCGATGCGCACCGAAATCAAGGAACTGCATCAGCGGCTGAAGACCACCACGGTCTACGTCACCCACGACCAGATCGAAGCCATGACCATGGCCGACAAGATCGTGGTGATGCATGACGGCATCGTGGAGCAGATCGGCACGCCGCTCGAGCTTTATGACCGCCCGGATAACCAGTTCGTCGCCGGCTTCATCGGCTCGCCGGCGATGAATTTCCTCAAAGGCAAGGTGAAGTCGAACGGCATCGCCGGTTTTGAGGGCCCGAACGGCGTCAAGCTGCCGCTGGCATCGGCGCCCCCGGCTTCGGAAGGAAGGCCCGCGGTATACGGCGTCCGGCCCGAGCACTTCACCATCGCGGACGACGGCGCGGAAGCCGAGATCATCGTGGTTGAGCCGACCGGCTCGGAAACCCAGGTCTTCGCCAAGCTCGGCGGCGAGCAAGTCGTCGCCGTGTTCCGCGAGCGCCACCAATTCAACCCGGGTGACAAGATCCGGTTGAAGCCTGACCCGTCACTCGTGCATCTGTTCGACGAGACGACAGGCAAGCGACTGAACGCCTGAGAAACCAAAAAAGTACCAAAGGGAGAATCGACTATGCATGACTTTACTCGCCGCACTCTTCTTCAGGGCGGCACCGCGCTAGCGGCGGCTGGCGCGCTTACCGGGCCGGCCTTGCTCGAGTTTGCCAAGGCCTGGGCGCAATCGGCGCCATGGAAGGCGGAGCCGGGCGCCAAGCTCACGGTGATGCGCTGGAAGCGCTTCGTGCCGTCGGAGGATGATGCGTTCAACGCGATGGTTGCGGCGTTCAAGGCGGCGACCGGCACCGAGATGAACGTATTCAGCGAAGTCCTTCGAGGACGTGCAGCCGAAAGCTTCGGTTGCCGCGAACACCGGCTCGGGTCTCGATCTGGCCTGGGGCCTGCATACGCTGCCGCAATTGTTCCCGACCAAAGTGCTGAAGATGAACGACGTCGCCGATTACCTCGGCAAGAAGTACGGCGGATGGACCGATGCGGCCGCAAAGACCTGCAAGCTGGGCAACGACTGGCTCGGCATTCCCGTCGCGACCGTCGGCGGTTACATGACCTATCGCAAGTCGGCAACCGACAAGGCGGGCTTCAGCGAATTCCCGAAGGACTTCCCGGGCTTCCTTGAGATGTGCAAGGCACTCAAGAAGAACAACACCCCGGCCGGCTTCGCGCTTGGGCACGCGTCGGGCGACGCCAACGGATGGCTGCACTGGGTTTTGTGGGGTCACGGCGCCTATACCGTCGACAAGGACGACAAGGTCATCATCAACTCGCCGGAAACCATGAAGGCGCTGGAATATTGCAAGGCGCTGTCGGACACCTTCATTCCGGGCGTCGCTTCCTGGAACAACTCGTCCAACAACAAGGCGTTCCTCTCGGGCGAACTCTATTGCACGTCCAACGGCATCTCGATCTATGTTGCCGCCAAGGACGATCCGACCAAGAAGGATCTCGCCGAGGATACCTATCATGCGCTGTGGCCGGTCGGTCCGGTCGGCAAGCCGACCGAACTGCAGCTCTGCGTCCCGATCCTGGCGTTCAACTTCACCAAATATCCGAACGCCGCGAAGGCCTTCATCGCCTTCATGCTGGAGAAGGAAAACTTCGATAAGTGGCTGACTGGGCGCGCGGGGCTATCTGACCCACACGCTGAACGCCTATGACTCCTCGCCGGTGTGGACCGCCGACCCGAAGAACGCACGTGTTCAGCCAGGCCAGCAAGCGCGCGCTTCCGGCTTCCGGCATCGGCACGCCCGGCGAGAAGGCGGCGACCGCGATCGCCGACTTCCTGGTGGTCGACATGTTCGCCAACTACTGCACGGGCACCAAGGACGCCAAGAGCGCGATCGCGGACTGCGAGCGGCAGTTGAAGCGCATCTATCGCTAAGCGTACAATCGGGCGGGCCGCAAGCAGATTGCAGCCCGCCCGATCGACGACGTGGCCTGATCTTCTGCCGCGTGCACCGGTAAAGACGGCATCGCTAGACTCAAGGGATTTCGTCAATGGCTGACATCGCACTGCAACCCCGCACGGCCAAGCCGCAGATACGCGAGGCCACGACGTGGGACCAGCTCAGGACCAACCGAAACTGGCTCGGTTTCTGGTTCATGCTGCCGGCGATGGGATTCCTGATATTTTTCCTGGCCTATCCGCTGGGCCTCGGCATCTGGATTTCGTTCACCGACGCGCGGATCGGGCGACCGGGCGTGTTCATCGGGACCGAGAACTACGAGTGGCTGTGGGGCAATTCGATCTTCTGGCTGTCGGTGTTCAATACGCTTCTGTACACATCCATCGCGAGCGCCATCAAATTCGCGGTCGGTCTCTATCTGGCGCTGCTGTTGAACGAAAACATGCCGTTCAAGGCAATGCTGCGTGCGATGGTGCTGATCCCCTTCATCGTGCCGACCGTGCTGTCGGCGCTGGCGTTCTGGTGGATCTTCAATTCGCAGTTCTCGATCATCTCCTGGTCGTTGAAGCACCTCGGCCTGATCACCCAGAATATCAACTTCCTCGGCGATACCACCTGGGCGCGGATATGCGTGATCTTCGCCAACATCTGGCGCGGCGTTCCTTTCGTCGCGATCACGCTGCTCGCGGGCTTGCAGACCGTGCAGCCATCACTGTACGAGGCTGCGACGCTTGACGGGGCGAGCAGGTGGGAGATGTTCCGCTATATCACCTATCCGCTGCTGACCCCGATCATCGCTGTCGTGATGACGTTCTCGGTGCTCTTCACCTTCACCGACTTCCAGCTGATCTGGGCGATGACGCGGGGCGGTCCGGTCAACGCCACGCATCTGATGGCGACGTTGTCGTATCAGCGCGCCATCATCGCAGGACAGCTCGGCGAGGGGGCAGCGATCTCGAGCGCGATGATTCCGTTCCTGCTTGCCGCCATCATGATCTCCTGGTTCGGGCTGCAACGACGCAAGTGGCAGCAGGGTGAATCCAATGACTGAGCCGCGCGGCCGCGTTGTTTTTTCGGCGCGAACGGGGCAAGCCCCGCGCGCGCTGCCGCAAAGTGGCAGCAGGGAGAGTCGAATGACTGATCTTCCCACCTCGCGGATCGATCTCAAAGCCGTGCTGTCGGGCTCGTCGCCGACGGTCGCGATGGCGGATCATAGCGAGGGCATGAGCTATCTGCAGTCGGTGCCGCGCCGCCTCGTCACGCTCTATCTGCCGCTTGTCGATCATCGTCATCGTCCTGTTGTTTCCGTTCTACTGGATGGGGCTGACCGCGATCAAACCGGACGACCAACTGCTCGATCTCGACAAGTTCAATCCGTTCTGGACCTGGAATCCGACCTTCAAGCACATCCACAAGCTCTTGTTCGAAAGTTATTATCCGCATTGGCTGTGGAACACGATGTACGTGGCGGTCTGCGCCACCATATTGTCGATCATCGCCAGTGTGCTGGCGGCTTACGCGATCGTGCGGTTGCGCTATCGTGGCGCGCATTGGGTCGGCGGCTTGATTTTCCTTTCCTATCTGGTGCCGCCGTCGATCCTGTTCATTCCGCTCGCCACCGTCGTGTTCCAGTACGGCCTGTTCAACTCGCCGCTGGCCTTGATCCTGACCTATCCGACCATCCTGATCCCGTTCTCGACCTGGCTGTTGATGGGCTATTTCAAGACCATCCCCTACGAGCTGGAGGAATGCGCGCTGATCGATGGCGCGAGCCGCTGGCAGATCCTGATCAAGATCGTGCTGCCGCTGGCGGTTCCCGGGTTGATCTCGGCGTTCATCTTCTGCTTCACGCTGTGCTGGAACGAATTCATCTATGCGCTGACCTTTCTGCAATCGACCCAGAACAAGACGGTGCCGGTCGCGATCGTCAACGAGTTCGTCGATGGCGACATCTATCGCTGGGGATCGTTGATGGCGGGCGCGCTGGCGGGCTCGCTGCCGCTGGTCATTCTCTACGCATTCTTCGTCGAGCACTACGTGTCGGCGATGACCGGAGCGGTGAAAGAGTGAGCGCGACGGGCCCGCGTCTAAGAATCAAAAACAAGAAGGAGTTGGGTCTTGCACATTCTGGTTCTCGGCGCAGCCGGCATGGTTGGCCGCAAATTGAGCGAGCGGCTTTTGCGCGACGGGCGTCTCGGCAAGCGCGACATCAGCCGCATGACGCTGCAGGACGTGGTTGCGCCGGCGAAACCCGACCAAGCGGGATTTCCGGTCGATACGGTGACCTGCGATTTCGCAGTGCCGGGCGTCGCCGAAAAGCTGGTCGCGGATCGTCCCGATGTGATTTTCCATCTGGCGGCGATCGTCTCCGGCGAGGCCGAGCTCGATTTCGACAAGGGCTATCGCATCAACCTCGACGGCACGCGGATGCTGTTCGATGCGATCCGCCTTGCCGACGGCGGCTACAAGCCCCGGCTAGTATTCACCTCGTCGATCGCGGTGTTCGGTGCGCCGTTTCCGGAAGCCATCGGCGACGAGTTCTTTCACACGCCGCTGCTGAGCTACGGCACCCAGAAGGCGATCGGCGAACTTTTGCTGGCCGATTATTCGCGCCGCGGTTTTATGGACGGCATCGGCATCCGGCTTCCGACCATTTGCATTCGTCCCGGCCTTCCCAACAAGGCGGCTTCCGGCTTCTTCTCCAACATCCTGCGCGAACCGCTCGCCGGCAAGGAAGCGGTGCTGCCGGTGTCCGAGGACGTCCGCCACTGGTATGCCACGCCGCGCTCGGCGGTCGGCTTCCTGATTCATGCCGCGACCATGGATAGCGCGGCGGCCGGCGCGCGCCGCAACCTGACCATGCCCGGCCTTTCGGCGACCGTCGGCGAGGAAATCGCGGCCTTGAAGCGGGTGGCGGGAGACAAGGTGGCGGCGCGGATCAAGCGCGAGCCCGACCCGTTCATCATGGGAATTGTCGATGGCTGGCCGCGCAATTTCGAGGCCAAGCGGGCGGCAAAGCTCGGCTTCACCACCGCCGAAAAGACCTTTGACGACATTATCCGGATTCACATCGAGGACGAACTTGGTGGTAAGTTCGTGGCCTGATCGTTTGCCGTAATCTCAAGGGAGCACGACCATGACAGCCAGCATCGTCGGATGGGCGCACACGCCGTTCGGCAAGTTCGATACCGAAACCGTCGAGAGCCTCGTGGTCCGCGTCGCGAACGACGCGCTGGCTGACGCCGGCATTTCGGCTGCCGACGTCGATGAGATCGTGCTCGGGCATTTCAACGCCGGCTTCTCGCCGCAGGATTTCACCGCATCGCTCGTGCTGCAGGCCGATCCGCAATTGCGCTTCAAGCCGGCGACGCGGGTCGAAAATGCCTGCGCCACCGGATCGGCGGCGGTGCATCAGGGCATCCGGGCCATTGCCGCAGGCGCGGCCAAGATCGTGCTGGTGGTCGGCGTCGAGCAGATGACGCGGACACCCGCGCCCGAGATCGGCAGGAACCTGCTGCGCGCGTCGTATCTGCCGGAGGACGGCGACACTCCCGGCGGTTTCGCCGGCGTGTTCGGCAAGATCGCACAGGCCTATTTCCAGAAATACGGCGACCAGTCCGATGCGCTGGCGATGATCGCCGCCAAGAACCACAAGAACGGCGTCGCCAATCCCTATGCGCAGATGCGCAAGGATTTTGGCTATGAATTCTGCCGCTCCGAGAGCGAGAAAAATCCGTATGTTGCGGGGCCGCTAAAGCGCACCGATTGCTCGCTGGTGTCAGACGGTGCCGCGGCGCTGGTCTTGACTGACGCCGAAACCGCAAAGTCGATGGGCAAGGCCGTCAACATCAGGGCGACCGCGCATGCCCAGGATTTCCTGCCGATGTCCAAGCGCGACATTTTGCAGTTCGAAGGCTGCACCGTGGCATGGCAGCGCGCGCTGCAATCGGCCGGCATCCAGCTTTCCGACCTTTCCTTTGTCGAAACCCACGACTGCTTCACCGTCGCCGAATTGATCGAATACGAAGCGATGGGCTTGACGCCGAAAGGGCAGGGCGCGCGTGCGATCAAGGAAGGCTGGACGCAGAAGGACGGCAAGCTGCCGGTCAATCCCTCCGGCGGATTAAAGGCAAAAGGCCATCCGATCGGCGCCACCGGCGTCTCCATGCATGTGATGACCGCGATGCAGCTATTGGGTCAGGCGCCCGAGGGCATGCAGATCAAGGACGCAAAACTCGCAGGCATCTTCAACATGGGTGGTGCGGCGGTCGCGAACTACGTCTCGCTGCTGGAGCCCGCGAAGTAGGCGGCCGGCAATCCGCAAGGCCATGCAAGACATTGTCGTCCCCGCGAAAGCGGGGAGCCATAACCACGGGGCGCAGTTGTTGAATCGGCTGGGGCCCCAGCTTCGTGCAATACGAACATTCGTGGTTGATGGGTCCCGGCTCAAGGCCGGGACGACGTTGAGATGCATACGCCCATACGGCAACCGCCCTTGATCTTCCCGCGCCCTGCCGTTACGTGGTCCGAGAGAATAGCGCACAAGCGAAGCATCGGGAGCAAACGAAACCATGGGACCGCTGGAGGGCGTCAAGGTCATCGACATGACGACCGTGCTGATGGGGCCCTACGCCACCCAGATGCTCGGCGACTATGGCGCCGACGTCATCAAGATCGAGACCCTCGACGGCGACGTGACGCGGCAGATCGGTCCGACCCGTCATCCCGGCATGGGGCCGGTATTCCTCAACACCAACCGCAGCAAACGCAGTATCTGCCTCGATCTGAAAAAACCCAAAGGGCGCGACGCGGCGCTGCGGCTGATCGCATCAGCCGACGTGCTGGTCTACAACGTCCGGCCGCAAGCGATGGCGCGGCTGCAGCTCGGCTACGACGTGGTCTCGAAGATCAATCCGCGGCTGATCTATGCCGGCGTGTTCGGTTTTGGTCAGGACGGGCCTTACGCAGCCAAGCCGGCCTATGACGATCTGATCCAGGGCGCGACCGCGCTGCCGGCGTTGATGGCGCAGACCAGCGACGGTGTTCCGCGCTATGTGCCCAACGCCCTGGTCGATCGCATCGTGGGCTTAACCGCCGTGGGCGCGATCTGCGCCAGCCTGGTACATCGCGACCGCACCGGGCGCGGCCAGCGGGTCGATATTCCGATGTTCGAGACCATGGCAGGTTTTGTCATGGGCGATCATATGGGCGGTCTTACTTACGATCCGCCGCTGGACAAAGGCGGCTATGCGCGGCATCTGTCGCGCGACCGGCGGCCATACAAGACCTCCGACGGCTATATTTGCGTGATCGTCTACAACGACAAGCAATGGGAGAATTTCTTCAAGGCCACCCGCCGTGACGATCTGCGCAGCGATCCGAAATTTGCAACCTTCGCCGGACGTGCCGCCAATATCGACACAGTCTATGCCGAATTGGCGCGCATTTTTGAAACCCGCAGCACGGCCGAATGGACCGAGCTATTGAACAAGGCCGACGTGCCGGTATTGCCGATGCACGATCTCGAAAGCATTTTGCAGGACCCGCACCTGGTCGCGACCGATTTCTTTCCGATTGTGCATCATCCGACCGAGGGAGCGATCCGCAACATGAAGGTGTCCGCCACCTGGTCGGAGACTTCAGCGGAGCCGACCCGGCTGGCGCCGCGCCTCAATGAACATGGCAACGAGGTTTTGCGCGAGGCCGGCTTCTCCGCGGACGAGATTGCCGCGCTGGTACGCGACGGCGTCACCAAAGCGGCGCCCGGCACCCCATAGGATCAAGCATGGATTTTGCGCTGTCAGCCAACCAGGAATCGATCCGCGATGCGGTGGCAAAAATCTGCGCGCGCTTCGATGACGCCTATTGGCTGAAGAAGGACAAGGAGGGTGGCTTTCCGGCCGATTTCCACAAGGCCTTGGCGGATGCCGGCTGGCTTGGCATCTGCATTCCCGAGGCCTACGGCGGCTCGGGGCTCGGCATCGTCGATGCCGCGATCATGATGCGGACGATTGCGGAATCCGGCGCCGGCATGTCCGGGGCGTCGGCCGTGCATATGAATGTATTCGGGCTTAATCCCGTGGTCGTGTTCGGCAACGAAGAGCAGTGCGCGCGGATGCTGCCGCCGATTGTCGCCGGCACGGAGAAAGCCTGCTTCGCGGTTACCGAACCCAATACCGGCCTCAACACCACGCAGCTGAAAACCCGGGCGGTACGCTCAGGCAATAAATACATCGTCAACGGCCAAAAAGTCTGGATCTCCACCGCGCAAGTCGCCGAGAAGATTTTGCTCCTCGCCCGCACCACGCCGCTGGAGGAGGTGAAGAGCCCGACCCAGGGCTTGAGCCTTTTCTATACGGATTTCGATCGCGGCCGCATCGCCGTTCATGAGATCGAGAAGATGGGCCGCAAGGCTGTCGATTCCAACGAACTGTTTTTAGAGAATTTTGAAATCCCGGTCCAGGACCGCCTTGGCGAGGAAGGCCGCGGCTTCGAATATATTTTGCACGGCATGAACCCGGAGCGCATCCTGATCGCCGCCGAAGCGGTCGGGCTCGGCAAGGTCGCGCTTGCGCGCGCCGCCGCCTACGCCAGGGAGCGCAACGTGTTCAACCGGCCGATCGGCAAGAACCAGGCGATCCAGCATCCCCTCGCCAGGAACTGGATGGAGCTGGAAGCGGCTTGGCTGATGACGCTGTCGGCGGGCTGGCAATACGATCAGGGCCTGCCCTGTGGTCCAGCGGCCAATGCCGCGAAATATCTCGCCGCCGAAGCCGGCTTTCAGGCCTGCGAGCAGGCGGTGATGACTCACGGCGGCTTCGGCTACGCCAAGGAATTTCATGTCGAGCGTTACTTGCGCGAATCCCTGATCCCGCGGATCGCCCCAATCAGCCCACAGCTCATTCTCAGCTTTATTGCCGAGAAAGTGTTGGGCCTGCCGAAGTCGTATTAGTGATGGTCGGCCAAAATTTTCCAATCGTCATTCCGGGATGCGCCACTTGGTGCAGGCCCGGAATCCATACTCACGATCGTGGTTATGGATTCCGGGCCCGCGACTGTGTCGCGCCCCGGAATGACATCGAATTGGAAATAGCAAAACCATGAGCTTCATCACTGGCGTCGGACTGACGGCATTTGGCAGGCATGAGGGCTCTTCCTCCCTCGACCTCATGAGCAAGGCCGCCGAGCTCGCGATTGCCGACGCCGGGTTGACGCGAGCGGAGATCGACGGCGTGCTCTGCGGCTATTCCACCGTCGCGCCGCACATCATGCTGGCGACGGTGTTCGCCGAGCATTTCGGCATCCGCCCCGCCTACGCGCATGCCGTGCAGGTCGGCGGCGCCACGGGGCTCGCGATGACCATGCTGGCGCATCATCTGGTCGAGGCCGGCATCGTCCGGCATGTGCTGGTGGTGTCAGGCGAGAACCGGTTGACGGGACAGAGCCGCGACGCCTCGATCCTGGCGCTGGCGCAGGTCGGCCATCCCGACTACGAGGTGCCGCTGGGCCCGACGATCCCGGCCTATTATGGTCTAGTCGCCTCGCGCTACATGCACGAATACGGTGTGACCGAGGAGGACCTCGCCGAATTCGCGGTGCTGATGCGAAACCACGCGCTGGCGCATCCCGGCGCGCAATTTCACGATCCCATTACCGTCACTGACGTGATGGAATCGAAACCGGTGGCATTGCCGCTAAAACTTCTGGACTGCTGTCCGGTGTCTGACGGGGGTGCCGCGTTCGTCGTCAGCCGTGAGCGCACCGGCGAGACCGGCGTGCGCGTGCTCGGCTGCGCGCAGGCGCATACCCACCAGCATGTTACTGCGGCGCCGGCTTTGAGCGAACTCGGCGCCGAGATTGCGATTGCGCGGGCGAAACAAGCCGCTGGTGTCGCGATATCAGACGTGCGCTATGCGGCGGTATATGACAGCTTTACCATCACGCTGGCGATGCTGCTGGAAGACCTCGGCCTTGCCAGGCGCGGCGAGGCGGCGGAGCGGGTGCGCTCCGGCTATTTCGGCCGTGAGGGCGAAATGCCGCTCAACACCCATGGCGGGCTGTTGAGTTACGGTCATTGCGGCGTCGGCGGCGCGATGGCGCATCTGGTCGAAACCCATTTGCAGATGACGGGACGCGCCGGCCATCGCCAGGTACGGGACGCCTCGATCGCACTATTGCACGGCGACGGCGGCGTGCTGTCATCGCATGTCAGCATGTTTCTGGAGCTGACACGATGAGCAACGGCAAACAGGCGCTGGCGGACTGGACCACGGGCGCCGAAGCGATCGTCTATCAATCCTGCGCGTCTTGCGGGAGCACGCAATATTTCCGCCGCAGCTTCTGTCGGGTTTGCGGCGCGCCGGATCCGATCGAGAAACACGCCAGCGGCGAGGGGACGGTCTATGCCACTTCGCTGGTAGTCCGCGCCGCCACGCCGGAGACGCGCGCGCACGTCCCCTACAACATCGTCCTCGTCGATACCGTTGAAGGCTTTCGCATGATGGCCCACGGCGACAACGATCTCGCCATCGGCGACAAGGTCACCGCCCGGTTTGCGCAATTCGCCGGCCGCCTCGTTCCGTATTTTGAAAAGGTAAAATGAGTTGCTGCGGTCTTATTGCTACTTTCGGCGGTCACCGTCACCCTGAGGTGCGAGCCCCCACTTCGGGCGAGCCTCGAAGGGTGATCAGCGGTGGTGCGTGCAGCCCATCCTTCGAGACGCCGCGCAAAAGCGCGGCTCCTCAGGATGACGGATGTATGTGCTGCTGCCGAGCCCTCTTTTTCTTTTTAATGCGGTCTTCACCGCCAATAAAAGATGATGCTGGCGATGACCAGCATTGCCGTCACCGCCAGCATTTGCGCGAGCGCTTCCGAGGCCGCCCTCTTGGTGGCTTCCTTCATGCCGTTCTCCCTAGACTCGGGCGTGACTCATCGCTGCGCGAGAAGGCGCGAACGAAGGTCAGAGTTTTACTCGGGACACCCCGCGACGAGTATTCGCCTTGATTTGAGTCCCCACTCAGCGAATATCGACCGTGCCAAGGTCGAATAGTAATGCGGCGGCATTTTGACTCGCGCGTGACGAGATTGGCGAACTTCTTGATCGACAAAAATGCAATCGAAACTTGTTTTGCGCTCGACCCCGCGGTTGATTTGCGAGTCGCCGCAAGCAGTTGCCTGGGCGTAGTGAGCCAGATACTGTTCGAATGGAACTGCCTTCGATAAGGCGGCATGCAACAAAATCGAAGTCAGGGAGTGAACCATGGCCCGCATCGACTATTGCGATCCTGCTGGCGCAAGCGACCGCACGCGTGAAATCCTGGACAAGAACCGCAACGCCAACATCTTCCGGATGATGGCGCACTCGCCGAGCTATTTTGAACAATATTGCCGGCTCGGCAGGGCGATCCGCGTCAAGGGCGAGCTCGACCCCGTCCTGCGTGAGCTGGCGATTACGCGCACGGGGATCCTGTGCGAGGCGCCCTATGAAGTGGTTGCGCATAAGCGGATTGGTAAAGAGGTGGGGGTCACCGACGAGCAAAACGCCGCGCTGGAAGACTGGAAATCCGCCACCTGCTTTAATGATTTGCAGCGCGCGGCGCTCGCCTTCACCGATGAAATCGTCACGCTGCGTCGTCCGACCGACGCCACCTTCAACGCGATCGCGGCAAAACTGACGCCGGCGGCGCTGATCGAGCTGCAGCTCTCCGTCGGCTTCTACATCATGACGTCGAAGTTTCTGGAAACGTTCGGCATCGACATGGAGCCGGCGACGGAAGCGGTTTGAACCGTCCTGCCGTCTTGCCCGCAATCACGGCGCGCGCAACTGGCTCGGTACCAGGGCCTGCCGGCGTATCAAAAGCAACGCAACCAGAACTGTCGGGATCAGGATTGCCAGCCCGAGACACATGATCTGCAATTGCGAGATCGGCATGATGCCGCCGCCGGGCGTCGCGACCACGAAACCTCCGATGACGAGCAGCACGCGGAGCGGCCATTCAAGCAGGCCGGCGCTGCGCAGGTCGCCGACAAAGGCCTGATAGCCCTGAATGCCGCCGCATATGAACAAGGTGCCGAACGCGGCCAGCGCCAATAGACCAAGCCCGGCGAGATAGGGACTATCTCCTTGCAGCACCAGCGCCGGATTCAGCACGAAGAAGAACGGAATGAAATAGATGATGCTGCCGACCCACATCGATTCCCATCCGGTCTTCATCGCGGGCGAGCCGGCGATCCCGGCGGCGGCGAATGAAGCGATCGCGACCGGCGGCGTGATCGACGACAGCATGCCCCAATAGAAGATGAACATGTGCACGGCCATGCGGTTGAGGCCGAGCTTTTCGAGCGCCGGCGCCACCAGGATGGCGAGGAAGATGTAGCAGGCCGTGGTCGTCAGCCCGAGACCGAGAACCAGGCTGGTAAAAGCGCACATCCCGAGCAGCAGGAACGCGTTGTCACCGGCAATTCGCAAGAGATCGTTGGCAAGGCTGGAGACCACGCCGGTCATCGAGAAGGCGCCGATCAGAAGGCCGCAGCCGGCGAGAATGCCGACCAGTTCGACAAAGGTGCGGCCATTGACCTCAAGGAATTTGTTGATCGTCGAAAGCGTCCAGCGCGTTTCCCTGGAGAACAGCTGGTTCAGAACCAGCAGCAGCGCCGTTGCATAGAACGGCGCGTGACTCTCGCGCTTGAAATGCAGCAGCATCACGATCAGCAGCGCGATCACGAACACGTAGTACCAGCCGTCCTTGATCGTATCCATGACCTTCGGCAATTCGGACCGCGGAATGCCCTTGAGGCCATGCCGCGCGGCGTATGAATCCACCTGCATGAACAGGCCGATATAATACAGGATGGCTGGAATGATCGCGGCGACCGCGACCTCGGCGTAGCTGACGTTGAGAAACTGCGCGATCACGAACGCGGTTGCGCCCATCACCGGCGGCGCCAGCACCGCGCCCGTCGAGGCGCAGGCTTCGATCGCGCCGGCATAGGAGGCGCGGAAGCCGCTTTTTTTCATGACCGGAATGGTCATGGTGCCGGCGGTCAGCACGTTGGAAATGATCGAACCGGACATCATGCCGAGCAGGCCGCTGGCGAAGATGCAGACTTTGGCGGCGCCGCCGCGAAACGTCCCGCACATGGCGAACGCGAGATTGATGAAGAATTTCCCGGCGCCGGTCATCATCAGCGCGGTACCGAACACCAGAAAACCGATCACGGTGTCGGCGAATGCCTGGATCGGAATCCCGAGCAGGCTTTCGCCTGACAGCACGTGATAGGAAGTGGCTTGCTCGAGCGTCGATTGCGTGCCGCGAAACGGGCCGAGCCATTGGGCGTCGGCAAACAGCGGATAGACGGTGAAGGGAAGAACGCTCAGCAGCAGGCTCCAGCCGCCGGTTCGGCGCAACGCTTCCATCAGCACCACCCACATCACCAGACCGGCGATGATGACCGTGGTCGGCGCGCCGCCGAATTCCCAGCCGGCTTCCGCGGCCTTGCGGACGCTGCGCATCAGGACGATGGCGGAGCCGAAGGTCAGAACGAACAACAGAATGTCGTACCAGGGAACGCGATCGAGCGGCGAGCGCGCCGAACCCGGAAAGATCAGGAACGTGAACGGCAGCATCAGCGCGATCAGCAGATAGAAATATTCCGTGTTGAGCTGGGTGTACCCGATCAGAAACCGCAGCGAAAATTGCTGATTGATGCAGAGCAGGATGGTCACGGCGGTTGCGAAAATCAGCGCCCAGCGCCAGGTGCCGCGCAACGTCCGCACCCGCGTGACCTCGGCCTCCTGCAAACCACCGACACCGGCGTGCGGATCGTCGAATTCGACGCGCTTCACCGCCGGCAATTCCGAAGCCGCGGACGATGAAGCAGACGACATGAAGTTATCCTGTCAAATGATCGAGCCGGACGCGGACGCTGGCATTGAAGCGATGGCTATTCCTCAAATCCATTGGGCATGTTGGCCTTCTTCAGGGCGGTGGCGCGAGCATTCATCCACCCCGCAAGGAACTCCTTGTCGTCTGAAGGCGGGTTGGATTTGCCGTAATCGGCCCAGGCTGCCGCCAGAATTGCCTGCCGCTTGAACAACGCATTGTTGTACGCCTCCTGGTCGTCGCTCCATTGGCCGGCTTCCTTGAGTGCCTTCACCGCGCCGGGATGGACGGGCACCACCCATTTTTTTGTTTGCCGGTCAGCCGCGAGCCCTGTCGCGCCGGCCGCGGCGTCCTTGTAGATGTCGTAGCCTGTAATCATCGCCTTGGTGATGGCGTAGACCTGGTCCGCGGGCTGGGATCCGTAAGCCACAAAGATCGGATACGGATAATTTCCGAGTTCGATCGGCTTTTCCTTGGAGATGCCGGCACCGCAGGTCGCGACATGCCGGAAGAAGAACGATCCGACCTTCTGCACGCGATCCCACCCGGCATTGTCATTGTGGGGGAGCGGCGGCCAGATGATGCCGCGCGGCGAGGTCTCGGCTTCCTTTGCCGGACCGGTGATTGTGGTTGCGAAGGCGGCGTCGGTGTCGTTGTTGATCAGACCCTTCCACATCGCGCCGTAGCTCGAGAATTCAACGGCCTTGACGTCGCTTTGCTTGAGACCAGCGAACGCCAAAATCGCCAGCGAATTCTGGTTCAGCGCCGGCGAGCCGACAACGAAGCCAATGCGCTTGCCCTTGAGGTGCTTGATTTCGGTTACGCCGGTGTCGCGTGCAACGCCAAGCGAAGCCGCGTTGCAATCGACCGACGACAGCAGCAGTTGCAAGGCCTGCGGGCCCCATTCCTTGACGCCGAACTCAAACACGCCTTCCTGGGCGAAGTAGGTGCCCGAGCCCATCGCCGACGATAGCGCGCGCCCGGCGCGCAACGGTGCGAGGCGCGCGACGTCGTTGCCCGCGGGCAAGACGCGCAAATCGGTGCCGTATTTGTCCTTCATCATTTTGCCGACGGCGACGGCGATATTGAAACCGGCGGTGCCGGTGTCGTAGGCGGTGAACGTCATGGTCGGCGGCAGCTTGACGTCTTCGGCGTGCGCCGCGGGTAACGTCAAAAACGATATGCCAGTGAAAACGACAGGCGCGAGCGCCATCAGCCGACGGATCATGTTTCCCCCATCAAATATTTTCGCAGCGCGAAAATTCTTTTCTTGGCTGGATCATGTCATCGCCTGATAGCGATGGCAACGTCCGCGCGGTTGTCGCGGCTGCAATCGGACAGATTGTCGCGGAACCTGTATCGGACAAAAGTCTATGCCCGCGTACTCAGAGTCAGGTCTCGACGATCGCGAGCACCTGTCCTTCGGCAACCACGTCGTCGAGGCTGACCAGGATGGATTTGAGCTTGCCCGCGGCGGGCGAAGCCACCGGAATTTCCATCTTCATCGCTTCGACGAATGCAACGTCTTCGCCATCGCCGACGCTGCCGCCGACTTCGACGGGAAGCGCGCAGACGCGCCCGGCCACCTCGGTCACGATCTTGATGTCTGGCATTCCGTTCTCCGGACCGTCTCACGGACAATTGCCCTTGCGAACGGCTTTTTGTTGTGGCCGCAGATTGCCTGAGGTAGCTTGCTCTGCAAGTGGAATTTTATTCCGCACGACGGAATGAAGGCGGGACCATGGGACGACGCTCGGAGCGGCTCAGCAAGCAGGGGATGCTCGCCAGCGATCTTGCAGGCGAGGGCGACGTCATCCAGGTGGTGTCGCGCGCGTTCGACGTCTTGCGCTGCTTCGAAGGCCATGAGGCGCGGCTCGGCAATTTGGAAATCTCCAGTCGCTGCGGCCTGCCGCGATCGACAGTATCGCGGCTGACCCACACGCTGACCCGCATGGGACAGCTCGTCTATCTGCCGCGCGACCAGAAATACCGCATCGGCCCGAGCGCGGTGGCGATGAGCACCTCGATGATGCGGGGCTTGCAGCTTCGCAACCTGATCCGGCTTAGGCTGCAGGATGTCGCCGAACAATTGCCGGGAACCGTCGGCTTCGTCATTCCCGATCGCTTCCACCTCGTCTATCTCGAGTTTGCCCGCGCCGCCAACGCGCTCGGCCTGCATGAAACCACCGGCAGCCGCATCGCCATGGCGAGCACCGCCGCAGGCCACGCCTATACCGCCGCGCTCGATGCCGATGTCGGCGATGCCCTGCTGGCGGAAATGGAGCGCGAAATTCCGGAGGGCGCCAAGCTGCTGCGGCCCCGGATCGAGGCTAACCGCCGCTTTTTGCGCGAACACGGCTATGTCGTTGCCTGCGGCCTCTGGAGCCCGCATATCAACGGCCTCGCGGTGCCGCTATGGTCGCCGCAATATCAGACATTCGTCGTGGTCACGATCGGCCTTCTAGTCCGCGATGTATGACGAGAAGCGGCTGCACAAGGAAGTCGCGCCGCGGCTGCTGGAATTGGGCGCCGCGGTCGGCAGCCTGCTGGAAGGCGCCGACGGAGAACTCTTCAACAACCGGCTGGAGCGAAAAGCGCTGCCGGTGGCAAGCCGTAACAACAAGATCATCAAGACGGAGGATACGAATGACCTGGAAGCCGGAGCTCGACGAGCTCGCTCGGCGCGAAGCGTTCGCGCGCGAGATGGGAGGCGTTGACAAGGTCAAGCGGCAGCGCGACCAGGGCCGGCTTACCGTTCGCGAGCGCATCGAAAAATTGGTCGACTCGAAGAGTTTTCACGAGATCGGCGCGATTTCGGGCATTGCCGAATATGACGAGCACGGCGAACTCAAGAACCTGACGCCGGCGAACTGCGTGTTTGGCCGTGGCAAGATCGATGGCCGCACGGTGGTCGTGGTCGGCGACGATTTCACCGTGCGCGGCGGCTCGGCCGACGCCTCGATCTCCGCGAAGCCGCTGATGGCCGAGGAGATGGCGCATGACTTCCGCCTGCCGATTATCCGGCTGATCGAAGGCTCCGGCGGCGGCGGCTCGGTAAAGACCATCGAAACCAAGGGGGCGGCCAATCTGCCCGGCGGCATCGGCGGCACCCGCTGGTATTCGTACACGACGGCGAACATGGCCCGCGTGCCGGTGGTCGGCCTCGGGCTCGGTTCGGTCGCGGGTCTCGGCGCGGCGCGGCTTGCGGCCAGCCACTATTCGGTGATGACAAAAAACTCGGCGATGTTCGTCGCGGGGCCGCCCGTCGTGAAGCGACTGGGCCAGGATCTCAGCAAACAGGAACTCGGCGGCGCCGAGATCCAGACCCGCGCCGGCGGCGTCGATGATGCCGTCGACACCGAGGAGGAAGCTTTCGCGCGCGCCAAGCGCTTTCTCTCTTATCTGCCGTCCTCGGTCTATGAATTGCCGCCGACGCTTCCCTGCGACGACGATCCGGAACGATCAGAGGAATCGCTGATGAAGGCGGTGCCACGCAGCCGCCGGCAGGTCTACAAGATGCGCCCCATCATCAATGCCGTCGTCGACAAGGGCTCGTTCTTCGAGATGGCCGCGAATTTCGGCCGCCCGATCATTGCCGGATTTGCCCGACTGGAAGGCCGCGCCGTGCTGCTGCTCGCCAGCGATCCCTTTCATTACGGCGGCTCATGGACGGCGGAAGCCTGCCAAAAGGTGGTACGGTTCGCCGATCTCGCCGAAACCTTCCATCTGCCGGTGGTCTACCTGATGGATTGTCCGGGTTTTATGATCGGGCTCGATGCCGAGAAGGCGGCAACCATCCGCCATGGGGTGCGAGCCATGGCGGCGGTCAACCAGACCACTGTTCCCTGGTGCACCATCATCGTGCGCAATTCCTTCGGCGTCGCAGGCGTCGTGCACCAGCCGGCGGACCGGTTCTCGCTGCGTTATGCCTGGCCGTCAGCCTATTGGGGCTCGCTGCCGCTGGAGGGCGGCATCGAGGCGGCCTATCGCGCCGACATCGACGCCGCAGACGATCCGAAAGCCAAGCTGCAGGAGATCGAGGACCGCCTCAACAAATTGCGCTCGCCATTCCGCTCCGCCGAGCGGTTCTGGGTCGAGGAAATCATCGATCCGCGCAAGACGCCGCTCGCTGTTGTGCGAATTCGCCCGGCTGGCCGAGCCCCTGCGCACGCCGGGGCCTCCGACCAACATGACGATCAGGCCTTAGCGTCTCGCGCGTGCAAACTACAGTCTGTTTCTCGTCATGGCCGGGCTTGTCCCGGCCATCTGCCGCGAGATCGCGTTGCCGCAACGTAGCGCGTGTCAGTGAACGATGCGCTCCACCGCAATTGCGGTGGCTTCACCGCCGCCGATGCACAGCGCCGCGACGCCGCGCTTCAGGTTCTGCGCCTCGAGCGCATGCAGCAGCGTGACGATCAGGCGGGCGCCGGTGGCGCCGATCGGGTGTCCGAGCGCGCAGGCGCCGCCGTTGATGTTCAGCTTCTCCCGGGGAATCCCAAGATCGCGTTGCGCCGCCATCGCCACCACCGCGAACGCCTCATTGATCTCGAACAGATCGACATCGCCGACGCTCCAGCCGACCTTGTCGAGCAGCTTGCGGATCGCCGGGATCGGCGCGGTGGTGAACCATTGCGGTTCCTGGCTGTGGGTGGCGTGGCCCTTGATCTCGGCCAAATAAGACAAGCCGTCGCGATCGGCGAGTGATCGTTTTGTCAGGATCAGCGCCGCGGCGCCGTCGGCATTCGCTGACGAGGCCGCCGGCGTAATCGTGCCGTTGGGGCGGAATGCCGGTTTCAGCCCCGGAATTTTGGCGGGATCGACTTTTAGCGGAATCTCGTCATTGCCGATCGTGCGCGGACCGGCTTTTTCGGTCACCGTGATCGGCACGATTTCGGCCTTGAACGCGCCGCCTTCGACCGCCTTGCGGGCGCGGGTCAGCGTCTCCATCGCGTAGGCGTCCTGATCCTTGCGGGTGAACTGATAGGCCTCGGCGGTGGCTTCGCCGAAATCGCCCATCGAGCGGCCGACCTCGTAGGCATCTTCGAGACCGTCCATCATCATGTGGTCGATAATCCGGTCATGACCGGCGCGATAGCCGGCACGCGCTTTTGCCAGCAAATAGGGCGCATTGGTCATGCTCTCCATGCCGCCGGACACAACGATGCCGGCGGAGCCGGCGTTGATGATGTCATGCGCCAGCATCGTGGCCTTCATGCCGGAACCGCAGACCTTGTTGATGGTGGTGGCGCCCGTCGCGTCCGGCAGCTTGGCGCCGCGGGCAGCCTGCCGTGCCGGCGCCTGGCCCTGTCCGGCCGGCAGCACGCAGCCCATGAATACCTCTTCGACCCGCTCGGGCGCCAATTTTGCCCGCTCGAGCGCCGCGCCGATGACGTGGGAACCGAGCTTATGCGCGCTGAAAGGGGAAAGATCGCCCATGAACCGGCCAAGCGGGGTTCTTGCTGCGGAAACGATGACGACGGGATCGGAAGCTGCGGCCATGGCGGATGCTCCTCAATTCTGCGCGCTTCGGGGGTAGCGCTGATTATTTACATGATATTCATCATATGATGCGCTGCGGAATTTGCAACGGCGGGCGGGGATAAATTGTGGGGGAGCGCATGACTGTCATGCCCCGCGAAGGCGGGGCATCCAGTACGCCGAGACATTCGTGGCAGTCGAAAGGTCAGTGTTTTACTGGATCGTCCGCTTTCGCGGACGATGACATCTCAAACTACCGCTTCCGATCAATAAAGCCCTGCATCAGCCGGTGCGGCTCGTCGGTGAGGAACGACCGCCCGAATACGCCGATGCTGAGGTTGACGGATTCCTTGAGCGGCAACTCTTCCCATTGGCGGAGCAGGGCTTTCTGCGAACGCAGCGCTTCCGGACCGCATTCGAGCAGGGTTTTGACCGTGCGCTCGACCGCGGCATCGAGGCCGCCTTCAGGGGCGACCACGTCGATCAGCCCCCAGGCAAGCGCTGTAGGTGCGTCGATGTTCTCGGCCGTCATCACCAGCCAGCGGGCGCGGCCCCAGCCGATCAGCCGCGGCAACAATGCCGCGTGGATGACCGAGGGAATGCCGACTTTGACCTCGGGCATGCCGAATTTCGCGTCGTGCGCGGCGATGCGGAAGTCGCAGGCGGCTGCGACCTCGAGGCCGCCGCCGAGGCACCAGCCCGGCATCCGCGCGATCACCGGCGCCGGAAACGCACGCACGGCCTCGCAGAGATCGCGCAGGCCTGTGATGAATTTCTCGGCCGAGGCCTGATCGAGCTTTGCCATCTCCTTGATATCGGCGCCGCCGATCATGCTCTTTTCGCTTTGCCCCGCGAGGACCAGCACCCGAATCTGCCGGTCCGCCGCCAGCACCTCTAACCCCTCGCGGACACCGTTGATGACGGCCGATCCTAGGATGTTGAGCGAGCCGGCGTTGCAGATCGTCAAGCGAACGACACCGCGCGGGTCGCGATCGACGCCGCAATGAGGATTGAGCATTTGCATGGACGATCTCGCAGTCAGGGGGCGTGCATTGTGACAGATCGCAGCACTTCCCGGGCAACCGACCGTCTTGTCAAGGGACTCGGGGAATTTCAACCTCTGTTGCCCGCAATAGTCGGAGCGGCGATCGTCGGTAGCGGTCCATACCGCGAACGAAATAAGATGCAGCTTTTTGCCGCGACGGATGTTATTATATGACTGCAAACATCTTATGGAACCGGTGATGCGCTACTCGAAAGAACACAAGCTGGAAACCCGCTCGCGGATCGTGAAGAAAGCCTCGATGCGGCTTCGCGAGAAGGGCGCGCATGGCATCGGCGTTGCCGACCTGATGAAGGACGCGGGACTTACCCATGGCGGGTTCTACGCCCATTTCGATTCGCGCGAAGCGCTGGTGATCGAGGCTTTCAGCCATGCGATGGATCGATCGACCGAGCACTGGCGCAAGCTCGCCGAGCAGACGCCGCCGGAAAAGCGGCTCGCGACCATCGTGGAGTCTCTATCTGACCCCGGTTCATCGCGACGATCCCGGTCGTGGCTGCGCCGTACCGACGCTGGCTGCGGAAATCGCCCGCGAGAATCCCAGGACCCGCAAGGCGTTCGCGGCCAAGCTGGAGCAGATGATCGAGGCGCTCGCGGCGCAGATTCCCGACGTTCCCCGCAAGGCCGCGCGAAAGCAGGCGACGGCTATCATGGCGACCATGATGGGAACGATGGTAATGGCCCGCGTCGCGGGCAGTGGGGAGTTTTCCGAGGAAATTCTCGGCGCCGGGCGCGAAGCGGTGCTCAGCCGGACAGCACCGCCGAAGTCTGCGGCGAAGAAATCCTCAGCCAGGAAGGCCTCGACAACAGCGCGGCACTGACAAAGCCGGCCGGTAATCGCATACGACATTGGTCGAATGTTCAGAAAATGCGGCAAGGGCCGCATTTTCGCAAATGCGCTGCGCATGGAAACCCTTTCCAAACGCCGCAAAGACTGCAAGATGCCGCCAAAACCTGCACCCACGAAGGTCTTGGGAGGAACGCATGCGCACAATCGGACATTTTATCGGCGGCCGTGAGGTCAACGGCACCTCGGGGCGGACGGCGGACGTATTTGAGCCGATGACCGGCGAGGTCCAGGCCAAGGTCGATTTGGCTTCGAAGGCGGAAGTACGCGCCGCGGTCAAGAACGCTTTGGCCGCGCAAGTGGAGTGGGGCGCCACCAATCCGCAGCGCCGCGCGCGCGTGATGATGAAGTTCCTCGAACTGGCGCAGCGCGACTACGACAAGCTCGCCGATCTGTTGGCCCGCGAGCATGGCAAGACCGTTCCCGACGCCAAGGGCGACATTCAGCGCGGCCTCGAGGTGGTCGAATTTGCCTGCGGCATTCCGCACCTGATGAAGGGCGAATATACCGAAGGCGCAGGCCCCGGCATCGACATCTATTCGATGCGCCAGCCCTTGGGCGTCGTCGCCGGCATCACCCCGTTCAATTTCCCCGCGATGATCCCGATGTGGAAATTCGCGCCCGCGATCGCCTGCGGCAATGCGTTCATCCTGAAACCGTCGGAGCGTGATCCCGGCGTGCCGATGGAACTCGCGAAATTGATGATCGAGGCCGGTCTGCCGCCCGGCGTCCTCAATGTCGTCAATGGCGACAAGGAAGCGGTCGACGCGATCCTCGACGATCCCGATATCCGCGCCGTCGGCTTTGTCGGTTCTTCCCCGATCGCGCAATATATCTACGAGCGTGCCGCCGCCACCGGCAAACGCGCGCAGTGTTTTGGCGGCGCCAAGAACCACGCCATCGTCATGCCGGATGCCGACATGGACCAGACCGTCGATGCCTTGATCGGCGCGGGCTATGGCTCGGCCGGCGAACGTTGCATGGCGATCTCGGTCGCGGTCCCCGTCGGCAAGACCACCGGCGACCGGCTGATGGAGAAACTCGATTCCGCGCGTCGAGAGCTTGAAGATCGGAACCTCGATCGATCCATCAGCGGATTACGGCCCGCTGGTCACGAGGGAAGCGCTTAATCGCGTCAAGAACTACGTCGAGATCGGCATCAAGGAAGGCGCGACCCTCGCGGTCGACGGCCGAAACTTCAAGATGCAGGGCTACGAGAACGGTTTTTATATGGGCGGGTGCCTGTTCGACAATGTGACAAAGGACATGCGGATCTACAAGGAAGAGATCTTCGGCCCCGTGTTGTCGGTAGTGCGCGCCCACGACTACAAGGAGGCTCTGAGCCTGCCGTCCGATCACGACTACGGCAACGGCGTTGCGATCTTCACCCGCGACGGCGACGCCGCGCGCGACTTCGCCGCCAAGGTCAATGTCGGCATGGTCGGCATCAACGTGCCGATCCCGGTACCGATTGCCTATTACACGTTTGGCGGCTGGAAGAAATCCGGCTTCGGCGACCTCAACCAGCACGGGCCGGATTCGATCCGCTTCTACACCAAGACCAAGACGGTGACCGCGCGTTGGCCCTCCGGCGTCAAGGAAGGCGCGGAATTCTCGATTCCGACCATGAATTGAGTGGGCGCATGATCTCTTAAGACTGGCGCGGGCGGTAGATGCAATTCGCTCTCAACGAGGACCAGATTGCGGTTCGCGACATGGCGCGGGAGTTTGCCGCGGAAAAAATCGCGCCGCATGCGATCCGCTGGGACGAAGAAAAGCATTTTCCGGTCGATGTGATGCGCGAGGCCGCCAAGCTCGGCATCGGCGGCGTCTATATCCGCGATGACGTCGGCGGTTCGGC
Source organism: uncultured Alphaproteobacteria bacterium (assembly GCA_963745785.1). Lineage (GTDB taxonomy): Bacteria > Pseudomonadota > Alphaproteobacteria > Rhizobiales > Xanthobacteraceae > Bradyrhizobium. The sequence goes on along the minus strand of CAVUYV010000006.1, from coordinate 291,573 downwards.
GCTGACGCGCTTCGACGCCGCGTTGATCTTCGAGGCGCTGGCGCAGGGCTGCCCGACCGTGTCGGCATTCATCTCGATCCACAACATGGCATGCTGGATGATCGATGCCTTCGGCAACGACGCGCAGCGGAAAAAATGGCTGCCAAAGCTCTGCACCATGGAATTGCTGGCGAGCTACTGCCTGACCGAGCCCGGTTCCGGATCGGACGCGGCCGCGCTGCGCACCCGCGCGGTGCGCGACGGCGACCATTATATACTCAACGGCCAAAAGCAGTTCATTTCCGGCGCCGGCAGCGGCGACGTCTATGTGGTGATGGTGCGGACCGGCAATGACGGACCCGGCGGCATCTCGACGCTCGTGGTCGAGGGCGACACATCAGGCCTTTCGCTCGGCGCCAATGAGCGCAAGATGGGCTGGAACGCGCAACCGACCCGCGCGGTGATCTTCGAAAATGCGCGCGTGCCCGTTGCCAACCGGCTCGGGGATGAGGGCATCGGCTTCAAGATCGCGATGGCAGGCCTCGACGGCGGACGCATCAATATCGCGGCCTGCTCGCTTGGCGGCGCGCAATCCGCGCTCGACAAGTCGCTCGCCTACATGAAGGAGCGCAAGGCGTTCGGAAAGCGCCTCGACGAATTCCAGGCGCTGCAGTTTCGGCTTGCCGACATGGCGACTGAACTGGAGGCGGCCAGAACCTTCGTGTGGCGCGCGGCGGCGGCGCTCGACCGCAAGGATGCGGATGCCACCATGCTCTGCGCCATGGCAAAACGCTTCGGCACCGACGTCGGCTTCGAGGTTGCCAATCAGGCGCTGCAACTGCATGGCGGCTACGGCTATCTCAGCGAATACGGCATCGAGAAAATCGTGCGCGATCTGCGCGTGCATCAGATTCTCGAAGGCACCAACGAGATCATGCGGCTGATCGTTTCGCGCAAACTGATCGAGGGCGCGCGATGACGGCCTCGAGAGCCGCCGTTGCGGGTCAAGAGCCCGACCTGATCGCGCGGCGCGAGGGCGCCGTTGGCGTCATCCGGCTCAATCGGCCGAAGACGATCAATGCGGTGACGCTGGAGATGTTTCGCGACATCGACAAGGCGCTCGATCAATTCGAGTTTGACCCCGCGGTCGGCCTGATTCTGCTGGAAGGCGCGGGCGATCGCGGCCTCTGCGCCGGCGGCGATATCCGGGCGCTGTATGAAAGTTCGAAGGTGAAAGGCGATCTCGGCAAGATCCTCTGGCGCGAGGAGTACATTCTCAACGCGCGCATTGCCAAATTCCCAAAACCCTATGTCGCCTTCATGGACGGCATCGTGATGGGCGGCGGCGTCGGACTGTCGGTGCATGGCCGTCATCGTGTTGTCACCGAGCGGACCAAGCTGGCGATGCCCGAAGTCGGCCTCGGCTTCTTTCCGGATGTCGGCGGCACCTGGCTGCTCTCGCGCTCGCCGGGAGAGATCGGTACCTATTTCGGCTTGACCGGCCAGACCATGAACGGCCCCGACGCGATTTATGCCCGCTTTGCGGATGCGGTCGTACCCTCCAGCAAACTTGCTGCCCTGCGCGCGACGCTTGTCAACCTTCGCGCGGGCGTGGGCTCCGCGGAGGTGAAAACCGCGATCGATCGCTTCGCGACCGGCGAGACATCGGGACCTGTCGCAGCGCTCCAATCAGACATCGATCGCTGGTTTGCCCACGACCGGATGCAAGATATCGTCGCAGCCCTGCAGCGGGATGGTTCGGAACTGGCGCAGGCGACGCTGAAGACATTGAACGAGAAGTCGCCGCGCGGCATGGTAGTCGCCTTAAAACTGCTGCGGCTGGCGCGGGCGTCGTCCTCGCTGGAACAGTGCCTGGTGCGGGAATATCGCGCCGCGCTGGAAGTATTTGGAAGCGATGATTTTCGCGAAGGTATCCGAGCCGCCGTCATCGACAAGGACCGCAATCCCCGCTGGTCGCCGCCGCGGATCGAGGATGTCACGCCCGGGATGGTCGCGCCTTACTTCGCCGAAATCGGGGCCGACGAACTCGTGTTCGACAAAACAAAATAAGAATTGCTGAGCGGAGGGAATTGGACATGGCCAACATCGCATTCATCGGACTCGGCAACATGGGCGGGCCGATGGCCGCCAATCTGGTCAAGGCCGGCGACAAGGTGACAGGCTTCGATCTGGTGGAAGCCTCGCGCCATCAGGCCAAGGCCGACGGTGCCGGGATTGCCGACAGCGCGGTTAGTGCGGTGAAGGGCGCCGACGTCGTGATTACGATGCTGCCGGCCGGCAAGCATGTGCTTTCGGTGTGGACCGAGATACTGCCTGCCATGACCAAGGGCGCGCTGGTGATCGATTGTTCGACCATCGACGTCGAAAGCGCGGTGCAGGCCCATGCGCTGGCCTCCGAGCACGGCGTGCTCTCGGTAGATGCGCCGGTGTCGGGCGGCACCGGCGGCGCCAAGGGCGCGACGCTGACCTTCATGTGCGGCGGCGAAGCCAATGCGTTCGCCGCGGCAAAGCCGGTGCTGGAAAAGATGGGCAAGAAGATCGTGCATTGCGGCGGCGCCGGCGCCGGGCAGGCGGCAAAAATCTGCAACAACATGATCCTCGGCGTTTCCATGATCGCGGTCAGCGAGGCCTTTGCGCTCGCCGAAAAGCTCGGCCTGTCGCATCAGGCGCTGTTCGACGTCGCCTCGACTTCCTCCGGACAATGCTGGTCGCTGACGACATATTGTCCGGTGCCGGGCCCGGTGCCGACCTCGCCCGCGAACAACGACTACAGACCGGGCTTTGCCTCGGCCTTGATGGTGAAGGACCTCACGCTGGCGCAGGATGCGGCAAGGGCCGCCGGCGCCGCCACGCCGCTCGGCAAGCACGCGCAGGAGATCTACAAGGCGTTCGACGCCGCCGGGCATGGCGGGGTCGACTTCTCCGGGATCATCCGGCATGTCCGCGCACCTGGCGGGAAAAGGAAGTTCGTCATCCTGAGGTGCGAGCTCTTGCGAGCCTCGAAGGATGACAAGGTCAGTGCATGCGGCCCATCCTTCGAGACGCCGCGCAAGAGCGCGGCTCCTCAGGATGACGACGGTGAGAATGGCGGGATCTATTTGACATGACCACCTTCCAGGATGCGCGCTCCTTTCTGCTCAAGTATCGCACCGACTACGATGCGGCGGTGAAGGGATTCCGCTGGCCGGACCCGGTGCCATTCAACTGGGCGCTGGACTGGTTCGACGCGGAGCTGGCGCGCAATCCGGAAAGCAAGGACCAACCCGCGCTATGGATCGTTGATGCCGGCAGCAACCGCGAGACGAAACTCTCGTTCGAGGCGCTGTCACGCCGTTCCAATCAGGTCGCAAACTTCCTGCGCGCGCAGGGACTGATACGCGGCGATCATCTTCTGCTGCTGCTCGGCAATGTCGTTCCGCTGTGGGAGACCATGCTGGCGGCGATGAAGCTCGGCGTGGTGGTGATCCCCGCGACCACGCTGCTGACACCGGACGAACTGCGCGACCGGCTCGATCGCGGCCGCGCCAGGGTCGTGGTGGCGACCCAGGACCAGGTCGCGAAATTTTCAGGCCTCGGCAGCGATCAGCTTGTTCGCATTGTCGTGGGTGCGCCCTCGAAGCAAGAGGGCTGGCTCGCCTACGAACAGGCCGCGGATTTTCCGGAAACGTTTGCGCCGGACGGACCGACCGGCGCCGACGATCCGATGCTGCTGTATTTCACCTCGGGCACCACCGCAAAACCAAAACTGGTGCGGCACAGCCAGCGCAGCTATCCCGTCGGCGGGCTGTCGACGATGTACTGGCTCGGGCTGCAGCCCGGCGATATCCATCTGAACATTTCCTCGCCGGGCTGGGCCAAGCACGCCTGGAGCTGCTTCTTCGCCCCATGGAATGCCGGCGCCACGGTGTTTGTGGTCAATCAGCCGCGCTTCGACGCCAAGGGATTGCTCGCAACCATCGGCCGCTGCGGCGTCACCACGCTGTGCGCGCCGCCGACGGTGTGGCGGCTGTTCATTCAGGAGAAGCTGGCAACCTTCAAAGTCTCGCTACGCGAGGTCTGCGGCGCCGGCGAGCCGCTCAATCCCGAGGTGATCGATCAGGTGCGCGCGGCATGGGGGCTGACGATCCGTGACGGTTACGGCCAAACCGAAACCACGGCGCTTGCGGGCAATTCGCCGGGACAGAAAGTGAAGGTCGGATCGATGGGCCGGCCGCTGCCCGGCTATCGCGTGCAGATCACCGACGGCGACGGGCAACTGACAAAAGAGGGCGAGGTTACCTTGGTGCTCGGGGCCGACAGGCCGGCGGGCCTGATGCAGGGCTATCAGGGCGACGACGGGAAATTGAGCGGCGCTGACGGCGATCTCTATCGCAGCGGCGACGTGGTGTTTGCCGACGATGAGGGCTACCTGACGTTCGTCGGCCGCTCCGATGACGTCTTCAAATCATCGGACTATCGCATCAGCCCGTTCGAGCTCGAGAGCATCTTGCTCGAACATGAATTCGGTCGCGGAGGCCGCGGTCGTTCCCAGTCCCGATCCGATCCGGCTGGCAATCCCCAAGGCCTATGTGCTGCTGGTGTCGGGCGCGGAGCGCTCTGCGGAAACCGCCCTGTCGATCTTTCGCCACCTGCACGCGCGGCTGGCGCCGTTCAAGCGCATCCGGCGGATCGAACTGGTGACCGAATTGCCGAAGACGATTTCCGGCAAAATCCGCCGGGTGCACCTGCGCCGGCTGGAGCACGAAAACGATCGCGAGGACCGGCTGCGGGGCCAGGAATTCCGCGAAGAGGATTTTCCGGAGTTGCAGAAGGTGCGGACGGCCGGGTTGGAGAACTGACGAAATGAATGAAGTCTGGAAAAAGCCGCCGATTTCGCTTTCAGCCTATCAGCAGATGGTCGGCCACGAGGTCGGCGTGTCCTCATGGCATCTCGTCGATCAAAAGCGCATCGACGTCTATGCGGATGTGATCGAAGATCATCAATTCATCCACATCGATCCCGAGCGCGCTAAACGCGAAACGCCGTTCGGCACCACCGTGGCCCACGGATTTTTGACGATGTCGTTGTTGAGCATCATGTCGTACGAAGTGATGCCGGTGATCGAGGGCACCACGATGGGGGTCAATTACGGCTTCGACAAGCTGCGTTTCATCTCGCCGGTGCGTTCGGGTTCGCGCGTCCGCGGCCGCTTTATGCTGGCGGAAGCCAAGTTGCGCAATCCGACCGAATTGCTGTCCCGCACCAATGTGACAGTGGAAATCGAGGGCGAGGAGAAGCCCGCCCTGGTGGCCGACTGGATCGGCCTGATCTATTTTGCTTGAGCGCAGCTCGTCATGGCCGGCACAAGGCCGGGCATGACGAAGGAACCCCAGGAATCGCAATCATGACAATCAGGTTTGATGGACGCGTCGCCATCGTCACTGGCGCGGGCAATGGTATTGGACGCGCGCATGCGCTGGGGCTGGGGAGCCGCGGCGCCAAAGTCGTCGTCAATGATTTTGGCGGCGCCCGCGACGGCACCGGCGGCTCAGTTTCGCCTGCGGAAACCGTGGTCGAGGAAATCCGCAAAGCCGGCGGCGTGGCGATGGCCGACCGTGCCGATGTCTCTAACTTTGAGCAGGTCAAGGCGATGGTGGAGCGCGCGACCAAAGAATGGGGCAGCGTTGATCTGCTCTGCGCCAATGCCGGCATCTTGCGCGACAAATCGTTCGGCAAGATGGAACCGGCCGATTTCGCGAAGGTGCTGGACGTGCATCTCACGGGCACCTTCTATTGCTGCAAGGCGGTGTGGGAGGGCATGCGCGAGAGCAATTACGGCCGCATCGTCGTCACCACGTCATCGTCGGGCCTGTTCGGCAATTTCGGCCAAGCCAATTACGGCGCGGCGAAAAGCGGCATGATCGGGTTGATGAACGTGCTGGCCGAGGAGGGGCGCAAGAACAACATCCGCGTCAATACCATTTCGCCGACGGCGGCGACGCGGATGACGGAAGAATTGCTGCCGCCGCAGGCCCTGGCGCTCATGAAGCCGGAAGCGATCACGCCGGCGGTGCTTTATCTGCTCGGCGAGGACGCGCCGACCCGCACCATTATGGGCGCGGGCGCGGGTTCGTTCGCGGTGATCAAGATCATGGAAACCGAAGGCATCAACCTGCCGCCATCCGACTGGACGCCCGAGGCGGTTGCCGCGCAGTTTGCCGAGATCGGCGACATGTCAACGGCCAAGGCGCTGGAGAGCGCGTTCCAGCAGACCCAGAAATACATCGAACAGGCCGCGGCCAGGGCGGGGATCAAGCTTTAAGCTCGGCGGCGCCTTGCACTCTCTCGTCATGGCCGGGCTTGACCCGGCCATCCACGTCTTTGGCCACGAGCGAAGGCTTAGGCGTGGATGCCCGGGTCGAGCCCGGGCATGACGACTGTTTTTGTGGTTGGCGATCGGCCTACATTGCACGATGTCTTCGACTCAAACCCAAGTCGCGGTGATCGGCGCCGGTCCGGCCGGACTGATGGCGGCCGAGGTGCTGGCGCGAGGCGGAGTCGGCGTCACGGTCTATGATGCAATGCCGTCGGCCGGCCGCAAATTTCTGATGGCGGGACGCGGCGGGCTCAACCTGACGCACAGCGAAGCCCTGCCGGAATTCTTGACGCGTTACGGTGTGGCAGCGCCGCGGCTTGCGGCTGCGATCGAGCTGTTTCCGCCTGCTGGCTTGCGCGCATGGAGCGAGGCGCTGGGGCAGCCAACCTTCATCGGCTCCAGCGGCCGGGTCTTTCCAACAGCGATGAAGGCCTCGCCGCTGCTGCGTGCATGGCTCCGGCGGCTTGATGCGATGGGCGTGCAGCTCGCACTGCGCCACCGCTGGACCGGCTGGAATGACGACGGACATTTGCTGTTCCAAACACCGGATGGTGGGCGCGTTGCCGACGCGCGCGCAACCGTTCTCGCGCTCGGCGGCGCGAGCTGGCCGCGGCTCGGCTCCAATGCCGCGTGGGTGGAAACGCTCGCCGCAAAGGGAGTAACGATATCGCCATTAAGGCCCGCCAATTGCGGCTTCACGGTCGCGTGGTCGGAGATTTTTCGCGACCGTTTTGAGGGCCAGCCGCTCAAGGGCGTCGCACTGTCGTTCGGATCGCACACCGCGCGCGGAGAAGCGATCATTACGCGAGACGGTCTTGAGGGCGGCGCGATTTATGCGCTCTCGGCTCACTTGCGCGAGGCCATCGGCAGTTCGGGGCATGCGACCCTGCGCATGGCGTTGCGGCCCGATCTGGTGATGCAGGATTTGATGGCACAGCTATCGAGGCCGCGAGGCCGCCAATCCCTGTCCAATTTTCTGCGCAAGGCCACGCATCTGTCGCCGGCCGCCATCGGCCTGTTGCAGGAGACGGCGATTGCATCAGGCGTGCCGCTGTCGTCGCTGTCATCTGCAAGTCTCGCCGGATTGATCAACACTGTGCCGGTCGAACTCAACGGTGTCGCGCCGATCGCGCGCGCGATCTCGACCGCGGGCGGAATATCGTTCGGTGAGCTCGACACCGATTTCATGATCCGCCGCTTGCCCGGGGTCTTCGCCGCCGGCGAGATGCTCGACTGGGAAGCGCCGACCGGCGGCTATCTGCTGCAGGCTGCATTTGCCACGGGAGCAGCGGCGGGTAGAGGGGCGTTGAAATATCTTAACCCTCATGGTGAGGAGCGCAGCAGCGCTGCGCGTCTCGAACCATGAGGCCGATGAGCAAGCACCTCATCCTTCGAGACGCGGCCAAGTGGCCGCTCCTCAGGATGAGGTTAACTAACGCAACTTGCCTCTCGCCGCGACGGGCAGCGTGCCGATGATCTCCTCGCCGCGCACCATCACCACTTCGTCCATCATGTTCACGACCACGCAGACGTGGTTTGGCACGATCCGCACGACATCGCCGACGTTGGGGCGGGTGTTGCTGCGCGTCAGGTCGAGAAAGCCGTGCTCTTCGGCGAAGCGCGCGATCTTTGCTTCGGGGTGTTCGAGGATGAGACCGTGGCCGTCGAGCCCGCCGCCGGTGTCCGAGGTCAGGGTTTTCGAGCCGGCATCGAGAATGCCGCGATCCGGGCCGGCGCGGCTGACCACGGTGGAATAGATGCTCAGCGCGCAATCGTCCCAGGTCGCGACGCCGGCCGCGACCTGCATCCGGTCATTATAGATGTAGGTGCCGGGCCGATGCTCGGTGGCGCCGTTGAGCTTGCCGAGATTTTTCAGATTCGGCGTGCCGCCGGTGGAGACCATTTTTGCATCAAGTCCGTGCGCGCGCACACCGGCCAAAGCCTCATCGTAAAAACGCTGCGCCTCGGTCCAGCCGGTCTCGGTCGGGTACAGCATGAAGCCTGCAAAGATAAGTCCCTTCGACCCGCGATCTCGCGCGCGAGCGCGACAGCCTCCGCCGGCGTCTCCACCCCGGCGCGCTTGCGCCCGGTATCGCACTCGACCACGACCGAGAGCGGACGGCCGGAGGCCGCCGCCGCCTGCGGCAGCCCCGCGATAACAACCGGATTGTCGGCGGCAACCGTCATATTGGCCCTGGCCTGCAGCGCGCCGAGCCGGACCATCTTCTCGTCGCCGATCAAATTGTAGCTGATCAGGATGTCGTCGATGCCGGCGTCCGCCATCACCTCGGCCTCGCCGAGTTTCTGGCAGGTGATGCCCCTGGCGCCGGCGGCGATCTGCAGCTTTGCCAGCATCGGGCTCTTGTGGGTCTTGATGTGCGGGCGGTTGGCAACCCCGGCTCTGTCGCATGCCGCTTGAATCCGCGCGATGTTGCGCTCGACGCGGTCCATGTCGATGACGGCGACGGGCGTGCCGTAGTCGCGGGCGATCTTGGCGGCGAGGGGTGTGGTCATCAAGTCGACTCCGGTTGTGCCGTCGCCCTTCGAGGCGCGCATGAATGCGCGCACCTCAGGGTGACGGCAAGAGAGAGCGTCATCCTGAGGTGCGAGCCTCTTGGCGAGCCTCGAAGGATGCCGGCGTGCATTTTCAGGCCCGTTCGATCTCTTCACGCAGCACTTCAAGCTCCAGCCACCTGTCCTCAGCCTCCTGCAGTTCTCTCTGGGCTTTCGCAAGCATATCAGAGGCTTGGTCGAACTTCCTGCGATCCTTCTGGAACAGATCGGGATCGTCAAGGTGCCGCTGCTGCTTTGCGATCTCGGCCTGCAGTTTGGCAATCTTCTTGGGCAGCGTTTCCAGTGCGTGCTTTTCGTTGAAATTAAGCCGGCGCCTTGAAGTGCCTGACGGTGCGCCAGCTTTCGACTGGCCGTTGTCTCGAACAATGGCAGTTTTCACCGTCTCGCGGTTCAAATCCGCGCCGCGCTGCGCCAGCATGTCGGTATAGCCGCCGGCATATTCGATCCAGCGGCCATTGCCTTCCGGTGCGATCACCGAGGTCACCACGCGATCGAGAAAGTCGCGGTCATGGCTGATCAGGATCACCGTGCCTTCGTAGTCGCCGAGCATTTCCTCCAAAACATCCAGGGTTTCCAGATCGAGGTCGTTGGTTGGCTCGTCCAGCACCAGCAGGTTCGACGGCTTTGCCAGCGCGCGCGCCAGCATCAGCCGGCCGCGTTCGCCGCCCGAAAGCACCTCCAGCGGCGTGCGCATCTGCACCTCGGCGAACAGAAAGTCCTTCATGTAGCCCACCACGTGCTTCGGCTTGCCGCCGACCATCACCTGGTCGCCGCGTCCGCCGGTCAGGGCCTCGGCCAGCGTCGATTTGGGATCGAGGCTTTCGCGATGCTGGTCGAGCGTTGCCATTTCGATATTGGCGCCGAACCTTATGGTGCCGGTATCGGGCGGCTTCGCGCCGGTCAACATGTCGACCAGGGTGGTCTTGCCGGCCCCGTTCGGCCCGACGATGCCGATGCGGTCGCCGCGCTGGATGCGGATCGAGAAGCCCTCGACGATCTTGCGGTCGCCATACGCTCTGCCGATGTTTTTCGCCTCGATGACCAGCTTGCCGGATTTATCCGCTTCGGCTGCGGCGAGGTTGGCATTACCCGCAGCGCCGCGAAAATCCCGCCGCTGCTCGCGCAGCGCATAGAGATTGCCGAGCCGCTTGACGTTGCGCTTGCGGCGACCGGAAACGCCGTAGCGCAGCCAGTGCTCCTCGTTGACGATTTTGCGGTCGAGCTTGTGCTGCTCGCGCTCTTCCTCTGCCAGCACTTCGTCGCGCCAGGCCTCGAACGCGCCAAAGCCGCGGTCGATCTGCCTGATCTGCGCCGCGATCGAGCCAGGCGGTGGAGCGCGACAGGTTCGACAGGAAACGGCGGTCGTGGCTGATGATGACAAGCGCGCTGCGGCGGCTGTCGAGCTCGCGTTCCAGCCATTCGATGGTGGGCAGATCGAGATGATTGGTCGGCTCGTCCAGCAAGAGAATATCGGGCGAGGGCGCCAGCACACGCGCCAGCGCCGCGCGGCGGGCTTCGCCGCCGGACACCTGCGCGGGGTCTTCGTCGCCGCGAAGCCCGAGCTGCTCCAGAACGTAGCGTGCCTGATAGCGGTCGTCGCCGGGGCCGAGACCGGCCTCGACATAGCCCAGCGTGGTCGCGAAACCGGCAAAATCCGGCTCCTGCGGCAGATAGCGGATGGTAGCGCCGGGCTGCACGAAGCGGCTGCCGCTGTCGGGCTCGACCAGGCCAGCCGCGATCTCTAGCAGCGTCGATTTGCCGGAGCCGTTGCGGCCGATCAGGCACACCCGTTCGGCTTCGGAAACCGACAGTTCGACGCCTGACAATAGCGGCGTGCCGCCAAAAGTCAGCGCGATGTCTTTCAACTGGATCAGCGGGGGCGCCATGCTCTGCAATTCAACTCTGGTTCTGCGCTGAGCGTTCTGCCCGCTGGCGCTGGACGCGGCGGATGGTCTGATCGAGCGCGGAGAGAAACGCGGAGCGATCGCGCGGCGCGAAGGATTTGGGACCGCCGGTCACTTCGCCCGATGAGCGCAAATCCGTCATCAGGTTGCGGACCGCAAGCGTCATGCCGATCGATTGTTCCGTAAACGGCTTGCCGTTCGGCGCGATCACCTCGGCGCCGGCCTTCACGCAGCGGCTCGCCAGTGGAATATCCGACGTAATGACGATATCGCCGTTTCCCGCGCGTTCCGCAATCCAGTCGTCGGCGGCATCCATCCCGGAACCCGCGGCGACGCGCTCGATCAGCGGATCCTGCGGCACCCGGATGAAATTGCCGGCGACCACGCTGACGGGCAGGCCGTGCCGGATGGCGACGCGGTAGATTTCATCTTTGACCGGGCAGGCATCGGCGTCGACATAGATACGGGTGGTGTTCAAGATTGATATCATCGGTTGAGGATTAGCTAGGCAACGCGGCGTGCGTTCTCAAGACGCGCGTGGTACTCCATCGGAACAGGAATTGCGAGCAAAAGGCTGCTTGCCAACGCGCTTGCCACCGCATTTTGTTCGCGTACGATTGGCGGCAGAAGAGATAACCATGATCAGGGAAATAGGATGACAAGCCGGCTCGAACCCTACCGCGTCCAGGCCTTCAACACCGCAAAGCTTTCCGAAAACAAGATGCACGACGATACGGTTGCAAAACGGTTCGGATTCAGCGGTGGGCTGGTCCCGGGTGTCGATGTCATGGCCTATATGATGCACCTGCCGGTTGCAAAATGGGGCCGCGCCTTTCTCGAGCGCGGGTTGATCGAGGCGCGTTTTGTCAAGCCGGTCTATGATGGCGAGACCGCTGATGTGACAGGCGAGGAGAGCGATGGCGTGCTTTCGATTCAAGTCGAAAGTCGCGGACAGCTTTGTGCGACCGGGAGTGCGTCCTTGCCGGCGGCCGCGCCATCGGTCTCGATTGCTGATTTCGCCGATGCCGCGCCGGTCCGCGAGCGCAGGCCGGTGGATGCGAGATCCTATGAACTCGGCAAGTGGCTCGGCACGGTGCCGCGCGCATGGGCTGGTGATGCGGCAAAAGAATATCTGAGCGACGTGCGCGAGCGTGACCCGATCTACACCAACGAAGGACTTGGCCATCCCGGCCTCGTGCAGCGGGTAATGAACAGGGTGCTGGTCGATAACGCCATCCTGGGTCCATGGATTCACGTCGGCAGCCGGATGCAGCTTCTCAACGCTGCTCGCAGCGGCGACGAATTGACCGCGCGCGCAAAAGTCACCGGCAATTACGAGAAGAAAGGCCACCGCTTCGTCGAGCTGGACGCGCTGGTCCTCGCCAACGGCCGCACGCCGGTGGCGCATTGCCAGCACATCGCGATCTACCAGCCGCGCGAGCAGGCGGCGGCATAGCGCCATGTACGCAGTAGTGCGTAATGGCTGCGCTTGACCCGGCAACCTCCTCGTCATCCTCCCGCGAAGGTGGGGGAACCAGTACGCCGCGGCCCCACCATTTAATCACGACCGGCCTCTGGAATACTGGATCGCCCGGTCAAGCCGCGGCTCGGACGTACAGACATCCGCCTTCGCGAATGACGACCGTCGACGTGGAAGACTCGCCTCACGCCGCCTTCGCCTTCGCGTCCCTTATCGCGCGCCAGACGCGCTCCGGGGTCAGCGGCATGTCGATATGCGCGATGCCGTATTCGGAGAGCGCATCGACGACCGCGTTGACGATGGTGGAGAGACTGCCGGCGCAGCCGGCTTCGCCGCAGCCTTTGGTGCCCAGTGGATTGGATTTGGCGGGCACCGGATGATCGCCGACCGCCATGACAGGAATGTCTTCGGCGCGCGGCAGCGCATAGTCCATGAACGAGCCGGTGATCGGCTGGCCGTTTGAATCGTAGCTGATGCATTCCATCAGCGCCTGTCCGATGCCCTGCGCGACCCCGCCATGCAACTGTCCGGCCACCAGCAATGGATTGACGATGGTGCCGAAGTCATTGACGCCGGTATAGCGGACGATCTGCACGATGCCGGTTTCGGGATCGATCTCGACTTCGGCGACGTGGCAGCCATTGGGGAAGGTCGATGGAATCGGCTCGGTGGTATGGTCGACATCGAGCGACGACGGCACGCCTTCCGGCATCTTGCCTTCGCGCAAGCGGCGCGCCAGCTCGATGATGTCGATCGAGCGATCGGTGCCGGCGATGGTGAAACGACCATTGGCAAATTCGATGTCGGCTTCGGAGGCTTCCATCAGATGCGCCGCCGCGCGCTTGCCCTTCTCGATGATCAGTTGCGAGGCTTCGACGATCGCCATCCCCGCTGGCGGTAATCGAGCGCGAGCCGCCGGTGCCGCTGCCGGTATGCACGACGTCGCTGTCGCCCTGTTCGAGCTTAATGCTCTCGAAGGGCACGCCGAGTTGTGCCGAGAGCACCTGCGAGAACGGCGTCGCGTGACCCTGGCCGTAATCGAGCGTGCCGGTGATCAGCCGGACCGAACCGTCATCCTCGAACACGATCTTGCCGAGTTCGACCCCGGGAGGCGCGGTGACTTCGAGATAGGATCCGACGGCAATGCCCCGGAGCTTGCCGCGCTTGCGGCTCTCCTTTTTCCGCTTGGCGAAACCGGCATGATCGGAAATCTCGAGCGCCTTGTTGAACACGCCCTGGAAATCGCCGCTGTCATAGGTGACGCCGGACGAGGCCGCGAACGGCATTTGCGCCGGCTTGATGAAATTGCGCTTGCGCAGCGTCAGGCGGTTGATACCCATCTCGTCGGCGGCGCGGTCGATCAGCCGCTCCATGAAGTAGTTCGCCTCGGGACGTCCGGCGCCGCGATAGGCGCCCATCAGCGTGGTGTTGGTCAACACCGTCTTGATGTCGACCGTCATCAGCGGCGTGCGATAGACGCTGGCGAGGTTCTTGCCGACATTGAGCGACAGCGGGCTTGGCGCGACGCCGGTGATATAGGCGCCGAGATTGCCGTAGCCCGAAACCTTGACCGCGAGGAACTTGCCTTCGGCATCGAGCGCAAGCTCGGCATGAATTTTCTGCGCCCGGCCATGGCTGTCGGACAGGAAGCTGGTCGAGCGCTCGTCGGTCCATTTCACCGGACGGTCCAGCGCCTTGGCTGCATGCAGGATGCAGAGATATTCGGGATAGTTGATGTTCTTCATGCCGAACGAGCCGCCGACATTGGGCGTCAGCAGGTGAACCTTCTCGTTCGGAACCTTCAGAATGTTCTTGGCAAGGTTCATGCGGTTGCCGGCGACGCCCTGGGTCGGCACCTGGATCGTGTAGCGCTCGCTCGCCTTGTCGTAGGACGCAAGCCCCGCGCGCGGCTCCATCGCCACCACGGCGACGCGGGTGTTGACGATATCGAGCTTGGTGACATGCGCGGCGCTGGCGAAGGCAGCGTCGACCTTGGCGGTGTCGCCATAGTGATAATCCAGCGCCACATTGTTGGGGATGTGATCGTAGAGCTGCGGTGCGCCGGGCTTTGCCGCTTCCTCAGGTTCGGTGACGGCCGGCAGCGGGTCGATCTCGATCACCACAGCTTCCGCCGCATCGCGCGCTTGCGCCAGCGTCTCGGCAACCACGAACGCCACGGGGTCGCCGACATAGCGCACCTTGTCGGTCATCAACGCGGTGCGGTTGGTCTGCAACAGCGGCGTGCCGTCGCGGTTCTTCAGCGGCAGGCCGCAGGTGTAGGGGCCGTAATTGGAGGCAGCGAGGTCGGCGCCGGTCCAGGCGCCGAGCACGCCAGGCATCGCCTTGGCGGCTGACGCGTCGATTTTGCGGATGAGCCCGTGGGCATGGGTCGAGCGCACGATCCAGGCATAGGCCTGGCCGGGCAGGTTGAAATCGTCGGTGTACTTGCCTTTGCCGCGCACCAGCGTGTCGTCTTCCTTGCGGCGGACCGGCTGCCCGACGCCGAATTTTTGCAGTGCGATAGCATTTTCAAGAGCGGATGAAGACGTATGATCTTGCATTGAAAGACACCTGAAATGCCGGGTTTTTGCGCGATTTCGCGGGGCCGCATCCAGATAACGCACCCCAATCTGAACGACAACGCCTGATTGGGCATGGTGCCATGTCTGGACTGTTGCGCCGTCGCTCCGCGCTGCTAAAGTTTCCGTGAACGGAAATTCCTCGTCAGCCTCAATGGGCTGCGGAAAGACATTTTAAATGGATGAGGACACGCGGCTTCGCGATGGCCCCGTGCCGCGCGGAGACGAAGGCCAAAGGCTGCGTAGCGGCGAGGGCCAAGTGCCGCGCAGCGGGCTGCAGGGGCCGGTCGCGGCCGCTCGCGCCGCGGGAACCGGCGTCTATGCGGCGCTGGACCTTGGCACCAATAATTGCCGCCTGCTGATCGCTTGTCCGACCGGCGACGGATTTCGCGTGGTCGATTCTTTCTCGCGGATCATCCGTCTAGGAGAGGGCATTTCCGCGACCGGCTGCATCAGTGACGCCGCGATCGAGCGCGCAATCGCCGCGCTCAGCATTTGCCGGGACAAAATCCACTTCAGAAAGGCAAAACGCCTGCGCCTGATCGCGACCGAAGCCTGCCGCGCGGCGTCGAACGCCGACGGATTTCGGGACCGGGTCGCGGCCGAGACCGGCATCCGGCTTGAGGTGATCGATCGCGAGACCGAAGCGGCGCTCGCGGTGATCGGCTGCTCGCCGCTGCTCGATTCGCAAGGGCGCGGCGCTATCCTGTTCGATATCGGCGGCGGCTCGACGGAGCTGGTTCGGATCGAGCGCGATCCGGATGCGCAGGACGCAGCGCCCCGCATCAAGGCCTGGATGTCGATCCCGCTCGGCGTCGTCACGCTAGCCGAGCATTTTGGCGGCAGGGACGTCACGCCGCAGTCCTACGCGCTGATGGTGCAGGAGGTCGCGCAATACGTCGCGCCGTTTGCGTCCGAGCATGGCGGCGATCTCAGGAACATGCACCTGCTCGGCACCTCCGGCACGGTGACCACGCTGGCCGGCGTCCATCTCAATCTGCCGCGATACGATCGCAGGCGGGTCGATGGCATCTGGATGAGTGATGCGGATATCACCGCAACCATCGCGCGCCTGCTCGCCATGAGCTATCAGGAACGCGCCAACAACAATTGCATCAGCGTCGAGCGCGCCGATCTGGTGCTGGCGGGCTGCGCCATACTCGATGCGATCCGCAATGCGTTTCCGCTGCCGCGGCTGCGCGTCGCCGACCGCGGCCTGCGCGAAGGCATGCTGGTCGAGATGATGCGCGAGGATGGCGCTCTCGTCGGATGCCGATAGGCGCGGCAGCCGGTGATGTGCTAGAGCCTGAATGATGGCGAAAGACACCACCGGGCGGTTGCACGTCACGGTCAAGACCGGCGGCAAGCGCAAGCTGTCCTCAAAACTTTGGCTGGAACGGCAGCTCAACGATCCCTATGTGGCGCAGGCCAGGCGGGAGGGATTGCGCTCGCGCGCGGCCTATAAATTGAGCGAGATCGACGACAAGTATCATTTCCTCAAGCCCGGAATCACGGTGGTCGATCTCGGCGCGGCGCCTGGCGGCTGGAGCCAGGTCGCCGCAAAGCGTATCGGCGCGGCCGATGGCAGGGGCAAGGTGGTCGCAATCGACCTTCTGGAGATGCCGGAGATACCTGGCGTCCGCTTTGTGCAGCTCGATTTTCTCAAGGAAGACGCGCCGGAACGGCTGCTTGCCATGATGGGCGGTCGCGCGGATGTGGTGCTCTCAGACATGGCCGCGAACACGACGGGCCATCGCAAGACCGATCAGCTGCGCATCCTTGGCCTGGTCGAAGGCGCGGCCGCCTTTGCCGCCGAAGTGCTCAATCCCGGCGGAACGTTTGTCGCAAAAGTGTTCCAGAGCGGCGCGGACGCCGAGCTGCTGGCGCAGTTGAAGCGCGATTTTGCCGGCGTCCGCCACGTCAAGCCGGCCTCGAGCCGGCAGGACTCGTCCGAACGCTACGTGCTGGCAATGGGATTTCGGGGTCAGCCGAAAGATCGACCGGAACCATAGTTGTGTTCTCACCGCGTCATGGCCGGGCTCGTCCCGGCCACGACGAGCTTCTAGATCGTCGCCTGCGACCTATCAGAGCCGCTGATCCCTGGCGTCTTCGGTGGTTTCGCTGGCGGCCTTGGCGGCGGCTTTCGCCGCGCCCTTGCGGCTGGAGATCTCGACCGCCTTGCGCCCCGAAATCTCGTGGCCGGCATCATCAGGCATTTGCCAGAAGAAATAGGCTGATACCGCGGAGATGATCGCAACCACGAGGAACGCCGGCGGAAACTCCGCCGCGGTCAGCTCGCCGACATGGCGCAGCATCATGGTGGCTTCCACGGAGAACGCGCCAACGGCGACGCCGGCGGAAATCGCCAGTTGCTGGTTGACGCTGACCAGAGTGGTGGCCCGGCTCATCTGCGCCGGCTCGACCTCGGCATAGGCGACGGTGTTGATGGCGGTGAACTGCAGCGAGCGGAAGAAGCCGCCGACCACGAGGATGATCATGATCAGCAAGAGCGGCGTCGATGCCGTAAACAGCGCGGACGCTGCAAGAAACAGCGAACTCACGATCGCGTTGACCACCATGATATTGCGGAAGCCGAAAGTCCGGATGATGCGCGCCGCCAGCGTCTTCATCCCCATCGCGCCGACCGCGGATGCAAACGTCACCAATCCTGATCGAAACGGTGACAGGCCGAAGCCGACCTGCATCAACAGCGGCAGCAGAAAAGGCAGCGCGCCGATGCCGAGGCGAAACAGAAAGCCGCCGATGATGCTGGCGCGCAACGTCGGCAGCCGCAGCAGCGAAAAATCGAGCACCGGCGATCCGGTTCGCCTGGCATGGATCGCATAGAGCGTCATCGAGATTGAACCGACCGCCACCAGCGCGACGACGACGGTCCACGGCAACAAATTGAGGCCTGCGACCGAAAGCCCGAACGCGATTCCTCCGAGGCCAATTCCCGCCAGCACCAACCCGTAAAGATCGAACCGTTCAGGGTTCTCGCTGCGGATCGGGTCGATGTAGCGCAGCGCCATGAAGATGCCGATCAGCCCGATCGGGATGTTGATCAGGAAGATCCAGTGCCAGGAGAAATAGGTGGTGATGAAGCCGCCGAGCGGCGGACCGATCACCGGCCCGACCAGCGCCGGCACGGTGACCCACGCCATCGCGTTGACCAGTGCGCTCTTGTCGATGGAGCGCAGCAGCACCAGTCGTCCGACTGGCGTCATCATCGCGCCGCCGGCGCCTTGCAGGATGCGCGCGATCACAAAGTGGTTGACCGTGGTGGACAGCGCGCAACCGATCGAGCCGATCATGAAAACGGCGACCGCGAGACTGAACACCATGCGGGGGCCAAAGCGGTCGGCGGTCCAGCCGCTGGCCGGGATGAAGACTGCGAGCGAGAGGAGATAGGAGGTGATGGCGAGCTTCAGCGTCAGCGGGCTGGTGCCGATATCGGCCGCGATCGCCGGAAGCGAGGTCGCGATCACGGTCGAATCCATATTCTCCATGAAAAGGGCTGTGGCCACGATGAGCGGGATCAGGCGTTCTTTGTTCATAAAGGTTCGGGGAGGGACAACAGAGGGAGAACGGGCTGTATCACCCCGTTGCTGCATAGGCCATTGCGGAACCCAGGAAACCACCTAAATCGGCGCCACAAGGTTTGCGTGGTGACGCCGCCGGAGATCAGACGATGATCTATGTCCTCGCTGTTCTACTGCCGCCGCTCGGGCTGCTCCTGAACGGACAGCCGTTTTCGGCGATTTTCAGCCTGTTCCTGATCGTGTTTTGCGCGATTTTCGGGCTGGTTTTTCATGTCCTGTGGCTGGTGCCGTCGGCGCATGCGGTGATCGCGGTCCACATGAAGCGGGAAGAGCGCCGGCACCGGGAGGTGGTGGAGGCGATCCGCCAGCACGGCCCGCCGCCGGGTTACCTGCGCTGAACGGGATTTGAGGCACCGGCCCCTTTGAATTGTCGTGGGGCCATGCTATCGACCACCGCCAACCCTACCGATGGGCTCGATTCGACGGCGATGCCGACAGCATCGCCGAAGGCGACGTTCATCCCGAGATCGTATCGCGGCGAACGAGCCGCCGAATGGAGTTGGTAATGGCGCTGGCACAGGGACTTCAGGGGATTCGCGAAGCCTACACGTTCGACGACGTGCTTCTGAAACCCGGCCTCTCGGATGTCCTGCCCTCCGAGGTCGATATCCGCTCCCACGTCACCCGCACCATTGCGCTCAACATTCCCATTATAGCGTCTGCGATGGATACCGTCACCGAAGCGCGAATGGCCATCGCCATGGCGCAATCGGGCGGCATCGGCGTCATCCACCGCAATTTTGATCCCGATGGCCAGGCCGCCCAGGTGCGGCAGGTCAAGAAGTTCGAATCCGGAATGGTGGTCAATCCCTTGACCATCGGTCCCGACGCGAAGCTGTCGGACGCGATGACGCTGATGAAGGATCACGGTTTCTCCGGCATTCCGGTGGTCACCGGCGCGGCAAAAGGCGTGCCGGGAAAACTGGTCGGCATTCTCACCAACCGCGATGTGCGCTTTGCCACCGACCCGCACCAGAAAGTCTCCGAGCTGATGACGCACGAAAACCTCGTGACGGTGCGCGAAGGCGTCAGCCAGGACGAGGCCAAGCGGATGCTGCACAAGTACCGAATCGAGAAATTGCTTGTGGTCGACGATCAATACCGCTGCGTCGGCCTCATCACCGTCAAGGACATGGAAAAGGCGGTCGCGCATCCGCTGGCCTGCAAGGATGGGCAGGGCCGCTTGCGTGTTGCGGCCGCGACCACCGTCGGCGAAGACGGTTTCGACCGCACCGGGCGGTTGATCGACGCTGGCGTGGACCTGATCGTGGTGGACACCGCGCACGGTCATTCCTCGCGGGTGCTGGAGGCCGTCAACCGCATCAAGCGGCTCTCCAATGCCGTGCAGGTCATCGCCGGCAATATCGCGACGAAAGAGGGCGCGCAGGCGCTGATCGATGCCGGTGCCGATGCGATCAAGGTCGGCATCGGTCCCGGTTCGATCTGCACCACGCGCATTGTGGCCGGCGTCGGCGTGCCGCAGCTCACCGCGATCATGGATGCGGTCGAAGCTGCGAAGAAAGCCGACATCCCGGTGATCGCCGATGGCGGCATCAAATATTCCGGCGATCTCGCCAAGGCGCTCGCCGCCGGCGCCGACATCGCCATGGTCGGCTCCTTGCTGGCCGGCACCGACGAGACGCCGGGCGAAGTGTTTCTGTGGCAGGGCCGCTCCTACAAGGCCTATCGCGGCATGGGCTCGGTGGGCGCGATGGCGCGCGGCTCCGCCGACCGTTACTTCCAGCAGGACATCAAGGACACGCTCAAGCTGGTGCCGGAGGGTATCGAGGGCCAGGTGCCTTACAAGGGTCCGGTCGGCAACGTCATGCATCAGCTCGCCGGTGGCCTGCGCGCGGCGATGGGATATGTCGGGGCGAAAAACCTTGCCGAATTCCATGACAAGGCGCAGTTCGTGCGCATCACCGGATCCGGCTTGCGCGAAAGCCACGTCCACGACGTCACCATCACCCGCGAAAGCCCGAATTATCCCGGCGGGGTGTAGTTCTGCAGGGCTAAATTGACCACCACAAGCCCAGCGAAACGCGGTACTGTCGAGCCGCGCATCGCCGGCTCTGCACGGCAATCCGCGCTCGCGATTGCGCCCGCGGTTTTCACGGATTTATCTCAACACAATTCGAAAAGAAGTTGCTCATTATGGTCGATTGGTCGGACGACAGGATTGCCGCGCTTTCAGATCAGGATCTGAAGAACCTGCTCGTCAATGCGGAGCGCAAATCCGCCGCCGACAATCGATCGCGCAATGCAAGGCCGAGATGGAAAAGCGCGATGCCGCGAAGCCCCGCAAGGCATCGAAACCGCGCACCGAATTGAAGGAATTCGAGCACGACATGTCGGCGCAGCTCGCCGCGGTCGGCAGGGAGATGGCCGAGAAGTACGATCTCTCGGAAGAAACCGCGAAGGCAAAATCGGCGGGCGTGAAGGGATTTCGATCCCACAAGCTTCTGGATGCCAAGGGCTATGCAAAACTTGGCGGGCATCAGAGAGACGGGACGGTCGCGGTCGATCGCTATATCTCGTACCGGCGCGGCAACGACATCGTGACGCTGGGTGTCTGGCTGTTGAAGGATGCGCCGATCGAGAACCATGAGTTTCATGTCAGCGCGCCGGCCGAAATGATCGAAGGCGGCAAAACCTTCTCCGAAGTCCGCCCAGGCATCTCGGAAAAGGATCTGCAGGAGACCCGGCACATCCGCGCCTTCAAGGATTTGCCGAGCGCGGCCGCGGCGTTCGACGCGGCGCTGGCGAAGATCACGGCCTGAACCCTCAAACCGTCGTTAATAGAAACCGTCATTGCGAGCGCAGCGAAGCAATCCATTTTTGGTCACGAAAAGAAGCTGGATTGCTTCGTCGCTTCCGCTGCTCGCAATGACGGAAGAATAAAAACTCGGAGGAAACAACATGTCGCAATCTGCAAAACGTGTCGTTCTTGCCTCTCGCCCCGTGGGCGAGCCCAAGACGTCGGATTTTCGCATCGAGGATTACGCGCTGCCGACCCCGGGCGAGGGCCAGGTGCTTTTGCGCACCATCTGGCTGTCGCTCGATCCCTATATGCGCGGGCGGATGAGCGAGGGCCCGTCCTATGCGGCGCCGGTGCCGATCGGCGGGGTGATGGAGGGCGGCACGGTGTGCGAGGTGATCGCCTCGAACAATCCTGCCTTTGCCAAGGGCGACATCGTTCTCGCGCACACCGGCTGGCAGACGCACGCGCTGTCCGATGGCAAGGGCCTGCGCAAGATCGATCCGAAGCTCGGACCGGTCTCGACCGCGGTGGGCGTGCTCGGCATGCCCGGCATGACCGCCTATACCGGGCTGCTCGAAATCGGCAAGCCGCAGCCCGGCGAAACCGTGGTCGTGGCGGCGGCCTCCGGCGCGGTCGGCTCGGCGGTCGGGCAAATTGCCAAGATCAAGGGCGCGCGCGCCGTCGGCATCGCCGGCGGCAAGGAAAAATGCGATTACGTCAAACGCGAGCTCGGCTTCGATGACTGCCTCGATCATCGCGATCCCAATCTGGCGGCAAAGCTGAAGGAGGCCTGCCCGAAAGGCATCGACGTCTATTTCGAGAATGTCGGCGGCGCGGTGTTCGAGGCGGTGTTTCCGCTGCTCAACGCGTTCGCGCGCATTCCGGTGTGCGGCCTGATCGCGCAGTATAACGACACCGAGGCGAAGGTGCCGAAATGGGCTTCGTCGATGATGCGCTCGGTACTGACAAAGCGCCTGACGATCAGAGGTTTCATTGTCAGCGATTTCGCCGCGCGCCATGCGGATTTCCTGCGCGACATGTCGCAGTGGGTGCGCGAGGGCAAGGTCAAGCACCGCGAATTCGTCACCGAGGGCCTGGACAGCGCCCCCGGCGCATTCATGGGGCTACTGAAGGGCGCCAATTTCGGCAAGCAGCTGGTGCGGGTCGGGCCGGACAGGGCGTGAGCTGCCGGACCTTGATCGGTATGGCCTGCTAGGTTTTCGAACTCATGCCGATCAGCGAATCCAGATCGACATCGGTCTGGCCCGGCGCCCGGAGGTGAACAACCTCAAAGCTGTCGGGCTGGAACCGATACTCGACCAGCCCGACCTCCTTGACGCCGATCACTTCCTGCCTTGCATCCGCAATGATGAAGCCCGCCGAAGGCGCCCAGACATGCCGGACGTGCGAATAGGTAAAATCCCGGCGCTGGTGAACGTGGCCGCTGGCGATCAGCCGCAGGTCGACGGCGCCAAACATCTCGACCAGGCGGCGCCGCGCCGGCATCGGAACATAGCGGATCGATGTTTCCGGGAGTTCGGGATCGTCAGGCGAATTCAGGAAAAGCGGCTTATGCAGGAACAGCGCCACCGGCTTGCCGAAGGTCACGGCGAGCTGCGAAGCGAGCCAGTCGAACTGCTCGGCCTCGCTCGCAAGGCCGGTGTTCATGATCAGCGAATTGAGCCCGATGAAATACCAGCCGGCGGCCTCGAATTGCCAGCGATCTTCGCCGAACATGGAGAGAAAAATCTGCCGGTCGCGTTCGGTGGCCGGTTGCGACGGAGCCGGACCGACCTCAGTCGGATTGTCGCCGATGTCATGATTGCCGGGCAGGTACCGACAGGTGACGGGAAGTGAATTGTGCAGCGTTTTGGCGAATTCGAGATCGTCCCCGTTGGTCGGAGCATCGAAGGCGAGATCGCCGCTGTTGACGACGAGATCCGGGCGCTTGGCGTCGATATATTCGCTCAGCCGGTGAAAATTGTCGGTCAGTTTCTGATGGCGGCGGGCAAGATGGGTGTCGGAAATCTGGGTCAGGCGAAATTCAGTCATGCAGTATTCCTTGCCGGCAGATCATACATTTTGCCGGTGTCGGAATGGTGACGAATTTTCAGCGTCACCCATGCATAGCCGTCATTATCCGCGAAAGCGGATGATCCAGTATTCCAGCGAGTGAAGATGAAACCGAGAAGCCGCAGCGTACTGGATGCCCCGCTGGAGCCTGTCATCGGGCTCGCCAACGGCGAGACCCGGTGGCGGGGCATGACGACCGTTATTGGAGGTCCCGGCGTTTATTGACGCGTCACAGCACGCGATAGCGGATCGCGAAGGCGTCATGGAGTTCAGTGCTCGTGGCCGTGGCTCCCGCTGGATCCGGAGCGGCCATTCGATCGGCCAGATGCCACGGCCCGAACTGATCGGAGTGACTTGGGTTTGCCGCGAGCCGCAGCTTGAACTGGTACTGGGCCTGGCCCGGCAAAGTCAGGATCACGAACCGCTCGGTGGTCCGATAATCCAGCAGGACCGACCCTTTGAGGACGCTGCGGCCATCGTCATCGGAGGCCAACGCGCCTTGCAGCTTGGCGAGCTTTTGATTTCTGTCGGTGCGCAATTCGACCTGGGTGTCGGCCACATCAGACAAAGCGGCCTTCGGCAGCCTGATTTCAAATTCGACCGCAGGTTTTGTCGGGTTGATGCCGAGATAGGCGAGCGCCGCATGCCGCAGATCGTAG
The DNA here is from genome assembly GCA_963745785.1 of uncultured Alphaproteobacteria bacterium. Taxonomy (GTDB): domain Bacteria; phylum Pseudomonadota; class Alphaproteobacteria; order Rhizobiales; family Xanthobacteraceae; genus Bradyrhizobium. The sequence goes on along the minus strand of CAVUYV010000006.1, from coordinate 267,585 downwards.
GCCACGAAGGCGAAGAGCGCGAACACGAGAGTGGCGGCAAGGCCGTGCCTGACGATGTCGCGGAAACTGCGATACCCGCTTCGAAAATAGACGGTCAGCATGATGGCAACCGCGAGCGCGGCTGCGACGCCTGAGAGCCCGGACATCAGCAGGCCGAGCCAGCCGTCGGGGCTGTCGTCGGGAAAAAAGCCGGCGGCGGAGGCGATTGTCTTCAGAAACGAGGTCACGGAATTGCCGGGGAGTTCGGCCGCATGGACCGCACCCTTCAGGATCGGGGACGTAAGATTTATCGCAGTGTCTCGCGGTGTGCTGGAGCCTTGGTCGAGGCCGAAATCACTGGAATTGGCGTGAGTTAGTCGCCGCAACGGGGATTGTGGTTCAACCCGGCCGGCGGGATTTATTGTCAGGGGGGAGCGCGGTCGCTATAGCGGGGGCTCGGACTCACGCTGGGGGAGAATTGTCATGTCGGCTCAAATGGTTCTACTGCCGGTCTTCGTTCTGGTCGGCCTCACTTTCGCGCTGCTGCTGTGGATGGCCGGGGCGCGCCGGCAGGCGCTGGTCGGCGGGGAAACCAGGGTCAGGGATGTCGCGCTGGGACAGCCGAATTGGCCGACCCGCGCCACCCAGGTCGGCAATAGCTTCAAGAACCAGTTCGAGCTGCCGCTGTTGTTCTACACCCTGATCGCGCTGGCGCTGCCGCTGCGTCACGCCGATCTGTTCATCGTGCTGATGTCATGGGTGTTCGTCGTCACGCGCTTTGTCCACGCCGGAATTTTCGTGACCTCCAACGACATGAGGCGACGCTCGCTGGCGTGGTTCGCAGGCGTGCTGGTGCTGCTTGCGATGTGGATCTATTTCGCGCTGAGGATTTTGTTGTTGATCTGATGCGCTGCTCTCGAAGTGAAAGTTTTGAATGACTCCCGCTGCCCGGCTTTCCGCGGCCATCGAACTGATCGACACCATCGATGCCCAACGTGTCCCGGCGGCGAAGGCGCTGAAGGAGTGGGGCACCGCGCATCGCTATGCCGGCTCCGGCGATCGCGCCGCGATCTCCGGCCTGATCTGGGATGTGCTGCGCCGCCGTGCCTCCAGCGCATGGATCATGGACGACGATGCGCCGCGCGCGCGGGTGCTGGGCATGCTGAAGGTGGAGCGCGGCCTCGATGTCGACGCCATCGCGGCTTTGTGTGACGGCGGCCGCTTTGCGCCGGAGCCGTTGACGGATGGCGAACGCGTCGCGCTCACCTCGCGGTCGCTCGAAAATGCGCCTGCGCCCATCGCCGGCGATTACCCGGAATGGCTCGATGGATATCTGGCGCAGGTATTCGGCGATGACCGCGTCGCGGAGGCGACCGCGATGGCGAGCCGCGCGCCGCTCGATCTGCGCGTCAACACCCTGAAGGCCAAGCGCGAAAAGACGCTCGCTTCGCTCGCCCATCTCGGCGCGCGGCCGACGCCATGGTCGCCGGCGGGCCTGCGCATCGAGCTTGGCGCCGACGCCCGCAATCCCGGCATTCATGCCGAGGAGGATTTCATCAAGGGCGCCATCGAAGTTCAGGACGAGGGCTCGCAGCTTGCGGCCCTGCTGTCGGCGGCAAAGCCCGGCGAGCAGGTGATCGACCTCTGCGCCGGCGCCGGCGGCAAGACCCTGGCGCTCGCGGCGCTGATGCAAGGCAAGGGCCGGCTGATCGCAACCGACCGCGACAAGCGGCAGCTCGCGCCGATCCACGAGCGGCTGTCGCGCGCCGGCGTCCACAACGCCGATGTGCGGACGCCCAAGGGCGAGGGCGACACCCTCGGCGATATCCGGGCCTCCGCCGACCTGGTGCTGATCGATGCGCCGTGCACGGGAACCGGCACCTGGCGGCGCAATCCGGATGCCAAATGGCGGATGCGCCCCGGCGCGCTCGAGGTCCGGCTGAAGGATCAGATCGAGGTGCTCGACCGCGCCACAGCCTTGGTCAAGCCGGGCGGGCGGATCGCCTATATCACCTGCTCGGTGCTGCCGCCGGAAAACGGCGAGCAGGTCCGCGCCTTTGTGGCCCGCCATCCGGAGTTTACGGTGGTGCCGCCATCGCAGACGGTGACGGCGCTCGGGGACAAGGCGGACGAATTTGCCGCCGCCACGCTGCAATCCCCGGAGGGATTGTTGATGACGCCGCGCCGCACCGGGACCGACGGGTTTTTCGTGTCAGTCCTCAAACGCCAGACGTCATCCTGAGGTGCGAGCGCAGCGAGCCTCGAAGGATGTAGATGCAACCGGGCCGTCGCCCTTCGAGACGCGCGCAAAGCGCGCTCCTCAGGGTGACGGCGCGCCAGAATGGCGCCCCGGAAGTTGGTGACAAGCCCGGCCAGGACGGCCTTTTGAGGGTTGCGAGGCCGTTCCCCGTCGCGTATCTTCCTGCCCATGACAGCCGCACAGCAAGCCCGCGAGTCGATGCCCTCGGTGGCCTCGGCGCATGACAAGATTCTGATCGTCGATTTCGGCAGCCAGGTCACGCAACTGATCGCGCGCCGGGTGCGGGAAGAGGGCGTCTATTCCGAAATCGTGCCGTTCCAGAAGGCGGAAGCCGCCTTCAAGGAGATGAAGCCGAAGGCGGTGATCCTCTCCGGCGGCCCGGAATTGGTCCACGAAGCGGGCTCGCCGCGCGCGCCGCAATTGATCTTCGATTCCGGCGTGCCCGTGCTCGGCATCTGCTACGGCCAGATGACCATGGCAGCGCAGCTTGGCGGCGAGGTCGAGGGCGGCCACGCCAGAGAATTCGGCCGCGCCGATGTCGAGGTGCAAGCGGCGAGCAGATTGTTCGATTCCACGTGGTCGATGGGCGAACGCCATCAGGTCTGGATGAGCCACGGCGACCGCATCACAAAGATGCCGCCGGGCTTTGTCGTCGCCGGCGTTTCCGCGAACGCGCCGTTTGCGGTGATCCAGGATGAGAAGCGCAAATATTATGGGCTGATGTTTCATCCCGAGGTGGTGCACACGCCGGACGGCGCAAAGCTCATTCGCAATTTCGTCCGCAAGGTAGCCGGGCTCACCGGCGACTGGACCATGCGCGCCTTTCGCGAGGAAGCGATCGAAAAAATCCGCGCCCAGGTCGGCAAGGCAAAAGTGATCTGCGGGCTTTCCGGCGGCGTCGATTCCGCCGTCGCCGCGGTGCTGATCCACGAAGCGATCGGCGATCAGCTGACTTGCGTGTTCGTCGATCACGGCCTGCTGCGGCTCAACGAGGCCGAGACCGTGGTCGACCTGTTCCGGCATCACTACAACATCCCGCTGGTACATGTTGATGCATCGAAGCAATTTCTGGGCGAGCTGGCCGGGGTCACCGACCCCGAACAGAAGCGCAAGACCATCGGCCGCCTGTTCATCGACGTGTTCGAGGCGGAAGCGAAGAAGATCGCAAATAAGGGTGAAGGACCGGCGGAGTTTTTGGCGCAGGGCACGCTCTATCCCGACGTGATCGAAAGCGTGTCGTTCACCGGCGGTCCCTCGGTGACGATCAAATCGCACCACAATGTCGGCGGCCTGCCTGATCGCATGAACATGAAGCTGGTCGAGCCCTTGCGCGAACTGTTCAAGGACGAGGTGCGCGCGTTGGGCCGCGAACTCGGCCTGCCCGAAATTTTTGTCGGCCGGCATCCGTTCCCCGGACCGGGCCTCGCGATCCGCTGCCCCGGCGAGATCACGAAGGAAAAACTCGACATCCTGCGCAATGCCGACGCGGTCTATATCGATCAAATTCGCAAGGCGCGGCCTGTACGACAAGATCTGGCAGGCCTTTGCGGTGCTGCTGCCGGTGAAGACGGTCGGCGTGATGGGCGACGGCAGGACTTACGAATACGTCGTCGGCCTGCGCGCGGTGACCTCGACCGACGGCATGACCGCGGACTTCTATCCGTTCGACATGAGCTTTTTGGGCTTGACCGCGACCCGCATCATCAACGAGGTCAAGGGCGTCAACCGCGTGGTCTACGACGTGACGTCAAAGCCGCCGGGGACGATCGAGTGGGAGTGAGGGGGCGTTGCGACATGTCATCGCGGGCTAATCGGCGCGTCCGTTTCGCGCCCACCGGCCACTGACTATCGTGTAAGCATTCCCGAAAGCAGTTAATTGTTGTCCCGTCAGGATTGGGACGGCAGTTCGCATCGCCCATGCGATCCAGGCACCAGTCTAGTGCTGCTGTGCCTTGAGCCGATGGCGGTGAGCGGCCTGCTTCGCTCGATTTCCGCAGAGCGCCATGCTGCACCACCGTCGCGCGCGACCCCGCGTGTGGTCGGCAAACAGGAGCGTGCAAACCGGCCCTTCGCAGGCCTTCACGTTTGAAAAATCCTCCGTGCAGACAAACTGCGCCAGCGCCTCTCCGATCGGGGAGAGAAGCGCGTCGGGCGTGCGCCATCTGCGGACCTTCTGAAGCCGAAGCGGCGACTTTTCGCCTCTCGGCCCGGCAACGATCCGGTTGAAGAAGTCATCGCGCTCCAGCAGGCGATTCAGCGGCTCCAGTCCGGCAAGACTCTTCGCCGTCAGCGGACGCCCCTGATGCTCGCGCACAAAGCCCCTGAACCACTCGCGCAGGCTTCTTGCCTGGTCCGCGACCTTGTCGAGTTCGCCGGGGAGTGCCTGCGCCCGAATGCTCTTGAGCGCATCCGCAGGTACAAGCTGTGCCTGCTCGAGCCAGTTCAGCAGGCCCTCGCCGTTATCGATCCAGTCGACCGGCGTATCGACCGGCGTGGCGATTGAATTCAGGAAATCGAGTCCGAGCGCGTCGGCGACGAACATCGCAGGAGAATTCTGGTCCATCACAACCCCTTCCGGGCGCTGGCCGCCATCGCCATCACCCATCTGTGAACATGTTCCATACATAACCTCTTTAATGCCTGTTGACAAGTTACGCTAGATTGAAGTAACCATCTTAACGTGATTAATAAGGTTACGTGGTCTGCGGGTCCCTTGGAAGGAGAGCGGCGATGTCCTTGAATGATGTGAGCATTGTTCTTGCCCATGGCGCATGGGCCTGGCGGTGGAGCTGGGCAAAGGTGATTGGCTCCATGGCGGCGCTTCATGGCGAAAAAGCCACCGCGGGTGAAATGGGCTGCGCGTTCAGGCAATAACCTCTTTGTAGCGTCATAAAAAGTTACCTCTCGGAAGGAGAAATCCCATGGCTACCATCAACTATCGCACCGCCGACGTGGACGGCTTCAAGATCTTCTATCGCGAAGCGGGCAAGAAGGACGCGCCGACCCTGCTGCTGCTTCATGGCTTTCCGAGCGCGGGCCACATGTTCCGCGATCTCATCCCGCAACTCTCCGATCGCTTTCACCTGGTGGCGCCCGATCTGCCCGGTTTCGGACAGTCGGACATGCCGCCGCGCGACAAGTTCACCTACACGTTCGATCACATCGCCGATGTCATCGACCGCTTCACCGAGGTGATCGGCCTGAAGCGTTTTGCGATCTACGTCTTCGACTACGGCGCGCCGACCGGTTTTCGGATCGCGGCAAAACATCCGGAGCGCATCACGGCGATCATCTCGCAGAATGGAAACGCCTATGTGGAAGGGTTGAGCGATGGCTGGAACCCGATCCGGGCCTATTGGCAGGACGCATCGCAGAAGAACCGCGAGGCGCTGCGCGCCTTCCTCAAGCCGGAGACGACGGTCTGGCAATACACCCACGGCGTCCCCGAGCCGACGAGGGTTTCGCCGGACGGCTATTCGCTCGACAACTTCTATCTTGCGCGGCCCGGCGCCGATGAAGTGCAGCTCGATCTGTTCGGCGACTACAAGAGCAACGTCGCGCTCTACCCGACCTTCCAGAACTATTTCCGGACCCACAAGCCGCCCTTCCTGGCGGTGTGGGGCAAGAACGATCCGTTCTTCCTGCCGGCGGGAGCGGAGGCGTTCAAGCGCGACATACCGGACGCGACGGTGCGTTTCTTCGACACCGGCCATTTCGCGCTGGAGACACACGCCGCCGAGATCGCGGCGGCGATCCGCGACTTCCTTCCCCGCTGATTTCGCAACCCAACGCCGGCGCTGCGGTGCCGGCCGGCAACCTCATGGAGAGTTACCATGCGTGCCATCGTTCTCGAGAAATTCGGCGGCCTGGACAGCCTCGTCTACAAGGACATCCCGGAGCCGGAGCCCAAGCCCGGCCACGTCGTCATCCAGGTCAAGGCGTTCGGCATCAACCACGCCGAGATGCACATGCGCCGGGGCGAGTGGGCCGAGGCGGCCCCGGTCAGCGGCATCGAATGCGTCGGCATCGTGAAATCCTGCCCGGGCGGCGAATTTCCGGTCGGCGCGAAAGTGGCTGCGCTGATGGGTGGCCTCGGCCGCACGATCAACGGCAGCTACGCCGAATATACCCGCGCGCCGGTGTCGAACGTCGCGTTGATCGAAGTCGGACCTGCCCTGGGCCGAGCTCGCAGCAATTCCCGAGACCTTCGCGACTGCCTGGACCTGCCTGTTCCGCAATCTGCGAGCTCCAGAAGGGGCAGTTGCTCGTCATTCGCGGCGCGACCTCGTCCTTCGGCCAGGCTGCGCTCAAGATGGCGGTCAACGCCGGAGTCCGGGTGATCGCGACGACACGCAGCCGCGATCGCTTCGCCATGCTGGAGAAGCTGGGTGCCGAGCGCTGCGAAATCGAGCGCCCTGATCTCTCGAAGCATATCGCCGAAGCGAAGCAGATCGATGCGGTGCTCGACCTGGTGGGCAACAGCGTCGTGCTCGACTCCCTCGCCATGCTTCGCCGCGGCGGCCGTTCCTGTCTGGCCGGCTGGCTCGGCGGCCTCGATCCGATCCCCGACTTCAACCCGCTGCTGCAGATGGCGAGCGGCGTCTATCTGACCTTCTTCGGCAGCTTCGTGTTCGGCACGCCGGGCTTCCCGCTCTCGGACGTGCCGCTTCAGCAAATCGCGGAAGACGCCGCGGCCGGCCGGCTCGACGTCAAGCCGGTCAGGGTCTTCCGCTTCGACGAGATCCATGAGGCGCACCGCGTCATGGAGGCCAACGAGGCCCGCGGAAAGATGGTCGTGGTCCACGACTGATGCTGTGGGTTCCGCTTTTCGCTAACCCGCTCCACGTTTCGCGCTTGACTCACACATAACTCGGCGGTTATACGTTAATCCATAGCCAGCGGGTTATTGATCCCAAATGCCGAACGCTCACAATGTCCTTTTCAGAACGCTCGCCGATCCGACACGGCGGGCGATCTTTGAGCGGCTGTGCCGCGAAGGCGAGCAGACGGTCGGGGCGCTGACGGCTCGGGCCGGGGTCTCGCAACCGGCCGTCTCAAAGCATCTTGGCGTTCTGAAGCAGGCCGGGCTGGTGCGCGACCGCCACGAAGGACGCCAGACGCACTATAGCGCGCAGCTCGGCGCCTTGGCCCCGCTAGCCGACTGGACAAGCCGGATGACCGGGTTCTGGCAAAGCCGGTTCGACGACCTCGAAGATCTGCTCAAAAGGATGGACCAGTGACCAATACCGCGACCGAAACGCTCTCCGTCGTTGTCGAACGGGAGATCCCTTTTCCGCCGGAGAAGATCTGGCGCGCGCTCACCCAACCACACCTGATCGAGGAGTGGCTCATGAAGAACGACTTCAAGCCTGTCGTGGGCCACAGTTTCAATCTTAGCGGAGACTGGGGCGGCGTGTTGGACTGCGAGGTCCTCGCCGTCGAGCCGAACAAGACGCTGTCCTACACCTGGAATTTTGCGCATGACGACGCGGCCTACAATCTGAAGAGTGTGGTGACCTTTACGCTCACCCCAACGAGCACCGGGACACAGCTGCGCATGGAGCAGTCGGGTTTTCGGCCGGATCAGAAGCAGGCCTACGGGGGCGCCAGGCACGGGTGGCAGCAGTTCTTTGCAAACCTGGAGCAGGTGTTGGCGCGGATCGATTGAAGTCTGCCGGATTGCAATGAAGGCCGCCGTCAGGCGGCCGCCTGATCCGTTTGGCTTGTCATCGAAGGAGGTATCAATGAATTGGAACAGTTGGGTTCGGCAGATCCACCGCTGGCTGTCGATCGTCTTTACGTTGACCGTCATCGTCAACTTCGTCGCGATGGGACTGGGCGAGCCTCCTGCCTGGGTGGTCTACTCGCCACTGCTTCCGCTGTTCCTGCTGCTGTTTTCCGGTCTGTACATGTTCGTGCTGCCGCATGCCACCAAGTGGCGCAGCGGGTGACGCAGCGGCGAACGAATGTGAGCGGCGGGCGAGCGACGACAACCATGAGGAAAGCGACAACAAGCATGAAGAAGAGCGGCTCGAACGAGAGCAAGAAGGTGACTCTCCCTCTCGGCTGATCGATGCGAAAATCAAGAAGCTGAGCGATTGGCGGGGCGAGACGCTCGCCCGGGTCCGAATGCTCATCAAGCAGGCCGACCCCGAAGTCGTCGAGGAGGTGAAATGGAGAAAGCCGTCGAACGCGATGCTGGGGGTTCCGGTGTGGGAGCACGATGGAATCATCTGCACCGGTGAGACGTACAAGAATGCCGTGAAGATGACCTTCGCCAGGGGCGCCTCGCTGGAAGACCCGTCAGGCCTCTTCAACTCCAGCCTCGAAGGCAACACCAGGCGTGCCATCGATTTCCATGAGGGCGACAAGATTGATGAAAAGGCGTTGAAGGCGCTCATTCGTGCCGCCGTGGCACTGAACATCTCGATGCGAGCTGGCGCTGCCCCCGTCCGCTCTCGGAAGAGGCCAAAGAGCGCTTGAAGCCGACAAGCTCGACGAAGCTCAACTCGCCGGTTGGGTAAGCAAGCCAGCCAATTGCCTGGCTGGGGCAGGGCATCGGGCCGTCCTGGGTGCCGACGGAGCTGGTCGCTGCGCAGCCACGCTTCATGAACGCCGCGAAGGCCGCCTCAGTAGGGCCTTGACTTTGGTACCGTATGGTACCACATCGTGGTACTATGTCGTACCAACGCGGCCACTAGCCGGAATTCCGGCCAAGGAGGCGCTCATGCTACAGCAACTCTGCTTTTTCGGGAGCATCGCATTCAGCCTCATCGCGTGGGGGATCGTCACGGTCCGATACATCTGGCCGGAACTGCGCCTCCGGCCTCGCTCCGAGGCGTTGCGGCCTCTGCTTATGCTGCACAGCTTCCGCTTTATCGGGTTGGCGTTCCTGGTCCCAGGTGTCGTGTCGCCTGATCTGCCGCCCGCCTTCGCCCATTCCGCGGGCTATGGGGACATCATTTCGGCGACGCTGGCGTTGCTTTCGCTGCTATTGCTGCCACGTGCAGCGGGTATCGTCACCACATGGATCTTCAATCTCTGGGGCTCAACCGATCTGCTGAACGCTTTCTATCAGGCCTATAGCGCCGGGCTCTTGCCGGGACAGTTGGGGGCCGCCTACTTCATTCCGACTGTCGTTGTGCCGCTGCTGCTGATCACACACGGACTCGCTTTCCGGATTCTTCTGCAACATCAAAATGCATCCGCAATGCGGGAAAGCCGGCACCCGGCATAAGGCATCTCGGCCATCGCGGGCGTCAGCGCGTGGACCCGCTAGCCCGCCGCGGAGGCGCGCCTCGGCCGGCGGACGGCTCTCACCTTGCCGCTGTTTCCGCCTCCGCAGAAGAACCGATCGCCGCCATCGGATTCGAGCCCCGACACGTTCACGCCGGGCGGCATCTCGAGCTTTTCCAAAACCTCTCCCGTTTCAGGATCTATTCGCCTCAAATCGCTTTCGTCGCCTTCCCAGGTGCCGTGCCATAGCTCGCCGTCGACCCAGGTCACCCCGGTGACGAAGCGGCTGGACTCGATGGTCCGAAGAACGGCCCCTGTCTGTGGATTGATTTGCAGGATCTTGCGGTCGCGATGTCGCCCCATCCAGAGCGTCCCTTCGGCCCATGTGAGCCCCGAGCCACCGCCGCCCGGCGCCGGGATCGTGGTGAGCACACGGCCGGTCTTCGGATCGATCTTCTGGATGCGATCCTCGGCGAGTTGAAACAGATGCTGGCCGTCGAAGGCGGTTCCCGCATGCGCGGCGACATCGATCGAGCGCAGCATCTTCCCGCTCGCGGGATCGAGCGCGTTTAGCTTGTCTCCGGATGCAAACCAGACGTGCTGACCGTCAAACGAAACGCCAGCCACGCTGTCGACACCTGGAAAGGGTCCATACTCACGAACGATTTCCGCCGCTGATTTCATCTTGCTTCCGCCATCCATGTTTCCATCGTCCTTGCTTCCATCATCCATATTTCTATCCTAGCCGCTCGGCAGTGGAGCGGGGAGTAACAAGGTCGTCGTGAATCCTCCGCACCGGCGGGGTCATCCAGCGACGCGCTCGGCCGCGGCCGAACGACTGCACCTTGCCTGCTGCCGCAAGCTGGTCGAGTGCCCGCTGCACGGTGCGCTGGCTCGATCCAAGCGCGAGCGCCAGCGCCGAGCTCGACCACGCTTCACCGTCGGCGAGGAAGGCGAGCACCGCCGCATGCTGCTCTTCGACGGGCCGCGCCAGCACCACGACCTCGCGAGCGCCGCGCGGCACCAGCACAAACCCCTGGCTCGTCGCGCTGACGCCGGCCAGCGTCCGAAGCGCCGCGCGCAGCCGCCCGATCTCGACCCGCAACCGCGCGCGATGCGATTCATCGGCGAGCTTTCCCTCGAAAGGCCAGCGCGACGAGCGTGTCCCTCGACACGTCTCCGGGCCACGCTTCGCCCAGCGCGCGTGCGAGCGCGAACAGCACCGGACGCCTTGCGAGCGAGACCACCGTGCGTGCGCCACGCACGACGTTTCGGCACGCGTCCACGACGAGCACCCTCGACGCCAGTAGCGCTTCAACATCCTCGAGCAGGAGGGGGCGCTCGTCGCCACGCGCAATCAGGCGTGCCGCGGGCGTGTTCAGGATCGAGGGATGCGCTTTCGACCTCCGCCGTCAGCGCGGGGATGTCTGCGTGGTGCGCGGCACGCTCGGCACGGGCGAGCGCCGCGCGCGCCGTCTTCGTCCGAAGGCGTCGCATTGCGATCCCCGCAACGACCAGTTCGTGGGCGGCTCGCGACGCGGGCGGGAAGGGCGCGGGATCGAGGTCGGCGAGCGTGCGCTCGGCCTCGTCGAGGCGTCCGATCAGAAGGAGGCGCCGGACCTCGAGATAGCGCGCATGCGCGGCATTGACGCGGTCGCCATGCGCTTCGAGCGTTGCCCGCGCGGCGTCGAGCGCCTTCGCAGGCCAGGTGAGGTCGCGCGAGACCAGCGCGATCTCGGCCTCGGCGACGACGCACCTGGCGCGGGCCACCGCCTCTTTCGGACCGAAGCCGCGCGCGGCGCTTCGCAATAGAGCCTTCGCGCGAACGAGATCGCCGAGCTGCGCCATCGCGATGCCTCGAAGCGCGAGCGCCGGCGCGTCGTCGCGCAAGGCGACCCGCTTCAGTGCGCCGAGGGGATCGCCCGCCGCAAGTGCACGCGCCGCGGCCGTGATCAGCGAGTCCATCGGAATCCCGTCACACTTGTAACTCCCACCGTCCGCTACGCCGGTGCCAAGTTAGCTCATGACCAACGACGAGCGATCGGCAGCGATGGAGTCGCGCTTCAGCCCGAAGGCCCGGGAGCTCGTCCAATTCGGAGGTTGCAACGACCATGACTAGATCATCTGAGAACGACCGGAAAGGCGGACCGCTCGCAATGAACACCCCACCGATCGTGTCGCCACAAGAATGGGCGGCTGCGCGCGAGCAGTTGCTGGTGAAGGAGAAGGCCCAGATGCGGGCCCGTGACGCGCTCGCGGCCGAACGCCGGCGGATGCCCTGGATGGCCGTCGAGAAGGCGTACGAGTTCGACGGGCCGGAGGGCAGGGCGAGCCTGCTGGACCTGTTCGAAGGCCGCCGTCAGCTGATCGTCTACCGCGCCTTTTTCGAACCCGGCGTGTTCGGCTGGCCCGAACATGCCTGCCGCGGCTGCTCCCTTGGGGCCGATCAGGTCGCCCACCTCGCCCATCTGAACGCCCGCGACACCACCCTCGCATACGCCTCGCGCGCACCGCAGGCGGACATCGCGCGCCTGAAGGCGCGGATGGGCTGGGAGATGCCCTGGTACACCATCACCGACAGCTTCGACGCCGACTTCGGCGTGGATGAGTGGCACGGCCATAACGTGTTCTTCCGCGACGGCGAACGCGTGTTTCGCACCTACTTCATCAACAGCCGCGGCGACGAGGCGATGGGGACCACCTGGAGCTACCTCGACGCGACGCCGCTCGGCCGTCAGGAGGTCTGGGAGGACTCGCCGGAGGGCTATCCCCAGACGCCGCCGTACAAGTGGTGGAACTGGCACGACAACTACGCGGCCGAAGCCACGCCTGACCAGAAGTGGGTCGAAGTGTCGGACGCCGGGGAGGCCGCGTTCCGGAATCAGGACGCAGGGGCCAAGGCATGACCGAGGCCTATCACACCAACTCGACCGGCGGTGCGAGCTGTGATGACGAGGGCGCCGCGGCCGCGTTCGGCATAGCCAACTGGCTGCGTCTCGCGGCTACGCCGACCTTCGCAATCATGGCGCTGATGACGGGTGTTCTCGGCGGGGGTTCGATGGATATGCTCTGCTCGGCCGAGCATGGGTCTCCGCTGAGCGGAATGGTCACGATGTACCTGCTGATGAGCGCCTTCCATTCGGCGCCTTGGCTGAAGCTGATCTCTGCCCGACGCTGAACTCGGGCCGTGTGTCGGCTAAGCGTCATGCCGCACAGGGCCAGCATCGATGCCGGGATTTCGGCCTCCGGCCGCCATGGCCAGCCTGCCAAGGTAATGCGCCCAACCCTTGTCGTGGCCTGCGCACTGCGCGGCGTTGGGAAGGCCGCTATGAGTCATGCGCAGCAAGGTGCCGCCGTCCCGGTCGATCAGGTCGATCTCGATCAGGCCCGATCCCGGCGGCACCTCTTCATCTCCATCCCAGCCAAAACTGTAGGCGAGGCGGTGGACCGGCACGACCTCGCGAAAGGCGCCGCGCGCCGTCCTGCGGCCGTTGACCCCCTTGAGAAGATAGAGACCGCCCGGATGCATCTCGGTCTGCGCTTCGGCGCCCATCCAGCTCACAATCCTTTCGGGATCGGTCAGGAACGCGAAGACGGTGGAGGGCGGGGCTGCGATTTGGGTTTCACGCCGGACCACGAGCGGTTCCGTCATTTAAAGTCTCCTTGATTGCAGCTGCGCGGATGGCCGCGCCCAGAGCCAGCCCGCGTCAGGATAACTCGTGACAAGCAAGCCGCGTCAACCCCATGATCGGGCCATGCAGCTCTCTTCGACGCTCGCCTGGCTCGTCGATGCGGCCAGCGAGACGCCGGGTGCCCACCGGCTGCTGGCCGAAATCGGCGCGCATCTGGTTGCGGATGGCCTGCCGCTCGCGGGTGGCGCTCTCACGCTGGCTGTGCCGCACCCGCTGATTGCCCGGCGTACCTGGCTCTGGCGGGCCGCGAGCGGGGAAGTGATCGAGGCCTTGGGGTTCGTCCCGGCAGGACTCGCGGCTGCGGAAGCGGCAAGTTCACCCGGCGATGCCGGCCGGCGCTGGCTCGCCGAACTCGCACCGGGCGTCGTGCATGAGGACGCAATCGGCGCGAGACCGGAGGGACCTTTGCTCGCCTGGATCGGGCCGCGTGCATTCACGCTCGATGAGGCCGAGGCGTTGCACCAGGCCGCGCGTTTTGCTGCGGCGCCGCTCGCCGCGGTTGCGGCGCGCGCCACGCTGACGGCGGCGCTCGAGGCCTATCTCGGCCGGCGCAGCGCCGCGCGGGTGCTGGCGGGTCCTCTGCGGCGCAATGTCGGCGAGACCATCCAGGCCGCGCTGCTCTTTGCCGATCTGCGCGGCTTCACAGAGCTGTCCGAAAGCCATCCGCCAGCGGCGGTCATCTCGGCGCTCGATGCCTGGTTCGATCGCATCGCCGGCCCGGTCCACGCCTTCGGCGGCGAGGTCCTGAAATTCATCGGCGACGGCGTGCTGGCGATTTTCCCGGTGGTCGCAGGCTCCCCGCGCAGCGCCTGCGACGCCGCGCTCCGTGCGGTCGCCGCCGCGCGGGTTGGAATGGCGCATCTCGACGATGCGCGACGTCAAGAGGGGCTGCCGCCGCTGCCGTTCGGCGCGGCGTTGCATCTCGGCGAGATGCTCTGGGGCAATATCGGCGCTGCCGACCGGCTGGATTTCACCGCGATCGGCCCGGCCGTCAATCTGGTCAGCCGGCTGGAGGGGCTCTGCCGGCCGCTTGACAAGGCCGTCCTGGTCTCGGGCACATTCGCCGCCGAGACCGCAGTGTCGCTGGTACCGCTCGGAACGCATGCGCTGCGCGGTATTGCGTCTCCCTGCGCCGTCTTCACCGTGGCGGAGAGTTGAGCCGGCAGGAACTCCCACGTCCGGACGCATGATACGAGTTGCGGTGATAGTACGCTTAACTTTGACTTCGGTCGCTCGTTCGCTGGGATGCTCAGCTGTTTGAAAAAATCGCACCCCTGGGAGTGAAAACAGCGCATGTCCGTTTCCGCTACGTCGACCCATCCGCTTGATCATCCGATCTGGAGCGCGCTGACGACCCGGCAACAGGCGTTGGCGGAAGGCGGTGCCCTGGCGCGGCGCTATCCTTTTGCCATCGCGCCCTTCGCGGCAACGGTGGACATGTCCCCGCAGAGTTTCGCGAAGCTCGGCGCACTGATGTCGCGATCCGAAGTAGCCGTGCTGTTTACACCCGACCCCGTGGCGCCGCCCGCCGAATTCAAAATTGTGCTCGCCGAGACGGGAGAGCAAATGATTGGAACGCCAGCGGAAAGCTCAATCCGCGGCGTGGAAGCCGTCACGCTCGGCGCCGATGACGCTCCCGCGATGGTGGAGTTGACCGAGCTCACCAGGCCCGGTCCCTTTACGCTGCGAACGCATGAATTGGGAACGTTTCTTGGAATTCGGATCGATGGCCGGCTTGTTGCGATGGTGGGCGAGCGAATGAAGCCTGCCAACTACACCGAGATAACGGCCGTCTGCGTGCATCCCGATCATCGCGGTCGCGGTTACGCGCAAGTGCTGCTGGCAGCGATTTCCCGCCAGATCGTGGCGCGAGGCGAGATTCCGTTCCTGCACGTATTTTCCAATAATGCCTCGGCAATCGCGCTGTACCGGCGGCAGGGGATGGAAATCCGCCGTCGTCTCCACGTCACGGTGCTGCAGCGGCAAATGTGATCAAAAGCGGAAAATTTTGACGGACTGCTTGCATTTCATCGCGCCATTGCGCAGTTATCCTTAGCAGTTCCTGCTCCGAGTGCCGCCCCATGACCACAGAGGCCATCCGTCCCGCCACCGCGCGTCAGCGGTGGTATTCGATCCTCTACGTTCAGGTTCTGATTGCGATCGCGCTCGGAATCCTGATCGGGTACTTCTATCCGAATCTCGGCAAGGCTTTGAAGCCACTCGGTGACGGCTTTATTGCGCTGATCAAGATGATGATCGCACCGGTGATATTCTGCACGGTGGTGCACGGCATCTCCTCGATGGGCGATCTGAAGCGCGTCGGTCGCGTCGGTTTGAAGACGCTTGTCTATTTCGAAGCCGTCTCGACGCTGGCGCTCGCCATCGGCCTGATCGTTGGAGATATCCTTCAACCGGGTCGCGGCTTCAATATCGATCCAGCCTCGATCGACCCGAAGGCCGTCGCCTCCTACGTCACCCAGGCGAAGGAAGCCGGCATCGTCGCGCACCTGATGGCGATTATTCCCGACAGCTATTTCGGCGCGCTCGCGCGCGGCGACCTGTTGCAGGTTTTATTGGTTTCGATCCTTTCCGGTTTCGCGATCGCCTATCTCGGTAAAATCGGCGAGCCGATCGCCTATGCGGTCGACAGGGCCGCCAAGATGTTCTTCGGCATCATCCGCATCATCGTGCGGGTCGCCCCGCTCGGTGCACTCGGCGCGATGGCGTTCACGGTCGGCGCCTACGGCCTCGAGTCGCTCTGGAATCTGATCGCGCTGATCGGGACGTTCTATCTGACCAGCGTGCTGTTCGTGCTGTTCGTTCTCGGCACGATCGCGCGGTTCGCCGGCTTCTCGATCATCCGCTTCATTGCCTACATCAAGGACGAACTGCTGATCGTGCTCGGCACCTCGTCTTCGGAGACCGTGCTGCCGCAGATGATCCAGAAGATGGAGCATCTCGGCGCGTCGCGATCGGTGGTCGGCCTCGTCATTCCGACAGGCTATAGTTTCAATCTGGACGGCACGAATATCTACATGACGCTGGCGACACTGTTCCTCGCTCAGGCAACCAACACGAACCTGACGATCTGGCATGAGCTCGGCATTCTTGGCGTCGCCATGATCACCTCGAAGGGGGCCTCGGGCGTCACCGGCGCGGGCTTCATCACGCTCGCGGCGACCCTCTCCATCGTGCCCGACATACCGATCCAATCAATCGCCATCCTGGTCGGCATTGATAAATTCATGTCCGAATGCCGCGCGCTCACCAACCTGATCGGCAACGGTGTTGCCTGCGTCGTTATCAGCCGCTCGGAAGGCGAACTCGACAAGGACAAACTGCACGAAGCGATGGCGCATCCGATCGAACTCGGCGAAGCCCTGGAGCCGGGGCGATCCTGACCGCACGCGTTGCTGAGGGACGAAGGTTCGGCCAACCTCGGCGGATCGCGCCGCGGGAACGCGGGCGCATTATCCTCCCGGTTGTTTGAAGCTCCCCCTATTTTAGTCTTGACTAACGTTAGTACAAACTTGCAGACTGGCCCGGGTAACGCGCTATAGCGATACGATCCGACGGGGCCGCAACGATGATCAATGCTGAGCGAGCTCTGGACGCGCTCGGAGATCGGACGCGCCGACGCGTCTTTGCGCGGTTGCGCAATCGAACCTGCTCGGCCGGCGAGTTGGCGCAGGGGATGAATGTGACCCGATCGGCCGTTTCGCAGCACCTCCAGGTGCTCAGGACGGCTGGCCTTGTGGTGGTTCGGGCCGAAGGCACGCGGCGGCTGTATCAGGTCGACACGCGTGGCATCGAAGTATTGCGCCGATGGTTCGATGGATTCTGGGACGAAACGCTTGGCGCATTCAAGGAAGCCGCTGAGCGAACGGCAGCCAAGGCAAGGAAGTCACGATGACTGAGCAGATCAAGGTGAGTAATTCTGACCCGAACAGCGTACGAAAGGTCGTCAGCGTCCAGGCGCCGCTTGATGTGGCTTGGCGGGTATTCACTGAACAGATGGGAACATGGTGGCCCTTGGCGATGTACAAGATCGGCAAGGCCAATGCGGTGGATGCGGTCATCGAACCGCGCGTCGGAGGCCGCTGGTACGAGCGCGGCGAGGACGGCAGCACGTGCGACTGGGGTCGCGTCCTCTCGTGGGAGCCGCCCTCGCGATTGGTGCTCTCGTGGGACATCAGCGCCGATTGGCAATATGACCCGGCTCTGCAGACAGAGATTGAGGTGCGCTTTATCGCGGAAGGGAAGGCTGGCACGCGCGTCGAGCTCGAGCATCGGCGCCTCGATCGCTATGGCGAGCGTCGTGACGAAATGCGTACGATCTTTGACAAGACCGGAGACTGGGGCCGGCTCCTCGCGTCGTTTGCCGAGATCGCTGCCTCGGGGAGGGCAGGGGGATGACCGACATCAGGCAGGCGTGCGAGGCGTTGGTCCATCGGGTAGTCGAGGGAGAAGGGACGGCATCGCGCGAGCAGCGCCGTGCGGCGTTCGAAAGAGCCTGGCTCGAGGAACCGGTGCGAACGCTAATCGAAAAAGTCACCACGCGGGCGACTGCGGTCACAGATCGCGATGTCGCCGCAGCGTGCGCGTCCGGGCTCACTGAGGACCAGATTTTCGAGATCGTTGTCTGCGCAGCGTTAGGTCAATCGACGCGGCAATACAACTCGGCGCGTGTGGCTCTCGAGGCGACTATTGGGAGCCAATGAGCATGCGCCTTGGGATCCTCGACAAAGGACACAACTTCGGCACCAAAGTCCTGTTCGCGTGCATTCGCCTGGTAGCGCTTCAGCCGATACCCGAAGTCGTCAAGCTCGTCAGTTACCGGCCCGATTTCTTTGGGACATTCATGAAGAAAGTCACCCACGAGGCCATGCGCGGGCCCTCCACGTGGTCGATCGGCGACCGCGAGTTGATGGCGGCGTTCGTGTCCCACGTGAACGCATGCGAATTTTGCATCAAGGCGCACACTGCTGTCGCAGTGCGCGCCTATGGCGATCAGGCGAAGGTCGCGGCGGTGCTCTCCGATCTCGAAACGGCGCCCATCGACGAGCAGCTGCGGGCGACCTTACGCATGTTGGGGAAGCTGACACGCGAGCAAGGGGTCGGGGCGGGTGATATGCGCGCGGTGCTGGCGGCCGGCGTTTCGCCTCAGCAAATCGAAGATGCACTCGCTGTTGGCTTCGCCTTCAATACAATGAATCGGCTGGCCGACGCCTTTG
This sequence comes from uncultured Alphaproteobacteria bacterium, assembly GCA_963745785.1. Lineage (GTDB taxonomy): Bacteria > Pseudomonadota > Alphaproteobacteria > Rhizobiales > Xanthobacteraceae > Bradyrhizobium. Next base: position 249,184 of record CAVUYV010000006.1, on the reverse strand, counting down.
CCTTCTCCATACCTGAGCCGAACGTCTTCGCGGCTGGCGCGAAGTTCCTCCTCGCTCGCGGCTACCGCTGACCGCCAAGGCCGCCTGCGCCTCCTGACACGATCACGACCAAATTTTTGAGCGCATCGCCGCGAACACGGTCAGATGGATCGCAAGCTCATCGTCAGTCAGGCCGGGCTGCAGCGGCGATGCATGCGCTTGATAGTCATCCATGGGCACCCCTTGCCACGTTCGGGTCGAGCCGTACACTAACGGCGCGGGGCGCCGTGAAGAGCGGTAACTGATTAGGGAGGGACGTCGAAATTGCCCATCACCATCTACGGCATAAAAAACTGCGACACCATGAAGAAGGCCCGCGCCTGGCTCGACAGCCACGGCGTGGCTTACCGCTTTCACGATTACAAGACCGAAGGCATCGCCAAGGAAAAACTCAAGCGCTGGTCCGAGGAGGTGGGCTGGGACACGCTGCTCAATCGCGCCGGCACCACGTTTCGCAAATTGCCTGATAACGACAAGGAGGGCCTGAACGAGCGCAAAGCGCTGGCCCTGATGCTGGCGCAGCCCTCGATGATCAAGCGACCGGTGCTCGATCTCGGCGGCAAATTGCTGGTCGGGTTCAAGCCGGAAATCTACGCGAGGGAAGTGGCGCCATCGGGCCGATCCCGGCGCGGCTAGCTTGGCTCGTTACCGCCGGATCGGCGGTCTCGCATTTTTCGGCCACCGAAACGTTTGTCGAACCGATCCCGTCATAAGCTTGGGCAATTCGACTAAGGGCGAAGCCGCTTGCCTGCTGGCCTCGCCGGACGCCGAGCTTTCCGCCTTGCCTAAACCGGCCCGTTGACGGCATATTCGCAACCGGAGGCGGCCCGGACGGGATTTTCCAAGGCGTTTTGGGAGAACCTGCCGGTTTCGGAAAAAAATGGCGACCCGCGATATCACCTCGCGGCGATGGCTGACGGGGGAAATTTGATTGGCCGATGAGTTCATTCTCGAAACCCATGGACTGACCAAGGAATTCGCGGGCTTTTTCGCCGTTCGCGATGTCGATCTTCGGGTCCGCCGTGGCAGTATTCACGCCTTGATCGGTCCAAACGGGGCCGGCAAGACCACGTGTTTCAATCTGCTGACCAAGTTCCTCAGTCCTTCGGCCGGCCAAATTCTCTACAAGGGACAGGATATCACGGCAATGGCGCCGGCCGATGTGGCGCGGCTTGGCCTGGTGCGCTCGTTCCAGATTTCGGCGGTGTTTCCGCACCTGACCGCACTCGAGAATGTGCGGGTCGCGCTGCAGCGCCAGCACGGGCACTCCTTCGATTTCTGGCGGTCCAAAACCGTGCTCGACCGCTTCAACGGCCGGGCCCATGAGCTCCTGGACGATGTGGGCTTAAGTGAATTTGCCAACACCCCGGCGGTCGAGATGCCCTATGGGCGCAAACGCGCGCTCGAAATCGCAACGACGCTGGCGCTCGATCCGGAAATGATGCTGCTCGACGAGCCGATGGCCGGCATGGGACATGAGGACATCGACAAGATCGCCGCGCTGATCAAGCGCATCTCCGCGAAATACACGATCCTGATGGTCGAGCACAATCTGAACGTCGTCGCCCACCTTTCCGACATCATTACCGTGCTGACGCGAGGTCACGTGCTGGCGGAAGGCCACTATGCCGAGCTGTCCAAGGATGCGCGCGTCAAGGAAGCTTATCTGGGGGCAGGGCATGCCTGATCCGGGAATGGCCGCAGCCGCCGCGACCGAACGCGCTCCAAGACCCGGCACAGCCGCGCCGGTGCTTTCGGTCCAAAATCTCCAAGCCTGGTACGGGGAGTTCTCACATTCTTCACGGCATCGATTTCAATGTCAGCGCCGGTGAGGTGGTCACATTGCTCGGGCGCAACGGCGCCGGCAAGACCACCACGCTGAAATCGGTGATGGGGATCATCGGCAAGCGCACCGGCGCGATCCGTTTCAACGAGCAGGAGATCAGCCGGGCGTCCTCGGACCGGATTGCGCGCATGGGCGTCGCCTTCTGCCCCGAGGAGCGCGGGATCTTCGCCAGCCTCGATGTCCGCGAAAATCTGCTGTTGCCGCCGGTCGTGCGCGCAGGCGGCCTGTCGCTGGATCAAATCTTCGAACTGTTTCCCAATCTCAAGGAACGGCTCAACAGCCAGGGCACCAAATTGTCGGGCGGCGAGCAGCAGATGCTTGCGATCGCGAGAATCCTGCGTACCGGCGCGCGGTTTCTGATGCTGGACGAGCCGACCGAGGGGCTTGCGCCGGTCATCATCCAGCAGATCGGCCACACCATCGCGCGGCTCAAGAAAGAGGGGTTCACGATCCTTCTGGTCGAACAGAATTTCCGGTTCGCCGCCACCGTAGCCGACCGCTACTACATCGTCGAACACGGCAAGATCATCGATGGCTTTGCCAACTCTGAGCTGCAAAGCAACATGGATAAGCTTCACACCTATCTCGGCGTCTGAACCGCGCCTCCAGGCAGAACCCACGGAGAAAAAAATGAAAAATACGATTTCGGCTCTTTTGCTCGGCAGCGCGCTGGCGCTTGCCGCGGGCGGTGGCGCGCTTGCGCAGGACAAAAACATCAAGATCGGCGTATTGACCGATGGTTCGGGACTTTACTCCGACCTCGGCGGCGCAGGCTCCACCTTGGCGGCCCAGATGGCGGTCGAGGATTCCGGGCTTGCGGCCAAGGGCTGGAAGATCGACGTGATTTCCGCCGATCATCAGAACAAGCCCGACGTCGCCACCAACATTGCGCGCCAATGGATCGACGTCGAGAAGGTCGACATCTTCATGGACGTGCTGAACTCCGGCGTTGCGCTTGCGGTCAATAATCTGGTGAAAGAGAAGAACGCCATCATGATCAATACCGGCGCAGCGTCGTCGGATCTCACCAATGCCCAATGTTCGCCCAACACCATCCATTGGGTCTACGACACCTACATGCTCGCCAACAGCACCGGTCAGGCCCTGGTCAAGGCCGGCGGCGACACCTGGTTCTTCCTGACCGCCGACTACGCATTCGGTGCAGCGCTGGAGCGCGACACCGCCGCGGTCGTGGTCAAATCGGGCGGAAAGGTGCTTGGTGCCGTCAAGCACCCGCTGAATTCGTCGGACTTCTCCTCGTTCCTGCTGCAGGCGCAGGCGTCCAAAGCCAAGGTTATCGGCATGGCCAATGCCGGCGGCGATACCACAAATACGATCAAGCAGGCGGCGGAGTTTGGCATCGTCTCGGGAGGCCAGAAACTCGCCGGTCTCTTGCTGTTTATTAACGATGTCCACGCGCTCGGCTTGAACGTGGCGCAAGGCCTGAATTTCACCGAAACCTTCTATTGGGATCTGAACGACGGGACCCGCGCGTTTTCAAAGCGTTTCTCCGAACGCTCGAAGAACAAGGCGGAGCCGTCGATGGTACAGGCGGGCGTCTATTCCGGTCTGATTCACTACTTCAAGGCGCTCGAAGCCATGGGCGGCAATAGCCACGACGGCGCGAAGATCGTCGCGAAAATGAAGGAAATGCCGACGGACGATCCGCTGTTCGGCAAGGGCACGATCCGCGAGGATGGCCGCAAGATTCACCCGGCCTATCTGTTCGAGGTCAAGAAGCCGTCCGAATCCAAGGGACCGTGGGACTATTACAAGCTGATCGGAACGACCCCGGGAGAGCAGGCCTTCCGGCCGCTTTCGGAAAGCGCCTGTCCGCTGGTAAAGAAATAATAACGGTTGCCCGCCGGCTCACTGCCGGCGGGCTTCCATCCCGAGTTACCCACGACTGAGTGCGAAAGATCGATCGATGCAAGCCCTTTACGCGCAGCTTCTGGTGGGACTGATCAACGGCTCGTTCTACGCGCTCTTGAGTCTCGGGCTTGCCGTGATCTTCGGCATGCTCAACATCATCAATTTCGCGCATGGCGCGCTCTACATGATGGGTGCTTTCTGCGCCTATTTTCTTCTCAACGTGGCGGGCATCGGCTATTGGCCGGCGCTGATCATTGCTCCCATCGCGGTCGGGATTTTCGGCATGATCCTCGAACGGACCATGCTGCAATGGCTTTCCGGCCTCGATCACCTCTACGGCTTGCTACTGACATTCGGCTTGGCGCTGATCATCCAGGGCGTCTTTCAGAATTATTTCGGCTCGTCAGGCCTACCTTATGCGATCCCCGATGAACTGAAGGGAGGCATGAATCTCGGCTTCATGTTCCTGCCGATCTATCGCGGCTGGGTGGTGGTGTTTTCGCTCGTGGTGTGCCTGCTCACCTGGTACCTGATCGAGCGGACGCGGCTCGGTGCCTATCTTCGCGCCGCTACCGAAAACCCGACATTGGTGCGCGCGTTCGGCGTCAACGTGCCGCGAATGATCACCCTGACATACGGGCTCGGCGTCGGCCTTGCCGCGCTGGCCGGAGTGCTGTCGGCGCCGATCAATCAGGTGCGGCCGCTGATGGGCGCCGACCTGATCATCGTGGTGTTCGCGGTGGTGGTGATCGGCGGCATGGGGTCCATCATGGGCTCGATCATCACCGGCTTTGCGCTTGGCGTGATCGAGGGACTGACGAAATACTTTTATCCCGAAGCCTCCAACACCGTGGTATTCGTCCTGATGGTGCTGGTGTTGCTTGTGAAACCTTCGGGACTGACAGGACGGACGGCCTGACATGGCGGCGATAACCGACAACACAATACCGGTGACCCGGAGCGCCATCCGCGACGAGATGATCGCGTTCGGCATCATGACCGTGCTGCTGGCGATCGTACCCTTGACCGGCGTCTATCCGTTCTTCGTGATGCAGGCGCTGTGCTTTGCGCTATTGGCTTGCGCCTTCAACCTGCTGATCGGCTATGGCGGTCTGTTGTCGTTCGGTCACGCGATGTTTCTGGGGACCGCGGGCTACATCACCGCGCATGCGCTGAAGGTCTGGGGCTTTACGCCCGAGCTTGGAATTCTGATCGGCACCGCCGGCGCCGCAGGGCTTGGCGTCATCACCGGCGTCGTCGCGATCCGCCGCCAGGGCATCTATTTTGCGATGATCACGCTCGCGCTGTCGCAGCTGTTGTATTTCATCTATCTGCAGACGCCGTTCACCCATGGGGAAGACGGAATTCAGGGCATTCCGCAAGGGTATCTGTTCGGGATTTTCAATCTCGCGAATTCCACCGTGCTTTACTACGTCATTCTGGCCGGGTTCCTGTTCGGTTTTCTCCTGATTTTTCGCACCATCAACTCGCCCTTCGGCGAGGTGCTTGAAGGCGATCCGGGAAAATGAGCCGCGCGCCATCTCGCTCGGCTACAAGACCGATCACTACAAGCTGCTTGCCTATATTCTGTCCGGGACGCTGGCGGGATTTGCCGGCTCGCTGAAGGTATTTGTGGCGCAGAACGCCTCGCTGACCGACGTGCACTGGACCATGTCGGGCGAAATCGTGCTGATGACGCTGGTAGGCGGCCTCGGCACCGTGTTCGGCCCGGTCGTCGGGGCCTTCGTGATCATCGCCATGCAGCAATATCTTGCCGGGTTCGGGCAGTGGGTGACCGTGATCCAGGGCGTGATTTTCGTGGTCTGCGTGCTGACCTTCCGCCGCGGCGTGATCGGCGAGATCGCGCATTATTTCCGGCGTTCCCTGTAAGCGGAACGAAATCCGGAACATTCCTTGGCTTACAAAGCGGTGGATGACCCGGTCCCGTGGCGGCTCGTCGCGCGCTTTTGCGGGAAAATGCTTTATGACAGTTATATGACGGGTCGCTCCGGCCGGCCCTTGCCGCAACCATGGACATTTCAGATGCTGCGTTGGTTTCGCGCCTTTCTTCCGAGGGAGGAACGGTTTTTTGAGCTGTTCGCCCGGCATGCCGAGACGGTCATGCAGGGCGCGCTGGCCTTGCAGGACATGCTGCGCGGCGGCGATGAAACGACGGCACTTTGCCAGCGCGTCAACCAGTTCGAAAATGATGCCGACAATATCACCCGCGAGGTGCTCACCGCGGTGCGCCGGACGTTCATCACGCCATTCGACCGTGGCGATATCAAGAACCTGATCACCGCGATGGACGACGCCATTGACCAGATGCAGCAGACCGCCAAGGCCGTCATTCTGTTCGAGGTGCGCACCTTCGAGCCCCCGATGCGCGAAATGGGAACGCTGCTGGTCGAGTGCGCAAATTTGGTCAGCCGCGCGTTGCCGCTGCTGCAATCGATCGGCAGCAATGTCGCGATGCTGACGGCGATCACCGAGGAACTGACCAACCTTGAGGGCCGGGTCGATGATCTCCATGACATCGGCCTCAAGGAACTCTTCCTCAAGCATCGCAACGCCAACACCATGGATTTCATCGTCGGCGCCGAAATCTACGACCATCTCGAGAAGGTCGCGGATCGTTTCGACGACGTTGCCAACGAGATCAACAGTATCGTGATCGAACAGGTATAGGGCGGGGCCGCGCAGTGGACGCCACGCTTGGTCTTCCTATCCTGGTCGGATTGATTGCGGTCGCGCTGCTGTTCGACTTCCTCAACGGATTGCACGATGCCGCCAACTCGATCGCGACGATCGTCTCGACCCGGGTGCTGCGGCCGCAATACGCGGTGTTCTGGGCGGCGTTCTTCAACTTCGTCGCATTTCTGGTGTTCGGGCTCAATGTCGCGCAAACCATCGGCACCGGGATCGTCGAACCCAGTATCATCGATGCACAGGTAATCTTCGCGGCGTTGATGGGCGCTATCGTCTGGAACCTGATCACATGGGGATTGGGGATACCGTCCTCCAGTTCGCACGCCCTGATCGGAGGGCTGGTCGGGGCCGGAATGGCCAAGGGCGGAATTTCGGCGGCGGTCTGGAGCGGGCTGTCGAAAACGCTGCTCGCCATCGTACTGTCGCCGCTGGTCGGATTTTTGCTGGCGATGGTGCTTGTCGCGATCGTCTCGTGGGCGTCGGTACGCTCGACGCCGTTCACGGTCGATCGCGCCTTCCGCATCCTGCAATTCGTCTCGGCATCGCTGTACTCGCTGGGCCATGGCGGCAACGATGCGCAAAAGACCATGGGCATCATTGCGGTGCTGCTTTTTTCGCAAGGCTATCTCGGCGACCATTTCGAGGTGCCGTTCTGGGTGGTGCTGTCGTGCCAGGCGGCGATGGGATTGGGCACCCTGATGGGCGGCTGGCGGATCGTCCGCACCATGGGCCTGCGGATCACCAAGCTGACGCCGATGCAGGGATTTTGCGCGGAGACCGGCGGGGCCGCGACCCTATTCATGGCGACCTGGCTCGGTGTTCCCGTCTCGACCACCCATACCATCACCGGCGCCATCGTCGGTGTCGGCGCGGCACGGCGGGTCTCCGCGGTGCGCTGGAACGTGGCGAGTTCGATCGTCTATGCCTGGGTGATTACCATCCCGGCCTCAGCCGGCATCGCGGCGCTGACGTACTGGTCGGTATCGCTGCTCCGCTAGGCGAATAAGCGGCGTAACTGGAGTTCCGCCGCACTATCCATATATGCGGTGTGCCCGATCCTGCTTGATCCGGCCCGGTTTCCCTGCCAAACGCTCGAGCCCATGTCCGACCTCGCCATTGCAACCGAATCGCCGTCCCGCTCGCCGCTCGCCCAGGAGGTCGCGCGGCGGCGGACCTTTGCGATCATCTCGCATCCGGACGCCGGCAAGACCACGCTGACCGAGAAATTGCTGCTGTTCGGCGGCGCCATCAATCTCGCAGGCCAGGTCAAGGCCAAGGGCGAGCGCCGCAACACCCGTTCCGACTGGATGAAGATCGAGCGCGAGCGCGGCATCTCGGTCGTGACCTCGGTGATGACCTTCGAGTTCGACGGCCTGGTGTTCAACCTTCTGGACACGCCGGGCCACGAGGATTTTTCCGAAGACACCTATCGCACGCTGACCGCGGTCGATTCCGCCGTGATGGTGATCGACGCCGCCAAGGGCATCGAGGCGCGGACGCGAAAGCTGTTCGAGGTGTGCCGTCTCAGGGACATTCCCATCATCACCTTCATCAACAAGATGGACCGCGACAGCCGCGACACCTTCGATCTCCTGGATGAAATCGAAAAGACGCTGGCGCTCGACACCACGCCGATGACCTGGCCGGTCGGCCGCGGCCGTGATTTTCTCGGCACCTATGATGTCGCCAATGGCGGCGTGCGGCTGCTCGAAGGCGGCGGCGCCAAGACCGGCGCCGCGCAACAGATCGACATCGCCGATCTCGCCGGCCGCAATCCCAATCTCGACGTTGCCGCGATCAAGGACGAGCTCGCGCTGGTGTCGGAAGCCTGCAAGCCGTTCGAACTGGAGGCTTTTCGCGAGGGCCACCTGACGCCGGTATATTTCGGCAGCGCGCTGCGCAACTTCGGCGTCGGCGATTTGCTCGAAGGTCTCGGCCGTTTCGCGCCGCCGCCGCGCGCGCAGGAGAGCAATTTGCGCAAGGTCGAAGCCGCCGAGCCGCGGATGAGCGCCTTCGTGTTCAAGATCCAGGCCAATATGGATCCGAACCATCGCGACCGCATCGCGTTTGCGCGGCTGTGCTCGGGCAAACTCAGCCGCGGCATGAAGGCAAGACTGGTGCGCACCGGCAAGAACATGTCGCTCTCCAGTCCGCAGTTCTTCTTCGCGCAGGATCGCGCGCTGGCGGACGAGGCCTTTGCCGGCGACGTCGTCGGCATTCCCAATCACGGCACGTTGCGGATCGGCGACACGCTGACCGAAGGCGAGGACCTCACTTTCGTCGGCGTGCCGAGCTTCGCGCCGGAAATCGTCCGCCGGGTGCGGCTGACGGACGCGATGAAGGCGAAGAAGCTCAAAGAAGCGCTGCAGCAGATGTCGGAGGAGGGCGTGGTGCAAGTGTTCCGCCCGCGCGACGGCGCGCCCGCCCTGGTCGGCGTGGTCGGCCCGCTGCAGCTCGACGTGCTCAAGGCGCGGCTCGACGCCGAATATGCCCTGCCGGTCGAATTCGAGGTGAGCGAGTTTCAACTGGCGCGCTGGATATCGTCCGACGATCGCAAGAAGCTCGACGCGTTCATCGCCGCCAACGGCTCCGGCGTCGCCGACGACGTCGACGGCGATCCGGTGTTTTTGGCCAAAAATGAATTCTATCTCGGCTATACCAGCGAGCGCGCCGAGGGCATCACATTCTCCAGCATCAAGGATGTGAAGAAGAAGACGTAAGGCGCGGCCGCGGGCTTTGCGTGCTGACCGATCGTACGGCTCCAGCGGGGATCCAGTACGCCGCGGCCTTTCATTGATCACTAGCGTCTGGAATACTGGTTGCCCGGTCAAGCCGGGCAATGACACTCGGGGTTGCGGCTGAAGCTTGTGCGAACTGTCGCAAAAGCGCGCGGATGTGAACGAAACCAGGCTTGATAGTGCCTCCCGTGCGCATCATTTTTCCTTTAACATATTGGCCTTGTTGCCTTCGAAGGCTCGTCATGCTCCGGCGTATCTTCATCGTTATCGCCATTGCCGTTGCGGCGTTGGCGGTTGCCGACGCGGCAAGCGCGCGGCAGCGCCGTCACATCGATGCCACGCCGTTTTCACATGCACCCTGCAGTGTGCTGGACGGAGCGCCGTGCACGCCGTATTTCTGCAGCGTGTTCAATCACGGGCCGTGCATTCCCGAGATCGATTATCCCTATGGCGAAAACCTGCAGCTCACGGTCGAAACCGTGCCTTCGCGCGAGGATGCCGAAAAATACCAAAAGCCCGACCACGATCTCGATACCATCGGCGACCTGTTCGCGGCGCTGCGATCCTGCTGGTTGCCGCCGCCGGCTGACGCCTCGCGCCAGGGCATGCAGATGACGGTGCGCTTCAGTTTCAAGCGATCGGGCGGCATCATCGCGACGCCGCGCGTGACCTATGCCACCGCCGGCGTGCCTGCCGACGTCCGCGACACCTATCTGAAGGCGATCAACGCCTCGCTGGACGGCTGCGAGCCGCTGAAATTCACGGACGGACTAGGCGGCGCGATCGCCGGGCGGCCGATCGCGATCCGCTATGTCGATAACCGCGATTTGGGCAGGCAGACGGGCCCGCCGTGAGCACTCGTCATTCCGGGACGCGCAAAGCGCGAACCCGGAATCTCGAGGATTTCCCGATGTACAATCGCAATCGCAGATCTGAGGTCTGCTCCTTCGGGACCACCCCGGAATAACGCCTTGTTGCTATAGCTTACGCGCATTTTAGCGCATTGCAGGTTAAGCCCTTAAAGTGTTACCCGATCCCGGCTAACCGAGCCCTGAAACGGAGGAAAACATCATGGGACTGCTGGTGATGATCCTGGGGCTGGTACTGTTCCTGGGCGTCCACACCCTCACCACCCAGCGCAAGCTGCGCGCGAATATGATCGCGTCTTGGGGCGAGGGCGGCTACAAGATCGGCTATGCGGCGGCCTCGCTCGCAGGCCTTGCGCTGATCGTCTGGGGTTTTGGCCACTATCGCGCGACCGGGTGGATCGACGTCTGGCATCCGCCGACGCTGCTCAAGCACATCGCGGTGGCGCTTGATGCTTCCCGCCGTCATCCTGGTGGTGGCAGCCTATATCCGTGGCCGCATCTACACCACACTGAAGCATCCGATGCTGTCGGGCATCAAGCTGTGGGCGGCGGCGCATTTGCTCGCCAATGGCGATCTCGGCTCGATCATCCTGTTCGGCTCGTTTCTGGGATGGGCGGTATACGACCGGATCTCGCTCAAACATCGCGCCGACGCAGGCGCGCCGCCGATCCCGGTCGGCGGGCCCACCAACGACCTGATTGCGGTGGCGGTCGGGATCGTCGCCTATCTGGCGCTGGGTTTCGCGTTCCATCCCGCCGTGATCGGCGTCCCCGTGTTCGGAGTTTAGAATGTCCGTGCAATCGGCCATCAAGCGCAAGACCGCGCCCGATATTCGCGCCCGCAAGAACGGCGAGCCGATCGTGATGCTGACGTCGTATCACGCGCATACCGCTGCATTGGTCGATCGCCATTGCGACGTCATTCTGGTCGGCGATTCCCTGGGGAATGTGATGCATGGTTTCGAGACCACGGTGCCGGTGACGCTCGACATGATGATCCTGCAGGGACGCGCCGTGATGCGCGGCTCGCAACATGCGCTGGTCGTGGTCGACATGCCCTTTGGTTCCTATGAAGCCTCGAAAGAGCAGGCGTTTCATTCCGCCGCGAGAGTCCTGAAGGAAACTCATTGCGGCGCGGTGAAACTCGAAGGCGGCGCGCGGATGGCGGAGACCATCGCGTTTCTTGTCCAGCGCGGCATTCCCGTGATGGGCCACATCGGATTGACGCCGCAGTCGATCAATACGCTTGGCTCGTTTCGCGCCCAGGGCCGGGAGGAAAATGACTGGGAGCCGATCGAGAACGACGCCAATGCGATCGCGCAAGCCGGCGCATTTTCGCTTGTGATCGAGGCGGTGGCGGAGCCGCTGGCCAGGAAGATCACGGAAACCGTCGCCATTCCGACCATCGGCATCGGCGCCAGTGCCGCCTGCGATGGCCAGGTGCTGGTGCTGGAGGACATGCTCGGGCTGTCGCCGCGCGCGCCGAAATTCGTCCGCCGCTACGGCGATCTCGGCCCGATGATCGAGGCCGCGATCGAGGGCTATGCCAGGGACGTGCGGTCCCGCGCCTTTCCCGGGCCGGAACATGTCTATGGCATGAAGGCGAAAAGCTAGCCATGACCCGGAAGTGGAGCCTGGCTTTGCGAAACGATCGTGCTCAAACAGATGGATAACGCTACAGTCTGGTTCAACTGAGTTGGTGAGATTGTAGAGACGAGCCGCGACATGGACTGGTCGCACTATTCCATTCCTGCCATGCAGCTTGAAGCGCGCTTCGGCGACCGCATCGTGCCGGCGTTCCGTCACCGGCCCAGGAGCATCTGGGCGATGGTCTCGGACGCGGCTTCAAGAAATCCGGATGGAGAGGCGCTGGTCTGCGGCGTCAGCCGGATGACGTGGCGCGAAGTGGCGCAACAATCCGAGCAAATCGCAGCCGGGTTACGAAAAATGGGCCTGCGGAGCGGCGATCGCGTCGCGCTTCTGCTTGGCAACCGCATCGAATTCGCACTGGCGATGTTCGGCGCGGCGCATCTCGGCGCCGTGACGGTGATACTCAGCACCCGGCAGCAAAAGCCTGAAATCGCCTATGTGCTGGCCGATTGCGGCGCCAGGCTGTTGATCCACGAGGCCACGCTGGCTGATCGGCTGCCCGATGCAGGCGATACTCCCGATCTGAAGTACCGGATTTCCATCGATGACGACGAGAGCGCGTCGCAATTTCCGGACCTGGCCGATAACGCGGCCGGCGCATGCGCCCGCACCCGTCGGCGAAGAAGACACCGCCATGATCTTGTACACGTCCGGCACCACCGGGCGGCCCAAAGGCGCGATGCTCGCCCATTGCAACGTCATCCATTCGGCGATGATCTATGAAGCCTGCATGGAGTTGACAGCGGCGGATCGTTCGATCGCCGCGGTGCCGCTCGCGCATGTGACGGGCGTGGTCGCCAATATCATGAGCATGGTGCGTTGCGCCGGAACGTTGATCATCGTCGCCGAATTCAAGGCCGCGGATTATCTGAAGATTGCCTCACGCGAACGCGTCACCCAAACGGTGATGGTGCCGGCGATGTATAACCTTTGCCTGCTGCAGGCGGATTTCGATACCTACGATCTCTCGACCTGGCGGATCGGAGGATATGGCGGCGCGCCGATGCCGATCGCGACCATTGAAAAACTGGCCGCCAAGATTCCCGGCTTGAGGCTGATCAACGCCTATGGTTCGACCGAGACCACGTCGCCATCGACCATCATGCCGCCGGAATTGACAGCTGCGCATCTCGACAGCGTCGGCTTGCCCTGTCCGGGCGCGCATATCATCGTGATGGATGCCGACGGCCGTGAGCTGCCGCGTGGCGAGATCGGCGAGATCTGGATTCACAGCGGTTCGGTCATCAGGGGATACTGGAACAATCCGGAGGCGACGGCGGAGAGTTTCACTGGCGGCTTCTGGCACTCCGGCGATCTCGGTTCGATCGACGCGGAGAATTTGGTGCGGGTATTCGATCGCAAGAAAGACATGATCAACCGCGGCGGCCTGAAGATCTATTCCGCCGAAGTCGAATCGGTGCTTGCCGGTCATCCCGGCGTCGTCGAGAGCGCGATCATCGCAAAGCCGTGCCCGGTGCTGGGCGAGCGCGTGCATGCGGTGATCGTGACCCGCGACGGCAGCGTCAGCGGCGAGGCGCTGCGCGCCTGGTGCGCCGAGCGCCTTTCGGACTACAAGGTGCCGGAGACGATCGACCTGACGCTGGAACCGCTGCCGCGCAATGCCAATGGCAAGGTGATGAAGCGGCAGCTGCGCGAGGCTTGGGAGGCGAGGCGAGCCTAGCCGTGCCAAGTGTCCAGGTAATCGGCCTGGCTGCCCCCCTATCAGCGTTAGCGCCTTGATCCCGCCAGTTTTGCCTTGCCGTCGCCATATCGCTAGGGTATCGCCGCCGCCACGCGGGGCCGGGCGTGTGGCGGGCGTTTTCGATTTGGCCTGGTCCATCGGGGATGGGATAGCTTTAAGTGTCTGAATTATTTGATGAAGTCGACGAGGAGGTCCGTCGCGAGCGGCTCAAAAAGCTGTGGGACGAGTATTCGATCTATATCATCGCCGGCGCGCTGTTGATCATCGCCTCGGTCGGCGGCTGGCGTGGCTACCAATACCTGGAAGCGAAGAAGGCGGCGGAAGCGGGCGCTGCGTTCGACAAGGCCGTCGAGCTCTCCGAGCAGAACAAGCATGCCGAGGCCGAAGCGGCCTTTACCGACCTGGCCGCGAAGGCGCCGTCGGGATATCGCATGCTGGCGCGGCTGCGCGCCGCGGCGGAAGTCGCCAACCGCGATCCGCAAGGAGCGGCGAAATTGTACGACGATATCGCCGCCGACCGCAGCGTCGGTGCGACGGAACGGGATCTTGCCAGGGTCCGCGCGGCCCAGTTGTTGCTGGAGACCACGAGCTATCCCAGTATGCTGCAGCGCCTTGAGCCCGCTACCGCGCCGGGGGCGACGTTTCGTCATACCGCGCGCGAACTGCTGGCACTGTCGGCCTGGCGCGCGGGCGATACGACGGCGGCGCGGCAGTGGCTGGATGTGATTGCCAACGACGGCGAGACGCCGCCAAGCCTGCGCTCGCGTGCCGAGGCACTGCAGGGGTTGCTTCCGCCGGTCGCCAAAAGCTGACGGCAAGAAACAAAGTTGGGTGAGAAATCGACCATGCGCCGCTCGCAACGTCTGATCGCCGCTGCTGTCCTCATCGCGCTGTCGGGCGCGCTGGCCGGCTGCACCGGTGGCATGAGCAGCTTCGATCCGAGCGATATGCTCGATTGGCTCGACACCAAGAAGAAGCTGCCGGGCGAACGCAAGCCGGTGTTCCCCGAAGGCGTGCCGGGCCTCGAGCAGGGCGTGCCGAAGAATTTGTACAGGGGCTCGGCGCAAGAGCAGATCGATCAGCAGAACGCCCAGGCTGCGGCGGCGGCCGCCGCGGCTCCCTCTCCCGAAGAGCCGAAATCGAAGCCGGGCGCGAAATCCAAGGGCAAAAGCAAGCAAGCAGCCACCGCCGCCACGGCTCCTGCGGAGGAACCTGCAGCCGCGCCGGACCCGAACGCCGCCGCGGCGGAGGAAGAGGGCAGCACCGCCGCGGCGCCGCCGCCTCCCAAGCCAAAGAAGATCGTCCGCCGCCGCACCACCGCGCCACCGCCTGATCAGCCGGCGCGCATCGGCGCAGCCGCCCGCGCAACAATCCGCGGCGCCACCGTTCCCGGCGCCGCTGCCGAGCGGCAGCTTCACGCGCTAATTTCGAATCTTCATTTCATTGACAGGCGCCAGAGCGCATTTTCCGGCAAAGTGGTATCCGGTTTGCGCCGCAAGAGAATGCTCTAACCCAGGTCTCGGCGCCGGAATCACTTATGCCCTTCACGATTGCCATCATCGGCCGGCCCAATGTCGGAAAATCGACGCTGTTCAACCGGCTGGTCGGGCAGAAGCTTGCGCTGGTCGATGACGAACCCGGCGTCACCCGCGACCGCCGCGAGGGCGAGGGGCGTCTTGGCGACCTCGAATTCACCGTCATCGACACCGCAGGCCTCGACGAGGGCGTCAAGGGCTCGCTGACGGCGCGGATGCAGGAGCAGACCGAAACCGCGATCGGCCTTGCCGACGCCCTGATGTTCCTGGTCGACGCGCGTGCCGGCCTTACGCCGAACGATCGCGCCTTTGCCGATTTCGCGCGCCGCGCCAACAAGCCGGTGATCCTGATTGCCAACAAGAGCGAGGGCAAACAGGGCGATGCCGGCGCCATGGAAGCTTACGCGCTGGGCCTGGGCGAGCCGATCCAGATTTCCGCCGAGCATGGCGAGGGGTTGAGCGATCTCTACGACGCGCTGCGCGCATTGATGCCGGAGTCCGTCGAGGCGGAGCAAGAGTTCGATGATGACGACGTCATCGCCCAGGACGAGGACGTTGCAACACGGCCGATCCGGGTGGCGATTGTCGGCCGCCCCAATGCCGGCAAGTCCACGCTGATCAATCGCCTGCTCGGCGAGGAGCGTCTGTTGACCAGCGCCGAGGCCGGCACCACCCGCGATTCCATTTCCGTCGAGATCAACTGGCAGGGCCGGGATTTTCGCGTGTTCGACACCGCCGGGCTCAGGCGGCGCTCGCGGATCGAGGAAAAGCTCGAAAAGCTCTCGGTGGCGGATGCGCTGCGCGCGGTGCGCTTCGCCGAAGTCGTGGTGCTGGTGATGGACGCGCACAACAAGTTCGAGGAGCAGGACCTGCGCATTGCCGACCTGATCGAGCGCGAGGGCCGCGCGCTCGTGATCGCGGTCAACAAATGGGATTTGATGGGGCGGCAGCAGGGCCTGATAACGGCGCTGCGAACCGAGGCCGATCATCTGCTGCCGCAGGTCAAGGGCGTGCCCATCGTGGCGGTATCCGGCCTGATGGGCGAGGGCGTCGACCGCTTGATGAGCGCGATCGAACAGGCCTACGCGGTATGGAACAAGCGGGTGCCGACCGCTTCGCTCAATCGCTGGTTCGAGCAGGCCGTCGATGCCAACCCGCCGCCCGCGGTGTCGGGCCGGCGGCTGAAGCTGAACTACATTACGCAGGCCAAGGCGCGGCCGCCGAGTTTTGTGTTGTTCTGCTCGCGCGCGGACGCCGTGCCGCAGTCCTACCTGCGCTATCTCGTCAACTCCTTGCGCGAATATTTCGAGCTGCCGGGCACGCCGGTGCGGATCGCACTGCGCGAAAAGGCCAATCCATTCGCGCACAAGCGCAAGCGGCCGTCGTGAGCGAAGGGAGCCCCGAAAGCGTCGTTGAAGCGTCTCCGGTGCGTAGCGCGGCGGTGGCCTTCATCTTCATCACCATCCTGCTCGACACGCTGGCGCTGGGTCTGGTCATTCCGGTGCTGCCCAAGCTCGTGGAAAGCTTTGTCGATAACGATACCGCAAGGGCCGCGCGGATCTTCGGCCTGTTCGGCACGGCATGGGCGGCGATGCAGTTTTTCTTCTCGCCGCTTCTCGGCGGCCTGTCGGACCGGTTCGGCCGCCGGCCGGTGGTGCTGCTGTCGAACTTTGGCCTCGCGCTCGACTATGTATTGATGGCGCTGGCGCCGTCGTTGACCTGGCTTTTCGTCGGCCGGGTGATCTCCGGCATTACCTCGGCGAGCATCTCGACGTCGTTTGCCTACATCGCCGACATCACGCCTCCGGAACGGCGCGCCGCGGTGTTCGGCAAGGTCGGCGCGGCGTTCGGGGCCGGATTTATCCTCGGGCCCGCGCTCGGCGGATTGCTGGGCGGCATGGATCCGCGGCTGCCGTTCTGGGTCGCGGCGGGTTTGAGTTTCGCCAATACGCTTTACGGCTTGCTGATCCTGCCCGAATCGCTGCCGCCGGATCGGCGCGCGCCGCTGCGCTGGAAAAGTGCAAATCCGTTCGGTGCGCTGCATCTGTTGCGCTCCGACCGGATACTCGCGGGACTATCGGTGGCGAATTTCTTTGCCCAGGTCGCGCATGTGGTTCTGCCGTCAACCTTCGTGCTCTATGCGACCTATCGCTACGGCTGGGATGCGGCGACCGTCGGCCTGACGCTGGCGATGGTCGGCATCTGCGCGATGGCCGTGCAGGGTGCAGGCATCGGCCCGATCGTTAAGCGTTTCGGCGAGCGGCGGGCGCTGCTGCTGGGGCTTGGCTGCGGCGCCCTCGGCTTTCTGATTTTCGGCGCGGCGCCAAGCGGCGCGCTGTTCTGGCTCGGCATTCCCGTGATGGCGTTGTGGGGCGTCGCCGGCGCGGCGGTGCAGGCGCTGATGACCCGATTGGTCGCGCCGGACCAGCAGGGCCAATTGCAGGGCGCGATCACCAGCGTGCAAAGCGTGGCCCAGCTGGTGGGACCGTTTCTGTTCACGCTGACATTTGCCTATTTCATCGGCCCTCAGGCGCCCCTGAAATTGCCGGGGGCGCCGTTCCTGCTGGCGTCGGCGCTACTGGTGCTGGCGATGGTTATCGCGGCGCGCACGCTGGCGTCGGCGCGGGTTCGCTGAGGGCCGGCTGTTTTCCGAGCTCGTTCGCCATCCATCTCCAGCGGGCCTCGACTGGTTTGCGAGCGCCGATGCCG
Source organism: uncultured Alphaproteobacteria bacterium (assembly GCA_963745785.1). Classification (GTDB taxonomy): domain Bacteria; phylum Pseudomonadota; class Alphaproteobacteria; order Rhizobiales; family Xanthobacteraceae; genus Bradyrhizobium. Next base: position 231,515 of record CAVUYV010000006.1, on the reverse strand, counting down.
TCGCGGTCCGGAGATGCCGGCTCGGAGCCGATTGGCTTCGATCGACCGGTGATGATCTGCATTAATTGCCGTCCATGCGGTGTTTCGGCCCTTCGCCGCACAGACGCTGTCCTGTAAAGGAAACCGCAAATCCCGGACCGCAGCGTGGACACCAAACATGTTTGTTTCATTCTTTCCCCGACCCAGGCTGTTCTTTCTGTCGGCAATCCTCTGGACCGCGCTGGCGATGGCGTTCTGGTATGGCTTTGCCGGCGATCTGATTGGGTCGTCTGCGCCGCAAGGTGTCGGCGTGGCGTTGTTCTGGTCGGCACGCTCGCTTTGGTTCGACCTCTATTTTGCCGCTTTGCGTCGCAATCTTCGCGGCCGCCTGGATGTTGTTTGCGCCGCATCGCTGGGCCTTATGGTCCATTTTCGGTTCGGCGCTTATTCTGTTCACCTCTTACTTTCAGGTCCAGGTCAGCGTCGCCATCAACAGCTGGTACGGACCGTTCTACGATCTGGTCCAGGCCGCGCTTTCAAAATCGAAACCGGTCACGGTCGAGCAGTTTTATACCGAAATATCGACGTTTGCCGGCATCGCCTTCGTCGCGGTCGTGGTCGGCGTGATGACGCGGTTCTTCGTCAGCCATTACATCTTCCGCTGGCGTACCGCGATGAACGACTTCTACATCGCCAACTGGTCGCGGCTCCGCACGATCGAGGGCGCATCGCAGCGGGTGCAGGAAGACACCATGCGGTTTGCCACCACCATGGAAGGCCTCGGCGTCAATCTCATCAGTGCCGTGCTGACGCTGCTGGCGTTCCTGCCGGTTCTGGTCAGGCTCTCCAGCAATGTCACGGAGCTGCCGCTGATCGGCTCCATCCCCTATCCGCTGGTGTTCGCCGCGGTGATCTGGTCGGTGTTCGGGACCGGCGCGCTGGCGCTGATCGGCATCAGGTTGCCGGGAATCGAATTCTTCAACCAGCGGGTAGAAGCGGCCTATCGCAAGGAGCTCGTGCTCGGCGAAGATGATGTCGCCCGCGCCGATCCACCCACGGTGAGGGCGCTGTTCGAGAACATTCGCAGGAACTACTTCCGGCTATATCTGAACTTCATGTACTTCAATATCGGCCGGATCGTTTATCTGCAGACCGACGTCATCTTTCCCTACATCCTGCTCGGACCGACGATCATCGCCGGCAAGATCACGCTCGGTTCGATGAACCAGATCCTGAACGCATTCACGCAGGTCAGGACCTCGTTTCAGTACCTCGTCAACTCGTGGAGTACGATCGTCGAACTGATTTCGATCTATCAGAGATTACGGGGGTTCGAGGCCAGGATCCATGGCGAACCTCTTCCGCCGATCGAGACACGGAAGGAGCCGCTGTCGTTATGATGATTTTCGAGGTCGCGAGCAGCCGGCCAACTCCAAAAAATCCGGCCGGCTGCAAGTTCGTTGGCTATTTCTTGACCAGCGGACACTCGCTCGCCTCGAGCGGCTTGGCGGCATCTTCCGGCGGGATCGTGGCGACCAGCTTGTAGTAGTCCCACGGATATTTCGATTCTTCGGGCTTCTTGACCTCGAACAGATAGGCCGGAATGATTCGGCGGCCGTCGATGCGAAGCGGTCCCTTGCCGAACAGCGGATCATCGGTCGGGATTTCCTTCATCTTGGCGACGATTTTCGCGCCGTCATGAGGATTGCCGCCGAGCGCCTCGAGGGTCTTGAGATAGTGCAGCACGGCCGCGTAGACGCCCGCCGCGTCCATCGAGGGCATTGTTCCCTTCGGCGATCGTTTCTGTAAACGCTTGGACCATTCCCGGGTCTTGTCGTTCATGTCCCAGTAAAAGGACTCGGTGAACGACAGGCCCTGCGCGGTCTTCAATCCCAACGAATGCACGTCGTTGATGAAGAGCAGCAATGCCGCGAGCTTCTGGCCGCCCGCCACGATGCCGAATTCGGACGCCTGCTTGATCGCATTGGTGGTGTCGCCGCCGGCATTGGCGAGCCCGATCACTTTCGCTTTCGAGGACTGCGCCTGCAGCAGGAACGACGAGAAGTCCGAGGTGTTGATCGGGTGCCTGACGCCGCCGAGCACCTTGCCGCCATTGGCGGTGACGACCGCCGACGTGTCGCGCTCCAGCGCGTGGCCGAAGGCGTAGTCCGAGGTCAGAAAGAACCAGGTGTCGCCGCCGGCCTTGGTCAGCGCCTTGCCGGTGCCGTTGGCGAGCATATAGGTGTCGTAGGTAAAGGAGACCGTGTTCGGCGTGCAGGCCTTGCCGGTGAGATCGGCTGTCGCCGCGCCGGAGTTGAGCAGCACCGCATTCTTGTCGCGCACGAGATTGCTCACCGCGAGCGCGACGCCGGAATTCGGCGTGTCGGCGATGACGTCGACCTTGTCGCTGTCGATCCATTGCCGCGCCATGTTGACGCCGACATCCGGCTTGTTCTGGTGGTCGCCGCTGATTACGTCGATCTTCCAGCCCTTGGCGACGAGGCCGGAATCCTCAACCGCCATGTTGGCCGCCACCACCGAATTGGGGCCGCCGATGTCGGCATAGAGGCTCGACATGTCGTTCAGCACGCCGATCTTCACGGTCTTGTCCTGGGCCAGCGCCGGCGTGGCGAGGGCCAATCCGGCACATGCGATAAGCGCGGCATAGCGCGGCGCGAGTGTTGTCCTCATTGAAAAGTTCCTCCAAACATTTGACGCCTGGGTGCGCTGTTTTCCAGCGCCTGCCCAAGGGCTTGATCGACCAGACGATCCGCGTTCCCGATAGACGTTCCGGCGCCGCGGGGCAATCCGCTATTGGTAGCGCGTCACCTCGGCTGGCTGTGGATGCGCGGCTCCCGCCAAAGCGGGCAATCCGGTAATCGCCTCGGCCTTTACTGGTTCCGCTTTCGCGGCAACGACCCTTGGTTTGGCGGGACGCGGTGCCTACGCCGGTGCGCGAAAATCAAGCAGCGTGCGGGTCGGGTAATCATAGAACTTGCCGGTCTCGGTCCAGTCTGGCGCGCACATCGGCAGGATGAATTGCGCGGCCTGATCCGGCGTATCGAGCGTCAGCGGGTCTTCGCCGGGAAACACGGTGGCGCGCATCCGGGTGCGGATCGGCCCGGGATTGAACAGGTTGACGCGGATCGGCGTGCTCGCTGTTTCGTGCGCCCAGACCCGCGCCAGCGTCTCGAGCGCCGCTTTCGAGGCGGCGTAGGGACCGAGATAGGCGTTGGCCTTGTTCGCTGCACCTGAGGTGACGAAAACCGCGCGGCCGGCGTCGGACTTCTTCAACAGCGGCTCCATGCAGCGGATCAGCTGAAAGTTGGCGGTGACGTTGATCGCCATCACCTCGTTCCACGGCTTCAACTCGATATGCCCGAGCGGCGAGGAGGGACCGGCGACGCCGGCATTGCCGACGAGGATGTCGAGCTTGCCATGGCGCTCATGCAGCGCAGCGCCAAGCCGGGCGATGCCGTCGAAATCGGTCAGGTTGAGCGGCACCAGGGTCGCGCTGCCGCCGTCTTTGCGGATCTCGTCGTCGAGCTCCTCGAGACCGCCTTGCGTTCGCGCCACCGCAACCACATGCGCGCCGGCTTTCGCCAGCGCGCGCGCGGTGGCATAGCCGATGCCGCGCGAGGCGCCGGTGACGAGAGCGATGCGGGAGGCGAGGGGCAGGGTCATGGAAACAGCTCTCTTCGTCGTGCCCGGCCTTTGAGCCGGGCATCCACGTCGTGGCGGCGGTTTTACAGACGTGGATGGCCCGGACAAGCCTGGCCATGACGAAAATCACACCGTCATTCCGGGATGGTCCGAAGGACCAGACCCGGAATCTGGGGGCAAGGAAGCTAATCAAGACATCTCGAGATTCCGGGTTCGCAGCTTCCGCTGCGCCCCGGAATGACGCTTCGCGTCAGCTCGCTTCCGCCAACAGCGACAATTGCCGCGGCTGCGGCTCGACCTGGGTCTGATCGGTGAGATGGGTGGGATAGGCGCCGGTGAAGCAATGGTCCGCGAATTTCGGATTTGAGGGATCGCGGCCGGGCTCGCCCATGGCGCGATACATGCCGTCGATCGACAGGAACGCCAGTGAATCGGCGCCGATGATCTCGCGCATCTCCTCGAGATTGTGGGTCGCAGCCAACAGTCCGCCACGGTCCGGCAGATCGATGCCGTAGTAATCGGGATGAATGATTGGCGGCGAGGCAAGGCGGAAATGGACCTCGCGGGCGCCGGCGTCGCGCATCATGCGGACGATCTTTTTCGAGGTGGTGCCGCGCACCAGCGAATCGTCGATCAGGATGATGCGCTTGCCTTCGATCGCGGCGCGGTTCGCATTATGCTTCATGCGCACGCCGAGTTCGCGCACGCTCTGGGTCGGCTGAATGAAGGTTCGGCCGACGTAATGGTTTCGGATGATGCCGAGTTCGAACGGCACGCCGGAATGCTGGCTGTAGCCGACCGCGGCGGGCACGCCGGAATCCGGCACCGGCACCACGACGTCGACCTCGACATGGCTTTCGCGCGCGAGCTGCGCGCCGAAGGCTTTTCGGACCTCATACACCGACCGTCCGCCGACGATGGAATCCGGCCGCGAGAAATAGATGTATTCGAAGATGCAGGGCCGCGGCGATTTTGGCGGAAACGGCTTGTGGCTTTGCGCGCCGCGCTCGTCGAACACGATGACCTCGCCGGGGTCGACGTCGCGGACGTATTTCGCGCCGATGATGTCGAGCGCGCAGGTCTCCGAGGCGAGGATCGGACAGCCGTCGAGTTCGCCCAGCACCAGCGGACGGATGCCGAGCGGATCGCGCGCCCCGATCAGCTTCTTGTTGGTCAGCGACACCAGCGAATAGGCGCCCTCGATCGCGCGCAGCGCCTCGATGAAGCGGTCGATGAAGCGGTTGCGCTTGGACTGCGCGACCAGGTGCAGGATGACTTCGGTATCGGTGGTGGACTGCATCATGGCGCCGTTGCGCACGAGATCGCGGCGCAGCGTCAGCCCGTTGGTGAGATTGCCGTTGTGGCCGACCGCGAAACCGCCGGCATTGAGTTCGGCGAACAGCGGCTGCACGTTGCGCAGGATGGTGGCGCCGGTGGTCGAGTAGCGGACATGGCCGATCGCGGCATTGCCGGGCAGGCGATCGATCACCTCGCGGCGGGAGAAGGTGTCGCCGACCAGGCCAAGCCGCCGCTCGGAGTGAAATCGGCTGCCGTCGAAGGAGACGATGCCCGCGGCCTCCTGGCCGCGATGCTGCAAGGCGTGCAGTCCGAGCGCGGTGATGGCGGCGGCTTCGGGATGACCGAAGATGCCGAACACGCCGCATTCCTCGCGCAGCGTGTCGCCTTCAAGATCGGTGTTGTCGAGGTCGAAATCCGGCGAATTCAGATCGCCGGCGAGGCGGTTCGGATCGGGTTGCGCGGCGTCGTCGGAAGGGCTCGGTTTGCAGTCCATCGCGCCTCTCTTTGTCGGCCGAAATCAACGTCCCGCGGGCTTCTCGATCAGCTTTTTCAGGCTGTCGCGGGCAGGTTTACTGTAGCCATCACCGGAGGCCGGCGCGGCCGGCTCGGCGTCAGTCTGTTCATCATCTGGTTTATTCTTCTTGAATCTCTTCAAGATGGTGTTTTCGGGGTCATCCGGCAAGAGCGACATCAGCCAATCCCCGGTTCCCTGCAGCACCACCCGGGACTTCGCCCCGGTCACCCAATCGGGCCGCTGCTTGTCCGGCACCAGCCAGCTGAAGAACAGGAAGGCGACCACGACGATCAAAAGGCCCCGCGCCAGTCCGAACAGGAACCCGAGCGTGCGGTCGAGCGCGCCGATCCGGGAATCCAGGATCATGTCGGAAATCCGCACCGTGATGACGGAAACCACGATCAGGGTCCCGACGAACACGCCGGCGACCACGACGATGCTCGCCACCGTATCGTTGTTGAAATAGGTCTTGGCGGTCGGCAACAGCTTCGAGAACGAATACAGCGTGGCCAGCGCCGCCGCGCCCCACGCCGCGATCGACAGGATCTCGCGCATGAAGCCGCGCACCATCGCGAGCAGGCCGGAAATCAGCATCACGGCGAGCAGGACGAGATCGAGTATCGTTATCGGCATCGGCTGGTCAGGTCCGCTCGTAAGTTCCGCGAATTGGCGTGTCGGTGCCGCCCTAGCTGAGGGTCAGAGCGCCTACCCCGCAAGGCCGGAAAAATCGGCCCCGGCCGTGCGCGGGTTGTATAGCGGCGAGGGCGGGTAAGGTCACGTCGCTTTAGCCATTCTCGCGACGGAATCGCGCCGGTGTGGCATTTTTCTCCGCCGCCGCGCCCTCCCGGTTTACCTCCCGATTTCCCTCCTGATTTCCCCTGGGGGACCCGCGCGCGGCGATATCGGCGACCAGGCTGGTCAATCCGCCCACGGTATTGAGGACCATGCCGGCGTCGCCGCCGACCTCGCCGCGGGCCGATTCGGGCAGCACGGCGCGGCCGAATCCGAGTTTTGCCGCTTCCTTCAGCCGGGCCGAGGTTTGCGCCACCGGCCGGACCGCGCCCGAGAGCGAAATCTCGCCGAAAAACACCGCATCCGTCGGCAGCGGCGCATTGACCAGCGACGACACCAGGGCTGCGGCGGCAGCGAGGTCGGCCGCGGGCTCCTGGATCCGCAAACCCCCCGCCACGTTCAGATAGACGTCATGGCCCGACAATTTCACCCCGCAATGGGCCTCCAGCACCGCCAGCACCATCGACAGCCGGCTCGGGTCCCAGCCGACCACCGCGCGGCGCGGGGTGCCGAGCGAGGTCGGCGCCACCAGCGCCTGCAATTCCACCAGCACCGGGCGGGTCCCTTCAATGCCCGCGAAGACCGCCGTGCCCGGACTGCCGAGATCGCGCTCGGACAGGAACAATTCGGAGGGGTTGGAAACCTCGCGCAAGCCCAGCCCCGTCATCTCGAACACGCCGATCTCGTCGGTCGGGCCGAACCGGTTCTTCACCGCGCGCAAAATCCGGAATTGCTGCGAGCCTTCGCCCTCGAACGACAGCACCGCGTCGACCATGTGCTCGACCACGCGCGGGCCTGCGATCTGGCCGTCCTTTGTGACATGACCGACCAGGATGATCGCGGCGCCGGATTTTTTCGCGAACCTGATCAGCGTCTGCGCCGAGGCGCGCACCTGCGTCACCGTGCCGGGCGCGGATTCCACCGTGTCGGTCCACATGGTCTGGATCGAATCGATCACGATCAGGCGCGGCACCGCGCCTTCCGACAGCGTCGAGACGATATCCTCGACGGAGGTTTCCGCGGCGAGCTGCACCGGGGCATCGCCGAGGCCGAGACGCTCGGCGCGCAGCCGCACCTGCGCCACCGCCTCCTCGCCTGAAATGTAGACCGCGCGATGGCCGGCCCGCGCCAACAGGCTGGTGGCCTGCGTCAGCAGCGTCGACTTGCCGATGCCGGGGTCGCCGCCGACCAGCAGCACCGAGCCCCTGACAAAACCGCCGCCGGTGACGCGATCGAGCTCGGCCATTCCGGAAGGCAGGCGGGGGGCCTCGTGGCTCTTGCCGGTCAATGTTTCCAGCGCGAACATGCGGCCCTTGCGCTTGCTGCGGATCGAGGCCGGCATCGCGGTCGCGCCGGTGTCCTCTTCCGCCAGCGTGTTCCACTCGTCGCAGGATTCGCACTTGCCCTGCCAGCGGCCATACGCGGCGCCGCAGTTCTGGCAGACAAAGGAGAGGGTGGATTTGGCCATCGGGGGATTGGTTCAGCGGTGGGTTCGAATCCGCATACTCCCAATAGCACGGAATGTAGCGCGGCGCCGCTTCGTTAGCCGCCTCCGTCAGTTAAGGCCATGCTTGATGTCGCCCGGCTGTAATTGATTCACGTCCTCAACGCCTGGAACGTCCGCTTTGCGCCAAAAGCGGTCGTTCCCGACAGGTCGGTTTTTGACCCAGGCGGTGTGAAAACTCAGAAATTCGAAAGACGGCGAGAATAATCTTCCGCAAGAGCTTGTGACCGATCAAGCCCGCTAAGCTTCGATGGCCAGAAACGACTTTTGGTACAATGCTCATTCGACGTCATTGCAGGGCCGCCACACAGTCAAGACCCTGAACGGACATGCGCTGATCACATTCAAGCAAGTCAGGAATTGAGTGCGCCGTAAACCATGCCCATGGTTACGCTGTAGGTTAGGAGCATTGCCAGTGAGAACAGTGCGGGTGAAATGCCAAGTCCAACCCGGAGTGCGAATAACCCAAGGCCGATCATAGGAAAGAACACCAGTCCCATAATCGCCCACCCGAGCGCACCGTATATCGTTCCTTTTATCGCACCGGCGTTGCCTGGCAGCCATCGATAAAGATGTCCAAAGATAAGCCCGACGAAGGTTGAGCCATTCAGGAATGAAAGTACCCAAGGCACTACTGGATGGATTGCAGTGCCGGTTACATGGCTCAGTGTCGTCTGGAGACTTTCGTAGGGCTGGAATGACGGAAGAAGTCCAGCCCAAGACTTGAAATACATCAGCAGTGAATGCACGATGCTTCCGCACAAACCCGCGACAACTGCCTTCCAAATCCTATCGCGCCTGAAGATATAGTATCGGTCGCTCATTTCGCGTCCTCCTCGCTGTGACGCGACACATTGAGACACAGCCATTCCGAAAGAGGATACAAGCCGGGGTAGCGTGATTGGCGCAGGTTCAAAACGGGCCGCTTTTTGGACTTAAGCAGATGTGCTCCTACCTGTCCCTACGCAGCGCTCTGTAATTGGCAGATACTGTTGCAAAAGTCGAAAATCGAGAAGCTCCGAAAATCTCGCCTACTTTCGTTCGGCTTCAGCCTCTTGCTCCAACCGCAAAATATGCGCGCGTAGCGCGTCGAACCACTCTTCGGTGACATCGCTGAACGGCGGATCCTTATGACCGGATACGGCCGAAGCGATCTCGGTCCAATCTTGAGGCTTAAGGGCCTCAAGCGCGGCAGGAAAGAAATCTCGATCTTCCATCATCATGTGGTGCCGCTCGTGCGCGATGAAATCGCGAGCAATGGTATCGACATTTTGCCGAAGAACTTCACCATCCGCGAGCACGTACTCGACCGCGCGAGCGAAGCGGCGCAAGCGTTCAGCCCCTTTGTGGTGTTCGTGAGCGAGATCACCGACCTTCGCAGCCGCAACCGGATTGCGCTCTCTTAGCTTGGCAAAGACCAGGTCTTCCTGGGGATGGTGATACACTTCCGGGTAGGCTTCGAAATAGCTGATAACCGCGCGAATAACCTCGTAGTCGGGGCGGTCTCCCCGGTCGAAAACCTCAAGTTCCCGCTCGAGGATGACAAGCAGCTTCTCAATATTGCGATGCTCTTGGGATAGGCGCTCAATGATCATGGCCGCGCTCCACACACGATGACAAATTATCCCTGACCCGGTATTAGCTTTTGCGGCAGATCAAAGCTGGGTCGGAATAAGGTGCGGCGATTTCACTTTTCGGACCTGCCGATATGAGACTGCGGCGAAGCCCCGACGTCGTGAATAAGCGTTGCTACTCCAAACCTAACGAATTCCAGGTTTGGCACAAAGCCGACATCGCTGATTTACTGGATGTCCGCTTTGCGCCAACAGCGATCGAGTACACCGTCGATCGAGAATATGCTCAAAGCTACTACTTCACCGAAACGAACGGCACTGCTGAACCGGGCACCATGGTCGTCGGCAAGACCCCGTTCCACCGCTCGGCCTGCACCAGCGTGACCAGGTTCGGATTGGTGCCGAGCGCCCGAGCGCGGGCCTCGATGGCGGCGGCTTCGGCCTCGCCGGTGATCTTGATGTTGGAGGCTCGCGCTTCGCCGTTCAATCTCGTCGCGTCGGCATTGGCCTGCGCTTCGGCGCGGACGGCGTTTGCCTTTGCGGTTGCCTGGGTGACGGTGATCTGCGCCTGCACTTTTTCGCGCTCGGCGTTTTGCTGGAGTTTTTGCACTTCCACTTCGGCCAGCATGCGCTGCTCGATCGAGTGCAGATAGTTGGCGCTGAATTCGATATTTTCGAGCTGAACGCTTTCGATGATGATCATCGGATCATCCTTGAGCGTGGCGGTGATGGCGTCCTTGATCGCGCTGTTGAGCGGGCCGCGCTCCTGAATGGCCTTCACCGCGGTATAGCGGCCGAACACGACCTTGACCTGCTGGTTCACGACCGGGCTGACGACCTGATTGACCGCGGTGTCGAGCCTGCCGAATTTGGCGTAGAGGTCCGATACCTTGTCCGGCGATGCGCGCAAGGTCACGCTGATCTTCAGATCGGCGGGCTGCTGATCGAAGGAATAGGAGTTCATCTTGTCCCAGGTGTAGGTGGTGGTCCTGACGCTGATCTTTTCGACGCTGTCGATCAGGGGCACCTTGAATCCAAGGCCCGGCTGCGCGGTGCCGATCACCGCGCCGTTGCGAAGCAGGACGCCGCGCTCGGTCTGATCGACCGTGTACCAGCTTCCCAAGACGACGGCGAGAACGACAAGGCCCGCGACGATGGCGGCAGCTAATCCCCGGGTCATCAATATTTTCTCCTGGCTAGCGACGATCGGCAATACGCCACCAGCCCCTAACGATCGGCTATCGACCGTACGGATTTGGCTGTGACGCCCGTCACCTCCGTCGCCAATTCCCGGGGATTGGTTCAGATTGGATGACCGGAAATCGCTGAATTTCATCGGGCCGTCACGAACGCCGACAAGGGTCTGGCAGGCGGGCCTCCGCGCGGACGTCAAAACGCGTTGGCAATCATGGCAATTCCCGCCACCAGCATGATCCCGTCCATCACAAGCCGAAAGACGTCCGGTTCGAGCCGCAACACAAAAGGCCTGGCGATGAAGGCGCCGGACATCAGGGAAGAGCCGGCGATCAGGCCCTTGAGCGCGATATCGCCCGTCAGCGCGCCGAACCGCTCGAAGGTCACCGATTTGCTCAAATAAAGGCCGAGCGAGCTTGCCGCTTCGGTGGCGAGAAACGCGCCCTTGCTGAGGCCGTAGGACAGAAACAGCGGCACGCTCAACGGCCCGGTCGAAACCACGATGCCGGTGAGGTAGCCGATCACGGCGCCGCCGATCGCAAGGTGCCACAGCGAAAATTTCAGATCGTGGCGGGCGAGCCAGTGCCGCACCGGCACCATCGCGAGCAGAAACAGGCCGATCGCGATATCGACGGTGCGCGAGGGCAGCGCCAGCAGCGTGCGTGCGCCGAGCGCCGCGGCTGGAATGCCGGTGAGCGAATAGGCGGTGCAGGCACGCCAGTCGACCTCGCGCCACCACGCCAGGATGCGCGACAGGTTGGCCATCACGGCCGCGACCGCCATGATCGGCACCGCCTGCTTCGGCCCGTATTGATAAACCAATACCGGCATCAGCATGATCGAGGAGCCGGTGCCGACGATGCCTGAGATGGTGCCGGCGAGAAGCCCGACCGCGAAGACGAAGATGAAATCCAAAGGTCTTGTCTCCGGGAAGCCGGGTGGGCCCTCATTCGGCGCGGACTAGCGGGCTGTCGGCACTTCGAAGCCGAGAGCCATGGTAGTGTGAGCTCGATCGTCAGTTCGAATTTGAGGATGCTCCACGGGATGGTTTTGCACGGCTGTCCATCGTTCAGGCGGCGATCGGCCGGGTTGGCCTACTTCGTCGCCTGATCGCTCATTTCGTCCAGGACTTTTGCGATTGGCGCGGTTGCTGCAGGGGCCTCCGCGCCGTGCCGTTTGTAGAGCGTATTGAAGAGATAGTCGGCAGAATTATACGACAGCCAGACCTTGCCTTGATCGTCCTCCCAGACCAGCGCCTTGGGCGGCAAATCGATCGCCACCAGTGGCGTCTTGATCACGGAAGGCGTTCCAACCTTCGGATTGCCGAACAGGATGACCGTACGCGGCCGCATGTCGAAGCCGAATTTCTTGGCGGCGGCAGCATGATCGATTTCGGTGAAGACCGTGAAGCCCGCCGCCTCCCTCTGTTTCACCGCAGCTTCAAATCGCGCGACAGTTTCTTCCACCGAATACTTGCTGGGTTTGGTTATCAGGCCGTCGTCGGCTGCGTGTGCGGCAACGGGTCCCATGCTGATCGCGAGCGAAAGCGCCAGGTTCGCCTGGACGCGCTTGTTGAAGCTCATAAGGATTCCTAACATGTTGTTGGTTTCGCCGGATCGGACGGAATGGCCTGCACGCGGTGTCAATGCGTCGTATACCATCGGCAGCATGACGCGGCGAGCCGCGCATCGGGAATCCTTGGATTCCCGGTTCGCTCTTTCAACGCGCCCCGGAATGACGCCTTGAGCTTCCAAGCCGCGCTGGGATACTCGGCAGCGTCAAATCGAACGACCCGGAGAATCCCGCGAAAGTCGATTTTTAGACGCTCCTGCTGCCGCAAGGCCCTCTGGCCGGGGCAATTTATTAATTTCCGATTTTCAGAAATTTCGCTTGACGGCGGGGTAAAATCAGCACTATAGCGATTTGGTCCCGTCCCAATGGAGGGGCGGCTCGCGATCGTCACGAACGCGGGGCGGGATGCGGTGGACGCGGCAGCGCGCGAGACGAACGCGGTCTGCTACGTACGGTGAAGTCGTGTGGTTCTGACGCCCCAATCGTTGGCGTCAAGCCTGTGAGAAGAAGCGCAGGCGACGGTGTCAAAAAGCGTGGTCACCGAGGAGAGCGCGAAGTAAGCCGTAAAACCATTGCGCGGGGAATGCCGGGTCGTTCCGGTGTGACCGTGGTGACTAACTCGTATGCTTTTTTTCATGCATGCGAGGCTGCGGGTGCATTGCGCGCCCGGCATTCCCTGCGCCCTCTGATCTCAGAGGACGCGACGTTCCTAGCCAAACCTCGCGCGAAAGGCGCGGCGAGATCGCGAAGCCGTGTCTGTACACGGCCGGCTGTTTGAAATGTGAAAACTGTACGGCCGTCATTGCGAGGAGCGCAAGCGACGAAGCAATCCATGCCAGCCAAGAAAGATTGGATTGCTTCGTCGCTTTACTCCTCGCAAAGAGGAGAATGGGGCCTGCGCTATTTCAGCACGATCCACGCCGGCGCATGGTCGCTGGCGCCTTCTTCGCCTCGTATCTTGCGGTCGACGCCGGCCTTGATCAGGCGCGGCGCGATGGCCGGGCTGAGCAGAAGATGATCGAGCCTCAATCCGGCGTCGCGCGGCCAGCGGTTTCGCTTGTAATCCCAGAACGTGTACATCGGCTTCGACGGATGAAGATTGCGGATCGCATCGAGCCAGCCTTGCGCCACCAGCGATTTGAACGCGGCACGGCTCTTCGGCTGGATCAGCGCATCGTTGTCCCATGACCGCGTCGGATAGATATCGAGTTCGGTGGGCGCGACGTTGTAGTCGCCCGCCAGCACCACCGGAATTTCCGATTTGAGGAATTTCGCGGCGTGCCGCTTCAGCCGCCTGAACCAGTCGAGCTTGTAGTCGAATTTCGGCCCGGGCTGCGGATTGCCGTTCGGCAGATAGATGCTGGTGACGATGATGCCGTTGACGGCGGCTTCGATGTAGCGCGCCTCGCGGTCGTCCTCATCGCCGGGCAGCTCGGTGCGGATCAGCACCGGCGCGGCCTTGCGCGCCAGGATGGCGACGCCGTTCCAGGTCTTTTGCCCGCGCCAGACCGCGCCGTAGCCGGCCTTGCCGATCGCGGAAACCGGAAAATCGTCGTCGGTTGATTTCAGTTCCTGCAGGGCGACGACGTCGGGTTTCGCCGCGTCCAGCCATCGCAGCAGGTTCGGCAGCCGACGGTTGATGTTGTTGATGTTGAAGGTGGCGATTTTCATGCCTGACTAGGATGTCAGGCCGATGCCGGGGAGGTTGGCTCGACCGTGTCCGCGCCGCCCTTGTAGAGGCGCGCATAGCGCGGGCCGAGGCTGGTCAGCACTTCGTAACCGATGGTACCGAAATGGTGCGCGAGCTCGTCGACCGTGATGCCCTCGCCGATCAGCGTGGCCATGTGGCCGCGCCGCACCGCGTTCTTTTCCAGATCGGTGATGTCGACGGCGATCAGGTCCATCGAGACGCGGCCCGCGATCGGGCAGCGCTTGCCGGCGACCACCACCTCGGCACCGCGCGTGCCGTCGTTGCTGCCGGCGGCGCGGAAATATCCGTCGGCATAACCAGCCGATACGATCGCAAGCCTGGTCGGCCGCCGCGCGGTCCAGGTTCCGCCATACCCGACGCTGTCGCCGCGCTCGACATTGCGCAACTGCACGATGCGGGCCTTCAGATCGACAACCGGTTGCATCGGATTGTCGGCTTCCGGCGTCGGATTGACGCCGTAAAGCGCGGCGCCCGGCCGCACCAGGTCGAACAGGTAGTGCGGCCCGAGGTAAATGCCGGAAGAATTCGACAGCGACGCCGGTACGCCGGTGAACAGGCTGGCGATCTCGCGGAAGGTCGCGAGCTGCTTGGCGTTGAGCGGGTGATTGAGCGCCTCGGCGCAGGCGAGGTGACTCATCACCAGCGTGATGCCGTGATCCCCGGCATTGATCCTGGGAATGATGCCTTGTGCCTCGGTGATCGTGAGACCCAGCCGGTTCATGCCGGTGTCGATGTGAATCGCCGCGCCGCCCTCCCAGCCGGAGCGGCGGCAAAACACGTCCCATTCGGCGAGCTCGTTGAGATCCCCGATCACCGGCTTGCAGTCGACCTTGGCGAATGCCTCGCCGCAGTTCTGGAACAGGCCATCGAGCGCATAGATGGTTGCCGACGGCAGCGCGGCGCGCGCGGCGCGCGCTTCCTCCACCGTGGCGACGAAAAATGTCTTGCAGCCGGCGGCGGCGAGCGCGCGCGCGACCGGATCGACCCCGCAGCCATAGGCGTCCGCCTTGATCACGGCGGCGCACTCCGCCGGCACCGCGGCTTTCTCGAGCTTGCGCCAGTTTGCAACGATGGCGTCGAGATCGACCGTGAGCACGCCGGTGGCGGATGCCAGCGCAGCCGCCTGGTTCGCTTCAGGCGAGAGAATGGAACTCGCCGGGATCGACTTCGGGTCGGAAACGATGTTCATGCCGCGACCTTACGCGGCGGAGCAGGGCGGTTCAACCCGGGCAACCGGGGTCTAATAGGTTCGCTCCGGCAATTGGCTGTCATGGCGTCAGATCGCCGAACCGCGTCAGGCTGGCCTCGAATTGCAGTTCGACGGTGCCGGTGGGGCCGTGCCGCTGCTTGCCGATGATGACTTCGGCCTTGCCGTGCACCAGCGACATGTCCAGTTGCCATTTTTCGTATTCCGCCGTGCCGGCCCGCGGCTCCTTGTTGGCGAGATAGTATTCCTCGCGGAACACGAACATCACCACGTCGGCGTCCTGTTCGATCGAGCCGGATTCACGCAGGTCCGACAATTGCGGACGCTTGTCGTCGCGGCTCTCCACCTGGCGCGACAGCTGCGAGAGCGCAAGAATCGGAACATTCAATTCCTTGGCGAGCGCCTTCAGGCTGGTGGTGATCTCGGTGACTTCCTGGACACGGTTGTCCATACGCTTTCCGGTTCCCTGCAACAGCTGAATATAATCGACTACCAGGAGATCGAGACCCTTTTGCCGCTTCAGCCGGCGCGCGCGCGCGGTGAGCTGGGAGATCGAAAGGCCACCGGTTTCGTCGACATAGAATGGCAGCGACTGCAGCTCGATCGAATAATCGCGGATCTTTTCGAAATCGCTCTCGGTGATGCCGCCACGGCGAATCGTGCTCGACGGAATCCCGGTGCGCTCGGCGATGATACGGGTGGCGAGCTGTTCGGCCGACATTTCGCAGGAGAAGAAGCCGACGACGCCGCCATTGACGGACTTCATGGTGCCGTCAGCCTGAACTTCGGCACGGTGCGCTTTTGCCACGTTATAGGCGATATTGGTGGCGAGCGCGGTCTTGCCCATGCCCGGGCGCCCGGCGATGATGACCAGGTCGGAGGGTTGCAGCCCGCCCATCTTGATGTCGAGATCGCGCAAGCCTGTTGCGATGCCCGACAACTTGCCGTCGCGCTGGAAGGCTTTGGCCGCCATATCGACGGCGACGGTGAGAGCCTGCGCAAAACGCTGGAAGCCACCATCGTAGCGGCCGGCTTCGGCCAGTTCGTAGAGCCTGCGCTCGGCGTCCTCGATCTGCGCCCGCGGCGCAAAATCCACCGGTGCATCGTAGGCGACATTGACCATGTCTTCGCCGATCCGGATCAGATCGCGGCGCAACGCCAGTTCGTAGATCGTTCGTCCATAATCCTGCGCGTTGATGATCGTGGTCGCTTCCGCGGCGAGGCGGGCGAGGTATTGGCCGACCGTCATGCCGCCGATGTCGGTTTCGGCCGGGACGAAAGTCTTCAGCGTGACCGGGGTCGCGACCTTGCCCATCCGGATCAGGCTGCCGGCGGTCTCGAAGATGGTCTGATGGATCGGCTCGAAGAAGTGTTTGGGCTCCAGGAAATCCGACACCCGATAGAATGCGTCGTTATTGACCAGGATCGCGCCCAGAAGGCTCTGCTCGGCCTCGATATTGTGCGGTGCGCTCCGATAGGCCGCAGTTCCGGCATCGGGCGCAAGCTTGAGAACGTTCGAATCAGTCAAAGCCATGGGGACAGATTATTCTTCGGATTGTGGCGGTCTTGGATTTTTTGGAAGCGGGGCGGCGATAAAGCGCCACTCCCGAGCACAGCGGAAGCGCGAACGCGCCTTATGCCCGATTCACACAATGTCATGTGTAAATCGCGACTGTGGGATGGATTGGCGCTTGACGGGTTTCCCGTGAAATCGAGCGATGTCCGCTGCCTGAAGGGAATGCCCCAAAAAGTGCGCCGCGGACTGAACCTTTCGCCGTAGCGGCATACCCATCAAGGAGGGTGGGTTCGGGGCCGCGATCTCAGCGCTGACCTAAGTCAAGCCGATCTAGATCAAAAGGAGATAGGTCAGCGCAATCAGGGTCGCTGCGACTCCGCCCGCGATCAAGGCGTAGTCGGTGCCGATGCCGGCGGTCGGGTCGAACGATGATTGGTAGGTTTTCTCGATCATTCCGGAAGGTTAGGGCAAATCGACCGGCGCTTTTGTGAAGCAAGTCACATCGCGGCGATTTTTCTTTGCGGCACGCTCGGCCGGAACGGGTTGGTAACTTCCGGGTTGGTAACAACAGGGTTCAGGGATGCCGGTTCAGGCAAGGCAGGCGATGGACCATCAAACGCAGTCATGGCGGGGGGAAGACGGCCACAAATCATGGCTGTCGATGCTGGTTGAGGCCATGGAAGAAATCTCTCGCCCGGAATTCCGCGCGCTGCCCGTCGATGCATCGATATTGGCCGCCGTGAGCACGCAGCTTGCGCGGCCGGCGTCGCCATACCCTTATTGCGCCTCTCAATACAGCCTGCGAAACTAGATTTTGGACTGCTTGCGCCGGCCTATTCGCCCGCAATTTGCAGCCGGGGCCGCTTGCCGCGTTCGATCCCGCGCAATTTTGCTTCTTCGTGCGTGATGTAATCGCGGGTCATCGGCACCACGCCCTGGCGTTTGGTGAGCTGGATCTGGAAATTCATCAGGTTCTGCTTGCGGAACGACATTTCCGAGCACGCCAGGTAAAATTCCCACATCCTGGCAAAGCGCTCGTCATAGAGCTGCACGGCTTCCTCGCGCCGCGCCATGAAGCGCTCGCGCCATGCCTTCAATGTTTCCGCATAGTGCAGGCGCAGGATTTCGATGTCGCAGACCAGAAGCCCGGCGCGCTCGATCGCCGGGATCACTTCGGAAAGCGCAGGGATATAGCCGCCGGGGAAAATATACTTCGCGATCCAGGGATTGGTGACGTCCGGCCCATCCGAACGGCCGATCGAATGCAGCATCATAATGCCGTCATCGGTGAGAAGTTCGCCGCACCGCCGGAAATAGGTCTCGTAGAAGTCGACCCCGACGTGCTCGAACATGCCCACCGAGACGATGCGGTCGAACGGCCCGGAAACGTCACGGTAATCCTCCAGGAAAAACTTCGCCGACCGCGTCAGGTTTTTCTCGGCCGCGCGGTCATTCGATACCTGCAACTGTTCGGTCGAGAGCGTAACGCCAGTGACATTGGCGCCGGTCATTTCGGCCAGGTACAGGCCAAGACCTCCCCAACCGGAGCCAATGTCGAGTATGCGGTGGCCGTGCCCGATCAACAGCTTCGCTGCGATATGCCGCTTCTTGGCGAGTTGGGCATCGTCAAGCGATGCATCCGGCGTTTCAAAATAGGCGCAGCTGTACTGCTTGTCAGCATCGAGGAAGAGGGAATAGAGGCGCCCGTCGAGGTCGTAATGGCGCGCGACATTGTCTTTCGAACGTCCGCGCGGATTGAACTGGCGGGCATGCCTGACCAGATAGCGCAGCCACCACTGCAGCTTGGCCCAACGCGGTAATATTTCGGGCTGATCGAGCAGGATCGCCAGCGCATCCGCAATCGAGCCCTGCTCGACGACGAAAGTGCCTTCCATATAGAGCTCGCCCAAGGCAAGCTCCGGGTTCAAAAGAACCCTGCGTTCGCCGTCAGTGGTCAGGAATCGCGCAGAGACCGGCTCGCCGGTCCCGTCGCCGCAGGTGAACTTTGCCCCGCTTGCGGTCGTGAACGTCATCGAGCCGCGGCGAATGAACTGCGTCAGGAAGTACCGCAACAAACGGTCCATCGAAACCACCAAAGAGCGATCCCGTAGAGGCTAACGTACCCGCCGTCACACTCGACGCGTGGGATGTGGAGATGGTTCCCGAGCGTCTCGAACATCATGATAGGGATGCCAGTTCCCTCGCGCTAGTGCGTTGTTCACAAAGCGGATATTCCAAAACCGCGCGTTCACAGGGGTGCGTCATATGTCCGCTTCCATTCGCGGGATAATCGGCTAAAAGGTGACCCGCCACCCCGCTTGGCGCGGGACGCGAATTGCCGCATCTGGAGAATAGGAATGTTGAGCCGAGCGCTCAGTTTAGCGACGGTGACGCTTCTGATCGGCTGTTTCGCGGTGATCCCGGTGCAGGCGCAAAATCTCGAGGCCGGCAAAAGCCCCGCCCAGATTTTTGCGGGCACTTGCAATGCCTGCCACAAGAGCCCGCGAGGTCTGTTGAGGACCGTGCCGGCTGGATCCCTGCCGGGCTTCCTGCGCCAGCATTACACGACCAGCGGTGAGATGGCCTCGCTGCTCAGCGCCTTTCTGGTGGCGAATGGGGCGGCCGACACCCGCCATGCCGGGACCCAGACCAGGCAGGCCAAGGATTCGGAAGCCAAGCCCGCCACTCTACCCGACCAGCTCGACCGCTTTGGCCGCAGGCTGCGCCCGCCCGCGCCGTTAACGCAACAGGCGGCCAAGCCTGATGGCGAGCCACGTCCGGCCGCGAGGCCCGATGCCGGCGGACTCTCCCCCCTGGCCGATCCCGGACAGCTCGGCCGCAACGCCAAGCGGCTGGCGCGCCCGGGGGAGGCCCCTGACGCCGCAAGAGCAAAGCTGAGCAAGCGAGGCGGGCCCGGCGGTGAAGAACCGCCCAAATCCGAGGCTGCCAAAACTGACGCGGCCAAAACGGATGCTGCAAAGCCTGACGCCGGCAAGGAGGAAGCACCAAAGGGCGAGGCCGGGAAAGGCGAGGCCTCCACCAGCGAAACCGCCAAAGCCGAGGGCGCCAAAACCGAGGGCGCCAAGCCATCTGGCGAGGGCACCTCGGAGGCCAAAATCGAGGCCCCAAAAGAGACTGGCAGCAGCGAGAGCCCGGTACTGCGGCCGGATCCGGTTCCCCCCGTCACCCCAGCGCCGGCGGCCCCAGCAGTGTCTGCCGCGGTCTCAAGCGGCATGCCGCTGTCGGCGTCAGAACCGCCAGCGCCTGCCGTGCAGCCAGCGGCGCCGGCCGTGACGGCCTCCGTGCCGCCCCCGCCGCCGATTGCCCCCGCTGGGCCGCCCGCCCCGCCCATCTCCCAATAGGTTTTGTGTAAAATTGGACGAAAAGCGCCAGCGAGAATCACAAAGCCCGGCCTGACAAGGCCGGGCTTGAGCAGTCCAATTATATGTAACCGGTAGCCCGCGTTACTTGTCTGATGCCGGCTCCGCCTTCGGCTCCAGATCGTCGCGGCGGGCCTCTGGATCGAAGAATTCGCCGGCGGCGGCGATCGCTTCGGCAGCGGCATCCTGATCTTCCTGACGCGTAGAGATGTCTTCGCCGCGATTGATGCGCTCGGCCTCATCGGCGCTTCGCGCGACGGTGACGGTGACGCTGACCTCGACTTCCGGATGCACGGCGATGGCGATGTTGTGCTTGCCGATGGTCTTGATCGGCGCGTCCAGCATGATCTGGCTGCGGCTGATGGCGACGCCATCGCTCTCGAACGAGGCGATGATGTCGCGAACGGTCACCGATCCGAACAACTGACCGCCTTCAGAGGCCTGACGCAGCACCATGACGTTGCGGCCATCGATCTTTTCCGCGACCTTGGTGGCTTCGGCCTTGGCTTTCAGGTTGCGGGCTTCGAGTTCGGCCTTCATGCCGTCGAACCTGGCGCGATTGTCTGCGGTGGCACGCAGCGCCTTGCCGCGCTTCAAAAGAAAATTGCGGGCAAATCCGTCCTTGACGCGGACCACTTCGCCCATCTGGCCGAGCTTGGCGACACGTTCCAGCAAAATGACTTCCATATTCGTTCTCCTTTGATCAGATTGAGTTGTTGAGTTGGATGGGGTTCAGGATGCGGGGAGCGGCGGTGGCCTGCCTCGCAGATAGCGTTGACGAAATCCGAAAATAGCGTCGGCAAGACCGAGAACCACCATCGCCAGCACAGGCCAGCCGAACACCACCATGATGGCGTAGGTGCAACCGAGCCAAAGCGCGCGGCTCTTCAAGGCCAGTGTCAACGTATGCAGGACCGCAAAGCCGGTGAGCGCGTAAGCCACCATCAAGGCGGCGGTCACGATCAGTGCCAGGATCGCCAGCAGCCCGCCGGTAAAGCAGAATGCGATTGCAACGCATAGCGCCACGAGCGTCATCGGCGGCAGAGCAGCACTTTTCAGGTCGGGCCATGGACGGTGCAATCGTCCGGACGTCGCCGTGATTTTTGCGGCGAGCCAGAGATTGAGGGTCAGCGTCATCATCGCGACGATGGCGGCCGCGGCCGGCGCGATCGTCGCCACAGCATCGATCCATTGTTCGGCCTCGCCGGTTGAAGACACCTCGCGGGGGCCGAGCATCCGCAGCAAACCGCGGCGCAGCGCGCCGGTGATGGCGGCGGGATCGGTACCAAGCGTGAGCAGCGCCGCCATCGTGGTCAATGCGGCAAAGCCTGATATCCAGAGCAGGATGCGGCCGACCGGATACCATTCCAGATCAGGCGCGACCGGCGAGGCGCCGTTGCCCGGCGAGACGCCGCTGGTCACGGGGCGACCGAGCAGAGCAAGGTGCCCGAGCCACCAGGCGGGCAGCGCGATCGTGACGGCAAAGGCGATGCAATAGGGAAGGCCGAAGATCGCGCCGAGACCGATCGCGGCGACGATGCCGCCGATGGTGGCGCTGAGCGGCCCCCATCCGAGCGCCGCCACCATCAGCGGCAATGGCGCCAGATAAAACAGCAGCAATGAAATCAGCGCGCCCGAGATGATCGAGGCGAACATCAAGGCCGACGCGGAGCCGGCGGCTATGGCAATAAGAACGATCGCCATCATCAGCTGTCCCGCTCCTTTCGAGCGGTTAGAGGTTCTCTGAGAACCCCAACCATCGGCAACCGGACGACCCGGAAGCCTTATGAAGATTTTGACCGGCGGCACGCCGCCGGTCGTGGAGTTTACCGGATCACGTAAGGCAGCAAGCCGAGGAAACGCGCGCGCTTGATGGCGCGCGCGAGTTCACGCTGCTTCTTGGCGGAGACGGCGGTGATGCGGCTCGGCACGATCTTGCCGCGCTCGGAGACGTAACGCATCAAAAGCTTGGAATCCTTGTAATCGATCTTCGGCGCGTTCGGACCCGTGAACGGGCAGGTCTTGCGGCGGCGGAAAAACGGACGGCGTACACCAGCTTCGGCCATGATCTTTACTCCTCGATCGCTGCGTCGTCGTCGCGCGAACGGCGCGGACCACGGTCACCCCGATAGCCGCCGTCGCGATCGCCGCGGAATCCGCCGTCGCGGTCGCCACGGAAACCGCCGCCGCGATCATCGCGGTCGCGGTCGCGATCCGCCTTCCGCATCATCGCCGAGGGACCTTCCTCGTGCTCATCGACGCGAACGGTGAGATAACGGATCACGTCTTCGCTGATTCGCTCCTGCCGCTCGATCTCGGCGACCGCGGTCGAAGGGCCGTCGATATTGAGCAGCACGAAATGGGCTTTTCGATTCTTGTTCATGCGGTAGGTCAGGGAACGCACGCCCCAGTTTTCCATCTTCACGACCTTGCCGCCGAGTTGCTCGACGATGCCGGTCATCTGGGTGGTCAGCTCTTCGACCTGCTGGGTGCTCGCATCCTGACGCGCGAGAAAAACATGCTCATAAAGAGGCATGGATGTCCTTTCCTAGAGTTGGCGCGGTTCCCGACGGCAAGCCCTTCGAGACCTTCGGAAAGGACTCGGGATAAGCTCAGAAGGCGGAAGCACGGGACGACGGACCGACTGGCCCTGCCACATCAATATCGCCTGAAAGGTGAGATTGCTGAGACCGTCCGTTCAGCTCCCGGCCGGGATCCACGGATGGCGGGTTTATAAGGATTTTGAGCGCGGTGGCAAGGGAAACGAGCCCAATTGGCCCAGGGCGGCGTGGGCGGGAACCGGCGCCCGCTTGACACAACCATGCCCTGCAGTGTCTTTCGGCCCGACTTTGAGGATTTTATAGCGGCATTCAGGGGTATTGATGACGGCGGCATTCACTTTTCCGGGGCAGGGCTCCCAGGCGGTCGGCATGGGCAAGGCCCTGGCGGAGGCCTTTCCGGCAGCCCGCGCGGTGTTCGACGAGGTCGATGCGGCGCTCGGCGAAAGGCTGACGGCCATCATCTGGGATGGCCCGGGTGAGACGCTGCAACTCACCGAAAATGCCCAGCCCGCGTTGATGGCGGTCTCGCTCGCGACGCTGCGCGTGCTGGAGACCGAAGCCGGCTTCTCGGTCGGGCGGGACGCCGCGTTCGTTGCCGGACATTCCCTCGGCGAATATTCCGCGCTCGCCGCTGCCGGCAGCCTCAGCATCAGCGATACCGCGCGCCTGTTGCGCGCGCGCGGCCTTGCCATGCAGAAGGCGGTGCCGGTGGGCGCCGGCGCGATGGCGGCTTTGCTCGGTCTGGAATATGAGGCCGCGGTGGCGGTCGCGAACGAGGCCGCGCAGGGTCAGGTCTGCCAGGCCGCCAATGACAATGGCGGCGGCCAGGTCGTGGTCTCCGGCGACAAGGCCGCTGTCGAGCGCGCGCTCGAGATCGCCAAAGCCAGGGGCGCCAGGCGCGCCATGCTGCTGCCGGTCTCGGCGCCGTTTCACTGCGCCCTGATGCAGCCCGCAGCCGACGTGATGGCAAAGGCGCTCGCGGAGGTCACGATCAAGCAACCGGCTTCCCCTTTGGTGTCGAACGTGCTGGCCGCGCCGATCCGCGATCCGGACGAAATCCGCCGTCGGCTGGTCGAACAGGTCACGGGAACCGTGCGTTGGCGCGAGTCGGTGGCTTACATGGCAAGCCACGGTGTCGTCAGGTTTTTCGAAATCGGCGCCGGCAAGGTGCTGAGCGGCCTGGTCAAACGCATCGCGGAGGGTGCGATTGGCATTCCAGTCGGCGGCCCCGGCGATATTGGCGCCGCAAAGGACGCCCTGGCGGCTGCGCATTCGGCCTAGGGTCGTGAGGAGATATTGATGTTCGATCTGACCGGCAGGAAGGCGCTCGTCACCGGTGCGACCGGCGGCATTGGTGGCGCGATTGCGCAAGCGCTACACGCGCAGGGCGCAACGGTGGCGATTTCCGGGACGCGGCGCGAGGTGCTCGATGCGCTAGCCGGCAAGTTGGGCGACAGGGCTTTCGTGCTGCCTTGCAATCTCTCCGATGCCGCCGAAGTCGAGGCGCTGGTGCCGTCGGCGGAGAAGGCCATGGGCCAGGTCGATATTCTCGTCGCCAACGCCGGCATCACCCGGGACAATCTGTTCGTGCAATTGCGCGACGAGGATTGGGACGAAGTCATCAAGGTCAATTTGACGGCGACCTTCCGCCTGGCCCGGGCCGCGACCAAATTGATGATGCGCAAGCGGTTCGGCCGCATCATCGCGATCACATCCATCGTCGGTGTCACCGGCAATCCGGGCCAGGGCAACTACACGGCATCCAAGGCGGGACTGATCGGCATGATCAAGACACTGGGTGCGGAATACGCCAAGCGCAACATCACCGCCAACTGCATTGCCCCGGGATTTATCGCAACCCCGATGACGGACGCGCTCAATGACAAGCAGCGCGAAGCGATCCTGTCGAAGGTCCCTGCAGCGCGGCTCGGAACACCGGAAGAAATCGCTGCGGCGGCGGTCTATCTCAGCTCGAATGAGGCCGCCTATGTCACGGGGCAGACGATTCACGTCAATGGTGGAATGGCTATGATTTGAGCCGCTTACTGACCCTTCGGCGGGCCGAAAGGGCGGTTTCCGACGGCCCATTGAGGCTTATAGTCAAGGCTTTGGAAGTATGATAACCGAACCACCAACGGATGGGCAAAGAACGCCTTGCGGGATTTTGAAACCCTGTATATTGGCGGTGCGGAGCCTGTCGTCGTTCGCCGGGCCTTGGTCGGCTATGACGGGGCCAAATCAAGACTATGCGCGATTGCGAAGGGAAGTTTACCGACCAGGATGGCTCGTATCGTCTTGGGGACGGGTCTAATGGGAACAAGCACGAGGTTGAACGATGAGTGAGATTGGCGAGCGGGTTAAGAAGATCGTGGTCGAACACCTTGGTGTTGAGCCCGAAAAAGTGGTCGACAACGCGAGCTTCATTGATGACCTCGGCGCCGACAGCCTCGATACCGTCGAGCTCGTGATGGCGTTCGAAGAAGAATTCGGTTGCGAAATTCCCGATGACGCCGCGGAGACGATTTTGACCGTCGGTGACGCCACGAAATTTCTTGAAAAGAACGCGAAAAGCTGACGCCCCCGCGCGATGCTGACGAAGCCGGCCGGGCCGTGGTCGAACGGTCCACCGGTTTCTTGTTTTGGCCGCGAATCGTGGGTTGGAGTGGTGGATAATGAGGCGGGTTGTCGTCACGGGCCTCGGCATGGTGTCGCCCCTCGGCTGTGGCGTCGAGCCGACCTGGAAGCGCATTCTCAACAGCGAGAGCGGCGCCAGAAAGATCGACACGTTTGACGTCTCCGATCTGACCAGCCGGATCGCCTGTGTGGTTCCGCGCGGCGACGGCAGCGACGGCAGCTTCAATCCCGACCAGTGGATGGAGCCGAAGGACCAGCGCAAGGTCGACGATTTCATCATTTTCGCAATGAGCGCGGCCAAGCAGGCGCTCGACGATGCCAATTGGCATCCCGCGACCGAAGAGGATCGTTGCGCCACCGGCACCATGATCGGCTCCGGGATCGGGGGCCTGTCCGGCATTGCCGATACGGCGCTGCTTCTCAAGGAGCGCGGACCGCGCAAGGTGTCGCCGTTCTTCATTCCCGGTCGTCTGATCAATCTTGCTTCAGGTTATGTGTCGATCGAGCACGGCCTCAAGGGCCCCAACCATGCCGTGGTGACCGCGTGTTCGACCGGCGCACACGCTATCGGCGATGCGAGCCGGCTTATCGCGCTTGGGGACGCCGATGTGATGGTGGCGGGCGGAACGGAATCGCCGATTTGCCGGCTTGCGATGGCGGGATTTTGCGCGTCGCGCGCGCTGTCGACCGGTTTCAACGAAACTCCGGAAAAAGCGTCGCGCCCCTACGACCGGGATCGCGACGGATTCGTGATGGGGGAGGGCGCAGGCGTCGTGGTGCTTGAGGAATATGAGCACGCGAAAAGCCGTGGCGCGAAAATCTATGCTGAGGTGATCGGTTACGGACTATCCGGCGACGCCTATCATATCACATCTCCGACGCCGGACGGCGACGGCGCGTTCCGCAGCATGAGCGCCGCCATGAAGCGGGCAGCCATCACCGCCTCCGATATCGACTACATCAACGCGCACGGAACCTCGACGCAGGTCGGCGACGAAATCGAGCTCGGCGCGGTGGAGCGGCTGTTGGGCAACGCCGCTTCCAGGGTGTCGATGTCGTCGACCAAATCGTCGACGGGACACCTGCTGGGCGCCGCGGGAGCGGTGGAGGCGATCTTCAGCATCCTGGCGATTCGCGATAACATTGCGCCGCCCACCATCAATCTCGAGAACCCGTCCGTTGAAACGGCGATCGATCTGGTGCCGCAAGCGCCACGCAAACGCGAGATCGACGTCGCGCTATCCAATTCTTTCGGCTTCGGAGGCACCAACGCATCCGTGATCCTGCGGCGCGTGGTCTAGTTGACGCGCCCTATCAAGAAGACTCCACCGTTTCGCCGCATTCGGTGATAAATCCTAGATTTGGGCGTAGACTATCGGCCAGCGCGAGAATCGCCGGGCCACGATTAAACCGACAGGATTTCAGGTTGCATCGATGAGTGAGAGGCCGCCCATTTCGCCCCGGAGCCCGCGCGCGGCGCTGGAGCCCGAGCAGGTTCCGCCGCCGCCAAAGCGGTCCGAGCGCGCCCGCAATCCATTCGTGGTGGTCGGCAATGCGATCATCACCATCGTGCTGGTCTCGATGATCGGCGTGGGCGCCGCATATGTTTACGGCAAACAGAAGATCGAGGCGCCCGGCCCGTTGCAGGACGACAAGATCGTCAACATTCCGTCGCGCGCGGGGATGACCGACATCGCCGATATCCTGCAGCGTGAAGGCGTGATCGACAACAATCGCTGGGCGTTCATCGGCAGCGTGTTTGCGCTGAAGGCGCGCTCCGAACTCAAGCCCGGCGAATACGCATTTCAGAAGAACGCCAGTCTGCGCGACGTCATCGGCATCATGGTCGAAGGCAAGGTAGTGCAGCACGCCGTCACGATTCCCGAAGGCTTGACCTCCGAACAGATCGTGGCCCGGCTGTCGGACAACGACATCTTTGCCGGCGCAGTGAGGGAGATGCCGCGCGAGGGCACGTTGCTGCCGGAAACCTACAAATTTCCGCGCGGCACCACGCGCGACCAGGTAATCCAGCGCATGCAGCAGGCGCAGAAACGCGTGCTTGCGGAAATCTGGGAGCGGCGCAATCCGGACATTCCGATCAAGACGCCGGACCAGCTGGTTACCCTGGCCTCAATCGTCGAGAAGGAAACCGGCAAGGCTGACGAGCGCAGTCGCGTCGCCGCGGTGTTCGTCAACCGCTTGCGGCAAAGAATAAAGCTGCAATCCGATCCGACCATCATCTACGGGCTGGTCGGCGGCAAGGGAACGCTGGGCCGGCCCATCAAGCGGTCGGAAATCCAGCAGCCTTCGCCCTACAACACCTATGTGGTTGACGGCCTTCCGCCGGGGCCGATCGCCAATCCCGGCCGCGCCTCGCTGGAAGCCGCCGCCAATCCGGCGCGCACGCGCGATCTGTTCTTCGTCGCCGACGGTACCGGCGGCCACGCCTTTACCGAGACCTACGACCAGCACCAGAAGAACGTCGCCAAACTGCGGACCATGGAAAAGCAGCTTCAGATCGATGCGGTCGAACCGGCGGACGACGCCCCGCCGCCGGCAGCGGCGGGTGCACCAGCCGATACGAACCCGACTGCGACCACAGTGAAGCCGGCCCCCGCGAAGAAGCCAGCTCGCAGCTCCGCCCCTCCTGCTGCCCGCCAGGGCGCGGCGCAATCGACGGCGTCGCCTCCGGTGCTTCAGCAATAGCGCGCATGCGGCAGCTTGCGGGAGCGAATTCCAGTTTGCCCGAAAATGCCGCTAACTTGTGACTTGCGCTTCCATTTGCAAAACCGGTATCCAAACTCGCGGAATACGCGCTAAGGTCGCGCAGTTTCCTTGCGAATCTCACACCCGTTACTGGCGGAGAGTTTTAAGCGATGGCGCTGTCGAGCATGACCGGTTTTGCCCGAAGCCACGGCGTCAGCGGACCATATGCGTTCGAATGGGAATTGAAATCGGTCAACGCCAAGGGTTTTGATCTGCGCATGCGGCTGCCGCCCGGATGGGACGAGCTCGAAGCGTTCGCCAAGAAGCGCGCCGGCGAAGTGCTGTCGCGGGGTACGGTGTACGCCAATTTGAACGTCAAGCGTGCCAACGCGCTCTCTACCGTCCGTGTCAATGAAGAGGTACTGACGTCGATCTTGAAAGTTGCCGGCGTGCTGGCCGGCAAGATCGATGCGGTAGCGCCGAGCATCGATGGGCTGTTGGCGATCAAGGGTGTGATCGAGGTTGTCGAGCCGGAGGGCAACGAGGCTGAGGACCAGGCCGCCAAGGCCGCCGCCGCGGCGGCGTTCGACCAGGCCCTACTGGACCTCGTTGCGATGCGCCAGCGCGAGGGCATGGCGCTTGGACAGATCCTGTCGCAGCGAATGGATGAGATCGAGCGCCTGGCGAAGAAGGCAGAGGCCGCCCCAGGGCGCAAGCCCGACGCGATCAGGGCGCGGCTCGCCGAACAGGTCGCGGCGTTGATGGAGTCCTCCGATCGCTTTGATCCGGATCGGCTCAATCAGGAAGCGCTTCTGATCGCGGCCAAGGCCGACATTCGCGAGGAACTCGATCGCATCGCCTCGCACATCGCGCAGGCCCGCGAGATGATCGGCAAGGGCGGCCCGATCGGACGGCGGCTCGATTTCCTCGCGCAGGAATTCAACCGCGAGGTCAATACCTGCTGCTCCAAGTCGAACGACCTCGAATTGACCAATACCGGCCTCGAGATGAAGAACGTGGTCGAGCAATTCCGCGAGCAGGTTCAGAATTTGGAGTGAAATATGACGGCTGGCGGCCACGGCTTCGATGGGGTTGAGCGGCGCGGCCTGATGTTCGTGCTGTCATCGCCCTCGGGCGCGGGAAAGACCACGCTGTCGCGCCTCCTGATGGAGCGGACGCCAGGCTTGACGATGTCGGTGTCCGTGACCACGCGGCCGATGCGTCCCGGCGAAGTCGAAGGCCGCGATTATTTGTTTGTCGACAAATCCAAATTCGAACAGATGGCCAAGCGGAACGAATTGCTCGAATGGGCCACCGTATTCGACCATCGCTACGGCACCCCGCGCCCACCGGTTGAAGCCGCCTTGTCGGCGGGGCAGGACGTGTTGTTCGACATCGACTGGCAGGGCACACAGCAATTGCGGGAGAAGGCGCGGGCCGATGTCGTCAGTGTGTTCATCCTGCCGCCGTCCGCCGCGGACCTGGAAAAACGGCTCCATACCCGCGCACAAGATTCAGATGCGGTCATACGCGGCCGCATGAACCGCGCTACCCATGAACTGAGCCATTGGGCGGAGTACGACTATATCGTGATCAACCACGATATCGACGAAGCGTTTGCCGAGGTGCAATCGATCCTGAAGGCCGAACGGCTGAAGCGCGAACGTCGCACAGGTTTGACGACCTTCGTGCGCGAGTTGCAGCGGCAATTGCAGAAATAGCAGGACGTCAGGCCGCCGCGCCCCTGGATAGTCGTGCCAGCATTTCCGCGATCCTGTCGTCCGGATCATTCGCATGACGCAGCTCGCGCGGGATATCAACTTTCCGCATTGACGCCTCTGCTCTCGGGTGAGCCGGAGGCGATGGACGATCGATATCCACCGAATCCCAGATCGCGCGCCGATCGCTGCGGGTTTGCCGCCGGCCAGCCTGCCGTATTTTGCCGAACCTGAAGATCGCGCTTCCCATCACCCCGGCAAGCACCAATGCGCAGATCATGACGAGCAACAGCATCTGGACCGAGCCGGACTGCTTCTCGGATGAAAGGCCCGCTGTGGCCGAAGTTGCGACGGCCGGCAGCGGCGCTTGTTCTGTATTTAATTGCGCAGCCTCAGCCGAATTGTCTGTCCTCGGTGCGGGACTGGCTGGCGAACTCACCCCTGACGGGTCGGGCCAGCGCGACGCGATGACCGACACTTGCGTTTTTGCATCCGGTGCATTGGCGGCTTGGCCATTCTCAGCGCTCGCTGCATTCGCGGTTGTCGCTGGAGTCCGTTGCCAAGCGGAGGCGGTCGGCTGCTGCTCGGCCCGCGTCTGTGGCAAGGGCAGTTCGGCATATGCATCTGTGACCGGCCGCTGCGTGGCCGTCTCGTTCTGTGGCGAAGCAGGGTCTGCGGTTGGAGCCGAATTTTGCGGCTTGGCGCGGGAAAGCCTTTCGTGCTGGTCTCCGAGGTACCAGCATTGGCGTTTGCTGGCACGATCAATGCGGTAGTACCAATGGCTGCCTTCAGGGGCCAAACCCTTTGGTTTGGACAGGCAATCGTCGGCGGCAGGCGCCGCGCCGTGCGATACGGTTGTGAGAGGCATGCCCGCGAGGAGGCTTGCGAAGATTGCCGACACGAATTTCGCGGTTCGGTTTTGCATGTTTGCATCTCCGTGACTTGATCGCTACGCGATCCTTTCCGTCCCACGTTCTCCGCGAGAACTTGGGTCGCAATGAGCCGCAATTTCGGACAGCATGAGGCTTAATTCGGGCTCGCCATGCGGATTGCAGAGGCCGATCCGCAGATGGATGCTGGGGCTGCGAAGCGCCTCCGCGCTCTTTTCCAAAAAATGCCGTCATTCGCCGTAAGCACGGCGCGGAACAGGGCGAAACGGTCCGGATCAGTTTTTCAGCACGATGCGGCCGACGACTTTTCCAGCCCGCAGTTCGTCGATCCATTTCTGGACGTCGCTCATCGGCTCTTCTCTCATCGGCGTCGGCCTGATCTTTCCGCCGCGCGCCAGCGCCATCAACTCATGCGCCTCCGCCAATGTTCCGACCATGAATCCCTCGATGGTCATGCGCTTGTAGATCCACTGCACCATCGGCAGACTGAAATTGCCGCCCATCAATCCGGAGACCACGATCTTGCCGCCGCGTGCAAGTGCGGAGACCGCAAACGCCATTGATTTTTCGTTGCCGGCAAAATCGACGATCTCGTCGAAACCGCCCTCGGTTTCTCTGATCATGCGTTTGACCACGTCGGGCTCGGAAGGATCGTAGGCGACATCGGCGCCATTTTTCAACGCCGTCTCGCGCGCGGCGGGATTCAGATCCGCCACCGAAATCTTCTGCTTGAACATGGCTTGTGCGAAAGCCAGCCCCATCATGCCGACGCCGCCGAGGCCGATCAGCAAGAGATTTCGTTGCCGCGGCCGGTCGACCAGGCGCTTCAACGCGCCATAGGCGGTCACGCCGGAACACATCAAGGTGGCGGCCTGATTGACCGGCAACGGGTCGTAATCCAGCAGATATCTTGCGTCCGGCACCAGCACGTGACTCGCAAAACCGCCATCGATGGCAACGCCAATAAATCGCTGCTTGATGCAGAGATTCTCGTCGCCATTCAGGCAGTCGCGGCATTGGCCGCAGCCGATCCACGGGAATACCGCTTTCCTTGCGCCGATCAGGTCGTTCGAAACCTCGGAGCCGACTTCCTCGACGACGCCCGCGATCTCGTGTCCCAGCGTAAAGGGCAGCGTCATGCCGCGCGTGGTATCAAGCTTCTTGCCGCCGCCGAGATCGGCGTAACCGTCCTGGATATGCAGGTCGGAGTGGCACAACCCGCAGCGCTCGATGCGGACCAGCACTTCCCTGCCTTGCGGCTTCGGCGTCTCGACGATGGTTTCACACAAAGGCGCATCGAATTTGACCAATGATTGGCGTCGCATCAGCGCCATGGTGTCTTCTCCTTAGGGAATATTCAATTTTGCTTTTCGTATATCGGACAATTCACGGGCCATGGCAACAAAGCCACTGACCGGAATGGTTTCGGCACGCCGCGTCGGATCGACATGTGCGGCAGCGGCGAGCCGCGCCGGATCGACAGTCAGTGATTTGAGGCTCTGCCGCAGCATTTTCCGCCGCTGCCCGAACGCCGCCGCAGCGACCTGCTCGAGCGCCCGGCGATCACAGGCTTCCGGCGTGCTGCGAGGCACCAGGCGTACCAGCGACGAGGTGACTTTTGGTTGCGGCACGAAGGCGGCCGGAGAAATGTCGAACAGGATTTTTGTTTCAGCACGCCAGTTCGCGAGCACGCCCAGCCGCCCATAGGCCTCGTCGTTCTCTCGCGCGACGATCCGTTCGGCCACCTCGCGCTGAAACATCAGCACCATCATGTCGTACCAGGGCGGCCATGGTTCGATCGACAGCCAGTCGATCAGAAGCGCGGTTGCGATGTTGTAGGGGAGGTTGGCGACGATTTTCGCAATCCCGCCGCCGAGCATCGGCCGTGGATCGAAATGCTGCGCGTCGGCGCAGACGATTTCCAGCCGTCCCGGATATCGCCGTGAGATCTCCTCAAGCGCCGGCAGCGCGCGCTGGTCGCGTTCGACGGCGATGACGCGCCGCGCGCCCATCGCCAGCAGCGCCCGCGTCAGCCCGCCGGGTCCGGGGCCGATCTCGATGATGGTCGCATCCTCGAGTGGGCCCGCGGCGCGCGCGATCCGCGCGGTGAGGTTGAGGTCCAGCAGGAAATTCTGGCCGAGCGATTTGCGAGCCGACAGGGCATGCTGGCGAATCACCTCGCGAAGCGGCGGAAGGTCATCGATCGCGCTCATGCGCCCTGCGTCGCCGCCATGCGGGCGGCCAGCCGCAATGCCGCAATCAGGCTGGACGGATTGGCCTTACCGGTGCCGGCAATGTCAAACGCCGTGCCATGGTCAGGCGATGTTCGAATGAATGGCAGTCCCAGCGTGACGTTGACGGCATCCTCGAACGCCAGCGTCTTGACCGGGATCAGCGCCTGGTCGTGATACATGCAGATCGCGCAGTCATAGGTTTTGCGCGCGGCATCGTGGAACATGGTGTCGGCGGGCAGTGGCCCTCTGATCGCGATGCCCTCGCCGCGCAGGATTTCGATTGCCGGCGCGACGATGGTTTGGTCCTCGCTGCCGAGCGAGCCGTCTTCGCCTGCATGCGGATTGAGGCCCGATACCGCAAGGCGCGGATTGGCGAGGCCGAACCGGGTTTTCAGATCCGCGACCACGATCCGGACGGTGCTGACGATCAGCTCGCTCGAGAGCTGCGCGATGGCGTCTCGCAGCGCAAGATGGATGGTCACGGGCACGACGACGAGGGCAGGGGACCACAGCATCATCACAGCCTGCGGCGCATGGCCCCCGGTCGCCGCGAGCTCGGCGAGAAACTCGGTATGGCCGGGATGGGTGAATCCGGCGCGGTAGAGAACGCTCTTGGCGATCGGATTGGTGACGACCGCGCCAGCCCGTCCGGCGATGACATCGGCGACGGCCTGCCTGATCGAGCCAAGGGCTGCGTTCGCACTGGTATCGTCCGGCTGGCCCGGCCGCGCGGTTGCCGCATGGCCGGTTGCCACGACCGGCAACGCGTCCGCGAAAGTTTTGAGTGCCTGTTCGGCGCGAACGTCGGCGAGCTTGACGTTAAGTCCGAGAGCCTTCGCCCGGTCACGGATGAGATCGCGGTCGCCGAGCAGGTAGAACGGGGGGAGCTTCAGCTCATTGCGGCGCAGCCACGCCTTGATGGTGATATCGGGCCCGATACCCGCGGGCTCGCCGGATGTCAGCGCGAGGGGCCTGGCCATGCTGTCAACGATATTCGACCATCGCGGCTTTGCGCACTTCCTGCAAATACGATTTCGACTTCGCCTGGAATTTCTCGGCATACATCTTGTCCCGGATTTCCCTCTTCTTCGGCGTGTCGACGGTGGTCGGCTTCCTTGCGCACAGCGCAACCATCTCCACGCCCTGCTTCGTCACCTCGGGCGGAGTCAAATGGCCGATCGGTGTCTTGTCCAGGACTTCACGAAGAACCGCCGGTATGTCAGCCGAGGTCTTGGTCACGGTCTCGCGTATCGCGGCATTTTGCATCGACTTGAAGAAAGCGTTGGCGTCGGCGCAGGTCTGCACGCGGCTGCGCAGGGCTTCCGCCTCCTTTTGTCTTGCCTCGATGGCGGCGGGTGCCGATCCTCGCGGGACGATCAAAACAACGGGTTGCATCTTATATTCGAAGGCCTCGGTCTGCTGCTTTTCGTCGCCATTGACCTGGACGGCGGCGGCGACGTCCTTTTCGCCGACCTGCAGGCTCTCCTTGTATCGCCCGCGGATCAGGCTGGTCCAGACCATCTCGGCCTTGATGCGGGCCTTCAGCGTATCGGGCCGAATGCCCTGAGCTTCCAGAGATTTCGTCAGTTGCTCCGGCGTGATTCGCATCCGCGCACTCATTGCCGCGTACGACTGATCGATATCGGAGGCGGTGGGATCGACGCCGAATTTCTTGCCTTCCTTGATCTTCACCTTTTCATCAATCAGTTCGTCGATCACTTGCTGCCGGCTGGCTGGCTTGTGAGTCGTCAGGAAGTTCAGCTTGCTGCGCTGTTCGATATCGTAGTTGGTGATAGGTTCGCCGTTGACCATGACGGCAACGGTTTGCGCATGCGACGGCGAGGCCCAGCTCGTCAGGGCCAGTGCCGCGGCACAGGTCAGGACCAGGACCGAAAGCCGATGAGAGAGTGTAGTCGTCATGATCATGTTCGCTCTATCAACCGATTCGAATTGGACCAGTGACGCGCCGGAAATTCATCCTCCGGCAGCGTGCCGGCGCCGGTTCTACTGGATACCTGAGGCTCCGCTGCCTGACGTGGCCGTATTGGCGATGGTCCGCAAGCCGATCTGCAGCATGAAGGCGTGACTGAGCACCGGAGGGGTGGTGCCGGCGGCATACGAGTAGGACGTGACATAGTTGGCCGCCAGCACAAAGCAGTCGTCCACATACCCGGCACCGACGACGTACTGATTGACCTTGTTCGCTTCGAGATCCCATCGGGCAGATCCCGATACTACCCAGTTCGCCGCCACCTTGACAGACGCGCTGCCCAAAAGTCCCTCGCGACGGGTCAGATATCCCAGTTCCGGTTGCTGGGCGTAATTGCCGTACAGCATGCTGACCGACCAGCGGTCGAAGCTCGCACGGCCTTCAGCCTCGAAACGCTCAACGTTAAGAGTTTCCTGGTCCAGGCGAGTGCGCACGCTGAACGTATAGGTTCGGTTGGGCGAATAGCTGACGCTGCCGACATAGTCCGACTTTGGGGTCGCGAGACCGGAATCGAGGCCGGTATTGGTCATGTCCTGGACGGCGAACGAATTCAGGCCGAACAGTTGATAGGACTGTCCGAATAGTACCTTGACGGCACCTCCGCGGTCGAATTGCGTGGTCGCCTGCACGCCGACATTGGCGCGCCCGCCGCCTTCGACGCGGTCATAGCCCGAGAATTTATCGACGCTGAACAGGTTGCTGGTGTCGTATACCAAGCTCTGGGCGTCTTCGTTGGGAAGCTTGCCCGCATAGGGTTCGTTGGGACGAATGATGACCTGCGCGATCGGCTCGATCGTCGTCGAACCCCAGGGCTGAACGTTGATGAAGGGATAGCGATATTCGAGGCCGACCGTCGGCATCACGCGCAGCGCCTGGGTGTCGCCGACCGGAAGGAAGTTCGAAACGCCGGGCTGGTTCGAGATCGAGGCATCGATCGCATCCGCGCGGACGCTCGCAAATGGCGTCCAGATTTCACCGGCGGAATCGGTGAACGATCGCCGCCACTGCGCCTCAGCCGTGAACCGCGTGTACGTTCCGGGGATGCCGCGAAGCAGGCATTGCGCCGGCAACCGCGCGAGCGGATCGGCGGACGCCGTCGTGCAGAGGCCATTGGTGTTAGCCAGCGTCGTGATCGGGTCGAAGGCGGCAGTGTTCCGCGTCAGGCTGGTGAAATTGGTCTTGTAGCTGAATTCTCCGCCGAATGATCGGATAGTTGAGAACGTTCGAATAATCGACCACCGGGTGAATAACGGGCACCTGCTTCTGGAAACCCGAAAAGCTGAGATAGTAAATCGTGCGCGCATCAAAGTAGCTGCGATTGCCGACGCCGGTCAGATAAAGCTGGGAAATGGCTTCCGTCGGCAGGGTCAGAAACGAGTCCAACGGATCCTTGTACTGGGCCAGCCTGTAATCGGAGAAAAAGTAGTAATCCGAGAGCAGCACACCATCCCAGCCCCACACCCATTTGTCGTTCAGCGCGAACTGGCCCTTGGTGTCGATGCCACCGCGGAAGGTGCGGTCTCCGGGCTGACCGGCGAAGGCTCCCGGGTCCAGTTGGTCGATGCCGTAGGCGCGGATTTGATACGACCCGTTGATCAGGCGCTGACGGAATTCGCCCTGCAACAGCACGCCCTGCCGGGTTGTAACCCGTGGGGTGAAGGTCGCGTCGTAGTCGGGAGCGATCGCCCAGTAGAACGGCGTTTCAACGGCATAGCCGTAGGTCGAAGCCTGCGAGAAGCTCGGCATCAAGAACCCGGTCTTGCGCTTCACGGTCGGATCGGGCGTCGAAAAATACGGCAGATACGCCATTGGAACGCCGAAGAACTCCAACTGCGCGTTCTCGAAATACAGCATCTTGTCGGTCTGGTCGTGAATGATGCGCGCGCCCTTGACCTGCCATAGCGGCGGCTTCTTCGGATCGTCCTTGCAGGGTGCGCAGGCGGTATAGACACCGTTTTCGAAGACGGTGTAGTTGCCGCTGGAGCGGTCCGCGCGCGTCGCTGCCATTCGCGTCGCGTCGGCGGTATCGACGCGCAACGAATCGACGAAGCCGTCGCGGTAGTCGTCGCTCAAATCCATGATGTTGGCGTAGGTGATTCTGCCCTCCGCATCGGTCATGCGGATATTGCCTTCGGCATGAAGCCGCTTGGTCTTCTGATCGTAGATGACCTTGTCGGCCTCGACGCTGGTCCCGTTGTAGAACATCTGCACGTTGCCGACCGCCGACACCCGCGAATTGTTGTAGTCGTAATCCACCTCGACCGCCTGGACGAGCATCTGTCCGTCATTGGCGGTTCGGGGTGGCACCACACGAGGCGGCCTCGGGTTGTAGGTAAAGCCCTGCGCTGACGCCGGGGTTGACGTGGCAACACCGAGCGCGCCTGCAACAACGAAACCGAAAACAAGGGCGAGGACCGATCCGCTGGCGGCGGCCAAGCGGACACGATAACGGCGCACGGCGGTGCGCCGCCCGAATGCGGGCGAGCTTCCTCGGCGGGCGGCGACAACGGCCACTACCCGTCCTCCTGGTACAGCAAGGCCAAAAAGCCGGTGAGGCCGCCCACGCACACAGGCAGCCACGCCGAAGCGATGGGATGCATCAACTCAGCCTTGCTCAAATCCTCAGTTACTTTCGACAGAACGTAGAGCAGAAAGCCTGCACCCACGCCACTCAAAACCATCTTTTGGATCCCGCCGAAACGGAAGAACCGCAGACTGACAGCCGCTGCCAGCATGACCATGGCAGCCAGCAGAAATGGCTGGGCGAGAAGCTTGTGGTACTGCAAGCGGTAGCCGGCGGTCGCGAATCCCGAGCTTTCCGACGACCGGATGTAGCTCGGGAGTTGCCAAAAAGACACAGTCTCCGGTGTCGAGAAGCTATTGCGGACCTGGGCCGGCGTAAGGCTGGTCGCAAGGAAGAAGCTGTCCTGATCGACAGGAGGTCCGTCGAGGGAGTACCGGCGCGCCGATTTGAACAGCCAGCGTCCCTCCTCGAGCGTCGCCTCGCGCGCTTCGATTCGCTCCTTGAACCGATAGTCGGTATCGAATCGGAATACGGTCAGCCCCGTCAGCCGCACCCCCTGCTGTTCGCTGCGGACGGCATTGATGATGGCATTACCATCGCTGTTTACCTGATTGATCCAGAAGCCGGACGCGTCCTGTATGCCGCCGCCGGGAGCGGAGCCGAACAGCTCCGCCTCCATGCGTTTGGAGAGCTCGCGTAAATTCGCGGAGATTGGGTTGTAAGCGGTGGTTGCCAGGATTCCGAGCACCACCGCGCTTGCCAGCGCCGGCGCGATGAACTGCCAGGCAGACACGCCGGCGGCGCGCGCGACCACGAGCTCCAGGCGCCGCGAAAGCGCCAGATAGCAGGTCATCGCCCCGATCAGGATACAGAACGGCATCATCTTTTCGAGCAGCTGCGGCACGCGGAACAGCGAGGTCTCCGCGACCGCGATGGCGGAGGCCGAAGCCAGCCCCGACGTCTTCCTGACCATCTCGATGTAATCGACCAGCACCAGCAGCACGAAGATGCTGGCGAACACGCCCAGCGCCGAGACCACGAAGCGGCCGGCGAAGTATCGCCCAAGCGTGTTGGTCATCATGCTCATGCTGTGGCTGGCCGCCCAAGAAGTCGCAGCAGACGCGCGTTCGATTTGTTGATCGCCTCGATCAGTGTGGCCGGCGGTTCCACCACGACGCCTCCGAGGATGATCCAAAGGCTCGCGCCGATGGCCAGCGCCAGCATCAGATACTGAACGACCGGAGCGAGCGGCGATTTCACCGCCATCACCGAGCAGGCGAACCCCGCCATGCGCAGCCCGAAGACGGCGAGGATGGCGCTGGAGATCGAAAAGTTGCGGCTCTGGCGCGTGGTGCGCGGCGCGCCGAGAAAGGCAAAGGTGAGAGCTGCGAATGCAAACGGATAGATCGGCGCCATGAAACGATCATGCAACTCGGCGCGGAACTGTCCGGGCAACTGCACGTAGACCGGATCGCTGGCAAGCGGCGCGAGCAATTCCCAGAGGTAGCGTTCGCGAATGCCCAAGGTGATGTCGCGACCTTGATTTGAGAATTTCGACATATCGAATGCATAACGACCGAACGCCACCAACGCGGGATCGTGCTTGCCGATTTCGAGGCGTTCGAGATTTCCGTCCTCGAGGATCAGAAACGATCCGCCCTCGTTTTTCAGGACCGTGCCGTGGTCGGCGATGATGCTGACACGTTCCTTCGGGTCACGGCGGTCATCGACGAAGATGCCGACCAGCACGCCGCCGGGCTGCCGCTCGCGAATACGGATGGTCAGGTTCTGATCGAGTTGAGCGAAGCGGCCGGGTTGCAGGATGTTGGCCAGCACATCCGCGGTAATTTCGGCATCCCATTGCTTCAGGCGACGCATGCCGTCGGGGGCGAGATAGGCGGAGATGAAGGCGACCATGACCGCCACCGCCAAGGTGGCGTAGAGAAACGGACGGAACAGCCGGAACGGCGAGAAGCCGGCCGCATTCATCACGATGATCTCTGAATCGGTCGCGAGCTTGTTGAGGGTATGGGCGATCGCGATCATCAGGGCGATCGGCGAGATGATCAGCACCAGCGCCGGAATGACCAGACTGGTGACGCTGAGGAACGTGACAATCGTCTGACCCTGGCTGGTCATCAGGTCGATGCCGCGCAACGCCTGCGTAATCCAGATCACCCCCGTCAGGCTGACCAGAACCAGCGCAAACGACGCAAGCGTCGTGCGAATGATATACCTGTCGATCGACCCCATCGTAACCGTACGTTCCCACCCCCGCGACTGGAACTGCAGCTGGCGACCAATCCCGAAATCAGGATCCCCCTTGGTCGCTCCGCCATTGGTCCGGCCGCTCCACTCTCTCACTAGCATCCCTTTGATCCGTCAACAAAATGGCTGCGCCATGGCGCCTTGCGGATAAGGTTAATAATTCGCCTTATGTGGCCCCCCGGCCACTGCTCGCGCTTGGCAGCGCAGCGGCTGGCAGGCCATACTGTCCGGGACCATGCTCTTGACGGCCGTGAATCACGTTCGAAGGGAACATTTCAAGCGCGCCGGCGGCTTCCCGGCCAGCGTCAGCCCTGATTTTGGAGGAGTTACCTATGTCCGACGCCGTCAAGGTCGGCTTCGTTCCGTTTTCTGCCGTCCCTCGCGGCACTCTGGTGGTATTTTGCGACGATGCCCTGAAGTTCGGCGGAGCGACCCGAAAAACGCTGGGCCGGGCAGCCAATCTGGTCAGGCGCGCCGCTGACACGAACCAGTTCAAGGGAAAGAGCGGCTCAACCCTCGATATTCTGGCGCCGGAAGGTCTCAAGGCCTCGCGTCTGATCGTGGTCGGCGTCGGCAAGCTCTCGGCGATCAAGGACAATGATTTTCTCAAGCTTGGCGGGGCGGCGGCCGGCAAGCTGCGCGCCGGCAATGGCGCTGTGGCGATCATGGCGGAATTGCCGACCGGGGCGATGACGCCCGATCAGACGGCCGCGGTCGCATCGGGGATAAGGCTGCGCGCCTACAAATTCGATCGCTACAAGACCAGGAAAAAGGACGGCGAGGAGGTCGCCTTGAAAGGCGATGTCTCGCTCGCCGTCGATGATGTGGCGGCAGCGCGAAAAGCCTTCACTCCGGACGCTCACATTGTCGACGGCGTCATTATGGCGCGCGAACTGGTGAACGAGCCGCCGAACGTGCTCTATCCCGCGGAATTCGCGCGTCGCGCCAGCCAGCTGAAGAAGCTCGGCGTCGACGTCGAGATCCTCGACGTGAAGGCCATGTCGAAACTCGGAATGGGCGCGCTGCTCGGTGTCGCGCAGGGCTCGACGCGGCCCGGTCGCGTGGTGATCATGCGCTGGAACGGCGCCAAGCGCGGCGATCAACCGGTTGCTTTTGTCGGCAAGGGCGTTTGTTTCGACACCGGCGGCATTTCTATCAAGCCCGCGGGAAGCATGGAGGACATGAAGGGCGACATGGGCGGCGCCGCCTGCGTCGTCGGACTGATGCACGCACTGGCAGCGCGCAAGGCGAAGGTCAATGCGGTCGGCGCCATCGGCCTTGTCGAGAACATGCCCGACGGAAACGCCCAACGTCCCGGTGATATCGTCACCTCGATGTCCGGGCAGACCATCGAGATTATCAACACCGACGCCGAAGGCCGATTGGTGCTGGCCGATGTGCTCTGGTACGTGGCGAAGAAGATCAAGCCGAAATTCATGGTCGATCTCGCAACCCTGACTGGGGCGATTATGGTGGCGCTCGGCACCGAATATGCCGGGTTGTTCGCTAACAACGACGAACTGGCAGAGCGCTTGACCACGGTCGGCCTGGCGACCGGTGAGCGGGTCTGGCGCATGCCGCTCGGCCCCGAATATGACAAGCAGATCGATTCGCAGTTCGCTGACATGAAGAACACCGGCACCCGCAACGGCGGTTCGATCACCGCCGCACAGTTCCTGCAGCGCTTCGTC
The DNA here is from genome assembly GCA_963745785.1 of uncultured Alphaproteobacteria bacterium. GTDB lineage: Bacteria > Pseudomonadota > Alphaproteobacteria > Rhizobiales > Xanthobacteraceae > Bradyrhizobium. Next base: position 190,394 of record CAVUYV010000006.1, on the reverse strand, counting down.
GACGACACGCCGTGGGCGCATCTCGATATCGCGGGAACCGCGATGGGCGCGCCGAAATCCGACATCAATCAGAGCTGGGGCTCGGGATTTGGCGTTCGCCTGCTGGAGCGGCTGGTTGCGGATTACTACGAAGCAAAGTGATGACGGAAGTTCTGTTCTATCACCTGCAAAACATGTCGCTGGAAAGCGTTTTGCCGTCCTTGCTCGAAAAATCTCTGGAGCGTGGCTGGCGCGTTGTGGTGCAGTCGACATCGCAGGAGCGCGCAGACGCGCTCGATGCGCATTTGTGGACCTATCGCGACGATTCGTTTTTGCCGCACGTCACCTGGCGCGCCGGCGATGCCCAGGATCAGCCGATCGTGCTGGCGGTGGAGGAGGGCAATCCGAACCGGGCCAATGTCAGGTTTCTGATCGACAACGCCGCCTTGCCTGCGGATGCGCACGCCTATGATCGTATGGTTCTGGTCTTCAACGGCGACGACGGTGAGGCGCTCGCTTTGGCGCGAGGCGCCTGGACAGATTGCAAGGCGCGCGGGTTCGAGGTGACCTATTGGCAGGCCGACGAACGGGGCCGGTGGCAGCGGCGGGAATAGCGATATCCGGCAATTAATGATAATCTGCAATTTCTCCCTGCGGGCTTGCACACAGTCACGGTCGTGCCGCAAAGTGATGGTGGGACAAGCGCTTAGGGCCGGGGCGGGAACCTAACTAGCGTGCGAGACGAACACCCTCATCGAAAATGTCTGCTGGCATTGCTTCTGCTTGCCCCCGTCATGGCGGGCTGCTCGGGCGGATCCAGCATGTTTTCGTCCGATCTCCTGTCGAAAGACGCGGAGTGGTTTTCGCGCTCCGGCAGGCTGTTCATCCGACCCGTTTCGATTGAAACGCCGCCGTTGACCCCCAACAGGCCGGTCACATCGGAGGATCTGGTCAGCGCCGACGGGCTTTGCCCGGGAATGGCGCCTCCAGGCGGGCCTGCAGACGCCAATGCGTTGACCGAGGGAGCTGCCGCCGCGCCGCCCGCCTCGACAACGGCAGCGGTGGCGCTTGGTCACACCGAATGCGACGTCGTGCGCGGCATTGGCGCACCCGACAGTGTCAATTTTTCCAACAATCCGCGCGGCGATCGGGTGGCGGTTATCAATTACTCGAAGGGGCAACGCGCCGGGATCTACACCTTTACGGCCGGACGCCTGAGTTCGATCGAGCGTGGACCCGAGCCGGTGGCGCCGCCAAAGGCTGCCAAGCCCAAGCCGAAGAAGAAGCCGGCGGCGACCTGATCATTCTCCGCTTTCTCGCAGGCCGCTCAGCCGGCCGTTTCATCATACTGCGAACTGGCGGCCAGCCATTCTTCCTCGGCCCGCTGCAAGGCGCTTGCCGCACCGGCCCGCGCCTTGCTGAGCTGGGCAGCCTGCTTCGGGTCGCGCGTGAACAAATCCGGCAGCGCCAGCGCCGTATCGATCTTGGCGATGATACCATTGATGCGCGCGATCTCGGCCTCGGCCTCGGAAATCTTCTGCTTCAGTGGCAGGCGCTTTTCACTGCCGTTGCGTGCAGGCTTGTCGCGACCGTTACCGCGCTCGTTGCTGCCGCGGTCGCGCGAATTTGTGCGCATGCCGCGCGCCGACAATACCATGCGTCGATAATCGTCGAGGTCCCCCTCATAGGTCGTAACGGTTTGATCGGCCACCACCCACAATCGATCGGCGCAGGCTTCAATCAGATAGCGATCATGCGAGACCATGATGACCGCGCCTGGAAATTCATTGATCGCCTCGGCAAGCGCGGCGCGGCTGTCGATGTCGAGATGGTTGGTCGGCTCGTCGAGAATGATCATGTTGGGACCGAAGAAGGTCGCAAGTCCCAGCAGCAGCCGCGCCTTTTCGCCGCCCGACAGGCTTTTGACCAGGGTGTCGCCGGCCTTGCCCGAGAAGCCGATCGCACCGGTGCGCCCGCGCACCTTGGTTTCGGGAGCGTCGGGCATCAGCTTGCGGACGTGATCGTAGGGTGAGCCGTCTTCGTTCAATTCGTCGAGCTGGTGCTGCGCAAAATAGGCGATGGAAATCCTCTCCGCGCGGGTAATCGTGCCGGAAAATGGCGATAACCGGCTGGCGAGCAGTTTGACCAGCGTCGACTTGCCGTTGCCGTTGGCCCCGAGCAACGCAATGCGATCGTCGTTGTCGATTCGCAAGGTGACGCGGTTCAGCACCGGCTTTTTCGGATCGTAACCGACCGAAACATCGTCGACCGCGATGATCGGAGGCGACAGCATTTTTTCCGGCGCAGGGAAGCTGATCTCGCGCACGTCTTGCGTCACCAGCGCTGCGATCGGTTTCATCTTTTCCAGCATCTTCACGCGCGACTGGGCCTGGCGCGCTTTCGAAGCCTTGGCCTTGAAGCGGTCGACAAAGGCCTGCAGGCGCTTGCGCTCGGCCTCCTGTCGTTTGGCGTGTTTGGCGTTGAGCATCTCACGCGTGGCGCGTTGCTCCTCGAATGACGAATAGCTGCCGCGATAGAGCGTTAGTTTGCCGCGGTCCAGATGGAGGATCTGGTCTACCGAGGTATCGAGCAGATCGCGGTCATGGCTGATGACGATCACCGTGCGCGGATAGTTCGCGAGATGGTCTTCAAGCCAAAGCGTGCCTTCGAGATCGAGATAGTTGGTCGGCTCGTCCAGCAACAAGAGATCGGGAGCCGCAAACAGCGTGGCGGCGAGCGCGACGCGCATTCGCCAGCCGCCGGAAAATTCCGAACATGACCGCGCCTGGTCCGCGCTCGAAAACCCCAGGCCGCTGAGAATCGCAGCGGCGCGGGCGGGCGCCGAATGGGCGTCGATGTCGACGAGCCTCGTCTGGATTTCCGCGATCCTGTGCGGATCATGAGCGGTCTCGGCTTCCCGGAGCAGCGCATCGCGCTCGAGATCCGCTTTGAGCACGACTTCGATCAGACTGTCCGGCCCGTTCGGTGCCTCCTGCGCAAGACTGCCAACCCGCCAGCGCGGAGGGATCGTGATGGTGCCGGTCTCGGTCGGCAGCTCGCCACGAATCGCCTGGAACAGCGTCGATTTGCCGGCGCCGTTGCGGCCGACCAGACCCACGCGCGCGCCGGGGACTATCTGCGCGGAGCCATGATCGATCAGAAGTCGTCCGGCAATCCGGACCGATATGTCGGTGATTGAAAGCATGCGGGGTTGTCACCGGAGCCGCCGCCAAACGCAACCGGTTTGTGGACGAAATATCGCTTCCGCAATCCCCGTATGCCGAAGGACATTCGGCTAGTTCGACGACCTCCAGCGGCCCTCGCTGTCCCTCCTGCGCAATTCATCCATCAGATGTTGCAAGTGGGACGATAGCCGCGAAGTATCGGGCCGCAGACGCTGCTGCAGCCGTTCACCGATAGCGTCACAAATCGATCGACACGTCTTGTGATCGATTTGTTCGCTGTCGTGGGCGATTCGGCTGTTCATGACGGTTCCGCTTCGCGTTCCGTTTTAGTGAGCTACGTCTGACCAAGTCCCCAGCACAAAAATTGTTTCCGGTTTGCGGTCGATTGCACATTTTTTCAGCTGGAACTGATGAAACCGGCGGATCGAGTTCCACCAATCTGAACTCACAGAAAGCCCCGACCGCAGGGGCCGGGGCTTTTGACGCTCGGGTAGATGAGGCAAATCAATAGCAGCGATTCACCAACCGCCAGCGAGGTCCCCACGGGGTCGGGACCAATCGCCGCACATAGCAGCCGCCGTAACCGTAACCATAGGCCGGGCCACCGACGAAGAGGCGGGGACCGCCCCAGCCGCCGTGCCATCCACCGTGGTGCCAACCGTGACCGCCCCACGCCGAGGCCGAAGTCGGCGCCAACGCGGCCGCACCCAGCGATGCCGCGGCAACTGCAACAAGCGAGAGTTTGCGTAACATGGTCGTCTCCACAGGTTCGGCGCTGTCGGCGCCATCGGTGAAAGTGCCGCCGCAACACCGCTGAAAACTCCGAGGCGTTCGGCTGATCGGAAGGCTATTCCTGACAACGTGAATGAAACCGGGATGGTGGTTTCAGAGAGGGTTCATCTTTGTGAAATTGTGGTAATTCCGGGGATCAATCGCCGGCTGGGGCAATCAAGCCATTTCGGCTGGTCGCTTGCCGTTCGCCGATGGCGCCGATATAAGCGCCGCAATTCCCCTCAGCGATCTGCAAGGACGAAATCATGGCGATTGAACGCACCTTTTCGATTATCAAGCCCGACGCGACCGCGCGCAATCTGACCGGCGCGATCAATGCGCTGATCGAGAAGGCGGGACTGCGGATCGTTGCCCAGAAGCGCATTCGCATGACCCGCGAGCAGGCCGAAACCTTCTACGCCGTTCACAAGGAACGTCCGTTTTTTCGCGAGTTGGTGGAATTCATGATTTCCGGTCCTGTCGTCGTTCAAGTGCTCGAGGGCGAAAACGCCGTGCTTAAACACCGCGAAGTGATGGGTGCGACCGATCCTTCCAAGGCGGCTGATGGCACGATCCGCAAGCTGCACGCGAAATCGATCGGCGAAAACTCGGTGCACGGGTCCGATGCCGCGGAGACCGCCGCCATCGAAATCGCCCAATTTTTCTCCGGCAACGAAATCGTCGGCTGATCGGTAGACGGGCGGCAGCCAATAGCCGCACGGGACGGCCCCTGGCCGAAAGGAATGCGCCGTGAACTGGCTGCTGCAAATCCTCGATCCGGCGAACATCGCAACGTTTGCCGCCCAGTTTCAAGCCGAGATGCTGCAGCCGGCTTTTTGGATTGCGGTCGGCAAGATCATCTGGATCAACGTACTGCTCTCCGGCGACAACGCGCTGGTAATCGCCCTGGCGTGTCGTGGACTGGCGCCACGCCAGCGGCTGTGGGGCATGATCTTCGGTGCGGGCGCCGCGGTTATTCTTCGCATCATCTTCACCGGCATCGTCGCGTCGCTGATGGAATTGCCGTACCTCAAGCTGGTCGGAGGGCTCGCACTGCTCGTGATCGCCGCCAAGCTGATGGTGCCCGAGCAAGAGGACGAGGAAGGCGTCAAATCTGCCTCGCATTTGTGGGCCGCCGTTCAGATCGTGGTGGTCGCCGATATCGTAATGAGCCTCGACAATGTGATCGCGGTCGCGGCCGCCGCCAATGGCAGTTTTCCGCTGCTGATTCTCGGCCTTGCGATCAGCATACCCCTGATCGTTGCCGGCGCCGCGCTGATCATGGCGCTGCTCAATCGACTGCCGATTTTGGTCTGGGCCGGCGCCGCCTTGCTCGGCTGGATCGCCGGCGACGTCATCGCCACCGATCCAGCGGTTCACCCGAAATTGCAGGCTCTTTTCGCTGGCCCGGCCGGCGTCAAGCTTGACACGCTGTTGGGGTCGCTCGGGATCGGGCCGCACTTTGCAAGCGGCAACGGCGGCGAGCTTGTCTGCGCCGTGTTGGGCGTCATCGTCGTGCTGATCGCGGGGTCGATCTGGCGGAGGCGCAAGCTGCAGCAAGTTGAAGGCGCTGCACCGTCCGCAGGCTGACTCGGACCTGTCCTCAGCTACAAACTGCCGACGGATACTAACGCCTTACGATCGATCCGGAGCGGCCGACCAGCTTCGCCAGCTGCTTGAATCGGCTGCCGACACGATCGGCGACCAGATCGACCAACCTGTGCTCGAACACCAGCATCAGCTTGCGGCCCCGGCTTCTAAAGTGGGTTGCCGACAACACGCCGGGGCGCGCCGCCGATACCAGGTGGGCGACGCGAAAGGCCGCGCCGAGCACGCGGGCACGCTCGACCATAGCCGGCGGCAGCAGCTCACGAATAACCGCCGGCGGTTCGTTTTGTTCGCTCAGGCCCGCATAGCGATAAAATACCGACAGCGCTACAACCACCCTGCCTTGATGCGTGACCGCACCGAAATTTCCGTTGGTGATGAGACTGAGCGTCTCTTCGCCGCGGTGGTCGGGATGCACCCGCCATCCGATGTCGGACAGCAGGCAAGCGGCATGGCGCAGGCGGCGATCTTCCTCGGTCTCCCGCAATTTTACGACCCGCACCAGACGATCGGTCCAGTCGATCAATTCTTCCGCATGGCGTGCGGAACGCGACAGCAGCTCGTTGAGCGTCTGCGCAGCGCAAATCAATCCATCCTCCGAGCGCTCGGCTTGCGGCAGCATCGAGTAAAGCAGGCCTTCGCGCACGCCGAAGGTCGAAAACACGATGGTCTTCGGCTTTGCGACCCGGATGATGTATTCGAGAACAAGGGCCGCATAGGTCAATAGCGGCCGCCGTGCATCGGCGACGACTTCAATATCGGCCAGCATGTTTGCGGCCGCGAGGCGGCGAAGGCGGCGCGCGAAATCGAGCGCGTCCGGAGCCGGTATCGAATAGCCGTGCATCACCCGCAGCGGATAACCGCTCTGGAGGATGTGGATGCGCGCCAGCGCACGCCAGGTTCCTCCGACCGCATAGAAGGTGCGTCCCCGTCCGGCTTTGAGCTGGGCAACCTCTGACAGATCGTTCCTGACGATGCGCTCGGCACGCTTCAGTGACTTGTGGGATAAGTCCTGCAAGGCGAGGCTGCCGAGCGGCAGCGTCACACCGCTGCGAACGCGGTTGCCCTGCACGTCGATCAATTCAAGCGAGCCGCCGCCGAGGTCGCCGACAATGCCGTCCGGCTTGTGAATACCGGATATGACGCCGAGCGCCGATAATTTCGCTTCGCGCGGGCCCGACAGGATTTCGATTTTAACGCCGCAAATGCGTTCGGCTTTCGCAATGAAATCGGGGCCGTTGGTGGCATCGCGGCAGGCCGCGGTTGCAATCGCATAGACCCGGCCGACTTTCATCACCCTGCACAAGGCGCGAAAACGCCGCAACGACGTCAAGGCCTTGGCAACGGCGTCCGGCGCCAGCAGTCCCGTGGTCTGAACCTCGCGCCCGAGTCCGCAGAGGGTTTTTTCGTTGAAGAGGGTGACGAGGTTTCGCGTCATCGACTCGTAGACGACGAGACGCACCGAATTCGAACCGATGTCGATGACCGCGACGCTGGATTGGCGTTTGCGCGGCCGCTTCACCGGAAAAATCCTTTATGATGAATGCTGACGTTCGGTACGGCGCGTGAGGCGGCGCGGTGAGGATTCCTTAAGCGACTTGCCACGGCCTGACAAACTCGGATTGGTCATGAAGTAATTATGCAGGTTGAAGGGCTCCTCGCCCTTCGCGGCCTTCATACGCGTTGACGATCCATCCGGCAATAACTGCCAGCTTTGCTCGGTATCCTTGAGATTCGCGACCATGATCTGCTCGAGAACCTGCTGATGCACCGTGGGATTTTGCAGCGGACAAAGAATTTCGACGCGCCGATCGAGGTTGCGCGGCATCATGTCGGCGGAAGAGATATACACAGCAGCTTTTGCACTGGGCAGACCCTGTCCCATCCCGAAGCAGTAGATTCGGCCATGCTCGAGGAAACGGCCGATGATGGATTTGACGCGTATGTTCTCCGAAAGCCCTGATATGCCGGGCCGCAGGCAGCAGATTCCGCGCACCACCAGCTCGATCGATACGCCGGCCTGCGAGGCTTCATACAGCGCGTCGATGATGTCAGGATCGACCAGCGAGTTCATCTTCATCCAGATGGCCGCCGGTCGGCCGTGGCGGGCATGGCTGGTCTCACCGTGGATATGTTCGAGGATGCGCTTGCGCAAGGTAAGCGGCGATACCGCCATCTTCTCGATGTCACTCGGTTCGGCATAGCCCGTGATGTAGTTGAATACCCGCGCGGCGTCGCGTCCGATGATCGGATCGGAAGTGAAGTAGGACAAATCAGTGTAGATGCGAGCGGTCACCGGATGATAATTGCCGGTACCGGTGTGAACGTAGGTCGTCAGGCTGCCGCCCTCGCGGCGCACGATCAAAGACAGCTTGGCGTGGGTCTTCAGTTCAAGGAACCCGTACACGACCTGCACGCCGGCCCGTTCAAGATCGCGCGCCCAGCGGATATTCGCCTCCTCATCGAACCGCGCCTTGAGCTCGACCAGCGCGGTCACCGACTTTCCCGCCTCCGCGGCCTCTGCCAGCGCCCGCACGATCGGCGAGTTGTTGGAGGTACGGTATAGCGTCTGCTTGATCGCGACGACGTCGGGGTCGCGGGCGGCCTGTTGCAGGAACTGGACGACGACGTCGAATGATTCATAAGGGTGATGAACAATCAGATCCTTTTGCCGGATCGCAGCGAAGATATCGCCGCCATGATCGCGCACGCGTTCTGGATGACGCGGCACATAGGGCGGGAATTCGAGGTCGGGCCGGTCGAGCCGGGTCAATTGCGACAGCTCGTTCATCGCCAGCACGCCATCGACCAGCAACACCTCGTCGTCCGCGGTCGAAAGCGCCTGCTGCACGAATGCGCGCAGTTCTTCCGGCATCTTGGCTTCGATTTCGAGCCGGATCACCGACCCCCGCCGCCGCCGCTTCAGCGCGGTTTCGAACACGCGCACCAGATCTTCCGCCTCTTCCTCGATTTCGAGTTCGGAATCCCTGATGATGCGGAACGCGCCTTGGCCCTTGACGGTATAGCCGGGGAATAGCCGGCCGATGAACAGACCGGTCGCCTGTTCCAGCGTAATCAATCGTACCGAGGAATCCTTGCCGGCGGGCAAGCGGATGAAGCGGTCGATCTTGCCGGGCATGCGGATCAGCGCGTTCATGGGTTTGCCGTCCGAGATCCGTGCCAGCTGCAGCGCCACGGTAAATCCGAGGCTCGGAATGAACGGAAAAGGATGCGCCGGGTCGATCGCGAGCGGCGTCAGCAACGGGAAAATATTGTGGAGGAAGTGATCCTCAATCCAGCTTCGCTCGGTCTTGGCGACATCGCGGCCATCGACCAGAACAATGCCGACCTCGGCCAGGATGCCGCGCAGATCGCGCCAGATCGCCTGCTGGTCGGTGGCGAGCTTTGAAACCGCTTCATTGATCAGGACAAGTTGTTCGGCCGGGGTCAGCCCGTCCGGACTGCGCTCGGCGATGCCCTCCCGCACCTGGGCCTTGATGCCGGCGACGCGGACCATGAAGAACTCATCAAGGTTATTGGCGGAAATCGACAGAAACCGCACCCGTTCCAGCGCGGGATGGCCGGAATTGACCAACTCCTCCAGCACCCGGCGATTGAAGTGCAGCCAGGAAAGCTCGCGATTGATGAAGCGCTCGGGACTGGTGCCGATCGCTGGGCGGGTCTCGGCATCCGCTTCTTTTTCTTTAATTACAGTGGCTTGTGCGGAATCCATCAGATTTCGATCCATCCCAAGGTACACGGCGCCGCCACCCCCTGCAGAGGGATGCAAAGCATGTGTTATCGCGACGACGTTTCAATGACATTGATGTTCCTGCCGCTAGCGCCGTCAAGATGCGAGCCGGGCCGCTGGATTAGGCATTACGCAGCAATTCAGCCGCCAGCGCCCGGCTCACGGGGCGGCCCAGCCGCAGGGCTTCCGTGTCAAGGAGTTCGACCGCCTGCCGCGCGGCCGCATACGACCGTTCGATCCTGGTTGCGAGATAACTCACTACGGTCTCATCGACGGCCAGCTGGCGGTCCGCGCAAAATTTGACGATCAGCGCGCGAAACAGCTGATCGTCCGGCGGCAACAACGACACCGTCGGGACCGCGCGCAAACGTGACCTGAGATCGCGCAACTCGATCTGAAATGCGGAAGGCGGCTCCCGCGCGGTGACCAGAACGAACGCTCCGTCTTCCCGCGCCAGATTCATCAGGTGAAACAGCGCGCGTTCATCGAAATCCGACGATTTCAGATCTTCGATCACCAGCGCCCCCGTCGCCAACGCGCCGGGCACCGCCGCTGCGGTCAGCGCATGCGCTGTCGTAGAACGAGCGCCCGCTTGCTCGGCCCAGATTGCGGCGAGATGGCTTTTGCCGGAGCCTTCGGGTCCTACCAGCAGCATGATCCGGTTTGGCCATTCGGGCCAGCTATCGACCAGTGCCAGGCCACCGGCATTGGCCGGTCCCTCGAGAAAATTGTCGCGGGTAAGGCTCTCTGCGTGCGGCAACGCAAATGCAAGCTGACGAGGTTGAACGCGAGCTGCCACACGCTTACTCCTTGCCGGACAACCGGCGCATGATCATTTTGCTTCGATCGTGCTCATGTGCCGTACCCACTCCACGAGATAGAGGGATACGGAAACCAAAGTAAAGACCGTTACAAAGCCCATCAGGATCAGGTCATACGGCTTTGGCTCGAAGCCGAAGCCGAGTGCCGCAAGGACCAGTGCCGCGAATGCCACCTGCGCGACCGTGTTGAGCTTCGATACCATCAAGGGCTTCATCGGGACCGGTTTGCCGAACAACCATGACACGATCACGGCAGCGACGATCATGATATCGCGCGAGACCACCAGAATGACAATCCAGCGCGGTACGGCGCCCCAGATTCCGAGCGCCACGTAGATCGAGACCAGAAGCGCCTTGTCGGCCAATGGATCGAGCAGCGCGCCCAGTTCGCTGGCCATGTTGAAGCGCTTGGCGAGAAACCCATCGACCGCGTCGCTGACGCCGGCGACGACAAAGATCGCGAACGCGATTTCCATCTGGTTGGACGCAATCGCCCAGACGATAATCGGCACCAGCAGGATGCGGGCCAGCGTGATGATGTTTGGAACACTCAACTCGGTCGCTTCCCGGCTACCGGCCTGATTTTTACGAGAGATTCGGCCCTTTGCAGGGTGAACCGGTTCTTGGTCTAGATAGTATATGCACGGGCCGCTTGCGAGCCATTGCACATGAGCGGATTCCGACGTAACCAGCCGCCATCATCTGGAACTGGGCATGATTGATCGCAAAAACGGGCTCACTTACGCCGATTTCGGGCGTCGATATCGATGCGGGCAATCGCCTGGTCGATCTCATCAAGCCGATGGTTCGTGCCACGGCCCGCGCCGGCGCCGACGCCGAGATCGGGGGGTTCGGCGGATTGTTCGATCTCAAGGCTGCAGGTTTCAAGGACCCGATCCTGGTCGCAGCGACCGATGGCGTCGGCACCAAAGTCAAGATCGCGATCGAAACCGGCCTGCACGGCGGCATCGGGATGGATCTGGTGGCGATGTCGGTCAACGATCTCGTGGTGCAGGGCGCAGAACCGCTGTTCTTTCTCGATTATTTCGCGTGCGGCAAACTCGATCCGGAGGCCACCGCGGCCATCGTCGCGGGCGTAGCCGAGGGCTGCCGTGAAGCCGGCTGCGCGCTGATCGGCGGCGAAACCGCCGAAATGCCCGGTCTCTACAAGGATGGCGATTATGACCTCGCTGGCTTTGCGGTCGGTGCCGCCGAACGCGGCACGCTGTTGCCGCGGTCCGATATTGCGGTTGGCGACACCGTGATCGGCCTTGCCTCATCAGGCATTCACTCCAACGGATTCTCGCTGGTCCGCAGGATCGTCGAATCCTCCGGTCTGGGTTTCGAAGCACCGGCGCCGTTTTCACCGGTCATGACGTTGGGTGGCGCGCTGCTGGTGCCGACGCGGCTCTATGTCAGATCAGGCTTGCGCGCGATCCACGAGACCGGCGCGGTCAAGGGTCTTGCCCACATCACCGGCGGCGGCTTCACCGACAATATTCCGCGCGTGCTGCCAAAGCATCTCGGCGTCGGGATCGACCTTGCACGCGTTCCCGTGCTCCCGGTCTTCAAATGGCTGGCAGAGCAGGGGGGCATCGCCGAACTCGAACTGCTGCGCACCTTCAACTGCGGCATCGGCATGATCGCCATCGTGAAGCCGGACGCAGTCGAGCGGGTCACCGAGATACTTACCGAGGGTGGCGAAAGCGTCGTGCTTTTGGGCGAGGTGATCCCGGCCGCGGGCGAACCTCGCGTGGTCTACAACGGTCATCTTGACCTCACATGGTGAGATCGGTTTCGCATGGTGAGGCCATGAAACGCCGTGTCGCAATCCTGATTTCCGGGCGCGGATCGAACATGGCCGCATTGATCAAGGCCGCCAGCGAAGAAGATTTCCCGGCCGAGATCGCTCTGGTGATCTCCAACCGCGCCGATGCCGGCGGTCTCGAAAAAGCAAGGACGAGCGGCGTCCCGACCGCCACCATCGAAAGCAAGTCCTTCGGCAAGGATCGCTCGGCTTTCGAGGCGGTTTTGCAATCGGCGCTGGACCAACACAGCATCGACCTGATTTGTCTGGCCGGCTTCATGCGCCTGTTTACTGCCGAATTCGTGCAGCGCTGGTACGGCCGGATGCTCAACATTCATCCCTCATTGCTGCCGTCGTTTCCGGGCCTCGATCCGCATCGCCAGGCCCTGAACGCAGGCGTGAAAATAACCGGCGCCACGGTCCATTTCGTCATTCCGGAAACCGACGCTGGCCCGATTCTGATGCAGGGTGCGGTCGCGGTTCGCGATGACGATACGCCGGACATGCTGGCGGCGCGGATTCTCGAGGTCGAACACCGTATCTACCCCGATGCGCTGCGGCTGGTTGCCAGCGGTCTGGTCCGGCTCGACGGCGATACCTGCAAAACGGCAGGCAGCGCCGGTTCCGACGCTACTTTGATCTCGCCCGCGGTAGGCTCGCTGCGGCCGTCGGGCCCCTCGCACGGAGAGTAGGATGGCGAAAATTGCAGTTGTCGGCTGTGGCGCGATGGGATCGGTCTATGCCGCGCTCATGGTCGATGCCGGTCATGAGGTTCACGCGGTCACGCTTTGGCCTGACCATGCCGAGGCGATGGCTACCAATGGCCTGCGTTGCGAAGGCGCGAGCGGCGATCGCACGGTGCCGATTCATGCCTCGACGACGACGGACGGCATCGGACCCTGCGATCTCGTCATCATTGCCACCAAGGCCTTCGATGTGGAGGCGGCGGCGCGTTCCTGCATCTCCTTGTTAGGTCCGGAGACGATCGTCCAGACCATTCAGAATGGCCTGGGATCGCCGGAGATCGCGGCCCCGATACTTGGCGCGGATCGTCTTGCCGTCGGTGTCGTCGGAGGTTTCGGCGCTTCGATACGGGCGCCGGGGCATGCGCATCACAACGGGATGGAGATGATCCGCTTTGGCGCATTCGCCGGGCTGCCGAAGCAGCTTTTGCAAGCCTCCGCCAAGATCTGGGAATTGGCCGGTTTCAAGGTTGCCCTGTTCGATGACATCAAGCAGATGGTCTGGGAAAAATTGATCATGAACGTCGCCTTTTCAGGCACGTCTTGCACGACGGGCCTGACGGTCGGCGAAATCCTCGCAGATCCCGATGCCTGGAGTGTGGCGCGCCGCTGTGCCGAAGAAGCCATCGCGGTCGCGAAGGCTTCGAACATCCGCCTGAACGTCGGCGATCCGATCGAGCACATCCGAAAACTGGGCGGCAAAATTCCCGACGCGCGCCCCTCGATGTTGCTGGACTATAACGCCGGCCGCCGATGCGAGGTGGACGCCATCAACGGCGCGATCCCACGCCTGGGCCAACCGCTGGGGGTAGCGACGCCAACCAACGAGACGGTGGTTGGCATCATCAAGGCGCGCGAACGGCGGATGCTCGCGCAACAAGCCACCGAACGAACGGCATGAAAAACAAATCCCCCGGCGAGGGCCGGGGGGTGCATCAGGATTGCTTGCGCGGATCGTGACGAAGCTTAGGAGACCTTCAGATTTTCCGCGGAGGTTTTGCCGCGATTTTCCACAAGGTCATATTCGATCACCTGATTCTCGTTGAGGGTTGTGAGCCCAGCGCGCTCGACCGCCGAAATATGGACGAACACGTCCTTATCGCCGGCCATCGGCTTGATGAACCCATAACCCTTGGTCGGGTTGAACCACTTGACGGTGCCTTTTTGCATCGCCTGTCTCCTGGTCTAGACGTAAAAAAGACGTGGCCACGCTTTTTGCGTGCCACGCCACAAGCGGGCTTCCGGATGTCTGCTCAATTTCTTAGTCGCGAAACGCACAGTCGAACGGCCTAGATCCGATTGTGCCTGATATTGCAACACGAAATTTGCGCGTTAGCAAGCTTCTGGCGCGGTTACGAAACGGGTCAGCGACCAGGTCGCTCCTCGCGACCTGTGGCAACGGAACAACAATGTCCGCTAAACCCTGCTCGCGAACAAGCGAGGCCGATTGACGCTCTCTGCGAACTCGGAGCAAATCGGCGCTGGCCGATGGGATTTTTACAGTTTGCCGAACTGGTCCTCCTTCCGGAAATAGCATTATGCGCTGCTCATCGCGGCCTTTGCGAGCAAAGGAGATCAGAGCCGGCCACGGATTTGCGGGGGCCGTAGCCATCGTTTTCGGCATCATCCTGCCTGTTGCTGCTGGGCCACCGCCGGCTCACGCGCAGAATGCTCCGCGGCCGCCGCCAACACCGCCGCCGCCGCCGACGCCATCACCCACCGATATCAATTCCGATCTGTCGGCTCGGCGCAGCGGTGACGAATCTCGGCAGTAATTTCCTGGAACGCCTTGGAAATCAGGCGTCATACGGGTTCAGCCGCGCGCTGCGCATCAATCCCGGTGGTGGCGGCGCATCCGAAGCGACGGACGCGCCGCGTTTCCGGACCTGGGGCGAGGCCTACGGAATCTGGGCCAGGACCGGCGCACAGGGCGATTTCGTCGGTGACCGGCGTCAGACCTGGGGCGGCGTCGGAGGGCTCGGCGCGCGCCTTGCGCCCGGTGTCAACGTCGGCATTTCGGTTGACCAGAGCCATACCAAGATCGACGTCCCGTTGGCGTTGCAGGCGGCAACGCTCGATCTTACCCAGATCGGCGCCAACGCCTCGGTCGACAGGGGTCCATGGACCTGGGCCATCGCGGCGGTGCATGGTTTTGGAAAGGTTAATTCGAGCCGGGATACCGGGGCGGGTTTTGCCCGCGCCGACTACAACGCCCACATCGACGGCGCGCTCACCGAACTCAGCTACTACTGGAGCCTGGACCAGAGCCGCATCGTGCCGAAGGCCGCGTTCGAATATGTGCGCGCCTCGACCGCATCGTTTCAGGAACTGGGCGGGCTTGATCCGGTGATGGCGAGCGGTGCAACGGTGGAGCGTTCACGGATACTACTGGGTGCGGAGATCGGACATTACTGGATTTTCGGTCAAAAGATTTTCGATCTGTCTGCCTACGGCAAATTCATCGACAATGTCTCCCAGAATTTCAGTTCGGTCACGGTGAGCCTCGGCACCGTGAGCATCGCCGTGCAGGGCATCGGCGAAAGCAGATATGGCGCCGATGCCGGCGCGTCCGCGTCGCTCAACCTGAGCAATAATGCGCGCCTTTATCTCAACTATGACGGCAAGTTTCGCGCCGCGGTGCAGTCCCACCAGGGGACGGCCGGCGTCGAGTTGAAATGGTAGCGATACCGATTGGCGGCGCGCCCGATCGGTAGCTCACCGTCCACTCAGACTGGACTTGCGGCTACGTATCCCTGCAGACCGAAACTCGCTCTCGGTGCAGCCATCAGCGGTACGAGGTCGTTCGGATGAATAAACTCGTCCCTGAAGCACGGATAATTCTTGGGATCGAATATCTTTTTCAACCAATCGATAACGATCTTGTGCCGATCCGAATTTCTAAATTCCTTGTGGTAGGTAAGCCAAAGATCGGCATGATGATGGACGCCTAGATCGACGGCAACCAGGGGGGCCCCCAACGCGACCGACGAAGTCGGCAGGAAGCCCATGCCTGCCCCTCGTTCAACGGCGTACAGAACGCCTATGCTCGAATTCGTCTTGATTCCAACAATGCCTTCCAACGACGTCAGTCCCAGAACCCGGGCATATGCGGAATCGTCGACCTGAGGCGCGTGTTGGATGACCAGCCTGTGGTTCCTGATTTCCGGGAGAGACGGAACGCCATGAAGTTTGCGGTATTCCTCCGAGACGAACGCATAGATGTGGAGTTTGCCGAGCTTTGTAACGATGAGGTCGGGGTTCGTCGGTCGCTCAAGCTGAATGGCAATATCGGCTTCCAGCCGCGCGACATCAGCCTGTTCCATCGCGCAGCGTAGATCGACGGTGATGTTGCGGTAGGTTTTTTGAAAGTCGATCAGTCTCGGGAGAATCCAGAAGTTGCCGGGGCCTTCGGTCACAGCCACACGCACTGTTCCGGCGGTATCGTCTGACTGAGCTGCGCGCCGAAACACGTTGAACGCGTGACGTTCCATCTCCATCACGTCACCGATCATCAGAGCACCCTCGTCGCTCAACGTTAGGCCGCTCTGGTCGCGCAAGAATAACTTGCAGCCAATGCACTCTTCGAGCCGATCCAACCTGCGCATGAGCGTCGTGCTTGTAACGCCGAGTTCCTCTGCGGCGTTGCGAAAACTCTTATACTTCGCACAAGCCAGAAATGACCGCAGATCATCCCAGGACGCATTTAATAGATCGTCAGTTCGGTGCTGCGTCACCGCAACACCCCGGTGCAATAGTTGCTGCATACCTCAAATCCCCGCTCGGTATGGTGCAAGCCTACAGACAGGAGCGACGATAGATGCATGACCCGGTGATTGAAAGGGGCACTTTTGCCGCAAGGCACGATTTCGACCTGCTGCCCAGAAGCGCGGAAATCGACGTGCAACCTGCGCAACCTCCCGAGCTTTCCGCCCTTGCCGATATGGCCAATCGATTGGTCCCCGGAGTTCGTATTACGGAACCAGATCTTGTGAGGTACTTCACCTTCGATCCGGAAAGCATTCTGACGTTCAGCCGAAAGAAAAAACTGCTTGGGGCCGTGGCGTTCCTTTACCTAAACAGCCGGGGTCATGATGCCCTCATTTTTGACGAAATGAATTTGACTCACCCCGATGTCAGATTGCTCGCTGGCCGCTCGGATGAGGTATCCGCCATTTACGTCTGGGCGATCGCTGGTCAGGGCAGGGCGATGGCGGGACTCGGGAATGTATCGAAGCATCTTTCCGCGCCACGTCTTGCGTGCGCGGATCTCTATGCGCAACCTTCGAGCGCCGACGGACGCAATTTGATGATCGCGCTCGGCTTCGAACCAATCCCTAGCTATCAGCACGAACTCTGGCGCTACGAGCGCCCCTGGAATCGCCTTCCGCCGAACATGCCGGCGTCGAATATCTCAGCAAGGAGTTTTGCAGATGCACGGCACTAGACTTCCATCGTCGACTAATCCGAACCCGCGCTCGATCTCGATCCGGATAGCGCGCGATCCCAACGATCTGATGCTGGTCACCGCGATTCGCGCGGCCGTCTATCTTGCCGAGCAGGATTGTCCGATCGAGGAAGAATTTGACGGCAACGATCTGGTCGCGGCGCACTTCATCGGATTTGTCGGAACCGAACCTGCTGGCTGCCTTCGGGTGCGATTTTTTGGCGAGTTCGCCAAGGTGGAACGTCTTGCGGTTCGTCATCAGTACCGGCGCTCGCGCGTCTCGTTCAAGCTGGTGCAGGCGAGCGTCGATTACATCAAGCGCAAGGGTTTCAGGAAAATCTACGGTCAAGCGCAAGACCGGCTGGTGGACTTCTGGGCACATTTCGGCGCCAAGCCTCTCGGTCATAACCGCAAGATCACATTTTCCGATTTCTCCTATACCGAAATGGTCCTCGACATCGAGCCGGCCCCCGACGCCATCACCCTCGACAGCGATCCCTATGTGATCATTCGCCCGGAGGGCGACTGGGACAGGCCCGGCGTTCTCGATATTTCGTCAGGTCGCGCGGTGTCCTCTCCGCTTCGCGCTGCTGCGCTAGCTGAAACGTGATTTTGATGATGACTTCACTGCCATAACGATCCGCCGATCCTGATCTGCGCCGATCTCCAGACCGAGTATGTCACTGAAGGTCGCAGCCACGTCATCACCGACGCCGAGGCAATAACGTCGCGCTGTCTCCAATTGATGACGGTGTGGCGCGACAATCTCTGGCCGGTGATGCATTTGAAACGGATCGCCCAGGCAGCGTGGTTCAATCCGGCGTCGAGGCTGACGGATTGGATTGCGGAGCTGAGGCCGAGGCCGGGGGAGCTTACCTTCGAGCATCCGCTGCCATCGGCCTACAGTTCGACGCGGTTCGCCGAATACATGTCCAATATGAAAAACATTCGCTGCGTGCTGTTGGGTTTTTCCCTCGACGAAACCATTCTTTCGACCGTCGTTGACGGGTTTCACCGCAGCCACCGCTACCAGGTCGTCAGCGATGCCGTCGCCTGCAGAGGTCCTGGGGTCGGCGATCCCGCTGCCTACAAACTGGCGGTCATCAAGGTTATCGGCCACTACGCCGGCATACAGGGAAGCCGCGACCTGGTCGGAGCGAGCGGCAAAATTGCGGTATGAGCTTGCCTAGTTCCGCTCGACCGCGACGACCCGGCCCTTTTCGATCGCCAGCGCCAGCTGGCCATGTTTCAGCGCCAACGCCGCTTCGCCGAACAGCTCGCGGCGCCAGCCGTGCAACGCGGCTACGTCGGCATGATCGTCCGCCGCAATCTGTTCCAGATCGTCGACCGTCGCGATCACCTTGCTGGCGACGCCATGCCGCTCCGACGTCATCCGCAGCAAAACTTTCAAAAGCTCGACGATCGCCGCGCCATTTGAATTGCCGCGCGGCCTTTCGATTTTCGGCAAGCTCGCGGGATCGCGGGCGATGCCTCGCTGTACGGCAGCCACGATATCAGCCCCCCATTTTGATCGATCAAAACCCTTCGGCAGCGAGCGCAAATTTGCCAGCCGCTCGAGGCTGGTCGGCGCATGGGTCGCGATGTCGCCGACCGCATCGTCCTTGAGCACGCGGCTGCGCGGAACGTCGCGGCTCTGCGCCTCTTGCTCGCGCCATGCCGCAACCTCCATCAGCACCGCAAGCTCCTTGGGCTTGCGGATCCGCGTCTTCAGCCGCTCCCATGCGCGCTCGGGATGAAAGTCGTAGGTCTTTGGCGACGTCAGAACCTCCATTTCCTCGCTTACCCAATTGCTGCGGCCGCGCTTTTTGAGATCGGCATCGAGTGCCGCGAACACCTCGCGCAAATGGGTGACGTCGGAAACCGCGTAGTGCATTTGTTCCTCGGTCAGCGGGCGCCGCGACCAGTCGGTGAAACGATGGGTCTTGTCGGGCCGATGGCCGGTGATGCGCTGGACCAGTTGGTCGTAGGCGATGGAATCCCCGTAACCGAGAACCATGGCGGCGACCTGGGTATCGAAAATCGGGTGCGGTACGATACCAGCCTGGTGCCAGACGATTTCAATATCCTGACGGGCAGCGTGGAAAACCTTCAGCACCTTCTCGTTGCCCATCAACTCAAAGAACGGCCTGAGGTCGATGCCCTTCGCCAGCGTATCGACTACGACAGCTTCCTGGGGGCTGGCCATCTGCACCACGCAGAGCAGCGGATAATAGGTCGTCTCGCGCAGGAATTCCGTATCGACGGTGATGACCGGGTGTTCCGCGAGCCGCGCGCATGCCGCGGCTAGTTCCGAAGTTGTGGCAATCAGATCCATGAACGGTCCATACGCTTTCCGAACGGCGTTCTGCCGAAAGCGCTGATATGTCAAGGGTCTTGGGCGAATTCGAGCCTTGAATTTCCACCCGAAAGCGACTTTTCACCGGGACTTTAGCCATCGCGATGCATCCGACGGCCGCCCGGATCAGTCAACGCGTTCCCATTGTAAGGGAACGTCAGTGTTCGCGGATGTGTCGGACGGCGGGCGGGCGCCGCGAGGGGACGGCGAGCACGACGACACAAAGCGCGAGCATCGCTAGTCCCATGTATTCAAACACCAATGCGTCCACGGCAATCCCCCTGACAAACCGATAGATTTGTGGGGAAGCAATTGACCATTTCTTAATTCCTGGCCGTCGGCGCGAATCACCCCGCGAATGTTGAGTGGAGGGTTAACGATTCACGTGCCGCAAAAAGTCCGAAGCACCCGCTGGTGCGGTTCGGGCGCCTGCGCATAGCGCGCGAACTCGGGCTGGTCTTCATAGGGCTTCGACAACACCGTGAAAAGCTCCTCGAACGGCGCGAAATCGTCCCGGTTCACGGCGGCGTCGATGATCGCTTCTATCAGGTGATTCCTCGGGATGAAGGCGGGATTGACCGACCGCATCGCGGCCCGTCGCGCCGCGGGATCTTGCGGCTCGTCGCCGATCCGTTGCCGCCAGCGTCCGGCCCATTCGTCATAGGCGTTGGGATCGGCGAACAATTCCCGGACCCTGCCATCATCAGCCGGAGCGAGCGCAGCATCGCTTAGCCGCCTGAACGTCAGGGTGAAGTCAGCCTGGTTCTTGGCCATCGCGTCCAGCAGGTCCTGCGCGAGCGCGCGATCGTCGTCGCGCGCCGTGAACAGACCAAGCTTCTTTCGCAGGCCCGCCTGATAGGCGGCGTCGAATGTCTCCACGAAATTGCCGAGCGCGGACTGCGCCTCTTCGATGGCCTTGTCTTGCTCATCGCCAAGCAGCGGCAACAGGCATTCAGCGAGACGCGTCAGGTTCCAGAGCGCGATCCGCGGCTGGTTGGCGTAGGCGTAGCGGCCGAGCTCGTCGATCGAGCTGAACACCTTGGCGGGGTCATAATGGTCCATGAAGGCGCACGGACCGTAATCGATGGTCTCGCCGGAAATCGAGGTGTTGTCGGTATTCATGACGCCATGGATGAAACCGACCAGCAGCCAGCGCGCGACGAGATCGGCTTGGCGCGCGATCACGCGGTCCAAAAGGGCATGGTAGGGGCGATCGGCATGCGCCAGATCGGGGTAGTGTCGGCCGATCACGTGATCGGCCAGCTGACGCACGCCCTCGGTATCGCCACGCGCCGCAAAGTATTGGAACGTCCCGACGCGAATGTGGCTGGAGGCGACGCGGGTGAGGACAGCGCCAGGCAACGGCGTTTCGCGCAGAACGCTCTCGCCGGTCATGACCGCGGCGAGCGAGCGCGTGGTCGGAATGCCAAGCCTCTCCATCGCCTCGCTGACGATGTATTCGCGCAAGACCGGGCCGAGCGCCGCGCGGCCATCGCCGCGGCGGGAAAACGGTGTCGGCCCGGACCCCTTGAGCTGGATGTCGCGACGGATGCCATCCGCGTCGATCACCTCGCCGAGCAGGATGGCGCGGCCGTCGCCGAGCTGCGGAACGAAATGGCCGAACTGGTGCCCCGCATAGGCCATCGCAATCGGGTCCGCGCCCTCGGGAACGCGTTTTCCAGCGAGAATCTCGGTTCCCTCCGGGCTGGCGAGCCGATCCGGATCGAGCCCGAGATGGATCGCGAGCGGCCGGTTCAGCTTGATCAGCCGTGGCGAGGCAACGGGCGTCGGTACGACGCGGGCGAAAAAGTTCGCCGGCAGTGCCGCATAGGTATGTTCAAAGGGGAAATGGACCGTCATGGCCTCAAGATAGGCATGCGTCGGGAATAGACAATCGATTCCTGGCTCCGCCGATCCAAAGTGTCCGTCGTTTCTTCATCAGTTTTGCGGGTTTGCGGCCGTTCCTTGAAGGCCCATGTTAGAGGGCGCATTCGGTTGCCGGGCGGGGTTGCCTCGGGTAAACCCTGACGCTCTTTGCAGGGCCGGTCCTGGTCTCCTGCTATTCGTCCACCGACAGCTGTTTTTGGAATACTCATGCATCGTTACCGGTCCCACACCTGCGGCGCCCTCCGTGAGAGCGATATCGGCCAGACCGTTCGGTTGTCGGGCTGGTGCCATCGCATCCGCGACCATGGCGGGGTGCTGTTCATCGATTTGCGCGACCATTATGGGCTCACGCAATGCGTGGTCGATCCGGATTCGCCGGCGTTCAAGGACGCCGAACGGCTTCGCTCGGAATGGGTGGTTCGGGTCGACGGCAAGGTGCGACGCCGCCCGGAAGGTACCGCCAATCCCGAATTGCCGACCGGCGAGGTCGAGCTGTATGTCAGCGAAATCGAAGTTTTGGGACCGGCCGGTGAACTGCCGCTGCCAGTGTTCGGTGAGCAGGAATATCCTGAAGATATAAGGCTCAAATACCGTTTCCTCGACCTTCGTCGCGAGAAGCTGCACCAAAACATCATGACCCGCGGCGCGATCGTCGATGCCATGCGCAAGCGCATGAAGGATCAGGGTTTCTTCGAGTTCCAGACTCCGATCCTGACGGCATCCTCGCCGGAGGGCGCACGCGACTTCCTGGTGCCGTCGCGGATCCATCCGGGCAAGTTCTACGCGTTGCCCCAGGCGCCGCAGCAGTACAAGCAGCTCCTGATGATGTCGGGCTTCGACCGCTATTTCCAGATCGCGCCCTGTTTCCGCGATGAAGACCCGCGTGCCGACCGCTTGCCCGGTGAATTCTACCAGCTCGACGTCGAGATGAGCTTTGTCACCCAGGACGATGTGTTCGCCGCGATGGAGCCGGTCATCACAGGCGTGTTCGAGGACTTTGCAAAGGGCAAGCCGGTGACGAAAAACTGGCCGCGGATTCCGTTCGCGGAAGCCTTGCGCAAATACGGCACCGACAAGCCGGATTTGCGCAACCCGATTGTCATGCAGGACGTCTCGGAACATTTCCGCGGCTCCGGCTTCAAGGTGTTCGCGCGGATGCTCGAGGATTCGAAGAACCAGGTGTGGGCGATCCCCGCACCGGGCGGCGGCTCACGTGCGTTCTGCGACCGCATGAATTCCTGGGCGCAGGGCGAGGGCCAGCCCGGGCTCGGTTACATCATGTGGCGCGAGGGCGGCGAGGGCGCAGGTCCGCTCGCCAATAACATCGGCCCGGAACGGACGACGGCTATACGCGATGCCTTGGGGTTGAAGGATGGCGATGCCGCGTTCTTCGTCGCCGGCGATCCCGACAAGTTCTGGAAGTTTTCCGGCCTTGCCCGCACCAAACTCGGCGACGAGTTGAACCTGATCGACAAGGGATCGGTTCGAACTCGCCTGGATCGTCGATTTTCCGATGTACGAATACAACGAGGAAGAGAAGAAGATCGACTTCTCGCACAATCCATTTTCGATGCCGCAGGGCGGGCTTGAGGCGTTGCAAACCCAGGACCCGCTGACCATCAAGGCGTTTCAGTACGACATCACCTGCAACGGCTACGAGATTGCTTCGGGCGGCATCCGCAACCACCGGCCCGAGGCGATGGTGAAGGCGTTCGAGATCGCCGGCTATGGCGAGAAGGACGTGGTCGAGCGCTTCGGCGGCATGTACCGCGCCTTCCAGTATGGTGCCCCGCCACATGGCGGCATGGCCGCCGGGGTCGATCGCATCGTCATGCTCCTGTGCGGCACCACAAACCTGCGCGAAATCTCGCTGTTTCCGATGAACCAGCGCGCCGAAGACCTGCTGATGGGCGCGCCTTCGGAGGTGACGCCGAAGCAGTTGCGCGAGCTTCACATCCGGCTCAATCTGCCGCAAAACTAAAGACCAGTGCCGCCGATGCATTAAATTCGGGGTCGAGCCAGCCCGCGGGGGAAACGTATGTCGTCCTATTCTGAAGACCTCCATTCGGCGGCGCTTGCTTATCACCGGTTTCCGAAGCCGGGTAAGCTTGAGATTCAGGCGATCAAGCCGCTCGCCAACCAGCGCGACCTTGCGCTGGCCTATTCGCCGGGTGTGGCTGCCGCCTGCACCGCGATTGCCGAAAATGCGGCGGAAGCGGCATCGCTGACCACCCGCGCCAATCTCGTCGCGGTCGTCTCCAATGGCACCGCGGTGCTCGGCCTTGGCAATATCGGCCCGCTGGCATCGAAACCGGTGATGGAGGGCAAGGCGGTTCTGTTCAAGAAATTCGCCGGCATCGACGTGTTCGACATCGAAATCGCCGCCGATACCATCGACCGCGTGGTCGAGACCGTGGCCGCGCTGGAGCCGACATTCGGCGGCATCAACCTCGAGGACATCAAGGGCCCGGAGTGCTTCGAGATCGAGGCCCAGCTCAAGGCGCGCATGAAAATCCCGGTGTTTCACGACGATCAGCATGGCACCGCCATCATCGTCGCCGCCGCGATCACCAATGCGCTGCTGCTCAAAGGCAAGAATCTTAAAGACGTCAAGATCGTCGCATCCGGCGCTGGAGCTGCGGCGATAGCGTGTCTCAATCTGCTGGTCTCGATGGGCGCGCAGCGCAAGAACATCTGGGTCGTCGATATCGATGGCGTGGTGCACGAGGGCCGCACCACGCTGATGGACCGCTGGAAGTCCGTCTATGCGCAGAAGACCGACAAGCGCGCGCTGGCGGACGTGATCGGCGGCGCCGACATTTTCCTCGGCCTGTCGGCGCCGAATGTGCTGACACCCGACATGGTCAAGCAGATGGCGGACAAGCCATTGGTGATGGCGCTGGCCAACCCGACGCCGGAAATCATGCCGGACGAAGCGCGCAAGGCGCGCCCCGACGCGATGATCTGCACCGGCCGTTCTGACTTTCCTAATCAGGTCAACAACGTCCTGTGCTTTCCCTTCATCTTTCGCGGGGCGCTCGATGTCGGCGCCACCGCGATCAATGAGGAGATGAAGAAGGCCGCCGTCGACGCGATTGCGCAGCTCGCGCGCGATCCACCGGTGGATGCGTCCGCGGCCGGTTTTGACAGCGGCGAAGCGCAAGGCTTCGGCCCCGGCTCGCTGATTCCGACCCCGTTCGATCCGCGACTGATCCTGCGCATTGCACCCGCGGTCGCGAAGGCGGCAATGGCGTCCGGCGTCGCGTCGCGTCCGATCGCAAATTTCGACGACTATGCGGCGCAGCTGGAGCGCTTCGCGTTCCGCTCCGGCCTGGTCATGAAGCCGGTATTCGCCAAGGCGAAGACCCAGCCGGTGCGGGTGATCTACGCCGAAGGCGAGGACGAACGCGTCCTGCACGCGACGCAAGTGGTGCTCGGGGAGAAGTTGGCGCGGCCGATACTGGTCGGACGCCCGTCGGTGGTCGAAGCGAGAATCAAGCGGTTCGGCCTTGCCATCAAGGCCGGCCAGGACTTCGATCTGGTCAATCCCGAGGACGATCCGCGCTATCGATCCTACGTTCAGTCCTACATCGACATCGCGGGCCGTCATGGCGTGACGCCCGATGCCGCGCGCACGGTGGTTCGCACCAACGCAACAGTGATCGCAGCGCTCGCGGTGGTCCGGGGCGAAGCCGACGCCATGATCTGCGGCGTCGAAGGCCGCTACATGAGTCATCTGCGCCACGTGCGCGAGATCGTGGGCTTCCTTCCGGGCGTGAGCGATTTTGCGGCGCTGGCGCTGATGATCACCAGCAAGGGCGCCTATTTCATTGCGGATACCCAGGTGAGACCGAATCCGAGCGCGGAAGAACTCGCGGAAATGGCGGCCCTGGCCGCGATCCATGTCCAGCGATTCAATATCAAGCCCAAGATCGCCTTCGTGTCACATTCCGACTTCGGCAGTTATGATACCGACTCCTCGCGCAAGATGCGCCGTGCCACCGCACTCCTGAAGCAGAATCATCCGGAAATCGAGGCGGACGGCGAAATGCAGGGCGACACCGCGCTGTCGGAAGCAGCGAGGAAGCTGATCCTGCCGCACTCCAAGCTGCAAGGTGAGGCCAACATCCTGATCATGCCGAACCTCGATACCGCCAACGTCGCCTATCAGATGATCAAGGTGCTTGCGGACGCGCTGCCGGTCGGGCCGATCCTGATCGGCGCGGCGCGGCCGGCGCATATCCTCACGCCATCGGTGACCGCCCGCGGCGTTCTCAACATGACCGCGGTTGCCGCCGTCGAAGCCCAGGAGCGAGCCAGCCGTCAGCAACCGACCTTGTTTGGCTGAGCCAATGAGACTCGATTTGACTGTTTGAAAACCCGAGGCGGAACGCCCATAATCGCTCCGCTCCCCGCTTTGCAACCCACATTCGCAGCATCCAGTGAGGCCGACCATGCCAGCGTTCATTACTTTCGGACGAGTTTTGTTCGCCGTGCTTTTTATCTATTCGGGGGCGACCAAGCTTTTTGGCATTCAGCCTACCGCTGATTTTATTGCCGGCAGGATTGTCATTCCCTCCTTTCTTATTCCCTACACTTCGCAGCTGGAAGCGATGACGGGGATGTCCACTCCGCAAATGCTTGCCATTGCGGTTGGAGCTTTCGAAGTCATCGCCGGATTGATGATTGCCCTCAATTTCGGCGTGCGGTTCTTTGCCATTCTTTTGATTTTCTTCGTCGCCGCGACAATCTATTACTTCGACGACTTCTGGAATCAGGCCCCGCCCGAAAATGCCAAGACCCTGATGGACGCGCTGAAAAGTCTGTCGATCATCGGTGCGCTGTTCATCATCGCGGGATATGGCCGGGCGCCGCGGACGGTCGAACCCGCTTACGGCGACGTATAGGTGGTTGCGTGAGCCGGAATTGCCCTAGGCGGGACGCCGCCATGGCGTGACGCTGACCTCATGGGCGGGGTCCAGGATTTGCGGATCGCCGGCTTTCAGGCCGTGTGTGGCGAGAATCTCCTGCGGTGAATGCTCGGGTACGCCGGGGAAGCAGGGCTCGCCGCCGGGCAGCCGCACGTGCGGCGCCTGCGACAGCCAGAACGTGTGGTAGCGGTCCATAAACATTCCGAACACGTCCGGTCCGCCAATCACCGCGACGGTGCCGGAACGCACTTTTGCAAATTCACACGCCGCCTCGAATGCAGCCCCGGCCGGATTCCAGAGTGTGGCTTTGGGATTGGACGGGTCGGGCGCGATCGCGCCTACGCTTCGGGTCAGGACAATCCGCGTTCGCCGCGGCGAGTTGCGCTGGCCCTCATGGGAATGTCGGCCATGCACGATCAGGTCGGCGCGATCGAGGGCGGCCGTGAAGAATTTCTTGTCGCCCTCGAATTTCAATTGATCCGGCATCACGCGATCGGCGTTTGCCAGCATGCCATCCGCGGAGACGATGACATAGCCTTCGATGCGCAGATCCGGCATCGCGCGGACTGGTCTATTCCGAGATCGTCTGCACCACGCTGGAGACAGGCCGGGAGCTCACGGTCGGCAGTTTGGCGTCCTTGAGGACTTGTTCGTCATACTGCGCCAGCGTTTGCACCGGGTCCTTGGCCCTCATAGCAACGATCTTGTAGCCGCCGGCCTTCAGCTTGCGCAGCAGCTCAGGCAGGGCTTCCGCAGTGTGCTTCTGGAAATCGTGCATCAGCACGATGCCCTTGCCCAGTTTGTCCAGCTTCTTCATCACGCTGTCGATAACGGTTTGCGGCTTGCTGGCCTTGAAATCGAAGGAGTTGAGGTCGCACGAGAAAATCGCGACGTTGCGGGTGCCGAGGTAGGTCACCATTTCGGGTGGATGCTGCAGCGCCGGGAAGCGGAAGAACGGAGCGAACGTGGCGCCGCCCAAGGCCCATTTCACCGCGCTGAACCCTTTTTCGATCTCTTCCTTGCGTTGATCCTCGGTCAGCTTCTTGTTGTTCAGATTGGCGTGCGACCAGGTATGTGAGCCGATGGTGTGGCCTGCCGCCGCAACCTGTTTGAGAATTTCGGGAAAGTAGGTCGCGTGCTTGCCGATCGGAAAGAAAATGCCGGTCGTGCATTCCTCCGCCAGCGTCTTCAGGACCGAGGGCGTATTGACCGGCCACGGGCCATCGTCGAACGTCAGCACCACTTCCTTGTCGCGCAGAAAATCGAGCTGCTTGAAATGCTCGAAACCGAACCCTGGCCCGCCGGTGGTGTCGATTTCGACGACGCGGGCGATTCCGATCGCGTCAGGATTTGCACAGGGGGGCTTTGCCGGGCGTGCCGCGGCAGGAGCCGGCGTGGCTGCCGCCTGCGGGGCTGCCGGGCCTTTGGGAGCAGGGGTCTGCGACCATGCTGCGCCTGAGGCACACAGCGAAACCGCGCCTGCCAAGATCAAACCTGCCGCTATACGCATCGTATTCCCCTCGAATTGATCCGGCTCGGCCGTGGTCTTTGCCATCGTCCAAGCCATTCCTGCCCCTGACCACAATAGCCTAGTTGGACCTGCGCCGCCACGGCAACGGGGTTTATCAACTATTGGTCGATTGTCGGGGGAACCGGTTAATATCGCCGCGCCCGCTCAGGAGGCCGCCAGCGCCCGCGCAATGGCGGTTTTGACACGCGTATCCGATGGTTCGACGGTCTCAGGGAATACCTCGGCGATATAGCCGTCGCGGCCGACCAGATATTTGTGAAAGTTCCAGCGCGGCACATCCTTTGGTCGCGCCTCCGCCGCCCATTTGTAGAACGGATGGGCATTCGGGCCCTTTACGGCGGCTTTTGCCGCGATCGGAAAGGTAACTCCATATTGGTGTTGCGCAGTTTCCGCTATCTCGGTCGGACCGCCGGGTTCCTGTGCGCCGAAGTCGTTCGAGGGAACGCCAATTATCATCAGGCCTCGACCCCGGAATTCGGTCCACAATTCCTGCAATCCGGCATATTGCGGCGTGAAACCGCATAATGAGGCCGTGTTGACCACCAGCAGAGGACGGCCGGCGTAATCGGCGAGCCTGATATCGCCCCCCGCCAGTGCTGGAAACGAGAAAGCATAAGCGGTGATCCGGCTCATTGCTGTCTCTGCCAAGGCAGTCCGTGTCGAGATTGGGGTTGTGATCGCGGCCAGCGCTGCCGTGATCATCGTCCTGCGGTCGATCATTGGGCCCCCTGTGTCAGCTGCGATTCTAATTTATAGGTCCAAGCCGCTGCGGCCGCCTCTCAACAAGGCGTTATGATCGGGTCGGTGCAGCGGCGCACCATGGCAGCGGCAGCAGCGGAAGATGATACCGGTTCCACTCGCATATCGATTCCGGACCGCTCCGCTTCAACGCGTATTTAACCGGCTCAGCCTGGCCGATCGTGATGTGGAGTGCGAACAGGGTAACGGCGAGGGGATAGGCCCATTTGCGAAACCGCAGGTCGTTCAGGCAATCGAGCAGGATCGCGCCGGCGATGATGATCAGCGGGTCTGTGAAAATGAAATATTCGGATTTCAACCCGCGCCGCACTCCGAGCGCGTCGATTCCGATCGCGGCCATTAGCAGCGCGAGTGCCTGGATCGCCACTAATCTCTCACCGCGCCGCCACGCCACGATGATGCCGGGCACGATCAGCCAGGTGAGAAACACAGTCGGGCGCGCCGAGGAGTGCAGCACGAAGCTGTAGCGCGCCAAAACCGATGCCACGCCATCGAGCAGCAGTAATAGAATTCCTGACAGACTGGACCTGTTTGCGACGTCGGTGGTGTTCGCGTCCGCAAAGGTCAGCATTTTTTCCAGCGGATTGAGCACGGCGATCACGTTGTTGGCGTCGTATTGGATATCGAGCGCCAGCAGCGCAATCGATGCGCCGGCGGCAACCGCAAGCATCGACGCCAGCGTTTCAGCGGCGCTGACCTGCCAGATCGCGGCGTACGCGATCATGCATGCGGCGATCAGGGCCAGCAGCGCCGCCTGATAGAGGCCGAAGCGGCTGAGCAGCAACGGATGGAAGTGCGCGGCATCGAGCAAGGCGCGGTCAAAGCCGGTTGCTATCAGCGGCCACGCCGCCGATACGGAGGCAATCGCTGCGACCGCCGCAATACCCGCTGCGAGCCAACTCGATGGTGTGTTGCGCCAGAACGCCACGCTCGCGCTTGTCACGCCGCCAAACGGCAGCAGCAGCAACGGCAGCGCGCCGATCGGCAAGATGGCCTGCACCTTGTTCTCCAGACCAAGAACGCATAACCCGGCGGCGACCGCCATCCATAATGGGCGCACTATGCTGCTGCGGCGTCCGACCACGATCAGGACCATCAGCGCAAAGATGACGGGGCATGCCGCGACCAGTTCGCTGCGCAAGATCCGAGAGTGCACCGCGATGCCGCCGGAGAAGGCGAGTGCAAAAGTCGCCATCAGCGCGATGCGCCAGTCGCGCACGATGCGGCGAACAAGGGCCGCAAAGACCAGCACGCAGCCGGTCGCGATCAGCCAGGCCAGAACACGGCCGGCGCGAACGACGCCGGTCATGGCGGCATCGAATGCTGCGGCATTGGATGCCGGTGGAATCGCCGAAAGCGAATAGGCCTCGAGTAGCCCGAGAGCGTGCAGCAGTTGAAACCAGAGCTTCAGCGACAGGATGGTCAGATAGGCGGTGTGGTCGAAGAACAGCTGCGGCTTGCCGTCGTTGAGGACAAGCGCGTTGTAGATCACCATCAAGTCCATGTCGGCGTTGCGCCAGTAGACGAGCGCATAGCCGAACAGAAAAAACGACGCCGCGAGCCCGGCGACAATCGCCGTCAATCCCTTCCGCCAGCCAAGGAAACTCAGCCGGTCGAAGGCATCCTCCTTCGCAGCAATGATCGCCGGTCGGGTCGTTGGGGCCGGGGCGGAAAATTGGTTCATGCCGGCGGTCTTTTAGCCCAGCCGCCGATGCAAAGCGACGGTGGCCGAAACCCGCTAGCGCAGTGAAACGATGAAATCCGTTCCTTCGCCGGTTTCGCCGGCAGTGATGCCTTGATCGGAAACGATGATCGAGCCGCCTGTCGAAAGCGCCTCGGTAATTCGCGCCATCGCATCGGCAGGGATGGTGAGACGATCCAGCGCTTCTGCGGGGCTGTTCGCCGCCGGCAATGCCTTCATCTCGACCGCGCCCGCGATCTTTCGCCGCCGCAACGCGCGCTCGTCTTCATAGTGCCGCTCGACATACCTTACCGGTGCGGGCAGCGAGACTACCGACCAGCGCAGGACACTGGCGTCGTCCTTGTCGACCCGGACCGTGAACACATGCGTACCCAGCGGCCGGTCGCTCGGGGCGATCGTGACCGGCACGTCGAACAGCGCCGAGAAATTCTGCCGCACATAAAGCCTTGAATCCTTCCGGCTGATCAACGCCGCGATCTGCCCGGTGCGCTTTGGCGTCGTTGCATTTGCAGGCAGATCCGGCTTCGGGGCGACCGCCTTCTTGTCGGGCGTGGGGGCCTGGTCTTGTTTCATATCCTGAGCGCCGGGATTGATATCCGTTCCCCCCTTGGTGCTCTCCTCAGGCTTTGCCTCGGCTTTCACGCTCTCGTTCGCAGCCGCCTCTAGCTTCGCAGCATCGGCCGGCTTGTCATTGGCTGAGGTCGTCTCGTCGCGGTTGGCGGCGGTTACACCATCGGACATCGTCACCGATGTCCTGGCTGCGGCCATATCGCCGCTGGCATAAGCGGTCCGGGTCTGCGCCTGCAATGACGCGGCAGCCGTTTGTTCGGCGATGACCGGCGTTACACCATTGTCGTGCCCGACGGTTGATCTCAGCTCAACGCTCGCCCCTTCAATCACCGGCTTGGGTGCCGCATCGGCCGCCGCGTTGTCAGCTTGTGTGGCAGGCGGAGCATCCGCCTGCGGCTCGTTGGCGGCAACGGGCTTTGGCACGACTCTCTTCGTTGCGAGCAGCGGATGCGAAAAGCTGGCAGGAGTGATTTCGCCGGGGGTGATGGTGACCCTCGCGCCCATCTTGGTCCAGTTCCACATCTTCACGGCAAAGGCCATGGGCATGCGGATGCAGCCATGGGAAGCCGGATAGCCCGGGAGCACGCCGGCATGCATAGCGACGCCAGACCATGTGATCCGCTGCATGTAGGGCATCGGCGCGCCGCTATAGATATTGGAGTGGTGAAATTTGTGTTTTTGAATGATGCTAAAGACACCCATCGGCGTCGGATGGCCGCGCATGCCCGTGGAGATCGGCGTTTCCGCGAAGAATCCGTTGGCGTCGTAGAGCTTCAGGCTTTGCTTCTCGATCGAGATCGCGATGATCAGCGGTCCCTGCGGCTTGGTTGATTCCTTCTCCGGCGCCTCGATTTTTTTTGCCTGATAGCGGCGCACTTTTGGCCGCCGCTGCAGAGCGGTCGGTGGCTGATAATAATAATAACTGGGATCGTAACCCGACCAGTAATAGACGGCAGCGTCGGCCTCGCAGGCAGTGCCGGTGCGCACCGGCCAGCGTCAGAAGGGCAATTCGCCAAAGCCGTCCGGTCCCATGCCCACCCACGCGTACCATCTTCGAATCCTCAATCGTTTACTATTAGTGTTGCAGACGAGATACGCGTTCACCAGCGTAGCGCTTCCAGTTCCCGTAATTTTGACCCAAGCGTAGCAAAAAAGCCTCACACTAAGTTAAATGGCGGCCCGCGGCCGCCACCGCCAGCCTTCCTGCGCGGCTTCGCTGCACTTACATGGTTGGCGGCCTCACCGACGGAGAAATCCATGACACGCAAATCCCTAAGCCGGTGTGACACGAGGTGGGGACTCCTGATGTTGCTGGCGCTTGCGTCGATACTGTGGCCGGGGTCGCCGGCGCTCGCCGCCGACGAGCCGGATTTGATTTTCCGCCGCTCGACCGTGTTCAAGTGGGTCAGCCCGAACGACAAGCTTGCGACCTATGGCGTCGACGATCCGGAGGTCGAGGGCGTCGCCTGCCATTTCACCGTGCCGGAGAAGGGCGGGTTCAAGGGCTGGCTCGGACTTGCCGAGGAGGTTTCGGATATTTCGCTGGCATGCCGCCAGATCGGCCCGATCCATTTCAAGGGCAAGATGGACCAGGGCGACGATATGTTCCGGAAGCGCCGTTCGCTGTTCTTCAAGAAAATGCAGATCGTTCGCGGCTGCGACGCCAAGCGCAACGTGCTGGTCTATATGGTCTATTCCGACAAACTGATCGAAGGTTCGCCGAAGAACTCGACGTCGTCGGTGCCGATCATGCCTTGGGGCGCCGGGGATACCACGGTTCAGAAATGCGGCGAGTTCGTTCAGTGATCTGATCAAGGGATTCCTGAACTACGGCTTTGTCGGGACCGGCTGCGGCCGGTCCCATGGCTCGGGCCGAGCCTTGGAATCGCGGCAGCCGACCAGGTGAACGAGTTTTTGCGGCACCGATTCATTGCCGCGGCCGCCGCCCTGCAGCGACATGGCGCCACAAACGCTGATTGTTCCTGTTTGCAGGGGTTTATCGGCCCGCGGCTCGGAAGCGCCGTCACCGCCGGTTAAACGCTCGGCGGACGGCTGCCTGGGAGTGCGGGACGGGGTTTGATTGCCAACATCGGTGATGCCATTGCCCACGACTGCCATCCTTCGTTGGAGGTGCGTCCTAACGCGCGACTGCCGGAAAGGTTGCACCCTATTCGAAGTCCGCCAGTTGTCTCGGGGTGGGCCAATGAACGACCGCGGCTGGGTCCAATGAACGACTGGTCCAATGAACGACAGGGCTCGCGGGGCGCGGTTTTCGTTTGGCCTCCGATCCCATGTTCGGGATAGGCGCGGTTCGCTGGCGTCAAATGGCTAAAATCATTGAACTTTCCCCCAGAATTGTTTCGTCGCGGCCAGGCGACGAAACAATTCTCGTGCCCGACGAAACCATTTCCTGCTTTGGCGCAGACATCTGGAAACAGCGGATGGTTATCAAGCCGCCAACAAAACGGCGGGCAACGCCGCACCAAAACCGGAGACAGTCAAATGCGGACCCTCAGCTTCATCCTGGCCCTGGCCTTCGTGCTGGCCCCCTCGGTGGCCGGCTTGTCGGACAGCCTGCCGGGTATCGGCACCTTCGCCTACCACGGCTCTCCCGTTGTCACCCCATCGTCTCAGGCTCTCATGATTGCGGCGAAATAATTCGCACCTTGAATCAAGAAAGTAGCCGGTAAGGCCATCATGCTTTTTCGTATCTCAGCCGCAGCCATTGTCACGTCCTTGCTGATCGGTGGTTCAGCGCAGGCCCAAGAGCAACTTCAAGTCCCGCAACTTCAAGTTCAGCAAATTCAAGTCCAGCACATTCAATTCCGCTCGCTGACCAAGCTGCCGGATCCGCGCGGCGAGTTCATGCGCCAGTGCGCCCCCCACATGATCGGACGCTGGGCGCACCCCGAGGCCGTTTGCAGCTGCCTGCATGACCATGCCGCTGCTGCCGTTGAAGACAATGACCTTCGCGAAGCGCTGTTGCGCGGCATCAGCGAGACCGGCGTGCCGACCATCGAGACCGATTGGGTGCCGCCATCGAAACAATCCGAGATCGGCGCAACTTTTACCAAGATTGCCAAGCCGACCCTGCAATGCATGTTCGAGCCTTCGAATTAGTCGTCACTCCCTGAAATTTCCTGGCGATATGCCGGCTGCAGCGACGCGCCGGCATTTTTGTGCCGAAGCAATCCATCTTGCCACGCAAAGGAAGAATGGATTGCTTCGTCGCTTTCGCTCCTCGCAATGACGGCGTACAGCTCACATTTCAAACAGCCCGCCGCGTCACACGGCTTCGCGATCTCGCCGCGCGATTTCGCGCGAGGTTTGCCATCAACGTCCCGCTCTCTGAAATCAGAGGGCGCAGGGAATGCCGGGTGCTCAATGCACCCGCAGATGGGGTAACGGGCTCCCCGGGGGCCTTCCAAGCAAGCCGCGCTAGCTACGGCGCTGTTGGTGGCGCGCGTCGCGCGGCTAGCTTGGAAGGCAGGCGGTCGTCCCTCACACTGATGGTGTGACGGAGTTGAGGATAGACCTCGCTCCAAGCCTCAAGGAGAGACGACCATGGATCATTATGCAGGAATTGACGTGTCATTGGAATGCTCGAGTTTGTGCGTGGTCGACGCCAGCGGCCAGATCGTCCGGGAAGCCAAGGTGGTGAGCGAACCGGAGGCGCTGATCGGCTGGTTCAGTTCGCTTGGGCTTGGGCTCGCCAGGGTCGGACTTGAGGCGGGGCCGTTGTCGCAATGGCTCTATGCGGCCATGAAGCAGGCTGGCCTTGCGGTCGAGCTTCTGGAGACACGGCACGTGAGCGATGCCTTCAAAGCGATGCCGGTGAAGTCGGACCGCAACGACGCACGCAAGATCGCACAACTGATGCGGCTCGGCTGGTTCCGGCCGGTACACTGCAAGTCGATCGCGGCCCAGGAGATCCGCGCGATGCTGACGGCGCGCAAGCTGGTGCAGAGCAAGCTTCTGGACTTCGAGAACAGCCTGCGCGGGATTTTGCGCGGCTTCGGGCTGAAGGTCGGCAATACGACGCGGACAAACTTTGCCGGACGCATCGAAGAGCTGGTGAAGGGGCATCCGAACCTTCAGACGATCGGGCAGGCGCTACTTCGGGCCCGCGCCGTCCTGCTTGCAGAATTCAACGGTTTTGAGAAGCGTGTGCGCGCCATGTCGCGCCTTCACGAGAAGGCCGCGCTCTTAATGTCAACGCCGGCGGTGGGGCCGATCGTCTCGCTTACCTTTGCCTGCGCGATCGATGATCCCTCCCGCTTCACGTCATCGAAGCGGGCGGGGCCGCATTTCGGATTGACGCCGAAGAAGTATCAGTCCGGCGAGACCGACTACACCGGCCGCATCAGCAAGCACGGTGACGCCTCGGTGCGCGAGGCGCTTTACGAGGCCGCCCACATCATGCTGACGAAGCCGATCAAGGGCTGCTCGAAACTCAAGAGCTGGGCGATGCGGATCGCCCGACGCGCCGGCACCAACAAGGCCAAGGTAGCACTGGCGCGCAAGCTCGCCGTGATCATGCTCCGCATGCTCAAGGATAATGTGCCATTCAATCCGGCTGCCAAGGCAGCAACGGCCTAACGGAGGAGCGAACCGGTTTTCGGGCGGGTCACCACACCAGGCTCTCCCCGAAGCGAAGTCCCTTCGCCGGGACGATGGACCAGGTCAGACCGTCACGCGAGTTGTCGACGCATCCAACAATGCGATCACGCTTTCCGCAGATTGGCCGACCTGTTCCTCTCATGAACCCCATCAGGCGACGGCCCTGCGCCGATCCCGCACAGAAGCAAGTGCCCGGCGAGTGGATGACGCAAAAAGGGATTGACTCTTCGAGGCCCGTTACAGAAGCCTCGCGTGCGAAAGTAAAAAAGCACACGAGTTAGTCACCACAGGTCCACCGGAACAGCCCGGCATTCCCTGCGCAATGGTTTTACGGCTTATAGCGCGCTCTCCCCGGTGACCGGGCTTTTTTGCCACCGTCGCCTGCGCTTCTTCTCGCAGACTTGACCCCAGCGTCGGGGCGTCAGGACCACACGACTTCGCCGTCCGCATGCAGCGTCGCTCGTCTTGCGCGCCACCCGCGTCCACCGCATCCCGCCCCACGTTCGTGACGATCGCGACGCCCCTCTATGTGGGACGGGACCGAATCGCTATAGTGCTGATTTGGGCCGGCCGTCAAGCGAAATTTCTGAAATTCGGAAATCCGGTCGGGCGCCGCCCGATTCCGGATCCAACGATCACTAGCGAACAGCCCGCTCGATGTCTGCTCTAGCGGCGTGCGGGGCGCCGGCTATCGCGCGTACAGAACGCTCGGCAGCCAGACGACGATCGCCGGGAACAGAATGCAGAGCCCGACGCCGAGCCATTGCAGCGCCATGAAATTCACCGCCGCGCGGAAGATCGTCGCCATGGTGATCTCCGGCGGCGCGACGCTTTTCAGATAGAACAGCGAATAGCCGAACGGCGGAGAGAGAAACGCCATCTGCATGTTGACCATGAATATGACGCCGTACCAGAGCGGCACATCCTCGGTCCGAACGCCGGGCAGGCCGAACAAACCGTTCCATTCGAGGCTCTTCATGATCGGCAGGAAGATCGGCACGGTGAGCAGCAGGATGCCGACCCAGTCGATGAACATTCCCAGCACGAACAGGATCACCATCATCAGCGCCAGAATGCCGTAAGGCGGCAATCCGGTGCCGAGGATGGTGTTCGCCACGAACGTCTGTCCGCCCTTCACGATGAAGAAGCCGACGAACATCGTTGCGCCGAAGAAAATCCACATCACCATCGCGGTCGCCTTCAGCGTCGCGATCGCGGCCTCCTGCACGGCCAGCCAATTGAGCCGGCGGTGCAGCGCGGACACGAACAGTGCGCCGAAAGTGCCGATGCCGGCTGCCTCAACCGGCGTCGCGATACCGACGAAGATCACGCCAAGCACCAGGACGATCAGCAGGATCGGCGCGATGGTGTTCTTGAGCAGCCTGAATTTTTCCCGCGTGCTGACCCGCTCTTCGGGCGGCAGCGCGGGTCCGAGTTTCGGGTTGATGTAGCAGCGGATCAGAATGTAGGAGATGTAGAGCCCGGAGAGCAGGAAGCCCGGAAAGATCGAGCCGACCAGCAATTCGCCGAGCGACTGCTGCGCGACCACCGCATAGACGATCGCCATGACTGACGGCGGAATGAGAATTCCGAGCGTTCCGCCGGCGAGCAGTGAACCGCAGGCGAGTTTCTGGTCATAGCCGCGCTTGAGCATGGCGGGCAGCGCGATCATGCCCATGGTGACTTCGGTCGCGCCAACGACGCCAACCATCGCGGCGAGCGCCGTGCAGGCAAGCACGGTCGCGGCCGCAAGCCCGCCCTTGACCGAGCCAAGCCATTTATAGACCGCGTCGAACAGTTCCTCGATGATGCCGGCCTTCTCCAGCATCGCCGCCATGAAGATGAACAGCGGCACCGCGGAGAGCTGGTAATCGGTCATGAACGGGAAGATGCGCGACGGCATCATGTTCAGGATGGCCGAATTCCCGAACAGGAAAAGGAACACCACCGCGAGACTGCCGGTGCAGAAGGCCATCGGCAGGCCGAGCGCCAGCAGCACGCCGAGCGAGCCGAACAGAAGAACAGTGAGCCATGCAATATCGATTTCCCAACCCATGGCTCAGGCTCTCCCATGCGTCAGGATGATGATGTCTTTGATCAGTTTTGAGACGCCCTGCAGCGCGAGCAGGGCGGCGCCGATCGGCATCATCAGTTTCACCGGCCAGTACTGCACGCCCCATTCGGTGAAGGAGACTTCGCCGACACCGCCGGGATTGAACGAGTCCATGGCGAAGCGCCAGCTCGTGAAAAACAACGTGAGTACGAAGATGAAGAAGAACACCGACGTGATGATGTCGGCGATGGCTTTGCCGCGCGTCGAAAATTTTACGTAGAACACGTCCACGCGGACATGCTGGTCGCACTGATAGGCATAGGCACCGGCGAGCATGTATTGCATGCCGTACATCAGGAACATGCTTTCGTGCAGCCAGTTGGTCGGCGAGTTGAACGCGAAGCGTGCGATCACCTCGTAGTAATAACCGAACACCGAGATCACCGCCCAATAGGCGACGAATTCGCCGACGCGAATGTTCACCCACTCGATCGCGTCGGTCAGTCGCGTGTGCAATCCGAGCGTCGGATCCTCGAGCGTGCCGATCTGCGCCACGTCCGGCGCGACGGCCTGGGCTGGCGCGTTCGCCCGCTCCGCGGCCTCGCGGATACTTCTGCCTGCGCACAAGGCCAGGCAGCAGGATCGCGTCGCCGATCAGCATCGCGGCCATCAGGATCGCGAGCCAGCGCGAGTAGCCGTACCAGCGCGTCAGGTCGGCTTGCGCCGCCTCGAGATCCGATTTTACCTTGGGTTCCGCAGCCTCGGCCCTGGCCAGGCGCTCCCGCATCTGCGGCGTCGGGCTCACGCCGGGCGGAATCTTCGCGCGGTCGAGTTCGGAGACGGCGGCGCCGACGGCAGCGTGGGTGCGTGAGACATCCTACAGCGCGAAGTTGGAGGCAAGCAGCATCGCTGCCCCCAGCAGGATCGCCAGGCTGCCGCGGACGAGCCCTCCTGCGGCAAGCTGCACAGGTAAGGAGGGAAGTAGGATCCAACCTGCGCACGCAAATGCCAAAAAGCACTCCCAATGTCGCGCTGTGGGTCGATGCTGCGAATGAAGTAAAGAAGAAGAGAAACGAATTTTCCAGCTTTGAAAACTGGCCTCCGTGAACGACAAGAAGAAAAAGCGTCAGCACGGACAGGCCGACGAAGACGTCGGTAATCAGCAGGCTCGTCAGAACGGCCAGGGCCGTGGTAGTGCAAAGACCGAGAACAATGGCGGCAATCTGAAGAGGCCGGACGATGCCAAACACCCGCAACGTCGCCTGGACGATCCACATCACCGAGAGGGCCTGAACTCCCAAATTGAGCCAGAAGTGCGAACCTTCTCCGAGATGCAGATATATGCCGTAGGCAGTCGAACGGCTGGGAACCAGATATCCCTCGTACCAGCGCGCGAGGTAGCCGCCGGTGTCGTATTGGAGCAACGGATAGCCGTTCCATAGAGCAGGCGCGATCAAAAGGAACGGGATGGCGACGGCGACGATCCAGACCAGAGCGACCTCGGTTCGGCGTCTGCCTGAGATCTCCGTGCTGCGCGTATCACCTGCACTACTAATGTCGGTCTCCCGAATGGCGAGGTCTGTCTCCCCGCTGTGGGCCGAAGCGCCCCGAATTTCGATGCCCTGATTTTCCACGCGATTGCGTGGCCGTCAACCATCGCCGGTCGCGCAATCCAGAAGATAGCCTACGTTTCACGGTCGGCGGCAACGGTCGAGTTAAATCCGAGAGATTGGAATGGACGAGTTGCACCTATTTTTTCTTCGGCCCCAGGCGCGGAACGCATTTTTGCACCCGCAAAACTCCCGTGGCCGTCATCCGGGCGCCGGAAACTTCCTTGATCTGGCCGGCGGGGCACGACCCGTCATCGACAAGCACGCGTTGGCCGAGCCGCAGATCGACAATGTCCTGCTCGCGCGAAACCTGCTGAGCCATCGCCGAGGTTGCGAGCGCGGCCAGCGCGAAACCGCTCAGCAGAATCGAAGAATGCTTTTGGTTTGAGGCGATCATGATTTCGGAGCGGCCACCTACTTGTTCTGGATCTTCAGCCCGCTCGGGCCGACATTGATCTGCAGGCCTTCCGGTTGCTTCTTGACCTGGTAGAGATTGTAGCCGAGCACGCCTACCGCGACGATCAGCGCGCCGATGATGAGATACAGAATGTTGCGGTTGCCGGGCATCCGTGTCCCCATGGTACGCACAGTCTGGGCGGGGAGTGTATTGGCGCGCTCGCGATTCTGAAAGCGCTTCGGCATCCTGGGGGCCGCGCAATGCGCGGCGTCTCGAAGGGCGGGCCGCAATAACAAATCATCCTTCGAGGCTCGCAAGCGCTCGCACCTCAGGATGACGGAAGCGGCTCGGGCCACAGCGCCGCGACGATCGCATCCAGCCCGTCGGTGAGCGCGGCGGGGCCGGGCTGCAAAATCAGGGCGGACTTGATCTCGACGATGCGGTCGTTGCGGACCGC
Source organism: uncultured Alphaproteobacteria bacterium (assembly GCA_963745785.1). Lineage (GTDB taxonomy): Bacteria > Pseudomonadota > Alphaproteobacteria > Rhizobiales > Xanthobacteraceae > Bradyrhizobium. Next base: position 150,412 of record CAVUYV010000006.1, on the reverse strand, counting down.
CGGAATCTCGTTCCAGCCCGGGCGCTTTCGGATTTTGTCCGGAACGACTTTCTTGCCGCACCACGACGCCAGGATCACATCCGGCGCCGCGGCGCGCACGGCATCCGGCGAGATGATCCGGTCTTTCGCGGCCTTTTGAAAGCGCAGCTTCGGCAGCACGTCTTCGCCCCCGGCGACCTCGATCAGTTCGGAGACCCAGCCGATACCGCTGATCAGGGGATCGTCCCATTCCTCGAAATAGACTTTTGGCTTTGCCGCGGGGCGGGCAGCGGAAGCTATCGTGGCGAGACGCTGCTCGTAGCTGGTTGCGAGTTGGCTGGCGCGCTCGGTCGCGTCGACCAGCGCGCCCAGCGTGCGGATCATCGCCAAAATGCCCGCGATGTCGCGCTGGTTGAAGACGTGGATGTCGACGCCGGCGCGGACCAGGTCGGCGACGATGTCAGCCTGCAAATCCGAGAAAGCCAGAACGAGGTCCGGCTCGAGCTTCAGGATCTTCGGAATGTCGGCGGAGATGAATGCCGATACCCGCGGCTTCTCGCGCCGACCTGCGGCGGCCGCACCGCATAGCCGGAGACCCCGACGATCCGGTCCTGTTCGCCCAGCAGATACAGCGTCTCGACGGTTTCCTCGGTGAGACAAACGATGCGGCGGGGTGGAAACTGGCGCATGGCGGATGATATGGCGGATAATAATTTGCTTGTCACGGGCTGCCATCAATTGGAAACGTCATTCCGGGGCGCGCAGAGCGCGAACCCGGAATCTCGAAATTCCGGGTCTGGTCCTTCGGACCATCCCGGAATGACGAGATCGATGTCAGGTCGATACGCGGGTCAAGCCCGCGTATGACAGTGAGGAAAAACGGGAGGAATGCCGACCATGACGCCGCTTGAAAAAATCCATTCGATGAAAATGCCTTTTGCGGAGTTGAAAGGCGTGACTTTCACCGAAGCCGAAAAGGATCGCGTGGTGGCGCGGATGCTGGTGCGGCCGGATCTCTGCACGCTCGGCCATGCGCTTCATGGCGGCGCGATCATGGCGCTTGCGGATTCGGTCGGCGCGGCGGCGACGGTGATCAATTTGCCCGAGGATGCGAAGGGCACCACCACGATCGAGAGCAAGACCAATTTCATCAGCGGCGCGAAAGAGGGCATGACCGTCATCGCCACCGCGACGCCGGTGCATCGCGGACGGCGCACCCAGGTGTGGCAAACGCGGCTCGAGACCGAGGACGGAAAACTTGTCGCGATGGTGACCCAGACGCAGATGGTGCTCTGATACGCGTTTGATGGACGATATAGCGGCCCATCGGTGATTTATGTATGCTTGTTAACGACTGGCGCCGGAAACTGCCGTTATTTGAGGCGAAATACGGCCTTGAATTTCATGTTGCGATGCACAATTATTCGGTGTCTAGGGATTCGACGCCTCCTCGAGGGCCATCCAAGAGGAGTTATGACGTGACCTACCAAGATCTCACCCATTCGACACGTGCCAAGGGCAATGTTCGGATCCTGCGTCAGCAGGAGGAATTGCCGCTGCTGCGCGATCACCTGTTGCGGCTCGATCGCGTGAGCCGCCATGACCGCTTCCAGGGCTTCATGGATGACAGCTTCATCGAACGCTATGCCGCCAAATGCGCCGACGATGGCACGATCATCATCGCCTATTTCGAAGACGGCGTGGTACGCGGCGCGGCGGAGCTGCATCCGCCGGATCAATCCCCGGAGTCACTACCGGAGATCGCCTTCAGCGTGGAAGCGAGCGTACGACGGCAGGGCGTCGGCAGCATCTTGTTCAGAAGACTGATCGCGGAAGCGCGATCGAAGGGCTACCGCTCGCTTCGGATCACGACCGGCGCGCAAAACCACGCGATGCGGGCGCTTGCCAACAAGTTCGGCGCGCATCTGATCTTCCGACAGGGTGAATCCACCGGCAGCATCGATCTAACGCAGCAACCGCTGTCGCCGTTTGCAGGCCTCGCGATCGCGACACCGATCGTCGCGGCACGCGCAATGATCAATCTCTACCGCGCCTATTGGCAGATGTATCTCAGGATGTACGGCCTGGGCCTGACAGCGCAGCGTCATGCGGAGAGGCACGCCTAAATCATGATCCGGTTTAGCCGGATCATGATCGCGTCACCTCGCCCCGCAAGCGGGGCGAGGTGAGCCAACCCTTCGCGCCGATTCAACTCAAGGCAATCCCGCTTTAAGTGCCGGTGCGCTTGTCGTTGCCGAATCTTCTGACGACGCGGCGCTCGACCACCACCGAGCGCTGCGCGCCTTGTTCGCCCGCGATGACCCGCGTCGAGGATCGCGCGGAAAGGCGGCCGGCCTTTTTCACTTCGGCCTGCACGGATTCGATTGGAAGCCCCATCAGCGAAGCGGCGATTTCAGCCTGGGCTTCCTGATCGTCGGTGATGCCGATCGCAGCGAAGATTGCTTCATCCAGCGTCGGCGGATCGCGACGGACGCGCCGCCTTCCATATTTCGTATTCCAGTCTTCGCTCATCGGGGCCTCTTGTCTGATCTGAAATACCTAGGAGGCCTTATGTTGCATTGCAATATGAAATTGGTATGGCAATCCAGCCATGCATTGAGATTGATTCAAAGATTTTCCAGCCTGGTGGCGTCGTAAATCTCGATCGTCGTGGCTGCGGCGGCGAGCGGCTGCAAGGCGCGGACGAAATTTCGCGAGGCGGGGACCGCGAAATGCGCCAATAGCGCGGCGCGATCGCTCCACTGCTCGATGAACACCAGCCGCAGGGCGTTCTCGCAATCCACATGCACGGCGTGAGAGATGCACCCGGGCTCTTTGCGCGAGCGATGGACGTGTTCGAGACTCAATCTGCTGATTTCATCGAGAGAATCTTCCCGCGCCGTCACGCTGCCGGTCACCACGATCATGCTGTCCTCCCAACTGTTTTTGTTTCCCGTCATCGTGACGGAATTGCATCACCAGCGCTTGCAACGTCCGTCGCCATCGTCTGTTGCGGCCAGCGCTTCAGCGCGGCGCGCCCGGCGTCGGTCAGGACGTAAACGCCGCGCTCGGCGCGATCGAACCAGCCATAAACGTTGTGCAGCAGAATTTTCGGCGCATCGGGAAACTCGGGCTTGAGATCCCGCACACGCCGCGGCCCTCGCGACAGCGCGAATGCGCAGCCCAGCGCCTGCTGGCGATAGGCCGTCATGATCGGTGCGCGCGTGCTTCCGCCCAATACCGGATCGCCCACGCGGCGCCGGTGCTCGGCGACCAGGCGCGAGCGCTTTTTGGGATTGCGGCGCGGGCTTGTCGTGGGCGGCTTGACGATCACCTCGACGTCGCCGGTTGAGGTGACCGCGAGCATGCCGAAGCCGAGCCGGCGGCAGAGATTGCGATAGCGCGCGTCGCTCTCGCGTCCCTTGCCGCGCACCGACATTTTGGCGGCAAGCCAGACCTCGTCGCAGGCGCCGGCGCGGTCAACCGCCTGCAGAAGCAGCTCGAGATTGAAGGAGAGCTTGAGTTCGCCGATCACGACGATCGGCGGCTCGTCGCCGCTGAGCGCCACGAGGTCGCAGCCGCCGACTTCGCCCTTGACCGTGAAGCCGAGGTTTTCCAGGAAGCGTTTGACGGGCAGATAAAGCGCGGTTTCCAAGGGGACTCCGGTGCCGCACTGCGCGACTCAGCGCCTGTAGTTTAACCCGGATCGTGGCATTTGATCACACCGCGCGGGAGCGGCTATCCTGCGCCGGAACGGCAGATGTCATAGCCAGGAATGCCTGTACCATATCACCGTCGAGATATTTGACGGGATGGAGGGCGGCAATAGCGCGTTAGGCCGTTCGCGACGGATTGTGGGCCGGAGCGGGGATGCTGAAGGGGCTTTACAAGGTCGACATGTATACGGTGCACGGTTCGCGCCGTGGCGTGCTCTATGTCTATGACGGCAAGATGATGGGCGGCAATTCGGCTTTCGCTTTCATCGGCACCTACCAGGAATCCGATCATGGCGAGGTATCGGCCGAGATATCGACGTTACGCCACAACGAGGACCCGAATTTCCAGCCCCTGTTGAAGACCGACAGGATCACGCTCTCGCTCAAGGGCAGGCAGCAGGGCGAGCAATATTTTTTCGAAGGCGGCACGACGCAATTGCCTGGCGTTGCCTTCAACTCGGTGATGACTCCCATCAGCGAAGAGGCGGCGCCGCCGGTCGTTTCGGCCGGAAAAGGCGGCATCAGCAACGGCCTTTACTCCATTCATATCCGGATGCTCGACGGCATCGACGGCGGCAACACCGGCGTCATGGTGCTGCACGACGGCAAGATCCGCGGCGGCGATGCGTTCTTCGATTATATCGGCGCCTACACCAGCGCCAACGGCAGGTGGAAGGGCGAACTCGTCAACCACGAGCACACGCCGAGCCAGGGCGAACGCCCGGTGTTCGGCGGCTATGAGGTCGGCATCGGCTTTTCCGGCACCTACACCGATGAAGGCGCGGTTGCGGAAGCGACTGCGCTGGCCGGCAAGCGCAGCATTCGCTTTAGCGCCGTCTTGAAGAAGCTGGCGGAGGCGTGAGGCCTATACCCGTCCGCTCACCGGAAGCAGCGCGCCGGTGACGGCGCTGGCGGCGTCGCTTGCGAGAAACAGGATCACCTCGGCCAGTTCTTGCGGCGTCACCCATTTGCTGAAATCCGCTTTCGGCATGCTGGCGCGATTGGCCGGCGTGTCGATGATCGACGGCAGCACGGCGTTGACGGTGATCTTGCCTTTCCATTCGGCGGCGAGCGCCTCGGTGAGGCGATGCACGCCGGCCTTGGACGCGGCGTAGGGGCCCATGCCGGCGCCGGCCTGCAGCGCCGCCAGCGCGCCGACATTGACGATCCGGGCGGAGGGGGAAGCCGCAAGATGCGGGAGTGCCGATCGCGACGCATTCAGCGCGGTGAGCAGGTTGATCGCGTACATGCGCTGCCAGGTTTTTGGATCGCCCTCGGCGACGGTCTCGAACGCAAAGGCGCCGGCGATATTGATCAAGGCATCGAGCCGGCCAAACTGTGCGGCCGCGGTGTCGATCGCCTTTTTGGCTTGCGCCGCATCGGAAAGATCGACGCCGCCAAGTTCGATCCGATTGGCCGTCGCCGGGATCTGCGACGCCGCGTGATCCACGCCGGCCACTTTTGCGCCCCGCGCAAGCGCCGCTTCCGCAACCACCTTGCCGAGCGCGCCCGAGGCGCCGGTCACGACAACGACTTTTCCATCCATGATCGGTCTCCAGGTTCACACAAGCTTGAGGCGACACACTACTTGCGTTGCGCGCGATAATTGCAGTTCGATATTCCCAACTGTTCAGCCGACGATTGCGCACAGGATGGATAGGCACATGGCAGAAATCCCGCCGCATTGCGATACCCACCAGGATATTGTCGCGTTCAAATATCCGCTTCCACATCTGATGCGAAGGCCTGAAACTTCAGCGGAAGATCAAGATCGTGGCGATTGGCTCGTCGTCGACGGCGGGCGAGGGCGATGTCGTGCCTTATCCAGCCCGGCTCGAGCTTTTGCTGAGAGGAGGCTTTCACTGACCGCATGATCGACGTTCTCAACCGGGGGATGGGCGGCCAGGAAGCGCCGATCGACGAACTCGCGCGCTTCGAGCCTGACGTCATCGGCGAAGCGCCGGCGCTGGTGATCTGGCAAGTCGGCACCAATGCGGTATTCCGCAAGGAAGAGATTCAATTTCGACGACGTCGCCGGATCGATCGCAACCGGTCTCGGCTGGTTGCGCAAGTCTTCCGACCGACGTGGTGCTGATGGACCTGCAATATGCCACGGCGGTGGTGGTTCCCGAGGAGAAAACAGAGGTTCGCCATCGACATGGTGGCGCGGATATCGGCGGCGGCGGAAACCGCCGGTGTCAACGTGTTTCGCCGTTTTGGCGCTGATGCAGCACTGGAATCTTGAAGACGGTATTGCGATGGAGAAGTTGATCCGCCAGGACGATCCCAATCACCTCCATATGAGCGATTGGGCCACCAACTGCATCACGCAAGCGCTCTTTGAAGCCATCATCAAGGCGCCTCCCGCGACCGTGTAGATGCAGGCCGCAGGTTCCGGGCCAACTCGTTAAAATTTGCCGGAGTTTTGTAAGCCAACGGCAGAACCACGCCACTATACCTCAGGGTCGTCCGATCCAAGGGGTGGGAGCCACCATGATGAGACATCTGCCTGACCACGGTCTGCCGCTTATTCAGCTCAAGGAGCAGCGGCGGGATTTGGTTGTCGCAATGCAAAATCGTCACGGCCCGGTCAGTGCCTGGGAATTGATGCAGATTGCCACAGTTCAGCAGGCGATCTCGGCATTCGAGGACGTCATCGCGGACCTCGATGCCGAAATGGAAGCGGCGGCCTAGAGGCAACCTTATCCGCCGGCCTGGGCGCGATGCGAATTTCAGGATTCCAGGTAGCGCGCCTGGAGCGTTGCGCGTTCCCGTGCGCCGAGGCCCAGGGCGTCGCCGAGATAGCCTTCGAGATCGCCATAATCGGCGCTGATGGCATCGAAGCCTGCGGCGAGGAAGGAAGCTTGCACCGACGCGAGCACCTGCCTGACGTCCTCGGGAAGATCGGAGCTGGCTGTGGGGTCGCGCCGGTAGAAGCGGTTGGTGAGCAGATAATCCTCGGCAATCAGCTCACTGGGCACGCCGAGCGAATGCAGGATCAGCGCGCAGGCGAAACCGGTGCGATCCTTGCCGGCGGTGCAATGAATCACCAGCGGCGCGCGGTCCTCAAGCAGAAGGGCGAACAGCGCGCGGAAGCTCGGCGTGTTGTGGCGCACATAGTTGCGGTAGGACTCCCGCATCACCTCGATCGGCATCGGCGGATGACAGCGGCATGCCGTCGGCGAGCCGCGTCCGCAGCGCTGCAACCACGGTCGGCTCGATCGGCAGCGAATGAACCGCGATCCCGGCAAGGCCGCAGATGGCGGCCACGCGCTCTTCGCTGCCGCGAAAATCGAACGCGCTCTTCAGACCCAACGGACGCAGAACCTCGATATCCGCCTCGGTGAGGTGGCCAAGATGGTTGGAACGAAAGATCTGCCGCCAGCGCACGGTCCGCCCGTCCCTGGTGCGATAACCCCCGAGGTCGCGGAAATTGCTGGCGCCGGCGAGATTGAGGTGGCGGGCAGGTGGGTCTGGCATGGCGTCAGTCTAGGCCATCCGCTGCGGCGGAGAAATGTCGGGAAGGCATATCGCTTGAGCGGGTGGCTGTGGTCTATATTCACCGTTCAAAGGGGACCAGCATGAATTGGTGCAAAGCCATCATTATTTTCGGTGCCGCAATAGTTGCAGCGAGCCTGGCGAGCGGCTTATCGCCCGCCTTCGCGCAGACGTTCCAGAACTATCGCTGCGCCGACGGCTCGCAGTTCATCGTCGGATTTTTTCCATACGACCGGCGTGCCCATCTGCAGATCGATGGAAAGGCCGTGACGCTTGGCAAGCGCGTTGCGCTTTCGGGCTCGCGTTACTCGGGGGGCGGCGTCACGTTGAAAATCACCAAGGCAGGCACCACGGTCAAGCATGGCAAGCGGCCGGCGACGGCCTGCGAGCAGACATGAAAAAGGGCCGAAACCTTTTCGACCCTTTCATCCCATTTTATGTTGCGCCAGAGAAGCGCAACGCCTCGGCATCGGCGGTGCTGATGGCATCAGCGCTCCCGACATCGCCTCCGACCGGCTTGGATTCCTGGATTGCCGCCTCGTGATACCAGGCGTCGCTGCATGCGACTTCGCTCACGCGTGACGAAGCAGGATCGGCGGCGCTCCCGCTCTCCTCGTAGCGGCGTCGGTCATTGGCCGAGCGGCCCCCGACAGGGAATTGGTAGATCCTGGCAGACCCGCGATTCAAACTCGCATTCATGATCGTCTCTCCTTGTGCCGCGACTTGCCTCGCGACCCTCTTGTCGCGGCGCCTGGGCGCATGCTGCGCCCAACTCGTTCTCGACCGGTTACTGAAACCGATATCGTCCCTGCTCGCCGCTCATGCAACCTGATCAAAACAAAATCATTCGCTGTACAAATTATGGGCAATTTTGTTTTTGCTCGCTGGAAGGCAGCCGCGGACTGGCTAACGCCTGGGCTGTTGCCAAGGTTGCGGAGAGGGGCCGGCTTTCTTGAGAAATGTTGCGGGCGAATGGCGCAGCTTTAATCGGGACCGCAGATAAGCGCGCGGAATGCCCTGGAATCGGGCGTAAGCGCCAGCTTGCCGCCACCGCAAACCGCGCGGCTTTGCCGCACCTTGGATGGACCGCCCGACCGCCGGCCGGAGGGGATTTCCTCGGCCTCGGGGCGTTCCGCATTGCAGCGTTTTGGCACTTTAATTGCTTGAGAAGGCTCGGCCGATGCTGGCCGGGTACGCTTGTGGTGACCAAAAGACCTCGGTTTCCACGCTTTCGCATCATCAACTCATGAGAGACCTCAATGACCAAGTATAAGCTCGAGTATATCTGGCTCGACGGATACACGCCGACGCCAAATCTACGCGGCAAAACGCAGATCAAGGAATTCGATTCATTTCCCACCCTGGAGCAGCTTCCGCTGTGGGGTTTTGACGGAAGCTCGACCCTGCAGGCCGAGGGCCACAATTCCGATTGCGTGCTCAAGCCGGTGGCGATCTATCCCGACGGCGCGCGCCTAAATGGCGCGCTGGTGATGTGCGAAGTCATGATGCCCGACGGCAAGACCCCGCATCCCTCGAACAAGCGCGCTACCATTCTCGACGATGAAGGCGCCTGGTTCGGCTTCGAGCAGGAATATTTCTTCTACAAGGACGGCCGTCCGCTCGGCTTCCCGTCAAGCGGCTATCCGGCGCCGCAGGGACCCTATTACACCGGCGTCGGCTACAAGAATGTCGGCGACATCGCGCGCAAGATGGTGGACGAGCATCTCGACCTCTGCCTCGCCGCCGGCATCCACCACGAAGGCATCAATGCCGAAGTGGCAAAAGGCCAGTGGGAATTCCAGATTTTTGGCAAGGGCTCCAAGCGCGCTGCCGACGAAATGTGGATGGCCCGCTATCTGATGCTGCGGCTGACCGAGAAGTACGGCGTCGATATCGAATTCCACTGCAAGCCGCTCGGCGACACCGACTGGAACGGCTCCGGCATGCACGCCAACTTCTCCACCAAATATATGCGCGAGGTCGGCGGCAAGGAGTATTTCGACCAGCTGATGAAGGCGTTCGAAGCCGCCCGCGAAGATCACATCGCGGTCTATGGCCCGGACAACCACATGCGCCTGACCGGCAAGCACGAGACCGCCGCGATCACCGAGTTCACCTACGGCGTCGCGGACCGCGGCGCCTCGATCCGGGTGCCGCACTCCTTCGTCAATAACGGCTACAAGGGCTATCTGGAAGATCGCCGCCCGAACTCGCAAGGCGACCCCTACCAGATCGCTTCGCAGATCCTGAAGACGATCGCCTCCGTTCCGACCGCCGCCAAGGCGGCCGCGGCCTGAGCCTTCGACCCGAGACGGCCCGGGCGTTGGGGACGTCCGGCCGTACCTGATCCGCCAAAGCGCATCGGCGTTTTGGCGGATCTTTGCGTTCAAGGCGGTGCTTGATCTCCCGATGCTCTCGACGCAAACATGCGCGTCATGATGAAACGATCCCACGCGCATTCCTCCGCCGGAACAGGCCGCATCGTGCTGGCGGTGATTGCGATCGCGGCGGCTGCGTGCTTGGCCAATCCATCGCAGGTCAAGGCGCAATCGGCCGATCTCGTGCTGTGCGACCGGCTCGCCGCCGATCCCTCCGATCCCGACAAGCCGGCCGACGTCAAGGGCACCCCGGATGTCGCGCCGTCCGATGTCGCGACCGCGATCAAATATTGCAGGATCGCCGCCAATTCGTCGCGGCGCGCGCTCTACCAGCTCGGCCGCGCCTACGCCGCCGGCGGACAAATGCCGGATGCGATCGCGGCCTGGCGCAAGGCGGCCGACAAGGGCTCTTCCTCGGCGATGGTCGAACTCGGCGTGCTCTACGGCACCGGCTCGGGCGTCGCGCGCGATGAGGCGCAGGCGCGCAAACTGTTCGAGCGCGCGGCGCAAGCCGGCAATCCGCGCGGCGTCACCAATCTCGCGGCGCTCGGTGGCGGCGGCACCTCGTCCGATCCGGCGCAGGCGCGAGAGCTGCTGGCGAAAGCCGCCGAGACCAATGCCGAGGCGCAATATCAGCTCGGCTTGATGCTGGCGGAGGGCACCGGCGGCGCCAAGGACGACGCCGGCGCGCGCACCCTGTTCGAGAAGGCGGCGGCGCAAAATCACGCCGGCGCGCTGGAGCGGATGGGCGCGTTCAGCCAGGAAGGCCGCGGCGGGCCGAAGGATTCGGCTGCGGCGAAAGCCTATTACGAGCGGGCCGCAGCGCTCGGCGATGAAGACGCCAGGAAGGCGCTGGAACGCCTGCGATGCCCTTGGGCGATCAAGGACAAGCGCGGCAATCTCGTCACCAATCTTTGTTTTTAACGCTCCCCGTTACCTCGGCGGTATCTTCACATCCCGCTCCATTTCGAGGCATGTCTGCAATTCGACGTAGCTGGCGATGTTGTCCGTGGTGCTTTCCTCGCTGCACTGCTTTTTCGCGTCCGGGCCAAATTGTTTCCATTCGTTTTGCAGCTGGTTGCGCGCCTGGGTCTCATCGGCCGCGCACCTTTCCTGCACCGGCTTGGCGCCGCCTTCAAACTGGCACTCGCGCGCGATATCCAGTTTCGGCATGGCGTCCGCGACAGCCACGGGATGCAGGGCGGCGAGAATGACAATCGGCAGGTGAGCGAGCATCTTGTTCTCCGGGTTCGTGATCTCCAGTGTCCCTCGCCAACTGGTCACAAAGGGCATTTGGGAAAGCAATCGTTGGCATGACAGGCGAGGCGTACTCACGTCAGCGTTATGACGGGCCAGGCGGCGTCACGTCGGCGTTACATCGGTCGTGACCAGCGCGGAACAAGAGCGCGGCCGCCGCGATTGATGTGGGAAGTACGCGAAGCAGGAGGCTTTCCATGATCCGCAAATTGCAATCGGGCGGGTACCGGCTTTATTCCCGAAAGGTCGATCCGAAGACCGGCAAGCGCCGCAATCTCGGCACCTTCAAGTCGCGCGCGGCGGCGGAAAAGCACGAGCGCGAGGTGCAGTATTTCAAGCGGCATTAGCGCGCGAGCCCGGATCGAGCGCAAAATCCAGGACAGCAAGCGTCGCGGATGGGCTCCCGGATTTCGCGGAGCCTGTCATCGGGCGCGCGTTCGCGCGACCCGTTGGCTGCATCCGGGCCCTTACCCCATCTACCCAAGCATCTACGGCATGATAATGTGCCGAAGCCATGGCCCATCGCATTCTCGTCTTCTACGGTTCGTACCGCTCCGACCGCATGGGCATTCGGCTCGCGCAGTTCGTGGTCGAGGGCTTGCGCGGTCGCGGCGACGAGGTCGAGCTGATCGACGCCAGGGCGGTCGGGCTGCCGATGCTGGACCGGATGTACAAGGAATATCCGAAAGGCAACGCGCCTGCCGCGCTGGAAAAACTCGCCGGCCAGATCCGCGACGCCGACGGCTTTGTCTTCATCACCGGCGAATACAATTGGGGCATGCAGCCGGGCTTGAAGAATCTCACCGATCATTTTCTCGAGGAGTGGTTCTGGCGTCCCGCCGCCATCGCCAGCTATTCGGCCGGCCGTCTTGCGGGCGCGCACGCCGCCACCGCCTGGCACGGCACGCTCTGCGAGATGGGCATGGTGGTGATTTCGAGCACGATCGCGGTGGGGCCGATTGCGCAGACGTTGTCCGAAGACGCCAAGCCGGTCGGCGAGGCCGGCAAGGCGCTGGCGTTCACGTTCCCGCGCTTCGCCGATGATCTCGCCTGGTGGATCGAGGCGGCCAAGGCGCAGCGCGCGCGAAAGAAGCCGCCGTATTGAGCTGGCCGGGTTTTCTGAGATTGTCATTGCCACCCGCCGGGTCGCGCGAATGCATTTTTGTCGTCCCCGCGCACGCGCGGACCCATAGGCACCGATGTTGGTGTAGACAGAACCGCTGATCCAGCTTCGCGCAACACGGACCTTTGTGATTATGGGTCCCGGCTCGCGCTTCGCTTGGTCGGGACGACGGGGAGGGCGCGCCGTTCCGCAACTCGCTTTTAGTCACCTGCCGCTGACAAGCTGCGCCAGGCTGTCCTGCTGCGACTTCTGCAGGCTTCTTCGTTCCGCTTCCAGGTCATTGACCCGCTTCGCCGCAACCGTCATGGCCTCGGCGACGGCATTGTAACGGTTCACCGTGTGCTGGAACGCGAATATGAACTCGCCGTTTGCGACCTTGTAGGTGCCGAATTCCCTGTCGAGAAACGTGACATAGTTTTCGTAGGCGCGATAATAATCGGCGCGCGCCGGCAATATCCGGGAAGTCAGGGCCGTGATGTCCGCGTGCCGCTTGTCGATTTTATCCAGCAGCCTGCGGACGGTATCTCTTCCAAGATGCAGCGATACGGCGGCTTGTTCGACATTGTCGCGTTCGGTTTTCAGCACAGCGACATAGCGCGGCAGGAACGCCGTCGCATTGGCTTCCGCCGTGTTTAAATCGCGGCGAAGCGCTTCGAGATCGCTCCGGCTCAGCACGGCCAGATTGCCAGCCTTTGAAATCGACGGCGGCTCGATTTCGCTTGTCAGTTTTTCGGTCGCGGCGCTGGTTTCATCCGCGGCCTTCGTTGCCATTGCCATCAGCTGCAGAAATTTGTTTGAGGGGTTTTGCCTGAGCGCCTCATCGAGTTGATTGGCATCGGTGATCCCTTGCAATGCCGCCTGACTTTCACGCGCGGCAAGACTGTCCTGCAGTTTACCCAGGTCGCCTACGAAATATGCCCCGACCGAACAACCAATCACAAAAAGCAACGCGAATACGCCTATCCGTACGCGCGTTTTCGCATTCGAATCTGAAGGCATTTCCATCGGCCCAATCGCTATATGTCCCCTCAGGGGACGGGATGCGGAGAATTATAGATTTGGTTCCTGGAAGCGGGAATGAGAAAATCCTCAACGGCGAAGGCGGGCGATCGCTCCGGCGATGATTTGCATGGCCACGCCAACCACCCATCCCGCCATGATCATCGACGTCCAGGCGATGTGCGGATCGTGGCGGAGCACGATCACGCCCACGGAGGCAAAGGCCGAGCCGGTCGCGAGAAACGTGCCGACCGCGCTCAGAAATTCCGCGGTGTCGATCTGGCCGTCCGAACGCCGCCGTTTGCCGAATGAAACGGCAGTGGAGGGGTGTCGATGCCGAGGTAAAATCCGACGGCGCCACCGATCATCATCAGAAGCAGGAAACCCTGGGACGTCAGCAGCGTCGACGTTCGAGCCCACGAGAACGCCGACAAACAGGCCGCTCGCAGCCCCGGCCATTGCAAGCCCGAGGCGTTCCAGAACGTGAGCAGATTTCCTCACGCGGAATCGCATCGTGGTAACCCCGCAGATTACCGAACGACTATGTTAGGACGTTTTCCGTGACCGCGCCACCGGCGAGCACTCCTCGGTATTCCGATGCGACCTGCCTGTTTGCCCCGTGCTGGACACCAACCGGACGGGGTTTTCCTGCTGGAAATTAGCCTGATGCCGCCAGGCAATTTCCACGTAATGCACAGTTTTTGGAATTGACGAATTCTCGAAACCGGCGTCAGAATATATCCTATGGGCAAGGGCGAACGACCGACGTGCCCTTATTGGGGGGCACTCCTAATTCTGGCGCTACCTCCTGATGGCAAGGGGCCGCGCAGGTTCCAGTGCTTTGACTGCGACCGGCCCGACCCCATGAAAACCGAAACGGCAACGGGCTGGCTGAAGGGCGAGCTACACCCGCCGACGTAAGTCCGGCCCGACCGCCGGGCTTATTCCTCGGTCACGATGGGCAAAGCGGGCCCAGCTCTGATGTACAGCGCCGCCGGGCGATCATCCTCCGCTCAGGCGGCATTTGCGTTTTTGGGGGGAAGGGACCGCCGGCCCGGAACCCGGCGGAGACGCAATCCTGCCGCGCTCGCTGGCGGCTGATTAACTAAACAAATCAAAGTGTAACATTTTGTACTTAAGGTCCGGAACCAATCCCCGGTTTGCGCTTAATAGTTGCGCGGGTGGATTCTTTAAGCGGGGAAATTTAAGGCAGCGTGCCGGAGCGTCACTTCAGCCTGCAGCTTTTCCTGCCTTTATCCCGATCCCCGACCCTTGTTTGAAGCCAAACCAGGAGACCAAATGTGAAGGATAATGATCTCGCAAAGATGAGTGTCGACGAACTCTGGTCCTTGCACGAAAACCTTCGTGAGATTCTTTCAACGAGACTCGACGACTGAAATGCATGAAATGCAGCGTCGCCGGGCTGAAATCGATGCCAAGACGCGGCGTCCCTACCCGAAGGTGCTGCCAAAATACCGAAATCCGGAGCGGCCCTCCGAAACCTGGTCAGGACGCGGCTTGCAACCGCACTGGGTACGCGCGCAGCTACGCAAGGGAAAGAAGTTCGACGACCTGCTGATCTCCCGGTCACATTGAGCAACGCCAGGCCGGATTAGTCCGGCGCCGCCGTCGGTTGGCATCATCCGGGTTGGGCTTGCTCGGTCAGCGGGAATGCCTGGCCCGGACGATAGAGCCGGACCGGGCGGATTTCATACATGGCGGTCGGATTGACCTGGCGCAGATCGCGCGCGGCTGATATCGCGGCGTCACGATCGGCGCAGTCGATGACGTAGAAGCCCAAAAGCTGCTCCTTGCTTTCGGTGAAGGGACCATCGGTCACCACCCCCGTGCCGGGCCGCGCAACACGCAGGCCCCGCCCGTCGCCCCGAGCCGCGCCGCCGGCCCCATGCGCCCTTCCTGCGTGAGGCGGTCGTGAACTCTGCTGAGATTGTCCATCACCCCCGCATCCTGTTGCGGCGTCCAGGAGGTGATGTCGTCTTCGACGTGATAGGCGAGGAGGGCGTAGAGCATGGGTTGCCTCGTTGGGGTGGGTGGGCGATGCGCGCCGCCGAAGGACGTTTCAGCGTAGCCGATCCCGACATTGTTTTTGTGGGTGATGCCCGTAGGTCGAAAAAAGCTGCCGAACGGCCGCCCGTGACACATTTAGCCAATCACGCCTAAGAGCTATTTATGCTCCCGCAAGCGGGAACGAGACCTCGGCTGGACCGTTTGCAACTGGCCGCAGCGCGCGGACCCCATCCCGGCTGCGGTTTCGGGGACCCCAAGTCAGGGAGAGCGCCATGATGTCGGAGATGCAGGTTCAAATGGTCGCGCGGCAGATGATCGAGAAGCACGGTTTCGTCGCGATCGCCGAGGCGGCCCAGAAGGCCCAGGATGGTGAACGCAAGGGTGACGCCGAGGAAGCCAAGGAGTGGCGCCACATTGAAGACGCCATGAAGGCCATCCGGGGACCGCACCAGAGCTGACGGCACAGCCGGGTTACGGCCCCGTTCCGCAGCAGCGTGGGGGCGGGCTGTTTGACGGCTTTCTCTGAAGGCGTCGCGCTCAATCCGTCTCTTTCGTGCGCTTGTAGCGAAAGTCGCAATGGCTGGCGCCTTGCATGATGGTCTGCGTGCGCGTGAGTTTTATATCAAGACCAAATCCCTCCGCCGTCGTGAAGTCCGCGCCGCAGACCAGCAGGAACCGGTTCCGGCTCACCGAGCTCCCCGCAGAACTGGGCGTACCCGCATCCCGTAACGTCGATCTCGAACGCGTCTTGCGACTGCTCGATCACCGTGTAATCAAGCGCGTCCTCGCGGGCGTACTGCACGAACGCAGACGCGATGATCTTGCCGAGGTTCTTCTCATTCTTGGTCCGCCAGAACTCTTCGCCGTAGCGGCGATAGGTGTCGCCCAGCGCCCTTCGCACAAGTGCGTTCGCACGCTCCTCGCCCAATTCCGCCTGCAAGGCCTTGATCAGCGGAACGGGGACCTCGGCCTGGATTTTGGCTTGTTGGATGACGGGAACGCCCACGCTCACCTCCCGTTATTGCACCAATAACTATATCTCTGCGGGCGGCGACACTGAAGAATAAATTGCCGGATTGGCGGTTGAACGGCTAATTAGCGGAGCATGATCTTTTCCGAAGAGCGGTGTCCACTTTTCGGAAATCATGATCTGGCGGAGAAACCATGCGCGTCGTGATCTGCGGCGGCGGCGTGATCGGCGCCTGCACCGCCTACTTCCTCAGCCGCCGCGGGATCGACGTCATCGTCGTGGAGCGGACCGAGGTGGCCGCTGCGGCGTCCGGCAAGGCCGGCGGCTTCCTGGCGCTCGACTGGTGCGCCGGCACCCCGCTCGATGCGCTGGCGCGGCGAAGTTTTGCGCTTCACGCCGCCCTGCCCGAACGAGATTGCGGGCGATTGGGGCTACCGCCGCATGACCGCCTATAGCGGTTTCGTCGTCCCCGAGCGTGACGCGCGCCGTCGCGTCGCCGGCCGAACTCGACTGGCTGGCCGACGGCGTCGTCATCGCGCTCGCGGCTCGGCACGACCGAAACCACCGCGATCGTTCACCCCCGCGCGTTCACCACCGCCATGATGAGTGCCGCGCAGGAGCAAGGCGCCGAACTGCGCCGCGGACAGGTCACCGGCATCGTCCGGACGCGCAGATGGATCGACCGTCGAAGGTGTCGAGGTCGACGGCGGCGTCATCGAGGCGGATGCGGTCGTCGTCGCGATGGGGCCGTGGTCGGTGCTCGCGGCCGAATGGATGTCGCTGCCCGCCGTGTTCGGGCAGCGAAGTCCGAGCCTCGTCTACGACACCGGCACGGATGTGCCGGCGGACGCGCTGTTCCTCGAATATCAAGAGGACGAGCGGCGCAGTCGTGACGGTCGAAGTGTTCCCGCGGGCCAACGGCAACACCCTCATCACCGCCTTCTCCGACCAGGCCCCGCTGCCGCTCGACCCGGCCGCCGTGACGCCTGAGCCGGGCGAGATCGATCGCCTCCAGGCGATCTGCGAACGGCTGTCACCGATGTTCCGCGCGGAGAAGATCATCGCGCGGCAAGCCTGCTTCCGTCCGGTCACGCAGGACGGCCTGCCGCTGATCGGCAAGGTGCCGCACATCGAGGGCGCCTACGTGGCCACCGGCCACAACGTCTGGGGCATCCTCAACGCACCGGCGACCGGCGAAGCCCTGGCGGAGCTGATCGCCGACGGCGTCGCGCGCAGCACCGATCTGACGCCGTTCGACCCGATGCGGCTGCGCCCGCTCGACCCGTCGCTAGTGAGTGAGGGGTGAGGAGCTCAGGGGCAACCGCGAAGCGGGGGCCCGCCGGGCCGGGACGAGTTGGAATACGTTCGCGCTATTCCGGGAAGTTTCTGATGCGCATTGCTGCGTTGGCGATTGTGACGATCGCAACAGTGTTGACGGCGGCGCCGGCTCGCGCCCAGACCTATGATCCAGCTATCCTGTCTGCCTGCAGACCTTCGGCATCAATGGGGGTTACATCGGCGTGCGGCTATACCTCGCTGGCGCAGTGCGGTCTATCGGCATCGGGCACCGCCGCCCAGTGCATCATCAATCCATATTTTGCGGGCGCGCAACAATCCGTGGGAGCACGGTATCGGCGCCATCGCGTCTCGGCCGCCAGGACCGGCCATTACTAGCGCGGCGGCTGACGCGTGGGGTTTTGCCGGCTTGTAAAGCCGCTGAATGACGCGCAGTCTTGCCGGCACGACCCTGGGCAGCCGGGGCTGACTGCTCTTGATGGCGCGGCATCACTCATGATCAGGAACGGACTTTATCTGGCCGAGACAAGGTTTCTGGACGGCGTGGAAGCCTACAACAGGCATGTCATGGTGCTGCGTGACGGCACGATGCGTGGCGGCGGCGGATTTTATTATACCGTCGGAAGCTACGCTTGTTCCGGCGGCAAGTGGAAAGGCGAGATGACCAGACAGGAGCATTCGCCCATTGCCGGCACCTATCCCTGGGCACGAAAGGTTATGAGCATCGGATTTACCGGAACCTATTCCGATGATGGTGCCGAGTTTGAAGCAACCGCACTGGCCGGCAAGCAATCCTTTCGATTCAAATCAGTCTACCGGTTGCTGTTTGCGGATTGAAGGGCGTAGGGCGCAATAACGAAGATACTAATCCGCCCTACCGCTAGCATTGCTTGCGCATTTCACACACAAGGGATGGGTTAGCGGGTTTCCGCGTTGCCTTCTTTCGTGTAGCATTGTCGCATGAGCGAAACCGAGACTTTGTTTGTGGCCCTGCGTCAGTCGGCCGACGACGACGTGGTGGACATGCTCGAGCGCATGGTGCGGGATGCCCCGGATCATGCCTTGAACAAGATGAACGCGCTTGATCTCGCGGCCAAGGAGGGCCTCGACGAGGAGCGGGTCATCGCGGCGCTCCTGAATGCGGTGGGGCTCGGCATTTTCGAGATGACATGGAACGTCATGTGCCCGAGTTGCGCCGGTGTTCTTTCCGCCAACAAGAGCCTGAAGACCCTGGATCGGGCGCAGTATAATTGCGCTTTCTGCGCCGCGGGCTATGAGACGACGCTCGACAATCTGGTCGAGGTGACCTTCACGGTAAGCCCGCGCGTGCGGAAGATCGCGGCCCACAGTCCCGACGAATTGTCCGCGGCCGAATATTATCGCCAGATCTTCTGGAGTTCGGCCATCGATCTTCCAGCCGATCTGGAGAAGCTGCTGCGGGAGGTCACGCTCGAAACTGTTGACTTGCCGCCAGGAGAAAGGGCCATCCTTTCGTTGCAATTGCCGAAGGGCACGTTGATCGTGTTCGATCCCGTGACGCATACGGCCCAGTTCCTTGATGTCAGCGGCGAGGAGGCGAGCGAGCGCCAGAACCTGTCCGTGATCTTCAACAAGGTCCAGGTTCCGGTCGACACCGTTGCCTTGCGCCCCGGGCCACTGCGCCTGGCTTTGGAAAACCGCACCGACGGTCGCGTGTTGCCGGCGGTATGGGTGGCGAACCAGGCGCTGGACGACCTCCTGAAGCGACGCAAGCCCATTCTCACGCAAAGCGTCTCCTCACCAATCAGACCTTTCGCGACATCTACCGGACCGAAACGCTCGCCATCGGCCAGCGCCTCAAGATCCTGAGCCTGACTTTCCTGTTCAGCGATCTCAAGGACTCCACCGCGCTCTATGAGCGCGTCGGTGACCTCGTCGCCTTCGATCTCGTCAACGAGCATTTCAGGCTGCTGCAGGAGATTATCGCGTCCGAAAGGGGGGCCGTCGTGAAGACCATTGGCGATGCCGTGATGGCGACCTTCGAGACGCCTGACCGCGCCATTGCCGCTGCGATCCGCATGCGCGAGGCGATGAGCGATCTTGGCGCCGAGCGTCAGCATCAGAGCCTGCGCCTGAAGATGGGCATCCATGAAGGATCATGCCTCGCGGTCACGCTCAATGGCCAGCAGGACTATTTTGGCCAGACGGTGAACATCGCCTCGCGCGTCCAGGGCCTTGCTGCCTCACGCTCGATCGTGGTGACGGAACAGGTGGTGGAGAACGCGCATGCCCGGGCCCTGCTCGAGACCAACGGGCTAAAGCCAACGCTCAGACGCGTGGCGTTGAGCGGCATCGCGGACAAGGTGTCGGTCTACGAGATCTCTTGAGCGCATTCGCGCCCGATGACAGGCTCCGCGAAGCAATCGGGACTCCGTCATTCCGGGGCGATGCGAAGCATCGAACCCGGAATCTTAGAAATTCCGGGTTCAGCCCTGCGGGCTGCCCGGAATGACGAAGGCTATTGGATTGCTTCGTCGCTTCCGCCTTCCGCCTTCGCTCCATCCGGGCTACGCTTGCTTGCCGTCATTCCGGGGCGGTGCGTAAGCACCAGAGCCCGGAATCTTCGAGATCTCCGGGTCTGGCCCTGCGGGCCGCCCCGGAATGACGACGGATAAGATTTCGTCGCTTGCGCTCTCGCAATGACGGTCACGATTTTCGCTCACCCGGCCACCGGCCGTACGGCTTCACTTTTTCAAACAGCTCGCCATGTGCAGACACAGCTTCGCGATCTCGCCGCACGTTTTCGCGCGAGGTTTGCTATCAGCGTCCCGCTCTCTGAAATCAGAGGGCGCAGGGAATGCCGGGCGCGCAATGCACCCGCAGATGGGGTAACGGGCTCCCCGGGGACCTTCCAAGCAAGCCGCGCTAGCTACGGCGCTGTTTGTGGCGCGCGTCGCGCGGCTTGCTTGGAAGGCAGGCGGTCGTCCCTCACACTGATGGTGTAACGGAGTCGAGAAAGGCCTCGCTCCAAGCATCAAGGAGAGACGACCATGGACTATTATGCAGGAATCGACGTGTCATTGGAATGCTCAAGCGTGTGCGTGGTCGACGCGAGCGGCAAGGTCGTCCGGGAGGCCAAGGTGGTGAGCGAACCGGAGGCGCTGGTCGGCTGGTTCGGTTCGCTCGGGCTTGAGCTCGCCAGGATCGGACTTGAGGCGGGGCCGCTGTCGCAACGGCTCGATGCGGCCATGAAGCAGACTCGCCCGGGTCGAGCTTCTAGCCCGTCTTATTCGCCAGAGGGCGCCTGAGAGGCTGGCGAGCGTGGTGTAAAGCGCTGATGCGGCGTAGGATTCGGTTGCGAAGCCAACCCCATCACCTTCAACCGCGAACGCCACGCCCGCCATGACCGATGATACGATTCTGCCATTCTCGTTTCCAGCCGTTCAGGCCAAGAAAGTCACAGCTGCCTTCGATGGCGGTCGCCTGACCTCGAATGGGGGCGTGATGCTTCTGGCGATGGCCGAGCGGCGTCTCGGTTTGGCCGACAATTTGGCCCGGGTGTTCCCGGATCGGCGCGATCCGACGCGGGTCGTGCACAGCCTTGTCGATATGTTCCGCGCTCGCATGTTCGCGATCTGCTGCGGCTACGAGGACGCCGACGACCTCGATCATCTGCGGTCCGATCCAGCGTTCAAGCTCGCCTGCGGTCGCCTGCCGGACACGGGCCGGGATTTGTGTTCCCAACCGACGCTGTCGCGGCTGGAGAATTCGCCGCGCCTGCGCGACGTGATCCGCCTGACCTACACTTTGGTCGACGCATGGATGGATAGCTATCCGTGCGAGCCCGCATCCGTCACGCTCGACATTGACGACACCTGCGATGTCGTCCATGGCCATCAGCAGCTCTCGCTGTTCAACGCTCATTATGACGAACGCTGCTTCCTGCCGATCCACGTCTACGACACGGAGAAGAGCCGGCCCGTGGCGGTCGTGCTGCGGCCCGGCAAGACGCCGGGCGGCGTCGAGGTGCGTGCCCATCTTCGACGCCTGGTACGGCACATCCGCACGCGATGGCACAAGACGCGAATTACGTTCCGTGGCGACGGGCACTATGCTCGGCCGGAGGCGATGACGTGGTGCGAGAACAACGGCATCGACTACATCTTCGGTCTGTCCGGTACCAAGCCTCTCGCCAAAAAAGTCGACGAGGTTGCCGACGACATCCGCACGCGACGCGCCATCGAGAACCTGGCTGTTCTGCGCGGCTATACCGAGACGCGCCACAAGGCAAAGTCCTGGGATCGCGAACGGCGCACCGTCGCCCGTATTGAGGCGACGATGCTCGGTCTCGACATCCGCTTCGTCGTCACCAGCCTCGATGTCGGCTCGGCCGAGTGGATCTACGACAGCCTGTATTGCGCGCGCGGCCAAGCCGAAAATCTGATCAAGCTGCATAAGACGCAGCTTGCCTCCGATCGCACCAGTTGCCGTTCGGCGCTCGCCAATCAAGTCCGCCTCGTTCTCCACACCGCCGCTTATTGGTTGATGCTGACCGTGCGCGACGCCATTCCCAAAGTCCGGGAATTGGCCACTGCCGAGTTCGCGACCCTGCGTCTTCGTCTCTTGAAAATCGCCGCCCGTGTCGTCGAGACCACGAGCCGCATTCGCCTTGCGTTCGCCGCGGCATGTCCCGAAGCCGACCTGATCCGCTGCTTGCCAGGCGCGCTGCTGCCGCTCGGTCCTTGACCGGCGGGGCGTCCGCCCCCGTTCGCCCAACCCATCCCTCAAGCGCGTTGCAAAGTACGGGTCGTCAGGCGGTGAAAAGCCGAAGGCAATCCTGTGCGCCTCGTCAGAGGAGATGTGCGGCCGCATCAATCGGACCAAAAAACCGCACTCTCACGAATAGGACGGGCTAGAGACCCGCCACGTGACCGATGCCTTCAAGGCGATGCCGGTGAAGCTCGGACCGCAACGACGCCCGCAAGATCGCGCAACTGATGCGGCTCGGCTGGTTCCGGCCGGTACACTGCAAGTCGATTCACGGCCCAGGAGATCCGCGCGATGCTGACGGCGCGCAAGCTGCTGCAGAGCAAGTTGCTGGGCCTAGAGACAGCCTGCGCGGGAATCAACGCGGCTTCGGGCTGAAGGTCGGCAAGACGACGCGGACAAACTCCGCCGGGCGCATCGAAGAGCTGGTGAAGGGGCATCCGAACCTTCAGACGATCGGGCAGGCGCTGCTTCGGGCGCGGGCCGGTCTGCCTGCAGAGTTCAACGGTTTTGAGAAGCGCGTGCGCGCGATGTCGCGGCTTCATGACAAGGCCAGGCTCTTGATGTCGACGCCGGCGGTCGGGCCGATCGTCTCGCTTACCTTTGCCTGCGCGATCGATGATCCTTCCCGCTTCACGTCATCGAAGCAGGCGGGGCCGCATTTCGGGAAGACGCCGAAGAAGTATCAGTCCGGCGACCGACTACACCGGCCGCATCAACGAGCACGGTGACGCCTCCGTGCGCGAGGCGCTTTACGAGGCCGCCCACATCATGCTGACGAAGCCGATCAAGGGCTGCTCGAAACTCAAGAGCTGGGCGATGCGGATCGCCCGACGCGCCGGCACCAACAAGGCCAAGGTAGCACTGGCGCGCAAGCTCGCCGTGATCATGCTCCGCATGCTCAAGGATAATGTGCCATTCAATCCGGCTGCCAAGGCAGCAACGGCCTAACGGAGGAGCGAACCGGTTTTCGGGCGGGTCACCACACCAGGCTCTCCCCGAAGCGAAGTCCCTTCGCCGGGACGATGGACCAGGTCAGACCGTCACGCGAGTTGTCGACGCATCCAACAATGCGATCACGCTTTCCGCAGATTGGCCGACCTGTTCCTCTCATGAACCCCATCAGGCGACGGCCCTGCGCCGATCCCGCACAGAAGCAAGTGCCCGGCGAGTGGATGACGCAAAAAAGGGATTAACTCTTCGAGGCCCGTTACAGAAGCCTCGCGTGCGAAATAAAAAAGCACACGAGTTAGTCACCACAGGTCACACCGGAACAACCCGGCATTCCCCGCGCAATGGTTTTACGGCTTATACGCGCTCTCCCCGGTGACCAGGCTTTTTTGACACCGTCGCCTGCGCTTCTTATCGCAGACTTGACGCCAGCGATCGGGGCGTCAGAACCACACGACTTGGCCGTACGCCAGCGTCGCTCGTCTCGCGCGCTGCCAACGTCCATCGCATCCCGCCCCGCGTTCGTGACGATGCGCAACGCCCCTCTTGTGGGACGGGACGGCGAATCAGTGAACTGATTTGGGTCGGGCGAAAACAGAAATATTTTTGAATTCGGGGCTTGACACCATTTCGGAAAATCAGAAGTGATTTGCCCGTCGGGCAGTTCGATCCCCATTGCTTGATTTGCATCGCGGGAAAATCAGCGCAGCCATGTCGGCGCGATTTCTCGGATGTCTCTCATCGGCGAGGCGCAGCCGCGAAGCGGGCGATCTAGAACCACGAGACGCCTGTGGATCCCGGTCTTCGACAGAAGCATTTGCGTCGTGCCTACTCGAACAACTCGTCGCGGTGGAAATCAGCAACTCCGCAAGATAACGCCGACCGCCTCGCGGTCTTCGAGGATGATGCTCAGCATCCTACGGGCTGCGCGCTGCAAATCCGCCCTGCGAGTTCTTTCAATCGCTGATAGCGATGGGGTCGAACCGGCGCGTCGGGCGGACCAGCAGTTCGGCGCTCTCGACGATGCGCATTTCCTCGGTCCCGCTGCTGGCCGTGCGCTCCAGCACGGCGAAGATGGCGGATACGGCGTGGCCCAGCGCATCCGGCGTGTCCTTTCCCCGAACGCGCGCGGCCACGAACAGCGCGGCAAACAGATCGCCGGTGCCGGACGGGCTGATCGGCAGTTTCGGCGTGCCCGCGCGCCATGCCTTGATTCCTTCCCCCGACTTCTCGATGGCAAGGGTCTCGATCTCGCCGCCAGGTGTGTCCTCGAGCTCGGCGCTGGTGACGACGACGGTCGATGGACCGCGCGCCATCAGCGCTTGCGCCGCTCCGATCACCTGACCAGATGTCGTGGCCTTCGCCCCGCACAGCCATTCGAACTCGAAATGATTTGGCGTGATGATGCTCGGCCAACGGGCACAACCGGTCGCGCACCAGCGGCGGGGATGCCGGCCGGGACGAACAGGCCCCGGTCGCGATCGCCGAACGCGGGATCGCAACAATAAGTGAGCTTCGGGTTGCGGGCCTTGGCGCGCGCGACGAAGTCCGCGACCACGGCGGCGATCTCGGGCGAGCCGAGATAGCCGGACAGGATCATTTCGCAGGTGTCGACCGCGCCGCGTTCCTCGACCCCGCGCAGGAGATCGGCGACCAGTTGCGGCTCGAACACCCGGCCGCGGATGCTCGGGTAACCCGGCCGGTTGCTCAGAAGCGTGGTCGGCACCGCTGTTACGTCGATGCCGTGCATCTGCATGGGAAACACGGCGGCGCTGTTGCCGACATGGCCGAAGGCGACTTGCGACTGAATCGAAATCACGCTCATGCGTGTGGGCCGGATCACCCAAACAGCGCGACATAGATCACGTAGAGCCAGCCCAGAATGCCGTGGATGATCGCCCAGAGAATCGAGTGGTTGTTGGTATAGGAGATCGCGATGGCGAGCGCCGAGCCAAAGCCCACGCCGTATTTCGCGCCCTCGACCCGAACCCCGTAGTATCGACTTCCGTTCATGGTGATCCCTCCAGGTCGAAACGAGTAGTTCGTAGCCGGTAGGGCGGATCAGGGAAAGCGTAATCCGCCACCCTGGATGAACCCGCAAACGGCGGATTGCGCCTTCGGCTCCAATCGGCGCTACGGGCTGCGACGCGTGTGTTCAATACCTCCGCCCTCAACGGGCGGTCTGGCTATTCGATCTCATCAGCCCAGCCAGCGAGGTCCTTCACCGCACACTGCATACCGTCAAAAGCGGCAACGTTGTCGGCCGATGTGAGTACGGTGTAGCCCTTGTTCAGTGCCACCGCCGCAGTGTGGCGTTCGACGTGGCTAAAGACTTCCGAACTCAATGACGCGGTTCGAATTTCGTCGAAAATGGTCCAACGCGAACTCGGAGACGTGGGAGAAAACTCCGTGAGCCAATATCGTGGAGGAGCGCGCACAAGCGCAGAACGCCTGCAAGATTGGGATCGATCCTATGATCGACGTCTTCTTCTTTGGATGCTTCGATCCCAGAGCCGTGAGTATTTCTTGAATGCGATGGAGGACGCCGAGTGTATGTTCAGAAGCGAGTGTTACGGCTCCCGGGTGGAACCAGGTGTACAACGCCTAACTGCCGAATAAAGCGAAGTCTCTGTAGCAGTGGGCAGATCTAGGATCGCGGATTCGATTGGGGAAAGGCGGATGGTGCCCCACAAGGCATCATTTATCTCCTTCGCTCCAAACGATGTCTCGGAACTCCGAACCTGCGCGATGTAAGTCGAAAGCTGGGTGTTTGAATATTCTTCCCGCGAAGTCCTAAGTTCACTAAGTAAGGAACTCTCTACCCTCAATTTTTAACTCGCTTACTGTAGCGGGGAAATATTTGTCCACCATATCGCCGAAGTAATCAGCCGATAACGGCAGTTGGTTCAGAAATTCCTCAGCCTCGTGATCGTCCAATTCGATTTCGATGGTTTTGAAGCTTGGATTGTTTATTGATACAATTCCTTTTTCCTGGCCGCAGACAACGTTTCGCCCCACCAAATCATCATAAGCCTTGGCGAAGGCCGCATCAGTTTGCGAGCCGATGGTTCGTTCCCTTCGCCATCATTGAAGGCACAGAGCAACCCATTAAACTGGCTCGACGTTATAAACTTGGACATCGATTGCTGACGCCAAATGGTCAGGTTGTCGGGTGCCGAAAGACAACCTTCGGAACCGTGAATTGTTTCTACCGCGGATGTCTAGGACATTGTCGGGGGGCGGTAGGGGGTAGGTCCCCGACAATAGTCCAACTACCCCCCTCTAGAAAAAGGATTTTTTCCGGACGCGGCGGGCATTACCAGGTATTCCCAGGCCTCACGAACACGCCGCGCATCACGACGAGATTGTCGGTGCGCGAGCGGGTCAGGCCCTTCGACAGATACTTGCTGGAAGGCTGATCCGGCACCTTGCCTTCCCCGACGCCCTTGCCCATGGCGTCGAAGTTGGACTTGGAGGGGTCGACATGGGCGAGGTCAAACCGGCCCATGTAGCTGACGGCGAGCTCGCGGAACACATAGTCGAGGATCGAGGTCGCGTACTTGATGCTATCGTTGCCCTGCACCGGCCCCGCGGGCTCGAAGCGGGTGAAGGTGAAGGCGTCGACATATTCCTCCAGCGGCACGCCGTATTGCAGGCCGAGCGAGACCGCGATGGCGAAGTTGTTGATGAAGGAGCGAAGTGCCGCGCCTTCCTTGTGCATGTCGATGAAGATCTCGCCGATCCGGCCGTCGTCATATTCGCCGGTGCGCAGATAAACCTTGTGCCCGCCGACCACGGCCTTCTGCGTGTAGCCCTTGCGGCGATCCGGCATTTTTTCGCGCTCGCGCATCACCACGATGCGCTCGACCAGCCGCTCCACCACCTTCTCCGATAGCTGCCGCGGTGCGCGCGGCCATCGGCTTCTCCATGAAGGCCTCGATCGCGTCGTCTTCCTCGTCGTCGTCGCTGATCAGCTGCGAGTTCAGCGGCTGCGAGAGTTTCGAGCCGTCGCGGTAGAGCGCATTGGCCTTCAAGGCGAGCTTCCAGGACAGGAGATAGGCTTCCTTGCAATCCTCCACCGTGGCGTCGTTCGGCATGTTGATGGTTTTCGAGATCGCGCCTGATATGAACGGCTGCGCCGCCGCCATCATGCGGATGTGGCTCTCGACCGAGAGATAGCGCTTGCCGATCTTGCCGCAGGGATTGGCGCAATCGAACACGCTGTAGTGCTCGGCCTTGAGATGCGGCGCGCCTTCCACCGTCATCGCGCCGCAGATGTGGACGTTGGCGGCCTCGATCTCGCGCTTGGTAAATCCGATCGCCGAGAGCAGGTCGAAGTTCGGCGCGGCAATGGCTTCCGGCTCGAGCTTCAGCGTGTCGCGCAAAAACTCCTCGCCAAAAGTCCATTTGTTGAAGGCGAACTTGATGTCGAAGGCGGTCGGCAGCGCGGCTTCCACCTTTGCAAGAGCTTCATCGGTGAAGCCCTTGGTTTTCAAGGTGGAAATGTTGATGGCCGGGCGCGTTGGAAAGCGAGCCATGGCCGACGGCATAGGCCTCGATCTCCGCGATATCGCTCTCGCGATAGCCGAGCGCGCGCAGCGCCTCGGGCACGGCGCGGTTGATGATCTTGAAGTAGCCGCCGCCGGCGAGTTTCTTGAATTTCACCAGCGCGAAATCGGGCTCGATGCCGGTGGTGTCGCAATCCATCACCAGCCCGATGGTGCCGGTCGGCGCCACCACCGTTACCTGCGCGTTGCGATAGCCGTGCAGCTCGCCGAGCTCGAGCGCCTGGTCCCAGGCGGCTTTGGCGCGCGCGATGATGTCGGGCTGCTTGCAGGAGGCGTGATCGAGCGGCACCGGATTGACGGCCAGCGCCTCATAACCTCGGCTCTCGCCATGCGCGGCGCGGCGGTGGTTGCGGATCACCCGCAGCATGTGGGCTGCGTTCTTCTTGTAGCCGGGGAAGGGGCCAAGCTCTTTCGCCATCTCCGCCGACGTCGCGTAGCTGATGCCGGTCATGATCGCGCTGAGCGCGCCGCACAGCGAGCGGCCTTCCTTTGAGTCGTAGGACAGGCCCATGGTCATCAAGAGGCCGCCGATATTGGCGAAGCCGAGGCCCAGGGTGCGGAAGTCGTAGGACAGTTCCGCGATCGCCTTGGAGGGAAACTGCGCCATCATCACGGAGATTTCGAGCACGACGGTCCAGAGACGGCAGAGATGCTCGTAGGAGTTGACATCGAACTGCCCCCTCCCTGACCCTCCCCCGCTTGCGGGGGAGGGAAGGGTGGGGGTGTAGAACGTCAGCAGATTGGCCGAGGCCAGATTGCAGGCGGTGTCGTCCAAAAACATGTATTCCGAGCACGGATTGGAGGCGCGGATGTCGCCCGAGGCCTTGCAGGTGTGCCAGTCGTTCATGGTGGTGTTGAAGTGCAGGCCGGGATCGGCCGACGCCCAGGCGGCCTGACCGATCTTTTCCCAGAGCTCGCGCGCCTTCAGCGTCTTTGCGATCTTCTTGTTGGTGCGGTTGATCAGATTCCAGTCGCCGTTGGTCTCCACCGCGCGCAAAAAGTCGTCCTTCAGCGACACCGAATTGTTGGAGTTCTGGCCGGATACCGTGAGGTAGGCCTCCGAATCCCAGTCGGTGTCGTAAATCGGGAAATCGATCTCCTTGTAGCCCTGGCGGGCGAACTGGATGACGCGCTTGATCATGGCGTCGGTGACCATGGCGCGGCGCGCCAGTTTTATCTCGCGGCGGAGCGCCGGGTTCTTCTCGGGATCGAAGCAGTCGTCGCCGCTGCCTTCGCAGTTGACGCAGGCCTTCAGCACCGCCTTGAGATGCTTCTGGTTGAGCTTCGAGCCGGTGACGAGGGCGGCGACCTTCTGCTCCTCCTTCACCTTCCAGTCGATATAGGTCTCGATATCAGGATGGTCGGCGTCGACCACCACCATCTTGGCGGCGCGGCGCGTGGTGCCGCCCGACTTGATCGCGCCCGCGGCGCGGTCGCCGATCTTGAGAAAACTCATCAGGCCGGACGAACGCCCGCCGCCGGAAAGCTTTTCGCCTTCGCCGCGCAGCCGCGAAAAGTTGGAGCCGGTGCCGGAGCCGTATTTGAACAGGCGCGCCTCGCGCACCCAGAGGTCCATGATGCCGCCCTCGTTGACGAGGTCGTCCTCGATGCCCTGGATGAAGCAGGCGTGCGGCTGCGGATGCTCGTAGGCGGATTTCGATTTTGTAAGCTTGCCGGTCTTCCAGTCGACGTAATAGTGGCCCTGGCCGGGGCCGTCGACGCCGTAGGCCCAGTGCAGGCCGGTGTTGAACCATTGCGGCGAGTTCGGCGCCACCATCTGCCTGGCCAGCATGTAGCGGAGTTCGTCGGAGAAGGCGCGGGCGTCTTCCTCGGATGAGAAATAGCCGCCCTTCCAGCCCCAATAGGTCCAGCAGCCGGCGAGGCGATCGAACACCTGCTTGGCGGAGAGCTCGCTGACATAGCGCTCGGACTCCGGCAGCTCGGCGAGCGCCTCGGCATCCGGCACCGAGCGCCACAGCCAGGACGGCACGGTCTCTTCCTCGACCTTCTTCAGGCGGGCGGGGACGCCGGCTTTGCGGAAATATTTTTGCGCCAGCACGTCGGAGGCGACCTGCGACCAGAATTCCGGCACCTCGACGTTTTCCAGCCGAAACACCACCGAGCCGTCGGGATTGCGGATCTCGGATGTCGTCAATCTGAAATCAATTGCTGCGTAGGGTGAGTGGCCCGCAGTGGTGTGGCGTCGTTCGATTCGCATGGTCGTGCCCCGTCCTTTTTTTGACCCGACCGCCGCCGCGGCCGCCGGGCGTTTTTCCTTGAGCGAACCCCGAGCCACGGTATGCAATCGTGGCCCGATACGTTCGCAAGCTCAGCCGGTGGACCCGGCCCTGTTTCTCCCGCGGCAACATCGATGCGAGCATCGATCCTGCCATGGCATGGGCTGGACCCCACAAGGTCCGGCTCATGCCTTCAACGCCCAACACCCCCATTCATCACCCGAGCCATTTTGCTCGTTTCTCGCTTCCGAAGTCGCTCCAAATTCAGGGCAAACGAACCCGTCACCCAGTGCCTCGACCGGCGGGCGGAGTGGTTAATCTGGAACCCTTTTGGGAGCGACCGGCGGGACCCAAACACACTCGCGCCGAACAAGATCAAAGCTAAGACAACTCCGTTACGCTCGTCAAGGACTAGTACGAGTTCCTAAATCAAATACTAAATATGGTGGAAAACGGAGAAAAACAGGGGTCGCTTTGCGCCGTCTGTGCCGCCAAGTATCAGTGAGTCCTCAGGGATTCCCAAGCGAAAAAAATTGTTTCGAGCGCGCCAATTTCAGCTTCGTCCCGCTGTTCACAGGGCAACTATTTATTGTCGCGGAGGGCTTGCTCTTGGGAGACTCAGGGTGCGGCTAGCTGGCTCCGGGCTGCCATGCCCGGCCGGCGATGGCCTTGGGCGATGAGAACCGGCAAGGTGCCGCAAATTCCCCACCGGTTGATTCCATGACACCGCAAAAGCCGCTCGCCGCGCGTGCGCACATCACGCCCGCGGGACTCATGTTCCTCGCCATCACCTCGATCGGCTGGGGATTTAATTGGCCCGTCACCAAATATCTCCTGAGCGAACTGCCGCCGCTGACCATGCGCGGCTCGACCGGCGTGGTCGGCGCGGCGCTACTGGCGGGGCTTGCGATTCTGCGCGGCCAAAGCCTGCGCGTTCCCCGCGAAATGTGGTTTCGGCTGGTGCTGGCCGCCATTCTCAACGTGGCCTGCTGGATGACGCTGATGGGATTGGCGCTGCTCTGGCTTCCGGCCAGCGAGGCCGCGCTGATCGCCTACACCATGCCGGTATGGGCCTCGCTCCTGGCCTGGCCGATCCTCGGCGAGCGGCCGAATCTGCTGCGCGTGATTTCGCTCGTGATGGCGTTCGCGGGGCTTGCCGCCATCATGGGCGGCAATGGCTTTGCCGCAAGCAGCGCCAAAATGCCGGGGATCGTCATGGCGCTCGGCGGCGCCGTCGGCTTTGCGGTCGGCACCGTGCTCGCCAAGAAATTGCCGCTGGCCCTGCCGCCGCTTTCGGCCGCCGCCTGGCAGATCGGAATCGGCTGCCTGCCGGTGGCGGTCGCCGGCCTCCTCATCGAGACGTCCGACGTGGCGGCGTTGTCTGGTCTCGGCTGGATCCTGCTGGTCTACGCTACCGTGATCCAGTTCTGCGTCGCCTATGTCAGCTGGTTCGCGGCGCTGGCGCGGCTGCCGGCCTCGGTTGCGGCGATCGGCACCATGGCGGTGCCGGTGATCGGCGTGGTGACGGCGGCGGTCGCGCTGCACGAGCCGCTCGGCCCCGGCCAGATCGCCGCGCTGATCTTCACGCTCGCCGGCGTGGTGCTGGCGACGCGCTCGTGATTCACAAACGAGAAGGACGGCGCATTGAATGCGCCGTCCTTCAATCGGAGATTTTGGCTTCGGTTTACGGGCAGGGGTGCCGCAAGCCGTCATAGCCGAGATAGGTTCCCGACGCCGGATCGTAGGACTGGTAGGTCTGCATGCAGTAGCCGTCGGCATCCTCGCCAACCGGAGCCGGAACTGCCGCGACAACGGCCGCATCATCGTAGTAGTAGGGATCATCGTAGCCGTAGGCGTAGTCGTCATAGCCGGGCCAGCCATAGGCGTAGCTCGAGGCGAGCGCGCCGCCGATCACGGCGCCGGCAACCGCGCCGGGGAAGAACCCGCGGTGGCGATAACGGTAGCCGCCGTTCCAGCCTCCGTAGCCGCCGCTATAACGTGTGACGGTCGGCCCGGTGCTGAAACGGGTGCCGGTTGTGGCGCCGCTCCAGCGCGCGGCGGGCGCACCGCCGGTGCTGACGCCGCTATATCGCGCCATCGACGAAGCACCTGGACCGGTATAATGCGCCATCGGTGCTGCGCCGGCGCTAAAGCGCGCGGCCGGAGCGCCGCCTCCGCCGCCCACGGCGACGCCGGCTCTACCACCCTTGAAATGTTGGGCAGAGCTTGTGGTCGGGACTGCGATCGGCAGAACCAGCGCGATAGCAGCAACGGTACTCAAAACTTTTAGCTTGATCATTGTCAGCTCCATCTGCGGGGATAGTAGCTAACCCCCTTCGAGGATGGACGTTCCCGAACTCCCCGCATCGATTGTGCGCGCCACGAAACTGACGGATCGGAACTGTATGCGGAGTGAACGCATTGCGGCGATTGCGCGGCATTCGTTCGCCGAGAGGCGCCGCCTCCGACGTCACAATCGAGTGAGCAGATCGGGCGGACTTTGCTGGACAATTCAGCGCGCCGGTGGCATCAGGGCCGCAACGCTTCCCGAACCGGCCAGGACCGATGAAACAGTTTCTGCTCAAGCTTTTCACATGGTGGAATGGCCAGACGTTCGGCACGCAATTGTGGACCTGGCGGTTCGGCGAACTGGTCGGCCAGGACGAACAGGGCAACCGCTATTACCGCACCCGTGGCGGCGCGATCGATCCGACGCTCGGCTTCGAGCGGCGCTGGGTGATCTACAATGGCTTACGCCGAGGCCACGCCGGGTGCCACCGTCATGGCACGGCTGGCTGCACCACACCGTCGATCTTGCGCCGACCGAAGAGGCCTACCAGCCGCACGCCTGGGAAAAGCCGCATGTTCCCAACCTGACGGGGACGCCAATGGCCTACCGGCCTCCCGGCTCGATCCTGGCAGCCGGCCGCCGCCCCAAGGCCACCGGCGACTATCAGCCCTGGAAGCCGGGGAGCTGAAATTCAGCTCGCCTGTCATTCCGGGATGCGCCACTTGGCGCAGGCCCGGAATCCATACTTCCGATCGTGGTTATGGATTCCGGGCTCGCGCTGCCGCGCTGCCCCGGAATGACGGGTCAAGCAGCGTCTGTGAACAACGGGGACAATGGGGACATTTGTCGCCGCGTCCTTGTGCTTTGACCGTAATCGCGGCCCAATGGCTCATCTTACGGAGATGGGAGACCATCGCGTCGGTTTCGGGCAACAGTTCGCGACTGCCCCGATTTGCAGCGGCTACCGAGTAGGACACGGCCGGGAGATAGGCCCCTGGTGCGGAGGTTCTGAAATCGCCCGTTAATGTGGAGCCACCGTAGGAAAGGAAAGGCCGCCTGGGAAACCAGGCGGCCTTTTTCTTTGACTGGGGTTGCAGCGACCTTACGCCAGCCGCGCGGCGGCGCGGCGGATAGCCTCGCCACGGCGAGCCTGCGCGGGCGCATATCGCTCTTTCATCAGCGCCAGGACTTCCGGCGGCGCGGTGTCGGGCGAGCCGGCGTTGAACGGCGGCGCCGGATTATATTCGAGCCGGAGCTGGATCGCCTCCGCGGTCTGCCGGTCGACCATGATCGACACCAGCGTCAGCGCGAAATCGATGCCCGCGGTCACGCCGCCGCCGGTGACGCGGTTGCGGTCGACGCAGACGCGGGTCTTTGCCGGCGTCGCGCCGAACGGCGCGAGATGGTCCATCGCCGACCAGTGCGTCGTCGCGCGATAACCCTGGAGCAAGCCGGCCGCGCCCAACACCAGCGATCCCGTGCAGACCGAGGTGATGTATTTTGCGCCTTTCGCCTGCTTGCGCAGGAAATCCAGCATCTCCTCGTCATTGACCATCTCATCGGTGCCGAATCCGCCCGGCACGCAGATCACGTCGAGCTGCGGGCAATCCGCAAAGGTGATGGTCGGCGTGAGCGTCAGCACCGAGTCGCTTGCGACCGGCTCGATCCGTTTCCAGATCAGATGCACCTTGGCGCCGGGCACGCTGGAAAACACCTGCACCGGCCCGGTGAGATCGAGCTGGGTCACCTTGGGAAATATCACAAGACCAATCTGCAGCGGCTCGGGCATGACGACCTCCGAAATAGTGCTTGACCTGCGACATCCTGGCATGATCGCATCATGTCCGAAATGGCATATTTCCCTCATTTCAGGACATAGCCCATCATGATCGGCGTGCTGGTGTTTCCGCAATTTCAACTGCTGGACGCCGCCGGTCCGATTTCGGTGTTCGAGATCGCCGCCCGCTTTGCCGGCCAGTCCCCGTCGATCAAGGTTCTCGCGGTGACGCCGGGGCCGGTGCGCAGCTCATCGGGTGTCGAGATGCTCGCGCGCGGCTTAAAACCGTACGGCGCGATCACCACCTTGCTGGTGGCCGGAGGCGAGGGGGTCGAAGCCGCGGCGAGGTGCGACAAGACGCTGGCGTTCGTGCGGGCCATGGCAAAGCGCGGCGTCCGTCTCGCCAGCGTCTGCTCCGGCGCCTACATCCTTGCCGAAGCCGGCCTGCTCGACGGCCGCCGCGCCACCACGCATTGGCGGCGCACCCGGCATTTTCTCAGCTCCTATCCCGAGGTGAAGCTCGAGCCCGACCGGATTTTCGTCCGCGACGGCGACATCTGGAGTTCGGCGGGGATCACCGCCGGCATCGATCTGGCGCTGGCGATGGTGGCTGAGGATTTCGGCGACGAGATCGCGCAGAAGACCGCGCGCCAGCTCGTGCTCTACAACCGCCGCAGCGGCGGCCAGTCGCAATTCTCGTCGCTGCTGGAATTGAAGGCGCCGAACGGCCGCTTCGGAGCGCTGCTTGAGCTGGGCGCGCGAGCATCTCGATGCGCCGCTCACCGTCGAGGATCTGGCCGAGCAGGCCGGCATGAGTTCGCGGCATTTCACCCGCGCCTTCATCGCGGAGACCGGCTCCACGCCATCGAAGGCGGTCGAGCGGTTGCGGATCGAGGTGGCGCGCCAGCGCGTGCAATCCTCCAGCGAAGCGATCGAACGGGTCGCGCAACTCACCGGCTTTCGCGATCCGGAGCGGATGCGCCGCGCCTTCATCCGCGCCTTCGGTCAGCCGCCGCAATCGCTGCGCCGCGCGGCGCGGGCGGGGTAGGGCGCGCCGCGGCTAATGCGGCGCGTCGGGATGCCAGCCGATCACCGCAAGCATGACGAAAAATCCGATGACATAGGCCGCGACAACGGGCCAGCCCTGGCTGACCCAGCGTCCCGCGGACTTGGCTTCCGGATACATGTTGGCCAACGCCACACCGGCGGAAGAGCCGAACCAGATCATCGATCCGCCGAATCCCACGGCATAGGCCAGATAGCCCCAGTCGTAGCCGCCCTGCTTCAGCGCCAGCGCCGTGAGCGGGATATTGTCGAAAACGGCAGAGACAAAGCCCAGGCCGAGAGCGGTCTGCCATGCAGCGGCCGGCAGTTTTTCGACCGGCATCATCGAAGCCGCGGTTACCAGTGCGAGCAAAAAGACGGTGCCCTTGAAAGTCTCCGGCATCACCGACCAGTCGGGAGCTCTCAATCCTGCGGTCAGCAGGATAATCGCCCAGACCGCGAGGCCGATGACGGGGATCGTGTCCAGAAGGGCAGGAAACTTCAGGTTTGCCGTCACGTTGGCGGCCAGCGCGGCAACGAGAATGGCTGCCACGATGAAAACCCGCGCCGGGTCGATCTTCAGTCCCGTCGGCGGGTTCTTGAGGATCGGAGAAAATCGCTGCTGTTGCAGCGATACGGGCACCGCGAACACGAGCATCGCAACAATGGCCGCGACGTAGGCTTCGAGCACGCTGAGCGGGCTGACGCCGGCGATCCACATCATGGTCGTCGTGGTGTCGCCAACCACGCTGCCCGACCCGCCGGCGTTCGATGCCGCGACGATTCCGGCGAGGTAGCCGATATGGACCTTGCCTCGAAAAACGTGTCGCGCGACCGTTCCGCCGATCAGCGCCGCCGCGATGTTGTCGAGGAAGCTCGACAGCACGAACACCAGGAACAGCAACACGACGCCGCCGGTCCAGTCGTCAGGAAGCAAGGCCGGCATCTCGTCCGGAATTCTGCTCTCCTCGAAGTGCCGGGACAAAAGGGCAAATCCCATCAGCAGCAAAAACAGATTAGTGAGCATCACCCATTCGTGCGCCATATGCTGGCCAAGGCCGCCGAGTCCTGCGCCGAATTTGAATCCGCTGAACGCCAGCTTGTAAACAATGATGGCGGCGAGTCCCGTCAGCGCGATCGGAAGCGTGTGACGATGGAAGAGCGCAACGCCGAGCAGCGTCAGCGCGAAGAGAATGAAATCAACGGGTATTCCGAGCAAAAGTACGGGTTCGATCACAGTAACCTCATGTTGGAAAATCTCGGGCAGCGCCAGTGTAGCGCCAGTCCCAGGGCGCGTACTCATAAATCGAGCCGGATTGGTGCGGCCTTGACCAATGTCCGCCATGCCCGGCAGCGACAAAATTCCGCACCGCGGCGGAATGACGCGATGCGCCATGAGCGGAAGTGCCATGGCACCAACTATCAGACAAGAGGAAGCCTGATCCGGAAAGACGCGCCGCCATGATCGCGATTTTTTGCCGATATCAGCCCATGGTGCGCCTCGATAATGGTGCGCGCGATGGACAACCCCATGCCCATGCCTTCTGCCTTGCTGGTGAAGAACGGCTCGAAGACCTCTTTTAGTTTGTCTTCGGGAATGCCCGAGCCGCGATCGGACACGGATAGCTGGGCAAAGTTCTCGACGCGCGCAGTCCGAATGCGGATGATGCGGTTTTCGCTGGAGTTGTCCTTCATCGCGTCGATCCCGTTCACGACAAGGTTCAGAATGACTTGTTGAAGTTGAATGCGGTCGCCGAGGATCGGAAGCGCATCCGGCGTGATCACACTAACCAGTTCGATTTTCTCGAGGCAGCGTCGAAAGAAATTCGATGGTTTCCCGCGCGATGTCGTTGAGGTCGAGACTTTTCAGTTCAAAGGGTGCCTTTGTTAGGAGGCTCTTCATCCTCCGGATGACTTCACTGGCGCGCCGGTCATCCCGCACGATATCGTCAACGATCTCGTTCAGTTCCGCCATGTCAGGGCTCGGAGATTTGAGAATTGCCTGTGCCGCTACGCGTGGTCAGGATAGCCCCAAGCGGCTGGTTGATTTCGTGAGCAATTGATGCGGTCAATTCGCCAGCGGTCGAGAAGCGCATGACGCGGGCCAGTTCTGCCATGCGCTGTCGCGACTGCACTTCGGCGAATTGACGACGGCGATGCTCAAGCAACAGGACCGAGATCAGCCCGGCTTGCAATAGAACAAGTGCGATAATGAACGCGATTTGCCAGGAATACCGCTCCCACACCGTTGGCT
The DNA here is from genome assembly GCA_963745785.1 of uncultured Alphaproteobacteria bacterium. GTDB lineage: Bacteria > Pseudomonadota > Alphaproteobacteria > Rhizobiales > Xanthobacteraceae > Bradyrhizobium. Next base: position 113,301 of record CAVUYV010000006.1, on the reverse strand, counting down.
CGCGAAAGTAGATTGTGCTGTCGGGCGGCAGGTTACTCTCGGCAATTCCCCATCGCTGCACTTGTCGCCAGTCGAACATAGGCGATGCAAGCTTGATGAATGGCGTCTTGATGTCGCCAGCCTTTTCACCGTCAAGGATGCGGATGGCGACCGCCGCAGTCGTCCTGCATAGCTCAAGCACGGTCTGCATTGGACCACCGACGATAGCCTCACCGAAAAAGGCAGCATCGTGGGTGAAAATCGGAGCGTTGGCTACGGCAGAGAGTTGGGCCAGCGCGCTGGTGCCTTCATACGCCACAGCCGCCGCGTCGACGTTCATCGACAGCCAAAAAATCGCGCTGTGTGGCGGAAGAGCGGCGGCATCCTTGAGAACGTCTTCAAATCGCAGTTCGTTGTACCATATAAATTTTACCCGATCGGCGAACCGCGCGGTCGCCTTGCTCACCTCACCCCGCCAAAATGTTTCGGCTGGGGAAGCTCCGACAACGATCGCAATGGTTTTTGTAAGGGGCAGGACACGCAAGATATTCTCGAAAAAGACGGGATCGTCGTTCGAAGACGCTACCACAGTGTCGTTTTCAGTCAGCTTGCTGAAGTCTACCCGGCGCTGTTCGACAGCCGTGAAGACCATGGGCGTCTTTGGAAACAGGTCGCTTCGGTGCCGTTGCACGAAATTCGCGGCAGGTGCGCCGATGGCGACGATCAGATCGAGTGGCTGATCAGCATTGAGGGCGTGAAGATACTCGACAAATGGACCATCTGATTTGTCACCCTTCAGCCGCGCCACCACAAGCGAGTGGTCCTGAAAATCCACGGACTTTCGTCGGCTTATCTCGGCACGAATGAGCTTCCGAATAATCGGTCCATGGTTTGAAGCGAAGACCGAACGAATGCAGCATCAAAATGTGTTTGGGCTCAGCATCTGCTGCCTGACTTTTGGTCGGCGTCGCCAGCAATAATGCAATGGCTAGCGCAGCGGTGAAGGTCCGCGCGCAAAAAGATCGCCATGGTAAGGCAGCCAGCCAGAAACGCATTGCCGTTCTACTCCGGGCCACTAAGTGTGCGCATGTATGCGTTACTTCCGCTTATCCCCCGAGAGCGGCAGCAAAGCGGACGTTATGGCAGTTCGCATTTGAGCCCTCGCGGCCTGCCTCGAAGGCGTCACGTTGCTGATAGCGGCAGACTGATGTGAAACACCGCGCCGCCCCCGGCCTTGGTCTCTGCCCATATTCGACCGTGGTGGGCTTCGACGATCGTTCGGGCAATGGACAATCCCATTCCCATGCCCTCAGCCTTTGTTGAGAAAAACGGCTCAAAAACCTGCTTGATCTTCTCAGACGGAATGCCTGGCCCAGTGTCAGATACCGAAACCTCGGCGAAATTGTCGTCACGCGCGGTATGGACGGTAACCCTGCGTTCGGCTCTCGGCATGTTTGACATCGCATCCATCGCGTTCACGATCAGATTCACAATCACCTGCTGGAGTTGAACCGGATCGGCCCTGATGGGCAGCGACATCGGAGCAGTGAAGCCGCTCAAGTTAACTTCCCGGGCAGTTGATAACGGAGAAAGCAGTTGGATGCTCTCGCCTGCGATTTCGTTTAGATCAACGTCCTTGATTTCGGATGGCGCTTTTTTTAGCAGGCTGCGCAGGCGCCGCAGCACATTGTTGGCGCGCTGATCATCGAGCCGAATATCAGTAACGATCTCCCGGAGCTCATCCAGATCCGGGGATGAAGACTTCAGCATCAACTCCGCCGTTTCGGCGTTGGTCAGAATAGCCCCAAGCGGCTGGTTAAGTTCGTGGGTTATTGAAGCCGTCAGTTCACCAGCCGTCGAATAGCGATTGAAGTGAGCCAGTTCTGCCGAACGGCGGCTGGCCTGGACTTCGAAATAGAGACGACGACGGCGCTCATTCATTAAAACGCCGATAAACGCAGCCTGCGCCAAGATCATGGCCACAATCACGATGATCTGCCATCGATACGTGTCCCACAGGGTCGGTTCGCGGAAGTAGATTTCGCTTCCCGGCGGCAGGCGGCTCTCGCTAATGCCCCAGCGCTGCAGCTGCCGCCAGTCGTACTTGGCTGCGCCATATTGCAGAACGGGCGTCGTTATCGCGGCAGGTTTCTCGCCTCCAAGAATGCGAAGAGCGACATCAGTCGTGGCTCTGGTAGTGGCGGATACCGAACTCATCGGGCCGCCTACGATCTCTCCGCTGAAAAAGGAGTCGTCGTAGGAAAAAATTGGCGCGTTGGCGACTGTCGAGAGCTCCCTCAGTGCTCGATCCCCTTCGTTCACTGCGCCCAGGACGTCGACCTGTGGCTGAACCCAGAAGATGGCGCTGTGCGGCGGCAGAGATGCCGCTTGCTTGAAAATTTCGTCGAAGGACAGTTCGTCGTAGAAGAGAAACCTGACGCGGTTCTTCAGCGGCTCCACTTCTCGTTCGATCTGTAGCCTCCAGAACCGTTCATTGGGAGAGTCGCCGATCACCACGGCCACGGTTTTCGTTTTAGGCAGCAGGCGCAGGATATTGCCGAAAAGCACGGGTATGTTCTGTCGAACCGAGACTACGGTATCATTTTCCGTCAGAACCACTGATTGTACGCGACGTTCTTCGATCGCAGCCAATATCAGCGGGGTGCCGGGAAACAGCTCCTTTCGGTGAGTTTGAGCGAACGCGGCACCAGGGGCTCCGAACGCCACGATCAGATCGGGCGAGCGGTGCACAAAGAGTGCGCGCAGGTAATCCACGAACTGGTGTTCGGCGTTCTGCTCCTCGGCACGCGCCGTGATCACGGAAAAATCCTGAATAATCAGCCGCCAGGGCGAGCGCCGCTCCAACTCCTGCCGAAGCGCCTTGGAATATTCACTCCATGGCTTGAAGTTCTGTCCGTAGGAGTGAAGGATCAAGACGGTTTTGGGCTCGTCAGCTGCAACGCTGGTTCGCGTCGGGATAAGCATCGCCATGGCCGTGCAGACCACAACAAACCAGACCGCACGTCGAGAGAAGCCGTCCGTCACCTGCCGACCCTTTGCCTTTGGCGAGAACGTTATCATACCGGCTCTTCGGCCGAGCCGGTAAGTTAATGAGTCCGCGCCTTAGTTCAGCGCCTTCAACCAGTCGCCGATTTCGTGGGCCGCGACATTGGCCTGCGGCAGCAGCTTGCCCATGGTGAAGAAGCCGTGGAACTGGCCTGGAAAAGTCCGGTACGTCACCGGCACGCCGGCTTCCTTCAGGCGTTTTGCGTATTCGTCGCCTTCGTCGCGCAAGGGATCGGCGCCGGCGGTCAGCACATAGGCCGGCGGCAATCCTGTGAGGCTTTTGATGCGCGCGGGTGAGGCCCGCCAGTCGCCGACGTCGGCGGCGCTATTGAGATATTGATCGTAGAACCAGCGGGTCACCGAGTGAGTCAGCAGGATGCTGGTCTCCGGCTCGCTGTGCGAGGGGTGCGTCCTCGCAGCCTCGATGGCCGGATAGATCAGCAGCTGGCCCGCAATCGCGGGGCCGTTGCCGTCGCGCGCCGATATCGCGACCACCGCGGCCAAGTTGCCGCCGGCGCTGTCGCCGCCGACGCTCAGCCGCGAGGCGTCGATGCCGAGCTGTCTTGCGTGGTCGGCGATCCACTTCGTCGCGGCGATGGCGTCGTCGACGGCGGCGGGAAATTTGTGCTCGGGCGCGAGCCGGTAATCGACGGCAATGACGATAACCTGACCTTCGTCGGCCAGTTTGCGGCACGCCACGTCATGGGAATTGAGATTGCCAATCACCCAGCCTCCGCCGTGAAAGAACACCAGGCACGGCGCGAGGCCATTGGCCGCCCTCAGCTTCAATGGCGTGTAGATGCGCGCAGGGATCGATCCATGAGGGGCGGGGATCGCGAGCGGCTGCACCGATTGCAATTCCGGCGGCTCGGGATTGCTGACGAAACGCGCCTTCAGATAGAGCTCGCGCGCCTCGGCCGGCGAAACCGTTTCGTAAGGCGGCCGGCCGGCCTCCTGATATGCCTTGTATACGGCGGCGGCATCGGGATCGAGGGTCACGGGCATGATGAGAAGACCTGTTGTAAAGACTGCAACCAAATTCACTGTTGTCATTCCGGGTCGCGCGTTAGCGCGAACCCGGATTCTCGAGAATTCCGGGTCTGGTCCTTCGGACCATCCCGGAATGACTTAACTCGCGGTTCGGCCACCGTCGACGGTGTAGGCGGAACCCGAGACATAGCTGGCCTCTTCGGAGGCGAGGAACGCCACGATGGAGGCGACCTCCGAAGCCTGTCCGAGCCGGCGCGCCGGAATCCGCTCGACGATCTTTTCGTTGGGCGTGGGTGTGTTGCCAGGGTTGCGCCCCTGGATGATCGCGCTCAGCATTCGGCTGTCGATCAGGCCGGGGCAGACGCAATTCACCCGCACATTGGTCGTTGCGCATTCCAGCGCGGCACTTTTGGTGAGCCCGATCACCGCATGCTTGCTGGCGCTGTAAACCGCGACTTCCGGAGAACCGATCAGTCCCGCGATCGAGGCGGTGTTGATGATGCTGCCCTTGTTCTGCTTGAGCATCACCGGCAGCACATGCTTCAGCCCCAAAAATACGCCGACCACGTTGACATCGAGTACCTTGCGAAAGGCCTCCAGCGAATATCTCGTGATCGGTGCCACGTCGCCTTCGATGCCGGCATTGTTGTAGAACACGTCGATGGCGCCGAACTTGTCGACGGCGGCGCGGACATACTCCGCAACCTCATTTTCATCGGTGACGTCTGCGGTCACCGCAACCGCCTGCGCGGCGGGCGGCAAATCCTTGATCGCACTCTGCAGGTCCTGCTCCCTGCGGTCGACGGCAACCACGCGGGCGCCGCGTTCGGCCAACAGGCGGATGGTTGCGGTCCCGATGACGCCGGCAGCGCCGGTGACGACGGCGACCTTGCCATCCAGACGAATTCGGTCGGGCATAAGTGGCGTTTCCCTGCTGCTCCGGTTAACCCGGATTTTCCTGTTTTCGCGCGGGCGCGCGAACGTTGACCGGCGGCGACTATTTCATCTGGAACGCGGGCTGACCAGTGCTCTTGAGAACGGCAAAGTCGCCCTTTCCCCGCCGTATTCGGCGTGTTAACCGGTGCCCTGCGCGCGGCGGATAATCCCGTACCCTAATAAGATGTCGCGAGCCCGATTCGCCTGTTAAAGCCGCGAGATGTTTCGAACCATTGCCCTGACTGGTTTTGCGGCCCTCATTGCGGCCACAGCAATCTCGCTTGCGCCGCCCGCGCGCGCGCAGATCGGCAATATCTTTTCCGCGCCGCGACCGCCCGGCAATGTTCCCCGTGGCGCCCCGCCGCCGCTGCCTGACGACGAAGAGGAGGTTCCGGAGCTGCCGCAGGGCCGCCTGTTGCCGACGCCCAATCGCCCGCTGCCGGGGCAGGGAATACCACCTCCTGGCTCGGTTCAGTCGCAACCGCTGGCGCCGCCGCCCGGCACCACCGTGATTCCGCAGAACACCCCGCCAGCGATCGCGGTGGCGCCGCCGGAGCCCGGCCAGGGTGTCGCGATCGCCCCGCCGGGAGCCAATGCGCTGCCGGGACAACGCCAGCCGAAAGGCGTGCCGCAATCGCCAGCCACGTTGCAGCCCGGCGACGAGGTGGTCTCGGAACCGCCGGCGCAGAAGATCGCCAACAAGAAGGCGAGCTTTTCGGGGCTCGACAAGATCACCGGGCGCATCATCAACTTCGACGAGGACATCGGAGAGACCGTCCAGTTCGGCGCGCTGCGGGTAAAGACCGATGTCTGCTACACGCGTCCGGCAACGGAGGCCGCCAACACCGACGCCTTTGTCGAGGTCGACGAAATCACTCTGCAGGGCGAGGTGAAGCGGATTTTCTCGGGCTGGATGTTCGCGGCGAGCCCCGGCCTGCACGGCGTCGAGCACCCGATCTACGACATCTGGCTGACCGACTGCAAAGGCCCTGAAACCACCCTCGTCAACGCAGCTCCGACCGAACCCCCGAAGCCTGCCGCGCCGCCGCCGCCGGCGCAAAAGCGCGCGCCGAAGCAGGCGCAGCGTCCGCCGCCGCCTCCTCAGCCCCAGTTCCAGCAGCAGCCGCAACCGCCGCCGCAACCCGGCGGTCTGTTCGGAATTTTCAGGTAGCAGTCACAATCAGGTGAATCCGCCGGCCCGGTGAAGATTCCGGCCCGGCCCGATCTTTTTTGCATGAACCTTGGGACGGCCTGCGCATACATAACCGTGCTGGGGATTTGAGGGCCCAGCGCTAATACGCAACGCCGCCGAGCGATCATACTCCGCTTGGGCGGCGTTGTGCATTTGGGATACCAGGGGCCTGCTTGGCCGGGCAGCACCGGGCTATGCTTGGCATCTTGCGACACGATGATGCCGTCATCCGCGCGCGGCGATAATCGCCAGCGCCCGCGCGCCGCTGATCGGCCGGTCGAGCGGCAATTTCTGGAAATTCGCCTCGCCCCTGATCGCCTTGTCGAGCAGCGCGGTATAGCGCCGCCGCGAGACTTCGACCGCGCCAAAGCTGCGCAAATGCTCGGTCACATATTGCGTGTCGAGCAATTCGAAGCCGCCGGTGATCAGCCGCGCCACCAGGTGCACCAGCGCCACCTTGGAGGCGTCGCGGGCGTGGTGGAACATGCTCTCGCCGAAGAAGGCGCGGCCGAGGCTGACGCCATAGAGCCCGCCGACAAGGTCGTCATTCTCCCAAACCTCGACGCTATGAGCATGTCCGAGTTCGTGCAGCCCGATGTAGAGATCGCGAATACGCTTGTTGATCCAGGTGTCCTCGCGGCCGGGCTGGGGCGCGGCGCAGCCGGCGATGACGGCTTTGAAGGCGGTGTTGACGGTGATGGTGAAGGCATCGGAGCGTACCGTGCGCGCCAGCCGCGAGGAGATGCGAAAGCCGTTGAGCGGTATCACGCCGCGCATTTCCGGCTCGACCCAAAACAGGGTCGGGTCTTCGGCGCTTTCCGCCATCGGAAAGATGCCGCAGGCGTAAGCACGCAGCAGCACTTCGGGCGTAATTTCGGAAGAGGCGGAGTCCCGTGAGGTCATGGGCGGGAGGATAGCAGGGTGAGGGCGGCCGTGCGATGGGGGGCGCCATGAAGCCGCAGCGCAGCTTACTCGATCATCTCATCGGCGTTGCGTGTCCACAACGGCCGTCGCCTCGCAAGGTTCGTCCAGCAAGCGGCAATATGCTACGGTGGTCCGGATGGAGCGGCGCATTGTTCGCCGGGACCGAGCTTCCAAAACGCTTGGGAAACCAAAGGGGGCATTCGTGAAAATCACTTGGAGGACGGTCGCGCCGCTTTGCATCTGGCTTGCGATCTATCTGCTGCCTGCTCCGGCCGGTCTCAACGCCAACCAGTGGCATTACTTCGCGCTGTTCGCGGCCGTTATCGCCGGCTTGATCCTGGAATCCATGCCGGTCGGCGCGGTCGGCCTAATCGGCCTGACCGTCGCCGGGGTCATGGGCTATGTCGAACCCGATCCCAATAAATCGCTGCGATGGATGTTGGGCGGCTTCTCCGAGAGCACGGTGTGGCTGATCGTCGGCGCATTCGTGTTCTCGATCGGATATCGCAAGAGCGGACTGGGCAGACGGCTCGCCTTGATGCTGGTGCGCGGCCTCGGCCGCAGCACGATCGGTCTCGGCTATGCGGTGGCGTTCTCGGACCTCGTGCTGGCTCCGGCGACGCCGTCCAATACCGCGCGCAGCGGCGGCACGATCTATCCGATCGTCAGCAATATTCCGCGGATCTACGGCTCGGAGCCCGGACCCACCGCGGGCAAGATCGGCACCTATGTGATGTGGACCGCGTTTGCGACCACCGCCGTGACCAGTTCGCTGTTTTTGACCGCGCTGGCGCCCAATGCCGCGGCGCTGAGCATCGCCAGGAAGATCGTCGGCGTAGATATCGGCTGGTCGCAGTGGTTCGCAGGCTTCGCACCGCTGGGAATTCCGTTGCTGCTGCTGGTGCCGCTACTGGCCTATGTCATCTGCCGGCCGCAGGTGAAGGAAGGTCCTGAAATCGTCGCCTGGAGTTCGAGCGAGCTTGCGGCGATGGGCCCGCCCTCGCGCCACGAATGGATCATGGCAGCATTGGTTGTGCTGGCGATGTTTCTCTGGATCACCGGCTCGAACCCAGCGATCAGCCTTCCCGTGCTGGGTTCCAACTTCATCAACCCCACGATGGTGGTGTTCGTCGTGATCACGCTGATGCTGGTTACCGGCATCATTGAATTTGACGACATCGTCGCCGAAAAAAGCGCGTGGGAAGTGTTTTTCTACTTCACCTCATTGCTCACGCTGTCGTCGGGCCTGAACGAGATCGGATTCATCAAGTGGGTTGCCGAAGGCTACGCCAAACCGCTCGCGACGGTGACGCCCACGCTCGGGATGATCCTGCTGGTTTCGTTTTTCTTCTGGGTTCACTATTTCTTTTCCAGCATCACCTCGCATGCGGCTGCGGTGCTGCCGGTGGTGCTCGCGGTCGGCACCGGCATTCCCGGATTGTCGGTACCGACGCTGACGCTGCTTTGCCTCTATTCGCTGGGACTGATGGGCGTGATTTCACCCTATGCGACCGGACCGGCGCCGATGTATTTCGGCAGCGGCTACATCGGCAAGGGCGACTTCTGGAAATTCGGCCTGATCTTCGGGCTGATCTATTTTGCCGGTCTGCTGGTGATCGTGCTGCCGTGGCTGCAACTGCTCGGGTGGTAAGCCGCCGAGCTAGCTCGCTGCCGCGCTGGCGGATTTCGTTGCGGGCGCGATGACGCGGCGAAACCGCACGACGATCCGGGTGCCGGCATGGTTCGGATCGCGCTCGACGCTGGCTTCGAGCTTGGACGCCATGGCGGTCACGATGCGCTGCCCCATGCCGGTGGAACGCGGGTCGGGCTTGCCGTTGAGGCCGACGCCGTTGTCGGCGATCGACAATACGAGATCGTCGCCCTGGGCATGGAGGGCGACGTCGATCGGGCCGGCGCCGTCGGGATAGGCGTATTTCACGGCGTTCATCACCAGCTCATTGACGATGATGCCGATCGCCACCGCGCGGTCGGGATCGATCTCGATCGGCTCCGCCTTCAATGTCAGCCGCGACATCCTGTTTCCCTCGGCGGACCTCCTGAGATCCTCGAGCAGGGCATCGAGATACTGGTTCAACATCACGTTCTTCAGGTCGTGCGAGGTGTAGAGTCGGCGGTGGACCTGCGCCACCGCGGCGACCCGTCCCATCGCATTGGTCAGCGCCGCCTTGACGTCGTCCTGGGTGCTCGAATTGGCCTGCAGGTGCAAGAGCGAGGAGATAATCTGCAAACTATTGCCGACGCGATGATTGACCTCGCGCAGCAGCACCTCGCGCTCGGCGGCAAGCGCGGCGTAGCGGTCGCGCGACGCATGGACCTCTGCCTCGGCGTCATCACGGGCTTTTCTTATCTCGGCCTGCCGCAGCGCGCCGTCGAGCGCGACCTGCAGCAGGGGGATGAAATCGCCGAGCGTATCTTTCACCAGATAATCCGCAGCGCCGGCCTTCAAGGCCGTGACGGCGATGTTTGAGTCCTGCGAGGCCGTGACGAACACCACCGGCGGAGCATCCGGAATCGCCAGGATCCGCTCCAGGGTTTCGAGACCATCGAGGCCGGGCATGTATTGATCGAGCGCGATGACGTCGATGCCGCCTTGCGCGAGGCGATCGAGCCCTTCGCTACCGCTGGCCGCACGGACGACATTGAAACCGAGCCGCGTCAGACCGCGTTCGACCAGCCTGGCCAGCGCCTCGTCATCGTCGATATACATGAGCGTTGGCATCGCAGGATTCATGTGGCGGCTGGCGGTACCTGAATCACGGAGAAGAACAGTCCGAGCTGGCGAATGGCGTTGGCGAAACTATCGTAATTCACCGGCTTGGTGATGTAGACGTTGCAACCGAGTTCGTAGCAGCGCTTGATTTCCTGGGAGTCGTCGGTGGTGGTGAGCACCACCACCGGTGCCGTCTTGAGATATCGGTTCTCCTTGACCCGCCGCAAGATGTCGATGCCGGTCATATCGGGCAGATTAAGGTCGAGCAGAATCAGCAATGCGCGGCCCTTGTGGTCAACGCCGGTGCCGTCCCGCCCGAACAGGTAGTTTACCGCAGCTGTACCGTTGGTGAACGGCACGATCTCGTTGTTGACGCCGGAGCGGCGGATGTTTCGCTCGATCAGGCGGGCGTGCCCCTCCTCGTCCTCGATCATGATGATGGTGACTGGCTGGCTCATGAAGTTCTGTTCCCGGTGCTCCCTGCCCAGTTGATGGGCAATGTTATCGTGAAGGTGCTGCCGCCGTGAAGTTCCGATGATACCGACATGGTTCCACCCAATCGCCGCACCAAGGCGCGGACGTGGGCAAGTCCGATGCCCTGTCCCGGCTTGTCCTGGGCACCGGCGCGGCGAAACAGGTCAAAAATCCGCTGGTGATCCTTGGGATCGATGCCGCGGCCATTGTCGGCGACTTCGAAAATCGCAAAGCCGAGCTTGGTCCGGCCACGGACAGCGACTTCCCCGGGAACTCCCGGCTTGAGATATTTGAGCGCGTTGTCGATCAGGTTCGAGAAAATCTGTTCCAGCGCCAGGCGGTCGCTGACGATGTGCGGCAGCGGTTCGACGCGAATCCGGGCCTGGGCTTCCGCGGCCTGATGCGCCACGGTCGTCACGATGGCTTCGATCAGTTCGCTTGTATCGATCCGCACCGGCTCGAACTCGCGCCGCCCTTCGCGGGTGAGGTTGAGGATGGCGCTGATCAGGCGGTCCATCTTGGCGATCGACGATTGGATGAATTCCAGGGCCTCGGAGAAATCCTGCGCGAGCTGCCTGTCTTCGTCCGCGAGGACGGGTTCGGCTGCTGCTGCGCCCGCCGACGCGGGGGAAGCCGAAGCACCGGCGAGGGTTGCGATCCGCCTGAAGATGTCGTCACGCAATTGCTCGAGTTCGCTGGTGAAGCCCATGATGTTCACCAGCGGCGAGCGCAGATCGTGGCTGACGATATAGGCGAAGCGCTGGATTTCGTCGTTGGCCTCGCGAAGATCGGCGGTGCGCTCGTCGATCGTGGCCTCGAGATTGAGATTATTGTCGCGCAACGACGCTTCGGCGTCGTCACGCGCGCGCGCCGAGCGCCGCACCAGCAGAATCGAGATGGCGGCCAGCACGACGACGAAGCCCGAGCCAACCCAGGTCATCGATGCCGCCAGCGATTGACTGCGGTCGGCGTTGGTCCTGCGCTCGACAAACAGCCGGTCTTCTTCGGCGCGCATCTGCCCGGCGACGTCGTCGATTTCCTTCATGGCCTCGCGCCCGATACCCTCGCGCACCACCCGGGTGGCGTCGTCGATGCGCTGCATCCGTGCAAGCTCGATGATGTGGCGGAATTCGTCCATTCGCTGATTGACGAGCGGAAGCAGCTCGTCAAAGAGGCGCCTTTGAACGGGATTGTCGCCGACAAGCTGGCTCAACCGCTGCAGGGCGGGCGTCAGCTGGGAAGCGGCTTCCTCGAAATCGGTCTGAAAATTGGGCAGCAAGGTGGAAAGATAGCCGCGCTGGCCGCTTTCGGCGCGGTGCAGCTGCAATTGAGCGAGCGACAGCTGGTTTTCCACTTCAACGGTGTGGAGAACCCAGCGCGCGTCCTCCCGCGCCCGGTTCACCAGATGGACCGAGCCGGCGCTGATGATGGTCAGCACGACGAGGCCCGCCGCGAGCAGCAGGATCTGCCCAATCGCGCGCCGGCGCTTGGCGTCAGGCGTCACAACAATCTCGCGTCATGAAACAATGAAAATTCACCCCGCCCCCGCGCGGAAAAGGGCATCCCAAGCCGAGCGAAACGCCTGTTCCGGCAATTGGTTCCAGCCGGCAATGGCATTTCAGGATGAAGCGGCCGCCTCGCTGCTGCCGGGCTCGCCGGCCAGGTACTGTTCGAGCCAGTGGATATGATAGTCGCCATCGATAATGTCGGGCTCCCGAACCAGCGCCCTGAACAGCGGCAGCGTGGTCTCGATACCATCCACCACCATTTCGTCGAGCGCTCGGCGCAGCCGCATCAGGCATTCGCCGCGGGTCTTGCCGTGGACGATCAGCTTGCCGACCAGCGAGTCATAATAGGGCGGGATGACGTAGCCCTGGTAGACGGCGGAATCGATGCGCACGCCAAGGCCGCCCGGCGGGTGATATTGCAGGATCTTGCCCGGCGAGGGGCGGAAGGTGACGGGGTTCTCCGCGTTGATACGGCACTCGATGGAGTGGCCGTTGATCGTGACCTCGTCCTGGGTCAGCGGCAGCTCGCCGCCGGCGGCGATGCGGATCTGCTCAAGCACGAGGTCGATATCGGTGATCATCTCGGTGACGGGATGCTCGACCTGAATCCGCGTATTCATTTCGATGAAATAGAATTCGCCGTCCTCATAGAGGAACTCCACCGTGCCGACGCCAAGATATTTCATCTGTTGCATCGCCTTGGCGACGGTGGCGCCGATCTTCTTGCGCGCCGCCGCATCCAGCGCAGGCGAGGGGCCTTCCTCCCAGACCTTTTGATGGCGTCGCTGCAGCGAGCAATCGCGCTCGCCGAGATGGATCGCGCCGCCGCGGCCGTCGCCGAGCACCTGGATTTCGATATGGCGCGGCTTCTGCAGATATTTTTCCAGATAGACCGACGCATCGCCGAATGCCGATTGGGCCTCATGGGCCGCGGTGGAGAGCGCCAGCGTCAGGTCTTCAGGCGTCTGCGCGACTTTCATGCCGCGTCCGCCGCCGCCGGAAGCCGCCTTCACCAGCACCGGAAAGCCGATTGCCTGCGCGATCGCCATTGCGTCGTCGTCAGGCCCGACGGCGCCCTCCGAGCCGGGCACCACGGGGATGCCGAGCTTCTTTGCGGTCTTCTTGGCTTCGATCTTGTCGCCCATCAGGCGGATGTGTTCGGCTTTCGGCCCGATGAAGTGCAAATTGTGCTCGGCGAGGATTTCGGCAAAGCGGGCGTTTTCCGAGAGAAAGCCGTAGCCGGGATGCACCGCGTCGACGCCGGTGATCTCGCAAGCCGAAAGCAGCGCGGGCACGTTGAGATAGCTGTCCTTTGACGGCGGCGGGCCGATGCAGACGCTCTCGTCGGCGAGGCGAACATGCATCGCGTCGGCGTCGGCGGTGGAGTGCACCGCGACCGTTGCGATGCCGAGTTCCTTGCACGCGCGCAGAATGCGCAGGGCAATCTCGCCGCGATTGGCTATCAGGATCTTGTCGAACATCGTTACTGCCTCTTCCGTCACCCTGAGGAGCGAGCTCTTGCAGCCTCCGCAAGCCTCGAAGGGCGACGGCCTGTTCGCCAATTCAACAAATTCATCCTTCGAGGCTCGGGCTTCGCCGTCGCACCTCCAGCGATAACGGCGAAGCCGTTACGCAGGGATGATGGGCGTCGCTACTCAATAATGACCAGCGGTTCGCCGAATTCGACCGGCTGGCCGTCCTCGACAAGAATTTGCGTCACGGTGCCGGCGCGCGGAGACGGAATCTGGTTCATCGTCTTCATCGCTTCGATGATCAGGAGCGTCTGCCCGACCGCGACCTTGGCGCCGACCTCGATGAACGGCTTGGCGCCGGGTTCGGAGGCCCAATAGGCAGTGCCGACCATCGGCGAGGGCACCAGGCCCGGGTGCTTGGCGACTTCCGCCGGCGCTGTAGCTGCCGGCGCCGCAGCGGCGGGTTGCAGGCTTGGCGGCAGCGAGGCCGCGATGCTGATGTTGCGCGCGACCCGGACCCGCAGGCCTGCGCGCTCGATCTCGATCTCGGTGAGATTGGTTTCGTCAAGCAGCAACGCAAGTTCACGGATCAGCGCCCCGTCGCCGCTCTTGAATTCTGGGAGTGTTTTGTCGTCAGGCTGGCGCGCCATATGTTGATCCGGAACTTTCTGCTTGGTGAAGCGCGAATGCGTCAGGCTTTTGCCTTGGCGCCGATCCTGGCGGCAAGGCCGTTGATCGCAAGCCGGTAACCGTCGATGCCAAAGCCGGAAAGTGTCGCGAATGCGGCCTTGGCGGTGAAAGAATGGTGACGGAAAGTCTCGCGGGCGTGAATATTGCTGATGTGCACCTCGACGGTCGGAATTTTCACCGCCACCAAAGCGTCATGCAGCGCGATCGAGGTGTGCGAATAGCCGCCGGCGTTGATGATGATCCCGGCGGCCTTGTTGGCATGGGCATCGTGGATGAAATCGATCAGCTCGCCCTCGCGGTTGGACTGCCGGCAATCGGCTTTCAGGCCGAACTGCGCGGCGGTTTTCGCGCAAAGCTTCTCCACGTCGGCGAGCTTGGCATGGCCGTAGGTTTCGGGCTCGCGGGTCCCCAACAAATTGAGGTTCGGGCCGTTGAGCACGTAAATCGTCTCGGCAGCTGTCTTGGCCATCCAAATCCCGGAAAAATGCGGCGGCAGGTGGCGCGGTTATAGGTAACAACCGGCCGAAGGGGAAGCCTCAGGCCGCCCCGAGCTGCCCTCAAATGCCTCATCCGGCTGGCAAAAAGATACTCAGAACCTGCGGAAATCGCTGGTTAACCAATGTTGGGGGAGAGCAGCCTGGAGTTTGAACAGGCGTTGAGACCATGAAAAAGGGGCGGGCATCTCTGCCCGCCCCGATTCCATTACCCATCCGTCAGATCTTAGGCCTCGAGAATAGCCACGATCTCGAAGGTCCGCGGATCGATCACGACGATCTGGTTGTGGACGAGGACAAACTCATAGCCACGCCATTCCGGATAGATCGTCACGACTTCCCGCGGAAGCGGGTAGAACCTCACGTCACGCGGCACGCGGGTGCCGACTGCGATCGAGAAGTTGACGCTGGTGAGCGGCTGAACGTGCTGCTCGCGGATCACCGAGGTGATCCTGGTCCGCTGCTCGGTCGAGAGCTTTGCGGCAGCGCCGGCCTGTCCGGTCGTCTGCGACTGGACCGACGTGCCACTCTGCGACTGCGTGGTCGTCTGGCCGGTCTGCGGGGCCGACTGACCGGTCTGGGTGGTCGTCGACTTGCTGTCCGCCGCGCCCTTCTGTTCGGCGTTCATCTTGTTCGTGGTGGCGCCGGCCTTCATGTCCTTGCCGCTCTCGGCCTTCATGTCTTTCTCGGCCTTCATGTCCTTGCCGGCCTTGCTCTCGTTCTCCGAGCTCATGCTCTTCGACTTCGAACCCTGGGCCTTGTCCTCGGTGCGCTGGCTCTTGGCCGCGCCCGGCGACTTCTCTTCAGACTGGGTGGCCTTCATGTCGGATGAAGGTTTTGAGGCCTTGTCTTCGGCGCGCTGGCTCTTGGCCGCGCCCGGCGACTTCTCTTCAGACTGCGTGGCCTTCATGTCGGACGAAGGTTTTGACTGGGCGGCCGAGTTCCCGCGTTCGGAAGATGGCGCGCTCTGCTGGGCGCTGGAACCCGCCGACGGCTGTTCGCGGTTCGTCCCGGTTCCCTGCGCATTGGCGAAGCCGGCGCCGGCGATCAGCGCCACGGCGGCCACCGACATCATAAAGCGATTAGTCATCGAATGTCTCCTCAGGTGTTTTTCATTGCCCGCGCCGACAACGACGCGGGAGGGCTCATGTTCCGCGATAATGCCGGTTCCACCGACTTTGTTTTGTGAAGCAGGGATGAACGGCTTCGCCGCAAAAATTACGCAAACAAAAAGGCCGGCGTGACCGCCGGCCTTTGTGCTAACCACGCACAATGCTCGATGGGTGCCTCAACAGGTCGCCTTGCCGCAGCGGGCGACGCCGATCTTTTCCCTGAGGTTGTCGAGACCGACCGCGCCGATCACCACCTGCTTGCCGATCACGTAGCTCGGCGTGCCGTTCATGCCCATCGCTTCGGCCAGCTTGAAGTTTTCCTCGATCGTGGCGCGCACCTCCGGGCTCGCAAGGTCCTTCTCGATCCTGCGCGGTATCGAGGCCGGCTTCCTTGGCGGCGGCCATCGCGCGCGCCTTGTCCGCGGCGCCCCGCCCGCCCAGCAGCTTCTGGTGGAAATCGAGATATTTCTTGCCGCCGGGATCCTGCATGCGCACGGCGACGGCGACCTGCGCGGCTTCGACGGAACCCTGGCTCAGCACCGGGAATTCCTTCAGCACGACTTTCAGCTTGGGATCGGATTTCATCAGATCGAGCATGTCGGCCATCGCGCGCTTGCAGTAGCCGCAATTGTAGTCGAAGAACTCGACGAAGGTGACATCGCCATCCTTGTTGCCGAGCACGACGCCGCGCGGCGAATTGAAAATCGTCTCCGCGTTGGTGGCGACGCTCGCCTTCTGCTTTTCCGCCTCGGCGGCGGTCTGGCGCTTGTTCAACTCAGCCATCGCCTCTTCCAGCACTTCGGGATGCGCCAGCAGGTAATTCCTGACGATGGTCTCGATATCGCCGCGCTGGCTGTCGGAGAAACTCTGCGCCGATGCGGAAGGCGGCGCGCCGCAGAGTGCGAGCGCGAACAATGCGGGAGCGAGCAGGCGGAACGAAGGCATTGGCAATTCCTCTTGGTGAAAGCCGGTGTATGAAAACTTCGTACTCCGGCTCAATTTACTTCTAGTTGCTCTTTTGGCCGGGCAGCGGTTTGGCACTGACGATGTCGTCGGCCTTGACCCATCCGGGCGTGCCGATAGCGAAACGGGTTTTTGCACGCGAGGCGAGTTCGCGCGCGGTCTTGTTGTCGCCGCGAAGGAAGGCAGCCTGTGCGGAAGCCAGGTCGGCCTGCGCGAAATCCCCCTTTCGGCCGTAGGCCATTGCGAGCTGGCTGTAGCCCAGCGGCGCCTCGGTCTCCCGCGCCACCGCCGCACGCAGAATCGTAATTGCTTCCTCGGTGTAGGCCTTATTATCGGTGGCCACCAGCGCTTGCCCAAGTAACATCTCGATGAGTGGTGCGCTATTCGAGAGCTGCAGCGCCTTGCGCAAGGGTGCGATCGCTTCGGCGGGCTTGCCGCCCTCCAGCAGCGCCTGACCGCGCAGTTCATGGAAATACGGGTTGTTGGGCTGCACTTGAATCAAGCCATCGATCTGGGCGAGCGCCGAGCGCAAGTCGCCATGCAGGTAGGTCGCGATCGCGTGCGCGTAACGCGCAGGCAGGCTGTCGTTCGACGGCGGATAGCGCCGATACACGGTGTCCGGCCGTTCCATGAAGGCCGAGACCTTGGCGCGCACCATGTCATGGCGCAATTGCAGGGCCGGATCGTCCTTCTTGTCCCAATAAGGACTTGAGCGCGCCAGTTCCTCGAGCGCGGCGACGCGCTCCGCCGGCATCGGATGCGACTGCAGGTAAGGGTCAGCATCGCGCGCGGCGAACAGGCCTTCGTTGCTGAACCGCCTGAAGGTTTCGTACATGCCCTTCGCGGATTGGCCGGTCGCGGTCAAGAACTTCACCCCGGCGCGGTCGGCGTTTTCCTCCTGCTGGCGCACATAAGAGATCAGGGTGCGGCGGATCATTTCCTGCGGCCCGGCGATCGCGGCCGCGCCGGCATTGGCGAGACCGTTATTGCTGTTGCCGCTTCGTGCGCCCGCCACCATCGCGCCGGCGCCAAGCAGCATGGCGATGATCAGCTGGGTCTGCGCCTGCGACATCTGTTCGCGAAGCTTGGAAAGATGGCCGCCGGCCAAATGGCCGGTTTCATGCGCCAGCACCCCGATGATCTGGTTCGGGGTCTCGGACTGCATCAGCGCGCCGTAATTGACGAAGATGCGGCGACCGTCGGCGACGAAGGCATTAAAAGCCTCTCTCATTGAGAATCACGACCTGGATGTTCTGCTTTTCCAACCCCGCGGTGCGCAGGATGGGCCGGGTATATTCGCGCAGCAATTGCTCGGCCTCGGTATCGCGGATGATCGGCGGGCCCTTTTGCGACTCGGCGAGCGCCGCGGACATCGGAGCAATGGCGAGCGCCACCGCGGTCGTGACAGCGGTCAACCTGGAGGTTTTTTGGCGTGGCGCCATGCGGAGCAGCATCGAGCGGTCTTTGATGGTTGGCGGCGGGTCTGATACGGGATATGCCCTAACAAACCATGGAATGCGGCTAGTCTGGGGCCAAATAGCAGATATCGATGCTTGAAGCGACACTGAGGGACCGGGCGCGGCGCCTGCTGACGGCGTCGGGTCGAAGCGACGTTCCGCCGTTCATGGTGATGGACGTGATGGCGGCGGCCGCGCGCATTGAAGCGGCCGGCGGCCATGTCATTCACATGGAAGTCGGACAGCCGGCGGCTCCCGCGCCGAAAACGGCGATATCGGCTGCCCACGCCGCGCTCGACGGCGGGCGGATCGACTACACCTCCGCCTTGGGAACTCCCTCGCTGCGCGCGCGTATCGCCCGGCACTACCGCGATACTTATGGCTGCGCGGTGGATGCCGAGCGGATCGTCGTCACCACGGGGTCGTCGGGCGCGTTCATCCTGGGCTTCCTTGCGATGTTCGAGCCGGGCGATCGGGTTGCGGTCACGGTGCCCGGTTATCCGCCGTATCGCCACATTCTCACCGCGCTGGGCTGCGAGCCGGTGCTGATCGAGACCTCAAGCGAAACCCGTCACGCGCTGACCGGCGAGGCCTTGCTTGCCGCACACCGCAAAAGCCCGCTCAAAGGTGTGCTGGTCGGAAGCCCGGCCAATCCGACGGGAACGATGATGTCGCGCGAGGCGCTCACCAGCCTGATATCGGCAGCGGAAGGCGCAGGCATCCGATTCATCTCCGACGAAATCTATCATGGCCTCGACTATGCGTTTCCCGCGGTGACGGCGGCGGAACTATCGCCGCACGCGCTCGTCATCAATTCGTTCTCGAAATATTTCTGCATGACCGGCTGGCGGGTCGGCTGGATGGTGGTCCCCGAGCCGCTGGTGCGGCCGGTCGAGCGGCTGCAGCAGAATCTCGCCATCTCGGTGCCGACGCTGTCGCAGATAGCCGCCGAGGCTGCGTTCGATGGCCGCGACGAGATGGAGGAAGTAAAGCACGGCTACCAGGAGAACCGGCGCATTCTGATCGAAGGCCTGCCGCAAGCCGGCCTCAACAAATTCCTGCCCGCCGACGGCGCGTTCTATCTCTACGCCGATGTCTCCGAATTCACCTCCGACAGTTTCGAGTTTGCCAAACAAATGCTGGAACAGGCGCGCGTCGCGGCCACCCCCGGCATCGATTTCGATCCGCTTCACGGCCGCCGGTTCATTCGCTTTTGCTATGCCCGTTCGGCTGACGAAATGCGCGAAGCGGTTGCGCGTATCGCGCGCTGGCTCGGATAGGGCAAACGGTCGCAGGCCCGGTCCGCGGGCAGCGCGGGATTTTACCCGCGCAAAGGCGCCGGCGCCATTGACTCGGCTGCGCGAATTGATCTTGCTATGATCCGGTGGGACGGCCGTCGGCGAACACGCGGCGGAGAGATCGGCAAAGTGCCATAGGGGAGGGGACGTCATGGCGGCAACGATCGCGACCGCGGTGCCAGCGCCTGCAGCAAAGCCGTGGTACAGGGTTCTCTATATTCAGGTACTGATTGCGATCGTGCTCGGCGCGCTGTTCGGCTGGCTGGCGCCGGCCTATGCGACCAACGACTGGATCAAGGCGCTGGGCGAGGGCTTCATCAAGCTGATCAAGATGGTGATCGCCCCGATCATCTTTTGCACGGTGGTTTCCGGAATAGCGCACATCCAGGATGCCAAGAAAGTCGGCCGCATCGGCATCAAAGCCCTGATCTATTTCGAGATCGTCTCTACGTTCGCTCTTGTGCTCGGGCTGATCGTCGGAAACCTGGCGCGTCCGGGCGCCGGCTTCGGCGGCGCCATGGCCAATGCGCAGGCGGTGGCCAACTTCGCCAAGCAGGCCGAGGCCCAGAAGACCGTGGATTTCTTCCTGCACATCATTCCCGACACGGTGGTCGGGGCCTTCGCGAATGGCGAGATATTGCAGGTTCTGTTGTTTTCGATTCTTTTCGGCTTTGCCCTGATGGGGCTTGGCGAGCGCGGCCACACCTTGCGCTCCTTCATTGACGATGCGGCCCATGGGGTTTTCGGCGTCATCGCCATCGTCATGAAGGCGGCACCGATCGGCGCGTTCGGGGCCATGGCCTTTACCATCGGCAAGTTCGGTACCGGCGCCATCCTGAATCTGATCGGCCTTATCGCGACGTTCTATGTCACGGCCGGGCTTTTCGTGTTCGTGGTCCTGGGCATCATCGCGCGAATGGTCGGTTTCTCGATCTTCAAGTTCCTGGCCTACATCAAGGACGAGTTGCTGGTTGTGCTCGGCACCTCATCGTCGGAAAGCGCGCTTCCCTCCTTGATGGAAAAACTCGAACGGCTCGGCTGTTCCAAGTCGGTGGTGGGTTTGGTGGTGCCGACCGGATATTCGTTCAATCTCGACGGTACCAATATCTATATGACGCTGGCGACGCTGTTCATCGCGCAAGCGATGGGCTTCGATCTAACCCTCGGCCAGCAAATAACCATCCTGCTTGTCGCGATGCTGACCTCGAAGGGGGCGTCCGGCATTACCGGAGCGGGCTTTATCACCCTCGCGGCGACGCTGGCCGTTGTCGATCCGCGTCTGGTGCCCGGCATGGCGATCGTTCTGGGCATCGACAAGTTCATGAGCGAATGTCGCGCCCTGACCAACCTTTGCGGCAACGGTGTCGCGTGTGTGGTGGTGTCGTGGTGGGAGGGCGAACTCGACCACGAGAAGCTGCATGCCAATCTCACCAAGGAGATCGATCCGTCGGACGTGGAGACCGCCCTCACGACGGGTTAGTGGAGGCCTCAAGTTATAAACGCGCGGTCAAGCTACCACTTGATTTCCTGCCGCGTCAGGCGACAATGACAAGCGCCAGCATTTAAGGGCGCAAGCTTTCTACAAGACGGGGAAAACCCGCTCGGCGACGGCAACACGATTGCTGCGTGGGAGGACCGGCGTGGCTTTGGTTCATACAGTGGTGGCTATGCGCCGCGCGATACAAACCGCCGATAGCATCGCCGTAACCATGGCCCGCGAACGTACGTAGGCGTTGAACCACGGAGACGCGAGACGCGATAGACGGAAAGGGCTCCAAGCCGGCGTCAGACCGGCCAAAGGGCATCAGCCAAGGGAGGAATGCATGACCAAAGTAACTCGACGTAACGTCCTCAAGGGCGGTACCGCGCTCGTCGGCGGCATGGCCGGCATCCTGGCCACCGGCCGCCCGCCCGCTTTTGCACAGGGCACGACCGTACACTGGCTGCGCTGGAACGACTTCGTGCCGGCTTCCGATCAGCTGCTGCGCAAGGAGCTGCTGCCTGAGGCCGAGAAGGCGCTCGGGATCAAGATCAATCTCGAGACCGTCAATGGCAACGACCTGCAGCCGCGCATCACCTCGGCGATTCAGTCGGGCGCCGGTCCTGATCTCATCATGCTCTTCAACAACCATCCGCAGCTCTACGCGGAGAGCGTCGTCGACCTGAGCGACCTCGCCGAGGAGTCTCGAGCAAGGCCGAAGGCGGCTACTACGAATCTGCGCAGTCGAACTCAGCGACGGCAAGAAGTTCGATCTCCATGCCGTGGACCATCGTCGGCGCCATGATCGCCTATCGCAAATCGTGGTTCGACGAGATCGGCGTCGACCGACATTCCCCGAGACGTGGGAGAAGTATCGCGAGGTCGGCAAGAAGCTCAAGGCCAAGGGCCGGCCGCTCGGTCAGACGCTCGGCCACACCTTCGGCGATGCGCCGACGTTCACCTATCCCTATCTGTGGTCGTGGGGCGGCAAGGAGGTCGAGGCCGACGGCAAGACGGTGGTCATCAACAGCAAGGAGACCATCGAGTCCGTCAAGTTCATGACCGGCTTCTGGAAGGATGCCCACGACGAGGGCGGCCTCGCCTGGGACGACACCAACAACAACCGCGCGTTCCTGTCGCAGACCATCTGCGGCCACGCTCAACGGCGCCTCGATCTACATCGAGTCGCTGCGCAACCCCGACAAGTACATCACCGAGAAGGGCGCGCAGCTGAAGACCGACATCCTGCACGCGCCGCTGCCCAAGGGTCCGGCGGGGCAGTTCGGCCTGCACACCTTCTTCTCGCACATGCTGATGAACTACTCGAAGAACCAGAAGGCGGCGAAGGACTTCCTGAGGTGGATCCACACTCCGGCCAACTACGAGAAGTGGTTCGTCTCGCAGAAGGGCTTTGCCACGCCGCCGACGGCGCAAGTGGGAGAAGCACAAGCTGTGGGACGAGGATCCGGTCATGGACGCCCTTCAAGGTCGCCGGCAAGCTCGGCCAGGCGCCGGGCTTCGCCGGCCCCGCCGGCAACGCAAGGCGGCCGAGGTGCTGACCAAGTACATCATCACCGACATGTACGCCAAGGCAGTCCAGGGCATGTCGGCGGAGGATGCCGTGAAGTGGGCGGAAGGCGAACTCAAGAAGGTCTATACTTGAAAGTACGCTCTCACCGGTCCGTGCGGCTGCGAAGTGGCTGCCGCACGGCGGGCGCATCGGGCTTGGACGACAATCCAAAGGTTTCGCATGACGCGCCAGCTGGCGCGCGCATCGAGGTGAAGCGAAATGGCGATCGCTGAAACCCAGGTTTACATGCCGCAGGCGCCGCGGCCCAGGCTCCGGCTGCTCGAGGACGAGCGTTGGCTCGCATTCGTGCTGCTGGTGCCGACCCTGGTGCTGCTCGGCATGTTCATCGCCTATCCGTTCGTGCGCGGCATCCTGCTGTCGGTGACCAACTCGCGCGTCGGTGTGCCCGGCGACTTCGTCGGCCTCGCCAACTTCTACAAGATCTTCAATGACGGGATCTTTCGCACCTCCGTCTACAACACCTTCGTCTATACGGGTGTGACCACCGTCTTCAAGCTGGCGCTCGGGTTGTGGCTGGCCATGCTGCTCAACCGCAATTTCCGCGGCAAGGCTTTCACCCGTGCTTTCATCCTGCTGCCCTTCATCATCCCGACCGTGCTTTCGACGTTCGCCTGGAAGTGGATGTTCGATCCGACATTCAGCGTTCTCAATTGGCTGCTCTACCATTTCGGCTTGATCACCGGCCGGATCAATTGGCTGGGCGATCCGGACCTCGCCATGATCTCGATCATCATCGTCAACATCTGGCGCGGGGTGCCGTTCTTCGCCATCAGCCTGCTCGCCGGCCTGCAGACCATCAGTCCCGAACTCAACGAGGCCGCCGCCATCGACGGCGCCAAGCCGTGGCAGCGGTTCTGGCACATCACCTGGCCGCTGCTGCTGCCCGTGACCATGGTCGTGGTGCTGTTCTCGGTGATTCAGACGTTCGCCGACTTCCAGATCGTCTATGTGATGACCGGCGGCGGACCAGCCAACGCAACGCACCTGTTCGCCACCTACGCCTATCAGATCGGCATCGGCACCGGCCTTTTGAGCGAGGGCGCCGCCATCTCGCTCGCCATGTTTCCGGTCCTGTTTCTGGTCGTCATCATCCAGCTTCTCTACATCCGCCGCGTCGAGGTCCGCTGAGCCATGATCGAAGGCGCAAGGTGGCGAAAGTGGGTGTTCTTCTACGTCCCGATGGCGCTGTTCCTGCTTTTCCTGCTGTTTCCGTTCTACTGGATGGTGATCACTTCGGTGCGGCCGGATGGCGAGCTTTACCGGCCCTGGAATTCGATCAACTACAATCCGTTCTGGACCTGGAAACCGACCTGGGACCACGTCAGATACCTGTTCGAGGAGACGCTGTTTGCATCGTGGCTGTGGAACACGACGTTCATCGCGCTCGCGTCGACCGCTATCTCGCTCGTGTGCGGCGTATTCGCCGGCTATGCTCTGTCGCGGCTGAACTTTCCATTTGCCGGCAGCCTGGGCACCGGCATCTTCATCACCTATCTGGTGCCCCAGACGCTGCTGTTCATTCCGCTGGCCGAGATCATCCGCAACTATCGGCTGGGTGACACGCCCTGGTCGCTGATTCTGACCTATCCGACCTTTCTTATTCCGTTCTGCACCTGGCTGATGATGGGCTACTTCAAGGCAGTGCCCAAGGAGCTCGAGGAATGCGCGCGCATTGACGGCGCCTCGCGCTGGCAGGCCATGCTCTACATCGTCATCCCGGTGGCGATCCCGGGCATCCTCTCGGCCGGCATCTTCGCTTTCACGCTGTCGTGGAACGAGTTCATCTATGCACTCGTCTTCCTGTCCTCGCCTGAGCAGAAGACCGTGCCGGTCGGCGTCACATCGGAGCTGATCCGCGGCGATGTATTCTTCTGGGGACCGCTGATGGCTGGCGCCCTGCTCGGATCGATCCCGGTTGCTATCGCCTATTCGTTTTTCGTCGAGCACTACGTCGCGGGATTGACCGGATCGGTGAAGGGCTGACAGCACGCCGGATCATCGGGATTGGAAAGCGCGCATGCAGAATGCGCACAGGCCGTTGGGAGGCAGGTGAGCGAATGGGACAGGTCGTCCTCAAGGGGATCAACAAGTTCTACGACAGCGTGCACGCTGTCAAAGACGTCAATCTGCAGATCCGCGACAAGGAGTTCGTGGTGTTCGTCGGACCGTCCGGCTGCGGCAAGACGACGACGCTCAGGATGATCGCCGGGCTTGAAGCGATCAGCTCCGGCGATATCTCGATCGACGGCAACGTGATCAATCAACTGGCGCCCATGGACCGCGACATCGCCATGGTGTTCCAGAACTACGCGCTCTACCCGCATATGAGCGTGTACGACAACATGGCGTTCGGCCTGAAGATGCGCAAATTCGAAAGGCCCGAGATCGACAAGCGCGTGCGGGACGCGGCCGACATCCTCGGCATCGGCGAATTGCTGAAGCGCAAGCCGCGCCAGCTCTCCGGCGGCCAGCGCCAGCGCGTGGCGTTGGGCCGTGCCATCGTGCGCCACCCCCGCGTGTTCCTGTTCGACGAGCCGCTGTCGAACCTCGATGCCAAGCTGCGGGTGCAGATGCGCGTTGAGCTCAAGAAGCTGCATCTGCGTCTCGGCACCACCGCCATTTACGTTACCCACGATCAGGTCGAGGCCATGACGCTGGGTGACCGGGTCGTCGTCATGAAGGACGGCGTGGTGCAGCAGGTGGGGGAGCCGCTCGAGCTGTACAATCAGCCCGCCAACAAGTTCGTCGCCGGCTTCATCGGCTCGCCGGCGATGAATTTCGCCGCCGTTACCGTGACCGAGGCGAACGGATCGCTGATCGCCGAGAACTCCGGCTTGCGCATCAAGCTGCCGGACGAGACCGCGCAGCGCCTGCGCGGCCATATCGGCCACGAGGTCACGCTCGGCGTGCGCCCGGAGGACCTCACCGTGGCGGGCGCCGCCGATCTCGACCAGCCGTGCTTCGATGCCGTGATCGAGGTGGTCGAGCAACTCGGCTCGGAAATCCTGCTCGATATGAAGGTCGGCGAGGGCGTCATGGTGGCGAGCGTCGAGCCGACCGTGCGGGTGAAGGTGCGCGACAAGCTGCGCGTTGCCATGCGCCCTTCCAGGCTTCACGTTTTCGACGCGAAGACCGAGGCGGCAATCTAACGCCGGTTTTGCCGGGCGGTAGAGTGACTGAAGTCATTCCGGGCCAGCCAGGCTGAACCCGGAATCTCCAGATGATCCAACGAAGAGATTTTCGGATCGCGCTAAGGCGCGGCCCGGAATGACGACCGAGCTATTCGCCGCTGCCAAAACGCCGCGACCACCACCCCGCGCGGCGGGGCTGGGTATCGGTTGTCGTCTCCGAAGCGGGCTGGGCGGCCGGGGCGGGGGGCGCCGCCGGCTCCGGCTGGCTGGGAGTAGCGGGTGCCGTCGGATCACGCTGGTCGACCAGAAAGCTCACCTTCTCGCGCACGGTCGAACGCCGCCGTGCGGCCCTTTCGGCCTCTTGAGCGGTCTCCGCCTCGGCTGACAAATGAGCCGCCTCCTGCTGAGCCCGATCCGGATACTGCGGCTCCGGCGTTGGTGCGATGGGTTGAGGCTGACTCTCCGGCGCAGGTTGCTCGGCCGCAATGCCGTCGAAATCTGCCACTGCGCTCGCTGCTTCAGGGGCTGGCGCCGGCCTGAGTTCGTCGACGATCGATCCGGCCAGACCGTCCTCCGGCCCGCCGCGCCGCCGGCGTCCACCACGCCGTCCGCGACGCCGTGGCCGCCGCTCGCCGCCGGCTGCTGAGTGATCGGCGCGAAGCTGTCCAGGTTGGCCGGGTTGCTCCTCCGATTCGTCCTCGTCGGCGTCGCTTTCTTCGGCGATCACGCCGGGAATGGCGACCGCCTCAAATGCCACGCGCGGGGTGTCATGGTCCTCGCGCGCGGGCGCCCCTTCGCGCATCTCGCCGGAACGGCCGCGGCGCCGGCGGCGGCGCTTGCGCTTGTAGCCATCCGCTTCAGCCTCGCTGCCGCTGTCCTCGCCGGCCGGGGAATCCTCGGCCAGGCCTTCGGTCTCCTCGGTTTCCACTTCGGATTCGACTTCGATGTCGATCGCCTCGTCCTCGTCGACCGCTTCCTCTGACTGCGACGGGAAAGCCGCAACCTGCGCCGCCAGAAGCGCCTTGGCGGCCTCCAGCGTGTGCACCTGCTCGCCGCGATCGATGACAAACGACTGCTGGCCGCTCACGGTCGGGTCGGCGATCACGGCCAGCGTCACCTTGAAACTGCTTTCGAGATCGCGCAGGTGGCCGCGCTTGTGGTTGAGAACGTAAAGCGCAACGTCGGTCCGGGTGCGCACCACGAGATTGTGGGTCGCGCCCTTCATCAATGTTTCCTCGAGCCCGCGCAGCAACTGCAACGCCACCGAAGATACCGAACGCACATGGCCGCTGCCGCCGCATTGCGGGCAGGGTTCCGTCGAACTCTCCAGCACGCTGGCGCGAATGCGCTGCCGCGACATTTCGAGCAGGCCGAAATGCGAGATGCGCCCGACCTGGATTCGGGCGCGGTCCTGCCGCAGGCAATCGCTGAGCTTGCGCTCGACCGCGCGGTTGTTGCGCTTCTCGTCCATGTCGATGAAGTCGATGACGATCAGGCCAGCGAGGTCGCGCAAGCGCAGCTGCCTTGCGACTTCCTCGGCGGCCTCGAGGTTGGTCTTGAGCGCGGTGTCCTCGATGTGATGCTCACGGGTCGAGCGGCCGGAATTGACGTCGATCGAAACCAGCGCTTCGGTCTGATTGATCACGATGTAGCCGCCGGATCGCAATTGCACGGTCGGCGAGAACATCGCATCGAGCTGGCTCTCGACGCCCATCCGCGAGAACAGCGGCTGGCCGTCGCGATATTGTTTGACCGCGCGCACGTTCGAGGGCATCAGCATCTTCATGAAATCGCGGGCTTCCTGATAGCCGGCCTCGCCGGCGACCAGGATTTCGTCGATCTCCTTGGTGTAGAGGTCGCGCAGCGATCGCTTGATCAGCGAGCCCTCCTCATACACCAGGGTCGGCGCCTGCGACTTCAAGGTCATGTCGCGCACGGTTTCCCACATCCGGATCAGATATTCGAAGTCGCGCTTGATTTCGGGCTTGGTGCGGGAAGCGCCCGCGGTGCGCAGAATGATGCCCATCCCCTCGGGCACGTCGAGATCCTGCACCACTTCCTTCAGCCGCGAGCGATCCTGCGCGGAGGTGATCTTGCGGCTGATGCCGCCGCCGCGTGCGGTGTTGGGCATCAACACCGCATAGCGGCCGGCCAGCGACAAGTAGGTCGTCAGCGCGGCGCCCTTGTTGCCGCGCTCTTCCTTGACCACCTGCACCAGCATCACCTGACGGCGTTTGATGACCTCCTGAATCTTGTACTGACGCCGCGGCCGGAAGGCGCGCTCCGGCACCTCTTCCAGGACGTCGTCGCCGCCGACCAATTCGACCATTTCTTCCTCGGCGTCGTCAGGCTCATCTTCATCATCCTGGATCTGGTCGCCAGGCGACGGCGCCGCCTGCTCGCCGAGATCGAATGCGGCCTCGCCATCGGCATGTTCGGTCATGTCAGCGCCGTCGCCTTCGGCTCGCGGCGCCTGATCGGCCTGGATGGTGTCTTCGTGTCCATAGGCTTCGTGACGGTCATCGTGCGCGTGCGCTTCGTGGGCTTCTTCAGCCCTGTCAGGCGCGGCGGCCGCCGCTTCGATGGCAGCCGTATCGGGCAGGGTCACCGCCGCCAGCGTCTCGCTCGCCTGAACATCGACGTGGTCGTGATCAGCAAGATCGTGCTCATCGTGCGCATGTTCATGATCGTGCGCGTGCTCGGCATGTTCATGATGGTCGCGTTCACGATCTTCCGCATCGGCATGATGATGTTCGGTGTCGTGGGCGTGATCGCCTTCGCCGTGCAGGCTTTGCGCGGGTTCTTGCGTGTTGTTGGCCTTCTTCCTGGCGCTGCTGATCCTCATAGGACTGAGCGGTCTCGGACGGCTCGGTGGTCGCGTGCTCGACGATCTCGCTCTGGATGCGCTCGCCATTGCCGCGACGGCGCGAATTGCGGTGGCGCGGGCGGCGGCGATTGGAGCGGGTCTCGCTCTCCTCCTCGGCCTCGCGATGGGCGCGTTCGTCCGCCTCGATCAGGGCCTGGCGATCGGCGACCGGGATTTGATAGTAGTCCGGATGAATTTCGCTGAAGGCCAGAAAGCCGTGACGGTTGCCGCCGTACTCGATGAAGGCCGCCTGCAGCGACGGCTCTACGCGGGTGACCTTGGCGAGATAGATGTTGCCGCGCAGTTGCTTGCGCTGGGCGGTCTCGAAATCAAATTCTTCGACGCGATTGCCGCGGACCACAACGACCCGGGTCTCTTCCGGGTGGGTGGCGTCGATCAACATTTTGTTGGGCATTTTGGAACTCATGACGGCGGCGGGCGCGCAGTACCGTGAGCGCGTATCGCGCGGCCGGGTGACGCGACGGTCCACCTGATTCGGGGGTGAGGGGAAGGCCGAAACGCAACCCGGGGCGCCGGTCCGAACGGGATCCGGACGGAGCAAAACGACGCGCAGAGCTTCCGCTCCGCGTCGGCGCGAGTCTTCCGTGGATCATGGTCGGCAACACAGTCTGGCGCATCAAGCGTCGGCCCGTCTGAACACATTGGCGGCAAGTCACCGCCTTGTCTGTCGCTGATGGCCCGGCGCGGCGCCAAAGCGCTTCGCCGGCCGAACTAGTCGGGCCCTCAAGGGTCCGATAGATCGGTCACGCCGTCTCTGAACCGTCCCTGGAACAAGATGGTAACCTGGGACCGGACGCCGCTCGGGCTCGAAACCGCCGCTCCGGATCAGCCGCGCGCTGCGCTGGCTGTGGAGGGGTCGGAAAGACGCTGGAATCTCCTGAATTCGAGGTTCCGGCGCTGCACCGGGAGGCTGAACGCGACACAACCGGGAGTTTTAACCGTCAGCCCCTTTTACATACGTGGATTGGGGCTAGGGTGCAAGGGAAGCGTCGCAGCGCGGCAACACTTCGCCTTATTCGCTGTTAGAGCTTTAAGCCACGGTTAACCCTGTGGTTCTATTGCGGTAAGAGGGCTGCTCGGAGGCACGGATTCGGTGGCGAGCCGCGCAAATCGTCGTGTTTTGCTGGGTTATGCGCTAGTGTGCGCCGCAGCATTGCTGTGTTCGCATGCACCGCCCGCCGGAGCGGCGGAAGATCAATCACCCACCCCGGCCGCCGCACCGAACTTTCCGGTCGCCTCTGGCGCCCGCCTGGCCGGCGACAGCAACCAGACCCGCTTTGTTCTCGACCTCGACAAGACAATCCAGTTTTCCGCTTTTGCGCTTGCCGATCCGTACCGGGTGGTCGTGGACCTGCCCCAGGTCAGCTTTCAGCTTGCTGCGGGGACCGGCACTGCGGGGCGCGGGCTGATCAAGGCGTTTCGCTATGGTCTGGTCATGCCCGGCGGTTCGCGGATCGTGTTCGATCTCACCGGCCCGGCCAAAATCGCAAACTCCTACGTGCTCGACGCCGCCAACGGCCAGCCCCCGCGGCTGGTGCTGGAGCTCGAACAAGTCGATCGCACGAGCTTCGTTCAGGCGCTCGCGGCTGCAAGCCGGCCCGACCTGAGACCTGCCATCGCCGACGCCGCAGATACCGCCGGCGTTGAAGGGGCCGCGGCGGCCAGAGCGGCCAAGCCGGCTGCGCCCGCGGATTTGCGTCCCGTGGTCGTCATCGATCCCGGCCATGGCGGCATCGACAATGGCACTCAGGCCGGTGGCGAAAGCGAAAAGAGCCTGGTGCTGGGGTTTGGGCTGGCGCTGCGCGATCGCCTGGAAAAAAGCGGCAAATACCGCGTCGTCATGACCCGCAGCGATGATACCTTCATCCCGCTCGCCGACCGCGTCAGGATCGCTCGCAATCAATCTGCGGCGCTGTTTGTTTCGATCCATGCCGACGCCTTGCCGCGGCGCGAGGGCGACGCCCAGGGCGCCACCATCTATACGCTGTCCGACCGCGCCTCCGACGCGGAGGCCGAAAGGCTCGCGGAAGCGGAAAACAAGGCTGACGCCATCGGCGGAGTTAACCTGACGGAGGAGCCGACCGACGTCGCCGACATTCTGATCGATCTCGCCCAGCGTGAAACCCGCACATTCTCAAACCGATTCGCGCGCCTGTTGATGGGCGAGATGAAGAATACCGTGCGGATGCACAAGCGGCCGTTGAAATCCGCGGGCTTCAGGGTCCTGAAGGCTCCCGATGTACCCTCGGTGCTGATCGAGCTCGGCTACGTCTCCAACAAGGGCGACCGCGAACACCTGGTCTCCGAGAACTGGCGTTCCCGGACCGTCGGATCGATGGCGCAGGCCATCGATACCTTTCTTGCCAAACGCCTGGCGACGGCTGGACCGGCGAACTGAAAAGGGGCCTCTTCCGTGCGGGAAGCCCTAGTTTGGCCACAGCGGCGGCCCTATAAAAAAACTACCGCGGGGTCTTTGGAATCGATCAAAATCCGCTCCCGGCCAATGTATTATGGTGCTTGAGCGGAATGGCAAATCGCTCCGCTGAGGAAAACGCCGGCTGTCGCGGCGCAAGGGTTGAAACGGATATTCGCTGATGCGCTTGTTGGTACGGTTCATGGGTTTCCTGTTCGCCGCCGGAACCGTGGTGTTTCTGGTCGGGGTCGCCGCCACGGCGGGGCTGATCTGGCATTTTTCCAAGGACCTGCCGGACTATTCGCAGCTTCAGGATTATGAGCCGCCGGTGATGACGCGCGTTCATGCCTCCGATGGCGCGCTGCTCGGCGAATATTCCAAGGAACGCCGCTTGTATCTGCCGATCCAGGCGGTTCCGAAAATGGTCATCAACGCCTTTCTGGCTGCCGAGGACAAGAATTTCTACGAGCATGGCGGCATCGATTTTGCCGGCATGGCGCGCGCAGCCGTGCTCTACGCGCAGAATTACGGCTCCAACCGCCGGCCGCAGGGCGCATCCACGATCACCCAACAGGTGGCGAAGAACTTTCTCTTGACCAACGAGGTGTCGTTCACCCGCAAGATCAAGGAAGCCTTGCTGGCAATGCGGATCGAGCGCACTTACTCCAAGGACAAGATCCTCGAACTCTATCTCAACGAAATCTATCTCGGCCTTGGCGCCTACGGCGTCGCCGCGGCATCGCTGGTCTATTTTGACAAATCGGTCAACGAACTTACCATCGCGGAAGCGGCTTACCTCGCAGCCTTGCCGAAAGCGCCGGCGGCGCTGCATCCGGTGAAGAACCGCGACCGCGCGATCGAGCGGCGCAATTACGTCGTCGATCGCCTTCTGGAAAATGGCTGGATCAAGCAGGCCGAAGCCGACAAGGCCCGCAAGGATCCATTGACGGTGACCAGCAGGAGCAATGCCGCGCACATCTTTGCCGGCGAATATTTTGCCGAGGAAGTACGCCGCGACGTGTTCGAGCGCTACGGCGAGAAGAAACTCTATGAAGGCGGCCTGTCGGTACGCACCACGCTCGATCCCAAGCTGCAGGTGATGGCGCGCAAGACCATGACCGCCGGCCTCGTCAACTTCGATGAGGCGCTGGGCTGGCGCGGCGCGATCAGCAAACTCGACATCTCCGGCGATTGGGGCGTCAAGCTTGCCGACGTCAAGTCGCTGTCGGATATCTCGCCGTGGCGAATGGCGGTGGTGCTGGAGACCAGCGACCAGTCGGCGCGAATTGGTTTCCAGCCCGGCCGCGAACTGGGCGGTGCCGTCAGCAAGGAACGGCAGACCGGTCTGATCACGCTCGAGGGCGTCAGATGGGCCAAGGCGGCGTCGGGGCCGACGCGCTTCAAGACGCCGACGGCGGTGTCGCAAGTGCTCTCGCCGGGCGACGTCGTCTATGCCGACCCGTTGATCGGCAAGGATGGCGCGCGCGTCGAGGGTCAGTTCCGGCTGCGCCAACTGCCTGAGGTTTCCGGGGCGATGGTGGTGATGGATCCATGGACCGGCCGCGTGCTGGCGATGGTCGGCGGATTTTCGTTCGACCAGAGCCAGTTCAACCGTGCCACCCAGGCATACCGGCAGCCGGGATCTTCCTTCAAACCCCTCGTGTACTCCTCCGCCCTCGACAACGGCTATACGCCCTCGACCGTGGTGGTCGATGCGCCGATCGAGATCGATCAGGGGCAGGGCGCCGGCGTCTGGCGTCCGGAGAACTATTCGACCGGCAAATATCGCGGCCCGACGACGCTGCGCAACGCCTTGCGATGGTCGCTTAACACGGTGACGGTGCGGCTGGCGCAGGACATCGGCATGCCCTTGATCGGCGAATATGCCAAGCGCTTCGGCGTCTATGATGAACTGCCGAATTATCTGTCCTACGCACTGGGCGCAGGCGAGACCACGGTGATGCGGATGGTCACGGCCTATTCGATGTTCGCCAATGGCGGACGGCGGGTGAAGTCGACGCTGATTGACCGAATTCAGGATCGTTACGGCCGCACGATCTTCAAGCATGACGCGCGGGAATGCCGCGGCTGCGACGCTCCCGGCGGCTGGAAGAATCAACCCGAGCCTCAGCTGGTCGACCGCAGGGAGCAGGTGCTGGATTCGATGACGGCCTACCAGATCACCTCGATGATGGAGGGCGTGGTGCAGGCCGGCACGGCGACCGTGGTGAAGGAAGTCGGCAAGCCGATCGCCGGCAAGACCGGCACCACCAACGACGAAAAGGACGCCTGGTTCATCGGCTTTTCGCCGGACATCGTGGTCGGCATCTATATGGGCTACGACAAGCCGCGAAATCTCGGCAAGGGTGCGACAGGCGGCCATCTTGCCGCGCCGATCGCCAGGGATTTTCTGAAGCTTGCGCTCGTCGACAAGCCGGCTATCCCGTTCAAGGTGCCGGCCGGGATCAAGCTGATCCGCGTCGATCAGATGACCGGCATGCGGGTCGGTCCGGGCGAGGGCGGCAGGACCATTCTGGAAGCCTTCAAACCGGGTACCGCGCCGCCGGATAATTATTCGGTCATCGGCGTTGCCGATGCCGACGGCCGTTCGCTGCCACCGCCCGATGCGGATCGCAGTCTGTTCCGTCCCGGCACTGGCGGGCTGTATTAGCGTTGCGCTTTGCGGCGCCCGCCGCTACATCCCTCGCAGCATTTTAGAGCGGCGGGCTTACGCCGCTGATCAGAGAACCCCCATGCGTGCTGAAGTCGAACGTCTGGTCGAAGAGATCAAGCAGTCAGTCGGGCTGCTGAGGAGGCATCTTTGACGTCGAGAAATCCACCGCGCGTCTGGCCGAGCTGAACAAGCTCGCGGAAGATCCCAATCTCTGGAACGATCCCCAGAAGGCGCAGAAATTGATGCAGGAGCGCACCTCGCTCGAGGATGCGCTCAACGGCATCGGCAAGGTCGAGCGCGAGCTCGAGGACGATATCGGGATGATCGAGCTCGGCGAAGCCGAGAACGATCAGGGGGTCGTTGCCGAGGCCGAGGCCGCGCTGAAAAACCTGAAAAAGGAAGTCGCGCGGCGCGAACTGGAAGCGCTGCTGTCGGGGGAAGCCGATCGCTTCGACTCCTACCTCGAGGTGCATGCCGGCGCCGGCGGCACCGAGAGCCAGGACTGGGCCGCGATGCTGCTGCGCATGTATACGCGCTGGGCCGAGAAGCACGGTTTCAAGATCGAATATCTGGAAGAGACGCAAGGCGAAGAGGCCGGCATCAAATCCGCCACCATCCAGATCAGCGGTCATAACGCCTATGGCTGGCTGAAGACCGAGGCCGGCGTGCATCGGCTGGTGCGGATTTCGCCGTTCGATTCCAACGCGCGCCGGCACACGTCGTTTTCCAGCGTCGCGATATTTCCGGTCGTCGACGACAGCATCAAGATCGACATCAAGGAATCCGACGTGCGCACCGACACCATGCGCTCGGGCGGCGCCGGCGGGCAGCACGTCAACAAGACCGAATCCGCGGTAAGGCTCACGCATATTCCGACCGGCGTTGCGGTGGTCTGTCAGGCCGGCCGCTCGCAGCACAAAAACCGGGCGCAGGCCTGGGACATGTTGCGCGCGCGGCTCTATGAGATCGAACTGAAGAAGCGCGAGGAACAGGCCGCCGCCGACCAGGCCGCCAAGACCGATATCGGCTGGGGCCATCAGATCCGCTCCTACGTCCTGCAGCCCTATCAGATGGTGAAGGACCTGCGCACCGGCGTGCAAACCTCCGACACATCAGGCGTGCTCGACGGCGACCTCGACGAGTTCATGGCGGCGACGCTGGCGCAGCGCGCCTTCGGCACCGCGCCGGCTGCGGTCGAGGATGTGGATTAGGCCATGGCACACGTCGCTTTCATCGGTCTCGGCCGCATGGGCCACGGCATGGCCGGCCGCTATCTCGACAGCGGTTTTACGGTTGCGGTCTGGAATCGCAGCAAGTCGAAAGCTGAGGATCTGATTGCGCGCGGCGCGCGATGGGCTTCTTCGCCTGCCGATGCGGCCGATGGCGCCGACGCCATCGCGACGATGGTCGCCGATGACGAAGCGTCGCGCGCAGTGTGGCTCGGCAAGGATGGCGCCGCCGCGACGGCCAAAGCCGGGACATTGGCGATCGAATGTTCCACCGTGTCCTACCGCCACGCGCTTGATCTCGCGCGCGAACTCCGTGGACGCGGCCTGGTCTATATCGATAGTCCGGTCACGGGTTTGCCGGATGCCGCAGCAAGCGGAAAATTGACGCTGCTGGTCGGCGCCGAGCCTGCCGATCTCGAACGAGCGCGGCCATACCTCGCGCCGCTCTCAACCACGATCAGGCATTTCGGCGCGGTCGGTACCGGCACGGTCTACAAGCTGATCAACAACCTGATGGGCGCGATCCAGATAGCCGGTATCGCGGAGGGCCTTGCGATTGCCGAACAGGCCGGTCTGGACATGAAGCTGGTGCTGGAGGCAGTTGAAACCGGCGTTGCCGCCAGTCCGCAGGTGATCCGTCATTCAAAGCGCATGGCAGCGCGTAATTTCTCGGGCGCGACATTCACGGCGGCGCTGCGCTACAAGGACGCCGCTTATGCGGTGGCGTTGGCCGAGAGCTTGCTGTCCGCCGTTCCAGTGATGGGACGCGCCGCGGTTGAGGCGTATGACAGGGCGAAGGCCCATGCGCCTGACGATGATGAGGGCAAGATGATCGAGATCGTGTCGCGGCCGAAGGGGACAACGAGGTAGTCAACAGGCTGCTCGCGCGGCTTTCCATTCCGAATGCCACCCGCTAAACCGGCCGCTATCGCGCGTTCCCCCGTGCCATGCCGCGTAAACCACCCCGTCATCAGCCACCAGCAGCACCGCGTCGAGGCCCTTGGAGCGGCGCAGCGTATCGATCGCCTGGCTCGGGGTCTGCGCGATCGGGCCGGCGACGTTGAAGGAGGTGTTGACGGAGATCTCGACGCCGATGCGGCGGCCGAGCGCCTTCAAATAGGCGTAGGTGAGGGGATCGTCTTCCTCGCGCACGATCTGGATCCGCCCTGTGCCGTCGGCATGAATCACCGCCGGAATTTTGCCGCGCGCCTGTGGCTTCGAATGCGCGGTCAGCACCATGTAGTTATAGGCGTTGTAATTGCCGTCCGAGGCGCCCGCGTTCAGCTCGAAATACTCCCGCGCGGCGTCGAGCGTCGCCATCGGCGCCAGCGGGCGGATCGCCTCGCGGTATTTTACGCGTTCGTTGAGCCGTTCTCGCGCTTCGGGATCGCAGGGGTTTGCAAAGATAGAACGATGGCCGAGCGCCCGCGGCCCGGTTTCGGCCGCGCCCTGATACAGCGCGATGACACCGTTTTGCGCCACCATGAACGCCATCAGATCGGCGATGGCGTCGCGGCCATCCGCCGTCGAGACATCCCCGATCCGCGTCGAGGCGATGTCGTCGGCTTCAAGCGCGGTCGCGATGTCCTGATGCGATGGCGGCGTGCCGCAATAAAATGCATGGGTCAGCGGGGCGCCGTGCGGCGCGCCGGCCAGATGCGCAAACAGCCAGGCGGCGCCGATGGTGACGCCGGGATCGCTCGGCGTCGGCGGCACCCACAGATGCAGCCGTGCATTTCGCTTTTGGGACGACGCGAACCAAGCCTCGTCGAAATGCTCAAGCAGCCGCATGCTGCCGAGCGCGTTCAACGCCACGCCGCCTGTCAGCACCAGCCGGTTGGCGCCCGTCGCGCGCAGGAGATGATCCACAACATGGATGATGGCGTCCTCCAACACCAGTTGCGTCGCCGCCGCCTTGTCGAGACGATCCTTTGTGTCGGGCCGGTGATGGATGTCCTCGACCCGCAACACGGCGTCGGGATTCCAGAGTTGATCCGGCCGGAGCGGCTCGCCGAGGATTTCGATCAATGAGGGCTTGTAGGGATGATCGAAGGGGTCGGCGTACCAATTGGCCATCGAGCGGTTGAGCCTGATTTCGCCACCCTGGCCGAAATGCAAAACCTGCTTCAATCGCGCATAGTAGGGATTGCTGGCGCGGTTCATGTCGCCCCACGCGGCGGCGCCCATGTAGCGGCCCTCGCTCGACAGCCAGGTCCAGCCGCCCTGGGTCGACGAGATTGTGCTGTAGAACGCGCCGAGCGAGTCGAACACGCTGTCATTGCAGTAGAGGCGCCGCATCGCGCCGTCTTTCGCAACATAGAGCGAGATCGAACCCTGATCGCCGGTGCCGTCAATCACCGCGATGGCCACGGGTTCATTGCTGTCGGCGAACGGCGAGGCGGCGAACGAAAACCACGCGTGGTTGTCGTGGTGCGGCATGCAGATCAGCGGGACAGGTTCGGGCAGGCCGAGCTGCATGGCGAGAGTTCGCGGCAGGCGTCGCACCTTGTCCAGCCGGCGAAGGTCGATGGCGGGAACGATCGGCATCGTCAAGAGCTTAAGGCTGCCGGGCGCCTCCTCGATGACCGTTCGCACCAGGGTGGCGAGCAGGGCCGGATAATCCCAGGTGGTGACGAAGGCTGCGATTTCTCCGACATCGCGTCCCATTTGACGCAGCGTCTCGACCATAGCGTCGATCGATAGGCGCGGATATTCGGTCTCGTGCTTGTTGCCGGAAAACCGCTCTTCCTCGTTGTTGACAATGATACGGGGTCCGGCCTTTTGCGTGACCTCGATCAACGCGATGCCGCTGTTGTGCGTGCCCGGACCGGCCAGGCCTGCGATGTAGACGCTCTCCCCGCGCTGCAATCGCTGGCGGATGGACGCAGTTTTCCGGCTCGCGAATTCGCTGCCGAGCCGATGGAAACCGCGACGCGCCAGCAGCGGCTCACCGAGCCAGCGGGTGATGCGATAGGCTAGCTCAGAGGTCCGGGGATGCCGCGGCCTGATCCGTGGTTTTTGTGTGTCCAAGCCGTTTGCCTCGAGAGGGTGGAGCCGGAACTGATCATAATTGGCGGCGCGCAACAATGCCGTTTCGCTGCAGCGGAATAAACAGATGCTTGCAAGCGTATGCTTGACTTGCGACATTTGATCAAAACAATCTGCCAGGCGGGAGAGAAGCGATGCCGGCTCGTATCCGAAGCCTTGTTGCCTTCGCGGCGTTTGCCGCTGCAGCCATCGACGCGACTGCGGCGAATGCGCAAAAGAAGTACGATCCGGGCGCAAGCGATACCGAGATCAAGATCGGCAATATCATGCCCTATAGCGGTCCGGCATCCGCCTATGGCGTGATCGGGAAGGTCGAGGCGGCCTATTTCAACAAGATCAACGCCGAAGGCGGCATCAACGGCCGCAAGATCAACTTCATCAGCTATGACGATGGTTTCAGTCCGCCGAAAGCGGTTGAGCAGGCGCGCAAGCTGGTGGAAAGCGATGAGGTGCTGCTCATCTTCCAGTCGCTCGGCACCCAATCCAATTCGGCCATCCAGAAATACATGAACGCCAGGAAAGTGCCGCAGCTCTTTGTCGCGACCGGCGCAACAAAATGGGGAGATCCGGAGAATTTTCCGTGGACCATGGGCTGGCAGCCCAATTACCAGAGCGAGGGGCGCATCTACGCAAAATACATCCTGAAGAATTATCCCAATGGAAAGATTGCGGCGCTTTGGCAGAACGACGACGCCGGCAAGGACCAGATGAAGGGGTTGCGTGACGGGCTCGGCGACAAGGCCGGCATGATCATCGCCGACAAGTCCTATGAGGTCGGCGACCCCACCGTCGATTCGCAGATTGTCGCGCTGAAAGACTCCGGCGCCGATATCTTCATGACCTGGGCGGCGCCGAAGGGAGCGGCGCAGGCGATCCGAAAGGTCGGCGAACTCGGCTGGAAGCCGGTGTATTTTCTCGGCAACGTCTCGACGTCGGTGGCGACGGTTCTCAAACCGGCCGGCCTCGAGAACGCCAAAGGCATCATCTCGACCATCTATCTGAAGGATCCGACCGATCCGGTGTGGAAGGACGACCCGGGGATCAAGGCCTGGCTGGCCTTCATGGACAAGTATTTTCCCGACGGCGACAAGACCAACAACAACAACGTCTATGGCTATGCCACGGCGCAGACCATGGTCCAGGTTCTAAAGCAGTGCGGTGACGATCTCACGCGGGAGAACGTGATGAAGCAGGCCGCGAACCTGAAGAATTTCTCCAGCGAGGTGCTGTTGCCCGGTATCAAGATCAACACCGGCGCCAGGGATTTTTTCCCGATCGAACAGATGCAGTTGATGAGATGCGAAAGCTGCATTGTCGCGAGGTCCGGCGAACAGTCTGAGGCGAGACGCGCGTTGTTCGGCGAGGTCATCGAGCGGGGAGCGGAGAGTCGGGCGCCTCACTAGCCCGCACACATCAGCCGGCGCTCAGGCGCACGCCGGCGCGCAGGAATTTCTGCGGGTCGACCGCTTCGCCGTCGATCCGGGTTTCGTAGTGCAAATGCGGACCGGTCGATCGGCCGGTCGAGCCGACGGTGCCGACCACCTGGCCGATTCTGATCTGGTCGCCGACCTTCACGCTGATCTCGGACAGATGGCCGTAGCGGGTCGACAGACCATTGCCGTGGTCGATTTCCACCATCCGCCCATAGCCGCCGGTCCAACCCGACGACACCACTTTGCCGTTCGCGGTCGCTCGCACCGGATCGCCGGTTGCCGCGCGGAAATCGAGACCGGTGTGCATCGCCGGGCGGCCGAGGAATGGATCGTTGCGGATCCCGAAGCCGGACGTGAATTCGACTTCGCCTATCACCGGCTTGCGATACGGCACCAGCGCCAGCGTCCGGCCGAGGCGCTCCACCTGGGCGCGGGTGACGTTGATCCGGTAGAGCTGGCGCTCGAAAGCCCCGGCGTTGGGCGGAAGCTTGACCGGAACGTAGGGACCGCCGGTGCCCGAGCGCGGCGCCGCGGTTTCCAATTGCGCCATATCGAGGCCGAGATCGGTAAAGACACCGCGCATCCGGCGTACCCGCGATTCGATGCTGTCCTCGACCGAATTCAGCGCCGCGATCTGGCGGCTCTCGACCTTGTCGAGCGAGGTCTGCAGGCGGACGATAACGTTGTCGACGCCCTGGATCTTGGCGAACTGATTCGGTTGGCTATTGGTCACAATGGGGGCTCGCGATTCCAGGCGCGCTTCGCGATCTGGAGGCGCGACGAATATCACGGTGTCGCTGATCGGCGAGGGCTTTGGCGTAGCCGAAGGCGCCGCGTCGGTTGCAGTCGTTCCTCGCGACGGCGTCCTGATCGATCCGGTAACCGACACATCCGGAATGGCGCCCATCGCCGTGGCGCGAGATTCCAGGGCGGTCTGGCGGCGCATGATCTGCTCGAGCTTCTGGTCGAACTGCTCCTGGTCGAGCAGCTGGCGGCTGGTGGTGCGATCAACCTTGGCGCGGAGTTCGGCAATGCGGTCTTCATAGGCGTATTGCATCTCCGCCTGGCGCGCGATCAGCCGCGTCAGAACGTCGTCACGGAATGCGAAATAGGTTGCGGTTGCGGCCGACCACATGCCGAGCAGAGTTACCGTGCCGATCACGATCCAGAACGCCACCGGACCAAACCGGACCTGTTTGCCGGCGTGCACAAGGGTATAGCCCTGTTGCATGTGCGCCGTGGGCGCAGCGGCACGGTTCGTCGCCGGGCGGCGAGTGGGGGCCCTGCCATGATGATGCGGGTGGTGGTGCGGGTCCTCGGAATAATGACCGGAACGGTACGACATCGGCACTCCCGCGCCGATCGGAAATGAGCTCCGGACGGCCAAATTTGCGGGGTGATTTG
This sequence comes from uncultured Alphaproteobacteria bacterium, assembly GCA_963745785.1. GTDB lineage: Bacteria > Pseudomonadota > Alphaproteobacteria > Rhizobiales > Xanthobacteraceae > Bradyrhizobium. Next base: position 72,725 of record CAVUYV010000006.1, on the reverse strand, counting down.
ACCGTCACATGGTTAATTTTCAGCGAATGCAACCGGCAAATCACGAGCTCCGCGCCGCCGCAAGCACCGCCTCGGCATGGCCATCGACCTTCACATTGCGCCAGATCTTTATGATCCGGCCATCTGCGCCGATTAGAACCGTTGTGCGAAGAATGCCCTGGAAGGTCCTGCCATACATGGATTTTTCTCCCCAGACGCCGTAAGCCTCCAGCATCTCGTGCTTCTCGTCCGAAACAAGAGGAACGGAAAGTCGGTGCTTGTCTCGAAAGGCTTCCTGCGTCTTTGGCGAATTGGCTGAAACGCCCAGTATCGCGGTCTGGCTTTGAGCGAAGGCGCCCGCCAGGCGCGTGAAATCGATGGCCTCCCTGGTGCAGCCGGGCGTGTCCGCGCGCGGATAGAAAAACAGCACGAGCTTTTTTCCGGAATAGTCGGACAGCGAGACGGCATCGCCACCGTCGCGGGGAAGGCGGAAGGCCGGCGCGCCTGCCCCCTCGGTCAAAGCCGATTGACCAGCCGCCGCGTCGGCTCTTCCGGTCAACGGTTTTTTCTTCGCAAGCGGGGTTCCGGCATCGGGCTTCGCGAAGGCCGTCTTCGACGGTGCGGTTCCCCGCAGCGCGGGGTCGCTTCGGCTAGATTGTTTTAACTGTTTTGATGGCGCCTTATGCGATGCTTTTGGAGAAGCGTTGTGGGATCGCTTGCCTGCCTTGTTGTTTGATTTGCTCACTGCCGCCCGGCGGATTTTCGACGGCGGGGTTTTCGCCGACCTGACCGATGGATCGCGGGCCGGCTTGCCGGATGACGTATTGGGGGATTTCTTACGCGTTTTCTTGGACATACGCCTTCCTTTCGTCGCTTTCGGCGGATCAATCATGGGGTATTGCGGGGTCTTTTCGAAGCGAGCCGGAACCGAGCCGGCGGCTGGGCAAGTCAGATGGCCTCGGAGTATGGTTACAAGGAATTCGACGCACCACCCGTCTCCTCGTTGAATGTGCTCTTCGGGCCAGATGACGAGTAACAGTATTAATCGAGGATTGGCAGCGATGCCGACAAAGCAGCGCTCGTTACGTCGCGACGAGCCAAGCCTTGGCGGCAATCAATCTCACGATCAGCGCCAGCACCGAGAGGCAATGGCAAGGAATACGTCGCCCCAGGAGTCCGATCCGCGTGCTGACGTCCAGCCCTCGCAATGGGATGATGCCGCTTGGGATCAAGATGAGGCCGCATGCAATCGTGCGCGGCGGCTATTGTCGGGCTCGAACTCCTCGTTCCATCGGTTCGGCGATCATCTCGGCGCGCTGCGCCGATGGCTCGCCGGTGAACGCTGGGTAAAGCGCCTCGCCGTCGTGATCGGGGTGTTGATGGTGATCTTCGCAGGCTGCTTCGGCGGGCTGTGGTGGCGGCTCGGCGCCGGTCCGATCAATCTCGAGATGGCCACGCCATGGCTGGCGGCTGCGATCGAGGAGAATATCGGTCACGGCAACACCGTCGAGGTGGGCGGCACCCAGATCGAGCGTGCCGGCAGAATCCGGATCGCCGTTCGTATCCGCGATATCATTGTCAGGGATCGCGACCACGTCGTCGTCGCGACCGCGCCGAAAGCCGAGGTGAAGCTTTCCGGCACCGCGCTGCTGATGGGGCAACTTCGCGCCGAGAGCCTCAATCTGGTCGATGCCGAACTCGCGGTGCGCATCACGCCGGATGGCTACGTTACCGTCTCTACCGGTGACACTGAACGACCGCTCGCCACCGGCGTCGCCTCGAAGCGGCAAGCGGGCGGAACGCCGCCCTTGGCACAAGGCGCCGCGGCGATGCCGGCGCCGGCTGCGCCGCCATCTGCCGGCGCCGCCCAGTCCGGTACCGCGCCAGCGGTTGCCGGGAACCGCGATACGACCAGCGGCCTGCTTGCCGGGCTTGACTGGCTCGACAGTCTGAGCCTGACCGGGCTCGACGGACAAAACCTCAATGAAATCGGCTTGAAGAACGGAAACCTGATTGTCGACGATCAGCAACGCGGCAACAAATGGAATTTCGAGAACATCAGCCTCAGTCTCCGCCGGCCGAGCGGCGGCGGGGTGGCGCTGCAGGTGGGCGAAGAAGGCAGCCATGCCTGGTCGCTTCGCGTTACGGTCGGACCTCCCGCCAACGGCGTGCGATCGGTCGACATTCGCGCCGACAAGGTCTCGACGACGAATATCCTGCTGGCGCTGCGGCTGAAGGACCTGACCTACGGGGCGGATTTGCCGCTCAGCGGCGAACTCAAGGGCGAACTGGGCCGCGACGGCCTGCCGACCTATTTCCGCGGCAAGATCAGCGCCGGCGCCGGGACCATCATCGACAGCGATACGCCCGATTATCCAATGGGGATCGATTCGGCGGAAATGAACGTCGAATGGGATGCCGGGCGGCGCGTGCTGGTCGCGCCATTCAAGATCGTTTCCGGCTCCAATCGGATCACGCTGCTCGCACATCTGGAGCCGCCCAACGATGCCGTTTCCGATTGGCAGCTCGGCTTGAGTGGCGGCACCGTCGTGCTTGCAGCGATCGATCCCGAGCAGCCGCCGCTGATTTTCAATCGCATCGCCATCGGCCTGCGCTTCGATACCGACAAGCGCCGCGTGCTGCTTACCCAGGCCGACATCAGCAATGGCGAGATCGGTATCGCCGGCACCGGGAGTGTCGACTATGCGGCGGAGCCGCGCTTGACGCTCGGTTTCGCCGGAACGCCGATGTCGGCCTCCGCGCTCAAGCGGATGTGGCCGACCCTGATCGTTCCGGAAGTTCGCGAATGGGTTATCGAGCGCGTCGAACGCGGCTCGCTTCAACGGATCGAGGTTGGCGTCAACTCGCCCGTTCGAAACCTGTCGCGCCGCGGCCCACCGATCCCCGATGACGGTCTCGCGGTCAACATAATCGCCAGTGGCGTGACATTGCACCCGGTCGACGAATTGCCGCTGGTGCACGATGCGGATTTGAAAGCGCGCGTGACCGGCCGCACCGCGACGGTGACGATCGGACAGGCGGCGTCCGATACCCCGGCGGGACGCAAACTCAACATTTCGGATTTCGTGTTCGAGGTGCCGGATATGGCGCCGAAGCCGGCACCGGCACGGGTAAAATTCCGGATCGATGGTCCGGTGCCGGCGGCGGCCGAGGTGCTGGCACTGGATCGTCTCAGCGAATTTTCCGGCACCTTGGTCGATCCCAATTCGAGCAAGGGAACGGTTTCGGCGGTGGTCACCCTTGGTCTGCCGATCAAGCGCGAACTGACCAAGGCCGACACCACCTATGCCATTACGGCCGACCTCGGCGGATTTGCCGCCGATCGCCTGGTAATGAATCAAAAGCTCGAAGCCAACGCGCTGAAAGTCATCGCCAACAATTCTGGCTATCAGGTCAAGGGCGAGGTCAAGATCAACGGGCAAGCGGCCTCGATGGACTATCGCAAGCCGATGGAAGGCGATGCCGATATCAAATTGCAGGCGACACTCGACGATGCCAGCCGCGCGCGCTTGGGGCTCGATCTCGGACCTGCGATCAGCGGGCCTATTCCGATCAAGCTGGTCGGCAAGATCGGTGGCCCGGATCGCGACAGCCGCTTGGGCATCGATGCCGATCTGACCTCGTTGAAGCTCGACAACATCCTGCCGGGCTGGGTCAAGCTGCCGGGCAAGTCCAGCCGCGCCGTTTTCAACGTGGTGCAGAAGCAGCAGTCGACCCGCCTCGAAGACATCGTGATCGACGGCGGCGGTGTTTCGATCAAGGGATCGCTCGAGGTTGACCAGAACGGCGACCTGATCAATGCGAACTTCCCGACCTATTCCCCGTCAGAAGGCGACAAAACCTCGCTGAAGGCCGAGCGTGGCCCCGATGGGGTCGTGAAAGTCACCATGCGCGGCGATGTGTTCGACGGCCGCGGCTTCATCAAGTCCACCATTTCGGGCAGGGAGGCCGACGCCAAGAGCAAAACCAGGAGCATCGATTTTGATGTGGACCTGAAGCTCGGTGCGGTGGTCGGCTTCTATGGCGAAGCACTGCGCAGCGTCGATTGCAAATTGTCGCGGCGCAACGGGACGATCAGGAGCTTCGCGCTCAGCGGCAAGCTGGGACGGGACACGCCGTTGAGCGGAGAATTGCGCGGCCAAGCCCAGGGACGCGAAGTGATCTATCTCGAGACCAATGACGCCGGCGCATTCTTCCGCTTCACCGACACCTACGCCAAGATGGTCGGAGGCCGGCTCGCGTTCGCGATGGATCCTCCGACGGTCGAACCCAACGCCAAAGAGGGGCTGATCAACGTCCGCGATTTCACCGTCAAGGGCGAGAGTTCGCTCGATCGCGTGGCGGCGGGCGGACCAGCCGGAGTGCAGAACGGCATCGCGTTTTCGCGCCTGCGCGCGGAATTCAGCCGGCAGAACGGGCAGCTCACGATCCGGGAGGGCGTTGTGAAAGGCCCGCTGATCGGCGCCACCATCGAGGGCAGCATCGACTACCCGGGCAATCAGGTGCGCATGAGCGGCACCTTCGTTCCGATGTACGGGCTCAACAACATGTTCGGCCAGATCCCGATCGTCGGCCTGTTCCTCGGCGGCGGCAGCAATGAGGGCCTGATCGGCGTGACCTACGAGGTCGTCGGCACGCCCGGCCAGCCGGTGCTTCGGGTCAATCCGATTTCGGCCATGGCGCCCGGTGTGTTGCGGAAAATTTTCGAATTCGGCACCGGCAAGCAAAACAATCCGGTCGAATTTCCGCCGAACAACTGAGCGGCGAAGCGCCTAGTAGCGCCGCAGTGCGGGCACGACCAGGAACGGGATCATCCCCAACACCACGCTAACCAGCGAGAACGCGATCAGCGGATTATAGCTGTGGGTCCAGTCGTGGATCAGTCCTCCGCTCCAGGAGCCGAACGCCGATCCCAGCCCGCTACCGATCGCAACGGCGCCGTAGATCGTTCCGACCTGTTTGCCGCGAAAGATCTTCATCGCGGTTGCCGTGAGGAGGGGGCCGCGTGAGCCGATCATGCTGCCAAAACACACGACGAACCCGGTCAGCAGCCAGATGTTTGGGTACCATTGCAGCGCCCACAGCATCAGGATTCCGACGATGGAGAGCGCGTAGCTGAACAGTACCGCCGGCCGCCGGCCGATGATGCCGTCGAGCCAGCTGACGCCCAGCATTCCGAACAGAAGTACGACGCCGCTGAAACCCCAGGCGGTCGCTGCCTCCAGGGGCGGGAATCCCGCATCGATCAGATAGGCGACGACTTGCGCTGATATCGCAAACATTCCGATCGCGGTGAAGAAGAACGTTGAGAACAAGGCCCAGAATGCGTGGTGGCGCATCGCGCCTGGCAAGGTCCAACCTTGGTCGGCGAGGTCGGCATCGGCACCCCTGGCAGCGTGCGGCGAGCCGGTGGAGAACAACCGCCATGGCAATGCCAACAGCGGCAACAGCAGTAACAGCGTGGCGGCGCCAAAAATCTGATAGGCGCCGCGCCAGCCAAAATGATCGATCAGGACTTGCGACGCCGGCAGCAGGATCAAGACGCCGGCTCCGGTCGCGGAATGCAGGATCGCCATCGCGGTCGGCAACCGCGGGCCGAACCAGCGGCCCAGCAGGATGGAATTCGGAACGTTGCCGATAAACGCGATACCGAGACCGACACAAAGCCCGAGGCTGAGCTGGAATTGCCAGAGATGCTGGGCGTAAGCGGCGATCAGGAACGCCCCGCCCAGCAAGATCAGTCCGAGCGAATAGACCATCCGCGGGCCCGACCGGTCGAACAGCCGGCCGATCAGCGGCGATCCCAATCCGCCGGCCAGCGCGGCCAGCGAGTAAACCGAAACGACCTGCGCGCGATCCCAGCCGAAGCTTTCCGAGATCGGCTTGAGAAAGACGGTAAAACTCTCGCCGAGGCCGCGGCCGAGTACCGACAGCGCAAAGCACAGCGCAAGCACGTTGAGCGCCACGCGCGCCGGCTTCAGCGGCTTTGTTGCAACATCCTCCCTCGGCGCATTTTGGTCCATATCGGCAGGGAGCGCGTTTCTCCTTCTTCGAGCAAGGGTCTAAAGCGAATGCGCCTATGCAGGCTTGAGCAGCACGTGGCGCCTAGGAGCCTGTCCAGATAGGCATTGCGACGGGCATTTGTTGCAGGTTAACCGGCTCAGGCTGCCTTTGCGAGGGTGAACAGCTTCAGGAGGTTGTGGGTGGTGCAGATCAAGGCCCATTCGGCACGCACTTTCTCTACGCCCCGCAACAGGAACTGGCGGAAGCCGCGCGCCTGTTTGATCTGTCCGAACACAGGTTCCACCACTTGCTTTCGCAATCGGTAGGGTGTTTCGAAGCCGCCGTCGTCGATCTTCTTTCGCATCCGTTGGGTCAACGGTCCGCCGATTTTTCCGTTCGCTGCTGTCGGGTGCTTGGCGCGTCCGGGCGCGACATAGCCGTCGACGCCGTGTGCTTCGAGCGCTTCGAGATTGGATTCGCTGCAGTAGCCGGAGTCCGCCGAGGCCTGCTCCGGCTTGCGGCCGAGATTGGTCTCGATGGCCTCGATCAGGGGCACCAGCTGGCCCTGATCGTTGCCGCACTGCGTCAGTTCGTGCGCGACAATGATCTGGGCGCCTGCGTCGACCGCGGCCTGTGCATTGTAGGCCTGAACGAAGCCATCCTTCGACTTCATGATGCGGCTTTCCGGATCGGTGAAGTTGCGTTGCGACTTGGGATCGGGCTGGTCCGACGGCGGCGCCGCCGGTTTGCCCGGCTTCTTGCGGCCTTCGGCTTGGCGCTGCTGTTCCTTTTCGGCCTCGATACGACGCTCTTCCTCCGCCGCCAGCCTGGCGTCCGCCTCCAGCGCCGCCATCGCTTGCTGGATCTTCGCCAGCCGTTTCTGCTTGTCGCCGGCCCAATCCGGCATCTCGTCGCCGCGCTTGTCTTTGCCGAACGTCTCGTCCTCTTCGGAATCCGCCGCCTCGGCGGCTGCCAGCATGCGAGCGACCTCGGCTTTCAGTTCTGCCTCGCGTTTCTTCATGCGCTCATAACTCATCGCTTTATGTTTCGACGCGTTCGCCTTGATCTTCGTGCCATCAAGCGCGACATGGCCAAGTTTGACCAGCCCTGCCGTCTCGCACAACTTCAGAACCTGCAGGAACAGCGCGCCGAGCGCCTTCAAATGCCGCTTGCGGAAGTCGCTGATCGTGCGAAAATCCGGCGGATCCAGCGCCACAATCATCACAAAATCGTTCCGTTCGCGGCAGGCCTTCGCGATCCGCCGCGACGAATACAGCCCACTCGCATAGCCGTGCAGCAGAAGCGCCACCATCATCCGCGGGTCAAACGGCGGTTGCCCGAGCCCGCTCACATAGCTGCCCGTGATCTCCTTGAGATCAAGGCTCTCCCGCACCAGCTCAACGATAAACCGCGAGACATGGCCTTTCGGCACGAAGTCCTGCACATTCGGCGGCAGCAGCAGTGTCTGATCGATATTCCAGGGGCGAAAATACTTGCTCATAGCCCAAGGTTGAATCAAACTTGCTCAGAATTGAACAGCGACTATTCGGACAGGCTCCTAGACGCTTCATTCGGATTTAAGCGTGAGAATACCCTTTTGCCTCTTGCCAGTGCTAAGCAATCCCTGCCCATTGTCATCGAAATCACTAGCGGTCAGCCGGTAGTGCGGGTCAGTTATTCGGCGCTCACCCAAATAGACCGCCCCGCTTTGGATAAGCTTGCGGGCTTGCGCGTTAGAGCTGGAAAAACCGATTTGAGTATTTGCAACCGCCAACGAATCTCCAACTTGGACGGTGAGCTTCTTCAAATCAGTTCCAAATCCGCCTTGCTCGAAGGTAAGCTTCGCGCTGACCTCGGCTTGCATAGCCGCATCGCGGCCGTGGAGGAGGGCGGTGGCTTCTGTTGCGAGCGCTTTCTTGGCCTCGTTGATTTCCGCGCCCCTTAAACCCGCCAACCGTTCGATCTCGTCGAGCGGCAGTGTCGTGAACAGTTTCAGGAAACGCTCCACGTCGGCATCGTCGGTATTGCGCCAGAATTGCCAGTACTCGTAGGGGCTCTTCATGTCGGCGTTCAGCCAGACCGCGCCGCTGGCGGTCTTGCCCATCTTCTCGCCAGAAGACGTCGTGATCAGCGGCGTCGTCAGCGCGTGCAATTGCGGCGTGCCCATGCGGCGGCCGAGGTCGATGCCGTTGACGATGTTGCCCCACTGGTCGGAGCCGCCCATCTGCAGGCGGCAGTCGTAGCGCTGGTTGAGCACGACATAATCGTAGGCTTGCAGGATCATGTAGTTGAACTCGATAAAGCTCATCTCCTGGTCGCGCTCGAGCCGGAGCTTCACGGAATCCATCGCCAGCATGCGGTTGACGGAGAAATGCCGGCCGATATCGCGCAGCATCTCGATCCAGTTGAGTTTTGTCAGCCACTCGGCATTGTCGGGCATGATCGCGTCATGCTTGCTCTCCCCGAACTTCAGGAAGCGCGAGAACACCTGCTTGATGCCGTCCTTGTTGCGCTCGATCTCCTCGATCGAAAGGATTTTCCGCGTTTCATCCTTGCCGGAGGGGTCGCCGACGCGGGTGGTGCCGCCGCCCATCAGCGCGATCGGCTTGTTGCCGGTCTGCTGCAGCCAGTAGAGGCACATGATCTGCACCATGGAGCCGACGTGAAGCGAAGGCGCGGTGCAGTCGAAGCCGATATAGCCGACAAGATCGCCCCTGGCCGCGAGCCCATCCAGCGAGTCCGGGTCCGAAATCTGGTGAATAAAGCCGCGGCTCTGCAGCACATTGAGAAAATCAGATTTAAAAGCAGTCATTTCGGTGCGACTCTGATCATTCTTATTTTTTCACGTTATTCTCAGGCAGTTGCGGAACCATGGCGAAATAGGCTGCCGCCGGCCGGCGCGCTGTGGCATTATAAGATGTGCTGGTTTGACACAAGCCGGGCGTTCAGGGCAGGGGCGTCTCGCGGAAGCACCATGACTTTGATGTTAACGGCGATCGGTCTGATGAGCGGCACCTCGCTCGACGGTGTCGACGTCGCCTTGATCGAAACCGACGGCAGGCGGGTGAAGGCTTTCGGGCCAACCGGATACCGGCCTTACACCCAAAACGAGCGTGGGCTGTTGCGCCAGGCCCTGATGGAAGCCGTGAGCCTGCCGCAACGCGATGCCCGGCCGGGCATCCTGCGCGAGGCCGAGCACGCGGTCACGGTCGCGCATGCCGAAGCGGTGGCCGCTTTTACCGCGCAAAACCACCTCTCGCGCGAGGACGTCGATATCGTCGGCTTTCACGGCCAGACCGTGCTGCATCGGCCGGCGCAAAAGATGACCGTGCAGATCGGCGATGCAGCTGCGCTCGCCAAGGCCATCCATATCCCGGTCATGCATGATTTCCGCGCCGCCGATGTCGCCGCCGGCGGGCAGGGCGCACCGTTCGTACCGGTCTATCACCGCGCGCTCGCCCAGTCGCTTGAGCGGCAAGGCCCGATGGTCGTGGTTAATATCGGCGGCGTCTCCAACATCACCTACATCGATAGCGCCGACACCCTGATCGCCTGCGACACCGGGCCCGGCAACGCACTGCTCGACGATTACATGTATCGCACCATGAGCCAGGCCTTCGATTGCGAAGGCCGCATGGCAGCCCAGGGTGCCCCCGACGAGGCATGGGTCACCCGCGCACTGGAGCATCCGTTCTTTGCGCTGCCGCCTCCCAAATCGCTGGACCGCAATGATTTTGCTTCGCTGGCGCTACCCGAGATGCGTCCCGCCGACGGCGCGGCGACACTGGCGGCATTCACGGCCGCAGCGATCGCCCGCATCGCTCCGTTGCTGCCGAAGCTGCCGTTGAGCTGGATCGTGGTCGGCGGCGGCGCGCGCAATCTCACCATGGTCCGAATGTTGCGCGAGCGAGTGGCGCCGGCAACGGTCGAGGCCGGCGACGCGCTGGGCTGGTCGACAGACTCCATTGAGGCCCAGGCTTTTGGTTTCCTGGCAGCGCGGGGCCTAAAAGGCCTGCCGCTCAGCTATCCCACTACCACCGGTGTTCCAATGCCGATGACCGGCGGAGTGATCGCAAGGCCGTGACTTGACAGATTAATGCATCTGCATGTAAATAAATGCACCTGCATTAATTTGTGAGATTTACCTTGGCCGCGCGACTAAAACTGATCAGCCACAAGCTCTGTCCCTATGTGCAGCGCGCGGTGATCGCGCTGAGCGAAAAGGGCGTCGCCTTCGAGCGCATCGATATCGACCTCGCCCACAAGCCGGATTGGTTCCTCTCAATCTCGCCGCTCGGCAAGACACCGGTGCTGCAGGTGGGCGATGTCGCGATTTTCGAATCCGCCGTCATCCTGGAATATCTCGAGGAGACCCAGCCGCATCAGCTGCATCCGGCCGATCCCCTGAGGCGCGCCGAGCATCGCGGCTGGATCGAATTCGGATCGGCTGTCCTCAACGACATCGCTGGTTTTTACGCCGCGGCGGACGAAGCGACATTTAAAGCCAAGACAGCCCAACTCGAGCAGCGATTTGCCCGGCTCGAGACGCGCGTCCACGCCTCGCCATGGTTTGACGGCGAAAGCTTTTCGCTGGTCGATGCCGTCTTCGGCCCGGTGTTCCGCTATTTCGACGTGTTTGACGGGATCGGCGATTTCGGAATTCTGGCCGGCAAGCCAAAACTTCAACGCTGGCGCAAGGCTCTCGCGGCACGGCCGTCGGTGCAGGCGGCTGTGAGTGCGGACTATCCATCGCTGCTTCGCGATTTCCTCGACCGGCGGAATTCCTGGCTGTCAGGCCTGCAGGCGCGCGCCGCCGCGTGAGGCCAACCCGCCAGCTCAGCGCACGTTGGCGAGCCGCATGTCGAGATAGCCAGTCACGGTCTGCATCAGCGGCTCCAGCTTGCCGTCGAAGAAATGGTTGGCGCCGGGGATGATCTGCTGGTCGATCACGATGCCCTTCTGGGTCTTGAGTTTTTCCACCAGCGTATTGACGTCCTTCGGCGGCACCACGGCATCCTTTTCGCCATGCACGATCAGGCCTGACGACGGGCAGGGCGCCAGGAACGAGAAGTCGTAGAGATTGGCGGGCGGCGCGATCGAAATAAAACCTTCGACCTCCGGCCGGCGCATCAACAGCTGCATGCCGATCCACGCACCGAACGAGAAGCCCGCGACCCAGCAGGCGCGGGCCTCCGGATTGATGGTCTGCGCCCAATCGAGCGCGGACGCCGCATCCGACAGTTCGCCGGTGCCGTGATCGAACGATCCCTGGCTGCGGCCGACGCCACGGAAATTGAAACGCAATACCGAAAATCCGCGATGCGCGAACGCGTAGTAGCACTGGTAGATGATCTGGTGATTCATCGTGCCGTGAAACTGCGGATGCGGATGCAGCACCATCGCAATCGGCGCGTTCTTCTGCTTCGCCGGATGGTAACGGCCTTCGAGACGGCCCGCCGGGCCGGTGAAAATGACTTCAGGCATTATTGATCCCTTGGCAAAATCAACCGACTTTGTGCCGGTTTCGCCTGGCTCTCCGCAGACGAAAACCTCGCAAAGAAAGGGGTGATCGGGGCGTCGTTGGGCTTAAGCGAACGACGCTCGGTGAATTGGAGGCCGCGTTCTAGCATGAGGCGAGGGGCAAAAAGCAAGGGTTTTCAACATCCGACAATACATTCAAGGCGTTAGCGTTCCGATTGCCAGCAGCCGCCATGATCGCCAATTGGGATAGGATTGTTTGCGCGCGCCTCTTTGCGAAGGGCGCGGGGGCGTCCTCAAAGGCCGCGCATTAAGGTACAATAATACTCAATGGCTGACCGCATCTATCTCGACTGGAATGCGACCGCTCCGCTTCGCCGCGAAGCCAGGGAAGCGATGACGGCGGCTATGGATTTGAGTGGCAATCCCTCATCGGTCCATGCCGAAGGCCGCCAGGCCCGAAGGCTGGTCGAGGACGCGAGGGTCGCAATCGCCGGCGCGGTCGGCGCGCTCCCGCGCAACGTCATTTTCACCTCAGGGGGAACCGAGGCCAATGCGCTGGCGCTGACACCGGGGCTTCGCAGGACTTCGGGACCACCGGTCCAAAAATTAGTCGTCTCGGCGATTGAGCACGCCTCGGTGCTCGCGGGCGGCCGGTTTCCGACTGAATCGATCACCACCGCCAGCGTAACGCGCTCCGGCCTTTTGGATCTGGACCGCTTGCGCGTGACGCTCGACGGGATGCCCCCGGCGCTCGTGTCGATCATGCTGGCCAACAACGAAACCGGCGCGGTGCAGCCGGTCGCGGAGGCCGGCGACATCGTCCATTCCGCCGGCGGATTGCTGCATGTTGACGCGATTCAGGCCTTCGGAAAAATACCTTTCGATATCAATGCTCTAAATGCCGATATGGTGACGCTTTCGGCGCACAAGATCGGCGGACCCAAGGCCACCGGCGCCCTGGTCCTGGCCGAGGGATTGCTTGGACCGGAGCCGCTATTGCGCGGCGGCGGTCAGGAACGGGGCCACCGGGCGGGCACCGAGAACGTCGCCGGGATTGCGGGATTTGGCGCAGCCGTGAGCGCTGCCCTCAGCGCGGTCGACCGCGAAACCATTCGGCTCGAAGGCCTGCGAAACCATCTTGAGAAAGGCTTGCGGCAGACCCCTGATCTGATTGTGTTCTCCGACGATGTGGCGCGCCTGCCGAACACCACGCTGTTCACGGTTCCCGGTCTCAGGGCCGAGACCGCGGTGATCGGCTTCGACCTCGCCGGTATCGCGGTATCCTCGGGTTCCGCCTGTTCCTCGGGCAAGGTGCAGCCATCCCACGTACTGGAAGCCATGGGATTTCCCCCAAAACTCGCGCAGGGAGCGGTGCGGCTCAGTCTGGGCTGGTCCACGTCAGAAGCGGACATTGATCGCTGTCTGGAGGCTTGGCGAACGCTCGTTGGGACCCTACTTAAAGGGGGCGACGAAACACTGCTTGAACGGTTCTAAGCAGGTGATTTCCGCTAGGAAACATCGTAATAGACCTTCGGAACTGATCCACCGCGGTCCTTGAAACCGCGAGCGGAGGATGGAATGGCGGCCGTACAAGAGACCGTTGACCGGGTGCGCCGGATCGACGTCGATCAATATCGATATGGATTTGAGACGCTTATCGAGTCCGACAAGGCCCCGAAGGGGCTATCGGAAGATACCGTCCGCTTCATTTCCGAGAAAAAGAACGAACCGGCCTGGATGCTGGAGTGGCGGCTGGAGGCCTTTCGCCGCTGGCTGACCATGACCGAGCCGAAATGGGCGCGCGTCCATTATCCAAAGATCGACTATCAGGATCTCTATTATTATTCGGCGCCAAAAAAGAAGGCGCTGGCCTCGCTCGACGAGGTCGATCCGGAAATCCTGAAGACTTACGAGAAACTCGGCATTCCGCTCCGCGAAGTCGAGATGCTGGAAGGCGTTGTGCGTCCGGACGGCGGCAACGGTTCGGGCGAACGGCGCATCGCGGTCGATGCCGTGTTCGAACTCGGTGTCGGTTGCGACCACGTTCCAGAAAGAATTGAAGCAGGCCGGCGTGATCTTCATGCCGATCTCGGAAGCAATCCGCGAGCATCCCGATCTCGTGAAAAAATATCTCGGCACCGTAGTGCCGACGTCCGACAATTTCTTCGCCACCTTGAACTCGGCAGTGTTTTCCGACGGTTCGTTCGTCTACGTGCCGCCGGGTGTCCGCTGCCCGATGGAGTTGTCGACCTATTTCCGCATCAACGAGCGCAACACCGGACAGTTCGAGCGCACGCTGATCATCGCCGACAAGGGCGCCTACGTCAGTTACCTCGAGGGCTGTACCGCGCCGCAACGCGACGAAAACCAGTTGCACGCCGCCGTGGTTGAACTGGTGGCGCTTGATGATGCCGAGATCAAATATTCGACGGTGCAGAACTGGTATCCCGGCAATTCCGAGGGCAAGGGCGGCATCTACAATTTCGTCACCAAGCGTGGCGACTGCCGCGGCAACAATTCGAAGATCTCCTGGACCCAGGTCGAGACCGGCTCGGCGATCACCTGGAAATATCCGAGTTGCATCCTGCGTGGCGATAACTCACGCGGTGAGTTTTACTCGATCGCGATTTCCAACGGTCACCAGCAGGTCGATTCCGGCACCAAGATGCTGCATCTGGGCAAGAACACCACCAGCCGGATCATCTCCAAGGGCATCGCGGCCGGCGTTTCTCAAAATACCTATCGCGGTCTCGTCACCGCGCACCGGAAGGCCACCGGCGCGCGCAACTTCACCGCCTGCGACTTGCTGTTGATTGGCGACAAATGCGGTGCGCACACCGTGCCCTATATCGAGGCGAAGAACTCTTCCGCCCTGTTCGAGCATGAGGCGACCACCTCGAAGATATCCGAGGACGTGCTGTTCTACTGCGTGCAGCGCGGATTGTCGCAGGAGGAAGCGGTCGGCCTCGTCGTCAACGGGTTTGTCAAGGACGTGCTGCAGCAATTGCCGATGGAATTCGCGGTGGAAGCGCAAAAGCTGATCTCGATCTCGCTGGAAGGTTCGGTTGGATAACGGTCGTCATCCTTAGGTGCTTGCGCAGCAAGCCTCGAAGGATGACTGAAACAATGAGAGATCATCCTTCGAGGCTCGCCGAGGACGGCTCGCACCTCAGGATGACGAGTTAGGAAAGAAAGAATGCCACTACTCGAAGTCAAAAATCTGCAGGTTAGCGTCGACGACCGTGAAATCCTTCACGGGCTTTCGCTCGCCGTGAACAAGGGCGAGGTACACGCCATCATGGGGCCGAACGGGTCCGGCAAATCGACGCTGAGCCATGTCATCGCAGGCAAGCCGGGCTACGAGGTCACCGGCGGCGAAATCCTGTTCGAGGGCGAAGACCTGCTGGCGATGTCGCCCGATGAACGTTCCGCCAAGGGCGTGTTCCTCGCGTTCCAGTATCCGGTGGAAATTCCGGGTGTCGCGACCATGACGTTCCTGCGTACCGCGCTGAACGCGCAGCGCAAGGCGCGCGGCGAGAGCGAATTCTCCACGCCGGATTTCTTGAAGAAAGTCCGCGAGGTCGCCGAAATCCCTGAACGTTCCGCAGGAGATGCTGCGCCGTGGCGTCAATGTCGGGTTCTCCGGCGGCGAAAAGAAACGCAACGAGATCTTGCAGATGGCGCTGTTCGAGCCGAGCCTGTGCATCCTCGACGAAATGGATTCCGGCCTCGACATCGACGCGCTGCGGATCGCCGCCGACGGCGTCAACGCGCTGCGTTCGCCGGACCGCGCCATGGTGGTGATCACGCACTATCAGCGGCTGTTGAATTATATCGTGCCCGACTTCGTGCACGTGATGTCCAAGGGCCGCGTGGTGAAGAGCGGCGACAAGGAACTGGCGCTGGAGCTCGAGGCTTCCGGCTACACCCAGTTCGAGGACGCGGCCTGACGGCATAATGCGGATTTCATCATGAATGTTGCACTGGCAAAAACCGGGACTGAACGCGCGCCGAGCGATATCTTCGCCGTCGCGCGGGACCGGCTGCCGGGCGCGGGCAGGATCGCCGAGGCGCGGCGGCAGGCGTTCGAGGCCTATGAGCGCGCCGGCCTGCCGCACCGGCGGATCGAGGAATGGAAATACACCGATCTGCGCGTGCTGATGCGCGAGGTGTTGCCGCTCGCACCCGAGCCGGACGCTGCGGCGCTGAAGCGCGCGGCGGCGGCGTTAAAACTGCATGCCATCGCCGGCGTGCGCCGGCTGGTGCTGGTGGACGGGGTGTTCGCGCCAAAGCTGTCCGAGACGGCTGATCTGGAAAAAGGCCTCGGCATTCGCACGCTGCGCGACGTGCTGGAAGCCGGCGATAGCGCGCATCAGGCGCAATTGCTGACGCCCGACAATTCCGATGCGATGGTGGCGCTGAACACCGCCATGATGACGGATGGCATCGTGATCGAGGTCGCCGACGGCGCCGTACTGACAAAGCCCCTGCATATCGTCCACATCGCCAGCGGCGGAACACCTTTCGCGATGTTCACGCGCTCGCTGTTGAAAATCGGCAGGGCCGCAAGCGCGACGCTGGTGGAAAGCTATATCGCAGCCGATGGCGCGAAAGCCTATCAGGTCCATGACTCCCTTGTCGTATCGATCGGTGACGGCGCGCGGCTCGACCATGTGCGTTTGGTCGAGGACGACCGCGACGCTTTCAACATTTCGTCTGCGATCGTGGCGCTAGGCGAGAACGCGCATTTCAACACATTCGGCATGACCAGCGGATCGAATGTGAGCCGCTACCAGCCCGTCATCACCTTTGCGGGCGAGGGCTCCCGCGTCGAAGCCAACGGCGTCAATCTGCTCAATGGCCGTCAGCATGCCGACACCACGCTGCTTCTCGATCATGCGGTGCCGAATTGCGCCAGCCGCGAAATCTTTCGCGCTGTGATCGATGACCGCGGGCATTCGGTATTCCAGGGCCGCATCATCGTTCGGCCCCATGCCCAGAAAACCGACGCCAAGATGATGACCCGGGCGCTGCTATTGTCGGATGAGGCGGAAGCCGACAACAAGCCGGAACTGGAAATCTTCGCCGACGACGTCACCTGCGGCCATGGCGCGACCGCCGGCGCGCTGGACGAGAGCCTGTTGTTTTATCTGCGGGCGCGCGGCCTTTCCGAGAAGGAGGCGCAGGCGCTGCTGATCCAGGCCTTCGTCGGTGAAGCAATCGAGTCTATCGCCAATGACGGCTTGCGCGAGCTTGCGATCTCGGCGGCCGAGCGCTGGCTGGCGGCACGGGGTTGACCATGCATCCGGCGGTCTCAAATGGTGCCTATGACGTAGCCCGGGTGCGGGAGGATTTTCCCGCGCTCTCGCTCAAGGTCTACGGCAAGCCGCTGGTCTACCTCGACAACGCAGCTTCCGCGCAGAAGCCCAACGCGGTGCTCGATCGCATGACGGAAGCCTACAAGTCCGAATACGCCAACGTGCATCGCGGGCTGCATTATCTCGCCAATACCGCAACCGAAGCCTATGAGGGCGGCCGCGCCAAGGTGGCAAAATTTCTCAACGCCGCGCGCAACGAAGAGATCGTCTTTACCCGCAACGCCACCGAAGCGATCAACCTCGTGGCCTCGTCATGGGGCGAACCGAACATTGGAGAGGGCGACGAGATCGTGCTCTCGATCATGGAGCATCATTCCAACATCGTGCCCTGGCATTTCCTCAGGGAGCGTCATGGCGCCGTGATCAAATGGGCGCCGATCGATGACGAAGGCAACTTCCTGATCGAGGAATTCGAAAAGCTGCTGACCCCGCGGACAAAACTGGTCGCGATCACCCAGATGTCGAATGCGCTCGGCACCATCGTGCCCGTGAAGGAGGTCGTGAAGACTCGCCCACGCCCGCGGCATTCCGGTGCTGATCGACGGCAGCCAGGGCGCCGTTCACCTGAGCGTCGATGTCAGGGATATCGACTGCGACTTTTACGTCTTTACCGGTCACAAGCTCTATGGCCCGACCGGCATCGGCGTGCTCTACGCCAAGCACGAGCATCTGGTGGCGATGCGGCCCTATAACGGCGGCGGCGAGATGATCCGCGAAGTCGCGCGGGACTGGGTCACCTACGGCGATCCGCCGCACAAATTCGAGGCGGGGACGCCGGCGATCGTGGAGGCCATTGGCCTCGGTGCCGCGATCGATTACGTCAATTCGATCGGCAAGGACCGCATCGCCGCGCACGAGCATGGTCTGTTGACCTACGCGCAGGATCGCCTGCGCGAAATCAATTCGCTGCGCCTGATCGGCACCGCGCGCGGCAAGGGACCGGTGATCTCGTTCGAGATGAAGGGCGCCCATCCCCACGATGTCGCGACCGTGATCGACCGACAGGGCATCGCCGTGCGCGCCGGCACCCATTGCGTGATGCCGCTTTTAGAGCGGTTCAATGTGACGGCGACGTGCCGGGCCTCGTTCGGGATGTATAATACCCGTGAGGAAGTCGACCATCTGGCACAGGCACTGATCAAGGCACGGGAATTGTTTGCATGACCGATACGGCCGAAATCAAAACCAGCAACATGGAAACGCATTCGGCGCTGCCGCCGGAGGAGACCGAGCGGCTGGGCGGCGAGATCGTGGCCGCGCTGAAGACCGTGTTCGATCCGGAAATTCCGGCCGATATCTATGAACTCGGCCTGATCTACAAGGTCGACATCAAGGACGACCGCAGCGTGGACGTCGTGATGACGCTGACGACGCCGAACTGCCCGGCGGCCGGGGAATTGCCGCAGATGGTGGAGAACGCGGTCGCCAGCGTTCCCGGCGTCGGCGTGGTCAACGTCAATCTGGTCTGGGAGCCGGCCTGGTCGCCTGACCGGATGAGCGACGAGGCGCGTCTCGTCCTTAATATGTGGTGAAGCGTTTCCCTGGAAAATGGCCGGCATTGATTTGCCCTTTGGATTGACCACATGACTGAGATGACACCCGCTACACCAACGCCCGCATCCAAGCCGAAGCCGCGGCCCCGCCCGCAGGTCATGAAACTGACCGACGCGGCGGCGCAGCGGATTACCGAGCTGACCAAACGCGCCGATTCCGAGATCGTGGGCTTGCGGGTCGGCATCAAGAACGGCGGCTGTGCCGGGCAATCCTATACGGTCGAATACGCCCACGAGATTCGTCCGACCGACGAGGTCGTCGAGGACAAGGGCGTGAAGATCCTGGTCGATCCCAAGGCCGTATTGTTCCTGCTGGGCACCGAGATGGACTACAAGGTCGACAAGATGTCGGCGCAGTTCATCTTCAACAACCCGAACCAGACCGGGGCCTGCGGCTGCGGCGAATCCGTGCAGCTGACGGCCGCGAAGGTGTAGCACGCTCACCAGCTGCGTCGTCCGTCATTCTGAGGAGCCGCGCTCGTCGAGCGACGTCTCGAAGGATGGCCGCTGGGCGAGATCGGCTCATCGTTCGAGCTCGCAATGACGCGCGTGCTCAGCATGAGGCTGTACCCGCGCGTCGAGCGACGTACCATGGACCGCGATTTCCTGATCGATTTGTTTTCCGACTTCGGTCCCGTCACGATCCGGCCGATGTTCTCGGGCTTCGGCATTTCGGCCGACGGGATCAACTTCGCCATGGCGCTGCGGGCCGGTCTCTATTTCCGTGCCGACGATCAGACCATTCCGCAATTCGAAGCCGAGGGATCGAAGCCGTTTCAGTACCAGACCCGGGCCAAGAGCGTCACGGTCAACTCGTACTGGCAATTGCCGGCGCGACTTTTTGACGATCCGGAGGAATTGACCGGTTGGGCCCGAGCGGCACTGGCGGCGGCCCAGCGCGCGGCCGTGAAGAAGCGTCCGAAAGCGCGCAAGCGAGCGAAGGTAGCGGCGAAAAAGGCAGCCACGAGCAGGCAAGTGCCTAAAAAGAAAAAGACTGCAAAGAAAAAGCGGACGTCATCCTGAGGAGCCCGCTCTGCGCGCGTCTCGACGCCCACGATGTCATCCTTCGAGGCTCGCCGAAGAGGCTCGCACCTCAGGATGACGCTCCGGCGATTGGCTCAAGCCACCTGGCACTGGATCGCGGCAGCGTATTCCGGGTCGGCTTCACAGATCACGCGGTTGACGGCCTGGCAGCGTAGAGGCAGGCATCGGCGCGTTCGGGCGTTCGCAGAACCTCAGACGCGGGCGCGAACGGGTCGCAACAGGAACGCCGGAAGATGCGAGTGATCGGCGGGCTCCGACGATGGTTCGGGCGAGGTTTGCGGTGCGACTGCCCGGCCGATCGAAGGCGCGCGTGAGACCGGCGGAGCGGAGGGCGGCGTCGTGAACGCAGCCACGGGTGGCTGCGGCTGCGAGCCTGAACCGCGGTCTCCCCGAGAACGTCGGGGTTCGCGTTCCCTGCGCGGCTTGCGGCCGCCGCGTGAGCCTTCGCGCGAACCTTCCTTGGCGCCTTCTCGCGCACGGGTCTCGCGCGTTCGTCCCGCTTCGTTGCTGGAAGGCGCTGCCGGATTTGCGTCCGATTGGGTGCTGCCGCACCTTCGGCGCGGGGAATGGTTTGACCGATCAGCTTTTCAATCGCGACGATGGATTTCTGGTCGAGCGGGGTAACGATGGAGATTGCGGTGCCGGCGCGTCCTGCGCGTCCGGTGCGGCCGATGCGATGGACGTAGTCGTCGGCATGGTGGGGAACGTCGAAATTGAAGACGTGGCTGGTCGCGGGAATATCGAGGCCGCGGGCGGCGACGTCGGAAGCGACCAGCAGCGGAATTTCGCCCTTGCGGAATTGATCGAGCGCCGCGGTGCGTGCCGGCTGATCCATGTCGCCGTGCAGGGCGCCAACGCTGAAGCCATGTTTCTGCAGCGATTTGTACAATAGCGCCACTTCGCGCTTGCGGTTGCAGAAGATGATTGCGTTCTGGAGGTCCTTGGCGTCGCGAAGCAGGCGGCGCAGCGTTTCCCGCTTCTCATGCGGCTCGCGGCCGACGCTGACCTGGAACTGGGCCACGCCCACGGCGGTGGTCGCGGGTCTCGAAACTTCGATCTTTTCGGGATTGTGCAGGAAGGTTTCGGTGATGCGTCTGATCTCGGGCGGCATCGTCGCGGTGAAGAACAGTGTCTGCCGCGTAAACGGAACCAGCTTGCAGATGCGCTCGATGTCGGGAATGAAGCCCATGTCGAGCATGCGGTCGGCTTCGTCGATGACCAACAGTTCGACCCCGGTGAGCAGGAGCCCGCCGCGCTCGGTATGGTCGAGCAGCCGGCCGGGGGTTGCGATCAGGACGTCGACGCCGCGCGTCAATTTGGAAGTCCTGGTCGCCGAACGAAACCCCGCCGATCAGCAGCGCGACGTTGAGTTTCTGGCCGGCGCCGTATTTGTCGAAACTCTCTTTCACCTGGGCGGCGAGTTCGCGGGTCGGCTCGAGGATGAGGGTGCGGGGCATTCGGGCCCGGGCGCGGCCCTTCTCCAGCATGGTGAGCATCGGAAGGACGAAGGCAGCGGTCTTGCCGGTGCCGGTCTGGGCGATGCCGAGAACGTCTCGGCGGGCCAGAACATGGGGAATCGCCTGTTCCTGAATGGGGGTAGGGGTGGTGTAACCGGTGGCCGCGACGGCGGCGAGCACCTTGTCGGACAAGCCGAGATGGGAAAAAGACATTGAGCCTCTGGTAGAAACCGCCGCTTGGAATCCCGGAAACAACTGTCGCGCCAATCCCGGAACGGCACGCAAATTTGCACGGGATTTTCGGATACGCAGACAGGCGGCTTATTCAAGATATCGCGTTTCGATACCGGGCCGCGTCGAAGCGGAACATAGGGGTGAATTGGCCAAAGTCAATGGAGCAGGCGCGGGAAGCACTGAAAAAGCTTAATGTTTTTGCAGAAATGCCGGAGTTCCGAATCATTGCGTCGCGGATCAGGCGTCCGCGGCCGACGTGGATGAACCGGCGGTACAACTCTGCCGACTACGGGATATGGCGGTTCGCGCAAGCCGTGGACAGGTCGTGCAGGGGGCAGGAAATACCGATGAAGATTTGGCTGTGGTTGAGGGCCGCTTTGGCGTGGAGCTTGCTGGCGTCGTCTTTACTGGCGCTGGCGCAGCCGGCGCATGCGGAAAAGCGCGTCGCGCTGGTGATCGGCAACAACGATTACAAGAACGTTCCGAAGCTGCAGAAGGCGGTGAACGATGCCCGGACCATGGGCGACACGCTCAGGCAACTCGGTTTTTCCGTGATGGTTGCGGAGAACCAGACGCGGCAGGCCTTCAGCCAGACCCTGCTGGCATTCGACAACGCGATTGAGCCCGGCGATACCGCGTTCTTCTTCTATGCCGGCCATGGCTTCGAGATTGCGGGGCAGAATTTCCTGCTGCCGACCGACGTGCCCGCCGCTACCGAAGGCCAGGAAGAACTGGTGCGCGACGCATCGATCCTGGCGGATCGCATTATCGAGCGGCTGCAGAACAAGAAGGTGCGCACCTCCATCCTTGTGTTCGATGCCTGCCGCAACAATCCGTTCGAGCGAAGTGGAACCCGCGCCGTCGCCGGCGGCGGTGGTCTCGCGCCGATGACGCAATTGCCGGAAGGCGTGTTCTCGGTGTTTTCCGCAGGCCCCCGCCAGACCGCGCTCGATCGTCTGTCCAACAACGACGACAATCCGAATTCGGTGTTCACGCGAACCTTTGCCAAAGAGCTCACGCAGCCCGGCGTCAACCTTGTTCAAGTCGCGCAGCGCACGCGCCGGCTGGTAGCCGAGATGGCGGAAACGGTGAGTCACAAGCAGATCCCGGTTTATTTCGATCAGATGGTCGACGACGTGTTTTTGAACGGCGCGGCGGCGAAGGCCCAGGCTGAAACGGCAAAACCCGCCGAGCCGCAGAAGGTCGCGGCGCTGCCGCCGGTGTCGGTCCCGCGCATGGCGCCTTCGAACGATTCCGTCAACGCGCCGATCGCAATGTTCTCCCGCCACAATGGCGGCTGGACGGTGGTGTTCTCGATCGCCGATCCGACGCTCGGGATTTCGTGGCGGATCGGCGATACCGGAGAATTCCGCGAGACCGGATTTATCGACACGCTCGATCCGCGAACGCGCAAACGGATGCCCAATCCTTCGATCGAACTCGCCGCCGACGCACCGGCAGCGACCATTCAGGTCCGCTATGTCGACGCCTCAGGCGAATTGCAGGGGCCGTTTCCGATCAAATTCGATCCGGAAGCCGCGTTGATCCGCGATCAGCGAAAAATCCTCGACATGACCGCGACCAGCTGGCTGTCATTTCGCGAGTTCAACGGGCTCCTGGTCTATTACACCCACCTGATGTCGTATCGCTGCGCGATCCGCGAGGCGCGTATCGGCATCGACACCGCGGTGCCCGACAAGGTTTTGAAAATGCCACCCTGCGATCCCAGGGATCCCAGCGTCATTCCGCACGAGGCGCAGCCCTATCTCAAGCTTGCGCCCTCGACCCAGTTCGTGTCGGTGGAATTGACCTATCGCGACGGCAGCATCTCCGAAATCAAGAGTTTTAGGCGATAAGTGGCGCCTAGCCCATGATCGAAAATCCGCCGTCGACGGGAATGGCGGTGCCGGTGACGAAGTCCGAGGCGGAAGATGAGAGAAACACCGCGATGCCGGCAAAATCGGCGATCGCGCCCCATCGCGCCGCCGGGGTGCGTGCCAGAACCTTTTCATGGAGTCCATCGATCTCCTGCCGCGCCCGCCGGGTGAGATCGGTGTCGATCCAGCCCGGCAGCACCGCGTTGACCTGGATGTTGTCGGCGGCCCAGGCGACCGCGCAGGAGCGCGTGAACTGCACGATGCCGCCTTTGCTCGCGGCGTAAGCCGGCGCGAAGCTGGCGCCGAAGATCGACATCATCGAGCCGATGTTGATGATCTTGCCGCCGCCCGCTTCCTTCATGGCCGCGTAGACCGCCTGCGAGCACAGGAATGCGCTGGTGAGATTGGTCCTGATGACGCTATCCCATTCCTCGAGATCGAGCGCGTGCGGGGATTTGCGGATGTTGATGCCGGCATTGTTGACGAGAATGTCGATCCGGCCGAGCTCGCCTTTGACCTGATCGACCATGCGGGCAACCGCCTGCTTGTCGGTGACGTCGGTCGTTACCGAGATCGCCTTGACGCCGCGTGCCGCGAGGTCGGCGACCGCCGCTTTCGATTTCTCCTCGTTGCGGCCTACGACCGCGATGTCGGCGCCGGCGTCGGCCAGCCCACGCGCCATGCCGAGCCCGATGCCGCCATTGCCGCCGGTGACGATGGCGACCTTGCCTTTCAGACCGAACAATTCCGATTTCATTGCTGTACTTTCCAGATTTCAGCGTTGGCTTTGCCAGATGAAGATCAGGCCGATGGCGGCCAGCGCCGCGCCGTACCCGGCCCACTGGATCTGGTTGATCATGAAGCTCGATGGCGGCCAGGCCACCACACCGGTGCCCTGACCGATCCAGAGCAGGCCTAAGGCGAGCGCGAGGAAGCCAACGATCAAAAGCAATTTGCGCATGGTCTTTTCTCGCGAACGTTGGCGCAGGCTGTCGTGCACCAGCGGCCAAAGTGACGCTCTCGCTCCCCCAGGGCAAGAGCAGGGACCACGCCTCCGAGGTCCGCAATGTAACCTTAGCCGAAGTACAAAAAAGCCCCGGTCGATGCCGGGGCTTTTTGCATTCGCTGAACCTTTGACGAAGTCAGTACCTCGGGGCGACCGGACCACCCCAGTTGAAGCGATAGACCAACTCGCTGCGGATCGTGTGGACAAACTTCTTGGAGTTGTCCGACACACCGGATGGCGCGCCTGTGCTAAACCGAACGGGATTGTTCTCTACGTCGAACTCCGAGAAACGGTATTCGGTCTTCCAGAACAGGCCGGGCAGGAAGTTAATCGCATATTCGTCACCGGCGCCGAGGAACCAGCCCTTGTAGGTTCTCTTGTCGATAAAGGCGGTCGTCGGGATACTCGGGGGCAAAACAATAGGAATTCCTCCGAAGGCAACCGTGAGGTTGGTACGGTCGAAGGTCGCCTGGGTGTAACCACCGGTGAAATAGGTCAGAAGGCTGGGGAAGGCCAGCCAACCGACCCGGCCGCCCACCGCCCAAGCCGAACTCATCTTCTCGTCGCCGACCAAGCCGATCGCAGCGGGAGGATTCAGCTTGCCCTTGAGGCTGCTCCAGTCGTAGTCGGCGAACGCGCCGACAACGAAGTTCCAGCCCCCAACCGGAAACTGATAGTCGCAGCCGCCGCCCACGGTCCCGAGATAACCACGACCGCCCGCCGTTGTCGTGGCGGTGAACGGAACGCGCGGCGGACCATCGATAAAGCCGGTATTTTCCTGGTTCCAGAGGCCGTAGCCGCCGCCGCCGCCAATGTAGCATCCGGTCCAGGACGGCGCATATGCGACCGGAGCCGGCGCTGCCACTGGCGTCCTGGCGGCCATGTCGGCTGCAAATGCCGGTGCGGTGAAGGCCGCGATCGCCGTCAATGCGATTGCCAGCTTTTTCATTTTAAATTCCTCGGCATCCGAGCGCTCGCCGACCCGACCGCGCGGCAGGGCGCAAGTGCGCCGATTCGCAACCCCAGTGCGGAAGTATAGCCGGTTCCACTCAAGAGGCTGTTAACGGTCAGGCACACCGCGCTCCCTAAATGTAGGTGTTGCTCCGAAACGGCTTGGCCGCGCGCCGCGGCAACAAAAAAGCCCCGGACGATGCCGGGGCTTTTTGTACTGCTAACCTTAGACGGAGGATCAGTACCTCACGGGAGCGCCACCCCAGTTGAAGCGATAGACCAGCGACGTGCTGATGGTCTGCACCCAAGGCTTGAAAGTAACTGCGGTGAGGCCGGTAATGCGGTCGCGACAACGTCTCCGGAAGGGTGATGCGGTCAAAGAAAGCCGAGCGGTACTCCGTCTTCATAAACCACCCAGGAGCCGAAATGCCAAAGTAGTTCAGGCTGTTTTCAAAACCGCCGCCAATGAACCAGCCATTACGATGGAATGACGCCGTGGTAGCAACAAAGGGTGCCTCCAGCGAGGTCGGTCAAAGTGGTACCCGACCACTGGGAACCGGTATAACCGGCGTTGACGTAGGAATTGACATTCGGCGCGACGAGGTAACCTAGTCTCACGCCGGCCGCCCAGCTGTCGCGAAGCTTTTCGCGGCCCTCAATGAAATTAAATGGGTCCGATTGCGAGCCGCGGATTTCGCCGAATTGACCGTCGCCAAATATGCCGAACACCCATGATGGCTGAACTGCCAGTCCCACCCGGCGCCGACTGTTCCGAACCAGCCGCTGCCGCCCAGCCGCTGATCACGGGTAAGCCCAACCCCGCTGGGAAAGGCCACCACGTTGCTGTCCGCGTTCCACAATCCGCCGCCGCCACCGCCGAAGATGTAGAAGCCAGTCCAATTATAGACCGGTGCAGGCGGCTGATACACCGGCGCCCTGACGGGCATGTCGGCTGCGACCGCCGGTGCGGTGAAAGCCGCGATAGCAGTCAACGCAATTGCTAGCTTTTTCATTTTCAAATCCTCGGTAAATGCAGCGCTCGGACCCGACCGCGTGACAGGGGTGCAAATGCACCGATTCCCCATTCCCTAGGGTGACTATAGCCAGTCCCGCTCGAAATGCTGTTGCCGGGGGGTACACCCGCCGGAAAACGCACGGGAATTCGGGGCGAGGGCCGGAAATGGCTGAAAAGGGCCGCAAACAGGGCCCAGGCGGGGGAATTGCCCGTGCCTCCCGCGCCGAAGCGGCCGCAGGCGGCTTACACGTCCAGCAAATCCTCGCTGGCGAACTCGGCCTTGTCGGAAATGAACGCGAACCGGGCCTCGGCCCTGGTGCCCATCAGCCGCTCGACGGAATTGGCGGTGCCTTCGCGGTCGTCGGCGAGCAGCACCACGCGCAGCAAGCTGCGCTTGGCCGGGTCCATCGTGGTTTCCTTCAGCTGCGCCGGCATCATTTCGCCAAGACCCTTGAAGCGGCCGACATCGACCTTGGCGTTGGCGTTGAATTCGCTCTTCAGCAGCGCGTCCTTGTGGGCGTCGTCGCGGGCGTAGACGGTCTTGCTGCCGTGGGTGAGGCGATAGAGCGGCGGCACCGCGAGATAAAGGTGGCCCTCATCGATCAGCCGCGGCATCTGCCGGTAGAAGAACGTGATCAAGAGCGATGCGATATGCGCGCCGTCGACGTCGGCGTCGGTCATGATGATGATGCGCGAGTAGCGCAAATCCTCTTCGCGGTAATGCGCCCCGGTGCCGCAGCCGATCGCCTGCATCAGGTCGGCGAGCTGCGCATTGGCCGTCAACTTGTCCTTGCCCGCGGACGCGACATTGAGGATCTTTCCGCGCAACGGGAGAATGGCTTGCGTCTTGCGGTCGCGCGCCTGCTTGGCGCTGCCGCCGGCGCTGTCGCCCTCGACGATGAACAGTTCGGAGCCTTCGGCTGCCGTGTCGGTGCAGTCGGCAAGCTTGCCGGGCAGGCGCAGTTTCTTCACCGCGGTCTTGCGCGAGATTTCCTTTTCGGCGCGGCGGCGCAGCCGCTCGTCGGCGCGCTCGATGACGAAATCCAGCAGCCTGTTGGCCTGAAGCGGATTGCCGGACAGCCAGTGGTCGAATGGGTCCTTGATCGCCTGCTCGACGATGCGTTGCGCTTCGGCGGTAGCAAGGCGGTCCTTGGTCTGGCCCTGGAATTCCGGCTCGCGCACGAACACCGACAGCATCACCGCGGCGCCTACCATGACGTCTTCGGAGGTGATGACGGCGGCGCGCTTGCCCTGTCCAACCCGCTCGGCGTGATCCTTCAAGCCGCGCAGCAGCGCGCTGCGCATGCCGGACTCATGGGTCCCGCCATCCTGCGTCGGTATGGTGTTGCAATAGGAGGACAGAAAACCGTCGGCGTCGGCGGTCCACGCCACGGCCCATTCGCAAGTGCCGTGGGCACCGACGCGTCCGGATTTGCCGGAGAAGATGTCCGGATGCACCAGCGTGTCGGCATGAACAGCGGCGCCGAGGTAGTCCTTGAGGCCGCCTGCGAAATGAAACGTGTCCTCGGCCGGCACATCGTCGACGCCCTTCAGCAAAGTGGGGTCGCAGCGCCAGCGGATCTCCACCCCACCGAACAAATAGGCCTTGGAACGGGCCATCTTGAACAGGCGCTGCGGCTTGAAGGCGGCCTTGGCGCCGAAAATCTCGGCATCCGGGCTGAAGCGGATCTTGGTGCCGCGGCGGTTGTTGATCTTGCCGAGGTCTTCGAGCTTGCCTTTGGGATGGCCGCGCTCGAACGCCATGCGATAGAGTTTCTGGCCGCGCGCGACTTCGACCTCGAGCCGGGCCGAGAGGGCGTTGACGACCGACACGCCGACGCCGTGCAGGCCGCCGGAGGTCTCATAGACCTTGGAATCGAATTTGCCGCCGGAATGCAGCGTGCACATGATGACTTCGAGCGCGGATTTTTTCGGAAATTTCGGATGCGGGTCGACCGGAATGCCGCGGCCATTGTCGGTGACCGTCAAAAATCCGTCGGCGCTCAATTCCACTTCGATGAAGGAGGCGTGCCCGGCCAGCGCCTCGTCCATGGCGTTGTCGATGACTTCCGCAAACAGATGATGCAGCGCCTTCTCGTCGGTGCCGCCGATATACATGCCGGGCCGGCGGCGCACCGGCTCGAGGCCTTCGAGCACCTCGATATCCCGGGCGGTATAGCCGGCTTCGGCGCTGGAACTGCGCGATGCGACCTTGAGCGCGCGGCCCTTCGGCTCGGCGGCCCCGAACAGGTCGTTCGTTGCCTTTGATTTAGCAAGAGATTTCAATGGCTTTGCCATGGACTTTCATGTGTTGCACGCGCCGGAGCGGGGCGAATCGGCTCCTCCTGACTATGCCACGGATAAGCTTAAAAAGTGACGGCGGGCGCTGAGGCGGCGGTCACCTTGAGGTGGAAGGAGCTCGCTTCCGTTTCAAGCGCGGGATGTCCTCGGACGTACCACCGCAAATAGCGCCATCGCCTGCGATCAGTTGATCCCCATCGCTGCAGCGCGACGCTACACACTCGAGCGTCTTCGGCGAGCCGGTGATCGATTTCTCTCCGGTTCGTTTGGCTTGATTAATCGCCGAGGAGACCGAAGCTCACGAACAATCCCCGCCTTTGTGACTTGAATGTCGCGCAAGGGGCTGGCTTACCAAGGATTCAAAGGCTCAAATGGGGCGGGGAAGGGCAATCGGAAATGGAAGGTTTTGCGCACGCCTTGGCCGACTTCGTGCGCGATCATCAGGCCTGGGCCGCACCGATCGTTCTGATGCTGGCATTCGGCGAATCGCTTGCCTTTGTTTCACTGCTGATCCCCGCCTGGGGTGCGCTGGTTGCAATCGGCGCGATGCTCGGCGGGAGCGGGATCAACTTCTGGCCGGTCTGGATCGCCGGCGCAATCGGTGCTGCGCTCGGCGATTGGCTCTCCTATTGGTTCGGCTACAAGTACAAGGAACAGGTCGCGCACATGTGGCCGCTGTCGCGCTATCCGGAAATCCTGCCGCGCGGCAAGGCCTTTGTGGAGAAGTGGGGCGTACCGAGCATTTTCATCGGGCGATTTTTCGGACCGCTGCGGGCTTCGGTGCCGCTCGCTGCCGGGATATTCGAGATGGAGTACTGGCACTTTCAAATTGCCAACTTCGTATCCGCACTGGTCTGGGCGGCGGCGCTGCTGCTGTTCGGCGACGTGCTCGCGCAGATCGCCAAATGGATGTGGGGCGTGGTGTAGAGCCTCCCAAGTCGCGCACGCTGGCTGCCATAGCGCGCCGCACATGAGACAACTTGGCAGGGTGCTTAATTAAGCAAATTCGCGAACCTTAAATCGTGTGTTCGGCCGAGTAACCCCGGCGATTGCGGAGTCGACGCGCATATTTGACTGCCCGCCGAAGTCTCGCGCTACTATGCTAGCTCGCTTCAAGTCGCGGGGCTCTCGGCCTGTCAATTGCCAGACGAAAACTCTGTTTGGCCAACTCCTCTTAGTCTGCTCATCCTAGCCAATCCATCTTGGCGAATTCATCGGGATCAAAACATGCGCCGTTTCCGCCAACTGTCCCTGATTACTGCTTGCATGATGGTTCTTGTGTCGCCGGTTGCCTCATCGGCCCACACCATCATTGACGAATGGTCAGCCGTGAAGGCACCAGCAGCGCCAGAGCTGAAGGGCGTGACAATCGACCCCAAGACGACGGCGCTTTTGATGATCGATTTTGTCAAGCAAACCTGCAACGAAAAAGTCCGACCGCGCTGCCCGGCGACGCTGCCCGCCGCCAAGCAATTGCTGGCCGGGGCACGTGCAAACAACGTTCTTGTCGTCTACAGCATTGTCGAGAGTAACGTGATTGGCGATACCGTGGCCGACGTTGCCCCGATCGGCAATGAACCCGTTGTTCAGTCCGGGGCACAAAAATTTATCAAAACCGACCTTGAGAAAATACTGAGGGATCGCGGCATCAATACCATTATCGTGGCCGGTACCGCGGCTGATGGTGCCGTGCTCCATACCGCGTCCGAGGCGGTCTTCCGCGGCTTCAAAGCGGTAGTGCCCGTAGATACGATGTCGGCGGCCAATGCCTACATTGAGCAGTATGTTACTCACCACTTCGCGACTGCCCCCCGCGTCGCCGCCGGAACGACCCTGACCAGCGTCGGCATGGTCAAGTACTAGAACGAGACCGATCTAAATCCTTGACGCCGAGGGACTGCGGCCTTATAGCCCCGCCCATGACCAACGCCGCGACCATCCTCATCGCTCGCCGCCGCCGCAGCATTGCGGTATGGGCGGACGTCTGCGCATAAGATCGTCGCCTCTGCCGCCGGATCCACTCCGCGGCCTCTCCCTTGCAAGAAACGCGGTCTCGATCTGGCGGCTCCTACGTCAAGCAGGAGTTTGAAATGTATACGCCTCCCATGTTCAAGCCCGATCGTGCCGCGAGCCTTGGCTTTGCGGAAGCGCGCGGATTCGGCACGATTTGCGCATGGGACGGCGCCAAGCCGATTGCATCCTCGCTGCCGTTCTGCCTCGCCTATGCCGACGACGGCACGCCGCGCGTGGCCTTTCACGTTGCCCGCAACAATCCGCTGGCGAAACTGGCGGACGGAAAAACGCCGTGGCTGATGACCGTGAACGGCGCGGACGCCTATGTTTCGGCGGACTGGTATGCATCGCCGGATCAGGTGCCGACCTGGTTTTATCAAGCCGTGCATCTCACCGGCTGCGTGCGGATGCTGCCCGACCATGAACTCGGTCCGCATCTCGATACGCTCGCCGCGCAAGTTCGAAGGCTGGCTCGCGCCGAAACCGCCCTGGACGACCTCGAAGATGACGGCCGGGCGGCTGGACGCGATGAAAAAAGCCATTGTAGGTCTGGTCATGACGGTCGAGGAGATCGAGGGCAGCTTCAAGCTCAACCAGCACAAATCCGACGTCGACCACATGGCGGTTGCAACCGCGCTGGCGCGGCAACCCGACGCGGCCGCGCAGCTTCTGGCGAGCGAAATGCGCACGCTGCGGCCGCAACTGTTCGCAAGCGGGACGACACAATTGGATGCTAAGGCAATGCCGGAAGGAACGATGTGATGAGCGCAAAGAAGAAGATCGGCGTTCTCGGTGCGTCCGGCTACACCGGCGCCGACGCGGTGCGCCTGCTGGCGCGGCATCCAAATGCCGAGATATCGGTGCTGACCGCCAATACCCATGCCGGCAAGGCGATGGACGAGGTGTTTCCGCATTTCTTCATGCTGGAGCTGCCGCGGCTGACGGAATGGGAGAAGGTCGATTGGACCAAGCTCGATGCGGTGTTCTGCGGGCTGCCGCACGGCACGACGCAGGAGATCATCGCGGCCGTGATGGCCGCCAATCCGGCGATCAAGAGTCCTCGACATGTCGGCGGATTTCCGGCTCCGCGACAGGAGTGTCTACGCGCAATGGTACGGCCACGAGCACTGCGCGCCACAGCTTCAACGTGAAGCCGTCTATGGCCTCACCGAATTCTATCGCGAGAAAATCGCGGCGGCACGGCTTGTCGCCTGCCCCGGCTGCTATCCGACGGCGGCGCTGCTGGCGCTGGTCCCGATCGCCAAGGCGAAGCTGATCGACGTGAACGACATCGTCATTGACGCGAAATCGGGCGTCACCGGCGCGGGCCGCGGTCTGAAGCAGAACACGCTGTTCAGCGAAGCAGGAGAGGGGCTTTCGCCCTATTCGGTGGGCACCCATCGGCACTCGCCCGAGATCGAGCAGGAGATCGGCGTCGCTGCGGCTCGGCGGTAACGGTTAACTTTACGCCGCATCTCATTCCGATGAGCCGCGGCGAGCTCTGCACGTCCTACGTCAAACTCAACGGCGCCAGCGCCGACGATCTGCGCGCCGCGCTGGCCGAAGCCTATCGCGGACGAGCCGTTCGTGCATGTCGCGAAAAAGGGCGTGCTGCCGCAGACGCAGAACGTGCGCGGCTCGAACTATGTGCAGATCGGGGTATTCGCCGACCGCATCAAGAATCGCGCGCATCGTCATTTCGGTGCTCGACAATCTGGTGAAGGGCTCGGCCGGGCAGGCGATCCAGAACATGAACCTGATGCTCGGGTTTCCCGAGACCACCGGGCTGGAGCAGATCGCGCTGTTTCCGTGAGGTTCGTGCCGCGGACGCTGCGCAGCGCTGCGAGCGGTCGCGCGCTGATGCCGAGGGCCACGTATGTCAATGTGAGATCCCGGCTCTGCGGCAGCAGCGTGCCGAACCGATTGCTTCGCAGCTTCGCCGGGCGAATCGCTACACCGCAGTCCGGGAACGTTAGCGTCACACCACCTTGAAAATCGCCAGCGCCAGCACGGCCTGCGCGAGGAAGCCGACGGTGAAGGCCAGCGTGCGGAACACCGGCAGGCCCAGCGTATAGACGATCAGATGCGCGACGCGGGACCAGAAATACACCGCGCAGGCATAGACGGTCCATTTCGTCGAATAGTCGATCTCGGCAAGGATCAGCACCAGCGGCGCGAAGATAACGAGGTTCTCGACCGCATTGTCATGCGCGAACATCAACCGAGTGGCCCACTCCGCATGCGGCTTGGCGTTGCGCGACGGATTGGCCATCGCGCCGGAGAGGCCACGAACCTGACAGCGATTTATGATGTAGGGGATCCACAGCAATCCCGTGAAGATGACCGTCAGCGTCAGCCAGAACAATTCGCGCGTCATAGGCTTTCCCCTCAATCGATCTCGAATCGCGTCCCGGCGGGGACGACCTGGGTTATACTCAAAGGTGCTTTGTTGCGCTATGCGCGGACCCGGACGTAGCTGCCGGGCGCGTCTTCGATCGGAGGCAACGCCTCGGTGCCGACAGCGCGCGCCGGCACCTCCTCGGCGTCGATACTTGCGAGCCATTCGCGCCAGTCGGGCCACCACGAGCCCTTGTGCTCCTGCGCGCCCTTGAGCCAGTCGGCGAGCGTAACGTCCTTGATATTGTCGTTGGTCCAGAACTGGTACTTGCCCGACGCGGGCGGGTTGACCACGCCCGCAATATGCCCGGACCCGGACAATACGTACTTCACCGGGCCGCCGAAAAATTGCGAGCCGTAAAGCACGGAATCCGCTGGCGCGATATGATCCTCGCGCGTCGCCAGATTGTAGATCGGCACCTTCACCTTCGAGAGATCAAGCAAGGTGTTGTCCAGCACCATGCTGCCGGTGGACAGGCGGTTTTCCAGATAGCAGTTGCGCAGGTAATATGAATGGTTTGCCGCCGGCATCCGCGTCGCGTCCGAATTCCAGTGCAACAGATCGAACGAGGAGGGCGGTTGTCCCTTCAGGTAGTTGCTGACCACATAGGACCAGATCAGATCGTTTGAGCGCAGCATGTTGAAGGCCATCGCCATCTTGCTGCCTTCGAGCACGCCCGCTGCCTGCATGTCGCGCTCGAGCGCCGAGATCTGGCCCTCGTCGACGAACACCAGAAGGTCGCCGGCGTGGGTGAAATCGACCTGCGCCGCCAGCAAAGTCGCCGACGTCACGCGCACGCGCCGCTTTTCGGCAAGCCACGCCAGCGTCGAGGCGAGCAGGGTGCCGCCGACGCAGTAGCCCATGGTGTGGACTTTCAACTCGCCGGTGGCCTTCTCGATGGCGTCCATCGCCGCCAGCGGGCCTTCCTTCATATAGTCATCGAAGGTTTTCGATCCCAGGCGCTTGTCCGGGTTGACCCACGAAATCATGAACACCGTGATGCCGTGATCGACACACCACTTGACGAAGGATTTTTCCGGCCTGAGGTCGAGGATGTAGAACTTGTTGATCCAGGGCGGCACGATCAGAAGCGGGGTGCGCAGCACGTTTTCCGTCGACGGCTGATACTGGATCAGCTGCATCAGCTCATTCTGGAAGATCACCTTGCCCGGCGTCGTCGCCATGTTGACGCCGACAACAAGGTTGGAAGGGTCGGATTGACGGATGCGCAGCGTGCCGCCACCGGCCTCGATATCCTCCGCCAGCATCTTCATGCCGCGAACCAGGTTGTCGCCGCTGGAGGCCAGCGTCTCGCGCAATACTTCCGGATTGGTGAGAACGAAATTCGATGGCGCGAGCGCGTTGGCGATCTGCTGGACGTAGAATTCCGCCTTCTTGCGGGTATGCGGATCGAGCCCTTCGGCATTGCGCACCAGGTCCTGCGCCCATTGCGTCGTGAGCAGATAGAGCTGCATCACAAAATCGAAGAACTGATTCGACTTCCACTCGGGATCGTTGAATTGCTTGTCGCGCGGCGATGGCGCGATCGCCGGCTCCGCCTGTTCGCCGGCAAGCCGGCGCACCGCCGAACCCCAGAGATCGAGATAGGCCTTGCCAATTTTCGTCTGCAGTTCGGCCGACCGATCTTTGTCCGACAGCCAATATTCCGCCACCGCGCTGAAGGTCTTGATCACCTCGGCGAGTTCGCCGGGCGGCTTATCGGTGATTTCGCCGCTCTCGCGCGGCTTGAGATAGGCCGCGAGCGCCTGACCGCTGCTTTCCATGGCCCGCGCGAGGTTCATCGCGAAGGCTTCGGGGTCGAACTTTTTCGCAACCTGGCTTTCGGCCGTAACGTCACTCATATCCGCAACCCTATAGATTCATTTCGAGTTCGTCACCGCGCGGGGGCGGCGATGGCCGGTTCGCGGGCAATCACCGCAGCTGACGTGCTGCACTGCGACAAAGCATCTCGGTTCTGACACATTGAAGCCTCAACGGTCGGATTTGGTCTCTGGGCTTTAATTGTTTCGGGCGACAATGGTTTGAACCATGCCCCGGGAATCTGAGACTGGCGGTTCGTCGCTGCAAGGCTCATACCAGCGACGGGGAACTTGCGTACGAATGTTGGTGGATCGCAAAAAAAGGGTGCTGGCTCTGGGAGCCCTGCTGGCGTCGGCGCTGGCGCTTGGCGGCTGCTCGACATCGATTGCGGATCTGCCGTTGGTCGGCACGCCGGCCGATGCGCCCCCGCGTCCGAAGGAAACCGGGGCCTACCTTCCGGTCCATGATATGCCGCCCGATCGGGAAGAAAGCGCGATGGCGCCGGCGGAACGGGCCAAGATCCAGAGCGAACTCATTGCCGCGCGTGACCGCCAGGCGTCGGCGGCAGCCGCCAAAGCCGCGGCTTCAAAGTGAATTAAGCCTCCTATTACGGCTGGCGCAGCCGGACCTGCATGGTAAAACAGGCCGATTTAACGGTTTGGCGCCTGAACTCGCCCTAAATCATTGATTGAGCACGTTCCTTGGCGGAATTCCGCTTTGCTGCCAAGCGTGCTGCCGACCCCTGCTTAACCGGCGTCCGGAGCCCGAGACCGATGGAAGATTTCTACCGCATCCGCCGTTTGCCGCCTTACGTCTTCGAGCAGGTCAACCAGGCCAAGGCAGCGGCGCGGAATGCCGGAGCCGACATCATTGATCTCGGCATGGGCAATCCGGATCTGTCGACGCCTCCCCATGTCATCGAGAAGCTGAAGGAGACGCTGGGCAAGCCGCGGACCGACCGCTACTCCGCCTCGCGCGGCATTACCGGCTTGCGCAAAGCTCAGGCGGCCTATTACGGCCGCCGTTTCGGCGTCAAGCTCAACCCCGAAACCCAGATCGTTGCGACGTTGGGCTCGAAGGAGGGCTTTGCCAACGTGGCGCAGGCGATCACCGCGCCCGGGGACGTCGTTCTCTGTCCCAATCCAAGCTATCCGATTCATGCCTTTGGATTTCTGATGGCCGGCGGAGTGATCCGTTCGGTACCCTCGGAGCCAACGCCGCAATTCTTCGAGGCGGTCGAGCGCGCCATCCTCCATTCGATCCCGAAGCCGCTCGCTATCGTGGTCTGCTATCCCTCCAATCCGACCGCCAATGTCGCGAGCCTCGACTTCTACAAGGATCTGGTGGCGTTTGCGAAGAAGCACGAGATTTTCATCCTGTCGGACCTGGCCTATGCGGAAGTCTATTTCGACGACAACAACCCGCCGCCGTCGGTGCTGCAGATTCCCGGCGCCATCGACGTGACCGTGGAATTCACCTCGATGTCGAAGACGTTTTCGATGGCCGGCTGGCGCATGGGATTTGCCGTCGGCAACGACCGCATCATCGCCGCATTGGCGCGGGTGAAATCCTATCTCGACTACGGTGCGTTCACGCCCATTCAAGTCGCCGCGACCGCCGCGCTGAATGGCCCGGAGGATTGCATTCGCGAGATGCGCGACACCTACCGCAAGCGCCGCGACGCGCTAGTGGAGTCATTTGGCCGGGCGGGGTGGGAAATTCCGCCGCCCAGCGCCTCGATGTTTGCGTGGGCTCCCTTGCCAAAGGCCTTCCGCGACGTCGGCAGCATGCAGTTCGCGACCCTGATGGTGGAAAAATCCGGCGTCGTGGTGTCGCCCGGGGTCGCCTTCGGCGAGCACGGCGAGGGCTATGTTCGCATTGCCATGGTGGAAAACGAGCAACGTATCCGCCAGGCCGCCCGCGGCGTGCGCCGTTTCCTTGAAAGCGGCCTTGAAACGTTGCACAACGTGGTTCCTCTCGCCAACCGGCGATAATCCTTCCGGCAGGTTTTCCTCGTCATGGTCGCACCCCTGAAAGTGGGTATTGCGGGGCTCGGCACTGTTGGCGCCGAGGTCGTTCGGCTGATCGAGCAGCAGGGCCGCGCTTTGTCGGCGCGCAGCGGACGCGGCGTTCGCGTCGTCGCCGTCACCGCGCGTTCGAAGGCGAAAAAGCGCGGTCTCGATCTCCGCGGTATCGCCTGGGCGAAAAACGCGCTGGCGCTGGCCGCCGATCCCGGCATCGATTGCTTCGTCGAGTTGATCGGAGGGTCCGGCGAGCCAGCGTTGTCGGCGATCGAGACGGCGCTGAAATCCGGCAAGTCGGTGGTCACCGCCAACAAGGCCCTGATCGCCAAACATGGACTGCGACTGGCGAGGTCAGCCGAGAAGCACGGCGGCGCGCTGAATTTCGAGGCGGCGGTCGGCGCGGCGATTCCCGTCGTCAAAACCTTGCGCGA
Source organism: uncultured Alphaproteobacteria bacterium (assembly GCA_963745785.1). Classification (GTDB taxonomy): domain Bacteria; phylum Pseudomonadota; class Alphaproteobacteria; order Rhizobiales; family Xanthobacteraceae; genus Bradyrhizobium. The sequence continues at coordinate 35,738 of CAVUYV010000006.1, read as the reverse complement.
AGGCCTTGCGGGTACCGGCGTCAATCGCGTCTACGGCATCCTCAACGGCACCTGCAACTACATCCTGACCCGGATGGAACAGGAAGGATTGTCGTTCGCCGAATGCCTGAAGGACGCGCAGCGCCTCGGTTACGCCGAGGCCAATCCGTCATTCGACGTCGACGGCCACGACACCGCGCAGAAGCTTGCCATCCTTGCCAGCCTCGCATTCGGCACCAAGGTCGCGCAGAGCGCGGTGTATGTCGAAGGCATCTCTTCGATCGCGCCGGAAGACCTGCGCGCCGCGGAAGAACTCGGCTATCGCGTCAAGCTGCTCGGGGTCGCGGTGCGGACCGCGAAAGGCATCGAGCAGCGCGTGCATCCGACCATGGTGCCGAAATCATCCTCGATCGCGCAGGTGATGGGCGTCACCAATGCGGTAACCATCGACGGCGAGGGGATTCCGCCGATCACGCTGGTCGGACCGGGCGCAGGCGGAGCGGCGACGGCATCCGCCGTGGTGGCCGACATCGCCGACGTTGCGCGCGGCATTCGCGCCAAACCGTTCGGACGCCCGGTGGCGCGGCTGCGCGCGACCACGAAGGCGCCGATGGAGCGCCATGAGGGCGGCTACTATATCCGCCTGATGGCGCGCGATCTGGCCGGAACCGCTGCGACCATCGCCACCCGGCTTGCCGAGCAGAAGATTTCCATCGAATTGATCGTGCAGCGCCATCCCGACGGCGTCGACGCCAACGGCGCGGCGAAGAAACCTTCGCCGGTGCCGGTCATTCTGATCACCTATGCGACCCACGAGGATGCGGTATACCGCGCGCTGGAGGCAGTTCAGCGCGACAAGGTGATCAGCGGCCGGCCACAGGTGATACGGATCGAAAAAAATTAGCGCATGGTCCAGGCGGACGATGCGCGAAACCACTATATGCGGGCCGGAAGACCCGCCGTTACGCCTTAAGGAGTTCTGCGATGTCGACCCATATTTCCGTTCCGCCGCAGCTATTGCTGGAGCGCATCCTGACGCTCGAGATCGTGCGGGTGACGGAACGTGCGGCGGTATCGGCCGCGCGGCTGCGCGGCCACGGCAACGAGAAGGCGGCCGACCAGGCTGCGGTCGACGCGATGCGCCGCGAGCTCAACAAGTTGCCGATCGAAGGCACCGTCGTGATCGGCGAGGGCGAACGCGATGAGGCGCCGATGCTGTATATCGGCGAGAAGGTCGGCATCAATGCCGGCCCGCAAGTCGATATCGCCGTCGATCCGCTCGAGGGCACCACGCTCTGCGCCAAGAACATGCCGGGCGCGATCGCGACCATGGCGATGGCGGATGCCGGCACGCTGCTGCATGCGCCCGACGTTTACATGCAGAAGATCGCGATCGGCCCCGGCTATTCCAAGGGCGTGGTCGAGCTTGATGCATCCCCTGCCGACAACGTTCGCCGATTGGCCAAGGCGAAGGGCGTCGATCCGTCCGCGATCACGGTGCTGGTGCTCGATCGCCCGCGCCACTCCGAGATCATTCAGGGCGTGCGCTCAACCGGCGCGGCGGTCCGCCTCATCACCGATGGCGATGTCGCAGGTGTCATCCATTGCGCCGATCCGGATAATACCGGCGTCGACATGTATATCGGGACCGGCGGCGCGCCCGAAGGCGTGCTGGCGGCGGCGGCGCTGCGCTGCATCGGCGGCCAGATGCAAATCCGGTTGATCCTCGACACCGAGGAGAAACGCGAGCGTGCCCGCAAGATGGGGGTCGCCGATCCGCGCGCGATTTACGGCATCGAGGACATGGTGAGGGGCGATTGCCTGTTTGCGGCGACCGGGGTCACCACCGGCTCGCTGCTGTCGGGCGTCAAGTTCCGCAAGGACGTGATCGAGACCGAGACCGTGGTGATGCGCTCGGTCACCGGCACGGTGCGTTACATCAAGGCCGAACACCGGCAGCTCGACAAATTCCACCTCGATTGAGGCTGCAGATATGGCCGGCGAAACCGCCGTCAGACCCGTGCGAGCCGGCGACCGCGAAGCATGGGAGCCGCTGTGGCAGGGCTATCTGACCTTCTATGAGGCCAGCCTTGCTTCCGATGTCACGAACGCGACGTGGCGGCGGTTCTTCGATCCGCTCGAACCACTCGGCGCTTTCGTTGCCGAGCGCAGCGGACGATTGATCGGCTTCGCGCATTATCTGCTGCATCGCTCGACCTGGGCGCCGGTATGCTACTGTTACCTCGAAGATCTCTTCGTCGAACCGTCGGCTCGCGGAAGCGGCGCCGGGCGTGCGTTGATTGCGGCAGTCGAGGCCGCCGCCCGCGAAGCCGGCGCAAGCCGGCTCTACTGGATGACGCACGAAACCAACCAGACGGCGCAACAGCTCTATAATCAGGTCGCCGAGCGGCCGGGCTTCGTGCAATACCGAAAGAAATTGTAACGGACTGTCATTCCGGGGCGCGAGTGAAACGAGCGAACCCGGAATCTCGAGATTCCGGGTCCGGTCCTTCGGACCATCCCGGAATGACGAAACTAAAACGGGGAGCAAGCATGTCTGATGTTTCGGCGGTGAAGGCGCTGGTGTTCGATGTGTTCGGCACCGTGGTCGACTGGCGCTCGAGCCTGATTGCGGATTTCACCAAATGGTCCGAGAAACGCGGCATCAAGGCCGACTGGACCGCGCTGGTCGACGGCTGGCGCGCCGTTTATGCCGCCTCGATGGACGAGGTACGCAAGCACCCGGAGCGCGGCTACGTGATCCTGGACGTGCTGCACCGAAGGTCGCTGGAAAAACTGGTCGCGCAGTTCTCGATCCCAGGTTTGAACGAAGCCGATCTGCATTACCTCACCACGGGCTGGCACCGGCTCAATCCGTGGCCGGACAGCGTCTCCGGGCTGACGCGGCTGAAGACAAAATACATCATCGGCCCGTTGTCGAACGGCAATGTCGCGCTTTTGACCAACATGGCGAAATTCGCCGGCCTGCCGTGGGACCTGGTGCTGTCGGCGGAATTGTTCGAACACTACAAGCCCGACCCCGAGACCTATCTCGGCGCCGCGCGCCTGCTCGGCCTGCCGCCGGAGCAGGTGATGATGGTCGCAGCCCACAATCACGACCTCAAGGCCGCCCAGAAGCTGGGTTTGAAGACTGCCTTCGTTGCGCGCCCGACCGAATACGGCCCCTTGCAGAAATACGATTTCGAGGCGACGGGCGACTGGGATATTGTTGCCAAAGATTTTAATGGGATAGCCGAGCGGATGGGCTGTTAAGGCCGAATCCACATACTCTGGCGTCATCCTGAGGTGCGCGCCCTTGCGCGCCTCGAAGGATGGGCCACGGGTCGCCATCCTTCGAGGCTCGCCGAAGCGGCTCGCACCTCAGGATGACGGGCATAAGTCGCGACAGTGTCGCGCGAATCATTGAACCTGCGGCCGTCTCGCTTATCTTCCAAAGGCATCATGACGCTCCCTGCATCCGCCTTGCCTGTCGAAGCGCCGCCGGCGTTTCTCGGGGTTGCGCAATCCGTCACCGGAAAACTATGGCGCGACCGGCTCGATGCGCGCGGCGCCGCGCGCGCGCTCGCGATCGTGCAGCGTTATCAGCTGCCGGAGATGCTGGCGCGGGTGCTGGCGGGGCGCGACGTCGGTATCGAGGAAGTGGAGGATTTTCTCGATCCGACCATCCGCAAATTGATGCCCGATCCCTACACCGTGACGCAGATGGAAGCGGCGGCGAAACGCATCGCGGACGCGGCCGCACGAAACGAAAAGGTCGCGATCTTCGGCGACTACGATGTCGACGGCGCGACTTCCGCGGCGCTGTTGGCATGGCACCTGCGCCATTGCGGCCTCGATCCGCTGATCCATATTCCCGACCGGCTTTTTGAGGGCTACGGCCCCAACACCGAGGCCGTTCGCATGCTTGCCGGCAAGGGCGCTACGCTGCTGGTGGCGGTGGATTGCGGCACCACCAGCCTCGAGCCGCTGGCCGAGGCCCGACGGCTCGGGATGTCGGTCGTCGTGATCGACCATCACCAATGCGGCGAACAATTGCCTGAAGTGGACGCGCTGGTGAATCCGAACCGGCTGGATGATCTTTCAGGTCTCGGCCATCTCGCCGCGGTCGGTCTGGTGCTGGTGACGCTGGTCGCGGTCAACAGGGAATTGCGCGAGCGCGGATTCTGGACCGGCGAAATGCCGGAGCCCGATCTCCTGGGCATGCTGCATCATGTGGCACTCGGCACCGTCGCCGATGTCGCGCCATTGACCGGGCTCAACCGCGCCTTTGTTGCAAAGGGGCTGATCGCGATGCGGCGCCGCGATCATGTTGGTCATACCGCGCTGATGGACGTGTCGCGGCTGAACGGCCCGCCCGAGGCCTGGCATCTCGGTTTCATGCTGGGGCCGCGCATCAATGCGGGCGGCCGGATCGGCCGTGCCGATCTCGGCGTGCGGCTGTTGCTGGAAGCCGATGTCTCCGAAGCCGCCAGAATTGCCGCCGAACTCGACCGGCTCAATACCGAGCGCCGCGTCATCGAACAGATGGCGGAGGCGCAGGCGGAAGCCGAGGCGCTGGCTGCGCTCGGGCTTGAAGACAAGGGTTCAGTGATCGTCACGGCGTCGGAAGGCTGGCATCCCGGCGTGGTCGGTCTGGTCGCGTCACGGCTGAGGGAAAAATTCTCGCGGCCGGCTTTTGCCATTGCGCTGGAGCCGGGCGGCATCGGCACCGGCTCGGGCCGCTCGATCTCCGGCGTCGATCTCGGCAGGGCGGTGCGTCAGGCGGTGAAGGACGGATTGCTGATGAAGGGCGGCGGCCACGCCATGGCCGCGGGCGTGACGCTGCGCAAGGAGAGGCTGGCCGAATTCCGCGCCTATATGGAAAGCGCGCTGGCGCATGACGTCGCAAACTCGCGGCATGAAAATGAGCTGTTCATCGATGGCGCGGTGAGCGCGCGGGCGGTGACGCCGGAGCTGGTTGCGACGCTCAATCGCGCGGGCCCCTTCGGCAGCGGCAATCCCGAGCCGGTGGTGGCGCTGCCGTCGCATCAACTTGTCTATGCGGATGAGGTCGGGCAGGCGCATCTGCGCCTGCGGTTCAAGTCGGGCGACGGCGCGATCGTGAACGGCGTCGCGTTTCGCTCGATCGGCCAGAAGCTCGGCAACGCGTTGATCGGCCATCGCGGGCAACCGCTGCATGTGGCCGGATCGCTCGCGGTCGATCGCTGGCAGGGCACCGAGCGCGTGCAGCTGCGGGTGCTGGACGTCGCCGTGCCGGACCAGGGTCCGGCGGTGATCAGGTAGGCGCCATATAGTCATTCCGGGGCGAGGCGAAGCCTCGAACCCGGAATCCAGAGATAATCAGGCGCGAGATTCCGGGTTCGCGCTACGCGCGCCCCGGAATGACGAGGCGGGATCGACCGACGCCCGCGCTCTACCCGCCCTGCCTCAACCGCGCCAGCACCTTCAGCCCGCCGTAACCGTCCGCGGGCACCAGTCCCATCCTTGGTCTGGTAGTCCTTCACCGCTTTCATGGTGTCATTGCCGACGCGGCCGTCGGTGCCGCCGGTGTCAAAGCCCGCTTTGGTCAGTCGGGTCTGCATTTCCTGGACTTCGGCGAGCGTCAGCGCGCGCTCGGAGCCGGGGAACGGCTGAATGAAGGGCGGCGCGCCCAGAATGCGGTCGCCGAGATGGCAGATCGCCAGCGCGTAGTTCATCGACGGGTTATAGCTGCGCACCGCGTAGAAATTCGGTCCCAGCAGGAACGCCGGACCGCCCTGCACCGGCACCCACATCTGCGCGCTCGCATTCGGCTGTGGGAATGGCTGGCCGTCGGCGCGTTGCACGCCGGCGTTTGCCCACGCCGCATAGGTCCGGCTGCCGCTTGAGGCAGCGCCGGGCGCGCGCACTTCATAGCCCCAATGTTCGCCGCGGTGATACTTGCCGCGGTTGACCAGATAGCGAGCGCTGGAGCCGAGCGCATCGTCGGGCTTGCCGAACGGCGACACCCGGCCATCCCCATCGTAATCCATCCCGACATTGAGCCAGACCTCCGGCATCCACTGGGTATGCCCCATCGCGCCGGCCCATGAGCCCCGCATCTCCTCAGGGCGTACCCCAGCCGCGATCGACGATTTTCAACGCGTTGATCAGTTCGGTTTCCCAATAGGCGCGGCGGCGCGGCTCGTTCCAGGCGAGTGCGGCGAGCGATGGAAATACGGGACGCATATGGTTCTGCTGCACCAGCGGATCGCCATAGGCGGATTCGACGCCCCACAGCGCCAGCAGCGTGCCGCGTTCGACGCCGAAATCCTTCTCGATCCGCGCAAACAGCGCCTCGTTCTTCTTCAGCGCTTCCTTGCCGGCGATGATGCGCCAGTCCGAGACCCGGCGGTTGATGTATTGCCAGATCTGCTCGTTGAATTCGGGCTGGTTCCGCATCTGCTTGAACACGGACATGTCCGGCTCGATGTGGCCCATCACGCGGGTCCAGGTCGCGTCCGAAATGCCTCTCGCCCGCGCCCGCGCGCGAAAACCATCGCGCCACTGATCGAAGCCCGGCGGTGCAGCGGCAAACGCCGCAACGGGATGCGCGAGCAGGGCGCCGGCGCCAAGACCGGATCGCAGCACCGCGCGGCGTGTCGGTGTTTTCAGGGAATCAGGTTGCTTCATCAGCGCAGTCTAGCCGTGCGGAAAGGGACGCGGCAAAGGTCGTTCAAGCCATTGGCCACCTTGCTGCAGCTCTGCGGCGGCGTTGGGGCGGCGTCCCGAGAGATCAGTTATCGCTGCCTTCCTGGCTGCCGGCATGGATCACATCTTGCGGCAACGCATGGGCCACGGCCGGCGAGGGCAGCGAGTCGGGCCCGATCTGGCGCCCGCGGCCGCGGATCAGACGCTCATAGGCCGAGACCAGGGTGACGTAGGGATTGACCCAGAGCCAACCATCGCGCGTGAACACCTGCACGTCGAAATGCAAATGGCGGCTGGTGCCGTTGGGATAGTCCAGATAATTCGAAACCACGCCGATTTTCTCGCCTTCGCCGACGTGACGTCCGTTCAGGAGGCCGTCGGCATCCATTCTCATTGGATTCATGTGCATGTAGCGAAAGCGTATATGCTCGTTGCGGGTGTTGATCTGCAGCGTCGCGGCCTGCTCTGCCGGTGAGCGGATCACGACGCCATCGCGGACGGCGACGACCGGCCGCTGTTTCGGGATCGCAGCGGTCGGACGCCTTCATTGCACGGCCGAACACGGTGCCGGACGAATATCCTGGCCCTGATGCCCAAAACCGCCGGGGCACTGTCCGACGCCGAAACTGCGGGCTTCGCAAAAATTATCCTGCCACGGATAACTTGTCTTCCCGCCAATCGGTCCGTCCAGCGATAGCAGCTTGTCGTTCGATCTGCGGTTTCGCAACGATTGCGAGTGAATGAAGGCAGGCGCCTTTTCCAGCGGAAATCGAATTTGCGAATAAGCGGTGAAGTCGGCGCGGCCGCCCGCTCGGCGATAGCCGCTGTTGGCGATGATGTCGCCGACCGGGCGATAGGTGAAGTCAGGAGATTTTTCCGCCGGCCGCTCGGCGACGCCTGAGGGAAGATCGTTTCGCGGCCGCGAGGGCAGGCCGCCGGCGATGCGCAGCGCTTTCAGGAAACGCTCGGCGACGGGGTAGGCCTCGCGGCAGGCAAGCCGCCGCGCGCGGGGACTGCTGTCGAGACACTGGATCGACACCACATAGGGCACGCCGAAGCGCGTGAAGGCGTAGCGAACATAGCCCTCCCGGATGAAACGGCGCAGGTCGGGGAATTGCGCGGACAATGCCTTCACCGCTTCGCCCTTGCCGCCGAGGGGATCGCGGATGTCGTAGGTCAGGATCGAGCCCGTGATCTGCACTTCGACAGGCCTGGCAAAGGTTCGTCGCGGCATGTCGCCGCCGGCGCCGGGCTCCAGCGAAAACACCGCGTCGTAGCCGGAAGGCCCCGCATCAAACAGGTCGGCGGGACGGAAGTCCGCCTGATAACGCGAGAGCGAGAGGCTCGCCGGCGCGCCCTTCAACTGCGCATCGAGAAATGCAGCGGTGTCGAACGGCAGCAGCACCGGCACCGGACTGCGCCCGATACCGGTAAAGATCCGCGAAGTCACCGCGTTGAGTTGCAGCAGCGCCGGCATCGAACGCCGATCTGACGCAGCGAGCCGGCGTCGGCCCAAAAACGTGAAGGCGGACGCCACAGTCGGCTGCGCATTGATCTCGGATCGGAGCTGCTGATCGAGAGCCGCGCGCCACTCGACGCGGGCGGCCGAAATCGCGGGCGTTCGGAATTCGTCGGCGATCAGGATCGATGTGCCGGCAACAAGCAGCAACGCTGACGCCAGTAGATACGTGACGGTCCGGCCAACTTTCCCACCCAATGCGTCGCCCCCGGCGCTGAACCTTGCCCTGCAGCCTAATCCTTCGCGCGCTCCACGTAAGATCCGTCTTCGGTCATGACCACGATCCGCGTTCCCGTTCCGATATGCGGCGGCACCGCCGTGCGCACGCCGTTGGAGAGAATAGCAGGCTTGTAGGATGACGATGCCGTCTGCCCCTTGGTGACCGGTTCGGTTTCCACAACTTCCAGCGTCGCGCGCTGCGGCATCTGAATTGCCACCGGAATTACGCCATGCAGCGAAAGCTTGACGGTCATGTTTTCCTGCAGATACGGCGCGGCACTGCCGATGATGTCCTTCGGCACCTGGACCTGATCGTAGGTGTCGGCATTCATGAAGTGGAAGCCGTCGGCATCTTCATAGAGATAGTTGAAATTGTGATCCTCGATGGTCGCCTTCTCGACCTGGTCGGTGGTCTTGTAGCGCTCGGAAATTTTTACCCCGTCGCTGATACGGCGCATTTCGATCTGGCTGACCGGTGTTCCCTTGCCGGGATGGATATTCTCGGCGGTGAGAACCACGTAAAGCTTGCCGTCTTGCTCGATGACGTTGCCCTTGCGAATAGAACTGGCGATGACTTTCAAAGCTGCTTTTCCTGATATTCTGGCCCGCGACCGATCCGGACACGGGCGTCCCGAGGCCATTAAGGCGGTTTTCGTGCCGCAACATACTGATTTTGTCCGTCGATACCAGCGTTTTGCCGCCGGTCCAAGACACCGGCTGGCGGCGCAAAACCGCGATTCCGATCTGGTTATTGCCGTTTGGGGCGAGGCGTCGTGAAGGCCTTGGCATTGTGCCCGGCGAACGCGGCAGGCACCGTAAATGTCCCGGTTTTCACGTCATAGGCGCACCACCAATCCTCGATATAGGGCAGCGGCTTGTCCTCCCCCTGGGCGTCGAAGGAGAGGCTGATCACGACGTAACGGCTATCGGGCCAGTGCAGGCCCAACCAGGTGTAATTGTCATCCATCCCTTTGAGCAGGGCGGCAAAGACGTGACTGAGCGAATCCCGGTCCTTGGGGTCGCGATGCAGTTTCTTGGATACCGGCGAGCCCCAGAAATAGTCCCAGGCCATCTCGCTCAGCGGCTTCCGCGTGGCGAAGGAAAATTCAAATCCGTTCCGCCGGTACAGAAACAGCGTTTGGAAACCCGCACCGGTTTTCTGCATTCGTACCAGCCACTGGCTGTTCGCGCTGAAGCGAAAGCCCGCCGGGTAGCCCGCCAGATCGGTGGTTTCGCCGCCATTCAGCAAGGAGGCATGTTGATGCTTGGCGTCGAAGGTCCAGAACTGGTGCAAGTAACCTTCGTCGCCCATATCCTTGGCGTATTGCTCCACCCGCACCTGACGATCGGGTGAAGTAAACGTGTCATCCGCATCCGTCAGCAGTTTGAATTCGGGCCCGGGGCCATCCGCATTGGCGGGTGTCACCGTGGCCAAACCAAGCAACACAAGACCCGACAACAGAAACCCTGTTCCTCTTAACCAGCCGACCAACATTGCGCGTATCCCGTTCCACTATCGCTGGTCATTGGACGCGCGACTGACCGCAAGGTTCAGCGCGTCATCGGTCCGCGGCGCGGATCGGACGCATGGACAAGGCGTGTGTCTTTCGACATGAAAAGACGGACCGGAGGCCGGGCACCCGCGGCACTTCGGTCTCCCCGCGCCGCCACCGAGAAAGTCGAATAATGTCAATAATGTCCGTCGATCTCCTGAACGTATTGATCGGCTCGCTGGATGCCGCTCGGTTGCGCAGTAAGGCCGGTTGCTGATGGCCGGGATGGACCAACCGTCGCCATGGTGGTCGGCGACCCGGCACGTCGACTCAAAGCCGTTCCTGATGGCGAGGAACGAGATCACCAGGGCCGTCAGGGCATGGTTCGACGAGCAGGGTTTTGCCGAGGTCGAAACCGGAATTTTGCAGGTTTCACCGGGCAATGAGACCCATTTGCATGCGCCGCGCACCGAACTTCATCATGCCGACGGCGCGCGCGCGATACGGTATCTCCGAACCTCGCCGGAATTTGCCTGCAAGAAATTGCTCGCCGCTGGCGAGGCAAAGATCTTCGAGTTTGCGCGGGTGTTTCGCGACCGCGAGCGCGGCGATCTGCATCTCCCCGAATTCACCATGCTGGAATGGTACCGCGCCGACACGCCTTATGATGCCGTCATGGCCGACGGCATCGCCGTCATTGCTTGTGCGGCGCAGGCCACCGGCATCGGGCGATTCTCGTTTCGCGGCCGGGTTGTCGATCCATTTGCCGAGCCCGAGCGGTTGACGGTGGCGGATGCGTTCGAGCGCTTTGCCGGGATCGATCTGCTCGCCACCATCGCGGACGGCAACGGCGATCGCGCAAGGCTCGCGGCGGCGGCAACAGGGCGCGTGAGGATCAGCGGATGACGACAATTGGTCGGACATTTTCAGCAAAGTGCTGGTCGAGCATGTCGAACCGAACCTGGGGCAGGGGCGTTTAACGATATTGTTCGAGTATCCGGCGCCCGAAGCAGCGCTGGCGCGCGCCAAACCATCCGACCCGCGCGTCGCCGAACGTTTTGAGATTTATGCCTGCGGCGTGGAGCTTGCGAACGGGTTTGGCGAGTTGACCGATCCGCGGGAACAGCGCAGGCGTTTTACGCTGGCAATGGACGAAAAGCAGCGGCGCTATGGCGAACGCTACCCGCTCGACGAGGATTTTCTCGACGCGGTCGCGCGCATGCCGGAAGCAAGCGGCGTCGCGCTTGGCTTCGACCGGCTGGTGATGCTGGCGAGCGGCGCTATCCGGATCGATCAGGTGGTATGGACGCCACCGGCAGGGGACGCATGAGCAAGATCAAGCCAGCCAGGACTTTGCGCGAGCCCGCCGAGCTCGTCGCCCGCGGCCTTGCGCCTGCGGTTGCTCTTGCTGATCTGGAAAAGGTCGCGGCACGCTATGCGGTGGCGGTGACGCCGGACATGGCCGCGCTGATCGACCCCAGCGATCCCGACGATCCGATCGCGCGCCAGTTCATTCCGAGCGCCGAGGAATTGGTAAGCCAACGGAATGAGAAAGCAGATCCGATCGGCGATCACGCGCATTCGCCGATCGCCGGCATCGTGCATCGCTATCCCGATCGGGTGCTATTCAAGCTGGTTCACATCTGCGCGGTATATTGCCGATTTTGTTTTCGCCGCGAAATGGTCGGGCCGGGCAAGGCGACCGCGCTCTCCCCTGCCGCCTACACCGGCGCGCTCGATTATATCCGCGCGCATCCGGAAGTGTGGGAGGTCATCCTGACCGGCGGCGATCCCTTGATGCTGTCGCCGCGGCGGCTCGCCGACATCATGGCGGACCTCGCTGCCATCGATCACGTCAAAATCATCCGGATTCATACAAGGGTGCCGGTTGCGGACCCTGCGCGCATCACCCGCGAAATGGTCGCCGCGCTGAGGGTCGAGAGCGCGACCACCTGGGTAGCGCTGCACGCCAACCATGCCAGGGAATTGACCGACAAGGCCCGCGCCGCCTGCGCCGATATCATCGATGCCGGCATTCCCATGGTAAGCCAGTCGGTGTTGCTGCGGGGCGTCAATGACAACGCCGGGGCGCTGGAAGCGCTGATGCGGGCGTTCGTCGAATGCCGCATAAAACCCTATTACCTGCATCACGGCGACCTCGCGCCCGGCACGGCGCATCTGCGCACCACGCTCAGGCACGGGCAGGAATTGATGCGTGCCTTGCGGGGGCGGGTCTCCGGACTGTGCCAGCCGGATTACGTCGTCGACATTCCCGGCGGCCACGGCAAGGTCCCGGCCGGTCCGAATTATCTGTCGGATGCAAATTCTTTTTCCGGGGAACGTGAACGGCCCGGGGAAACGCGCTATCGTATCATCGACTATTGCGGCGAGGTTCATCTCTATCCTCCCGAAACCACGATCGACAGATGACGGACGGAGGGAGAGCAGAACCGGAGCCGCCGGAAAACCAGGGCAATCGCAACATCGAGAATGCGGTGATGCTTGGTTTCTTTATCGTGCTGGTGGTGGCGGGAATTTGGTTGCTTGCTACCATGGCGGACATACGAAAGGTTCAGGATTGCGCCGCCCAGGGACGCCGCAATTGTTCAACGATCGAGATTCCCGACCGGGCGCGATAGATGCATTTCTCTGGGAATGGGAGAAGCAAGATGCGAAAGTTGCTGACGACAAGGTTGATCGGAGCCGTGGCGGCGCTACTGATCCTGCTCGGCGGTCCGGCCGCGATGGCGCAGAAAGCGAGCACCACAAGGGATCGCCGCCGGGCGCTACAAGTCCGCCACAGAATATTCCCGAAGCCCCGATCGGCCACCGTCAGCCGCGCGCCGATCAAGTTCCTCCCGAGAAAAACCTGGGCGACCCGAACGATCCACTGAACAAGGAAAACGCCGCGCTCGACCGCAAGATCAAGAGCATTTGCCGCGGCTGCTGAACCGCGCTGAATGGATCAGGCCTTGCGCACAGCAAGCGCCACGCCGACCATCGATGCGCCGCCGAACAAGAGATTGATGCCGACCAGCAGTCCGATCGCCCATTCCGCCGAGCCCGGAAGCCCGGCGATGATCATGGCGGCAATCAGGATGTCCAGCAGGCCGGCGAACAGCATCCAGCTCCAGCGCTCGGATAATTCGCGGCGATGCTCCAGCGCGTACATGATGGTGGCGACGCCTTCGGCGAGGAAATAGGCCCCGACCACGATGGTGAGCGTCAGAGTGCCCTGCACCGGTTTTGCCAACAGGATGATGCCGGCGCCAATCGCCAGAATCGCCGAAATCAGCGACCACCAGAAGCCCGGCATCTGCCGGGCCCAGAACGTCAGCGCCAGGCCGGCAATGCCGCTGATCAGAAACATCCAGCCCAGGAAAATGGTGACGGCAAGACCCGCAAACGCCGGCACGACCATGGCTGCCAGCCCGAGGATCATGAGCAGGATGCCTTCGATCAAAAAGGCCTTCCAATGCTCGCGCACCGCCGCGCGCATTTCCGATTGCAGCCTGGTGACGTCCTGGGGAAGGGTCATGGAAAATCTCCTGATGCTGGCAACGCAGGATGACGCCCCATTATGGCGCTCCAATATGACGTTCGCCAATGCCACCCATTCAAATTTGTTCGTGGACCGTGGGCTAGCCGCGCCCGGGCGCGGAGGAAAAGCCCTCCGACGTCGTGCGCATCCGGTTGCGGCCGAGGATGTAGATCGCCGTGGTGGCTACCAGCAGCGCGCTGCCGATCAGGATGGAGACAAGGCCGATCGGAACGAGAACGAGCGCCATGTTGCGATCGGGGTTTACCAGCCAGTGATGGATCGATGTCAGCACAAAGGCCAGACCCGCAAATCCAGCGCCGCTGCCCACCACCAGCAATGCCCACATCCGTCGCAGCTGGCTTAGCCGCTCGCGCGCGATCTCGGTGCGGGGTGCGTGATGACGGCCGACCCGCCGCACCAGGCGGACCGCAAACGCAATCGCGCTGAATCCGATCAGCACGCTCGCCGCTCCCAGAATCAGCCTGGTGGATGCGTCGATGTCGGGGGCTTGCTGCAGCGTCAGCAGCGGGAAATCGAAGGCCGCGTGCAGCGCGAGTGGCGCAAACAGCATCAGGATTCGGCTCGAGATGCGCGCCCAGTCGCGATGGTGCCGGTGCGCGCCAAGCGCGGTGCCGGCTCGCCCCATTGCAAGATAGGCACCCGCGATGATGCCGAGCGCACCATGGAACGGCACGGTCAGGACGCTGCGTAATGCGGCCAGCGATTGCCACATCTCCGCATGCCGCACGAGGTAGGCGAGGTTTTCGTAGGCTGCAAAGCCGAGCCCCGCCGCGGCGCCGTAGACCACGGTGTCCATCGGATCGGCGAAAGGCCGGCGCCGCACCGAAACGGCGACAATGACGAGAAATCTTGACGGTTTCCTCGGGGAGGGCGACCCCGAATACCGAATGCACGGCCCGCGCAACCCAGGGGTTTTCGGGGGCTGCCAATATCGACGCAAAAGGCGCGCGCACCACGCCCAGGAGCGAAATGCTGGCGGCGCCAAGCAGAAAGGCGGTCCAGACCTTGGCCGGCGGACCCGGGCGCTCGTCGGCGGCGATTACAAGCCAGAGTAACAGCAGCGCCGGCGCCACCGCCGCGGTGCCGATGACGGTCGGAAGGGATTCAAGGAGATTCATCGCCATGGCAAATATGCCATTTTTCCGCGTTATCTACTGCACGAGTGCGGGGAGTGCGACCGCAAGCCGCGGCGCAGACGGTGGCCTGCGCTCCTGGGTCCGCCGCAGCTCCCTCGGCAGCCACTTCCGCGCATTCACGTTCTCGCGTCATCCAGCAGGAGACACCCGGTGATATCGTTCCGCGGAGCAGAGACACACGCGAGATCCATCCTCAAAGCCATTAGCTGGCGTACATTGGGGACGCTCGACACATTTGCGATCAGCTGGCTCTTCACGGGAAGGGTCGAGATCGCGGGTTCAATTGCCGGGCTCGAAATCATCACCAAAATCGCGTGGTACTATGTGCATGAGCGGGTCTGGGCAGTGATCCCGTTTGGCCGGCGAAGCCAGAGCCAGCGGAACGCAGCGGCGCAAGGTTGAGGCTGCTACGAGCCGCAGAAGCATCAAGATCCCCGGTATATCGATCCTGTCGACCTTCGCCCGACAATCAGGCCGCCAAAGAAAAAAGGCCAAGAGCTCGAAAGTTTCCAAGAAGTCTCAGTGAGCCCATCTCGGAATTGAAATCGGTCCCCGGCCAACTTTGTCCGAGGATGGCGATTAGGCTGATCCGCAAGACCCTCCCTTTGTCATCGGTCCCTCGCCAGCTTTCGGCGTCCCCAATGATGGTCTTTACGATCAGGATTAAACACCCGCTCGACGTGGCGGTTTAGGGCCCGCATGACGCCGATGCGGGCGAACATCGTTGGCCCGAGGTTGCGACCAAGGATCAACGCTTCCCATTCCGCCTGCCATTCCGCGCGGCCAAGTGTTCGGCCTTTTGTTTTGATGCAGCGCAATGTCATATTGGCAGGGTAGTTTAGCCTTTCGCCATGTTTGAGATGGCGATCACAAAGAGCGGTCTGTTTAGCTGGGAATGGCGGGTGTGCGACCAGAGTGGAAAGATTATCCTATTTGGACGGGAAAAGACCCGTGACGCAGCTAGGTACCGCTGTCAGAGTGCTCTATTCCAGCTATTGCTGACATCAACTCGAAAGAATGCATGACCCAAACCCCCCGCGACCAAAAGTGCATCCCCAACTGAATTTTTGGTAGTATTTAAAAGAACAACCGCGCGTCGGCACCTCAAATAATTTCAAATTAAATAGCCGGACACCGAGGGCTTCGGGGCGTTCGAGGCGTCGGTTTTTGATCGCTGTTGTTGAACCTTGGGATCGTCTCCTGGACCCATCTAATGGTCCCGCAGAGGGATGCGAAAACCAAGGGGAGGAATTTGTATGCCGACGGTCACGTCATTCACACGCATTAAGAGCGATGATGCCGAGGGAGTGGTCAAGAACCTCAAGGAGGCGAAGAAAATTATCGAAAAACATGGAGCCGAATTTCTAAGGGTGTCCCGCTTTCACACCGGCCCATGGATCGGCGATTGGCTTGTTGTGGTGCGTTATCCCAATTGGGAAGCACATGGCAAGGCGCAGGAGGCAATGGCGAAGGACCCGGCCTGGGCGAAGTTGCTCGCAGATGCAGCGAAAATTGGCCAGGTGATGGGCCGCAACATCACCGTCGGCATCGATCTCTGACAACATCATAGCTAAAGCCCGCCGGTTCGCGCCGGCGGGTTTTTCTTTCGTCGCTTTCGCGGATTAATTAGTTACCCCAGCTCCGGCAAAGGTGAAAAGTCGGCGGCCCCTGGTTGGAGAAGGGATCAATCTTCGTTCCGTCAAGCACCCAAAAGAAAGGCCTTATTCTTTCTACTCGCCAGCTTGCGGTGCCCCCAATGTGGTCCTTCCGATCGAACACCCGCTCGACGTGGCGGTTCATGCTCGCATGATGCGAAGGCTCAGTACGGGCTAAGACAGACAGGGTCTTTGCGATTGCGCTTCGGCGGGATTTTGGCCCATGCGCCGTGCGGGCAAGCTCCCTGATCCAGTCCGCGTCATCTCCGCGATCTGCGAGCAACACGATGGTCGTGCATCTCACCGGCCAAGAGTGCGAGATTGACCGGCAGGCCATTGCTGTCCATGACCGCGCGGATCTTGCTCGTTAGGCCCCTTCGCGAGTGGCCCGCCCCAACCGACTGGCGCTCCCTAGCGGAATCGAACCGCTCTCTCCACCGTGAAAGGGTGGCGTCCTAACCGATAGACGAAGGGAGCGAGAAGTCCGCCTCGCCACGACCGGCCCGGTCGCGGCATCTCGCTTTGGTCGCAAACAAATATACCCGATAAATCAACGCTTTGGGCTGGGGATGGCGCCGGACCCGGACCACGGCGAATTGATCCGGATGGCGGCGGGCGAACGTATAGTGGCCTTTGCCGGGCCGGGCAAGCCGCCGGCAATCCCGTTTTGACGGTAAATGAAACGTCTCCCCTGCCGCGCAAACACCCTTAATCCTTTGTGAACTGTCAACGGTTTTTAAAGCCTGTTGCGGTAAGGACGTGGCCAAAGCCTTTTGGATTCAGGTTTACCGCAAGAAATTGCTCTACTTTAACGACTGCCGCGTATCCTGCTCCTAAAATCGGTATTCACTTTTCGCGGAACGCGCGCTGGAGCAACTGAAATGGCCGCAGAAATAAAGGAGCGGGACCCGCGCAAATCGCTGCGCCAGCCCGGATGGATCACCTTCGAAGGTGGCTTCGCGACACGTCAGTGCATCGTGGAGGATTTGTCCGCCTCCGGCGCGAAAGTAACGACCGAGGATCGGATCGTGCTGCCTGCCAGCTTCCGGCTGGCGTTCGCGCGCGACGCCAGAACGGGGCGTAACTGCGCGGTAGTCTGGCGCCGCGGCCAGACGGTTGGCGTCAAGTTCGTCCGCTAGCATCGACAGCCCGGAGGCGATAAAGGGAGAGGATGCGAAACATCCTCCTTGCGATCGCCGTCGCGATGCTGCCGGCCGCGGCGGCTGAGCCGGCCGGCAGCCAGAAGCCGGGCAAAGCCTTGGCCTCAGATAGGCTGCTGCCGCTGAAGGGTGCCAGCGCCGGCAATTCTTGCGCCGCTTATGGTCGGGGTTTTGTCAAGGTCGACGGCACCGACACCTGCGTCAAGATCGGTGGCGTTGTTGGCATTGGAGTAGGCAACTCCAGCGGTTCGCGCTGAGCCAACGAGGCGAGGTGGATTGCAACTCGAGATCATCGTTCCCGTCGTGATGAGTTGCGCGCTGCTGTGGTGGGCGAGCCGCGGCATGAGCTGGACCACGCGTCTGGTGGTGACGATCATCACGCTCGCGCTGATCATTTGTATTGTGTTGTTCGAGCGGTCCGGCCTCTAGGTCATTCCGTGGCGCGAGTGAACGAGCGAGCTCGGGATCCGGGTTTCCCCGCTGGTGCATTTCACGTCACGACATCGGCGGTGCGACGAATTGGGCAAATCCCGCGCGGCCAGCCAATTGCGCGAACCAGCGTTCGAGATGCGCGAGCGGCGGTTTGCGGATGCCTTCGACCCCGAACCAGCGTCGTGCATAGGCACCGAGCGCGATGTCGGCGAGGGTAAAATCCTCGCCTCCGACGAACCGCCGCGTAGCCAGCTGCGCGTCGACGATGCGCCATTGCACAGCCTCGGCGTCGGCATCTTTCTGGATCGCGACCATGTCGCGCTGCTCGGCCGGCGTTCGCACCAGCGCCCAGAACACCGGTCGATCGACCGGCTGCAAGGTCGAAAGCGTCCAGTCGAGCCATCGGTCGACACTCGCGCGGCCCTTGGGCGTCTTCGGATAGATCGGCGATCCCTCGCGATAGGCGAGCACGAGGTAGCGCATGATGGAATTGGATTCCCAAAGCACGAAATCGCCGTCCACCAGCGTTGGCACGCGCCCGTTCGGATTCATCGCGAGGTAGGCAGGCTCGTTGTTGCGGCCGAACGCCATGCCGGCATCGATGCGCTCATAGGCGAGATCGAGTTCGCTTAGGCACCACAGCACTTTTTGAACATTGACTGAGTTGGCCCGGCCCCAGATCGTCAGTTGTCCCGCTTTGTTGTTCGGCACGTTGTTCGCTCCCGATGATCAGACCTCGGGTCATACCGGAATTTTTGCGAAAAAGCGCGCCCCGCTTGCGCGAACTACAACCATGGCACGCCGCAAAAAAGGCCCCGCCATTCGGGGGCCGATTTGTGGCTAGATGCCGATCCCCTGAGGTTAGTGGCCGAAGAACAACCACAACAGAATGATCACCGGTATCGGCACGCCAAGCAGCCAAAGCAGAATTCCACGTCCCATCATCTCCTCCATCAGTTTTTTAATCGATGGGAAAACGTGGAAGCCAACATCATGTTCCCTCGGAAAGCGACGGAACTAATCTTCAAGAACCGGACGAAGACTTTCTATCAGGCTTACCAGTGTCCGGTGTTCGGCATCGAGGCCCACGGCTCAGCCGGCGGCTTCGCGTCGCCCTTTTGCAAAAGCTCGATCGAATGCAGATCCGGCGAGCGCACAAACGCCATCTGGCCATCGCGCGGCGGGCGGTTGATGGTGATGCCCATTTTCTTCAGGCGGTCGCAGGTCGCGTAGATGTCGTCGACCTCGTAGGCGAGGTGGCCGAAATAGCGGTCCTCGCCGTATTTCTCCTCATCCCAATTGTAGGTCAGCTCGACCAGCGGCGCACCGCGCCCCCTGGCGGCTTTCAGCAGGCCCTCATCTTCGGGAGCGCACAGGAACACCAGCGTGTATTTCGCCTTGTCGTTGTCGACGCGGCGGACTTCCTTCAATCCCAGCCCATCCCGGTAGAATTTCAGCGCATTGTCGAGGTTGCGGACGCGCAGCATGGTGTGGAGATAACGCATGTTTTCCTGTCTCCCTGGAGATATTGAAGAGATTGGCCTTGGGTTCGAAATCTCAATAGCAGCAAACCAAGGGCAGGTGCAGTAGCTTGCGCGAACTACTGGCCGGCCGTCACGCATAGTTGTGCACCGAACCTTTGAGAGAAGGTCGAACGGCGCTCGCCGAGCCCACCGTTCGTTGCTGGCCTGTCCGCAAACTGCGGGATGCAGCCGAAGATTTGGACTCCAGCTTTGCTATCTGAGCCTCGTATTCCGAAGCAAGATCCAACAGCCGTTTCTGGGTAAAGGGATCTGCGTGTTTCGCGCGACGACGGCAGCGCTCCGCCTGTTGCTTCAAACTAGATAAATCCATCGATCACTAACCGGATTATTCGGTAAAAGCCTTATGCTTCTATAATAACTTTACGGTTCAATAGTTTTCGATCGTTTCCGGCCGCCCGCGCTGGTTCCATTCGGTTCCTGCATGGCCCCCTTCCGCCGGTTCCATTCCTCCCGCGCGTTGTCTCGGGGAAGGGAGGACACCATGCCGACGTATCGGGCTTACTTGATTGATGAAGACGATCGCGTAGCTTCGTACAAATCCATCGAGGCCGAAACAGACGCGGAGGCCTTGAAGGCCGCTCGCCAGTTTGTAGACGGCCGTGACGTTGAGGTCTGGTACCTCGATCGGAAGATCGGGCGGCTTGAGCCGGAGAAAAAGTAAAACATCGGTTGAGCGGTTTTGCGAGTTGAGTCGAAGCCGTCGAGCCAAAATGAAAACCCCGCCAGCATCCGAGGACACTGACGGGGTCTTTCATGCTTTCACCTCTTGTGAGGTTGCTGCACTTGAGAGGCAAACTTCGTTCTGGTCCGTTTGTTCCGGGAGCCCCCGGATTTTTTGCATGATTGCCGCCCCGTGGAACTCCCGGTTCCAGCGCAACCCTGGAAAACCGTCTGCGTTATTTGGGATGTGCTTGAAGGGAGGAGACACATGAAGAAGGCATTAGCAATCCTCGCAACGGTGGCAACAGTCGGCGCAACCACGATGTCCGCACCGGCTGAAGCCCGCGGGTGGCGAGGCGGATGGGGCGGCCCCGGATTGGCATTCGGTCTGGCTGCCGGCGCAATCACCGCCGGAGCCGTCGCCGCCAGCGCGTACCCATATTATTATGGGCCGGGCTACGGGTACTACGGCTATGGCCCAGCCTATTACGGACCCGGGCCATACGCGTATTACGCCAGACCCTATTATCGGCATCGTTATTACCGGCCTTACGCTTACTGGTAATCGGGAAGCGTATCGATAATCGCGAAAAGCCCGGGACATCGCTCCGGGCTTTTCGTCTTGGCGCTAGGGCCAGCGTTCGGATGAGCGGCGCGCATTTTCCAGCGTGCTGACAAAATATTCCTCGCGCTCGCGTTTGAATTTTTCTTGCGTTGCCTTGAAGGTTGCAACGCGCATTGCGATTTCTTCCCGCTCCTCGGCGATTCGTTGCTGTTGTTCGGTCATGCCTATCCCCTGTCGAATCGCGCCTCACGCTCATTGGCGGTCGCGATTGGGGCGCGAATTGGGGCACGGCGTTGCAGGATTGTGGTTGCCAACCAAGTTCTGGCATCGCAGGTGCATTCCGGGCGGCCGTGCTATAAATCGCCGCGGCCAGACGTTCGGAAATTTCCATGATTGCACCGGATCTTCGCAGCGGCGTGGAACGGCTTGGCGCCATGATCGCCGAAGCCTCCACCATTGTTCCATTCACGGGCGCGGGCATTTCGACGGAATGCGGCATTCCCGATTTCCGCTCGCCCGGCGGATTATGGACCCGCAACCGTCCGATTCCATTCGACGAATTTGTCGCCAGTCCGGACGCCCGGGACGAGGCATGGCGGCGGCGCTTCGCGATGGAACCGACATTCGCCGCAGCAAAGCCGGGACGCGGCCACCGCGCGCTGGCCTCGCTCTACAGGGCGGGCAAGATTCCGGCCATCGTCACCCAGAACATCGACAATTTGCATCAGACATCGGGTTTCGCAGCCGAGCACGTCGTCGAGCTCCACGGCAATACCACTTACGCCCGCTGCATCGGCTGCGGACAGGCCTACGACCTTGCCTGGGTCAAGCAACGCTTCGACGAAATCGGCGGCGCGCCCGACTGCACCGTCTGCGACGAGCCGGTCAAGACCGCCACCATCTCGTTCGGACAGGCGATGCCGGACGAGGCGATGCGCCGCGCCACGGAACTCGCGCAGCATTGCGATCTGTTCCTGGCGATCGGGTCCTCGCTGGTGGTCTGGCCGGCCGCCGGATTTCCGATGCTGGCCAAGAACTGCGGCGCCAGACTGGTGATCATCAACAACGAGCCCACCGAACAGGATGACATCGCCGATCTGGTCATCCGCCACGATATCGGGGAAACGCTCGGGCCGTTCGTGGGCAATTGACCGCCCAATTGATTCGCGGCTGTGCAAGCCTGTTCATAGGTTCCGGCAAATTTGTTTTTTGTCTATGCGCCGCAATCGGGAGTGTTATCTTTGATTCGCGAGATTCGCGTAGCGTCATCATGGCAAATCATGGATGGACGCGTGTTCCGGCGCCGTCGCGTCAGATGACGGCTGCAGATGATGTGTGGGGTCCGGGGTCATGGGGTCGGACGGATTTGAAGTCCAAGAAGCTCGGGGGCTCGCCGCCAGGCGGGACGGCACCGAACCGGCTTGGGCCTGGCGAATTTGCAGGCAGCGCGGGGCGCGATCCGACGATCGAAGCGTTTTCGGGCCTTGGCGATGCCGCCGCCAATCTCGTCGAAATCTCGGGCGTCATCAAATGGTTCGATGCATCAAAGGGCTACGGCTTCATCGTTCCCGACAATGGCTGGCCGGATGTGCTGTTGCACGTCACGGTGCTTAGGCGCGACGGCTATCAAACCGCCTACGAAGGCGCGCGGCTGGTCTGCGAATGTGTGCAGCGCGCCAAGGGTTATCAGGCGTTCCGCATCCTCTCGATGGACGAATCAACCGCCATCCATCCGGCGCAGATGCTGCCGCCACGGACCCATGTCAGCGTCACCCCGACCAGCGGTCTGGAACGGGCGCAGGTCAAATGGTTCAACCGCTTGCGCGGATTCGGCTTCCTGACCTGCGGGGAGGGTACGCCGGATATCTTCGTGCACATGGAAACCTTGCGCCGCTTCGGGATGACCGAGCTGCGCCCCGGCCAGTACGTGCTGGTGCGGTTCGGACCCGGCTCCAAGGGAATGATGGCCGCCGAAATTCAGCCGGAAAACGGCTCGCCGGGATTGTCCTCGCACTGATTTGTGCGACGCCTCACGTTTGTGCGACGCCTCACGCTAGCGTTACACGCGCGCCGAAAGCGGCCCTGTCCAGCCCTGCCAACGGTCTGGTATTTGCCACGATCCTCGGGATAGGGTCCGGCCTGGTAAATCCCTTCGGGCGGCGATGAGCGTTGTCTAATGAATTTCGATCGAGCTGTTGATCCGCGCCGCGTCCGCGCGAGACGTTGGATGGTTGTGGCCGCAGCGGTCGCGCTTTGCGCATTCACCGGCGCCAGCGCGCGGGCGGCGAGCGTCCAGCCGCTCGAAATCGTCACCAGGAACGGCGTGCAGGTGTTCTCGGTCGAGATGGCAACGACCGAGCAGGAGAAAGAAACCGGCCTGATGTACCGCAAGGAGCTGCCGGACGGGAAAGGGATGCTGTTCGATTTTTCGCCGGAGCAGCAGGTGTCGATGTGGATGAAAAACACCTACATTCCGCTCGACATGATCTTTATCCGGGCCGACGGCCGGATCCTGCGGATTGCGGAAAATACCGAGCCGCTATCGACCAGGATCATCCCGTCGGGGGGCCCGGCGAAGGGGGTGCTCGAGGTCATTGCCGGCACGGCAAAAAAGTACGGGATCGCGCCGGGAGACCGCGTGGCGCATCCGCTTTTTAACGGCCGATGAAACGGAAGCTGGCGGCTTGCTGGTCAGCGGCGCAAGCGTGTATCGACGTCGTTTCGCAAGAGGATATTCGGGGTATAGCGCAGCCTGGTAGCGCGGCAGTTTTGGGTACTGCAGGTCGTTGGTTCGAATCCAGCTGCCCCGACCAGCTTATCATTCTGAAAAAATTGGGTTTTATGTTCTTGACGATCGGTTGTCCTACCTAGTGAAAACGCCAAAATCGCCACCGGGTCGCCACCAGAAGAGATAATTTTCAAACAACGGACTAAATTCCGGTTCTCAGCCTTTGATGGCTGGGTTCAGCGCCGATTACGACGCCCTTTGGCGGCGGTTATTACATTTGCATATGCGCGGCTTGCTTCCACGCCTTTGGCGCGATTGTAATGCTTCTCTGTCGTGCGAAGGTCGCTGTGTGAAAGCAAATCGCGCGAATTTCCGATCTGACTGGGGGCGGCCAAGGCCCAGGTTGTAGCCGCGGCATCGCGCGCATCGTGCGGAGTGAGACGAATCCTCAATCCTGCAGCCGTGTGTTTCGAAACAATCTCTCCGATCGCGCCGTCGCGTAGTGGCCCGCCACGCGGGCTGACCCAGAGGGCCTTACACTTGGAGTCGTTCGATATGCGAGGGCGAACAATCCTGAGATAAACGTCGAGATACGGGACCAAGAGTATGGGTAACTCAAACTCGATGGGCGTTCGAGACTTGGTTTCCGCGGCCGGAATGAGGATAGTGCGGTTCTCGCCCTCTCCAATGAGGTGACGACCAATTTCAAGCGAAGCTAGGTTCTTGCGGCGCAACGGTATAAAAGCAAGTAACGAGATCATCAGTCCATCACGATAACGCAGGGCCTGCGCGAGAGAGAGTGGGTCCTCGGTTTGAGGATCGGTCTCGTCCATCAATTGCTGCCCCAGTGCGAGGATTTGATTGCTGGTGACGAGCCGGGCCGCCAGCACGTTGGAGTGGAGCGACGGAGTGCAGCCGTGCCTTGATCGACTTTAGCCACGACAAATCCAGCTCGGGCATCATCACGCGGGCAGCTTTGTAGAGCGCGTCAATCTGGATCGCGACCGATCGCGGTATGTGGGTCTTTGCAAGATGATCAGCAAATGACCGCACGCGAGCTTTGGTCAGCCTTTCGCTGGCTGCCAAATTCAGTGCCGAGGGATCCTCAATCGCGAGGAACCCCAGAAAGCATCGCCACGCATAGAGGTATTGTTTCTTGGAAGTAGCGGCTAGTCTCGCGCCCGTTGCTTCACTGAAGGGATCGTCGCTATCTGTCGCTTGTTGCCAGAGCTGTTGATCAGCGGCTGGCCATCGGTCGAACGGGAGATGGAGCAGTGTTCGTTGCTTGGACATGACGCTAGGCTCCATGTCGTCCCGACGGCTGACGACGTTGCCGCGGGCCTACCCCTTTTTCCCGAATGTTCATGACAAGCTCGGTGTGGGCGCGGCCGGCACGGAGCGTGTCGATGCCGGCATAGAAATTGGTTGTCGTTTTCGTGTTCTTGTGGCCAAGGAGCTGTCTGACGAGTTCAAAAGCCCCCGGATTCGCATCCAGGATGAGCTTTGCGGCGAAGTGGCGGAACTGATGCGGCGTGAGCTTCACGCCGAGGTTCTTGAGAACAGTCTTTTCGATCAAATTGGTGATGGTCTCCTGCTTCCGCAGGCTTCCGGTCGTCGTGACGAACAGCGTTTCCGGCCGGCTCCCGATGATTTCGGGAGCAATTTCGGTGCGGTAGGTCCAGATACGGTCGGCCAGCGGCGCGGGAATCTCGAACTCCAGCGCACTACCATTTTTGGTTTCAACACCCTCGATAACGACCATCGCGGCCTTGCCGTGCCCCTGCGGCCAATGCAGGTGATCCCTGAAGTTCAAGGACGCGAGGTTTTTCATCCGCAGCGGAACGTTGAGCAGGATGTCGATAGCGATCGCCGTTTGGAGATCGATAAAGGCGCGCCTCGACCCCGCCGGCGCCCGACGGGCCTTGCGCCAGAGCCTGTCGGGGAGTTGGACGAGCTCCTGCAAGACCCTGGGATCGTCAAAGCGACGCAGCAGGGATTTGTTCTTGTCGGTGAGGCCAGAGGGCAAGGCTCCTAGTTTCCGTCGTAGCTTCTTCAAGGCCGCAAGGTCCTCGGCGGAAATTTCGCTCCATTCCGATGCGATGGTGATCAGCGTGCCGGCGACGCCATGGGTATAGGCCGTCAGCGCACCGCCGTCGTTCTCATAGAGCTTTCTCAGGATGGTCTTGAAGGTATTCTGGGTAGCCAGCTCCGTCAGCGAGCGAAGCGTTTGGGGATCGACGCCGGCCGCAACTGCGGCGGTCACAGCCGAATGAACTTGATCGCGCCGGAGACGGATGGTGGTGGGTGCCAGTCGCTTCGGCCGTGATTCATCGTCGAGGGGGTCCAGCACCGTGCACCACGTCAGGTATTCCTGGAGATCCGCATAGAAGGTGGCCGGAAGGCTTTCCCAGGGGATGCTCTTCGGCACCGATGGCCTCGACGCGGAAGCGAGGGCGGGCAAGTCCGGCTTGAGGGCAGCCAGTGCATTCCAGGCGGAGGTCACACTGCGGCGCTGGTCACTCATGTTCCGCACCAAGGACTTGGCCACCAAATCGTCGACAAATCCCTGGATGGCGACCTCGGTCACG
This sequence comes from uncultured Alphaproteobacteria bacterium, assembly GCA_963745785.1. GTDB lineage: Bacteria > Pseudomonadota > Alphaproteobacteria > Rhizobiales > Xanthobacteraceae > Bradyrhizobium. The sequence goes on along the minus strand of CAVUYV010000006.1, from coordinate 9,808 downwards.
TTCCCCGGCGGGATATTGTTGGCGCTTGCCCAACGGGCGAAGCGCGACAGCCCATTCCGAATTCGGAGTTCGGTGACCGATTGCAGGAGCATCGCCCAGGCGGGATCGAGCTCAATGCTTCGGGTCCTGAGCATCGGGAGCAAGCCCGATGCGTCGATCGCGGACGCCAGATCGCTGCGCAGGTTGGCGCGGCGCTTGGCAGACATTTGCGGAATGCCAACGGTGGGGTCGTCCAGTACTTGCCGGATTTCGGCAAGGTTGAGCGTGATGGAGGAGGGGACCCGGTCGATCAGCTTGCCATAGCTGATCACTGCGGAGCGGAGGTCGCGCCTGCGGCTATCGGGGGCATCTTCGCCATCGGCGATCTTGTCGAGTACGTCCTGCAGCGTTGCGCTACTGACGCTTTTGGTGACGGCAACATGTTGCATGGTAAAAGACCTTTCAAGACTGACGAAGACAGGCACTGACACTTGTTGTCAGACACTGACATTCGGGATGACTAGCACAGAATAGATGGAACGATTATTTGGTCGGTGTTTTCCCGACACTCGATACGTCATTGACATATCGAGACAATTTACGACATGGGAGGCGCATCAATCAGCGCCGCGACGCGCCACGAGAAACTGCTTCAGATCAACTTCGGAAACGCGAACGGATCGGCCGACACGATGGGCGATCAGCTCATTGTTTTTGATCCAGCGGTGAACCGTGCGAGAGGAGACATCGAGCTGCCCTGCGATTGCTCGAACGGTGAAGAATTGCGGACGATGTACGCGAGCACCATCGTTCGCTACATGTCTACCAACGTGACCTGTGGTGTTCATCACGCCAGTCCACCCGACGTCTGTGACGAGGTGGAAGTGGGGTTGGACTGCTCTACGTGGCGCGCGATCGACGTGGACATCCAGGTGTCGATGTCGGCTTTTCGATACCGGATCGCGCGGCCGATGCGAACAAAGGTGGGCCCTCGTTTGGTCAGGCGTGCCTTCGCCAAGGTCGAAGTCGATGACCGCAGATATTCAGCGGCCTCGCGTGGGGTAAAGTAGGTTTCGGTCGTCATAGTCGCAGGGCTCCATTAAGGAAGGCCCATCAATGCACGCGGCGCTAGCCAGAATTGCAGCCGCCGCAGGAAACCCGAGGCCAAGCTTGCATCCAGCCACGCGACCGGCACGAGGGCCGATTACGGGGGAAGTCGCCATGATCGTAGTTTCCTTTGCTTTATGATCGTAGTGTCCGTGACACGGATATCTCAGAACCGGGCTCCGACTACAAGGCAGCATCCACAGGTTCCTTCCTTTTCCCGGCAATAGTCAGGCACAAAACAGACATGCCGACCACGTTGCGCAATGTCCGCTCTCAGGGGCAAAGCGGAAAACATTTGCTCTCATTGAGCTTTTCCGCTTTTGACCCATTTCGGACGTGGGCATAGCCGGACATCGGTCCACAATCCTGCTATATAGCCATTCAATTTCCCCGAGCATGGGGGCCACCTTGAGCGGCGAGCACGTAGAGCGACGACTGGCAGCTATTCTGGCGGCGGATGTCGCGGGCTCTTGCCGCTTAATAGGGACAGACGAAGAAGGCACGCTGGCGCGACTGAAAGCGCTTAGAAGAACGCTTTTCGATCCTAAAATCGCTGAGCATCACGGACGTGTCGTCAAGAATACCGGGGACGGTGCTATTGCCGAGTTCGCCAGCGTGGTCGACGCGGTACGATGTGCCGACGAAATTCAGCGCGGCATGGCCGAACAAAATATCGACGTGCCGCAGAACAAGCGGATCGAACTCCGCATCGGCATTCACGTCGGTGATATCATTATCGAAGAGAACGATATCTTTGGTGATGGGGTCAATATTGCGGTGCGTCTCGAAGGGATCGCAGAGCCGGGCGGTATCAGCATTTCGGACGACGCACGTCGGCAAATTCGTGGCAAGGTAGATATAACGTTTGAGGATTTGGGCTCGCAATCCTTGAAGAATATCGCCGAACCGATGCGGGTCTGGCGCGTCCAAAACGGTCGCGCCGTGCCAGCTGTGCCGAACCGCCTGCCTGTTGGTGACGCCCTTCCGCTCCCCGATAAGCCCTCTATCGCTGTTCTGCCATTCACCAACATGAGCGGTGATCCTGAACAGGAATACTTTGCCGACGGAATGGCCGAGGACATCATCACGGCGCTATCTCATTTCAAGGCGCTGTTCGTCATCGCCCGCAACTCGAGCTTCACCTACAAGGGGCGCGCCGTTGACGTGAAGCAGATCGGGCGCGAGCTCGGGGTGCGCTACGTGTTGGAAGGCAGCGTCCGTAAAGCGGCGAGCCGGGTGCGCATCACGGGGCAGCTCGTCGATACCGCCACTGGGGCACATCTTTGGGCAGAACGGTTTGATGGCGGTATCGGCGACGTCTTCGATCTGCAGGACCAGGTGACTGAGAGCGTTGTTGGGGCGATCGCGCCAGCGGTTGAAAAAGCCGAGATCGAGCGTGCCAAGCGCAAACCGACCGAGAGCCTCGACGCCTATGCTCTTTATTTACGCGGTTTGGCCAGGCTATATCAATACACTAGCCGCCCAGCTAACGACGAGGCGTTGCGCCTGTTCAACAGAGCGATCGAACTCGACCCAGATTTTGCGTCCGCCTATGGTCGTGCCGCCTATTGCTATCTCATTGCCCAGGCAAATAGCTGGATTTCAGTTACACCGAATGAGATTGCCGAAGTGACGAGGCTCGCTAAGCGGGCAGTTGAGCTGGGCAAGGATGATGCGCTCACGATCGCCACGAGCGGGTTTGCATTAGCGCATGTTGTTCGCGATCTCGGGACTGCCGTCGGCCTGATCGATCGCGCGCTGGCGCTCAACTCCAATTTGGCCGAGGCATGGTATTGGGGGGGCTGGCTGAAAACATGGCTGGGCGAACCCGAATTGGCGATAGAGCGGTTTGCCCGTGCTATGCGCCTGAACCCGCTTGGTCCGCTGTTGCCCGCGATGCGAAACGGGATCGCGCATGCACATTTCTTCCTGGGCCACTATGACGAAGCGATATCGTGGGCGACAATGACATTGCAGGATAATCCGGCCTATAAGCAAGCATTACGTATCCATGCCGCAAGCAATGCAATGGCCGGACGGCTGGAGCAAGCTCATAAGACCGTGGCCGAGTTACGACAACTGAACCCTTCGCTACGTGTTTCCAATCTCAAAGACGTACTGGGCCCTTATCGGCGTACTGAAGATCTCTCGCGATACGAAGAAGGATTGCGGCGAGCCGGGCTGCCCGAGTGACTATCCCAGCTAGGTGCTCGCGCGTGGCGACGAGGTGATCGAACAGAGCGGCGACTTCCGGTGTTGGCACCAAACGGACATGCCGGCCTATCTACCTGATGTCTGCTTTCGGCGGTAAATCGGACATGTCGTTCAGTGGGCCGGACTTCCGTTTTTGACCCTGAACGGACCTCGAAGCTGCTTTGGTTTAGATGCACAATCAGGAATTCTGCATGCGACGCGGACACGGCCGCAGCGCGCAGGCGCTGGCTAACGGCGCTGCGCCGCCGTAGGTCGTGGCCGCGTGATGCCGATGGCCCGAGTGAAAATTATCGAGGCCGACCCAAGTGATCTATGTCCGGCCGACGTTCGTCTATCGTGGATGTAAGTTTAGGCGCCTTGTCGTGGTGCTCACATTTCGCGCTTAGCGTTTGAAACTCAGGATGGTTCTTGTAGTAGACAAAAACGTCGGTGGCCATTTTGCGACACTTGGCTTCGTTCGGGAGCGGATGTGAAACAGCGGCAACTAAGCCAACCGCGTCATACAGGATCAAAAACAACTTCATGCTTTCTCCTCAACGGTGTACCGCAACGCGGTCAAGGTTGTCAGTCTGCCTCCGGAACAATTCTCAGAGAAGCGCCAAGCGGCTTGTTGCGAGCAACGTTGCATTTCGGCAACTTGACATCCGCTCGCGGCACTTTCTTGTAGGGAACACTTGAGAGCAGGTGTCCGGCGCCAACAGCGGGTCAGAGCTCTCGAAGGTTATCATGCAGCCGCGCAAACACAATCGCGATGACGCGAGCCTTGAGGGACCGCGCCAGCCCCCGCAACACTCCCCTGCGGTGCGGCATCATGTCCGTAGCTGGCACGAAACGGACATACCGGGGCGGTCCGAGGACGTCTGCTGTTGAGGGTAGAACGGACATGCCGTGGCGGCGGGAACGCCCGCCGATGCACCGGTAATCAGCGTCACGCGATCCGTCATGCAGTACGCTGTTAGGCGGGATAAAGGTTACCTGCAAGCACGATATCGATTGGCGGAACCGCCGCCCTCCACCGAGTTCGTCGGCGGTTGCAGATGAGATAATTGAATAGAGTTCGTCACTTCCAACTCTCGTGTTTCCGGCATCGCGCGATTGTGCCGACTTCCGAATGAGTGTCCGCTTTCGGGAGTAAAGCGGAAAACATGTGCTCGGATTGAGCCTTCCGGTTTTGACCCGAACCGGACATCGGCGGCCAAGTTTGCCGAGATGAAAAACACAGCGCTCAATTCAGCGACATGGTAAGGTGTAGTCGCCCTGCTTAAGGGGGCGACCATGAAGCGACGCGAATTCATCACGCTTCTCGGTGGTACGGCGGCGACGTGGCCGCTCGCCACGCGCGCACAACAGCGCGCTATGCCGGTGATCGGCTTCCTCAGTAGTACATCGCCTCAAGTGTACGCGGCCCGTCTGAGCGCGTTCGCCCGGGGGCTGAAAGAGGAAGGATATATCGAGGGCCAGAACGTGGCTATCGAATATCGCTGGGCGGGGGACCATGACGATCGACTGCCCGCGCTCGCGGCAGAATTGGTTCACCGTCAGGTGAACGTAATTGTAGCTGGCGGCGGCACCCCTGCGTCAATGGCGGCCAAGGCGGCGACTGCCACAGTTCCGATTGTGTTCGAGACAGCCGGTGACCCGGTCACGCTCGGGCTGGTAGCAAGCCTAAATCGGCCGGGCGGAAACTTGACGGGCGTGACCAATTTGAACGTCGAGGTAGGGCAAAAGCGGCTGGAGCTGCTGCGCGAATTGCTGCCTGCGGCAACCATGATTGCCGTCCTGGTCTATCCTTCCGCTCCGGCTCTTACCGAGCAATTCTTGGCGCGCTGCGGGCGGCGGCTCCCGCCCTCGCGAATGCAGCTCCATGTTCTGCACGCCAGCACCGACCGCGACTTGGATACGGTCTTTGCAACCATAAGCCAATTGCGAGTCGACCCGCGCTCCCCGTCATCGGCCCCAACTTATTCTTCGCTTCGCGTATGGAACAACTTGGCGCACTGTCGCTCCGCCACGCGGTGCCCGCGATCTCCACGTATCGCCCGTTCGTCGCGGCAGGCGGCCTGATGAGCTACGGAGCCAATGAAGCGGAAACCTTCCGTCTGGTCGGCATCTACACCGGAAAAATTCTCAAAGGAGCGAACCCGAGTGATCTGCCGGTCCACAGGGTGACCAAGGTAGAGTTGATAATGACCTCAAGACTGCCAAGGCACTCGGCATCACCGTTCCGCTCGCGCTAAGCGGTCGAGCCGACGAGCTGATCGAATAGTTCTTGCTGCGGTGCATGATCTGGTTGTGGCACGTTTCGGACCTCACGCCATGTCCGACTTGAGTTCGCTTTCGGGGAAGAGCGGAAGTCGAATTTCGGGGCTGTCAGGTCCGTTGATGGACCCATTTCAGACGTCAGCGCGCGATCGCTGACCGCCGTCGAAATTTTCCGGTCATGACGGGCGGGCGTCGGGCCACGCGATTAATGGCAAGCAGCGACAAGTGCAATCGGCGCGGACCGTGTAATCGCAAAGATGTGGATTTTGAAACCCAGATCGGCCGTTAAGTTGGCCGGGAATGCTGTCACATCATTGTAATGGCGAAGATGTGCCAGCCACGTTGATCGAGAGCCCCGCACCCAACTTAGAGCCGCGAACCACCAAGATAACCCCCTTCGCGTTTCGCAACCGTGCGACGCCTTTTCCTCCCACGATGGCACCACCAGCTCCGACCCCAATATAGTTACCGGCTAAATCACCGGGAGCACGTAAGTTCAGGGCCCGCCCTTCCAACTCAGCGACAGTCATCGCCAGCGCGGCTCCATAAATCAACCGGAAACCACGGTAACCACAGACGTCATCCCCTGGAATGTTAGCGTGCCCCTCACCCTCATCACCAACGCCCGCGACAACGCCCGCCGTGCTGAAGAGAACATGCACGGTGCCAGTGTCTGCTTGCGATGGATTGACCGTGGCCGTCCAGGCCGCGAGCGCCAAAAAAGCAGACGTAATCAAACATCCAAAGTCACGCATATTTCTAGCCTCTTTATGAGTGGCGATCAAAAATGCGAGTTTGGAGAAGAGAGAAATCCTGATTGAACGTACGGATGTTTGAGATAGATCAACGCACCAGTCACATGCTCTCGGTTGCGCGGCCGCTGGCGAGAAGCCGGAATGACTGCCTATGGCACGAAACGGACATGCCGACCACGTTGCGCGATGTCCGGGTCGGGGATAGAGCGGAAAACATCTGCTCGCCGCGAGTATTTCCGGTTTCTACCAACTCGGACATCTTGAAGGCTTGGTTAGGAGCCCTTCAGCGCCGCCTTCCAGTGCTTTTTTCGTGGTATTGTCGTCGCCGTAGCCGTTTGCAATCCGTCGGCCCCGGAGTCTCAAATCAAGCCTTGCACTGAATATTTTTGAGGGAGGACATCATGGCAATCAGAATGGCCTGTGCCGCGGCTGCGCTAGCGGCATTGATCATGACGCTGCCTGTCTCCCGCCGAAGCCGCAGGTCCCGTCCTTCGGGGCGATTCAGCTATGACGGTATTGCCACCTGTCAACAGCCGGCGGTCCGAAATTTCCCGGTTCACGCCGAGGGTACAGCGTCACTATCGACCGGTCGAAGCGCTCGCCTCGATATGGCTTCTAACACTGGAGGATCAACGAGCTTGAAAGCGACGTTAGGGCAGAAAACCGATGCGCCCGGCGGCTCCGCCACCCTGAATGTCGTGGGTCGGCATACGCTCCGGGCGGTCCGCGACTATCCCAATAACATCGCAGTCGTCACGATGACCGTCATCGGCAACACCTGCAAGATGACGCTCGAGAACCGACTGAAGCCCGGCAAGCACGTGTATAGTTTTTACAACGGATCAGGCGGTGTCTCGGATCGCTGACAGGTAGACATCATGCGCAAACGGAACGCAGCACCTACTAGGACGAGGTGTCACCCGCGCCGAGTGCACCCCGCTCTGAGCGGTCCGCCGCGCCGCAGGAGAAGCGATGCGGCACATGGCCTCACTCGCAGAACGACGTGCCGCCGTAGACGAAGCATTTGCGTCCACCGCCGCCCTCTGAGGGCCGTTGCCGCGCGACGGGGTTCGGCGCGTGCTTGGGCCGCGGGCGGCACGTGCCGTTGGGCCCCAACACCTGATCGCTGTCGCAAGTGATCTTCACGCATTCATCGCCGCTTGCGCGAAAGCCGCGCGCCGCATCGAGCGGGACAGACCCGCCCGGTCTTGGCGCGAACGCCGTCGAGCGCGTCGAGGCTCGCGAGCTTGACGTCGAATTTGGTGCCGGCATTTTCGTTGAACAGCGACAGCGCCCGCCGAGCGGACGCGCTCCACTCGCCGTCGACCTCGCCTGTCTTGCAACCGACGCGGCCAAGTTCGGACTGTAACAACCGGGGAAGGTCGGCCGGCGCGGGCGATGCTGACCTTGCGGCTTCGGCTGCGGGTGGAGACGCAAGCGCGGCGACCGCTGGTGCTCCTGATGTCGCAGCACCCGGTCGATCCTCGGTCGCCTTGGCCGGCTCTGCCCCGGCCTTTTGCTCTTGTTTCTGTGGCTCTTGTTTCTGCGGTTCCTGCAGCTGCGACGGCTTACCCGTTTCGCTTGCGGCGGCAACGACGGGCGCGCGGCCGAGGTGAAAGTACAATGCTGCGCCACCAGCGCCGGCGATCAGCACGACTGCCGCTCCGATCGCCGCGGCACGCGCGCGCTCCACCTGTCGCGACGCACCGCCGGCGCCGCGGGCCGCGAATCATCAAGAGCGACCCGGAAGACCCGCACTGGCTGTGCGATGTTCTGATCCTGCCGTTCGCCTGCATCCTCGAAGGTGACATCGAACTTGCCCCGAACCTGCCGGTACGCGTCATCGGCGATGCAAATGCCCCCGGGCTTCGCCAATCCCTCCAGACGCGCGGCCACATTCACGCCGTCGCCGAAAATGTCACCTCGATCGATGATGATGTCGCCGACATTGATGCCAATCCGAACTCGATGCGCCTCTCATCTGGCACCTCTGCATTGCGCTCGGCCATCCCGCGCTGGACATCAAGAGCGACGACTGCGCTTCAATTACCCGCGAAACTCAACCAGCAGCCCATCGCCGGTGTTTTCTACAACACGGCCGCCGTGTTCGGCAATCTTGGGATCGACGAGGCGCGAGATGGTCCTGGAGCTGGACGTGCGTGCCCTCTTCATCGAGGCCCAGCTCAATCGGCTGTAGCCAGCCACATCGGCGGCCAAAATGGCGGTAAGCCGACGCTCGACGCGCTTGCTGGCCAAGGCACGCCTCCGAGATAGGTCGGAGAACAGTCTACGCCTTCCGGCTCCGAGAGCCAAGTGATGAGAGATGGTGTTTGGCACCCACTCAGCCCAGCGCCACGAGCCCTCCGTGGCTGATCATGTCCGGATGTGGCACGAAACGGACATGCCGCAATGGTCGCCTGATGTCCGCTCTTGGGGTGAAGCGGACGTCCGGCAGCCAGTCGCCATGTCCGAAGTCGACCCAAAGCAGGCATCAACCCTACTGGGTGCGCGATTTGTCTTCAGCAGGTTATGGCAATAGCCGTGTTAGGCTGCTTCCACGCCAGCGGGGGCAGTGCAAATAAGCGTCGCGATTTCATCGCGCTCTTGAGTGGTGCAACGGCAGCTTGGCCGCTCCGTGTACGCGCGAACAGCCGGCGATGCCGGTGATTGGCTACCTCGGTATCGGCTCGCGCGACACGGAGGTGTGATCCGGCCGCGTTCCGTCAGGGACTGAGCGAAGCCGGTTACGCCGAGGGCCAGAACGTGACGATCGATTATCGCTGGGCGGAGGGTAACTCCGAGCGGTTCCCCGCTCTCGCGGCCGAACTGGTTATGCTCAAGGTCCATGTCATCTTGACCACTGGAGGCACACTCGCCGCCATAGCCGCCAAGCGGGCGACGGCCACTATCCCCATCGTCTTCACTGCTGTTGGTGATCCGGTAGAGGAGGGCCTCGTCGCCAGTCGGCACGGCCTGGCGGTAACGTCACAGGGTTTTCCGTCACCATTCCCGACCTTATCGGCAAGTGGCTGGAGCTGCTCAACGAAGCGGTGCCGGTGAGCCGGGTCGCTCTCCTTCTTGGCGAAACCAGATACCATGCCCGACCGCGTCAGAGAGGTTAGACTAAAGGAGGCCGACGCCTCGGCGCGGGCGCTCGGGCTGGGGCTTCAAGTTTTTGAGGCGCGGGGACGGGAGGACTTCGACGGGGTCTTCTCGGATATGTCCAAGGCGCGCGCGGGTGCTCTGGTCGTGTGGCCAACGCCCCTATTTTTACTTGAGCGACGACGCCTCGCGGATCTCGGCGGCAGAGCATCAGCTGCCGGCTGTCTTCCAGTCCAGGTACCATGTCGAGGCTGGTGGCCTCATGTCCTACGGACCGAAATCCCCCTCCCCTGATTTGAATTGGCGCGCCGGAGTTTACGTAGCCAAGATCCTCAAGGGAACGAAGCCGTCTGACCTGCCCGTCGAGCAGCCGACCAAATTCGAGCTAG